>CAMDNQ010000006.1 GCA_945903265.1 Candidatus Sulfopaludibacter sp. SbA3
TGCTCTATCTGCCGTCCACATCGAACCCCCTGCCTGCGTGTGCTTGAGTGACTGTCTACCGTTCACTGAGGCCGGCGCCAGAACGCCGGTCCCGGCGGAGTGGACTCATTGTTCTCTTCGGCCGCCCTGTAGGTAGGCGCTGTCAGCGAGGCTGTCGGCGCCGCCCACTCGGTTTCGTTCTCGCGGCCAATCTCCACTTCATCGCCGCGCGCGTCAGCCGGCGGCGGCAGCATGCGGTTCACCACTTCCATCAGATCGGCAAAGAGTTCCGGAGCCGCGTACCGGAACAGGACTGCGAGCTTCGCCTGCACCGTGACGATCAGCTCGGCATCGCCGTACCGGCACGCGTTGAGAATCTGCCTCGCGGCGCGGCCTGCGTCGATGCTGGTAACCGGGAGCGAGTCGGAAATCGCAAACCAGGTGTACTCCTCCTCGTGCCGTCCCTTGAACAGGGCGTTGAGCGGGGAGCCGGTGCGCATCAGACCCGGGCAGACGGTGGTAACGACGATGTTGTCGCGGGCGAGCTCGGCGCGGAGGCCATCTGAGAGGCCGACGAGGGCGAACTTGCTGGCCGAATACGGCACCAGATGGGGGACGGCAATCTTTCCACCGATCGACGAGATGTTCACGATGCGGCCATGACCCTGGCTGCGCATGGACGGCAGCGCCGACAGAATCATGTACAGCGGTCCCCAGAAATGGGTGTTCATCGCATCTTCGTAGTCGACCGCCTTCATGTGATCGACCGGACCGACCTGGATCGTGCCGGCGTTGTTGATCAGCACGTCGATCGTCCCGTAGCGATCGATGGCCTGCGCGACCGCGCGTTCGGCCTCGTAGCGGCGGCGGACATCGCAGACGAGCGTCAGGACGTCGGCATCGGGATGCCGTTCGAGAATGTCGGCGGACGCGCGCTCCAGCTCGCCCTCGTCGCGGGCGATGATCGTCAGCCGAGCGCCTTCGGCGGCCAGCTCGCGCGCCATGACGAGCCCGAGGCCGCGGGACCCGCCCGTAATCACGACCGATCGACCCGCGAACACAAATGGACTGCGCCGCCGCCATGCCTGAGCCATGACGAACGCACCTGCCCCAACCGCGCCTAGAACGAATGCCGTCCGCTGCCTGTCACTGATCACGGGCTCTTCCTCCGCGCAGGTCGCTCGCAACGCGCATGCCCCATTTCGCACGGATTTGCAGTGGACCTTTGCCTTCCTTACGCTTAATATCGGTGGCCATGCTGCCCGCCAGGCGAAGCGACGCTGCGCATGAAACGGCGCTGGAAACCGTCCTGAACCGCCTTACGGGGGGCCGCGCGTCCTCCCTCACGGGGTCGCCCGACATGCCGGACGGGTGGGTGACGGCGGTGCGCGTGCTGCCTGCCAGGACTGCGCAATTCGCAGCGTTTCCCGACAGCATCAGCGAGCCGCTGCGCGACGTCCTGCGCGCGCGCGGCATCGAGCAGCTCTACACGCACCAGGCGGCCGCCATCGACCACGCCCTGGCCGGGCGCAATGTCGTCATTACGACACCAACCGCGTCAGGAAAAACGCTCTGCTACAACGCGCCGGTCCTGAGCACGGTGCTCAACGACCCATCAGCGCGCGCGCTCTATCTGTTTCCCACCAAGGCGCTCGCCCAGGATCAGCTGGCCGAGCTGCATGAGCTCGCCGAGCTGATACAGGGACGTGACGCGGGACAGATCGGCGTGTTCACGTACGACGGAGACACGCCGCAGGATGCGCGCAAGGCGATTCGCGGCCGCGCGCATGTCGTCCTCAGCAATCCCGACATGCTGCATTCCGGCGTCCTCCCGCACCATCCGCGCTGGGCCAAGCTCTTCGAGAACCTGCGGTTCGTCGTCATCGACGAGCTCCATGCCTATCGCGGCGTGTTCGGCAGCCACCTGACGAACGTGATTCGGCGGCTTCGACGGATCTGCCGTCATTACGGATCGAATCCGACGTTCATCTGTTCGTCGGCGACAATCGCGAATCCGCGCGAGCTGGCCGAGCGGCTCGTGGAACAGCCGTTCGAGCTGGTGGAGGAGAACGGCGCGCCGCGCGGCGAGAAGGCGTTTCTCTTCGTGAACCCGCCGGTCGTCAACCAGCAGCTGGGCATCCGGCGGTCGTATCTGAGCGAAACGCGCCGGGTCGCGGGGGAGTTCCTGAAGCGCGGCCTCCAGCTGATCGTGTTTGCCCAGAGCCGTCTCTCGACCGAAATCCTGACCACGTATCTCAAGGACGACTTCGATGGCCCGCCGGGCACGAAGGAGCAGATACGCGGGTACCGTGGCGGGTATCTTCCGCAGCGCCGCCGTGAAATCGAGAAGGGGCTTCGCGAAGGCGGCATCCGTGCCGTGGTCTCGACCAGCGCCCTCGAGCTCGGGATCGACATCGGCGCGCTCGACGTGTGCGTGATGGCCGGCTATCCGGGCACGATTGCGGCGACGTGGCAGCGCGCCGGCCGCGCCGGCCGGCGGAGTGGACGATCGGCGGCTGTCCTTGTCGCCAGCAGCGCGCCTGTCGATCAGTTCGTCGTGCGGCATCCGTCGTATTTCTTCGATGCGTCACCCGAGCACGCGCTGATTAATCCCGACAACCTGCACATCCTCGTCGATCACGTGAAGTGCGCGGCCTTCGAGCTGCCGTTCACGACCAGCGAGCAGTACGGCACGGTTGACGTGCAGGAAGTCCTCGGTGTGCTTGCCGAAAGCGGGCTGCTGCACCGGCTCGACCCCTCGACTTCGCTCGGGGCAGGCGCGGACGGCAACGGTGAAGGCCAGTGGCAGTGGACGAACGAGTCCTATCCAGCCGATGCCGTCAGCCTGCGTTCGATCTCCTCCGACAACTTCGTCATCGTCGACACGACACGCGGCGCGAATGTGATTGCGGAAACGAGCTTCACCAGCGGCCCGCCGACGTTGCACGAAAAAGCGATCTACATGATCGAAGGGGCGCTCTACCAGGTGGAGCGGCTCGATTTCGAGGGCCGCAAGGCGTACGTGCGGGAGATCGACTGCGACTACTACACGGACGCGATCACCTACACCAAGGTGAAAATCCTCGAGACATTCACGAGCCAGGCCACCGCCGCGCACGGCGAAGTCCACGTATCCTCGCGCGTCGTTGGGTTCAAGAAGATCAAGTTCTACACGAACGAGAACGTCGGCTCGGGCGAGCTCGATCTGCCGGAGCAGCAGATGCACACCACCGCGTACTGGCTGACGGTGCCGCGCGAGGTGATGGCGGGATTGCCGTACGCCTCCGACGATCGCCGCGACGGCGTCGTCGGCCTGTCGTTCGCCATGCGCCAGGTGGCGCAGCTGCTGCTCATGTGCGACCGTCACGACATCGGCATTTCGATCGGCGGGGGAGATGGCGCCGACGATACCGACCTGACGCGGATGGGCCAGCCGGTGAATCTGGCGGACGAGCCGCGCGTGTTCATTTACGACAACTATCCGGGCGGCATCGGGTTCAGTCAGCCGCTGTTCGCCATCGAGCGCGACCTGCTGGAGCGGACGCGCGAGCTGATTGCCGGCTGTGCGTGCGAGCACGGCTGCCCGACGTGTGTCGGTCCGCTCGGCAACACGGGCCCCCTCGCGAAGACCGTCGCACTTCGCATCCTCGATTCGCTCGTAGAGGGGGTCCTCCAGGCCCCTGTCCCGAGCGTAGTCGAGGGGCTTGACGTCGCATGAATCTCGCGGAGAGGCTCCGGAATGTTGTGAAGCCCGGCGGGTCGGCTGTGCCTGGCGACGCCGCGGAGGATACAGTCCATCGCTCCGCGGACCCGGCGACCATCCTCGATGGCGAATGGCGCGAAGCCGGCGGCCAGCGCTTCCTGGTCATCGACCATCGGTACGCGCCCGGATATCGCCACGGCCGTTCGGCTGTCGTCGACAGCGCTCCTGACAGCGCCGCCGACAGCGCTGCCGACAGCGATGAGTGCTGCTGGCCGGCGCTTTCGATCTTCGAGCCGTCTCTCACATCCGGCAGGCTGCTGTTTCTCGACCTGGAAACGACCGGACTGGCCGGCGGCGCCGGCACATATGCGTTCCTCGTGGGTTGCGGCTGGTTCGAGCGGGGTGGGTTCCATGTCCGGCAGTACCTGCTGACGGGCTTCGGCGCCGAGCGGGCGATCCTGGAAGACGTCGCGCGGCTCGTATCAGAAGCGGGCGGACTCGCGACGTACAACGGAAAAACGTTCGATGTACCGCTGATGGAGACGCGATTCCTCTATCACCGGATGAGCGCCACGTTCGCCGGCATGCCGCACGTCGACATGCTCCATCCCGCTCGCCGCCTCTGGTCGACCCTTGAAACCTCCTGTCGATTGACCACGCTCGAGCGGACGTTGCTCGGGCACGTGCGCGAGGGGGATGTCCCCGGCTGCGAGATCCCAGGCCGCTACTTCAACTTCGTGCGGACGGGTGATGCGCGTCCGCTTGCCGGCGTGCTCGAGCACAACCGGCTCGACATCCTGTCACTCGCGCTCGTGACGGCGAGGCTTGCGCATCTGCTGGGAGAAGGCGCCGCGGCGGCAGACACAGGGCGCGAGGCCCTCGGGCTCGGACGGATTTTCGATCGCGCAGGCATGACGGGGCAGGCGTCTACCTGTTACGACGCCGCGGTGATACTGGGTGAGGATTCGGACACGATCGGCGAAGCGCTGCGGGCGGCCGCCATCCTCCTCCGGCGCGCGCGCCGCTACGACGAGGCCGCCGGCGCGTGGGGGAAGATTCTCGACCTTCGTCCGTGCCCGTCGGCGCTGGCGCGCGAAGCCGTCGAGGCGCTGGCCGTTCACCACGAGCATCGCGCACGCGAGCTCGACACCGCGCGGCGGTTCGCCCTGGAATCGCTCACCCTCACGACCAATCACAGCCGTATGGAAGCTGCCCGTCATCGCCTCGCGCGGATCGACCGAAAGCTCGACCGAAAGCTCGGCGTGTCAGCACCCGCCCCGGCCGGACCAGGACTCGATTCCGCCCAGTTGTTCTAAAACAACACCAGTTAAGACCGCTCCGCACGACTGTTCCAAAGAAGACAGACCGGCCTGCCGGTCACCGATACAGTCAGATCCATTCCTGTATGGCTGGGCTGGAGCGGCACGGATCATGGACTTATGACGACGGCGTTACGTCAACGTCATGGAGAGTCATATGACAGAACTGACACGAGCGCTGGTCGCCTTGGTCTTCACATCGGGCATCGGCGCGTGCGGGATGCTCCAGAACAACCAGTCGCAGGGCTCGCCCGTGCCGGAGCCAATTTCTCCCGCGCAGAAGGCCACGGCGGCCGAAGCGAATCCCGACTCCGTCACTCTGGCTGATTTCAACGCGCGGCTCGAGCGCTTCGTCAAGACACAGCGCGCGCTGCTGAAAGGTTTGCCGCTGTCCGAGAACGCGACGCCGGAACAGATTAACAAACGGCAGGACACGCTGGCGGCACAGCTCCGCGAGATCAGGAAAGACGCCAAACAGGGAGACATCTTCACGCCGCAGGCTGCCGAGCTGTTCAAGCGCCTGATGACGTTCGAGGTCAAGCAGGCGCCCCGCGAGACCAAGCAGGCGCTTGCAGAAGAGGACGGCGAAGTGGCGAAGGTCAACCTTGTCGTCAACGCCCCGTGGCCGGCCAACGAGCCGCTCACCACCGTACCCGCCAATATTCTGGACAAGCTGCCGCAGCTGCCTCCCGACGTGGAGTACAGGATATCCAACAAGCGGCATCTGGTTCTGAGGGACGTCGACGCGAACATCATCGTCGACTTCATCTACAACGCGATCTGAACGGGGGAGAGTTATGCGCCGCGTAGTGCTGTCGATTCTGCTGGTTGTCCTCGCGATCCCGCTGACCGCGCAGGATCTCAAGCTGCCTAACAGGGACGGAACCGTAAAATTCGCCGTACTCGGCGATACGGGCACCGGCGGAAGCGATCAGGTGGTCGTTGGCCGGCAACTCGCGAGCTTCCGCCCGAAGTTTCCCTTCGACTTCTCCCTGCTCCTGGGGGATAACCTGTACGGCAGCGAGAATCCGCGGGATTACGCCCGGAAGTTCGAAGTGCCGTACAAGCCGCTCCTGGACGCGGGCGTAAAGTTCTATGCGGCGCTCGGAAACCACGACGACCCGAACCAGAGGATGTACAAGGCGTTCAACATGAACGGCGAACGCTATTACACCTTCAAGCCCGCGCTGAACGTCGGGGTACGGTTCTTCGCGCTCGACAGCAACTACATGGATCCCAGGCAGCTCGAATGGCTCGAAAAAGAGCTGGCCGGTAGCGGGTCGGACTGGAAGATCGCGTTCTTCCACCATCCGCCGTATGCCTCAGGGATGCACGGGTCGGACGAAATCCTCAAGGGGAAACTGGAGCCGCTGTTCATCAAGTACAAGGTCAACGTCGTGTTGACTGGCCACGAGCACTTCTACGAGCGCATCAAGCCGCAGAAGGGGATCCAGTATTTCGTGATGGGGAACTCGGCGAAGCTCCGGCGCGGCGACATTTCCAGGAGCGGTCTGACGGCCTTCGGCTACGACAGCGGGTATGCGTTCATGCTCATCGAGGTGGGCGGCGACGAAATGCACTTCGTCGCGATTAACGAGGCGGGCAAGACCATCGACTCAGGGGTGATCCGGAAATCGCCTGCGGATAACACTGTGATCCAGACGACGGGGACGACGCCTGGATCGGGGGCGGGCACGGCAGTGACGACCCCGGTGGTGAAGCCGGCACCGGCTCCGAATCCGCCAGCCGGGGCTCCGAAGCCGGCAGCTCCTACGCGGTAGTTGTCGTCTTCTTGACGACGGCTTTCTTGGCGGGCGCCTTGGCCGCTTTGGCGGCCTTGGCGGCGGTCTTCCGCTGCTCGGATGTCTGCGTGCCGAACTTCTTCTGGAAGCGGTCGACGCGACCTTCCGTATCGATCATCTTCTGACGGCCCGTGAAAAACGGGTGGCAGGCCGAACAGATTTCGAGATGCAGCTCGGGCTTGGTCGAGCGCGTCTTGAATGTATTGCCGCAGGCGCACCGCGCCTCGACTTCTTCGTACTTGGGGTGAATCGCTTCCTTCACAGCGAGCTCCTTGGGCTAGTGCCGAAACAGTAATTATATCCCTACGATTTGCCGGCAGCCATGGCCGAGAGGAACTCGGTATTTGACTTGGTTTTCCCCATTTTCGACAGCAGGAGCTCCATGCCCTCGCTTGGCGAGAGGGGAGTCAGCACCTTCCGCAGCACCCACACGCGATTGAGCTCTTCCTTCGGCAGCAGGAGCTCTTCCTTCCGGGTTCCGCTCTTCGTGATGTCGATCGACGGGAATACGCGGCGGTCGGTGAGCTTGCGATCCAGGTGGATTTCCGAGTTGCCGGTGCCCTTGAACTCCTCGAAGATCACTTCATCCATGCGCGAGCCCGTATCGACGAGCGCGGTGGCGACAATCGTGAGTGAGCCGCCTTCCTCGATGTTGCGCGCGGCGCCGAAGAAGCGCTTCGGGCGCTGGAGCGCGTTGCTGTCCACGCCGCCTGACAGGACCTTGCCGGATGCCGGCACGATCGTGTTGTAGGCGCGCGCGAGGCGCGTGATCGAGTCGAGCAGGATCACCACGTCCTTCTTGTGCTCGACCAGCCGTTTGGCCTTTTCAATCACCATCTCGGCGACCTGCACGTGGCGCTGCGCGGGCTCGTCGAAGGTGGATGAAATGACTTCGCCGCGGACCGACCGCTGCATGTCCGTCACTTCTTCCGGCCGCTCGTCGATGAGCAGCACGATGAGATACACCTCGGGGTGATTGGTCGTGATGCTGTTGGCAATGCTCTGCAGGAGCATCGTCTTGCCCGTGCGCGGCGGCGCGACGATGAGGCCGCGCTGGCCCTTGCCGAGCGGTGTCAGCAGGTCCATCACGCGCCCCGAGAGGTTCTCCGGAATCGTCTCGAGGTTGATCTTCGACTGCGGGTACAGCGGCGTCAGGTTCTCGAAGAAGATCTTTTCCTTGGTCTTCTCGGGCGGCTCGAAGTTGATCGCCTCGACCTTGATCAGCGCGAAGTACCGCTCGCCGTCCTTCGGCGGCCGGATGACGCCCGACACCGTGTCGCCCGTGTGCAGGTCGAACTTGCGGATCTGCGAGGGCGAGACGTAGATGTCGTCAGGGCCCGGGAGGTAGTTGTAGTCGGGCGCGCGGAGGAAGCCGAAGCCGTCCGGCAGCGTCTCGAGCACGCCTTCGGAGAAGATGTTGCCGCTCTTCTCGGCCCGCACGCGCAGGATTTCGAAGATCAGCTCCTGCTTGCGCATCCCTGTCGCGCCGGCGATGTCGAGATCCTTGCCGATCTTCGTGAGCGCCGTGATGCTCATTTCCTTCATGGCCGAGAGGGAAATGGACTGGGAAGGCGCGGCCTGTGGCGCCGGTTTGGGCGCCTCGGCGGACGCAGGGGCCGCGGCCGGCGCGGCGGCGGCTTCATCGTTGGGCGCCTGTTCCTTCAAAGCGTCTTTGGGCGCCGGTTCCTTGGGCTTGCCCGCCGAAGCCTCGGCGGAGGGGGGAGCGGTTGCTACGCCGCCGTTGGCCTTGGCAGGCTTGCGATCATCTTCCACAGTTCATCCAGTCCTTCCCCCGTCTCCGCTGATGTCAGCAGGACGGGGCCGTCAAACACCGATTCGAGGTCCCGTGCGTGTCGCGCCCGCTCGGCGCGCGTGAGTTTGTCCACCTTGGTTCCGACGACGGCCGACGGGCACGGTTGCCCACGCAGCCAGTGCCAGGCTTCGAGGTCGGACTCGAGTCCCGGATGGCGCGTATCGACCAGCAGCAGCACACCGATTTCGACCGCATCCCTCGCGAAGTACGCCTCGACGAGCCGGTTGAACTCGCGCGCTGCCGGGTCGCCGCCGCGCGCGTACCCGTAGCCCGGGAGATCGACCAGGTACACCGCCCGCGCCGTGCCTCGCTGCACGCGGTAGTAGTTGGCCAGGCGGGTCTTGCCCGGCGCCGCGCTCGTGCGCGCCACCTTGCGTTTGACCAGCGCGTTGAGCAGGCTCGATTTGCCCACATTGGACCGGCCGACTAAAGCGACTTCGGGGAGCCGGTCACGCGGGAAATCACCAGCGCCGGCGGCGCTGGTGACGAATTCGGCCGAAATTTGCAAAGAGTGTCAGAGAGATCAGTGCGTCCGCGAATCGCCCGCGTCTGTCACCTCTGGAACCACCGGCGCTGCCGGGATGCGCGTGGGCAGCGGGCCCGTCAGCGCAATCGCGAACACTTCGTCCATGGTCGACACCAGGTGCAGGTTCAGCGAATCCAGCACGTTCTTCGGGATGTCGGCCAGGTCCTTTTCGTTGTCGCGCGGCAGCACGATGTTGGTGACGCCGGCGCGGTGCGCGGCGAGCACCTTTTCCTTCACCCCGCCGATCGGCAGGATCTTGCCGCGGAGCGTGATCTCGCCGGTCATCGCCACGTCGCGGCGCACGGGGATCCGGGTGAGCGCCGACAGGAGCGTCGTCGCCATCGTGATCCCGGCCGAGGGGCCGTCCTTCGGGATGGCGCCTTCCGGCACGTGCACGTGGATGTCGATCTTGGAATGGAAGTCCTCGGCCAGGCCGAACTCGGCCGCCCGCGAGCGGAGGTAGCTGAGCGCCGCCTGCGCCGACTCCTGCATCACGTCGCCCAGCTTGCCGGTCAGCGTCAGCTTGCCCTTGCCGGGCATGATGGTCGCTTCGCTCACGAGCAGCTCGCCGCCGACTTCGGTCCAGGCGAGGCCTGTCGCGATGCCGACTTCGTTCTGCTCCTCCGCCATGCTCGGGCGGAAGCGCGGCACACCGAGGTACGCGGTGACCGCCTCGGCGTCGATCTCCTGCTTGAACGTCTTGCCTTCGTCGACGACCTTGCGCGCCACCTTGCGGCAGATCGACGAGATCTCGCGCTCGAGGCTGCGGACGCCCGCTTCCCGCGTGTAGCGCTGGATGATCGTCGAGATGGCGTCGTCGTGAATGACGATGTTCGCGTTGGTGAGGCCGGCGCCCTCGACCGCCTTCGGAGCGAGGAAGCGCTTGGCGATTTCGACCTTTTCCTGCTCGGTGTAGCCCGCGAGCTGCAGCACTTCCATGCGGTCGCGCAGCGCCTGCGGGATGGTGTGCAGCACGTTGGCCGTGCAGATGAACATCACGTTCGACAGGTCGAACTCGACGTCCAGGTAGTGATCGAGGAACGAGTTGTTCTGCTCCGGGTCGAGGACCTCGAGGAGCGCGGCGGACGGGTCGCCGCGGAAGTCCATCGACATCTTGTCGACTTCGTCGAGCAGGAAGACCGGGTTGAGCGTGCCGGCCTTCTTCATCATCTGGATGATCTGGCCGGGGAACGCGCCGATGTAGGTGCGGCGATGGCCGCGGATTTCCGCTTCGTCCCGGACGCCGCCGAGCGACAGGCGGACGAACTTGCGGTTCATCGCGCGCGCGATCGACTTGGCCAGCGAGGTCTTGCCAACGCCGGGAGGTCCGGAGAAGGTGAGAATCGTCGCCTTCGGCTTCTTGACGAGCGAGCGGACGGCGAGGAATTCGAGGATGCGATCCTTGATCTTCTCGAGGCCGTAATGATCCTCGTGCAGCACCGACTCGGCGTGCTTCAGGTCGCGGTTCTCGCGCGACTTCTTGTACCAGGGGACGGCGATGAGCCAGTCCAGATAGTTGCGCGAGACGGTGGCTTCGGCCGACATCGGCGGCATCGCCTCGAGGCGCTTGAGCTCCTGGGTGGCTTTTTCCTCCACCTCCTTGGGCATCCGCGCGTCCTTGATCTTCTTCTGGAGCTCCTCGACCTCGTTGCCCTTGTCGTCCTTGCGGCCCAGTTCCTTCTGGATCGCCTTCATCTTCTCGTTGAGGTAGTACTCCTTCTGCGCCTTCTCCATCTGCTTCTTCACGCGAGACTGGATGCGGCGATCGACCTGGAGCTTGTCCACCTCGATCTCGAGGATGCCGGCAATGCGGTTGAGCCGTTCGAACGGGGAGATGATCTCGAGCAGGTTCTGCTTCTCGTCGACGCCAATCAGGAGGTGCGCGGCAATCGTGTCCGCGAGCTTGCTCGGGTCGTCCACGCGCACGGCGGCAATCATGGCGTCATAGTGCAGGTTGTTCGAGAGCTTCACGTACTGCTCGAACAGCGACACCACGCGGCCCATGGTGGCCTCGACATCGCCGGCGGCCGCCTCTTTCGTCTTCGGCAGCACCTTCACGACGACGCGGTAGAACCCCTTGTCTTCCTTCCACTCGACGGCGCGGGCGCGATCGACGCCTTCGACCAGCACCTTGATGTTGCCGTCGGGCAGCTTCAGACTCTGGACGATGTTGGCGACGCAGCCCATCATGAAGATGTCTTCGGGCTTCGGGTCGTCGGTCCCGGCATCGTGCTGCGCCGCGAGGAAGATCCGCTTGTCCTTCAGCAGCGCATGTTCGAGCGCGCGGATAGAGGACGGCCGTCCAATCACGAACGGCATCATCATGTGCGGGAAGACAACCACGTCCCGGAGCGGGACGATGGGGAGGGTTTCGTAAACTTCCATTTAGATTGTTGGCGGCGGGCGCAGGGCCCGCGGCCTATCCAGCCTTCTCTATAAGAGTAATGGATTTGTCCTTGGCTTCGACGACCTCGCGGGTGACGACCACCTCGCGGAGCTTCTTCTGTCCGGGCACCGAGTACATCAGGTCGAGCATCAGGTCCTCGATGATCATGCGGAGGCCCCGTGCGCCGATCTTCCGCAGCATCGCCAGTTCCGCGATCGCCTCGAGCGCGTCGTCGGTGAAGCGGAGCTTGACGTTCTCGTACTCGAACAGCTTCTGGTACTGCCGCGTGATGGCGTTGCGCGGCTGCGTGAGGATCTGGATGAGCGCCGGCTTGTCGAGCTCGTGCAGGGTGCCGACCACCGGGAGGCGGCCGACGAACTCGGGAATCAACCCGTACTTGATGAGGTCTTCCGGCTCCACCGCCTCGAGCGTCGAGCCGACCTCGCGCTTGCTGACGGACTTGACGTCCGCCCTGAAGCCGAGGGTCTTCTTGCCGACGCGGCGGTCGATAACCTTGTCGAGGCCGACGAACGCGCCGCCGCAGATGAAGAGGATGTTGGTCGTGTCGATCTGGAAGAACTCCTGGTGGGGGTGCTTCCGGCCGCCCTGCGGCGGGACGTTGGCGACGGTGCCCTCGAGGATCTTGAGGAGCGCCTGCTGCACGCCTTCGCCCGAGACGTCGCGCGTGATCGACGGGTTCTCGTCCTTGCGGCAGATCTTGTCGACTTCGTCGATGTAGATGATGCCCTGCTGGCACTTCTCGATGTCGCCACCGGCGGCCTGCAGGAGCTTGAGGATGATGTTCTCGACGTCCTCGCCGACGTAGCCCGCCTCGGTGAGGGTCGTGGCGTCGACGATCGTGAAGGGGACCGACAGGAGCTTGGCGAGCGTCTGCGCGAGCAGCGTCTTGCCGGTGCCCGTCGGGCCGATCAGCATGATGTTCGACTTGTTCAGCTCGACATCGTTGCGGCTGCGCGGCTGCTTCTGGATCTCGATGCGCTTGTAGTGGTTGTAGACGGCGACGGCGAGCTTCTTCTTCGTCCGGTCCTGGCCGATGACGTACTCGTCGAGGAACTTCTTGATTTCGGGCGGCGAGGGGAGCGACGACCGGACGCCGCGGTTCTCGAACCGGTTGTCGTCGGCGATGATGTCGTTGCAGACCTCGACACACTCGTCGCAGATGAAGACCGTCGGGCCCGCGATCAGCTTGCGGACGTCGTTTTGGTCCTTATTGCAGAACGAGCAGCGGAGAATCTCGGTCTCGCCGTTTTTCTTGACCATACTGTTGGGGTTTATGACGCCTTCTTCAATTTACACCCGTTTCCGGATGACGTCATCGATTATCCCGTATTCCTTACCCTGGTCGGCCGACATGATGTAGTCGCGCTCCGTATCGTCCTGGATGCGCTTCACGGGCTGCCCGGTGTGGTGCACGAGAATGTTGTTCAGGTTCTCCCGCATGCGCAGAATTTCGCGCGCCGCGATGTCGATGTCGGTCGCCTGCCCGGCCAGCCCCTGCATGAGCGGCTGGTGGATGACGATGCGGGAATTGGGCAGGGAAAAGCGCTTGCCCTTGGCTCCGGCGGCCAGCAGGACCGCCGCCATCGACGCCGCCTGGCCGATGCAGACGGTCTGCACGTCCGGCTTGATGAACTGCATCGTGTCGTAGATCGCCAGTCCCGCGGTGATCGACCCGCCGGGACTGTTGATGTACATCATGATGTCCTTGTCGGGATCTTCCGCCTCGAGGAATAGCATCTGGGCGATCACCAGGTTCGCGATCTGATCGTCAATCGGCGTGCCGATGAAGATAATGCTGTCCTTCAGGAGCCGGGAGAAGATGTCGTACGCCCGCTCGCCGCGGTTGGTCTGTTCGACCACCATCGGCACTAACTGGGCCTGTGGCACGTTCGAGTAGGGCATGTGCAAAATGTAAGCGATTAACGCTGGGCGATTAAAAATCGTTCGAGGCGCTCTCGGCGGGTAACGCGGCCATCTTAGCACGCGACACCGGCAAGTCAACCGCCCACGCCCCGCGCAAATCCCTGCAAAACAGACGGATCGTGGTCAATTCCGGCAGGGCGCCGCGGCCACCCGTGTCTAACCTCAATTATCGACATCTGCCCGCCGATTCGATACTCGCCCGGCGGCCCGGGCGCCGATTGATAGACTCACGCCCATGGCGCCGCCGGCCGAACGATTCGTCACGCCGTCTGCCGCTGGATTTGCGCTCTCTCTCGTCGTGCCGTCGGCTGCCGTGGCACATAAATACGCCGGCGTAGCGGGCATGACGGTCTATGTGGTCCTGGCGTCGCTCGCGCTGCTCGCGCTCCATCGACGCTATTTCTCCCGTCTCGTCTCCACCCTCACTGGCGGGCAGGCCATCGCCCTGGCCGCGGGCCTCGTGCTGGCGCTGACCGTGCTGTTCCTGGTTGGGTACCCCATCGCCAACTCGGGGCTTGTCGGTGCGGGCAGCGACCGCGACGATGCGCTGAATATCGCGACGACCGAGTTGCTGGAAGGGCGCTTTCCGTACTACCAGCGGACGTATCACGGCAATCCGATCTCGCCGCTTCCAGGGGCCCTCGTCCTCGCCATTCCATTCGTCTGGCTGGGGAACAGCGCGTATCAGAACCTGTTCTGGCTGGTGGCGTTGATGGCGACGGTGAGCCGGCTCCTCAACGACCCGCGACCGGCCGTCATCCTGCTGGTCATCATCTTCGCGCTGTCGCCGGCGGTGCTGAATGAATTCGTCACCGGCGGCGATCTCCTGGCGAACGCGATCTATGTGCTGCTCTTCCTGGTGTGGTCGACGTCGGCCGCCGCCGACGCGCGGGCGAGCCCCTGGACGAAGGGGATTCTCGCAGCCGGGCTGGGCCTCGCGCTGGCCTCGCGCGGGCACTTTGCCCTTCTGCTCCCGCTCGCATGCGCGGCAGTCGTGCAGCGGATCGGCATGCGCGCGGCCATCCCCTACGCGGCTCTCGTGTGCGTCGCGTTCACTTTGGCGACGGTGCCGCTGTATCTGTACGATCCGGCAGGGTTTTCACCGCTGCATACCGCGTCCTTCGCACCCCTTCCGGTGCTGGGCGCGTCGGCGCTCCTCGCGGTGATCTACGCGACGCGGCCGCGCAACGACGACCTGCACGTGTTGTTGGCGCGATGCGCAGTCGTCCTGGCGTTCCCCGTCGTCGCCTCGGCGGTCACGACGCTGAGCGCTCCGGGATCGGACACGGGTCTCACCCTGTGGGTGCTGTCGTATAACCTCTCGGGTCTGTTTTTTGCGGCGGTCGCGGTCATGCCCCGGACGGCGAACGGCTGGCCAACGCCGTGCCAGAGGAACGGGAACACACTGGCGCTGGTCAACGCGACGCCGAGCCGTCGTCCAACGTCGTAGGCGGAAGGCGGTGCCGAATGGCGTCGTAGAGGGCACTCGCGACGACCTGGTTGCCGGAGGCGCTCAAATGACCGGCCGCGTCAGGAACGTTGGCCTCGTCCGACCCGATGAAGAGGCCACGCACGACCCTCGCCGGCAGATTGTCAAAGGTGTCGAAGCCGTCGATCATGACAATGCCCCGGCGGCGCGCGGCGTCGGCGAAAAAGCCCCGCCACTCCCGGTCGCCGCCGCCGACGAGTTCGTCGAGCGTCGGGAGGTACAGGAGGACGAGCATCCGCGATGCCGGCCGGTTGATTGCCTGGAGCTCGTCGAGCACGCGGACGACAAGCTCGCCAACGCTGCCAGGTCCGCCGCCCGGAGGCGGGCTCACCACGGAGGCGCGCCTCAGACCGAGGCGCTCTGCCAGCTCGCGCGTCAGCGCATAGGAGTGCAGGTTTCGAGCACTTTCGCGCACTCGCCAGAGCACGCCCCGGGAGACAGGAGGAACCGGGACGTTCTGGACGGTCAGGGTACCGTCAACGACCGTCAGAATCGGCTTCGGGTACCCGAGAAATCCGTCACCTGCATCCGCGGGAAATCGTCGGTGATGAATGCCAGGACGTGGATCTGGTGGTCCAAGGCCAGCCCGTCGCGCCGGTACCACAGATACGCCTGATCCAGGCCGTACCCGGCCTGCCCCATGTTGATGGTTTCCAGACGCGTGTCGATCCGCGTGAGGATGTCGCACCAGGTATCGCGATCTCCCACCCCGAAGCCGAGCGTAAACGAATCGCCCGAGCAGATCAGGCGGATCTTTCCTGGGGGAACGTCGGGTGAAAAGTCGGCGGCGCTGCGAAAGCCCTGGCTGTTGGTGCGCAGCCCGATGCCCGGTGTGTACACGTCGTCGAGCCGGACGTTGCGGTCGTTGACCCATCCCAGTTCCGGGTCATACACGACGTGGCGGCGTTCGGCCGCCTCGGCCGGCACTTCCTGGCGAATCACCATGAGGTACCCGGCAGTCCCCTCGAAGGCGACGAGCAGTACGACCACCGCGGCAACATTGATCGCGCCGAGGCGAACCACCCGCCGCACCGTTTCAGCGCGCACAGGGCAGGCTCTTCAGCCCCCCGCGCGGGACAATGCCAGGTCTACCGCCCTCTCCCGCCGCAGCCCAGCGTACAGCCGGGAGATGCTCCCCTCTTTTTCCATTTGCGCCCGCAGTGCCGCCGGCGTGCGCCCGGCTCTCAGGGCGAACTGTTCGATCTCCTTGTCGACGTCTGCCGGCGCAATCGTGATCTGCTCGCGGCGGGCAATTTCGTCGAGCACCAGTGCGCTGGAGACGGCGCCCCGCGCGGCGTCGCGCTGCGCTTCACGGAACTGCGCCCAGTCGATCCCGGCCTCGCGGGGGTCGACGTTCTGCGTCATGAGCTGCCGGGCGAATTCCTCGACCCGTCGATCCATCTCCCGCTCGACCAGCGACACGGGCAGCTCGAACGGAATCCGTTCGGCGAGCTGCTGAAACAGGTCCGCGCGCGTCGCGCGCTTCGCCTGCTCGCGGGCTTCTTCTTCGAGATCCGTGCGCACGCGGTCGCGCAGCGCCTGCAGGGAGTCGAACGCCCCGATGTCCTTGGCGAACTCGTCGTCAAGCTCCGGCAGCACGCGCTGGCGGATCCCCTTGACGGTGACGGCGTACGACTGGTCCGTGTTCGCGAGCTCCGCGACCCCGTAGTCCTCGGGGAAGTGGACGGTGAACGTCTTCGGGTCGCCGATGTTGAGGCCCAGGAGGTTCGCGTCGAAGCCGGGAGGATTCCCCGGCGCGCCGAGTTGGATAGTGACCTCGTCATGTTGGTCGACCTTTCCGTCCGGACCGGTGCGGGTCAGATCCAGCACCGCGGCGTCGCCGTCGCCGACCGGACGCCCCTCGATCGTCTCGAACTTCGCGGCGCGCTCGCGCAGCCGCTGGAGCATGTCGTCCACCGCCTGGTCCGCCACGTCGGTCGACAGCTGGCGCACGGAGATGGTCGACAGGTCGCCCGGATCGAATGCCGGTACGGTCTCGAACGCGGCGGTGAACTTGAGCGGCTTGCCCTCCGCGAGGTCAACATCCTTGATATTCGGCGTCTCGACCGGCTCGATGCCGCGCTCCTGCAGCGCATCTTCGATCGCGCGGGGAATGAGCCCGTGCATCACATCGTGCAGGATCTGGTCGCGGAAGCGCTGCTTCACGAGCGTGCGCGGCACCTTTCCCGGACGGAAGCCGGGGATGCGCGCGCTCTTCGTGTAGCCGCCCGCGACGCGATCGATCTCCGCGTCGACCACGTCGGTCGGGATCTCTATCGTGAGGGACTTCTGAGTTTCGCTGACGTCTGTGAATTCGGTTTTCATGGTTGACCAGGCAGAGCGGGGGTCTCCTCCTAGTGTATCGGGTCAGGCGCGGCGGGTCATCCACCTCCACACCAGCGCGAACACTTCGCGGAATCGCTCCTCGCGGTTCAGGGTCTCGCCGCCCTCCACTCCGTATGTCAGCGGACCCGGCTCGGGAGGGTGATACGTGCCGAACACCTTGTCCCAGATCGTCAGGATGCCGAAGTTCCGGTTCCAGTGGTCGGGCCTGTTGGAGTGGTGGATCCGGTGGGCATCGGGCGTGATCCAGACGGCATCGAGGAACGGGCTCCCGCACCGCAGCTCGGAGTGCACCAGGGCCTGATAGACGCCATTGACGGCGTAATACGCGAGCATCACCCGGACCTCCGCGCCCAGCAGCGCTCCCGGCAGGGCGTACAGCAGAGTCATCACGGCGAAATCGATCGGGTGGTTGCGCACCGCCGTCACGAGGTTCAGCTCCGCGGCCGCATGATGCACCTTGTGAATCGGCCAGAGCCACCTGGTGTGCATCAGCCGGTGCGAGGCGTAGAACAGCAGGCTGTTGACGACGTAGACGACGGCGAACTGGGCCGGCAGCGGGGCGGTCGCGAGCAGTCCAATCGCGAACCGCGACTGGAGCGCGTTGGCGGCGTAGTACACGGTGCCGAGCGTGAAGACAAACGCCAGCACCTGCACCGCTCCTGACAGCCGAAGGACGACGTAGAACAGGTCAACCTTGCCGGACGCCGACGGGTGCACGAGCCGTCTGAGCGCCGAGCGGTCGTAGCCGAGAACGCTCACTTCGATGAGGAGGCTCCCGAGCAGAATCGCGAGGAGCCCGAGCGGCGTCATTGCCACGACCAGCCACCCCTGCGCGCCGGCGATACCGTCGCCGGCCAGGAGGAACGGCCGCAGCGCGGGGTACGTCGCGTGCAGCTGGTAGACGGCCCACAGGCCGAGCAGATAGCCGGCGGCGGCCGTCAGTACCAGGAGCGTCAGCGCCGCGGCTCGCCTGAACCCCATGCCGTTTCTCGACGCCTCGACAGTCCCCAGATGAGCGCCAGGGCCATCATGGCCGCGTAGCCGGCCGCCATCGTCGCCCGCAGCAGGAGCGGGGAGAACTCGAAACGCACTTCGCTGACTCCGGCTGGGATACGCACCGCTTTCATGCCGTCTGTGGTGCGCTCCACCGTCACTTCCGCCCCGTTGACCCAGGCGCGCCAGAACGGGAAATAGGCATCGCGCCACACGAGGCGCGACTCGCCAGGCGTCTCGGCTCGGACGTCAATCAGGTTATACGTCCGGCGCCGGACGTCAATCGCCGCGCCCGTCATCGGTTCTGCAGGTGCCGTCAGCAGGGCGGGGTCGTTCAATCCGCGTAAGTAGAAGACGCGTTCTTCGGAGACGCCGATGACACTCCCGATGGTGTCCGGCCCGGGCTCGCGAACGCGCCCGGCGCCATGCGGCAGAGACAGCCGCATATGCGCGAATGCCATCGCCGAGGTATCGAGCAGCACCAGTGCGAACAGCACCATGAACGCGGCTCGCGTGGCGGCGACCGAGCGCGCGCGCGCCAGTCGCGCCAGCGCGATGCCGTAGAGCAATGCGAGCGCCACGGTCAGTCCGAACAGGTAATGGTGCGTGCCGGCGATCCCCGTGAGACTCAGGACGAAGCCGATTGACACACATGCCGTGAGTCCGAAGAGCGCCAGCACGATCCACCGCCGGCGTGGCGAGGGCCGCATGAGCGCCTCAACCCCGAGCCCGGCCGCGAGCGCGAAGAGCGCGAACAAGCCGGCGCGCAGGACCATGTCGCTGTGGTGGTTGATCGCGCGCAGCGGCGTGGGCCACGCGATCGCCAGCGACATGATCGGGCTGTAGGCAGACAGCATCACGGTCGTCATGACCACGGCGATCCCGCCGAAGAGGCGAAGGCTCCAGTAGGGGCGCCCCAACACCAGGCCGAGACACGCGAGCGGCAGGGTCAGCATGCCCATGTAGCCGAAGCCGCTGTACACGGAGGTTCCCGCGAGCGCCACCGGTGCCATGTCGCTGCCGGGATCTTCGTAGTCGGTCCAGTTGAATCCCACACCCGGAGTGCTGATCGCCAGCGCCTCGAGCGGATTCCCAGGCCGCAGTTCCTCGTACCCGTAATACCGCCCGCCCGCCGCGCGGACCGAGACGATGTCGTCACCCGACGCCAGGGCGAGCGCACTCGGCAGCGCGTAGATCGCGAGTGCGGCGGCCGCCGGGAGCCACCATCGCAGCGGCACCTGCCGGAACGCCTGCCGTGTCGCGCGTGTCAGGTGGCCGCGACCGAAGAACATCGCGGCGACGAAGACCGGCAGAAAGACCGCGTTCCAGAAGAACTGCGTGAACGTCAGCGCCGCCATGGCCATCGCCGGGAGGCACATCAGGAGAAACCGCGCGCGGCCAGGCTGTCGAACGAAGTACAGGAATGCCGCGGCGAACAGGAACCCGTACGCGGACACATCGGCGCCGAAGTCCCTGAGGCCGACGACAACGCCCGGAGAGAACACGGCGAGGACGATCACGAAGTAAACGGCCAGCGGCCGCCGGAGCACCTGGCGCGCCAGGGCCAGGATGCTGAGGTTCAGCAGGAGCGGGACGAGGAACGTGATGTAGACGACGAACAGCGGAAAATACGAATCGATCGTCACGCCGAGCTGGCCCAGTAGCCAGACAACGGCGGCCGTGGACGCAAACAACGGGTCCCGGCCCGGCCAGTAGAGGAACGTGAAGTAGTAAAAGGGAAACCCGGCCCAGATGGAGGAATTCCACCAGGGGAACTCGCCGTAGACGTTCAGCGAGTGGAGGACGTCGCGGAAGAAGTAGAACGTCGAGAGCCGGTCGCCGAGGAGCCCGCCTGCGATGAGCATCGGGCCGCCCATGACGATCGCCGCGAGCGTCTGCAGCGCCACCAGCACCGCGAGCTGGCGCCGCAGCCCCGCCGCCGGTACGACGTAATGCATCGCGCTGGTTATTGTCAGGCGAGTCTCGACACCTATTCTCTCTGCAAAGGACACCTGCGGCGCCACCGTCGCCTAGAATAGCGGCCCGTGGCGAATGCCGGAATGGACGCGTACTGGGACCGCCATGCCGGGCGGTCGTCGCCCGAGCTCGATCCGGCGCAGCTGATCTTCGCGGCCCCGCTGCGCCGTGCGGCGGCGGGCCGCCGTGTCCTCGACTGCGGCGCCGGCGCCGGGTCGCTCTCCGCCTGTCTGGCGCCGGTGGCGCGACGGCTGCTCGCCGTGGACGCGTCGCCCGCCATGGCCGCGCGCGCGCGGACGTTCTTTCCGGACATCGACTACCGGCAGGCGGACGTGCTCACCGCGGATCTGGGCGAGCAGTTCGACATCATCTGCGGCATTGCGTTTCTCCATGAGATCCCGCACCCGCAGACCCCGTCGGTCATCGCATTCCTTGACCGCCACCTGGCCCCTGGCGGCTTCTGCTGGTTTCAGGAGAATTCCTTTTTCAATCCCATGGCCCGGTTTCTTCGCACGCACGTCGTGGGGCGCTACGGCGTTCCGCAGTACGGCAGCGCGCACGAGACGCCGTTCGATCCGGAGCGGTGGGCGCTGTACCGGGCGGCGTTCCGCCATGCCGAGCGGAGCGCTGAAGCGTTCGTGGTGTGGGAGCGCGTGTGGACCTACTTCATCCGGCGGGGGCCGGACGCGCCGTGGCGGTCGCTTGATGCGCTCTGTTCACATTTGCCGGACGCCGTGAAGCTGCGTACCAGCTACATCCAGCACATCTACCTGTCACGCGACGTGCCGAAGCGGGAGGCGTTCGAGGTTCTGTTCTAGGTTCCGGGTTCCGGGTTCGTGAATGCGAAAGGGGAGACTCGAACTCCCATACCCTTGCGGGTACCAGATCCTAAGTCTGGCGCGTCTGCCAGTTCCGCCACTTTCGCGTCTCCCGAAAGACTAGCACGCGAGGGTTGGAGGGAGAGGGGGGCTAGGAGTTCGCGGCGCGGGTGGCACGTGTGCGCGCGATCGGCGCCTTCGCCATGCGAATCGGGACATCGGCCAGCGGGCTGACGTTGGTGACGAGCAGCTCGTCGATCGGTCCCCGCCCGCTGGCGCGTGAGTTAATCGCGCGCCGTGCCGGCACCCGGCGCAGCGTCAGGCCGGCGCGTTGTGCGCCCGGGGCGGCAAACGCCGCCGCGATTTCCGGCGCGCTGGAATTCGACACGAGGACCGCAGCGCCGCGGCGTGCGGCGGCGATGATGACGCGCGTCAGCCGCACCTGGTCGGCGGCGGTGAATCCACCCGCCGTGTAGTGCGCGAAGCTCGCGGTGCGGCTGAGTGGCGCGTATGGCGGATCGCAGTACACGAAGTCGCCGTGTCCCGTCCCGGAGAGCACGTCGTCGAACGGGGCATGCCGAATCATCACGCCCCGTGCGCCGAGCGCGCGCGCCACCGTCCGTATGTGGTCCGCATCGCAGATGCGGGGCGCGTCGTACCGGCCCGCGGGCACGTTGAAGCCGCCCTGCCGGTTCAGCCGGAACAGGCCGTTGAAGCCGGTCCGGTTCAGATAGATGAACATCGCCGCCAGCGCCGGCGTATTGCGCGGGCCGTCGCCGGCGCGAGCCGGGTTGAAGCGGTCATCCCGCACCTCGTAATAGCACGCGCTCCCACGCTCCAGGTGCTCGGCTTCGAGCGATGACAGCGCGGCGATGACCGCGTCCGGGTCGTCGCGGACCGCCTCGTAGCAGCCGACCAGGTCCGGGTTGGCGTCGGTCAGCAGCACGGCGCGGCCGTCGAGCCGGCCCGCGGCGTACAGATCGAAGAAGACGGCGCCGCTGCCGACAAACGGCTCGACGTAACGGTCGAAGTGCGGCGGGTAGAACTCGCGCAGCGCGGGGAGCAGCTGGCGCTTCCCGCCAGCCCATTTCAGGAGGGGTCTCATGTACCGACCCCATTATCGGCTCAGCAGGGCTGCGGCCTTATGCTAGGGCCGGTGCCCGATCGCGTTGTGCCGACACGCTGGATGGTGCTGCTGCTGGCGGCAACCATATGGGTGGTGTTCAGCCCCGGCCTGAATCGCGTGTTCGCAACCGAGCAGCTCTGGTACTTCGCCGAACTGGAGGGCGACACGTCGCTCGGCGCCGGGCTGCGGCACTACGACTACGCGGCAACCCGCCAGTACTGGAAGGGCGACGACGCGCTGTTCCGTCCGCTGTTGTTCGTCTGGCTGGCGATGTCCGCCACGCTGCTCACGTATCACCACATCTGGTGGAATCTGGTGGGGCTCACGCTGCACCTCGTGGCAGGCGTCGCGTTCTACCGCTGCCTCCTCGCGATCCAGCCGTCGCGCGCCGCGGCGCCGTTTACGCTGCTGTTCGTCGTCTCACTGGCGTCCATCGAACTGGTGCTGTGGAATCACCTGGGCGGCTATCTGGTGGCCTGGATCCTCTTCCTCATAGGCCTGCGGGCATTGGTGCTCCTGACGCGCGACCACGAGGGCCCGCCGTCTGTCGGCACTGCGGCGTACGTGGTGCCGATGACCGCCGCCTGTTTCCTGCACGAGGTGATGGTGCCCGTGGCGCTCCTGGGCGGCGTGCTGTTAGTGCGGCACCAGCGAGAGAAGGGCCGTGGCGTGCCGGCGCTGGCCATGGTCCTCTGGATGATGCCGGTCCTGCTGTTCGCATTCTTCTACGGTCTGCACCTGCTGCGCGTCGAGCGTCCGGCGTACGTGGATGCGCGCCCGGGCGGCCTCTTCGTCCTTCGCAGTGTGGCGCTGCTCCTTCCGAAGGCGGTCATGGCCGCTGGCCGCTGGACGATCGACGTCGTGCTGCCGGCGGCGGTCGAACTGCGCGCGGCGCCATTCGAACTGTACGTGAAGGGACTGGCGCTGGAAGGACGAGCGGCGGGTGTGGCGGTGAACGCCGCGCTGCTCGTCGCAGCGGGTGTCCTGTTCCTGCGGTTAGGGGCCTGGCAGCCGTTGCGGCGGCGTGCGCCGGTGGCGGTGCTTCTGGTGGGGACGCTTCTCGCATACGCCTTCGTGCTCGCGATCGGGCGTCAGCTCTCGGACATGGTGGGGGTTGCCTACTATCTGTACCCCGTGAACCTCGTGGTCCTGCTGCTCGCGTACACGGCCCTGGATGCGAGCCGTCTCCGTGGTCGGACCGCGTGGGCGGCCGCCCTCGTCCTGGCGGGTGTCGTGGCGATCAATGCAGTGGGGACCCGCACCGCGGCGGTTGCCCTTGGCGCCGCGAACGGACCGGCGAGCGACTATCTCGCGCGGGTGGCGGCGTTCGTCGATGCGCGGAAAGGACCGGACTTCAAATTCCACGTCATCAATGCGTCCGGGTCCGTCGATCCGCTGGTGCCGCTGCGCCTCGGCTATCCGGACGCGCGCCCCGAGCCGGTCACGGAGCGCCGGACCACCGAGATTCTGTTTCGTCCCTATTACAGCGAGTCCCCGGAGGCCGAGGTGCTCGACGCGCGCGGGCTCATGGAACGCTGAGCTCCGCCGGCGTGCCAGGCGTCGCTGTGTACAGCGCGAAGTCCGGGTCCGACGCTACCAGTGGAAGCTTCAGCTGCCAGGACCGGTACACCACGATGTCGGTGATCCCGAACTCGCGCGCGATGCGCTGCCATTCGTCGGGCTCTCTCGCTTCCCAGAGCGTTTTCCCCGCCTCAGAGTCGAGCGCGCCGAGATGTGCCTGTTGTATCGACTGCAGGTTCGTCCCGTAGACCCGCCTGAGAATCCGATCGGTTTCCGCCGCCGCGGCAGGGGGATAGTGCAGTCCGTCGAGCGCGCCGCCGTCGAGCAGTACCGGACGCCGCGTCTTGAGCTGCATCAGGTGCAGGTCGCTGCCCGTGAGCAGCATGCCTCGACGGCCGGCGGCGATGGCAAAAAACGGATCGTTCGAGCGCTCTGGCGCCATGCCGACGGACTGCTCCGCGAAGTCCCGCACCGACACAATGATGGCGGCCGCGAGTGCACCCGTCAGGATGGCGACTGTGGCGCGTCGCATCCACGCTGTCAGGGTTGGATCAGCTGAGTCCGCGACGGACGCGGCGCCGCGACGGCGCCGCTCCGCGACGAACACGAGCACTGAGGCGGCCAGGCACATGGCCACCCACGCGAGCGCCATGCGCAGGCCATCCACGTCGTACTGGCCGATGGTCGCGTTGATGGCCAGCAGGACAGCGGTCAGCGAGGGCAGTACAGCCGCACTGAGGAATGTCTGTCGGTACCGCGCGAGCAGGCCGACGATGAGCGCCATGGCGGCTATCACGGGCAGGTTCAGGAGACGCGACGGCATCAGCGTGGCAACGGCGTTCGAGATGCTGGACGGCGGCAGCCAGTACACGACGGACAGTGTCGCGCCGGCGGCGGCGGCGGTCACGAGGATCGCCATCAGTGTACGCGCGCGTTCGGGTATGTCGCGGCCGTAGCGCCACAGCCAGAGCGCGGGCAGCGCTGCGCTGAACCACGTGGCAAGCGCCCTGGACGAGAACAGCGGAAAGGGCTGGCGGTGGTTGCCCCACGCGCCCGTTACCGCAGTTGCCGGGGCCGCGGCGTCCCCAGGTACCCAGCCCACGTAATGGACGACGGCGAGCATCGCCGCGACGAGGGCGCCGGCGAGCAACCAGCGCCACGCCGCGCGCGCGATTGTCGCGGCGCGTGTGCGGTCCATCGCCAGGGCCGCGGTGGCAATGACGATGGTCCAGAGTCCGATCGTCACGTGCACGGCCGGTGCGAACCCCAGCATCAGCGCGGCGGCGCGCACGCGCCCCACCCCCATCAGCGCCATCGCAAGGAGCACGTAGGACAGGCCGACCACTCCGTAGGTCGGCTGCACCCCCATGAGCGCCACGGGATAGCTGACGCCGCCCGATGCGCCGTGCGTGACCTGGATGAAGAAAGGCGCGAGGACAGCGAGCCCCACGTCGCCGCCGACGGCGAGGATGATCACGCCGAGCGCCTGCAGCGAGAGCATGCCGGTCAGGCCGCTCACGACGAGGGCCAGGGTCAATTCGGAGAACCCGAGCGACAGCAGCACGGCAAGCCCCTCGTGGAGCACGGTCCACGTACGGGTCGAGTAGAGGTAGACGGGGTTGTCGGGCGGGTAGGTGACCAGGCCGGCCAGCACCTGCGCGGGCTCGAGCGCGTCAGGCCACGCGGGGTAGCGGACCAGGCCCAGGAAGAATCCGATCGCGCCGCTCCCGGCCAGGACGGCGGCCAGCTGCGCCCGCGTCGGGTGGGTGATCATCCGCCCTCGCCGCACTCGCCGAGGTGCGCGTGGACGGCGTCGAAGAGCGCCGCCGCGACGACGCGATTCCCCTCGTGATTGACATGGGTGAAGTCGAGGAACACCTCGCCCCGAACGGCATCGGCCGACAGGATGCCGCTCCGATCGATCGACTCGATGCCGGCGGCGCGTGCAACGGCGGCCGCACGGCGGAGCCGGGGATAGCCCTCGTCAAAGGCGGCGGCGAGGCCGCGGGCAACCGGCAACAGAGCCTGGCCCTCAAACCTCTCAGGCCGGTCGCGCTGAAAGAATGTGGCGGTGGTGACCGGGACGTAATTGGCGACCAACTGCCGGCGATACGGCGTGGTAGCTGGCGTCGCAAAGAGGTGCGGCTGGAGGACGTGAACGAACACGCCCTGCGCGGCCTGCACGTAGCGATGCGCCTCACTGATCGCCTCGACGTGCTCGGCTTCCACGCGGTCGAGGTTCCGGCGCCGCTCGTCGTCATCCTTCATCGCGGCCGGGACAGCGTGAGCGGTGACCGCCGACACCACCCGCGCTGCCGCGCTGACCTCCGACGCGCGGAACAGCGCAGACAAGAGAGGACCGGGAGGATCGGGCGCAGCCGACATGGATGTCCGCCGGCTCTGGCCTGCATAGACGGTGTAGTACACGTCGTTCACCCCGTCGTAGAACATCACAATATCGCCCGGCCTGATGCTCGTCTCGCGCAGCCTGGATACCTGCTGCAGGGCGTTCATGGACGGAACGCCGTAATTGAGCACCCGGACACGCGAGGCGCACCGCATGTTGATCAGCGCCTGCAGGTAGCTGGGGATCGTGTGGTCGTCGGGCACTTCCTCCGAGAAGATGGTCGAGCCGCCGAAGACGAGCAACTGCCGATCGGCCGACGCCGGCTGGTGCGCGGTGGCGCGCAGGCCGCCGACGATATTGATGTAGCGGCCGCGGATGTCCTGAAGGATCACGTGCGAGCCCGTGGCGCCCGGCATGAGGGCCACCTGTCTCTGTTCGGCCACGAACGCGCCGGAAAAATACGCGGCGTCTTCGTAGGGGGGAGGCACGAAGGCGGCGGCTGCCGTCGGCGTCAGGAACAGGCCGGCGTACACCCTGCTCCCCGCTTCGATCGCGACGGCGCCGGCGACAACCGCCGCCAGTATCATCAGTATCCGACGCCTCATGTCCGTCGCTGAATTTCGGCGGACGCTCCGATGACGCTGTCGATGACATAGCGTGGGCGGCCGCGCACGTCGGCGTGAATCCGCCCGAGGTACACGCCTGCCAGGCCGAGACCGGCGATGTTCAGGCCTCCGAGCGCCGCCAGGCCGAGTGCCACCGCCAGCGCGGGGGGAGGAACGGCCGGCCGCGTGCCCGGCACCAGCCAGAGCAACAGCGCCGCGGCGAACGTCCCCGCCACGATCAGCAGACCAAGCGGCAGCAGCAGGACGATCGGCGCCGAGGAAAACGACGTGAGGCCGGACAGGAAGGTGCGCCATGGGTTCAGGCTGCGCAGCATCGGGAAGTGCGTGCGCCCGGCGAATCTCGGCTGGCGCTCGTAGGAGACCGGCACCTGCCGAAAGCCGATCCACGTCACCAGCCCGCGCAGGTACGGCGATCGCTCGGGCATCTTCAGCAGCTCGTTCACGACGCGGCGGCTCATCAGCCTGAAATCGCCGGCGTCCACCGGGAGCTCGACGTCGGCCGCGGCGCCGACCAGGCGATAGGCCATTCGGGTAAAGAGCGTCTTCATCCCCGACTCGCCGTGCCGCGCCGTTCTGACCGTGTAGACGACGTCGGCGCCCGCGCGCCAGCGCTCTATGAGGGTGGGAATCAGCTCCGGCGGATCCTGCAGGTCCGCGTCCATCAGCACCACCGCCGCGCCGCGCGCGTGCGCGAGCCCCGCCATGGCGCACTCGGCCGGTCCAAAACGGCGCGACATCGTCATGACCACAAGATGCGGATCGGCGGCGGCCGCGGCGGTCAGAAGCGATAGAGACTCGTCGGTGGAGGCGTCGTTGACGAAAATCACTTCATAGCCGGCGTCGAGCGGCGCAAGCGCGCGCGACAGCCGCCGAAGCAGCTCGGGCAGGACGGCCGCTTCATTGCGGAACGAGATCACGATGGAGCAGGCAGGGCCGGTCGGCATCATGGCTGGACTGATCGTTCCGGATCCGGGCGCGGATGTAAAACAGCCCACCAGGGCCGCGGCTCGGTTCGAGTCATCCTGTCGAGTTCGACCGCCAGCCAGAGGTTGGGCACCAGGCGGGGGCGCACCGCGAGGAACTCGGGCTCCCCGCGTCGCCACGCGCGCCACGTTTCGAGCACGTCGTCGAACGGATCCGGCGGTGCGGTGATGTCGTTGACGTAGCTCGCCTCGAGCCCATCGGGTGCAAGGCGGCTGGCGCGTTCGGCATGGCGCGCGGCGTCCGCCTGCAGCAGCGACATATCTGATCCGTAGCCGGTGACGGCGAGCGTCGGCAGCAGCTCCAGCGCCTTCGCGTGGCTGTGTGCCATCCAGGACGCATTCAGCGACGAAAAGTTCAGCGCGGCGATCGCCAGGAGCCAGACGAGCGCGCCTCGCATCAGGCCAGTCGTCCACGCCGAGGAGGCCTGCAGCGCGCTGGCGTACACGGCCGAGACGCCGCTGGCGAACAGGACGGAGAAGAGCGCGCCGTAATAGAAGCCGGTAGCCGTCAGCTCCAACGGGTGAAAGACGAGGACGATCGACTGGAAGACGACGAAGGCGGTCGTCAGCAGACCGAGCCGCCGGTACACCAGCCACTGCGTGCGGCGGCGGTAGACCCCGAGGCTCACGGCGAGGAGCAGGCCCGCGAGGCCGGCGAGCGCGGCGACCGGGAGGCGCGGGGCGTCCGCAACCGGCGTGCGGACCTGCGCGAGCTCCCACGGGAGCAGCGCAGGGATCAGCAGGTTGCCGGCCTGCCAGACGACGTGCAGGACGTCGAACTTGTCATGCCTGGCGCCCTCCTCAGACATTTGCCTGAGGTACTCGGCCAGGTCGAACGATCCGCCCCTCGCCTCGAACAGGCCTGGGACGAGCACGAGGTACGCGATGACGACGACCCCACAGGCGGCGGCGTAGCCGGCCAGCGCCGCTTTCCTCCGGAAGACCGCGGGACACCAGAGCAGCGGAATCGCAAAGGCGAAGGCCCCCGTTTCATCGAAGAGCGGCGCAGCCACGAGCACCATCAGCAGTGCGGCCGCCGACGCGGGGGACCACACGCGGCGCAGGCGGGCGCAGAGGTACAGCGCGGCGATGACGCAGACGTTGACGATCGGCTTGCCCTGATGGAACAGCATCGTCACGCCGCTCAGGCATCCTGCCGAAACGAGGTACACCGCGGCTCCGGCGAGCGCCGCAGGGACACTGTCGAGTTCCAGCCGCAGGAACCGGTAAAGGAGGACGGGGCCGGCGCCGAGCGTGAGCAGCCAGACCGGGCTGAACGACGGGTGCGGTGGCACCAGGTGCCAGAGCGCCAGGCGCGTTTCGAGCGTCACGATATACGCGGCGAAGCTGAGGATCCGTCCGCGTTCGCCTTCGTCGAAGAGGTAGTCGGCCACCGCCTCCGCATCCTGGAAGCAGACGTCGTAGCGCGCGGCGAAATAGACGACGACGGCGGCCGCGGCGGCGACGGCGGCTCGCTCGAAGGTGGCGTGGCCGGACGCGGGGCCGCGCGCGCCGGTTACTTCCAGTGCCACAGCTCGCGCCAGAACTGGAAGTAGTAGGCTGCGCCCCAGCGGAACATCTGCAGCTTCCGCGTGCCGCCGATGCGCGGCGGTTCGCTGACGGCAATCTCCGCGATGCGCACGTGCCGCTTCGCGGCGCGCACCGACATGAGCGGCTCCCAGCTCACGACCGTTCCGAACAGGCGCTCCGGGAGCGCGTAGCCCTCGTCCCGGTGGAGATCGAGGTCCTCCACGAGCCTACGCGTGAACGCGCGGTAGATCCCCATGCAGTCGGTGTAGCGGCCGCCGTGCAGCACGTTGACCGTGCGTGTGAAGAGCCAGTTCCCGAACGCCGTGCGGAGGTCGTCGTCTTCGCTGCGCGCCTCGCCGAGATAGCGGCTGGCGATGACGAGGTCGTACCCCTCGCGCATCTTGTCGATGAGGCGGGGCACCGCGTCCGGCGGGCAGTTGCCGTCGGGGCTCATCGTGATGATGACATCCCCGGTGACGTGTGCGAGCACTTCGACGTACGCATGCCGGAGGCCCGGCCGCCGCTGGACGTACACCTCGAACCCCGCCGCGCGGCACCACTCCACGGTCCCGTCCGTCGAGCCGCCGTCCACGACGATGATCTGGTGGAGCTGCGAGCGATCGATCCGGGGCAGCGTGGCGCGCACGCCCTCAATCTCGTTGAGGGTCAGCGCCAGCAGGGTGGCTTTCAGGGATGGGCCGGGGTGGACGAACTAGCTGCTGATGGGCGTGCCGCAGAGGGCCTTCATGGCCATGTGGACGAACATCAGGTGGAGGTCTTCGCAGAGCTGCATGTCGAAGGACGGCACCCACACGACGCGCCGCGCGATCCGTTTCAGCGCGCCGCCGTCATAGCCGACGAGGGCGAGCGTCTCGGCGCCGGACGCATTGGCGTACTCGACCGCTTTCACCACGTTCGGCGAGTTGCCGGAGCCGCTGATGGCGATGACAAGATCACCGGGCGTGAGGATGGCGCGGAGCTGGCCCGCGAAGATTTCGTCGAAGGTTAGGTCATTGCCGAACGCCGTCATCAGGCCGATGTTGTCGCAGAGCGAGATGCCACGGAACCGGCGGCCCGTGGCGAGATTGATCATCTTGTTCCAGTCGGTGATGCAATGGGACGCGGCGTAGGCGCTGCCGCCGTTGCCGCACGTGATGATCTGCCGGTCGCCGTCGAAGGCGGCGCGCACGGCATCGATGCCGGCCTCGAAGGCGCGCGGATCGCAGGCCTCGGCCACGCGCCGGTGCGCGGCGATGTACTCGGGGACCGTGAATGGGTGGCTCACCGCTATGCCGTGGCGGACTGTTTCAACCCGAGCGTCCGCATGACGCGCTCCAGGGCGCCGGGCTGCTGCTCGAGGCTGGTGTCGATCTCGACCAGCAGGTCGAGCGCCTCCGCGGTGGACGTGACGAGATGAATCCCCATCGCCTTCAGGGCGGCGGCCGGCGCCTGCTGGCCCCGGAACACGCCAATCGTGCGCGCGCGCGAGTCGGAGGCGACGTCGACGCAGTTCTCCGGCGTATCGTCGATGACGATGTCGAGCGTCAGCCCGGAGGCGATGAGCCCGCGGGAGGCCGTCACCACGTAGACGCTCGGCAGCCTGAAGCCTTTCGCCTCCAGCCACCGCTGCGACTGGACCTGCGCCAGCGCGCCCGCGGTCGCGGGACGGCGTGTCAGAAAAATGATCTCCCAGCGGCGCTCCGCGGCCAGTGCCGCGAGGCGGGCTACGATGCCGGGCTCGGTCTCGTCGAGCGATTCCCAGAAATGCTCGATCCCAGAGACGTGCGCCCAGAGCTTCCGCCGCTGCTTCGATGTCAGGTGCAGTTCGTGCTGGAGCGGGGCGTCTTCCGCAACCTCCGGTGGCACCAGGTCCGCCATGGAGGCGTGCGGGGCTGAGGCGTCGGCGGCGGGTCTTGAGATCGACGGGCCGAACAGCGTTTCGGCCTCGCGGACCAGCGCGGTCTCCATGTCGGCGAGGACGCCGTCGAGGTCACATCCAATCCGAAGCGGCATCGTGGCTCAGTTGTCCTTTTCGTCGTCGTCGAATCGATCCAGGGTATGGAGATCGAGGCGGTGACGCGGATTGGAGCGTGCGAGGAGGGTGCCCCGCAGGTTCGGCGGATCGGTCGCGCTGCGCCGCTGTGCCGCGACCTGCTCCAGCGCGGCGGCCGACAGCGGCAGCCATCCCCGCCACTGGCACGCGCGGCACCGGAACGGCCGTTTGTCGGTGATCGCCTTGCGCCAGCGCTCCCAGCGGGTGCGGGTGCGCGACCGGCGAAGGTCCTTCGACTTGCACTTAGGACAGTGGGCCACTCGGCTCAGTCTCGGAAAATTCGATGGTATCACGCGAGGTCCGGCCGTACCGCGCGGGCTCGGCGTGCGCCGGCGAGAGCGCCACGGCGGCCAGCGTGCAGAAGAGCAGCGCGTTGGCCGGCATCTGCAGGCTGAACTCGAAGACCTCCTGCACTCCTACCGCCAGCAGCCCGACTGTCGCGCCCACGCGGATCCAGTAGCCGCGCGCTTCGTCGCGCGCCAGCCGAAGATTGCGCTGGACGGCGCGCGCGAACAGGCCAAGGGCGACGACGGCGGGAACGGCGACGAGCAGGCCGCCTTCCGCGAGGAGTTGCAGGTAATCGTTGTGCGCCTGCGCCAGGTGGAACTCGCGGTTCCGGGTCTGGAAGAACAGCATCGCGTCCGAGTAGGTGTTGAGCCCCGTCCCCGTCAGCGGAAAGTTCACCACGACCTGCCATCCATCGCGCCACGCGTCGAACCGGCTCAGAAGATTCCGGTCGTCCTGGAAGTTCTGCAGCAGCCGCGCGGGTCCGCGCCAGGCGACGCCCGTGAGGGCGACGGCGGCGATGGCCGCCAGCCCCGCGGCCCGCCGCGGAGCGCCGAGCTTCTCGCGCCGGAAGGCCAGCCACGCGAATGCCACCGAGGCCACCGCAAAGCCCGTGATCGCCGACCGCGACAGCGTCCAGAAGAGCGAGATGACCATCACGAAGACCGAGGCCGTCATCAGCACGATCCCGTTGGCTTCCGCCGACGAGAGCCAGTCGAACCGCCGCTGGCGCCCGGATTTGTGCGCGTGCGACCGGAGCGTCCGCTCGATCTGGCCGAAGAGCGCGCCGACCAGCAGACAGGTCGCCATGAGCATCCAGCCGGCAAAGTGGTTCCGGTTCACGAACGGGCCGAACATGTCGCCGCCGCCCTGCTGCGGCCGCCAGAACCCGTAAATGAGATTGCTGTTCACCAGGTATTCGCGGCTCAGGATGCCGAAGAGCGCCAGCGGCACGGCGAAGATGGCGAGCGCGCGCGGGACGTTGCGCAGTCGATGGCCGGTCAGGTGACCGCTGATGCCAATCAGGAAGAGCGCGAGCGCGCCGGCGGCCAGCAGCGCGATCCTCGTACTGGCCGGATTGAGCGTCAACGGCACCCAGGCGGCCGCGTCGCCGGCGAACGTGAGGCTGAAGGCGCCCAGCAGGCCAGGCGCGCGCGGGCTCAGGGCCGCCAGGAGATCGCGCGGCGCCGGTGCCAGCTGCAGCGCGATCGCGACACACACCGCCAGCAGGGCCCACCCGACCCTGCGCACGCGCGGCGTCGGCGACCGGCGCAGCAGCCCGATGGCGCCGATGAGCGCGGCGGCGCCGAACAGCGGCATGAACGCCCAGGGGTACACCGCGCCGAATGCCAGCGTTCCGGCCGCAATCAGCGCAACGATCAGTCCGGCCACTGGTGCGGATTGTAGGGGATCCGCCGCCGCGCGGCGAGCGCCGCGATGCCGACCGCGGCGTAGAAGAGCAGGACGAACTCCATGGGGACCCGGTAGCGCGTGGCGGGAAAGTAGACGACTGCCGCGGCGACGAAGACGACGGCAATCGCCCACAGCAGCGCATCGTCGCGCAGCCGGCGGCGCCGGAGCCAGATGCCGCCCAGCGCCGCCACGGCAATCACGACGTACGAGGTCGAATACGCTATCTCCTGCGCGACCGGCCTGGGCGCCGTCCCCTCGACGCGCAGCGTGCCGTCAGGCGCGAGGATGACCTGCGTGTCAGGCCCCGTGATGCGCACCGGCACCAGCCTCGGCCAGAAGAAGTACGCGACGTTGCGCGCCTTCAGCCCCAGGATTTCGCCCGGCCGCGATCGCAGTTCCTCCCACGCCAGAGCCGTGAAGAACTGATTCACGTCCCGGCTGCGCGAGAGGTCGAAGTACAGGCTGCCATCGGAGAAACGTGCCATGAGGTCCGGCCGTTCGCGGGCAATCATCGATTCCGCCCACTCTCCGAGGACGTCGATGTTGTACGCAGGCAAGACGTCGGCGGAATAGCGTGAGTTGCTCCTCAGGAGGTTCTCGCCGCTTCGCGTCGGCCAAATGGTGCCGCTGACGCGTGACGACCAGATCAACCACGGCAGCATGACGAGGAGCGCGGCAGTCGTCATCGCGCACGCCGCGGCCGGGCGGCGTCTGAACAGCAACAGCCCGGGCGCGAGAAGAAGGAGCGGCCCGACCATCGATCGTGTCAGGACGGCCAGGCCCAGGCAGAGCCCCGCCATCGCCGCCCGGCTGGTCCCCGCCGGAGGAATCGCCAGGACCGCGAACGCCAGCAGCAGGACCGAGAGCAGCGAGAGTTCGTCGCCGGCCACCGCGTGGTGTACCAGGAGGGGATACACCGCGTACAGGCCCCCGGCGATCACCGCGGCGCGACGGTTGCCCGTCAGGATCTGCGTGAGCACGCACAGGAGTACGGCCCCGGTGGCGTCGATGGCCAGCTGCAGCAACTGGATCGCGACAAGGGTGTCACCCGTCAGCCATCGCCCGAACGCGACGAACATCGGGTACGCCGGGTCGTACATCGACGTCGCACGCCCGTCCATGCCGATGAACCCGTGGCGGACGACGTTGTCGGCGACGAACCATTGATAGCCCTGATCGAACGGCGGTGCGCCGGCGATGAGGTACGCGACCCTCACCGCGGCCGCGACACAGTAGAGGAGCACGTGCGTCCGTGTCACAGGATACGCACGGCCGGAACATAGGTGATCCATCGGCCGCCGCCCTCCTCGAACCATGCCTCCTTGGCGCGTATCTTGGCCTCATGGTTCCACGCGAAGAGCAGGGCGTATGCAGGCGGGTTCGATCGGAACGCGTCCGGAGGACGGACCTCGATGTGGGCGCCGGGCGTGAGCTTCCGCTGTTTCCCGGGCGTGACGTCGGCGATGTACTCGATGTCAGCCGGGCCGAAGCCGCAGTAATTGATGAGGGTCGCGCTCTTCGCCGTGGCGCCGTATCCAACGATCCGATGTCCGGCGGCTCGAAGACTCCGCACGGTTGCGGTCAGTTCGTCGCGAACGGCGGCGGCGCGGACCGCGAAGGCGGCATACGGCGCGAGGGAACCTGAGAGGCCCGACGCCGCTTCGCGCTCCAGCCACGCCGCCGACTCCGGGGTCGGGCGGTGCGCGCCGCGCCGCGCGAGCGTGTAGCGCAGTTCGCCGCCGTGTACCGGCTGCGGCGAGATGTCCACGATCTCGAAGTCGTGCATCGCGGCCAGGTGCTGCACCGACGCCGCCGAAAAATAGAACACGTGCTCGTCATAGAACTGGTCGAGCGCGTTGGCCTCGAGGATGGCCCCGATGTACGGGTCCTCGAAGATGAAGAGGCCCTCGGGCGAGAGCAGCCGCCGCACGCCGGCAAACACCGAGTGGATGTCGGCGACGTGACAGATGACATTGGCGGCCACGATCGCGTCGGCGCGCCCGTGCTCCTGCACGATATCGGCGGCCGTTGCCTCCGTGAAGAACGCCTGCCTGACGGTCAGTCCCTTCCGCACGGCGTCGCCGACGACGTTGCCGGCGGGATCGAGCCCGAGGTGGCGGATGCCCGCCTTCGCAAATCCCTCGAGCAGGATCCCGTCGTTGCACCCGATCTCCACGACGAACGGCGCGCCGCTTGTCACGCCGCCGTTCACGACGCCGGTTACGACGCCGCCCAGCCGCTGCTGTACCTCGCCCGCAAAACGCGCGAAGTGGCGCTGCATGCCCGCGGAGGTGGACGAGTAGTACGCGTACGTGTCGTGGAACATCAGCGCGTCGGGAACCCGCTCGCACAGCTGCACCATGCCGCAGCCGCCGCACCGGCCGGCGGCGAGATGGAAGAAGAACTCTCCGTCGATCTCCTCAGGGGTGATGAATGCGTCGGCGCGCGGCATCCGGCCGAACGACAGGAACGGCTCGATCGCCTGCTGGCAGACGAGGCAGGACGGCATGGGGGTGGGCCGCTAGAGGGCGACCGGCTCGCCGAGCACTTCGCCGAGCGCGCGGCACACCGTGTCCTGGTCGGCCTCGCCCAGCGTGGGATACATCGGCAGCGAGAAGATCTCGCGGGCGGCGCGCTCCGCCTCGGGAAAGTCGCCTTCGCGATACCCGAGATGCGCGTAGGCCGGCATCAGGTGCACGGGGTGCGGGTAGCTGACGTTCAGCAGCACGTTGTGCCGCGCCATCTCCGTCAGGAGACGATCGCGCTCCGGGTGCCGGGCCACGTAGAGGTAGTAGACGTGCGTGTTGCCGGGACGGACGGCCGGCAGGGTCAGCGAGGTGCCGGCGAGCGCGCGATCGTAGCGCGCGGCAATCATCTGCCGGCGGGCGATGTCCTCGTCGAGCCGCGCGAGCTTGATCAGCAGGATCGCCGCCTGGACCTCGTCGAGCCGCGCGTTGTAGCCGTCTTCGATCGCCGCGTACTTGAGCTTGGCCTCGCGCACGCCAGGCGCGCCCGTGCCGAATCCCTCCATCCCATAGAACCGAAGACGCCGCACCCGGGCGTTCAGGCCGTCATCGCCGGTGACGATGATCCCGCCATCGCCGTAGGCGCCGAGCGTCTTGGTGGGATACAGGGAGAAGGCGGCGATCTCGGAGAGGGATCCGCAGCGGCGGCCCTGCCAGGTGGCGCCATGGCTCTGGGAGCAGTCCTCGAGCACTGGGATGCCGCGTGCCTTCGCGATGCGGACGACCGGCGCCATGTCCACGCACTGCCCGAACAGGTGGACCGGTACGATGCAGGCGGTGCGCTCCGTGAGGGCGGCCTCGAGACGGCCGGGATCCATCAGATAGCTGGCCCGCTCGATGTCGACGAACCGCGGCGTGCCGCCGGCGTTGACGATCGCCGAGACGGTTGGCACCGCCGTGTTCGGCACCGTGACGACCTCGGATCCGGGACCGACACCGAGGGCCTTCAGCGCGATCGTCAACGCGTTGGTGCCGTTGTCCACACCGATGCCGTAGCTGACGCCGCAGTACGCCGCGAACCCTTCCTCGAAGCGCTGCACGTGGGGACCGAGGATCAGCTTGCCCGACTGGAACACGCGGTCTACCGCGTCGAGAATCGCGGCGCGATCGCGGCGGTACTCCGCCAGGTAGTCCCAGACCTGGATGGGCACGCTCAGGCTCCGAACGGCAGGCAGGCGAGCAGCGCCCGCGCTTCGATGTTCACGGTCCCGTACTGTCCGATCATGTGGCGCAGCTCGGCGGCGGTCATCCAGCGGTAGTCGGGATGCGGGTCGACAGCGGCGTCCTGCGGGAGCTCGACGGCCACCAGCGTCCGCTCGTCATGGTAGAAGCGCCCGCCTTCCTCCGACTGCACGGCGCGGAATCGCACCCGCTCCGCCGGCGCATGGACGATGTCGTCGAAGAACGGGGGCGGCGCGTCATGATTGCCGGGGATGCACTGCAGCGTCGGGCCGATGCGCACCTGCGATTCGCCCGGCTCGAGCGCGCCCCGGGCCAGAAAGCGCAGCGCGCCGTCACGCATCTGGCAGAGAAAACCGATGACGCCCCGGCCGACGCTTCGGACGAGCGGCTGATCCCAGCGGGGGACCTCACGGGTCGGCGCCTCGACAGAAATGCCGACGACCTCGAAATAGCGGCCTGTGACGTGCGAGAGGACATCGCCCTCGAGCCGCCAGTCCTCCACCGAACGCAGCGGCACCCGGTTCGCGGTCATCCAGTACCGGCGCTGCAGCGCGGCGAGCCACGCGAGCGTGCCGTTGATGGCCGCGGGGTCCACCGCAGCCGCACGGGCCGGGATGCACGAGCACGACAGCACGCTCCGCGTATCGAGGTTCAGCGCATTGGCGTGCGCCGCCATCCGCCACAGCGACTCCAGCGTCATCCACCGGTAGTCGGGATGAGGCGTGACGTCGGCGCGCCGGACCGCGACGACCATGTTGCGGTTCCGTTTGCCGCAGTACCGCGCCCCCTGCTCCATCTGCAGCGTGTCGACGATCACGGCACCGCGCGGCGGGTCGAGGAAATACTCCAGATAGGCGGGTCTGGTGCCCCCATGGACGCGGGTGTAATTGCTGTGCGTGGCCTGGACGGTCGGCGAGATCTGCGCGACGTTGACGTTGCCCGGTTCCACCTTCCGCTGCACGAGCAGCTGCCACCGCCCGTCCTCGACACACGCCAGAAGCCCGAGAATCCCAATGTCCGATTGATCGATGATCGGCTGCATCCACGCCGCGTGCGCGCCGTGATTGGTGGTGACCCGGAGGCCTTCGATCGAAAAGAACCTTCCGCTCCGGTGCGTGAGGGTGCCCGTGTCGGGATCGAACGACCAGGAGGGCAGCGCGTCGAGCGGCACGCGCCGCACGTGGAGTCGCTCAGGCTTCTGCGCGTCCTCGAGCCAGGCCAGCGCAGCGGCGTCCGCCGCCGGGTCTGCCGGCGCGGGGCCATCGATGAGCGTTTCTGTCTCGATGTGGGTCATCCGGCAACCGGCGCGTGTGGCAGCTGAGAGACGTCAGCACGCCGCCTCACTTCGTAGTGTAGATCGGGGGCGGACGATCAGCTCGTCTCCCGCGCTGTGAGGATGGCCGCGCCGATCGACGCGGCGCCAGAGGCCGCGGCAAATATCGCCTGATGAACGCGCGTGGGCTCTGTGTCGAGCACGAGCCAGTGGTGTAGTGACCCGAGCGCCAGCAGTGCGACGAGCCAACCCATGCGACGCCCTCCCTCAGGCGTCGCGAACGCGCCGGAATCACGCAGCTGGATGCCCAGCGCCAGAAGCACGGGCAGCAGGCCGAGCGCGATGAGACGCGGCGCGTTGCCCGCGGTGACGTAGGGACCGGCCAGGATCGGCTGCGTCCAGATGCACGCGGCGGTCGTGAGTAGCAGCGCCGCCGGCGCCGCCAGCGTCCGGCGCTGTGCGGCAAGCCCCACGAAGACAGCCAGCGGCACGAGTACCGGGAGGACGATTCTCGCGGAAAAGCGGGCGAGCTCACCGGCGTCGAACTGCGTCGCGAACCAGACGATCGCTCCGTAGAGGTGCTCGGCGTTGGCGTCGACCGTCGAGACGTCCGCGACCAGGCGCGCGGTGCCCGCGTAGACCGCGACGGCGATGGCCGCCGCGCCGCCGGCGAGTGCCGTGCGCCGGACGGGGGACAGCTCCCACCTCATCGGGTTCCGCCACAGCCAGAGAGCGATGGCCGGCAGCAGCAGGAGGCCCGACTGCCGGCTGAGGGATGCAAGCAGCTGCCCCGTCAAGACGAGTGCGGCGCCGTTCGAGACGCTGTTCGACAGGAGGCCCCGCAGCACCACTGCCAGGCCGACCACAAACCCGAGGTCCGGGATCATTTCCGGAAACGTCACGTACATCCGGAACGCCCAGGGGTTCAGCGCGAGGATCGCCAGGATAAGCATGGCGGGCCGATCCGGCACCCGCAGCGATCGGAGGATGCCGGCGGCGACAAGGAGGATGGCGAACTCGAGAGCAACGGCCGCCGCGCGGAAGAGCGCGTGCAGAGAGAGCGCCTCCGGAAGCACCGTATGGAGCACGCCGATGGCGTACGGGATGGCGAGCCGCTGTGTGTGCTGAAACGGAAGCACACCATCACGCGGGAGATCGGGTGCCGCCTGGGCAACCCGGTAGTACGCGGCCGCGTCGCCGGGGATGCTGTCGGGCCCTGGCGGGCCCGCCCAGCGGCTGGTCGCCAAGACGGCGAGACAGAGTACAAAGGCCCACCGTGACGCGGGCTTCATGATGGCCAAAGGGAGAACGCTGGGGGAGCGGGAACCGGACACCCGCGAGCGCGGGTGTCCGTCAGGGAGCCGTGGCGGCGTGCGCGCCGTCGCTAGTCGTCTTCGTGCTCGCAGTCGCCGTCGTGCTTGTGGGAGCCGCCCTTGGGCGTGATCGGCTTGATCCGGATGTCGCCGTTCCACAGCGTGTCCGGCCCGGCCGAGTACCCGCTACCGGTCGTGATCGCGAAGACGTCCGGGCTGTTTCGACCCGACTTGCCGTTGTCGGCCACGCGGATCTCGTAGGTCGTCGCGGTCTTGCCGTCGAGCGCGTTGCCGCGGATGACGATCTCGTTGCCGACCTGAATCATCTCGGTCACGTCGAGGCAACGGATCTTGCGGCCCTTTTTCGTCGTGCCGTCTTGGACGTTGCACTGGCCCTTGAACCCGGACTTCGTCCAGCGGGCGTGCACTTCAAAGTGAATGTTACGGTTGCCCGCAAGGTGGCCCGTGCCCTTCACGTACCACTTGCCGGCCACCGGCGGCGCGTCAGAGCAATTCCACTCGCCGCCCTCGCCGAGTACCGCGAGCTCGAAGCCGCCGTTGCCGACCGGCGCGCTGCAGCCCTGCACGGCGACATCCTGCGATACGTCGAACTCGATGACTTCGGCCTGCAATTCGTAATACGACGGAGTGGCGACCAGGTACACCTTGTTTCCAGCGAGCTGGAGCTGAATGGGCTGCGACGTTGGATCGGTTCCCGCCACCGGCACCGTCGACAGCAGGGCAAGGTTCGGGAGGCCGCTCGTGTCAAGCGTCAGGAGCGTTTGACCATTCGCGTCGGTGACATAGGCTCTCGTCCCCGCGTCGTTGATCTCGATTCCCCATGCTCCGGCGGCGATTCCGCACAGGTTCCCCGTTTCCGAAAAACTGCCGAGGTCAATAACCAGCACGCAGTCGCTCGCGGACACGAGGGCGTAGGCACCGTCGGGCGTGACCTCCACGTTGCCGTAGGGCCGGCTCAGCGGAAGCGAGGCAATCGCTTCGTTGAAGATGCTGTCGTCGTCGGAGTCGTCATCGGTCTCGGCTGCCACGAGGTCGATTTTGTGGAGCACGTCCCAGTTCGGGCTGCAGCCGATGGCGTAGCCGTAGAGCCCGTCAGGCGAGATCGCCATCGCCTCGGTCCCATACTCGACCGGGATGACCGCGACTTCGGTGGCGGTCAGCGGATTCGTGATGTCGACGACCGAAATCCGCCGCGTATCCTGAAAGACCTGCCCGTCCGGGCCGCACCCGAAGTCCCTCGCCCAGCTCGTCACGTACAGACGATTGGCGGTGTCCGTGCCGGCGGGGCCGACAAAAATATACGGATCGGACCGTGGCGTGACCGTAATCTGGTTCACCAACGCCTTTGTCGCGGTGCTGATGACCAGCACCTTGTTGCTGTTGTCGAGCGCGACGTACGCGTAGGCTCCGTCGGGTTCCTCCGGCAACACCCGGACTACGCGACGTGCGGCGGCCAGTGCGCACTGTTCTGGGTCCGTCAGACACGGACGTCGACGAGCGCTGAGGGGTTGTACGGCACGGGCGTGCAGTGGAAGGCGAGCCTGGATACCCGGTCGGTGAACGATGAAGCCGCACGCGACCGCATTCGGCATCAGTCTCTCCGCTCGACCTATCCGATCTATTTTCACGTGCGTCGGACGGCCGAGATCCGGCAGCAGTTCGGTATCGTCCGGGACGTCGATCTCGTCGATCCGTTTCTTCGCGAGTACCTGCTGTGGTTCCTGACGGCCATCGCCGGCAAGACGAGACAACTCGACACGCTGTTCATCGCCCGCCAGTGGAACTCACCCGGCAGCGAGGGTGTGTCGTATACCGAAGCGGCCGGGGACTGGCTCGGGCGGATGCTTGCGCCAACCTGGTCGAGCGATTTCACCAAGTTCCTTGACGTCACGGCCGGCGCGCTGGCGGCGCGGGACGGTCTGTCGCCGGACGCTGCGCGGCGCTGGGTGCTCGACTCGTACCGGATGCTCGCGGCCCCGCCACTCCTCGAGGACGTGGTGAAGGAGCGAACCGCGAGCGTTTCCCGGAGACTGTTCGCCGCTCCGAGCCGCCGGCGCCGAAGCCGCTGTGCGCAGGCGGCCGTTGCATCGATTGAGCGCTTCCTGCGCGGCGCCGCTCGCGGCCGCCCCCCGGCGCAATAAGTCGCATCGTCGCCTTCGCCTTACGCATCGGTCGAGTTCGAGCGGCGCGTCAGGAAGCTGCGGATCAGCCGCATCTCGTCGGCGGCATTCGGGACGCGCCTTCCGCGAATCTGAGTCCCGTGAAGAATGTCCGGTGACAGCCATGGCGTTCGCCGGTAGATGGCTGTCGCCATTTTCCTGAGCGGACTGGTCGGAGGAAGTGACAGGAGACGCCGTACGAGTCGAACGACGATCGACATCGGCGCGGTCACGGTTGGCTCCGCGAGCAGATTGTCGAGGAGGGGCGGCGCCACTTCCATGCGGTACGACTGGACGATCCAGCGACGGGCTTCGTCGAGTGGGATGCCATCTTTGTCTGCCAGCGCTGTCGACGTGGCCGCGAGGAATTTCGAGAAATCCTCCGACCAGGAGGGGACGAGCATCCGGCCAAACCAGTCGCCAAAGCGCTTCGCGTGCGTCCCGCCCGCGGTCTCCACCGAATTCCACTGGCGCGCAAGATACAACGCGTCGAGTTGATGGGTCTTGCCGCTGATCGCCGTCAGGAACGCCAGCAACTGCTCGTAGAGGAAAAAGTCTCTGAGATCGAGTTCTCGAATGAGCTGAAATTGCTGATGGGCTTCCGCTGTGCGGCGCACGTGATAGTAAAGCGGATACGTGGCTATCTGAGACTGGTCCCGCACGCGCTCCGTCGCGCTGGGACTGCGGAGGGACACGGTCCCCGAGGTGCACTTCCACTCGATACGCGCACCGTACGTCAGGTCATGCGCCGCTTCGTCGCCGGACGGCAGGACCCAGAATGCGCCCCATTGGCCGCCGCACGCCGCGTAGTCAGGGTGATCGACGAGATACGCCACGGCCTTCCGCAACGCATTCGCGATGAGGAAGTCGTCGTTGTCGAGCATCGCCACAAACGGCGTGTGAATGCGCGACAGGGCATTCTCGATCTTTGCGTAGAACTCCGTATAGCTGGCGTCGTAACCGTACCGCACGTACTCGTACTGAAGGCCTGGAAAGACGCCGGGGGTCGACACGGCGCGTTGGACGCTGTCATCTGACCCCCCGTCGGCGATAAGTACTTTGAACGGGAAGCCGACGCTGCTGGCATAGGCCAGCCAGCGCAGCGTAAAGGGCGCCCTGCGAGGAGAATCGTGAGTTGGTCGTCGTGATTCACGGGAGTCCGGGCGGCATACGGGCACCGCCCTGATATACATGATCGACTAGTCGCGTCACGCCGTCCGTGAGCGATATCGCCGGTCCCCAGCCGCACGCCGAGGCCATGCGGCGAATGTCGGCGGTGAAGTTCCGCGATTCGATTCGATCGACATCGTCAGGCCATTCGGCATCATACAGTTCGCATCTCCGCCCCGTCCGCCTTTCGGCGCGATCCGCGGCCAGGCGGAACGCGTCGCGGACCGGGATGCCGACCCCGCTGCCCACGTTGAACGTGTGTCCCGCGATGCCCGGCTGCGTGCCCGCCATCAGGAACGCCCGCACGACGTCGTCGATATAGACGTAGTCGCGGAGAAAGCGCCCGCCGCCGTAGACCGGCACATCGCAGCCCGCGAGCGCAAGCCGGGCCACGCGGTTGAGGACGCCGCGGTCGTCGGACGCGCTTGCCCCTGGACTCGGGCCGTACACGTTGGACAGGCGCAGCGAGACGGCCTCGAGCAGGCCCTGGCGCGACGCGAGCATCAGCTGCTGCTCGGCGAACCACTTGTGGAGGTCGTAGATGGTGACGGGCGTCGGCGTCGTCTCCTCGCCGACCGGCAACCGGTCCGTCAAGCCATACACGGTGGCCGTCGACGCGTAGACGATGCGGAGCATTCGGCGCGCGTCGCGTGCCGCCGCCACCAGGTGGGCCGGCGGCAGAGCGGTCGAGCGGAAGCTTTCCGCAGGATCTGCCGCTGCCGCATAGACGCTCGTGTTGCCCGCGAGGTGGAACACGACGTCGGCGCGGCGGGCGATGTCCTGCCAGCACGCCTTCTCGCGGAGATCCGCGGTCACGACCTCGGCATTCGCCTGGGGCGCGATCGGGCGGCGGCTCACCAGCAGCAGGTGTGCCCCTGCCTGACTTAACGCGGACGTCAGGACGGAACCGATGTACCCACGGCTTCCGGTGATCGCGACGGTTCGGCCTCGGTACGCCAGCGAGAGGTCGTGGGTCGTCTGCACGGGCGTCAACCGTCGAGCGGCGTACGCACGATGTGGTCGATCAGGCGGTCGATGCCGTCGGCGAACGTCACCGCAGGCATCCATCCGCACGCCGATGCGATGCTCGCGATGTCGGCGGTGAAATCGTCGCCGTCGAGGCGGGCGTCCTCGTCCGGCCAGGGCACCTCGCGCACACGGCTCTGCCTTCCGGTCGCGCGCTCCGCGCGCGTCGCGATCAGGTGGAAGGCGTCACGGACGGTCGTGCCGTGCCCGCTCGCGACGTTGAACACTCGCCCGCCGCCGCTGGGGATCGCGCCGAGCGTCAGGAACGCCCGCACGACATCGTCGATGTACACGAAGTCGCGCAGGTGCAGGCCGTCGCCGAACAGGGGCAGGTCGGCGCCACGCATTGCGAGCCTCGTCACTTTGTTGATGGCGTTGCGCTCATCGGCTGCACGGCCCGACGGGCTCGGACCAAAGACGTTGCCGAGGCGCAGGACGATGGCGTCCAGCACCCCCTGATGGGAGGCGAGTGTCAGCAACTGCTCGGCCAGCAGGCTGTGCAGGCCGAATGGCGCCAGCGGCTCGGTGCCGGCCGCTTCGCTCGCCGGCAGCGTGGGGACGACGCCGTACACACGGGCCGTGGAGGCGTACAGCACACGCGGCGCGCGCCGCGCCTCGCGCGCGGCCGCCGCCAGATGCGTCAGCGGGAGCAGCGTCGACGAGAGGCTGCCGGCCGGGTCCTGCGCGGCCGCATGGACGCTCGTGTTGCCGGCCGCGTGAAAGATGACATCGGCGCGCTGCACGATGGTCTCCCAGCACACCCTGTCGCGCACGTCGGCGATCAGCACATCGGCGCCCGCGATGGGCGGCGGCGCACTGCGGCTCACCATCAGCAAGCGCGCCTGTGTCGTCGCGAGCGTGTGACTCAGCGCCGCGCCGAGATACCCGCTCGCGCCCGTGACGGCAACGGTGGTGTGTTCGTACGTCATACGCCGGGCCGCGATCCGCCGGTCAGGAAGGCGCGAATCGGCAGGAAGGCCGCGTCGGCATCGGCGACGCGCCTGGCGCGCAGCTCGGTGGCGTGGAGCGCGTCGACGGAAATCCATCGGGTGCGACGGTAGGCTGCCCGCGCCAGCCGCCGGATCATGCTGTCGGGGGAGCGGCCCAGCAGTCGATGCACGACGAGCAGGACGATGGGCATCGACAGCGTGACCGTCGGCTCGGCCAGGACGTCGCCGAGCATCTGGGGCGCGACCCACATCCGGTACAGCTCGACGACCGATCGGCGCGCCTCGTCGAGGGGGATGCGGTCCGCATCGGCCAGCGCCTCCGACGCGACGCGGACGAAGTTGGTGAAGTCGCGCGACCAGGAGGGACTCAGCATGCGTCCTAGCCAGTCGCCGTATTTCGCCTCGTGCGCCAGGCCGTCACTGCCCGGCGCGTTCCACTGCCGCGCGATGTACACGGTGTCGAGCTGTTCGATCTTGCCGGCGGTCGCGGTCAGAAAGAACAGCAGGCGTTCGATGACAAACGGGTCTTTGATGTCCAGGTCGCGAATGATCTCGGCCTGCCGCCTCAGCTCCGCCGTCCGCCTGACGTGGTAGTGCGCGGTGTTCGTCGCCCTTCGCGAATGGTGCCTGATGCGCGCCCTGGCGGTGTCCTGCGCGAGCGAGTGCGCATCGAGGCTGTACTTCCAGCGCACGTCGCTGCCGTAGCAGAGGCGTTCATCGGCGTCTCCGCCGCCAGGGGTGACCCAGAAGATCGCGCACTGCCCGCCGCACGACGCATGGTCCGGGTGCGCGGCCAGAAAATCGACCGCCCGGCGGGCGCCACTCACGACGACCAGGTCGTCGTTGTCGATCAGGGCGACGAACTCGGTGCGGACGCGCGAGAGGGCGTCCGCCACCTTCGTCCAGTAATCGGTGTAGCTCGTGTCGCGAGGGTAGCGGGCGTACTCGTAGCTGACGTGCGGGAACGCGGCCCGGTCCGCGAGCATCCGTTCCGACGCGTCATCCGATCCGCCGTCCGCGATACACACGTGAAAGGGAAGGCGGACCCGGTTCGCGTACGCCATCCAGCGGCGGGTAAACGGCACCCGGTCTTTCAGTGCCAGCAGGATCGTCAGCTCGCGTTCAGGATTCATGGAAATATAGGGCCGACCATGGCCGCGCTGCGCCGTCTCTGTTTCTACGTCGGGTACCTCGTGCTCGCATGCGCGGTCGTCCTAGTGTGCACGGAGATCGGGTCGATGCTCGTCGCAGGGTTCTACCGCGGGGCGTATCTGCGCCTGTCCGTCCTGGCGCCCGAGCTCGAGTACGAGCCGACGTTCCGCTCGCCGTTCTCGCTGCGCAACCGCCTCCCCGACGATTTCCGCGACGCGAGCCACGCCTACGATGGCTACCCATGGGCCGATGCTTTTCTGAGAGAAGCCAGCGATGCCTGGTTCGAGTGGCCGCACCGCTACGAGCCCTTCCGCGTCTGGGGCAACGTCCCGCGCCGTGGGACGTACATCAACGTGGACGAAGGCCTGCGCGGCGCCTGGCGGCGGACGACGAACGCCTGCGCGGCGGACGGAGCGCCGCCGCTCCAGGTGTGGGTGTTCGGCGGCTCGAGCGTGCTCGGTATCGACACGCCGGACTTCGCCACGATTCCGTCGGCACTCGCCCGGGAACTGAACGGCGCGGGTGGACGCTGCATCGGCGTGCTCAACCTGGGCGTCGTGGGGTACGGCATCAACCAGGAAGCGATTCTGCTGGGCGAGCTGCTCAAGGCCGGGCACAGGCCCGACGCTGTCGTGTTCTACGACGGCGCGAATGACGCGTATATCGGCGGCTTTTCCCCGGGCGTCGCCTGGGCGCACGGCGATCTCGAGGCGATCGCGCAGCGTGTGGAGCGGTCGGTGTACGTCGACGGCGTGGCGGAGGCGTCGTACGCCGTGCAGGTGGCCCAGGGCGTGCTGCGGCGGCTGCAGCGGACCCCGGATGCTCCGGCCTCCGCGCGTCCCATCGCGCTGAAGGTCCGCGACACGCTCGATAACTACGACGCGACGCTGACGGTGATCCGCACGCTGGCCGACTCGTACGGTTTCACCACACACTTCTTCTGGCAGCCGGTGCTGCACTACGGCGCCAGGCCGCGCAGCGCGTTCGAGGAGATGGTCGCGACGTATCCGTCCTTCAACGACCCGCTCGAGAACGAGACGACGATCGCCGTGTACCGCGAGGCGGAGCGGCGGGCGGCCTCGGGGCGCTTTGCCTTCCTCGGTCACGTCTTCGACGCCGTGAGCGAGCCTGTGTACGTGGACAGTGTCCATGTGGGGCCGAGGGGGAACGAGGTCGTGGCGCGCGCCATCGCGGCGGCGCTTGCGGAAGCGGGGGCGCTCAGCCCGGCGACGGCGACGGGTCCGGGAACCGCCGCCCGCCCGCGAGCGTCGGACGGATCTGCGGCACCCGCTCGCGGATCGGGACCGTCGTGACCAGGATCAGGAGCACCGTCGCCAGCAGGTAGCGCAGCAGCGTGGCGTACGGAATGACGAAGCCGACCTCGATCGTCATGACCGCCCGGATCAGCACCACGTACAGCACGATCCAGACGCCGCCCTTCTCGTCCACGCGGCATATGTCCTTGATCACCCGCCACAACGCGCCCAGGAAGCCCATGAAGGCCAGCGCGCCCGCGGACCCCAGCATGAGGAGCAATTCCCCCGGCAGCGTCGGCCCCATCCAGCTCAGGTCGCGGACCCCGACCGCCCAGAGCGTCAGCCGTTCGTTGAAGGTGTAGACCGGCTTGCCCGGCCAGAGGAACCGCGGCACCAGGCCGGTGATCAGGGCCCAGTGGATGGGGTCCGGTTCCGGCACGATGGCGGTGTTCTCGTAGATGACCGTGAACGTCTCGATCGCGGACGTCCGTCCCGCGATCGACTGCCAGGCGCGCACCGAGAAACTGCTCGATTCCTGCGGCAGGAGCAGCTGGGCGCGGGGATCCAGGCGCAGGCGCTCCAGCAGCGGCACCGCGAGAAACAGGATCGCGATCCCGAGGATTGCGAACCATTTGAGCTCCAGCCGCTTGTAGCCGTAGTGAAATGCCGTTAGCGCCATCAACACCACGACGACGGCGCGCGACCGGATGCCGATGAAGATCGAGAACCCGAGCTGCGCGGGCAGCATCACCCACCACAGGAAAAAGCGGTCGAACTGCGACATCGCGACCTGTGCCACGCTCGCCTTGGCCTGAACGTACCGCACCAGCGAAAAGGCATAGGGAATGAACGACAGCTCCCCGAGCAGCACCAGGTTCGCGAACGTCTCTCCGCCCCCGCCCCCGTACCGGCCGTAGCCGATCTGGAGCGTGTACAGCATCAGGACGGCAAACGTCGCGAGGAAGAACGTCGTCGTGACGAGGGTCGTGCGCTGCGGCAGCCACTGCCGCTGCGCCGGCTTGAGGCTCCGCGTGATCGCGCCGGCGGGCGTCAGGTAATACCCGACGACGAAAAAGACATACGTGAGCGCCAGGTACACGTTGGCCTCCCACGAGAGCCCGCGATAGAACAGGATGGTCATCCGCAGCCGCGAGCGATCGTCGAAATACAGGATGTCGAGGATGCCGACGCCGAACAGCAGGAGGTATCCGCCCGCCATCATCAGCGGGGGCGACAGCAGGTCGATCTGCTGTTTCTGTTTCGGTGCGGGCTTCGTCATGTCGTGCTGCGTGGAGATTTTCGCACGAGCCGGCGCAGTTCGGCCGGCGTCCAGGCGCCGAGGCCCCATCCCACCAGCGTAACCGTGGCGAGGCTGGCGGCGGCAATCGCGAGGAGCTCTCCCTTCCCCCCGGGGCCGGCCCAGATGATGGCGCCGCACATCGCGGCGGCCGCGGCGCCAGAGGCGGCCGTCGCCGCGTACCGGCGATCGAAGGGATGGATGCCGTACTGCCGGAAGACGTACACGCCGGAAATCAGGTTGCTGACCACCGTACTGCCGCCCCACGCGGCGATGGCACCCACCACGCCCCACGCCGCCACGAGCGGCCACGCGACCGCGAGCGCCAGCGCCCCCGAGACGACCCGGGCGAGGACGATGCCGCGCGTGACGCCGGAGGCGAGGAGCATGCCTTCGGCAGGGCCCAGGGCCACCGCGCACAGGGTTGCTGCCAGCGCGAGTTGCACCGCGGCCGCCGGCCCGGCGTAGCCGCCGCCGAACAGGAGGGCCAGCCATTCCCGCGGCGCCATCATCAGCGGCACGAACACGACGAGCGCGAGCAGCAGGCCCCAGCGGGTGATCTCGGTAAACGAGCGTTTCAACTCCCGGCGGGCGCCGGTGTGCGCGGCGGCCCAGACCGGGACCGCCGCGCCCTCGAGCGCTCCGGCCGGCAGCTCGAGGAGCGGCGCCAGCGTGAGCGCCACCGCGAACAGCGCCACCGCTTCGGGTGCCTCCTGTGCGGCCAGCACGAGCGGAATGCCGCTGCCGACGAGGGTCCCGCCGATGACGAGGGAGATGAACATGGGGACGCTGTACGTCAGGAGCTCGCGCAGCGACACGGGGGCAGAGGTGCGAACGTGCGAGGGTGCAAGTTGCGGGGTGCGAAGGCGCGGGGTGCGACGGTACGCGATCAGCATGAGGGCCGACGCCACGAGCGCCGCGGCCAGCTGCACCGCGATGACGCCGGCGAACGTGGCCCAGCCGAGCGCCGCCAGCGTGCCGTAGCCGGCGAGCGTGACGAGGCTTCGCGGCATGTCGAGCAGGCCCACCTTGACCCACGTCCGGTTCAGGCCCTGAAACGACGCGCCGATGGTGTCGCCGACGAGCAGCGGGACGAGCGCCAGCGCCGCCAGCGTCACCCCCCAGGATCCTTCCGCGCCCAGTCCCAGCCGGGCCGCGAGCGGCGTCGAGGCGGCAGCGAGAATCAGCGTTCCGGCGATCCCGGCGGGGACGACGAATCCGAGCGCGTGCCGGATGACCGACGCCGCGCGCCCCGTTCGATCCTGCGCGTGCAGGCCGACGAACCGCAGGACGGCGTCGCCGAGATTGAGGCTGGCGACGGTCACCACGATGGCCTGCAGGTTCTGCGTCGTGATGACGCGGCCGAAGTCGGCGGGGTCGAGGCTGCGGATCAGGACGAGCTTCGTGACGAAGCGCAGCCCGGTCAGCCCCACCGCGCCGACGTACCCGACCAGCGCGTTGGCGGCAATCAGCCGCCGGCCGTGCGAGATGTCGAGGTCAGGAAGTCCGTGAACGTCGGTAGGCGGCAAACGTGTCCAGCTTGTTGAGCAGGGCGATCCGGAGAAACCCGGGGTGCAGGGGCGCCAGGGGATACAGCGCGCGCGCACGGCGGTAGTGGAGCAGGGACAGGCGCAGGCGGCCGGTGAACGCGTACTTGAACGCCTTGATCACGGCGCGGTGGCTGACGTTCCGCATCCACCGCGCCCGGAGCGCCAGTATTTCGTCGGTCACGGGCAACGCGTCGCCGAACACGGCGGTCTGCTGGTTGACGATGTCGAGGACCTCGTCGCGGCCGCCGTCGCGCATCACCGTCTTGCTCAGATTGGTGGCATGCGTACGGATGCTGGCCAGCGGCGCGTCCACATACGCGAAACCGTGCCGGAAGGCGACCCTGAGCGTCAGCGCCCAGTCGTCCCAGAAGGCTTCCTCCCAGCCGCCCATCGCCACGAGAATGCCGCGCCGGAACATCAGCGCCGCCGGATTCACCCTCAGCGTGTCGAGCTGCCACGCCAGCGCGTCGCAGCCGCGCAGGAAGTCCGCAGGCGGCCGGATGTGCCGGTTGTCGAGCACGCGCCCCGCGTCATCGATCAGCACCAGGCCGCACTGCGCGAGGCCGGCGCGCGGGTGCGCGTCCAGCGCGCGCACCATGCGTTCGGCGAAGTCCGGCGCGATCAGGTCGTCGTCGGGCAGGAGGACGAAGTACGTGCCCGAGGCGAGGCGCAGGCAGCGGTTCCAGTTCGCGGGCACGCCCGGCGGGCCGTCGGCCGCCACGTACCGCACGCGCGTGTCGCCCAGCCGCTCGACGATCGTCCGGGTCTCCGCGCGATGGCCGTCGTCGCTGACGATGACCTCGATATCGGCGACGGTCTGCGCCAGCGCGCTGCGAAGCGCCTGCTCGAAAAACGGGCTGTCGTACGCCGGAATGCCGAAGGAGATCAGCGGCATCAGGACGCCTGCAGCATGAAGGTTTCCTGCTCCGCGAGGATCTTGCGCTCGTCGAAATGCTGCTCGGCGTACGCGCGATTGCGCGCGCCCCACGCGTCGAGCCGTTCGCGCGGCGCGGCCGCCATTGCCAGCGCCGCGTCGGCGAGCGCCCGCGGGTCGTCGGGCGCGGCCAGCACCCCGCCGTCGGCGTCGCGGAGGAGGTCTGCCGCCTGACTCGCGTTGTTGACGGCGGCAAGCACCGGCCGTCCCGACGCCATGTACGTCAGGAGCTTCCCGGGAATCAGCGTGTCCTTCACGGCGCTGATCTGGCTGATCAGGAGGACGTCCGCATCCGCGAACATGGCGGCCATCTCCGCCTCGGGCTGGAACGGCACGAACCGCACGGCGTCCTGCACACCCTGTTCACGCACGGCGCGCTCGAGGTCCGCCCGTGCCTCGCCGTCGCCGACGAGCACCCAGCAGACGCCGCGCCCCGGCACCAGCGATGCCGCGTCCACGACGTTCATCAGCGCCTGCTTGCGGCCCATGCTGCCGGCGTGCAGCAGGACGAAGGCATCCGCCGGAATGCCATATCGGGCGCGGAAGGCGCCGGTGCGGGGAGTCGGACGGATCAACTCGATATCGATCGGATTCTGCAGCACTCGAATTCTTTGCGCGGGATAGCCATGGGCGGTGAGCGCCCCTTCGAAGCTGCGGCAGAGCACGCTGGCGCCGGCGGCCTTGCGGTACGCGGCGAACTCGAAACGCTCGAGCAGGCCGGCGAGGCGGCGGCCGACCATGCCGACATCCTGGGCGGCGCTGGCGGCGAGGTCGGTGATTCTCACGAGATACGGGCGCCTGAACAGCGCGCCGGCGAGTCGCGACGCCATGGCGGCCGCCGGCTGCGCGCCGAGATACAGGACGGCGTCCGGGCGTCCGCGACGAAGCGCCTCCACCAGCATCGCGGCAAATGCCGACAGCGCGAACGTGCCCTCCATCGCGATCCGCTGCGGCACACTGGACGGCCGCCGCGGAATCACATGACTGAGGCGATAGATCGTGGTGCGGCCGGACGACTCTCTGGCGGCGACGCGGCCGCGATCGGCCTCCCTCCGGCGCCAGGCTGGAGCGAACGGAAATCCCGTGAAGACCGTTACGTCGTGGCCCGCGCGTCCGAGATACTCGGCGAGCTGCGTGGCGTGCGGTGCGAACCCGCTGGGCTCGGGGGCGTAATTGATCGTGACGATGAAGAAACGCGCCACGGTCAGGCGGGACTGAAGGCGTAGCTGCGGTCGTCGAGGAACTGCGGCGTCTGCTCGCCGCGCGCGGGCTCGATGGGGACCGCGTCGGCCGAGTATCCAAGCTCACGGAGCAGCGTCAGCACCCGCTCGCGGCTGACGCCGGCGTGCAGCTCCACCACCAGCTGCGGACGCCACCGCGCGAGCGTCTCGCGCATGCCGCTCAGCGCCTCGAGTTCCATCCCCTGCACATCGATCTTGATGCCGTGGATGGCCGGCTGGCCCTGGTGGACCAGTGGCCACGCCCAGTCGAATCGGACGAACGGCACGAGTGCGTCGCCGCCGCGGGCTCCGGCCGCCGGTGTGGTACGCGTCGAGTCGGCCATGCCGCGCGCCAGCTCGAGGCGCCGGACCTCCATCGATTCGGCCGCGCCGAGCCCGAACGGCAGGACGACGAGCTGATCGAAGCCGTTGAGCGTCCGGCCGCGATCGACGCAGCCGGCGGTCGCCGGCACCGGCTCGAACGCGACGACGCGGCCCGCGGCGCCGACGAGCCGCGCCAGCGCAAAGGCGGTGTACCCGTAGTGCGCGCCGACGTCGATCCACGTCTCACCTGGGCGGACGTGCGCCTCGAACCAGGCGAGCAGCCGGCGTTCGGTCCGTCCCGACAGGCCGGCGGGGTAGTCGTGCCACGAGGTCACCATCCAGGTGCCGCGGAGCGGCCCCGCCAGGATCCGGCGCGGCGCGATCGCGCGCGGCAGCAGCCTCCGGACGTGTTCCTTCATTGGCTCGTCAGCTGTAGACGCGGCGCCTGCCGGCGGGGAGGGTCATCTGGTCGTAGATCCACTGGTAGGTCCTGGCCATCCCGTCGCGCAGCCGTACCGACGGCGCCCATCCCAGCTTCTGCTTCACGAGCGTGTTGTCGCTGCATCGGCCCCGCACGCCTTTCGGGGCGCTCAGGTTGTACTTCCGCGCGAAGCGCACACCCGCAATCTCCTCGACGATGTCGATCAGCTGGTTGATGGTGACCAGCTCGTCGCTCCCGATATTGAGGGGTTCGTGGACGTCGCTGGCCATCAGCTTCCGCGTGCCTTCGACGCAGTCGTCGATGTAGGTGAAGCTGCGGGTCTGCTCGCCGTCGCCCCAGACTTCAATCTCGCGCGCCCCGGCGAGCTGGGCGGCGATGATCTTGCGCGAGATGGCGGCGGGCGCCTTCTCGCGTCCGCCCTCGAACGTCCCATCGGGGCCGTAGATGTTGTGGTAGCGGGCGACATACGTCTGGAAGCCGTCATCCTCCAGGAAATGGCGGCACATCCGCTCGCTGAACAGCTTCTCCCACCCGTAGCCGTCCTCGGGCATCGCGGGGTAGGCGTCGGCCTCCTTGAGCGGTGCGACGTCCGGCGTGAGCTGCTTGCCGGCGGCATAGACGCATGCGGAGGACGAATAGAAGTACCGCTCGACTCCCGCCTCGTGCGCGGCCATGAGCATGTGCGTGTTGATCAGCACCGACAGCATGCATTCGACCTTGTGGGTCTCGATGAACCCCATGCCGCCCATGTCGGACGCGAGGTTGTACACCTGGCGCGCGCCGGCGGAGGCCTGGCGGCACGCGTCGATCCCGCGGAGATCGAGGGTGAGGCTCTCGACTCCCGGATGCCGCTGATACCAGGCGTCGAGCGGTTTGATGTCGACGGCGCGGATCGCGCGGTGCCCTGCGCCGGCCAGGGCGCCCACCAGATGGCCGCCGATGAAACCGCCTGCACCCGTGATCACAATCAGATCGTCAGTGGCCAATGACGTCCCCATACCTTTCAATGAGCATCGGCACGATCGCGTCCCACGTGTAGTGCGCGCGCACGAGGGCGGGGCCCTCCGTTCGGATGCGCGCCCGAAGGCCGGGGTCGCCCAGGGCCGATTCGATGCCCGCCACGACGCTCTTCACCGTGCATTCGACGATCGTCGCCGCGTTCGCGGCGGCCAGCTCCTGATGAATATTGACCTGGTCCGACGTGACGACGGGGAGCCCGCAGGCGAGCGCCTCGATGTTGACCAGGCCGAAGTTTTCCGCGTACGACGGCAGGACGAACAACTCTGCATCGCCCATCGCCGCGAGCTTCGGGCGATGGTCCAGTAGTCCGGTGAACAGGACACGGTCGGCCACGCCCAGGTCGCGGGCGAGCCGCTCCATCAGGGCCCGGTGTCCACGGTAATCGGGCCCGGCGACGACGAGCCACAGGTCTGGACGGCGAGTGTGGATTTCGCGCAGGGCCTTGAGGAGCAGGTCCAGTCCCTTCTGGGGACTGACCCGGCCGACAAAGAGCAGGAACGGACCGGTCACCGCGGGAAACGTCTCCCGGAACAATCCAGGCGGCGGGAGCGTATCGAACTCGCCTGTGTCGATGCCGACGGGGACGACCCATTCGGTCTTGCGGGCGCCGTACGACGCGAGGCGGCGTTCCTCTTCTGCCGTGAAGACGACCGCCGCCGCGTCGGACATCAGCCGGCGGGCGACCGTCGAGAGATAGAGGCGCTTGCCGAAATGATTCTTCCTGCTGAGATGAGGGTCGAGGCTCCCGTGCGGCGCGATCACGTACGGCACGCCGGCCCGCTTCGCTTCGCGCGCAGCCGCCAGGGACGAGAAGTCGTACAACCAGTGAATGTGCACCAGATCGAACGAGGGAATCACGCGCCGGAGCGTCCGGCTCAACGACGGTGAGAGCCCCCATCGCCCCGCGATCGGCTTCGTGTCGTGAAAGATGGTGTCAACGTCGCGCCATTTCGTGATCTGTCCGATTGGCACGTCGCCGTGGCCGCCGCTGCGAACCGTCGTGACCACGAGCGTCTCCACCCCGTGCTGCTCCAGGGCACGCGCTATCTTCACGATGTTCGTGGAGCCGCCGGTATTTGGCGAGACGCTGGCGACGACGTGGAGGACGCGCATTACGCCAGGACCTCACCGTAGACGGCTGCCGTCGCGGCGGCGGTACGGGCCCAGGTGAACTCCCGCGCGCGCGCCAGCCCGCGCGCGCGAAGCTCGCCGGCGAGCGCCGCGTCGCCGAGCAGGCGTTCGGCCGCATCGGCCATCGCGGCCGGGTCATCCGGCGGGACCAGGAGTCCGGCGTCTGCGACGACTTCAGCGATTGGCGCGACGTTCGATGCGACGACCGGCGTGCCGCACGCCATGGCCTCGAGCGGCGGCCAGCCGAACCCTTCCCACCACGACGGGAAGACAAGGACATCGGCCGCGTTGTACCACTCGACTAATGCGTCGTCAGTGACGCGGCTGATCTGCCGGATCGCACCCTCCACGCCGAGCCGAGAGGCGAGCCGGGCCTCGTCGTCGAAGAGTGACGCCCCCACGCGAATCAGGATCACGTCCGCGTGCGTCCGGCGCAGCTGGGCCAGGGCGTGCAGGACGGCAGGCGTGTTCTTGTACCGCGCCCGCGTTGCGACCTGCAGGATCACTGGCGCCTGTGCGGGCAGGCCGAGCCGATGCCTGATGTCTGCGCGCGGCCGGTCGAGCGGCCGGAAGACGGATGAGACGCCCTGCGGCACGACGGAGATGTTCTGCGCCGGCACGTCCGTATATTTTTCGATCGTCGATCGGGTGGCCTCGGAGACCGCGATCACGCGCCGGGCACGGCTCAGATGTGCGGCGCGCCACCGGAATGTCCGCGCGACCGTCGCCGGGACCGTGATGGGCAGCGCGCCTTCCGCCGCGAGGAGCGGGATCAGATCGTGGCAGGTGATGACGGTGCGGCGGGGGTCCAGCACCTGCACGAGATGCGCGTAGCCGTGATCGAGGATGTGAAAAGCCCGCGCGCGCTGCCGGCGCGCCGACGCGGGATAGCCGAGATACCGGAACCACGCGCGGTCGAGCCGCCCGGCTTGCGCGTGCCCGGAGAACCGGCGCGCGTATGCCCCGACCACCGCGGGCGCCATCTGGATGGTCAACAGCTGCCCGGATCCTGACAGCGCGGCCAGCGCTCCGGAGAGTTCCCCCGCATAGCGATCCATGCTCGGTCCCTCATCGATCGCCGGTGTCGGGAACAGCAGTACATCGGGTGTCATGCGGCGGACAGGTGCTGATAGAGAATCTCCGCCTGCGTCGCGATGCTGAACTGGCCGCGCGCCCGCGTCTCCGCACGCCGCCGGACCGGTTCGAGGCCGGCCGCGTCGGCGGTCAGCAGCTCCCGCAGGCGGGCTGTGAGCGCCGCCAGATCGCCGGCCGGGAAGACGAATCCCGCGTCGCCGATGAGTTCCGGCAGCGCGCCGCTGGTGCTTGCGAGGACCACCGCGCCGCACGCCATCGCCTCCGGGATCACTCGCCCGTACTGTTCCTTGAAGGTCGGTGTCACGAGCGACGGCAGGACCACGAGGTCGGCGGCATTCATGTAGTCGGCGATCTCGCGGTGCGTGGCTTCGAAATGGACGATGCGGTCGCGCAGGCCACGGCGCGTGATCAGCGCGTTCACCTCGGCCTGGTACGGCGACTCATACGGGGAATACGACACCGAGAACCGGTCCATCAGCAGGGTCCACGGAACATCCGTCATCGTCGCCAGCGCCTCGATCAGCAGATGGACGCCCTTGCCGGGCAGCAGCCGGCCGAAATACGCGAGTGTACGTGTCTGCAGACCAAGCCGGAGACGTGTCGCCCCGATGGCCTCGGGCGGCTGCCGGTAAAACAACTCGGGGTCGAACCCGAGTGGAATCTTGGTGATGCGTCCGGCGAACCCCAGATGCGCCATGGCAGCGGAGCCGTCGTCGCAGATGGTGAAGACGCGATCGAGCCGGCGCCGCGCGGAGCGGAGGAGCCACCACGCGAGCAGCCCGCCGACGGCGAGCGCGGGCCGGCCCTGCACCAGTCCCGCTGCGCCCTCGCGAATGAAGTGCCGCGTCCGGTTCTCCGTGCTGAGGACCCACACCCGGCTGCCGACGGCCTCCGCGGCGTCGCCCACGTCGCGGACGATCATCGACGCCGCTTCGGCGTCGACGAGGATGTGCGTCGGTTTTTCCCGTCTGATGATGTCGGTCAGTCCTGGCGCTCGATCGAGCCGCGCGTGCGGCCCCTGCAGGTCGAGGATGGTTGCGCGGAACGGCTCGCGGTCGATCGGCGCGCACGCGTCGCGGTCGCGGGCGTAAACCGGAATGACGAGATGGAGGTCGACGCCGTACTTCCGGGAGAGCAGCCGATAGACCGCCCGGTTGACGTCCACCTCACAGGGATGCGAGACGACGAGCAGCCGGGGTGCCTTCACCGTGCGAACGGATCCCGTTCCGCGGATTCGTGCAACGCGGCGAGTTGTTCCAGCGTGTCCACCGAAAACCACCGCTTCGGGTACACCCCGGACACGCGCACCTCGTTCCTGGCAATCAGCTGGTTCCAGACGGTGTAGAAGTCTCCCTCGTCGCGCGCGAGATCGACGACGCGCGCCGGGTTGAGCACCTGGATGCCGGAACAATAGATGTCGGTGGGGGTCTGGCGATCGATGCGCGTGACCACGCCGTCGCGGTGCGTGATGTAGTCGCCCTCAACCGCCGGAATCGGCTTGACGGGGACCAGCATGCACGCCGGCGCGCCCGCCGTGTGGTATTCGGCCGCGAGCAGGCCGATGTCGATGTCGGTGATGTTGTCGGCGGTCAGCACGAGGACCGGCTCGTCGAGATGGCGCAGCAGCGTGTGGTGGATCCACCACGCGTTGCTGTGCCCCTCGGTGTTGAGCACGGAGTCGACGCCGGCGGTCATGAGGTAGTGCGCCAGCATCGCGCTCTTGTAGCCGACCGTCACGTGGACGTGCGGGACAGCGTTGTGCAGGAGCGCGAGGCTGGTGCCGATGAGTGTGCCGCCCTCGTACGGCAGCATCGCCTTCGGCATCCGATCCGTCAGCGGCCGCATGCGGTTGCCGCGGCCGGCGGCCATGATGAGGGCATGCCGGATCGGCGGGTCGCCGGTCACTGCTCTTCCACGGGCGGATGAGTCAGGAGCGCGGCGATCTCGTCCGTGCTCAACCGCGGTGCGGTCGCCGAGGAAAGTGTTTCGGTCAGCGGAGTATCGACCTTGCGGTTGAACGAGATGACGTAGTGCGGCACGCCGCCGTAGGACTCGACGCGCGTATACGGAAGCTCCTGCTCGCCAATCAGCAGTTCCTCGTTGCGGTCGCCCGCGCGGCCCGCGATCCGCTCGTAGCGGCCCGGCACGAGCGACGTCCAGACCTTCAGGACGTCTTCCATCTGCGCGGCCTTCATCGCGCGGGCCAGGACGGTGCCATGCAGCTCGGCGGTGCGGTCGAGCGCCGTCAGCACGAGCGCCACCGCTTCGTCCACCGTGAAGAAGTAGCGGTGCATCTCCGGCCCCGTGGTCTGGATGACGCCGGTCTTCGCGAGCATGCCGCGCCAGATCGGCAGCACCGAGCCGGTCGACCACGCCACGTTCCCGTAGCGCACGCACTGGAACCGCGTGCCGCCGCGGGCATCCAGCGAGCAGAAGAGCCGCTCCATGAGCGCCTTGGTCAGCCCGTAGGTATTCCGCACGGGCGGGGAGGCCTTGTCGGTGGAGATGCCGATGACCAGGCCGACGCCCTTGTCGATCGCCACCCGCGCCACGTTTTGCGAGCCGGTCACGTTGACGTCGATTGCCTCCATCGGCTGGTCCTCGGAGAGGTCGACGAACTTGGTGGCGGCCGCGTGAATGATGATCGACGGCTGCACCTCGGCGACGACGTCGCGGACCGATTCGATGCGGCTGACGTCGAGCGGCAGCGTCGGGCAGCCGGTCATCTGCCCGGCGAGCATGTTCTGCTTGTTGTTGCGGCCCGCCAGGACGACGCGGTGCCCGCGCGCGCCGAGCGCCATCCCCAGCCGCTTGCCGAGAAAGCCGGATCCGCCCGTGATGAGAATCGTTGTCACATGCCCCCTTGCGCCGCGCCGCCGGCCGCCCGCGCGCGCGACCAGAAGGCGAGGCCGGAAATCAGCAAGTCCCGCTCGTCGTACGTGTCGCGAAGGCGCGTCCAGTCGGCGGGCCGCCGCTGCCGGAACCGCCGCGCTTCGGGCGAGAGGAAGACGGCGGACGACAGTACCTCGTATGCCTCGAAGGTGCGCAGGTACTGCTCCGCGCGCCAGCGGCTGAACATTCCCGCCTCCAGGTACCCGAGGCCCTCGTCGTCGCCCGGCGCGTTGCGCTGCCGCAGCCATCGGCCGAACGCCTCGTCGCTCTGGAGCAGATGCTCGAACTCACCGCCGTAATGGGCGCCGCCGGCAGTGAATTACAGCGGCCCGAAGATGGAAAAGACGAGCCCTTGCGGCTTGACGACCCGGTGGAACTCGGCGATGGCGCGGTCCGGCTGCTGCACGTGCTCGAGGAGCGCTTCCGACGAGACGATGTCGAACGCGCCGTCGCGGAACGGCAGCCGGCGCGCGTCCCCCGAGAGAAACCGCAGGCGGCGCCCCGCGTGCCGGTAACGGTCCCATGCGTCGTGCCGCGGCACGTAGTCGAGCGCCGTCACCGACCGCACGCCGGCGTCGAGCCAGAGCGGCAGCTCGCGGCCGTGGCGGCACCCGACGACCAGGACGTCGGCGCCCGACACCTCCACGAAGCGCCGCGTCGTGCGCAGGTGCTGCGTCGGATGGTTGCCACGATTGTCGAAGTACACCCGATCGAACCGCGCCGGGGCCAGGAACGGGGCGTGCCTGGCGACGTACGGGTCGCGCGATCGCCACGCCGTGAGCCGGCGATGCCAGGCGCGCACGAGCGGCGTGAGAAACGGCGCCGCCCGCTTGATCGTCTCGCGGCTAGGTCCCATGGCGGAGCTCCAGCGCGGCCTCGTACGTGGCGATCACCTGGCGCGCGTAGTCGGTCCATCCCTGGAGCGACCGTACTTTCGCGAGCGCCGCGCGGCCCATCGCCTCCCGGGCCTCGGGATGCTCGTACAGATAGCGGAGCCGTTCGCGGATGGCGCCAGGATCGCGGACGGGCACGATGAATCCGTCGGTGCCGTCGGAGATGAGATCGGGACCGCCCGTGTTCGTCGTGGCAATTACGGGCACGCCGCACGCCATCGCCTGGCCGATCACGAGGCCGAAGCCGTCTTCGATCGACGGCAGCACGAGGACCGAGGCCTGCGAGTACAGATCCCGCATCCTGTGCCGCGCGACCGCGGGGTGCAGCCGGAACCGGCCTTCATGGGGCGCAAGGACCCGCTCGAATCCCGGCTCGATGGCCCCCCGCAGGACGAGCTCGCTGTTCGGCAGCGAGAGTCCCGCAAAGGCGTCGAGCAGGTAGCCGACGCCTTTCCGCGGGTTGAGCGCGGCCACGCAGAGGACGCGGAAGACGTCGTCGCCCTTGCCGGTCGGGAAGTACTCCTCCAGCCGCACACCGTAGGGAATCGCCTTCACCTTGTCCGCCGGCACCCCGGCCTCGAGGAAGGATCGGCGCGCGAAGGCGGACGGCACGAACACCAGGTCGCTTTCGGCGTACTCGCTCTCCTCCTTCTGCATCGCGGGCTCGTGGATGCCTCGCCATGGAATCCCGCACCGGGCGTACTCCTCGTGCAGGAGCCTGTTGGCCACGCGGATATGGGAGGACCCACGGTCGCACACCGTCATCGCGCGGTACTCGGACCGGGCGCGCCGAATCGCGCGGAGGCCGTAGCTCGACAGCACGTGGAAGATGTCGCAGGGGCCGATCGCCCTGGCGAGCCAGCGGTCGTACGCCTCGGTGGTCTGCCACGAAATGTCCACCTCGAACCGGCCGAGCCCGATGCTTCGCAGCAGGTAGTGGGGCAGGATGACCAGCGGGTGCGTGGCGATGCGCTCGCGTGGCAGGCCGGTGACGCGGGACCGCGGCAGCGCACTGAAGTAGGTCTGGAGAACGCCTGCCTTCTGGAGCTCACGCGACAGATCGAGCGGATGCGTCCCGCTGAAGCTGGCGACGCTAACCCGCATGGCCGCCGCCGATGCCCAGCCGGATGAGTCCCCGCCACTCTCCCGTCCGATGCGCGAGCGTGTGGAGCAGGCTCAGCGCGAAGAACGGCAGGAAGTCGGCTCCGCCGCGAGCGCTGCGCGCGGTGAGGGCGCGGGCTTCGAGGACGACCGGAATGACGGTCACCACGCGCACCACCGACCAGGCGGTGGCGGCGAGCCGTTCCGCCAACAGCCGCAGCCAACCCATGTGCTGCGTCTGATGGCGGAAGAAGGGGATGGCGTGCCCGCGTCCGTACCACTGCCGCCAGAAGCCGCGCAGCGAGTCGGGTGCCACATGGCTGACGACGATGCTCCGATCGATCGCGCGGCGCGGCGAGACCTTCTCCAGCCGCCGCACGAACTCGCCGTCCTCGCCGACGGTCGGAAACGCCTCGGGAAAGAGCCCGGCCTGGATGGCCAGTTCCCGGCGGCACGAAAAGGCCTGGCTCCATCCGATCGGCTCGTCCCCGCCGTGGAGCCACTGGTGCCGCGCGTCGGCGAACCGGGCGTAAGCCGTCCCCAGGTTCGCGATGTCCGACGCGATCTCGACATAGTCGGCGCCCTGCTCGTAATGCGCCGAGAGCCGCCGCAGGAAATCGGACGGCACCAGGACGTCGGCATCGACGAACACCACGACATCACCGGCCGCGGCGCGCACGGCGGCGTTGCGCGCAACCCCCTGGCCGCGATTGGCCGGAAGGCGGATCAGCCGCATGGACGGCCGCCGCAGATATCGCTGGAGGACGTCCACGGTGTCATCGGTCGAGCCGTCGTCCACGAACACCATCTCCGGCTCGGGCTCCAGGCGAAGCAGCGCTTCGCACGTCGGGCCGATGTCCTCTGATTCGTTGTGGAGCGGAACGATGATGGAGAAGGCGGGCGGAGGGGGCACCGGGTCCTGGACGGGTCCTAGACGGAGAATCCGGCCGCGCGCGCGTCGTTGTGGAACATCGTGACGGTATCGAGCGAGAACTCCTCGAGCGGTTTCCCGACGGTGTCGAGTTTCTTCAGCACGTCGTGGGTGACGGTGATGATGTGGCACCCGATGCCGTCGGCCTGGAAGATGTTGAGCAGCTCGCGCGGACTGGCCCAGATCAGCTCCGCCGCCGGTGCCGCGCGCATGATGCGCAGCGATTCGGTCATGATCGGCAGCGGGTCGCGTCCCGTGTCCGCGATGCGGCCGGCAAACACCGAAATGCACGACGGCGCGCCGCCGGCGAGCGCGTCCGTGACCGCCCGCACCTGCTCGAGCGTCATCAGGGCCGTGACATTGAGCTGCAGCCCGTCGTGCGACAGCCGCCGGACGAGGTCGTACGACGGAGCGCGCCGCGTGTTGGTCACCGGAATCTTGACGTAGACGTTGGTGCCCCACGAGGCAATGCGCCGCGCTTCCCGTTCCATGCCGTCGACGTCGTCGGAGAACACCTCGAACGAAATGGGACGATCCGGAATCGCCGCCAGCACCTCGCGCGCGAAGCCGGCGTAATCGGTGATGCCCGCCTTCCGCATCAGCGTCGGGTTCGTCGTGAAGCCCTTGATGAACGGCTGGCGATAGAGGGCGACCATGCCGGCGAGGTCGGCGCCGTCCGCAAAGATCTTCACCGCGAGATCGCGGACTGGCTTCACGGGGTCGGGCGGAGGCGTGCTCATCGGGAATCGGCGGCAATCCAGGCCGCGGCCCGATCCAGATCGGGAGCCTGGGTGTCGGGCTGGATCGTGACGGGTTCGCCGTGGCCGCCGTCGACGAGGATGGTGGTGCACCCGGCGCGCTGGCCCGCCCCCACGTCGCGCCACCTGTCGCCGACCATGTAGCTGCGGGCGAGCGCGATGTCATGCTCGACCGCCGCGGCGTACAGCATGCCCGGCGCCGGCTTCCGGCACGCGCAGGCATCGGCATCGTCGTGATAGCAGACGCGGATGTCGTCGAGCGGCAGCACCTCGCGCAGCCGCGCGTGGATCGCCTCGACACCCGCCCGTTCGCCGCCGCCGCGCCGCACGTCCGGCTGGTTGGTCGTGACAATGAGCAGGAACCCGGCGCGCCGCAGCCGTTCGAGCGCCTCGCGCACGCCCGGGAGCAGCTCCATCTCGGCGAGCGCCATCGGTGCCCGCCAATGTCCCTTGTCGTGGATCATGCGCGTGATGACGCCGTCGCGGTCCAGGAAGACAGCGCGGTTCATCGCGTGGACTCCCACTTCGTCGGCCGCTGCTGGACCGCCGGGTGCGAGACGAGCAGGTGCCAGATGACGGCCTGGAAGGCCTCGGTATGGGGCGTGACCCGCTCGGCGTTCACGGTCGGGATGACGAGGCACTCGTCCGCGACGGTCGCCGTGAAGCCGCCGTCCCTGCCGACGACGCCGAGAATCTGTGCGCCGGCCTCCCGCTCATACGTCAGTGCCGCGACGAGGTTCGCGCTCACGTGCTTCTCCGCGCTGCCGCCCCCGACGGAGAGCACGAACACCATGTCGGTGTTCCTGAGGCGGCTCCCCGCAAGCCAGCTGGCGAAGACGGTGTCCCACCCCTCGTCGTTCGTCCGGGCCGTGAGTTCGGCTACGTTGTCGGTGGGACTGTAGGTTTCGATGTCGGCGATCTTGCGGAAGTCGTTGACCATGTGCGACGCGTTGGCGGCGCTGCCGCCGACGCCCAATACGAACAGCCGGCCGCCGCGCGCGCGGAGATCCGCGAGCCGGACCGCCATCCGCTCGAGCACGTTCGCGTCGATGGCCGCGACGATGCGCCCCGTTTCGTCGAGATGCCGGCGCGCGTAGGACGCCTGACGGCCTTCGAGATGCTGCCGCGTCTCGGCGAGCCCCTCAGGCGTGCCGATCTCGTAAAACCGCTCGCGCACTTCGTACGCCGCCAGATCGCCGCGGCGGGCCAGGTCCTCGTAGACCGCGGCCAGGTCGAACGCCTCGCCGTCCGCTTTCTGCGTAAGGACGCTCGTGCGTACGGCGCACAGGCCGTAATCGACGTGGCGCATCTCCGGCGTCTGACGCGTCGTTCCTACACACGTATTACGACGGCCGGCGCGTCAGCGCGCACCTGCCCATCTTCACCGGCGATTGTCGAAAATGAACCATCGTGGTCGCCAGAGTCATAACGGCACCGATCGTAAAGTGAGACTTCTGAATTCTAATACCGGGTATGCCCTCTTCAACAATACAGTATCGACCTGAGGAGGCTCCCACGGAAGGGGTGGGGGCGATTTCCAAGGAAAATGGCCCAAAGGAGCGGCCGTGAGCACCCTGAGCGTCTGCCTCACCACGTACAAGAGGGCCCGGCTTCTCGACCGGACGCTAGCGTCGCTGGTCGCCCAGACGCGGCAGCCGGATGAGCTCATCATCAGCGACGATGCCTCCCCGGATGCGACAGCGGAGGTCGTCGAGACGTGGCGCCCGGCATTCCGGCACCTGGTGTATCGCCGTAACCCGTCCAACCTCTACATGCCCGGCAATCTCAACGCGTCAATCGGCGCGGCCACTGGCGAGTACATCGCCAACCTTCACGACGCGGACGAGTTTTCGCCCCACCTGCTCGAGAAATGGGAAGCAGCCCTCGACGCACATCCCTCTGCGGGTTTTGCCTTCTGCGGCGTCAGCAGCGGCAAGATGCCGCTACAGGGTAATGATCCGGTTGCGACCCGACTTAATCGAAGCACGGTCACCTACGGGTATTCGGGTGCCAAGGTTTACCTTCACGACGTCGAGCCGCTGACGCCTGGGCGAGTGTTTTTCGAGCGGCACCTCATGCACGCACCGTATTCAATCGTCTGGGGAAACGTCATGGCGCGCCGCGAAGCCTATGCTCGTCTTCTTCCGTTTGATTCTCACATCGGGTGGGTCGCCGACGTCGATATGTGGATGCGGATGTGCGGGGACTTCGACGTGGCCTACGTTCGCGAACCGCTGATTTACCTCGATAGCAGCCCGACTCCCGAACGCGCGTTCGACTGGAACCGGGAAGAGGCGCTTCGAAGGGTTCAGCAGCTGAACATTGGACGAATATTCGAGGGATCCCCCGATCGCCTCCAACAGGAACTTGCCCGGCACACGTCCGTGTTCCGCCGGTGGTACCTGAGGAAGATGGTGGGCCTTGCGGTGAAGGGCGATCTACTCGCGGTTGTGAGGGGAGCGACCCTGCTCGCCGGCCGCGGTCAACCCTGGCCCTGAGTCGACGAGAGCAGCGTGATGGCGCGCCGATAGCCGGCGATAGTGCCAACGTCGACGTACGCCGTTCCGATCGCGCGAGCCGTCGCGCGTCCGCCCCGGGCCAGGTAGGCGTTGACCAGCGTGCCGAAGTACTCGTCCCCCCGCCCCGGCGCCAGCCACAGATCCCGCAGCTCGCGCATGGTCTTTCCCGACATCCGGAAGGCGCCCCAGACCCAGTGCGTGCGAGCGTCAGCGCTCTTGACCTGCACCTCCTGCACGACGCCATCGGCATCCGCGACCACGGCGTCGAAGAATCTCGGTTCGTCCACAGGAAACAACAGGAACGAAAGCGGATCCGCCGGCAGGCGCGCGAGGCCGTCCTGCGGAAACCAGATGGTGTCGGGCAATCCCACCATCACCAGGTCGTCATCAGCGATCAGGGGCGTTGCACGGAAAATGGCGTCGCACAGCCCGGCCGGCTTCGGCTGCACCGCGTAAAAGACATCCGCCGAAAAGACCGATCCGCCGTAGTAATCGAGGATGTCTGATTTGCCGGGCGAGATCACGAAACAGATACGCGTCGCGCCTCCAGCCAACATGCGTTCTACGATGTACTCACTGATCGCACGCGGCCGCTCGGTGCCTTCTTCCATCCGGGTGCCCACCGGGAGCAGTTCCTTGGAAAACGCCAGCGGCTGCATGCGACTGCCTGACCCGGCAGCCGGGACGATTCCCCAGACGTTCACGGTTACTTGACGTCCAATAACTCGACGTCGAAGAGCAGCGTGGCGTTGGGCGGAATCACGCCACCGGCGCCTCGCGCGCCGTACCCCATGTCCGGCGGAATCGTGAGCGTTCGCTGTCCGCCGACCTTCATACCCGCCACGCCCTGGTCCCAGCCCGGAATGACTTCGCCGGCGCCCAGGTTAAACGAGAACGGTTCGTTCCGATCGCGCGAGCTGTCGAACTTCGCGCCTTTGTGATCGGCGCGGGCGGCATCGTAGAGCCAGCCCGTGTAGTGCACGGTCACGACCTGTCCGGATTGCGCTTCGGCGCCCGTCCCGACCCGGCCGTCCTGCCTGATGAGTTCTGCCACGTTGTTGTTCTCCGTACTGGCGCCGCCGCAGGCGGCGACGAGGATCGAGGCCACGACCGGCCACATTCGTAGACTGCGCATCGGCCGATTATACGAGGCCAACTCCCAACTCCCAATAAGCCAATTCCCAAGCCAGGAGCCAAGTACATTGGGGGTTGCTGTTTTTGGGGAGCTGGTAGTTGCGTAAGGAGGTCCTGGTGGCTGTACGTCGCGGCATTGCACTCGTTCTTGGATTCATGGGTTTCATCGGCATGGCCGTCTTCGTCGTCGCAGCGGCTCTGTACTTCCTGTCCGCGCGAGGTCCGTCGGTGCCAGACGAGGCGACGCTCGTCATGCGGCCCGGGGGCGAGCTGCTCGACACCCGCCCCGACGATGTCGTGGCGCAGGTGCTCGGGAATGAAGGCGTCTCGGTACGCGGCATGGTCGAAAGCCTGCGCAAGGCGAAGCGCGACCCGCGGATTCGAGCCGTCCTGCTCCGGCCGTCCACCGTCCAGACGCCGTTCTGGGCGAAGCTGCAGGAGCTCCGCGGCGCGCTGATTGATTTCCGCGAATCGGGCAAGCCCGTCATCGCCTATCTCGAGTACGGCGGCGACCGCGAGTACTACCTCGCGACGGCGGCGAGCCAGATCTTCCTGCTTCCCGCCAGCCCGCTCGATCTCAGTGGCATTGCGTCGTACGAAGTCTTTTTGAGGGGAGCGCTGGACAAGATCGGCGCGCAGCCCGACTTCCTGCAGATCGGGGCCTACAAGACCGCGCCCAACCAGCTCACGCAAACGGGGCTCACGCCGGAACACCGGGCGATGAGCGAATGGCTGAATCGCGATCTCTACGACCAGATGGTGCTCGGCATCGCGCAGGCACGCCGCAAGACTCCGGGTGAAGTGCGCGCGTTACTGGACGAGGGACCCTTCCCGCCGCAGGAGGCGCTCCGGACGGGCCTCGTCGACGGGCTTGCCTATCTCGATCAGCTCGACGATCGCGTGGCGGCGCTGAAGGCGGACGCCGGCGAGGACCGCTACATCGAGGAATCCGCGTATCAGCGCGTCAGCGCGCGATCCGTCGGGATTCGGCCCGACTCCCGGATCGCCGTGCTCTCCGCGACAGGGGTCATCGTCAGCGGCAAGAGCGTGTTCGACCCGCTCAACGGGCCCGTGGTCGGCTCCGACACGGTCGTCGATCAGATTCAGCAGATTCGAGACGATGACTCGATCCGGGCGATCGTCGTGCGCATCGACAGTCCCGGCGGCTCCGCCACGGCGTCGGACGTCATCTGGCGCGAGCTGATGATCACGCGCGACGCCAATCCGCGGCGGCCGATCGTCGTGTCGATGTCCGATCTCGCCGCCTCCGGCGGCTACTACATCGCGACGCCGGCGCACGTTATCGTGGCCGAGCCGGGAACGCTGACGGGTTCGATCGGCATCTTCGGCGGCAAGATTGCCATCGGCGGCACGCTCGACAAACTCGGCGTCACGACCGAGACGATCACGTCGGGAAAGAACGCGGACCTCGGGTCGCCGTTCGAGCCCTTCCGGCCCGAGCAGCGCGTGAGGCTGATGGCGTACATGCGCGGCTTCTACGACGACTTCGTGCAGAAGGTGGCGACGTCGCGGCAGCGCAGCGTCGAGCAGGTCGACGCGGTCGCACAGGGGCGGGTCTGGACAGGGCAGCAGGCGCGCCAGCACGGGCTGGTCGACGTGCTCGGGGGGCTCGATACGGCGGTGGCGATCGCCAAGGAGCGCGCGGGCATTCCGGCGGAGGAAGACGTCGAGCTGGTGGGCTATCCGCCGCGGCGCACGTTCTTCGAAGCGTTGAGCGATCGGTTCGGCACGTCGAGCGTCGGCATCTGGGCGCAGCTCGCGGGAGGATTCGATGGCCGCGCGCTGGCGGCGCTCACCGCGCCGGTCCGATTGTTCCGGCGCGGCGAACCGCTCGCGCTGATGCCGTACGCGTTCGTGCGCTGACTAGAGCGCCGCCGCCTGCGCGAGCATGCGCCGGACGACGTCGTTGTTGATCTGGATCTGCATCCGCTCCTTCGCGTTCGTCATGTACGACGTGAAGAACCGGTTGCGCCGCTCCGTCAGCAGCTGTTCGCGGAAGGCTTCCTTGCCGAGCAGCAGCTCCTGGGGCGTGACATCGTCCCGCTCCATCACGCGGACGATGACTGTGGCGTCGTTCGTCGTGACGGGTTCGCTGACCCCGCCGACCGGCAGGGTGAACGCGGCGGTGTCGACGTCGGCGCTCACACCGACGTCAGGCAGCGGCGACCCTCGCGGCATCAGCTGGGTTTCCTTGGCTTCGACGCCCTGCGCCTTCGCGGCCGCCGCAAAGTTGCCGGCGCTCCGGAGCGTCGCGGCAATCTGCGTAGCCCGCTGCCGGCTGAGTTCCGTGGCCCGCGCCCGAATCGCATCCTCACGGGCACGATCCTTCACCTGATCGAGCGTCGGCACGTACGGGTCGCGCCTGGCGGAGAGCGCGATGAAGACCGGGCCGCGCGGCGACGTCAGCGGCCCCTCGACCGCGTTCTCCTCGAGCTCGAACGCGGCGGTCGCAATCTGCGGCGCCGGCCCGACGCCCGGGATCGGGTCCTGGGGTCCGAAGAACTCGCTGTCGGTGACCGTCAGCCCCGCCTGCTTCGCCACCGCGTCGAGGTCGGAGGCGTTTTCGATCTGCTCGGCCAGCTCCGCCGCGCGCGTGCCCAGCTGCTCGTCGGCGCGCTGCGATTTCAGCAGGTCTTCGATCTCGCCCCTGGCGTCCTCGAGCGGACGCGTCACCGCGGGCTTCTTGTCGGTGACCCTGATGATGTGGAAGCCGTACTGCGTCTGGACGATGTCGCTCGTCTGGCCCGTCTCGAGCGCGAAGGCGGCCTGTTCGAACTCGGGCACCATGCGGCCGCGGGTGAAGTAATCGAGATCCCCGCCGTTCACCTTGCTGCCTTCGTCCTCTGACACCTTGCGGGCGAGCTCGGCGAAATCAGCGCCGCCCTTCACCTGCGCGAGCACCCCCTCGGCCTGCGTGCGCACGACGGCAGCGTCCTTGCCGCCGGTGTTCAGCAGAATGTGGCTCGCACGGATCTGCTCCGGCATCTGGTACTGCGGCAGGTTGTTGTTGTAATAGCGCTGCACTTCGGTCGGCGGGATCGTGATGCGCATCCGCGCCTGATCGCGGTCGAGGAGCAGCATGCGGACTTTCCGCTGCTCGCCCACGCGGTACTCGGCCTTGTGCGCCTCGTAGTGCGCGGCGACATCCGCATCCGACACGGTGACCTGATTCCGGAAGGCGTCTGCCGTCAGCGCGACGACCTGCAGCTTGACGCGCTCGTTGCGCTGCTTGAACTCGCGCTCGACATCCGCGTCGGACACGTTCATCCAGTCCGTGAGCGCGGCGCGCAGCTTGTCGAGCATCAGGCTGCGGCGGAGCGTCTCCTCGAACTGCGACTTCGTGAGCGGCGGCTGCTGGCTGCGGAGAATCTGCTCGTAGCGGGCTTCACCGACGAACTGGCCGTTTTCCTGGAGCCCGGGGATGGCGAAGATCTGCTGCGCGAGCTCTTCGTCACTGACCGTAATCCCGAGGCGCTCCGCTTCGACGAGCGCCGCCTGCTCGTCCACCAGCTGCTGCAGGATCTGCTGCTCGATCCCCAGCTGGCGAAGCAGGGTGTCGCTCAGGCCGGCGCCGTATGCCGCCCTGTACTGCTGGATCTGCGCGGTATAGCGCTGGCGGAACTGGCCAGCCGTGACCGTGCGTCCCTCGACGTCGGCCACGATCTCGCCGGGCGCCGCGCCGACGCCGCCAACCATCGCGGGATCGTCCAGGAAACTGGGAATGTAGAAGACGATGAAAGCGAGGACCACGAGGGCAAGACTCCACTTGAGCCAACCCTTGTGGCGACGCATCCGGTCGAGCATTGTCATGAAATGAGGCCTCTGAAAGACCCATCATCTTACAACAGCTCAATAGTGATATATTCGTCGGGTTTAGAAGGACTTAGCGCCTTTACGCGTTCCCGCCGACATGAGCGCTGACATCAACTTCCACCCAGTTTGACGTCCCCTGCCTGATGGCTCGCGCTGCCCGCCGACTTGATTTCTCCAGCCACGTCAAAGGGCAGGTGCGCGCGCTCAAGGCGCGGTTCGATCGCCGGAATGCGCTGGTCGAGGTCGTGCGCGATGCCCACGCCACGCTCGATCCGACCAAGGTGGCCGCATGGCTCGTCCGTCAGGCCGACGAGTGGATTCCCGCTCCGTGCTGGGCGGTGATTGCGCCCGATCTACACGGACAGCTCACCGTCCTTGCCGACAAGGGACTGCTGCCGGCGCTGGGCCCGTCGGTGTGGGCCGTGGCGGATTGGGTGGTGGCCGAGGGGGGCGAGTTGCTCTCGGCGGACCTTTCGCAGGATCGCCGGACGCAGATGGGCCCTGTCACGGGGACCGCCATGGGGTTTCCGCTTGTGTGCCGGACCCGTCCGGTTGGCGTCCTCATCGCGCTCGACCCCCTGCCCTCGGCGACCAGTCCCTCGCTCGGGGCCCCCGCGGCTGCGGCGCTTCGCACGTTCCTCGAGCCGATCGCGATCGCGCTCGACAATGCGCTGGCCCTGCAGAAGGCGGAGGCGCTCTCCGTCACCGACGACCTGACCGGCCTGTCGAATTCGCGCTACCTGAATCTGGTGCTGCGGCGGGAGGAGAAGCGCTCGCTCCGGAGCGGCAGGCCCCTGTCTCTCCTGTTCATTGACATGGACGGCTTCAAGAACGTCAACACCAACCATGGCCACATGTCGGGCAGCAAGGCGCTCGTCGAAGCGGCGGCGGTCATCCGCAGCTGCGCGCGGGAAACGGATGTGGTGGCTCGGTTCGGGGGCGACGAGTTTTCGGTGATCTTGCCGGATACGGGGCGGGAAGGGGCCGTTTTCGTCGCCGAACGCATCTGCGACAGGCTCCGGGCGTTCAAATTTCTTCAGGCGGACGGTCTATCGGTGCATTTAACTGCGTCGGTGGGCATTGCAACCCTCCCGGACGTGACAACATCAGCCGAAGAACTACTAAGAGCGGCGGATCGCGCGATGTACCGGGTCAAAGACACCGGGAAGAACGGGATCCACGTCGCGGAGAAGGGACTGTAAGGCTTCATGCCGCTTGGCTCGTTTTTCTCCCTGTTTTCCAATGACCTCGCCATCGACCTCGGAACGGCGAACACCTGCGTGTACGCCCGCGGCAAGGGCATCGTGGTCAACGAACCCTCCATCGTGGCCATCAACAAGATCAACGGCCGCGTCGAGGCCGTCGGCAAGGACGCCAAGGAAATGCTCGGCCGGACGCCGGGCAACATTGTCGCCATCAAGCCGATGAAGGACGGCGTCATCGCTGACTTCGAAGTCACCGAGAAGATGCTCACCTACTTCATCAAGAAGGCGCACAACCGGAACGTCTGGGTGCGGCCGCGGATCGTGATCGGGGTGCCGTCGGAAATCACCCAGGTCGAGAAGCGCGCGGTCAAGGACAGCGCGTATCGCGCCAAGGCGAGCGAAGTGCACCTCGTCGAGGAAGCGATGGCCGCGGCCATCGGCGCCGGCATGCCGATCACCGAGCCGTCGGGCAACATGATCGTCGACATCGGCGGCGGCACGACCGACATCGCCGTCATCTCGCTCGCCGGCATCGTGTACAGCAAGGCCGTACGCGTGGCGGGCAACGAGATGGACGAGGCGATCATCCAGTACATCAAGAAGACGTACAACCTGCTCATCGGCGAACGGACCGCCGAGCAGATCAAGATGGAGATCGGCTCCGCCTTCCCGATGGACGAGCGGATGACGATGGAGATCAAGGGACGGCATCTGATTGAAGGCGTCCCGAAGACGATCACCATCTCGGACGAGGAGATCCGCGAGGCGCTCGCGGAGACGGTCAACGTGATCGTGGACGCGGTGCGGGTGGCGCTCGAGCGCACGCCGCCCGAGCTCTCCGCCGACATCGTCGACCGCGGCATCGTGCTGACCGGCGGCGGGTCGCTCCTCAAGAATCTCGACAAGCGTCTCCGCGAGGAGACCGGCCTGCCGCTCGCGATGGCCGAGGATCCGCTGTCGTCGGTGGTGCTCGGCGCGGGCAAGATGCTGTCGGACTTCAACCTCCTTCGAAAAATCTCGATCGATTGATCTGACGGATGGCGCTCTTAGACATCCGTCAGCGCATCGGGTATCTCTTCATCGCGGTCACGATCGGCCACATCATCCTCATCTCCGCGCAGGTCAACACCAACCGCGGCATTCCGATCCTCGAGGCGGTCACCTTCGGCGTCTTCGCCGAAGTGCAGCGCGCGGCGTCGTCGGCCATCGGCGGCATGCAGACGTCGTGGACCGACTACGTGGCGCTGCAGCAGGTGCGCACCGAAAACGAGCAGCTCCAGAAAGAGATTTCGCAGATCCGCGTCGGCCTCCAGCAGGAGCGCGCGCTGGCCCAGCGGTCGCGCACGCTCGAGCAGTTGCTGGATCTGCGGACGCAGGCGGTCGATCTGACCACCGTGGCCGCCAACGTGATTGCCGGCGGCGCGAGCCCGGACTTCCGCACGATTACGGTGGACAAGGGGACGGCGGACGGGCTGAGGCCCGACATGGCGGTGATCGCGCCGGCCGGGGTTGTCGGCCGGATCATCACGCCGAGCGCGCGCGCCGCGAAGGTGCAGCTGCTGATCGACCGCAACGCGGCGGCGGGGGCGCTGGTGGAGCGCTCGCGCGCCCAGGGGGTGGCCGAGGGATCCGGCGGCGATCTCCGGCTGAATTACGTGTCGGGCACCGCCGATATCCAGGTTGGGGACACCGTCGTGACGTCCGGCATCGACGGCATTTACCCGAAGGGGTTCGTCATCGGTCAGATACAATCTGTACAGCGGGGGGCAGGGGTGTTTGACACGATTGTCCTGCGCCCGGCCGTGGATTTCTCGTCGATCGAGGCGGTGCTGGTGGTGACGACGGCCCCGGTCGCCGTCGATGAGGAAGCGGCGCCCCAGTGAGGGCGCTCGGGGTGCTCATCGCGATCGCGCTCGCGCTGGCCCTGCAAACGACCCTCGCGCGGTTCATCGTCGGCGGGACCACGGCGCTCGATCTGGTGCTCGTCGTCGTGACCTACGTGGCGCTCACGAGCGGACCGGTGACGGGGATGCTGGCGGGCAGCCTCGCGGGCATCATTCAGGATGCGCTGTCGAGCGGCGTCGTGGGCATCGGCGGGCTGGCGAAATCGATCGTGGGATTTCTCGCGGGCGCGATCGGCCAGCAGTTCATCGTGACGGCGGCGCTGCCGCGGCTGGTGATGTTCCTGGGCGCGACGGCGCTCCACGCGGCGGTGTTCATGGGGCTGTATGTGCTGCTCGGCCTGCGGGCGTTTCCGTCACCGTGGACGGCGATCGCGAGCCAGGCGCTCGGGAATGCCGCCGTCGGGCTGATCGCGTTTGCGATTATCGAGTCGCTCCCCGGGATGGCGGAACGGCGGCGCATGCAGAAGCGCCACTAGCGACTCAAGACGAGAGACGAGAGACAGAAAGATCGAATGGCCCAGACCGAAGATCGCCGTCGCGTCGCCCTGCGCCTCGTCGTGCTGCAGGTGGGCGTCGTCGTCACGTTTGCGGCGCTCGCCATCAGCTTCTGGTACCTGCAGGTCGTCCAGCACGCCCGGTTCCAGGAGATGGCGGAGAACAACCACCAGCGCACGCTCGCGCTGCGCGCGCCGCGCGGGGTGCTGTTCGACCGGAACGGCAAGGTCCTCGTCGAGAATCGCCTCTCCTTCAACATCTCCATCGTCCGCGAGCACACCAAGGATCTGAACCGGACGATCCGGCTGCTGGCCGCGGTCGCCGGGCTCGACCCGGCGTACGTCCGCCAGGTGGTCGATCGCCATCGCAGCGAGCCGACGTACCGCCCGATCGTGATCGTCGAGGACGCGTCCATGTCGCAGGTCGCGGCCGTCACGGCGCGGCGGCTCGATTTCGAGCTGCCCGACGTCCTCGTCCAGCAGGTGCCCACCCGCCAGTATCCGACCGACGCGCTGGCCGCGCATGTGTTCGGCTACGTCGGCGAAGCGAGCGACGCCCAGCGGAGCGGCTCCATCGTCGGACAGTCGGGCGTCGAGCGCGTCTACAACAATCTGCTGCAGGGCGAAGACGGCGCGCGGCAGGTTGTCGTCAACAGCGTCGGGCGTGAAATCCGCACCGAAGCCGAGCTGCCGCCCAAGGAAGGGCGCCGCATCCAGCTGACGATCGACTACGACCTGCAGAAGGCGGCGGAAGACGGTTTCCGTCATGCGGGCTTCAACGGCTCCGCGGTCATCCTCGACCCGCGCAACGGCGAGATTCTCTCGCTGGTCAGCCTGCCGTCGTACGACCCGAACGATTTCGCTGCCGGCATCGATCGCGCGACGTGGGCGTCGCTCAACAGCGATGCGCTGCGGCCGCTCCAGAACCGCGCGATCCAGGGGCGGTATTCGCCCGGGTCCACGTTCAAGCTCGTTGTCGCGACGGCGGCGCTCGAGGAAGGGATCGTCGACCCGGACTTCCGCGTGAACTGCGGCGGCGGCGCGAGCTTCTTCGGCCGCTACTTCCTCTGCCATCTCAAGGGCGGGCATGGATCGGTCGACATGCGGCACGCCATCGAGAAGTCCTGCAACGTCTACTTCTACACGCTCGGCAACATGCTCGGCGTGGATCGCATCCACAAGTGGGCGGAGAAACTCGGGATGGTCGGTACGACCGGCATCGATCTGCCGAACGAGCAGGAAAGCCTGGTGCCGTCGACCGAGTGGAAGCTGCGCCGGACCGGCGAGAAGTGGTACGCGGGCGAAACCATCTCGGTGTCGATCGGCCAGGGGCAGGTGAGCGTCACGCCGGTATCGCTCGCGGTCATGATGGCGACGATCGCCAACGGCGGCACGAGGGTCACCCCCCATCTGATTCGTGCGGTGGATGAGGGGGGTGGCTGGAAGGTGGCAGCGCCTCCGGCCGTAGCCGATCGCGTGGCGTTCCGTCCCACGACGCTGGCCGCGCTGCACGACGGGCTGTGGATGGCGGTCAACGGCGCCGGCACCGCCGGGCGCGCGCGAATTGCCGGCCGCGACGTGTCCGGCAAGACCGGCACGGCACAGGTGATCTCGAATCAGGGACGCCAGGCGGCGCGGGGCAGCAGCCGCGACCTGCGCGACCACGGCTGGTTCGTCTTCTTCGCGCCGAAGGAGAACCCCGTCATCGCGGGCGTCATCTTCGGGGAGCACAACGAGCACGGGTATCTGGGCGCGCCGATCGCGAAGCATGTCATCGAGACCTACTTCGCGAAGCAGGAAGGGCAGCCGCTGCCGCAGCTGGTGCCGATGGTGCCACCGCCGCCGCCCGAGGCCGATCCCGATACGGCGCCGGTCGAGCAGCAGGCACCGGTGGCGAGCGCGCCAGGCACCACACCAGGCACCATGACCCAGGGCACGAACTAGGCACGAGGCACAAAGCACCAAGCACCATGTTTGAACGCCGCCTCTACCATCACATCGACTTCGGCCTGCTCATCGCCGTGACGGTGCTCTGTCTGCTCGGGCTGACACAGATCTACAGCGCCGCCGGCGGCTGGACGACCATCGTCCAGACGCAGATTTACGCGGTCGTCTTCGGCGTCGTCGCGCTGCTCATCTGCCTCAGCATCGACTATCGATCGCTCGCGGACAAATCGCACTTCATCTATATCGCCGTCATCGGCCTGCTGCTGTACGTGCTGTTCTTCGGCGCGGTTCGGGGCGGGTCGCGGCGATGGATCGATCTCGGCGTGTTCAATCTCCAGCCGTCGGAGTTCGTGAAGGCGGCGCTCGCGCTCGTACTCGCCAAGTTCTTCGGAGAAAGCCGGCGCGGCGGGGTGACCAATGTCGATCTGGCGGTCGCCGCGGCGCTGACGGCGGTACCGCTGCTGCTCGTGGCGCAGCAGCCCGACCTCGGGACCGCCGCGACCTTGATCCCGGTGGCCTTCGCGGTGGCCTACGTGGCGGGCATGCCGATGCGACTCCTCGGCATCCTCGCACTGACGGCGCTCCTCGCGGCGCCGGTCGCATGGAAGTTTGCGCTGCAGGACTATCAGCGTGAGCGGATCTCCACGTTCCTGGATCCGTCGCAGGACGCCAGGGGCGTGGGATATCAGCAGATTCAGGCCCGCATCACCGTCGGGTCGGGCGGGGTGTGGGGAAAAGGTTTTACCGAAGGGACCCAGGGTCAGCTGCGGTTCCTGCCGGTGGCGCACAATGACTTCATCTTCTCGGTCCTGGCCGAGGAGCAGGGGTTTGCCGGGGTCATCGTGGCCCTGGGGCTGTATCTGTTCGTGATTCTGCGTTCGCTCGAGGCGGCCCGGCTGGCGAAGGACCGCCTGGGCGCCTACCTGGTGCTGGGAGTGCTGGCCAGCTTCACGTTCCAGGTGATTTACAACATTACGATGTCGGCCGGCCTCGCGCCGGTCAAGGGACTTACGCTTCCACTCCTGAGCTACGGCGGCTCCTCCATGATTGCCACGCTGGCGGGGTTCGGCCTGATTCTCAACGTGCGGATGCGTCGTTTTACTAACTAGTCTTTTCGCCTTTCATGCCGCACGTACTGATGCTCATCCTGCGCTCGATAGCCGAGACGCTCGACGTGTCCGTCGCACGGCAGCGAGGGCCTATCCGGAGCTTCGGGCATGACCAAGGAGATGATCATCTCCTCGAGCGCCCACGAGACGCGGGTCGCGATCCTCGAGGAGGACCAGGTCGCCGAAATCTTCATCGAGCGCGAGCGCTCGAGAGGAGTCGTTGGCAACCTTTACAAGGGCCGGGTATCCAAAGTGCTGCCCGGCATGCAGTCGGCGTTCATTGACTTAGGTCTCGAGCGCGACGGCTTCCTGTACGTCACGGACGTCATTCCCTCGTCCGAGGAATTCGACCGCCTCGAAGTCGATGAGGACGAGGCGAAGGCGAAGGCGGCAGGGGGCAGCGGCGCCGGTGGCGGCCGGCGCGACCGCGAGAAGGGGCCCGAGCCCAAGATCGAAGAGCTCGTCAAGGAAGGGCAGGAAATCATCGTCCAGGTGGCCAAGGAGCCGCTCGGCACGAAGGGCGCCCGCCTCACCTGCCACGCGACGATGCCGGGCCGCTTCCTGGTGTTCATGCCGACGGTCGATCACGTCGGCGTCTCCCGCAAGATCGAGTCGCGCGACGAGCGCAGCCGCCTTCGCGGCATCGTCCGGGGGTTCCGCGAGCAGCATGGCTTTACCGGCGGCGTCATCATCCGCACCGCCGCGGCCGGCCGTCCGACGGAAGACATCCTCTCGGACCTGAATTACTTCCACAAAGTCTGGACGGAGATTCGCGACCGCTCCGAGTCGTCCAAGGCGCCCGCCGTCGTGTACCAGGAGCAGAGCCTGGTGGCCAAGCTCCTGCGCGACCTGCTGACCGAGGACTTCACGGCCATTCGGATTGACAACGAGACCGAGTACCGCCGCATCTGCGAGCTGGTCGAGCGGATCATGCCGCCGCTGGCGTCGCGGGTGAAGCTGTACGAAAAGGACTATCCGATTCTCGAGGAGTACGGCGTCCAGGCGGAAATCGATCGCGCGCTGCGCAGCAAGGTGTGGCTGAAATCCGGCGGCTCCATCGTCATCAACCAGACCGAGGCGCTCGTCGCCATCGACGTGAACACGGGGCGCTACGTCGGCAAGAAGACCGCGGGCCGGCTCGAGGACACGATCCTCAAGACGAACCTCGAGGCGGTGAAGGAGATCGTCCGGCAGATCCGGCTGCGCGACCTGGGCGGCATCATCGTCCTCGACTTCATCGACATGGAGGACAAGAAGAACCGGCAGAAGGTCTTCCAGACGGTCGAGCAGGAGCTGCGAAAGGATCGGGCCCCGTCCAAGACGCTGCAGGTGTCCGACTTCGGTCTCGTCATCATCACGCGAAAGCGCGTAAAGCAGAGTCTCGAGCGCGTGATGACCGAGCCCTGTCCGTACTGCGCCGGAAGCGCCGTCATCAAGTCGAGCTCGACGATCTGCTTCGAGATCCTGTCCGAGGTGAAGAAGATCAGCCCGGACCTCGACGGTCAGAGCCTCGTGCTGCGGGTGAATCCGGATATTGCCCGGGCGCTGCGGGATGAAGAGCGCGCGGTCTTCAAGGATCTCCGGCAGGCGATCGGGCGCGAGATTGCGATCCGGCCGGACGCCCAGCTCCATCACGAGCAGTTCGATCTGATGGCGATAGGCTGACGGTGGGGGCGTATAATCCACGAATTCCAGACCATGTCGATACCTATGCAGCGGGTGATCGCGTCGATTTATCAGGCGATCGATGAATTCAACGCGCTGGCTCCCGCATCCCGGCAGCTCGAGAAGTCGCCGGCCACCGTGCTCTTCGGTGAAGGCGGACGCCTCGACTCGCTCGGCCTGGTCTCGCTGATCCTCGACGTCGAGGGCCGCATCCAGGCGGATTTCGACGCGGCCGTGTCGCTGGCCGACGATCGAGCCATGTCGCGGCGCTCCAGCCCGTTCCGCAACGTGGCCACCCTGGCGGAGTACATCGTGGAGCTGCTGGGCGTGAACCAGGGTGGGTAGCCCGCGCGTCGTCCTCGTGACCGGCGCCAGCCGCGGCATCGGCGCCGGGCTCGTCACTCATTTCCTCGACCAGGGCGATACCGTCGTCGGGTGCAGCCGGCAGCAGGCCGACCGCTCGCACGCGCGTTATCGTCATTTCACGCTGGACGTGGCCGACGAGACCGCCGTCACGCGGATGTTCCACACAACGCAGGAATCGTGCGGCCCGGTCGACCTGCTCGTGAACAATGCCGGCGTGGCGGCGATGAATCATGCGGTGCTCACGCCCATCGAGACCGTCCACCGGATCTTCGACACGAACGTGCTCGGCACTTTTCTCCTGTGCCGCGAAGCGTCGAAGGTCATGCGCCGCGCGGGCTTCGGCCGCATTGTCAACTTCTCGACGGTCGCGGTGCCGCTCAGGCTCGAAGGCGAGTCGCTGTACGCGGCGTCGAAGGCGGCCGTGGAGATGCTGACCCGGATCCTCGCGAAGGAATTTGCGCCCTGGGGCATCACCGTCAACGCGGTCGGGCCCTCACCGATCCGGACGGATCTCGTCGCCGGCGTCCCTCCGGCCCGGATGGACGCCCTCATCGCCCGTCAGCACATTCAGGAATGGGCGGAGGTCCCCGATGTGGCCAACGTCGTGGAGTTTTTCGCCAGGCCCGAGAGCCGCTTCGTCACGGGGCAGGTCGTCTATCTCGGGGGATTTTGAGTGGTCATCGACTTCCTCCGGGAGGTCTCGCACGAGTACGCGAACGAACCCTGGATTCTCTGGAAGGATGCGCCAGCGACCTACGCCTCACTGGCTCCGCGGCTCGCACGATGGACGCACGACCTCGACACCCATGGAATCAGGCCAGGCGATGTCGTTGCCCTGGTCGGAGACTTTTCGCCGGGCGCGATCGGGGCATTCCTCGCCCTGCTCGAGCGGGAGTGCGTCGTGGTGCCTATGGCGAGTGCCGCCGCTGCTCACCGCGAGGAGCGTCTGCGCATTGCGCAGGCGACGGCCTCGATTACCTTCGACACAGCCGACAACCCTGTCATCGCGCCGTTGCCCGGGGCGCCTGCGCATCCCCTGTATGCGGAGCTTCGCCGCCGACAGCATCCCGGGCTCGTGCTCTTTTCGTCCGGATCGACAGGCCAGAGCAAGGCGGCGGTGCACGATATGGTGCCCATCCTCGAGAAATTCAAGGTCCGCCGTCGCCGGCTGCGCACCATCGCCTTCCTGATGTTCGACCACATCGGAGGGGTCAACACGATGCTGCACACGCTGTCGAACGGGGGGACGCTGGTCGTCGTGCCCGATCGAACGCCCGATTCCGTGCTTGCCGCCGTGGAGCGCTCCGCGGCCGAGCTGCTGCCCACGTCGCCGACCTTCATCAATCTGATGCTTCTCAGCGAGGCGTACCGGCGTCATAACCTGTCGAGCCTCAAGGTCGTGAGCTACGGCACCGAGCCGATGCCGGACACCACGCTCAGACGGCTTGCGGAGATCCTGCCGGACGTCACGCTGCAGCAGACGTACGGGTTGTCCGAGCTGGGAATCCTGCGCTCCAAGTCCCGCGATTCCTCATCGACGTGGGTCAGAATCGGCGGCGAGGGGTTCCAGACCCGGGTCGTTGACGGCATTCTCCAGATTCGGGCGGAGTCTGCGATGCTCGGTTACCTGAACGCCGACAGTCCGTTCACCGATGACGGCTGGTTCGATACCGGAGATCTGGTGACGGTCGACGGTGAGTACATGCAGATCCACGGCCGCGGCTCGGAACTGATCAATGTGGGGGGCGAGAAAGTCCACCCGACCGAGGTGGAAAATGTGATCCAGAGCCTGCCGTCGGTGGCCGAAGTCACCGTGTACGGCGAGAAAAACCCGATCGTCGGCCATATCGTCTGTGCGAGCGTCCGCAAGGCCGACGACACTCCCGACGGCACGCTGCGAGCCGCGATCAAGCGGCTGTGTGCCGAGCGTCTCGAGCCGTTCAAGGTGCCGCTCAAGATTATTTTCACGTCGGCCCCGCAACACGGCGATCGATTCAAGAAGCAGCGCAACCGGGCATCCGACGCGCCGGCTGGCTAGGCATGCCGGATCCGCAGATTGTCAGCTGCACGCTCCGGCAGCTTCTCGACGATCCCGAAGGCCTGACGGTGTTCGACGATCCGGGCGGCTACCTTGCCGACGCCGGGCCCCGCTGGATCGAGTTTCTGCGCGACAACCCGAGAGGACGGCCCGAGGATCTCGTCATCGTCCTGACGGTGGCCGGCCGGCGCGTCGTCGGGGCCCTCCGTTCGATCCCCGTGGAGCTGCTGATCGGCGGGAAGATGGTCCGCAGCGGTGCGCTCCGGGGGTTCGCCCTCGATCCCGAATGGCGGGCCGGCGGTGCAGGGGGGATGATGCTGCTTCGCATATTGAGTGCGTCCGGCGCAGCAATGGCATCGGGCGGGCCCAGGCCAGAGACCATGGCTCTGTATGCGCGCGCCGGCTTCACGGCGCTCGGTCCGCTGGTGCGGTACGTGTATTTCGCGAGCACGCGGCCCTTGATCGACATCGCATTCCGTGGCGCGCCGTATGTGTCTGGCGCTTCGTCGGCGTTCGACCCATTAGCCAGGCTCTACTATCGGCTGCGCCGCCCCGCGGCCGAAACGAACCTTGCGTTTCTGGCTGTCGAGCGTTTCTCGAGCGGCCTCGACGATCTGCTGGCCTCCCGCGGAGGCGACCACATGATCCGTGGGTCGCGTGACCTCAACTGGGTGCTGGCGTACAGTCCTGCGCTCCGTGCCTATGAGATCCGGAACGGCGGGGTTCTCGTGGGTTACAGCGTTATCCGGCTGGCAGATCGGCCCTCAACCACGGTGCCGATGTGGCTGCCGGCGTTGCGGGCGGCATCGCTCCTGGACTTTCACCTGGATGATCCCTCCGCCGGCGCCCTGCTCCAATTGATGGCGCACGCGGTCCAGAGTGCCAGGGCGGAGGCCGCCGAGATCCTCGAAATTCAGACCAGCGATCCAGTGCTTGTGAGCTGCCTGCGACGCGCTGGGTTCGTGCATCTGGGCGGGAGCAAGGTCTATCTCAAGGCACCTGCGGGTGTGCGTCTTGACCCGGCGCGCTGGAACATGACGGAAGCGCAGGGCGACGTGTTGTGTTCCGCGCTCGACGTGCGCGCAACCTGATGCCGTCAGCGGTCAGGGTCGTCGTCAACGCCGACGATCTCGGCCTGTCGGCAGCCGTCAATGCGGAGATATTCCGGTTGATGGAAACCGGGCGCGTGACGTCGGCAACGCTCCTCGCCAATGCGCCGGCGACGGCCGCGGCTGCACGCGAGATGCGCGGCATTCCGTCTGCCTCGTGTGGGATTCACCTCAATCTCACGGAGTTCGCGCCGCTGACTGGGGACCGCAATCTTGGCCCGCTCCTCGATGCAGGCGGACGCTTCAACGGACGCATCAGGGCTGTCGCTCTCTCGTCTGCGGTGAGGCACGCTGTCCGCCGCGAATGGAACGCGCAGATTGGAAGGCTCAGGGATCTCGGCGTCGAGATTACCCATATCGATTCCCATCACCACAGCCATACGATCCCGTCGCTCTTCAGCACGTTGAAGGCCGTCCAGTCCGATAGCGGGATCAGGCGGGTGCGAATCAGCAAGAACCTGTACAGGCCTTCCGATCGGCCGGCCACGACGCTGCTGGCAAAGAAGAAGGCCTGGAACTTCCTGCTGCGCCGCTACGTCGCCACGCGGACCGCCGACGCCTTCACCGATTTCCGGACGATGCAGAGCCAGGGATTTCTGGACACACCGCCGGGCCGCGTCATCGAGCTGATGGTGCACCCGGGGAGCCCGGAGTACGCCGACGAGACGGCTCTCCTGGAACAGGAATGGTGGAGCCGCTTTGCCTACGGCATCCGATTGATTAGTTATCGCGAGATCTGATCGGCCTGACCCGCGGGCGATCTGCCTGGATAGACCAGGTCGGCTACGCCGTCCAGGTTCTCCGGCGACAGCTGCCGCCAGCAGTCGATGACGGTCCGCCGCCGGCGCTGCCCCCCGCTGCGCAACACCTCGCTCAAATTCCCGAACGCCGGCCAGGCCACCATCAACACGAGGAGATCTGACGCTTCGACGCACTCCGCGAGCGACTCCGCACGCGCGACGGGCGCCGCCAGCAGGGCACTGGCGCCCTCCATCGCCGCCGGATCGAATGCCGTGACCGCGAATCCCTCCTCGATCAGCCTGTTCGCCAGCTGCACTCCCTGGCTTTCTTCGACGACGGGCGTGTCGGGCTTGTACGACAGGCCGAGAATCCCGATGCGCTCGCGTCCCGGCGTCGCGTGCGCCTTGACGATCGTCGCGACCCGCTCGACCTGGCGGCTGTTGATGGCATCGGTCGCCGCCGCGATGTCGGCATGTGCGCCCGCCTGCCGGGCGGCGGCCGCGAGTGCTGCATTGTCGCGCGGGAAACAGGGGCCGCCGTAGCCGACCGCTCCGCGCAGATACTTGTGCCCGATGCGCTTGTCGACGCCGATGGCGGTCGTCACGACGTCAACGTCGCCACCCGGCAGCCGCTCGCACAGCTCCGCCAGCATGTTCGCGTAGGAGATCTTGGTGGTCACGAACGTATTCACGGCAATCTTGGCGATCTCCGCGTTCACCCAGGCCATGCGCCGCACCTCGGCGCCTGCGGGAATAAAGGTCCGTTGCAGCGCTTCGAGCATGCGACCCGCGCGGGCGTCCGATTCGCCTATCAGGACGAGATCGGGATGGGTCATGTCATGGAGCACGCTGCCCAGCGCGATGAACTCCGGGTTGTAACACAGGCCGATGTCGCCGCCGACACGCCGTCCGGACGCCGCTTCGAGCGCCGGCGTGATCTCGCGCTCCGTCGACAGGGGCATCACGGTGCTGGTGATGACGACGACGTGATACCGGCTGCCGCCTCGAAGACCGCGGCCGATGGCCGTGACCGCGTCGACGACGAACCGGTTTGAAAACGTCCCGTCCGACGCGCTTGGCGTCGGGACGACGACGAACGACATGTCGGCCTCCGCCACGGCAGCGGCGGTGTCGGTGGTGGCCGTGAGCCGTCCGCGGTGGTCGTGCACCAGGGCGGCGAGCCCTGGTTCGTCGATTGGTGTTCGCCCGTCATTCAGCAACGCGACGACGTCTGGGCTGTTATCGGCACCGACCACGTCGTGGCCGTGGCTCGCCAGCAGCGCGGCCAGCGGTGCGCCGAGTTTGCCGAGTCCGACGACAGCAATTCGCATGGGAGCCGTCCCTGTAATAGTCGCCTTGCCGGACGGTCCTGCCTTTCACACAACCGCAGATGCGTTCCGCCAGGGCGCGTACTACGCTTCGGCGTCGGCGCTTTTCTTCGTGCCCTTTGTGGCTGATCGGTGAGAAGAGGGCCATCGCACGTCCTTGAACTGACGGATTGTGCGGACGCCGACGTGAATCCCCTCCATTCGCAGCAGCTGCCGTTTCAGTTCGAGGTTGCCGCCGTAGCCGCCCAGGGCGCCTGATGCCCCGATCACGCGGTGGCACGGCACGCCGCGGCCGCCGCCCCGCATGATGTTGCCGACGGCGCGCCAGGCCCTCGGCCGGCCGGCGAGCGCCGCGATGTCGCCATAGGTGGCCACGCGTCCCGCCGGAATCCGCCGCACGGCGGCCATCACTCGGCGGCGGAAATCCGTGTCAGCTGCCAATCACGATCTTGACGCGGAACGTCACGCCGCCCAGGTCGGTCTCGCTGAATTCCTTCGACACGCTGTTCGCATCGCGGCCCAGGGCGTCGGGGACGGTTGACCATTCCGCTTCGAAGGCGGTCCCGATCCATCGGGTGAGGACGAACTCCGCGCCGCCGAGCAGGTGATACCCCTGGAACCGCTCGTCGACGTTCTCCGACGCCTCGGCGAAGCGTGACGTCTCGCGGTAGCGATGCCATCCGACGCCGCCGCCGCCGTACGGCACGACGCGCCATCCGAAATCGGCGCGATATCCCCCGACCAGGGTCAACGGCGTGATCGTCACGGTCGTCGGAATGCCAAGGTTGAACTGCTCCCCCTGATACAGAAACACCCGTTCGCCGGTCTGCTTGAACTGGGAGGCGCGCACGTCGAGGAAGATCTGGAAGGGGAGAACGACCTCAACGCCCCCGCCCCAGACCGGCCCGCCGGCATCACCGAGGACAGCTTCGAAACTGCGTTCGGCCGTGAACGTTGTCGAACCGATGTCGGCAAACCCGCGAAGCATGAACTCCGGCGTCTGCGCGTGCGCGGTCGTGGCCAGGCCGAGCACTCCCGCAGACATCGCGCAGATCAGAAGCCGCTTCATCGCGCCAGCCCCAGTCCGCGGAGCGATGCCCGCGGGTTGATGAGCCCATGGCCGTACTCATTGTCGCGTCCCGCCGGGCCCAGATCGATCGCGTAGCGCTTCATGGCCGCTTCGACGGCGGCGGGGCTCGTGATGCCCTGCTGGATGAGCAGTGCGGCAAATCCGGAGACGTGAGGCGCCGCCATCGACGTGCCCTGGAGGTAGTCGTACGCGAAGGAATCAAACCGGGGCGCGGTGAATTGCGAAGGACGGCGCAGATAGGTCTCGACCACGTCGAAATCGTAGGTCTGCTGGAGGATGCTGCCCGGCGTGCCGCCGATGCGGCTGTTGCCCCCCGGAGCGACGAGCTCCACGTAACTGCCCGTATTCGAATAAAAGGCGCGCTCGCGGTTGCGGCCGATGCCGCCGACCGCCACCATCCCCTCGATGTCCGGCGCGAACTCCGCCAACCGCTCCACGCGGTTGCCCGACTCGAAATCGTTGCCCGCGGCGACCGTCACGAAGACGCCTCGCCCGACGGCATAGGCGATCGCTTCGCGAATCACCGGCGCCGCCGGACCGGTGCGGCCGATGCTCATGTTGATGACATCCGCGCCGTTGTCCGCCGCGTACCGAATCCCCCGCGCCACCACGTCGTCGGTGCCCTGGAAGGGGCTGTTGAAAATGAGGTCCCACAGGCTCGCGATGACCTTCACCGGCATGATGCGGACGTTGAAGGCCATTCCCGCGACGCCCGTGCTGTTGTTCGTCAGCTGGCCGATCGTTCCTGCCACGTGGGTGCCGTGGCCGTCGAGGTCGAACGGCAGCGTCGTGTCCCAGATGAAGTCGCGAGGCGCGACGAATCGATCGGGGCCGGCAAGCTCCGGAGCCGCTGCAAACGGAACGTCCACCACGCCGAGCGACCGGAACGGCACGCCGTCGAGGGTGAACGCGCGAGCCTGGTAACGGACGACAGCGGACCGGTACGCCACGCCGCTATCGAGAACCGCCACGACCACCGCCGGTGACGCGCCCGGGTTGATGTCCCACGCGCGCTCCATGTCGAGCGTGGTGTAGTTCCACTGCTGCGCGTAGAGCGGATCGTTCGGCGTAAACCTCGGATGGACGCGGTAGCGCGCCTGGGCGTACTCGACATCGGGCTGCGCCTCGAGCTCGCGCGCCGCGGCTTCGGGATCCGCATTCGCGTCGATGGACACGATGTCGAAATCCGCGTCACTCAGCGGCCGGCCCGCCGCCCCGTCCACCTGCGCCAGGACCATGCGCTGCGCGTCGGGCGAGGTTCCGGGCCTGAACTTGACGATGATGCTGCCGGGCACGAACGGCTGATCGCCGGTGATGGTGATGTCCGGCGCGCCGTTACGCGGTTCGCGCGGGGGATCGAGGGCCCGCAGGCCACGATCGATGGCGGACTGTGCCTGGTTGATGCTCATGGCGCACGCCGCGAGAACCGCCGTGCAGAGGAGTACGCGTGTGGTGGGACCGAACGTCTTCGCCATTACACCCTTTGGGAACCTTACAGATACGTCAGCGGATCGACGTCGTAGCCGGCCGGGTCGAGCGGCGCCTCAATGGACTGCGGCTCGTCTTCCCGCGCTTCCCACAGACTGATCTCCACCGGCCGATCGATGCGCGCGCCCTTCGAATCGAACAGGAGCCGTACGCGCGGCCGGTACGGATCGGGCGCGTACGTCTTGAGCACGACGGCGACGTCTCCCGTGTTCAATCGGACCAGGTTGCCGACAGGATAGATGCCAACCAGCTGGGAGAAGCGCCGCACGAGGTTCTGATCGAACTGCTTGCCGTCGTTTCGCTGGAGCACGGCCAGAATCCGGTCGGTTGGAAACGCTTCCTGATAGACGCGCTGTGACCGCATCGCGTCGTAGACGTCCGCAATACCGCACAACATGGTGGCCAGATTGAGGGACGATCGAGTCACCCCCGCAGGGTAGCCCGACGCGTCGAGCCGCAGATGATGTTCGAAGGCCACGATGGGCGCGAGCGTCGGCATCTCCGGCGTCTGGCGGAGGATTTCCGCCCCGTCCACCGTGTGGCGCCGCAGGATGTCGAATTCCTTGTCGGTGAGCTTCTCGGTCTTGTTCAGAATCTCGCCCGGAGTTTTGACCTTCCCGATGTCATGCATCAACGCGGCGAGGCCCACCTCGCGCAGCAGCGCGCCCTCCATCCCGAGGCCGCGGGCCTGGCCCATGGTGAGAATCGAGACATTCACCATGTGCGTGAACGTGTAGCTGTCGTAGTTTTTCAGCGCGGTTAACGCGAGGAGTGCCGTGCGGTTCTGGGACACCTCCTGGGCGAGCGTGTCGACGACCGCGAGGCCGGCGTCGGCGTCGGGTTTGCCCTCCGTCTTCGCGCTGTCCCACATCGTCTGTGCCACGTTGACCGCGTCGTCGTACAGCCGGCGGTATGTCGCGACATCGCCTTGCGGGACGTCGGTCCGCTGGTCGACCTGCAGCCGGCCGACGCGGATGTACTTGAGGCGGCCGAGCGTTGTTGTCGCTTCCTTCGCCTCGCGTCCGCCGAGGGACTGCGCCAGCTGCGCCAGCTCGGGATGCGGCACGCCACGGTCGATGACGACGCGCTCGATGCCTGCGTCCTGCAGCTGCCGCATCAGCCGCCCCATGCTTTCGGCGGCGCGGGGCACCGGGATATCGCCAACGACGAGGTCGTCGCCGACGATGCCGATCGCAATGGACGGTGCCGTCGCATGAATGAGGGCAAGCGTTTCGCCGAACGCCGTGATGCTGCGGGCGACGAGCGGGTGCCCGGGCGCGTAGAGCTGGACGGAACGCAGTGCCGCCGCGAAGCGGCGCAGGACTTCCTCGGCGATCTTGGCTTTCTGCTGCGCGCTCATACGTGCTGCCGCTGACGGGGCGGCGCGACGCGCGTGTGGGCCCGCGCCACGGCGCGCACGCTGCGGCTGCCGGTTTTCGCGGCTTCTGCGAGGATCGCCAGTGTCGCCGGCGTGCCGATCCGCCGAAGCGCCGCGGCCGCCAGCTTCCGGAGCGCGGCGGTGCGAAACGGCGCCCACCACTGGCCGCGATGGAGCACGGTGCGCAGCGCCTGCGCGGAATCGGCGTGATCCCCCAGCCCGCCCAGCGCCTCGATGATCTGCGCATGCGTCTCGATCGCCGGTCCCCGCGGAACGTCGCGCGTCAGCACCGAGCAGAGGAGCGGCACGACACGGTCGTCGCGCATGCCCAGGAGCTCCTGGAGAATCGAGCTGCTCGCACCGCCCGATGTCAGCGCGCGCTGCAGCACGGCGAATGCCTCTGGGGAACCGGTGTGGATGATCGCCCGCACGGCCTCCCGCTGCACCTGCGGGTCGGCGTCCTCGAGCATCGTGGTCAGCTCGACGAGCGCTTCCTCGCCGCCGAACATGCGCAGCAGGTCGATGGCCGTGCGCCTGACCGCCGGGTTCGGCGACAGCTTCAGCCGCTCGACCGACTCGCGCCCGGCCGCGCCGAATCCGAACAGCAGCTCACGGAGCCGTCGAATCGCACGGGTGTTGTCTTCGGAGACGAGCGCATCGGTGAGCCGGGGCACGATGCGGGTGCCGACGGTGTGGAACAGGCGGCTCACCGGCTCGATATCGGCGGTCTCTCCCGCCTTGCGGAGATAGACCACCAGGTTCCGGACGAAGGCTCCGCCGATAAGCGCTTCCATGACGGCGTCGGCCGCCGGCTGGAGCGAGGCGCGGCCGTCGCCGCCGGCATCGCGCACGATCGCGAACGTCAGCTTCTGCGCCGTCTCGAAATCTCCCGCGAGAATCCGGCGCTCGATCTGCCCGATGACGGTCCGCGCGACCTCGGTCCAGGCGAATGGGTCGTCCTCCACCTGGAGCAGATCGAAGAGGAGCTGGAGGTCGAGGTCCTTGACGGCGTGATCGGTGATTGTGGACAGCCAGGCCTGAATCCGCTCAGGCGGATCGTCGGACACCCGTTCGACGTCGATCGCCTGGCGCCGCGCCCCCGAGAGCTCGCGGGCGTATTCCTGTGACACGAACGGCTCGTCCGAGTACGACGTCAGCATCTGCGCCGCCGACTGCCACAGCTCGCCAAAGTTGGTTTCCTGGCCGAGGGGCGTCTCCTCGGCTTCTTCGGCGCGCCACGCTCAGCAGCCGCTCCTTGCGCTCGATCTCAGGCACCAGCGCCTCGAACGCCTGCGCCAGCCGCTCGGACGCGCCATGCGCGTTGACGACGGAGTTGGCGACGAACGAGGCGATCGTGTCGTCCTTGATGTGATTGACCACCGCCGTGGCCACCTGGGCGTGGTCCTTGTCCTCGGATTGGGTCTGCCGGACGAGCCCGAGCAGCATCTCCGGTGTCAGCTTCGAGACGGCATCAGCCGCGGTCTGCAGGACGACATCCTCGCCCTGCGCCTTCGGCCACTGCGAGGTGGTTTCGAGCATGCGCTGCACGAGGGTAATCAGCGCCGCCGCCTTGGCGCTTATAGGACCGTCGCCTGTGTCCGCGCCCTGCAGCCGCTCGAGGAACTCACCGAAGCGCGTGCTGTCGCCGAGCATGGACAGCACGGACTGCAGGCCGTGCTCGTCGAGCGCCCCGCTGCCGCCCTGGAGGCAGTACGCGATGATCGCGTCCCACTGCGTGCCGTCGCCGCCGGCGCGCTCGCGCAGCACTTCGGCGTAATCGATTTCACGGATGTCGAAATGCCCGCGTCCCGAGGCTGCCCAGACCTTGCTGATCCCGCCCTCCGCCATGAGCTCTTCCGGCGGCCTGGTGAACAACAGCAGCAGGGCGTGCCAGTCGTGCACGTCGGCGCCGGCCTCCAGGCGGAGCGCGCCGACGAGCCTGTCGTGCATGATCTGCGCGAGCTCCACCACCGCGCCATCCGGTTTCTCCGGGGTGCGGCCGTCGATCACCAGCGTGTCCGGGTGAACGGTCATCATAAGGTCGCCCGCCGCGACCAGCCGGTTGCCGCTCGTGATCACCCGCGCCAGCGAGGCCTGGATGGAGGGGTGGGTCGCCGGGTAGAGCGAGACCGACCGTGCTGCGGTGCGGCACGCCCGCGCGAACTCCGCGAGCGCCGCGCTCTGCTCCGGTGACATCGGCGTGACCGCCGGCGGGGGGGCCATCGGAATGTGATTATACTGGGCGCTCTTCCATGAATTTTGTCGACGTCATCGCGAAAAAGCGCGATGGAAACGCGCTGTCGCGCGAGGACATCGACCGCTTTGTCAGCGGTGTGACGACGGCCTCGATTCCCGACTATCAGGCGTCCGCGCTGCTCATGGCCATCGTGCTGCGGGGGATGACCGACCAGGAGACCGGGTGGCTGACCGACGCCATGGTCCGGTCCGGGGATCGCGTCGACCTCTCCGATATCGAGGGCATCAAGGTCGGCAAGCACAGCACCGGGGGTGTCGGCGATAAGGTCTCGATCATCCTCGCCCCGATCGCCGCGGCGTGCGGGGTCGTCGTCCCTAAGATGTCCGGACGCGGGCTCGGGCACACCGGCGGGACGCTCGACAAGCTCGAATCGATTCCGGGCTACCGCACGGCGCTGACCGTCGAGGAATTCAAGCGGGTCCTGCGGACCGTCGGGACCAGCATCATCGGGCAGACGGCCTCCCTCGCACCGGCGGACAAGCGGCTGTATGCCTTGCGCGACGTCACCGCGACGGTCCCGAGCGTGCCGCTCATTGCGGCGTCGGTCATGAGCAAGAAGCTGGCGGAAGGCGGGAACGCGCTCGTGCTCGACGTGAAGTGCGGCGACGGGGCCTTCATGAAGTCGGAGAAGGACGCGCGCGAGCTGGCGCGCGCCCTTGTGGCCATCGGCAGCCAGGGCGGCGTCCGTACGGAAGCCGTGATCACCAACATGGACGCTCCGCTCGGCCTGGCCGTCGGCAACGCGGTCGAAATCATCGAGTGCATCGAAACGCTCAAGGGCCGGGGCCCCGCGGATCTTGTCGCGGTCGTCGGCGCGCTCGGGTCCCGCGTGCTCGTGCTGTCCGGGCGGTTCGACGAGGCGTCGGCCGACGCTGCGCTGCGCGGCGCCATCGCGTCGGGCGCCGCCCTCGCCACGCTCCGCGCGATGATCGAGGCCCAGGGCGGCGACGGCGCGGTCGTCGATGACTACAGCCGTCTGCCCGCGGCGGCCAGGCGGAAGGCGGTGACCGCGCCGCGGGAGGGTTACATCGCGGCGCTGAAGGCGGACCTCGTGGGCCGTGCGTCGATGGCGCTCGGCGCGGGCCGCGAGCGCGTCGAGGACCGCGTCGATCATGGCGCCGGCGTGATGATTTCGAAGAAGCCGGGCGACGCGGTCCGCGCTGGCGACACCGTCCTCGAGTTGTTGTACAACGACGCGCGCGGACTCGCGCAGGCGGTGGCGTTCGCGGAACAGGCGATCCATATCGCCTCCGATCCACCGGCGGTGAAGCCGCTCGTCCTCGGACGGGTGGCGTAAGGGGACACATGGAGAATGGCAGGACGCTGCGGCTGGCGGCGATAGCCGCCGTCCTCGTGCTGGGCGCGGTCGCCTGGGTATTCGGAACGATGGGGTTGTTCCGGCCGCAGGCGGCGGCGGGCGCGCTCTGTTTCATCGCCATCGTCGCCGTGTTCTCGCCGAACCTGCGCCAGGTGAACTGGCGCACCGTCGGGTGGGGGATGGCGCTGCAGCTCGGCCTGGCCCTGCTGATCCTGAAGCTGGAAGTCGGCGGCCGGCGGCCGTTCTACGACGTCTTCAGCGCCATCGGCGCCGGCGTCAGCCGGTTCCTGCAGTTCACCGACGCCGGATCGCGATTCGTCTTCGGACCGCTCGCCAACCCCGAAATCCTCGGCAAGTCCTGGGGGCCCGAAAACGGGTTCATCTTCGCGTTCGTCGCGCTGCCCACGATCATCTTCATCTCGTCGGTCTTCACCGTCCTTTATTACTTCGGCGTGCTGCAGTTCGTGGTCCGGGTGATGGCGCGGTTGATGATGCGCGTGATGCGCACGAGCGGCGCCGAGACGCTCTCCGCAGCCGCCAACGTGTTCATGGGCCAGACCGAGGCGCCCATCATCGTCAAGCCGTTCGTCCCCCGGATGACGCAGTCCGAGCTCCTCGCCATGATGGTCGGCGGCATGGCGACCATCTCGGGCGGCGTCATGGCGGTGTACATCGCGCTCGGCGCGGATCCGGTCGCGATCCTGACGACGAGCGTGATGGCGGCCCCGTGCGGCCTGTACCTCTCGAAGCTGCTGCTGCCGGAGCTCGAACAGCCTGAGACATCGGGGACGGCGACGGTCAATGTCGAGAAGCTGCACGTCAACGCCATCGACGCCGCCGCGGCGGGTGCGTCGGATGGATTGATGCTGGCCGTCAACGTCGCGGCGATGCTGATCGCGTTTCTGGCGTTCATCGCGCTGTTCGATTTCCTCCTGGGGGCGATCCGGCCCGGCCTGACCCTCGCGTCCATCTTCGCCGTCGTCTTTGCGCCGGTCGCCTTTCTCATGGGCGTCCCGTCTGCCGACATCCCTGAGCTCGCCGATCTGCTCGGCACCAAGCTCGTGGCCAATGAGTTCGTGGCGTTCGTAAAGCTGACGGGCGAGTATCGCGGCGTGATCAGCGACCGCTCCTATACGCTGGCGACATTTGCGCTCACCGGGTTTGCCAATATCGCCTCGATCGGCATCCAGCTGGGAGGCATCGGGGCGATGGCGCCGAACCGGCGTGGCGATCTGGCGCGGCTCGGGACGCGGGCGCTCCTGGCGGGCTTCATCGCGACGCTGGTGAACGCCTGTCTCGCCTCCATGCTGCTGTGATGGCTGACGCCTCGACGTTCGACCAGGTGGAAGCGGCAGCCGCCGCCGTGCGGTCCCGATGCGGTGCGTTGCCGCAGACGGCGATCGTCCTCGGTTCGGGTCTCGGAGACTTTGCCGACACGCTGACCGATGCGGTGTCGATCCCGTACGAGGATCTGCCGCATTGGCCCGCATCGAAAGTCGTCGGTCATGCCGGGCGCCTCGTCGTGGGAACCGTCGCGGGCGGTGTCGCGGGAAAGCGGGTGGCCGCGCTGGCAGGACGGGCCCATGTCTATGAGGGGCACGGCCTGGAGAGGGTCGTCTTTGCCACGCGCGTCATGGGGAGGCTCGGCGTCAGGCAGATCATCCTGACGAACGCCGCGGGCGGCATCAATACGGGCTTTGCGCAGGGCGCGCTGATGATCATCGACGACCACATCAACCTGATGGGGACGAACCCGCTGGTCGGGCCGAACGACGATCGGCTGGGGCCGCGATTTCCTGACATGACCGAGGTCTACTCGACGCGCCTGCGGGCGCTCGCCGAGGCCGCCGCGAAGGCGCGGGGCGTGGCGGTGACCCACGGCGTCTATGCCGCGCTTCAGGGCCCGAGCTATGAGACCCCGGCGGAGATCCGGTATCTCCGTACCAGCGGCGCGGATGCCGTCGGCATGTCGACGGTGCCCGAAGCCATTGCTGCGCGTCACATGGGCGTCGAGGTGCTCGGGATTTCCTGCATCACCAACATGGCCGCCGGCATCCTGCCGCAGCCGCTGCAGCATGACGAAGTGCTCGAGACCGCGCGCCGCGTCCGCGGCGCCTTCGTTTCGCTGCTCGAGGGCATCATTGAACGACTCTGAGCTGATCAGGGCCGCGCGACAGGCGAGACGTCACGCGCGCGCGGCTTTTTCGAAATTCAAGGTCGGTGCCGCTCTGGAAACGGCGGACGGAACTGTCATTACCGGCTGCAACATCGAGAATGCGACGTACGGCCTCACGATCTGCGCCGAACGCGTGGCGATGTTCAAAGCCCTGTCGGACGGGCACCGAAGGTTCCGGCGCATCGTGATTGTCGCGGACACGAGCGCTCCCACCCCGCCCTGCGGCGCCTGCCGCCAGATTCTGTGGGAGTTCGGCGGCGATCTCGAAGTCATCCTCGCGAATCTGCGCCGCGAAACCGGCCGTCATCGACTGAGCGCGCTCCTGCCGATTCCCTTCGACGCGCGGCTGCTCTAAGCGCAATCACCCCCGCGGTACAATCAGCCCAATGCTCCCGACAATTGAATGGAAGGGCGACTCAGTCGTCATGATCGATCAGCGGAAGCTTCCCGCCTCCGAGATCTATGTCACCTGCAGGACGGCGAACGACGTGGCCAGGGCGATCAAGACGATGATCATCCGCGGCGCGCCGGCCATCGGCGTGGCGGCGGCGATGGGCATCGCACTGGGGATGCGGAAGAGCAAGGCGACTGGAACGAAGCAGTTCGCGACGGAGTTCCAGAAGACATGCGCCCTCATGGCGGCCACCCGCCCCACGGCGGTGAACCTGTTCTGGGCCATCGACTGTATGAAGCGAACCTTCGCCGAGGCCGCGCAGGCGGGCGCGTCGGTCGGCGAGATTACCGACCGCCTCGAGGCCGAGGCGGTGAAGATCCACGATGACGACGTGGCGAGCTGCCGGTCGATGGGCGCGCACGGCGCCTCACTGGTCCCGGAGGCGGCGACGATCCTGACCCACTGCAACGCCGGCGCGCTCGCCACCGCCGGATACGGGACGGCCCTCGGCGTCATTCGCGCCGCGGTCGAGCAGGGCAAGCGAATCGCGGTCCTTGCCGACGAAACGCGGCCGTTTCTTCAGGGCGCCCGGCTGACCGCCTGGGAGCTGGTGAAGGACGGTATCGACACGACCGTCATCACCGACAACATGGCCGGCAGCATCATGCGGAGCGGCCAGATCGACCTTGTCGTGGTCGGCGCCGATCGCATCGCCGCCAACGGCGACGTCGCGAACAAGGTCGGCACCTATCCGGTGGCTGTGCTCGCCAAAGAGCACGGCATCCCGTTCTATGTCGCGGCGCCCATCTCCACGATCGACCTCAAGACGGCCGACGGCAGCGGCATCCCCATCGAGGAGCGCAACGCGCGTGAGGTGACGCACGTCGGCTCGTCCCAGCTGACGCCCGCGGCCGCACATATCAGGAATCCGGCGTTCGACGTCACGCCCGCGAAGTTCGTGACGGCGATCATCACCGAGCGCGGTATCGCGCGGGCGCCGTACGACAGCTCGCTGCGCGAGCTGTGTCGAACCCCGAACCGAACCTGAACCTGAACACGAACCGGGAAGCGAGAACCGAGCAGCGTGAACTCCATGATCGTGCTAGGCATCGAGACGTCCTGTGACGAAACGGCCGCCGCGGTCGTCGATGAAACGGGGCACCCCACGCGTCCCTGGCGCGTCAAATCCAACATCATCGCGTCGCAGGCCGACATCCATCGCGAGTGGGGCGGCATCGTCCCCGAGCTCTCGGCGCGCCAGCACGTGCGGGACATCTGCGGCGTCGTCGAGAGGGCGCTGGCCGAGGCGCAGGCGGATCGGTACGACGCGATTGCGGTCACGCAGGGGCCGGGCCTCGTGGGCTCGCTGCTCGTCGGGCTCTCGTTTGCCAAGTCGCTCGCCTGGGCGCGCGGGGTTCCGCTCATCCCGGTGCACCACCTGGCCGGCCACATCGAATCGCTCGTCCTCGACCATGGCGAGCTGCCGCTGCCCGCCGTGATCCTCGTCGTCTCGGGTGGGCACACCAGCCTCTATCGCGTGGAGGCCCGCGGCCGGTACGAGCTGCTGGGGCGGACACGGGACGATGCGGCGGGGGAAGCGTTCGACAAGATTGCGAAGCTGCTCGGACTCGGGTATCCGGGAGGGCCGGCGATCGATCGCGTCGCCCGCGAAGGGAACGACACGGCGGTGCGGTTTCCCAAGACGCGGCTGAAGCACGCCGATCGCAACGCCCCGGAGCTGCCGGGCCGCCGCGATTTCAGCTTCAGCGGTCTGAAGACGTCGGTGCTGCGGTATGTCACGCTGCGGCGCGGAGAGCTGGGACTGGCCGAGGCCGATCCGCTGCCACGCAAGGATGTCGTCGACATTGCCGCCAGCTTCCAGCGGGTCGTTGTCGAGTCGCTGCTGGACGGGTTGTTCGACGCGGCGCGATGGTATGACGCGCACAGCGTCGGCATTGCCGGCGGTGTCTCGGCCAACAGCCGCCTGCGCGCTGACGCCGTCGTTCGCGGCGCCGCGCGCGGGATCCCCGTCGCCGTGCCAGGCCTTTCGCTGTCGACCGACAATGCCGCGATGATTGCCGCAGCGGGTCTTCGCCGGTTCCGGTCCGGCTATGTCGGCTCGCTCGATATCAATGCCGATGCGTCACTGGCGCTGACGTAGAGCGCAGGCTTAAGCCTGCGCGCTACAGGGATTTCGATGAAAACACTGACGGACTATCTCTGGTTCGAGACGAAGAAGAAGCAGGAGATCGTGCGCATCACCGATCAGGTCGCGGAGATCGTGCGCGCGAGCGGCGTCGCCGAAGGCATGGTGCTCGTGTCCGCCATGCACATCACGGCCTCGGTCTTCGTGAACGACTGGGAGGATGGCCTCATCCACGACTTCCAGGTCTGGCTGGAGAAGCTGGCGCCGGCGGGCAAGGACTACCGACATCATCAGACGGGCGAAGACAACGCGGATGCGCATCTGAAGCGCACGCTCATGGGCCACCAGGTCATGCTGCCAATCACGAAGGGCACGCTCGATCTGGGTCCGTGGGAGCAGGTGTTCTACGGGGAATTCGACGGCCAGCGCCGCAAGCGGGTCGTCGTGAAGGTCATGGGTGTATGAACACCGAACATGAACACGAACCGAGCAGCAAGAACGTAGAAGTGTGAACGATTCACGCCAGTACCCCGCCCGCCCCATCGTCGGCGTCGGCGCCGTGATCGTTCAGGATGGCCGCGTGCTGCTGGTCAAGCGGCGATACGAGCCGCTCGCCGGCCGCTGGAGCCTGCCCGGCGGCACGCTCGAGATCGGGGAAACGCTCGAAGCGGGGCTCGCGCGCGAAATGCAGGAAGAGACGGGTCTCGACGTCCGGGTCGGGCCGGTCATCGAGGTGTTCGACCGCATCATGCTCGATGAGGAGAAGCGCGTGCAGTATCACTTCGTGCTCGTCGACTATCTGTGCTGGCCAACCCGCGGAACGCTTGCGGCGGGGTCGGATGTCGAGGATGCGATCTTCGTGGATCCCGGTGACCTTGCGCGGTACGAGCTGACCGAGAAGGCGCAGGCGGTGATTGACCGGGGACTCCAGCTGGCCGCGAACCCGAACATGAACACGAACCGAGCAGTGAGAAGCTAGAAGCGTGAACGACTTCGCGTTATCCCGCCCCGCAGCCTGGCAGCTGCTGACCGAGTGGACGACGGGGGAGAGCCTTCGGAAACACGCACTGGGGGTCGAGGCCGCCGTGCGGGGCTACGCCCGGACGCTCGGCGAGGACGAGGAGGCGTGGGGCGTCGTCGCGCTGTTGCACGACATGGACTACGAGCGGTTTCCCTCGCTCGACGATCATCCGTATCGCGGATGTGAGGAGCTGCAGCGGCGCGGGTACCCGGCGTGGGTGACGCGCGCCATCCTGTCGCACGCCGACTACAGCAACACGCCGCGGGAGAGCCGTCTCGAGAAGACGCTGTACGCCTGCGACGAAATGGCCGGATTCGTCACGGCCGCCGCGCTTGTCCGGCCGTCGAAGAGCATCCTCGACCTCGAAGCGCCATCGGTACTCAAGAAGATCAAAGACAAAGCCTTTGCGCGCGCGGTGTCGCGCGACGACCTGCGCCGCGGCGCCGGGGAGCTCGGTCTGCCACTTGAGGAGCACGTGGCCAACGTCATCGCGTTCATGCGGGTCGAAGCCGCCGCGCTGGGCCTTCGCGGCATGTAGGGTCCGACTGTAGCGTCTATCAGTAAACATCAGCCCGCCGCCCGGCGTAACCCCGTCAGAGCTGTTGATCCCGCAATGACGGACCTGGTGTTCTTCTACGGCACGCTGATGCGTCCATTTAATTGGACCGGGCGGATCCGTGTAGACGAACATCTCGTCTACGATGGGCGGGGGACAATCGCGGCGGCGCTCTTCGACCTCGGCATCTACCCGGCCGCCGTGCCGACACCCGACGCGCGCGCCTGGGGCGAGCTGTACCGCATGACCCACCCGGCCATCGTGCTGCCGCTCCTGGATGAATTCGAGGGATGCCGGAGCGATGAGCCGGAGAGCAACCTGTACATCCGGTCGCTGACACCGGTGACGCTCGAGGGCGGGCGCGAGGCCGATGCCTGGGTGTATTTCTACAACGCGCCGCTCGGCCGCGCCGAGCGGATTCACTCGGGGGATTACCTCGAGCACCTGAAGGTTCGTTAGGCGGACCTGAGGGTCCGCCTCTACGCCGTGCGGCTAGACGCCGCTGCGGTTCGCTTTCACGGCCTTCAGAAACTCCACAATCGCGCCCAGCACGGCCTGAGACGGCTCGACGAACTCGAGTCCGGTCCGGTACGCCACGGCATCCTGATCGAGGTCGCTGATGCGTGAATGGACGACCCGTCCCTTGACGACAATCGATCGGGGTCCGAGTGTGAGGCGAACGTCGTGAAGGGAATCGATCTGGAGAGGGAAGCGCGTCTCGACGGTGACGCCGCCGCTGCTGACGTCGCGCACCAGCATCGGCTGGAAGACCATCACTTCGCCGTGCAGCTCCCCGAGGATGGGGATGCGCTCGGCGTCGCGTTTGTTGGCGCCCTGCACGGGGCGGACTATAGCACGCGCACAGGCTGACGCCCGCGCCCTCCGTCAGTTCATCGGCAGGGCCGGCCGGCTCGTGAGCGGCAGTTCCTCTTCTTCTTCCGCCATCTGCGAGATCACGCCCTCGAGATCCTGGCCTTCGTACTCCGTCGTATAGGTGAGGACCGGAATGTCGCTGGTTTCCGGATCGAGCTTCAGCATCGTGAGGAGCTGGAAGGCCTCGAGGTGTTCGATGCGCGCGCAGACGATCACCAGGTTGGGAATGACCTTCTTGATCTGCGTATAGGCGTTATTGCTGGATTCCACGAACACCATGTCGTAGCGCCCGGCGTCCAGGACGGCTTCGAGCATGTTCAGGACTTCGGCGTTGCCGTCAACGACGACCACCTTCTGCACCTGCGTAACTGCGAGACGGTTCGTGTCAGCCATTGGGTCCGTCCTTCTGGGCCGTCCAAATTCAGGATTCGTGCCACGAACCCGTCGCGTTTTTGCAGGCAACTAGCGCCGCCCTCCTGCAGAGCACGGACGGACCCGTTAAATTGTTCCAGTTCCGCCACATAGTTCAAAATGTGGTCCATGACGTTCAACAACTACATCGACGGACGGTGGGTGCCCTCCCGGTCCGGAAAAGTGTTCGAAAACCGCAACCCCGCCGACCAACGGGACCTGATTGGGCTGTTCCAGGAGTCAACGCCCGAGGACGCCTCCGACGCCATCGCGGCCGCCGCCCGGGCGTACCGGTCCTGGCGGCTCGTCCCGGCCCCGCGGCGCGCCGAAATCCTCTTCCGGGCGGCGCAGATCATCGCAGACCGCAAGGAGGCGTTCGCCCACGACATGACCCGTGAGATGGGCAAAGTGCTCGAGGAAGCGCGCGGCGACGTGCAGGAAGCCGTCGACATGACCTACTTCATGGCGGGGGAGGGACGGAGGCTGTACGGGCAGACGGTGCCCTCGGAGTTGCCGAACAAGTTCGCCATGTCGATCCGGCAGCCGGTTGGCGTCTGCTCCGTGATCACGCCGTGGAACTTCCCAATGGCGATTCCGTCCTGGAAGATCGTGCCCGCGCTCGTCTGCGGGAACACCGTGGTGTTCAAACCGGCCAGCCTCACCCCGATGTCGGCGATCAATTTCGTCCGGGTCCTGGAGGAGGCCGGCGTGCCCGCCGGCGTCGTGAATCTGGTCACCGGCGGCCCGGAGGTGGGCACCGTGCTGGCGACCCATCCCGACATCTCCGTTGTCTCGTTCACGGGATCGACGGCCGTCGGCCGTATCGTCAATCAGCATGCGGCGTCGTCCTTCAAGAAGGTGCATCTCGAAATGGGCGGCAAGAACGTCGTGATGATCATGGACGACGCCCGACTCGATCTGGCGGTCGAAGGCTGCCTGTGGGGCGGGTTCGGGACTACCGGACAGCGCTGCACGGCCGCGAGCCGCGTGGTCGTGCACGAGAAGGTGTACGACGCCTTCGTCGAACAGTTCGTGGCGCGCGCGAAGGGCCTGCGGGTGGGCAATGGCCTCGATGCGTCCGTGCAGGTGGGCCCGTCGGTGAGCGAGGGGCAGCTCTCGACGGTCGTCACATATGTCGGCATCGGGCGAACGGAGGGTGCCCGGCTGCTTGCCGGCGGCCACCGTCTGGCGGACGGCGAGTACGCCAACGGGTTCTTTCACGAACCGACGGTCTTTGGCGACGTGACGCCGTCGATGCGCATCGCGCAGGAAGAGATTTTCGGGCCGGTTGTGGCGGTGATGCGGTGCCGCTCGCTCGAGGACGCGGTCGCCATCGGCAACGGCGTCGAGTACGGCCTGTCCGCGTCGATCTACACGCGCGACGTGGACCAGGCGTTTGCGGCGATGCGCGACATGTATACGGGCATCTTCTATGTCAACGCGCCGACCATCGGCGCAGAAGTGCACCTGCCCTTTGGCGGAACGAAGGCAACGGGAAACGGGCACCGCGAGGCGGGGACCGCGGCGCTCGATGTGTTCTCGGAATGGAAATCGATCTACGTCGACTTCAGCGGAAGACTACAGAGGGCGCAGATTGATACTGAAAATCTGTAGGGGATCAGGGATCAGGGATCAGGGATCAGGGATCAGGGATCAGGGATCGGGATTTTCATCCCTGATCCCCGATCCCCGATCCCCGTATTTCTAGAACTCGAACTTCACGAGGAACTGTCCGCGCGCGCCGTCCTGGAAGATGTCTTCCATGCCGTACCGCGGTTCATAGGCCGCGGCGCGGTCCGGCGTCGCCATGATCCGCTCGTTGTAGTCGTAGCCCCGGGCCAGGTCCACCTGACCAAGGTCGATGAGCGACGAGCCGCGATCGGTGCCGACGCCGCGGTTCAGGTGCTGAATCATGTACCGGGCCGTCTTCTGATTGAAGGCGTTCAGCACGTTCAGCTCGAACCGGAGGCGCCGCGTGCCTTGCAGCGCCACGGTGTGCGCTACCAGGAGGTCCGTCTTGCTCAGCATCGGCGTGCGGCGATTCTCGATCACCTTATTGGTCGAGCGATCGAAGAAGTTGCCGCGGCCTTCGACGAAGATGTCGGCGCCGTGGTTCGACGTGACGTAGGTCGAGATCGGCGTGCCGCTCCCGAGATACGTCGACACGCCGATCTGCGTGCCGAACCCGAACTCGTACGCCCCGTAGAACTTCGCGACATGCGGACGATCGGTGGCCAGGCGGCCCACGACGTCCAGCGTGCCGTGCGAGTCGAACAGGATCTCGTCGATGTCCCAGGCACGGTTCACGTTGCCGCCGGGCCGCGCGATGCTGCCCGCCTGCTGCTGTGCCGTCGACGAGGCGACGCCGGACGTCGGCGCCGTGATCTCGTCCGACGAGGCGAGGCCCGCGTAGTTGCCGTACAGCCGGCTCAGCGTGTAGTTGCTGCTGAAGAACCAGTTGTTGGAGAACCGGCGGCTCCAGCTGACTTCGAGCGCGTCATACGTGCGCTTCGGGCGAGGCGTCGGGAACGCCGCCGTCCGGCCGGAGACCGGCGAGATGCTCGCAATCCCGCGCCCAGGATTGCTGATGATGTACACCTCGTTGCCGTCGACGATCGCCCCGAGATCCTCGATGGTCTCGAGTAGGTCGTTGTGCACGTAGTGGACGCTGAGCACGTTGTTGCCGAACATCTGGCGTTCGACGCCGATGCTCGAGCTGGCCTGCTTCATCGGACGGAGGTCGGGATCGATCTCCTCCTGGAAGGACGGCACCCGGCGGTCACGGCAGGTGCTGCTCTGCGGCCAGATGTTGCGGCCAGGCATGTTGCTCAGGCTGAGGCTGCCCAGGTCGGTCGTGTCGAGGCCGCGGTAGTGGATGCACCACGTCTCGGCGCCGAACGAGCCGCGCGGCAGTTCGTACTTCGTCCAGTCGTAGTAGAGACCCCAGCTGCCGTACACCTTCATCCGCCCGTCGCCGTACACGTCGTAGGCAGCGCCGAGACGGGGCGCGAGCTTGTCCTTGAAGTTGAAATGGATAGCTGTTTCAAGTACTTCGGGACGGAAGGTGGGGATCTTCTCGTCTTCAGTGCGGATGCCCAGATTCAGCGTCAGCTTGTTGCTCACCGACCACTGGTCCTGGACGTAGAGCGACTGGATGTTGCTGCCCGCCTTGTTGGCAATGCGGCGGTCGTTCACCTCGTAGTAGCCGAGGGTCCCGCGCGCCGGCGCGGAGCCGCCGAATGAGAACGCGCGATCCCAGAACACGAAGACGTACCCGCCGGGGTAGAACGAGTTGATGTCGTTCACCGTGTGCTGGAAGCCGTACCCCGCCTTGAGGGTGTGCAGGCCGCCGGCGTTCACCACGCGGTTGTAGTCGACGTTGATGTTCTGGCGCTTGGTCGTGTCGAACTCCGTGATCTGCGCGCGCGGCGTGTTGGAGAACCCGGTGCCGCCGCGGATCGACGCAGGCAGCTGCGCGTCGAGCGGGGTCGACGGCGTCTGGTACGTGAACGACGTCGTCATCGGGATGCCCGTGTCGCTGAAGCGGTCGTGGAAGATGCCGCCGCGGACGCTGATGAACGAGCTGTTCGTCAGCGACAGGTCGAGCGAGCCGCTGGTGTTGACCTGATTCTGCTCATACCCGCGGCCGACGTTCGGCGTCAGGGCGGCCACGCTCGCGATACGCGAATTCGGCGTCGCGCCGTCGAATGCCGACTGCGTGCCTTCGGCCTTGGTCGGCGTCCAGAGGGTCGACACGTTGGCTGACCCGCGCGGGAGCGCCCACGTCACCTTCCCGAACGCCTGCTGCCGCCAGATGCTGCGCGGAATCTCGAGCGAGCCGTCGGTGAGGCTGTAGGTGTAGTCGCGCTGTTCGTGGCGCGGCGAGTAGGCGCCGTAGAAGAACAGCCGGTCGCGGACGATCGGGCCGCCGAGCGATCCGCCGAACTCGTTGTGCCGGTAGGGCGGTTCGCGATCCTGAACGTAGAAGGTGTCCCGGTCGCCGATCGGATCAAGGACGAGGCGCTTCACCGGGGCCGCCGAAATGGCGCTCCCTTCGAAGTAGTAGTGCGCCTCGCCGCGCATCACGTTGCCGCCGCTCTTCGTGACGGCGCTGACGACGCCGCCGAGCGCGCCGCCGAATTCGGCCGAGATCCCCGTCGTCTTGACCTGCACTTCCTGCAGGTACTCGAAGACCGTGTTCTGGCGCGACTGGCCGTTGACGAGCGAGTTCGTCACGATGCCGTCAACGGTGAACGCATTTTCGGAGCCGCTTGCGCCGTTCACCTGGAAGCCGCCTTCGAGTTCACCCTGGTTGACCGAGGGCGCCGTCATCGCAATTGACTGGAACGACCGCGCCTTCGGGAGCCGATCGAACTCCTCGGCCGTGACGTTGTGTCCGACCAGGGTGCTCCGCGTATCGACCAGCGGAGCGCCTTCAGCCGTGACCTGCACGGTCTCGGTGAGCTGCCCGACGCGCAGCTGCGCGTCGAGGTCGAACGAACGGCCCAGCTGTACGCTGATGTCCTGCCGCTCGACGCGTGAGAAGCCGCTCAACTCGAACGCGACGGTGTAGCGGCCCGGGTTGAGGTCCTGCGCCACGTACTGCCCGTTGCCGTCGGTGACATAGGTGCGGGGTTCGCCGGTGACGACATTGGTAAGGACGACCGAAACGCCTGGAACCGGCTGACCGGTCTGGTCAGTGACGGTGCCTCGTAGCGCTCCGAAGCGTTCCTGCGCCGTGGCAACGCCGGTCAGGACCAGCGTAATCGCGACGAGAAACGCACTTATGCGTGCGTACATCGTAGTAACTCCTTCAAAAGAGGGAACGTTTCTATTCGTTTACTATCGTCCTGGGCACACGGAAACTACGTACCAGAAAACCCAGATGCGTAAGTGCCGCCGATTCACCTATTTGCGAGAATAGGCCTGTAGCGGGAGGGGTAAAAAATCCATCGGCGCCGACGTCTTGAACCAAATACATGGATTCTTGAGGCCGCGAATATAACTATAAATTTCTATCACACGGGCTGTTTTAAGGGGAAATATCAATGGTTGAGTCGGATCGGCGCGCTCTCGTCGCCGTGATTCCGGGCGACGGGATCGGTCCCGAGGTGGTCGAGGAAGCCGTCAGAGTCCTCGACGCGCTTGGCGGACTGACGCTCAACAATTTCCCGTGGAGCGCCGACCACTACCTCGCCACGGGGGTGACGATCCCCCAGGACGGGTACGACCAGTTACGCGGGTGCGACGCCATTCTGATCGGCGCGCTCGGCGATCCGCGCGTACCCGACAACGCCCATGCGCGCGACATCCTCCTCGGCACGCGCTTCGCGCTGGACCTCTACGTGAACTACCGGCCCGTGCGGCTGCTGGACGATCGGCTGTGTCCGCTCAAGGGGCGTACCTGCGCCGACGTGAACTTCGTGGTCTTTCGCGAAAACACCGAGGGTCTCTATGCCGGGATTGGCGGGCGGCTGAATGCCGGGACCGACGAGGAAGTGGCGGTGCAGCACGAGGTGAACACCTTCAAGGGCGTCAACCGAATCATCAGGCACGCGTTCGAGTTCGCCAAGACCCATGGCCACCCGCGCATCTGCATGACGGACAAGAGCAACGCGATGACGCACGGCCACGCGCTGTGGCAGCGGGTGTTCCGGGAGGTGCAGGCCGACTATCCCGGCATCGAGGCGACACACCTGTACATCGACGCGCTCGCGATGCTCCTCGTCCAGGACCCCGGCCGCTTCGATGTCATCGTCACCAACAATCTGTTCGGCGACATCATCACGGACATCGGCGGCGCGCTGCAGGGCGGACTCGGGATGGCGGCCTCGGCGAATCTCCATCCGGGACGGACATCGATGTTCGAGCCTGTCCACGGGTCGGCGCCGCCGCTCGCGGGGAAGAACGTCGCGAACCCGATTGGGGCGATTCTCTCTGCCGGGCTGATGCTGGACACGCTTGGACGCAGCGACGATGCGCGCAGGGTGGAACGGGCGGTGGAAGGGGCTGTGAAAGCGGGCGAAGTGACGCGTGATGTGGGCGGAACGCTCACCACGCGCGAAGCCGGGGATGCGGTGTTAAGACGTCTTCGCTGAGCAACGCCCAACGTCCAAGTTTCTAGTATTTCTTCTTCAGCTGCTTCATCATGTCGAACCTTGCGGTGTCGGCGACCGCCATCACCGCCATGACGCCTGCCTGCACCGGATCGGTGACGACAAGGTCGGCCGCATCGGGAACGCTGCCCGCCATGTTCAGGGAGATCACGTAGAGTCCCTGCTTCCGCACTTCCTCGACCGCCTCAGTGATTTCGCCGCCCATCAGCGCGCCCGCGAGCACCAGGATGCGCGCGCGCGGCAGCCGCATGACCGACCGCACCGCTGCCGCCAGGTCCTGTTCGCCCACCAGTGGGATCGTGTCGACCGAGATGCGCTCGCCGCGGATGTTGTGCCGGTCGGCTTCGGAAATCGCGCCAAGCGCGACCTGCCCGACCTGCGCGCCGCCCCCCATCACGATGATCCGCTTGCCGTAGATCTTGGCGAATGACGGCGTCTCCACCACCGACGCGACACCCGGCACCGTGCGGAGATCCGCGAGCACGTCGGCAAGGGGCGACCCTTCGAGCGTCAGCTCGAAATAGGTCGTCGACTGCGGGTCGCCGTTATGGATGTCGACATAGGTGATGTTGGCCTTGTGGTCGGCCAGCACCTTGGTGAGCCCGTACAGGATCCCGGGCCGATCGGAGACGGTTGCGAGGATGGCGTGTGCACTCATGGCGCTCCTGAAGGGTAACCCGAGGTGAAATGTCGGTGACACACCTTTCCAAACGGGCGGATTTGCGGCATCGTGTCCCTTACCTCACAGGACCCATGGATCTATCGACGGACAACTCCGGCCGGCTTCGCTTTGGGGCGTTCGAGCTGGACGTCCGCTCGCGCGAGCTTCGCACCGGGACGGCGTGCGTCCGGCTGCAGGAGCAGCCGTTCGAGATCCTCCGCCTCATGCTCGAGCGGCCCGGTGAGGTGGTCACGCGCGAGGAGCTGCGCCAGCGGCTCTGGCCCGAGGGCACCTTCGTCGACTTCGAGCATAGCCTCAACGCTGCGATCAAGCGGCTGCGCGCGGCCCTCGGAGACGAGGCCGACAATCCGAGATTCGTCCAGACGCTGCCGCGGCGCGGCTATCGCTTCATCGGCGCGTTCGAGGCCGAAGCGAAGGAACCGGCGGCGGGGACCGCTCGCATCCGCCTGGCCGTCCTCCCGTTCACCAACCTGAGCGACGAGGCGGAGTACTTCACCGACGGTCTCACCGACGAAATGATTTCCCAGCTCGGCCAGCGCTGCCGCGGCCGCATTGGCGTGGTCGCGCGCTGGTCGTCGATGGTGTTCAAAGGGACGACCGAGCGCGTGAGCGAGATCGGCCGGACGCTGCGTGCCGACTATCTGCTCGAGGGCGGAGTTCGCCGCGAAGGCGATCGAGTACGGATCACGGCACGGCTCATCGACACCTCGAGCGAGACGCAGCTGTGGGCCGAGACCTACGAGCGCCACCTGACGGACTGCCTATCAGTACAGGCCGAGGTCGCCGCCCGCATCGCCGAGTCGCTGACCGTCGAACTCGTGCCTGATACGCCGCAGACGCCGTATCTCGTCACCACCTCAGTGTCTGCCTACCAGGCCTATCTGAAGGGCCGCTACCACTGGAACAACTGGGTGCGTCCCGATGATGAAGGCGTGGAAGAGGCGCTCGCGTCGTTCACCGAATCGCTGCGGCTGGATCCCCTGTTCGCGCCGGCGCATGCGGGCATCGCGCGCCTGCACACGGCGCGCGCCCTGCACTACCGCGAGCGGCCGCGCGGCGTGTTCGAGCTCGCGCGCGTGTCGGCGAAGCGCGCGCTGGAGCTCGATTCCACGCTCGCCGAGGCGCACCTCGCGCTCGCCGACATCCGCCGGATGCTCGAATGGGACTGGCGGGGCGCCGAAGCCGCGTACCTGCAGGCGATCACCTTGAACCCCAGTCAGGAGAACTCGCATCGCGGCTACGGCACGATGCTGATCGCGCTGGGGCGGCCACAGGAGGCGCTTCGCGAAATCGAGCGCGCGGTTGAAATGGATCCGCTCTGCCTGGTGGTCAGCACGAGCGCCGCCTGGGTGAATTACCTGGCGGGCGACGCCGCGCGTGCGCTGACGTACTGCCGCCGCACGACCGACATCGATCCCGACTACCTGCCCGCGTGGCGCATCATGGGCGCCGTTTATCTGCTGGAAGGCCGGACCGCCGACGCGCTGCGCGTCCTCGAGGCGGCATACGGTCGCGCGCGCCACGACCCGATTCACGTGGCGTCGCTCGTGCACGCCCGGGCAACGCTCGGCGACACCGCGGCCGCCGCGGAGCTGGCGATCGATCTGCGCCGGCTGTCGCGCACGCGCTACGTCCCGCCGTATCACGTGGCAGTCGCGCACGTCGGCCTGGGCGACGCGGACGCCGCATTCGCGTCCCTCGAACAGGCGGTTGTCGACTGCGACCCCGCGCTGACGTACCTCGCCGTGGAGCCGCGCTTCGAACCGATCCGCGCCGACGCACGCTATGCCCGGCTCCTCGATCTCCTCGGCCTCGCGTAGCCGCGGTCCATCGGACCCGCCCTGATATCCTTCCACCCGTGAGAATCCTCGTCGTCGAAGACGAGCTGAAGGTGGCGAATGCCCTGCGGGAAGGCCTCCAGGGCGAAAAATTCGACGTCGTCGTCGAACGGACCGGTGAGGGCGCGTTCTTCCGCGTCACGACCGAAACCTTCGATGCCGTGCTGCTCGATCTGACGCTGCCCGGCCGCGACGGGCTGGAGATCCTGACCGCGATGCGCGAGCGGGGCATCAAGACGCCGGTCCTGGTGCTGACCGCGCGCGACACGCTGCAGGATCGCGTCCTCGGCCTCGACAGCGGCGCCGACGACTACGTCATCAAGCCGTTCGCCTTTGCGGAGCTCATCGCCAGGATTCGCGCGCTCGTGCGCCGCGGCCGCGCCGCGGAATCGCCGCGGCTTGCCGCCGCCGACCTTGACGTCAATCTGATCACCCGCAAGGTCACGCGCGGCGGCCAGGCGATCGAGCTCACCGTCCGCGAGTTCGAGCTGCTCGACTACCTGCTCCGTCACCAGGGCCAGGTCGTCTCGCGCGAAACGCTCGCGCGCGACGTCTGGAAGGAGACCGCCCGGACGACGCCGCTCGACAACGTGATCGACGTGCACATCGCCCGCCTCCGCCGGAAGGTTGACACCGACGAGAACACCAAGCTGATTCACACGGTACGCGGCGTCGGCTTCATGCTGCGCGAGGGAGAGCCGTGAAGCGCTGGTGGCGGTCGCACAGCGTGCGCGTCAGGCTCACGCTCTGGTATCTCGCGGCGATGGTCGTCATCCTGGCGATGTACGCGGCCGTGGTCTTCGTGTTCGTCAGCCGCAATGCCTCAGAGACGCTGAACAGCCGCCTGCGCGGCGACTTTCAGTGGGCGTCCGCCATGGTGGAGCAGACACCGGAGGGCGGCATCACCTGGTACGAAGACATCAACGAGGAGGAGAGCTTCTGGCTTCAAGTCTGGAGTCCGGACGGCGAGCTCCTGTATCAGAACTCCGAGGCGATCCGCAGCGCCCTCGAAGGCAGCCGCGAACTCGCGCTGAGAGGCACTGAGGAGATTGCGGTCCTGGACCACCCGGTCGCGCCCGTGCGCGTGCTGACGCAGCGCGGGACGATCGGCGGCACCGCGGTCGTTATCCAGGTCGGACGCTCCGAATTGACGATGCAGGAGGGGCTCGCGCAGATCGCATTGATTCTGGCGCTGGGTCTTCCGCTCGCTGTTGCCCTCGCCGGGCTGGGCGGCTACACGCTGGCGCGCCGCGCGCTGCTGCCGATCGAACGCATGACCGAACGTGCCCAGACCATCACCGCGGAGCGGTTGAGCGATCGGTTGCCGGTGGAGAACCCGGACGACGAGATGGGGCGGCTGGCGAAGGTGTTCAATGAAACCCTGGGCCGTCTCGAAGCCTCGTTCGAGCAGATGCGGCGGTTCACGTCGGACGTGTCGCACCAGCTGCGCACGCCGCTGACGTCGATTCGCAGCGTGGGAGAAGTCGGTCTGCGCGACCATCGCGACGAGCCTGCCTATCGCGGCATCATCGGCAGCATGCTCGAGGAGGCGGATCGTCTGGCGAGCCTCGTCGACAGGCTGTTGACGCTCTCGCGGGCTGAAACGCGCCAGGCGCGCCTCACTCCGGAGGATCTCGATGCGGGCGAGCTGGCGGCCGACGTCGCGGGGCATCTCGAGGTGCTGGCGGAAGAGCAGTCACAGTCGATCGGCGTGGAGCGGGTCGGCATGCCCCATGCCTTTGCGGATCGCTTCGTCGTGCGCCAGGCGCTCATCAACCTGGTCGACAACGCGATCAAGTTCACCCCGGCGGGCGGCCAGATCCGCATCAGGGTCGCCGAGGCGTCGGATCACGTGTTGATCGACGTGATCGACAGCGGCAAGGGCATCGACTCCTCGGCGCGCGATCACATCTTCGATCGCTTCTATCGGGCGGCTGATTCGGGCACCACGGGCGCGGGACTCGGGCTGTCGATTGCCAAGGGAGCCGTTGAAGCCGCGGGCGGAAGTCTGACGCTCATGGCCTCCGGGCCAGGGGGCAGCACGTTCCGGATCATGCTGCCGAGAGCCACGAAGCCGATACGCCGCGCCGTTTAGGTTAGACTCATCCTCCACCGCCGACCGACCGACCGCTTCTCCGACAACCCGACGCAACAACGCACCACACCCGTCGAGGGCCTACGTGTGATGGCAGTGATCAGAGATCCGGTTCCGGCGTTCGAGTTCTTCGAACCGACGTCCGTCGAGGATGCACAGGTACTCCTGCGGCGCTACGGGGCGGATGCGTGGGTGCTCGCGGGCGGCCTCGATAGCCTGGACTGGCTCAAAGACCGGATCAAGCGTCCCGAGGCGCTCGTCGACCTCGGAAACATTCCGGGACTCAAAGGCATTCGCGAGTGGGACGGCGGACTCGAGATCGGCGCCATGACGACGCTTGCCGAACTCGTGCGGCACCCGGCCGTCCGTGATCGTTATGCGCTTCTGCTGGAAGCCGCGGAAGCCACCGACTCCACGCAGATTCGCAACCAGGGGACGCTTGGCGGCAACGTGTCGCAGGATACGCGCTGCTGGTACTACCGGGCCGGGTGGGCCTGTTACCGCGCGGGCGGCGACATGTGCCATGCGGACACACCGGAGGCCATCAACCGGGAGCACGCGATCCTGCACGCCGATCGCTGCGTCGCCGTGAATGCCTCCGACACAGCGCCTGCCTTGATCGCCCTTGATGCCCGGATGGTCATCCGCACCGCCGGCGGCGCCGAGCGCATCGTCGCCGCGGAGGAATATTTCGTGGGTCCCGGGGTCGACATCACGCGCATGACGATCCTCGAGCCGGGCGACGTGCTCATGGCCATCCGGCTTCCGGCCACGTGGGGCGGAGCCAGGTTTTATTTCGAGAAGGTGCGCGACCGGCAGGCCGGGGATTTCGCGCTCGCCAGCGTGGCGTCAGCGACGGTCGTGGGGAATGCGGGCATCGAACGGATGCGGATTGCGGTCAACGGCGTTGCCGCGCGCCCGCTGCGCCTCCATGCGGTCGAGATGCTGGTGCGCGGCCGGCCGGCGAGTGAGTCCACGGCTATGGCTGCCGCCAACCTTGCGGTCGACGGCGCACAGCCGCTGAAGTTCAACGCCTACAAAGTGCCGCTGATGCGGGACCTGGTGAAGCGTGCGATTCGCGGATCCACGGCGGCTGCGTGGAGCCTGCTTACCTGATCTGATCGGCAGCGAGCGCGACGGTCAGCGCGTAGTAATGCGCGCAGTTATAGCGGAGGATCGCGTCGTAATTCTCGTAGACCAGGAACGTGCGCGCGTCGGTCGTCACCAGTCCCGCCTTTACACCCGCCCTCGGCAACGCGCGTCCGGTCATGGTGCGCACCCCGAGCTTCTGCCAGTCCGCGAGCGGGATGCGTTCGGTCATGTTGCGCATCGCGAAGCACCCTTCGGTCCGCTTCGTCGTTTCCTTGTCGATGCGTTCCCGCGCGGCGGCGCTGACGCGCACCTCCCGCCCCCACGTGAATTCGTCGTCCCATCCCGATTCCTCGAGATAGTTCGCGATGGAGGCGAGCGCGTCGCCCGTGGAACGCCAGATGTCCGTGCGTCCGTCGCGGTCGAAGTCTTCGGCAAATTTCAGGTAGCTGGACGGCATGAACTGCGGGTGCCCCATGGCCCCGGCCCACGACCCCGTCATGCGCGAGGCCTCGATGTGCCCGCGCTGGACGATCGTCAATGCGTCGAACAATTCGCCGCGGAAAAAGGCGGCTCGGCGTGGTTCCCACGCCAGCGTAGCGAGCGCCTGGAAAATCGGCGTGCTGCCCGTGATCCGGCCGTACTGCGTCTCCATTCCCCAGATCGCGAGGATGAACCGGCGCTGGACGTCGTAGCTGTTCTCGATCCTGCCGAGCAGCTGGCGGTGCTGGCGGGCCATGTCGCGGCCGCGCCTGAGAAAGAGCGGCGTCACGCGAACCTTGTAGTACCGCTCGAACCCGACGACCAGCTCCGCCTGGGACCGGTCGTTCTGGATCACCCGCTGCAGCGGCTGGATGCCCGAGAGCGTCTGCTTGACGAGCGCTTCGCTGTACCCGCGGCCGCGGGCTTCCTCGATCAGCGCCTCCCGCCACTCGTCGAAGGGCGGCGGTTCGGGGGGGATGTCGGCTGGCTGTTGCTGCTGCGGCGCTCCCAGCCAGGCGGCGATAAGGACGAGACTGAGCAGGCGCATCTCAGTGATAATAGCCGCCATGCCATACACCTTGAACGTCAATGGAAAGACGACGGTTGTTGACGCGCCGGCAGATATGCCGCTGCTCTGGGTGCTCCGCGACGTCCTGAGCCTCAAGGGAACGAAATACGGCTGTGGTATCGGCCAGTGCGGCGCCTGCACGGTGCACGTCCGCGGCCGTGCGGTGCGGTCGTGCCAGACGACGGTCGCCGCTGCGGCGGGAGCGCCGATTACGACCATTGAAGGCCTCTCGGCCGACGGGTCGCATCCGCTGCAGGTGACGTGGCAGGAAATCGATGTCCCGCAGTGCGGCTACTGCCAGGCGGGCCAGATTATGTCGGCGGCTGCGCTGCTGCAGGCCACTCCGCGGCCCACGAACGCCCAGATCGATACGGCGATGAACGGCAACGTCTGCCGCTGCGGCACGTATCTCCGCATTCGCGAGGCGATTCACAAGGCGGCCGCGATGCAACCTGGCCAGACGCCGCAAACGGCGCGCGCATCCCGCTAGGAGAAGGCACATGACAAAAAACCTGTCGCTGGATCGCCGCTCCTTCCTCCGCATCTCCGCCCTTGCCGGCGGCGGTGTCCTCATTTCCGCCTACATCGACCCGGTGGGGAGCGTGTTCGCGCAGGCCACGGCCGCGCCGCCGGTCGCGTTCGTGCCCAACGCGTTCGTCAAGGTCACCGCCGACAACATCGTCACGATCATCTCGAAGAACCCGGAGATCGGGCAGGGCATCAAGACGTCGCTGCCGATGCTGATCGCCGAGGAGCTCGAGGTGGACTGGGAGACGGTCCGCATCGAGCAGGCGGACCTGGACCAGGCGAAGTACGGCCAGCAGAATGCCGGCGGCAGCACGGCGACGCCCAACAACTACGACCCGCTGCGCCGCGTCGGGGCGTCGGTCCGTCAGATGTTCATTGCCGCGGCCGCTCAGGGCTGGGGCGTGCCGGCCGCCGAGTGCTCGGCCGCGTCGGCCACCGTGCGTCATCAGGCGTCGGGACGCTCGATGACCTACGGGCAGCTCGCGGGCGCAGTCGCGACGATGGCCCCGCCGGACATGGCGGGCGTGCCGCTCAAGCCGCAGTCCGCGCACAAGATCGTCGGCCAGCCGAAGGGCGGCTACGACAATCGCGCGATTGTCACCGGCCAGCCGACGTTCGGCATCGACCTGACGCTGCCGGGCATGCTGTTCGCGGTCTACGAGAAGTGCCCGGTGTACGCCGGCACGGTCGTGAGCGCGAACTACGACGAGGTGAAGGCGCTGCCGGGAGTCCGTCACGTCTTCGCAGTGGTTGGCACGACCGACACGCGCGGCCTGATGCCGGGCGTCGCGATTGTCGCCGACAGCTGGTGGCAGGCACAGAGTGCGCGGCGCCGGCTGCGCGTGACGTGGAACGAGGGGCCGACCGCGTCACAAAGCAGCGAGGGGTTCGCGAAACAGGCGCAGCAGATCGCGACGCAGAAGCCAGCATTTCCGTTGAGAGTCGACGGGAACGTCGACCAGGCGCTGCAGGGCGCGGCGAAGGTGGTCGAGGCCGCCTACGCCTACCCGTTCATCTCCCACGCGCCGCTCGAGCCGCAGAACTGCACCGCGCACTATCGCGACGGGAAGATGGAAATCTGGGCGCCGACGCAGACGCCGCAGAACGGGCGCCAGCTGGTGTCAACGGCGCTGAGCATCCCGCAGGAAAACATCACGATCCACATCCAGCGTGCGGGCGGCGGCTTCGGCCGGCGGCTGACGAACGACTACATGGGTGAGGCGGCGGCGATCGCCAAAGAGATCGGCGTGCCCGTCAAGGTGCTGTGGACGCGCGAAGACGACATGCAGCACGACCACTACCGTCCGGGCGGCTTCCACTTCCTGAAAGCGGGTGTGGACGCGTCGGGCAAGGTCGTCGCGTGGCGGAACCACTTCGTCAGCTACGGCGACAACGCGAGAGGCGCCCAGGGATTCTCGAACTCGGCGAACATCAACGGCGTCGAGTTCCCCGCGCGCTTCGTACCGAACTTCGACTTCCAGTCGACGCTGATCCCGCTGGGCGTGCCGACCGGCGCCCTGCGCGCGCCGCGGAGCAACGCGTTCTCGTGGGCCTTCCAGTCCTTCATCGACGAGCTCGCGTCGGCCGCGGGGAAGGATCCGTTGCAGTTCCGGCTCGACCTCCTGTCGGGGCCGGCGATGCCGCCTCCCGCCGAAGGCGCCGACGGCTTCGACGCGGCGCGCATGCGCGGCGTGCTGGAGCTCGTGCGCGACAAGTCGGGATGGAGCAACCGTCGTCCGACGCCAGGACGCGCGATGGGCGTGTCGTTTCAGTACAGCCATCGCGGCTACTTCGCGCACGTGGCCGACGTGAGCGTCGACGCGCAGAATCGCGTGAAGGTCAACAAGGTCTGGGTGGCTGGCGACATCGGCAGCCAGATCGTGAACCCCAGCTCGGCGATCAATCAGTCGCAGGGCGCCGTGATCGAAGGCATGAGCCACGTGATGCACTGGGAGATCACGTTTGCGAAGGGCCGGGCGGTGCAGGGCAACTTCAACGACTACCAGCCGACCCGCATGGTGCAGGCGCCGCCGGAGATCGAGGTCCACTTTCTGAAGACCGACAATCCGCCGACCGGCCTGGGCGAGCCGGCGCTCCCGCCGACCGTCGGTGCGATTGCGAACGCGATTGCCGCCGCGTCGGGGAAGCGCATCCGCAGCCTGCCGCTCGCCAAGAGCGGTTACCGCTGGGCCTGAACCCTCTGAACCACGAAGGCACGAAGTGATCGAAGGGCACGAAGTTACATAAAGGTTTTCGTGATCTTCGTCCTCTTCGTGGCTTCGTGGTGTTCATGGTCCGCAGCGTGACGCCTAACTTTCAGGGTCTTCGGGTTCTCGTGCTCGAAAGCCGGCGCTCGAAGGAGATGGCGGCTCTCGTCACCACCTACGGCGGGCGCCCGGTCGCGGCGCCCGCGATGCGCGAAATACCACTCGACTCCAATCCAGACGCACTTGCCTTTGGCGACGCCCTCCTCGCGGGCCGCGTCGACGTCGTCATTCTGCTCACCGGCGTCGGGACGCGGGCCATGCTGAACGTGATCGAGACGAAGCATCCACGCGCCGCCGTCGTGGCCGCGCTGGCGAAGACCAAGGTCGTGCCGCGGGGGCCGAAGCCGCTCGCCGTGCTGCGGGAGCTGGGCATCACGCCGTGGGTCATCGTTCCCGAGCCGAACACGTGGCGCGAGCTGCTGGAGACCGTCGATCAAGCCGTGGCGCGGACCTTGCCTGCCCCGAGCGTCGTCGAGGGGTCAGGTCCGCGGACGCTGGAGGGTATGCGCGTCGCCGTGCAGGAATACGGCAAGGCGAATTCCGAGCTCCTGGAAGGCCTCGAGACGCGCGGCGCTCGGGTGACGCGCGTGCCTGTCTATCGATGGGCGCTGCCGGAAGACATCGCCCCGCTGCAGGCGGCGACGGCCGCCATCGCCCGTGACGAGATCGACGTCGTGTTGTTCACGACGAGCGCCCAGATCGCGCATCTCGATCAGATCGCGGATGCACAAGGCACGCGGGAAGCGGTGCGCCGCGGGCTGCAACGGATGGTCGTCGCGTCGATCGGCCCGACGACCTCCGAAGAGCTGCGCCACGAAGGCATTGAGATCGATCTGGAAGCCTCGCACCCGAAGATGGGATTCCTGGTGCGAGAAGCGGCTGAGAAAGCTGCCGATATTTTGCGTACGAAGAGATAACCATGCCGACATCCGACGAACTTCTGGAACTTGCCGAACTGTGCGCCTCGAAACTCGACGTGGACGGCACGCTTCGCCACGTCCCTTCGTTCTCCGACGCGGAAGATCAGTGCGAAGACGAATATGAGGAGCTGCTGGTCGCCATCCACGAGGACGAGCTCTTCGCGCCCGTCGACATCCAGCGGCAGGAAGAACTGGTGGAGCAGATTGCCGCGGCATTGCCCGAAGACAAGCGGATGATGATCGTGGAGCTCGCCGACAATCACGCCCGCCACGTCTGGATGCAGCAGGAAGGCGCGTATCACGTGGGTGTCGCCGTTGGCAGGAAACTTCGCCTGCGAACCGCGAACTGACCACGGCCCGGATTCTTAATTCGCGAACGCGGCGATGCCCGTTTGTGCGCGGCCGAGGATCAGCGCATGAACGTCATGCGTGCCCTCGTAGGTATTGACGACCTCGAGGTTGACGAGGTGTCGAATCACGCCGAATTCGTCGATGATGCCGTTGCCGCCCATCATGTCGCGCGCCATGCGTGCGACGTCGAGCGCCTTGCCGGCGGAATTGCGCTTCAACATCGAGGTGATTTCAGGCGCGGCGATCCCTTCATCCTTCATGCGCCCGAGCCGAAGGCAGGACTGGAGCCCGATGGTGATCTCCGTCTGCATGTCCGCGAGCTTCTTCTGGATCAGCTGGTTGGCCGCCAGCGGCCGATCGAATTGCTTGCGGTCGAGTACATACGTGCGCGCGCGGTGCCAGCAATCCTCGGCGGCGCCCAGCGCTCCCCAGGCGATGCCATACCGTGCGCTGTTCAAACAGGTGAAGGGCCCCTTCAAACCGGTGATCTCGGGGAATACGTTCTCGTCCGGACAGAACACGTCGTCCATCACGATCTCGCCGGTCACACTGGTCCGCAGCCCGACTTTGCCGTGAACGGGCGGGGCACTCAGCCCTTTCCATGCCTTCTCGAGGATGAATCCGCGGATCGTGCCCGCGTCGTCTTTGGCCCATACGATGAAGACGTCCGCGATCGGGCTGTTGGTGATCCATGCCTTGGTTCCCGTGAGGACATAGCCACCTGACACCTTTCGTGCACGGCTGGTCATCGATCCCGGATCGGAGCCGGAATTCGGTTCGGTGAGTCCGAAACAGCCGATCCAGTCGCCGGTCGCGAGCCTGGGCAGGAACTTCTGTTTCTGAGCTTCTGTCCCGAAGTCATTGATCGGCGTCATGACGAGCGAACCCTGGACGCTCATCATGGAACGAAAGCCCGAATCGACACGTTCCACTTCGCGCGCGACGAGGCCGTAACTCACGTAATTGAGTCCTGCGCCACCGTGCTCTTCGGGGATGACGATCCCGAGCATGTCCAGCGAGCCGAGCTCGCGGAAGATCGCGACATCCGTCTCCTCACGGCGGAACGCGTCGAGTACCCGAGGCGCGAGCCGATCCTGGCAGTAGGCACGCGCCGTGTCCCGCACCAGCCGCTCCTCGTGCGTCAGTTGCTGGTCCAGCATCAGCGGGTCGCTCCAGTTGAAGCGCGCCTCGGTCTTTGTCGTCATACGGTTGTCCCCTGCGGCGCTGGGCTCACCAGCTGCCGCGCTCGCCAAAAATATCGATCAGACGGCTGATGCGATCGAATCCGCCTGACCAGTTGCGCTCCAGGGCAGTTGTCACGGCGACGCTCTCCCCCTTGCGAATCGCGCGGATGATGTCGCCGTGTTCGGAGACTGAGACGCGAAGCTCGCCGATGATCGAACTTGCATAGAGTCGCCAGTAGCGATCCACCTGCGGGCGCACGGAGTCGTGAAGCGCAGTCACGCGCCTGCCGCCTCCGGAGGCGATGATGCGCGCGTGAAATTCCTTGTCGATGTCGAATACCCGTCGCGGATCGACGGGCCGTTGACTGGCGATGCTGTTCAGCTTTTCATTCAGCGTGTGGAGCTCGTCCGCCAGTTTTGCCCGCCTCACGCGCGGCAGCGTCACGACCGTGGCTCCCGCGAGCGATTCCAGGTGACCCACGATCGAATACAGCTCGCGGGCGTCCTCGAGCGTCAGCGGGGCGACGACGCTGCGCGTCTTGCGGTTCTGTTTGTGCTCGATCACGTATCCGTCGCGATGCAGCCACTGGAGGGCGCCGCGAATAGGGGTCCGGCTGAGACCGAGGCGCTCGGCGATCTCCGATTCAACAATCCACGCACCCGGAGGTAAATTGCCGCGCACGATCAATTCGCGCAGTTCCTGGAACGCGCGCGTGACGCTGCTGCCATTCTCGGCTGATGCGGATTTCCGGTTCGTCGTAGCAGGTACCTCGGCGGATCCTATCGCGAATGCGCGGGGGCGAGCACGGCGAGATTGTATACAATCTTGTCTCGTCGTTATGTATCCGTAATTTGTATTGACATCGGGGTACAGCCGGCTGTATTGATCCAGCTCCGTCGGACCGCAATCGGGTCCGCGCCCTGGAGAGGACGTGTCATGAATCGAATTGGAGCGGCGCTCGCCGCCGGACTACTGGCTCTGGTGTGCCTGCCTGCCGCAGCGTTCGCCCAGGCCGGGTCGTCGGCGCAAATCAGCGGAACAGTCACCGACGCCAGCGGGGGGGTACTCCCGGGCGTCGATGTCACGGTCACCCAGACGGACACCGGCCTGATGCGCAGCGCCCTGACCGATGGGACGGGCGGCTATACGCTGCCCAACCTTCCCGTCGGGCCCTACCGGCTCGAAGCGTCGCTGTCCGGTTTCCGCTCGTACGTCCAGACGGGCATCGTGCTCACGGTGAACGCGTCGCCCGCCATCAATATCGTCATGGCGCTCGGCGAACTCTCCGAGCAGATTACGGTGACCGCCAACGCGGCCATGGTCGAGACGCGCAGCACCGGCGTCGGCCACCTGATTGAAAACCAGCAGGTCCTCGAACTGCCGCTCAACGGCCGCCAGGTGACCGACCTCCTGCTGCTGTCCCCGGGCGTCACCATCAATACCACGGGCGGCTTCGCCTCGAGCCGCAACTATCCGACCGTGCCGATCTCGGTTGCCGGAGGATCGCCCGGCAGCACCGTCTACATCATGGATGGCGCCAATCACAACGACCCGGGCACCAACTTCAACCTGCCCGTTCCGTTCCCCGACGCGCTGCAGGAGTTCAAGATCGAGACGAGCGCGCTGGCCGCCCGCTACGGCCACCACGCCGCGGCCGTCGTCAACGTCGTCACCAAATCAGGCACCAACGAGTTTCATGGAAGCGCGTTCGAATTCCTGCGTAACGGGAAGTTCAACGCCAAGAACGCGTTCGCGCTGTCGAAAGACTCGCTCCGCCGCCATCAGTTCGGCGCCGCGCTCGGCGGACCGATCGCGCAGAATCGCATCTTCTTTTTCGGCGGCTATCAAGGCACGGATATCAAGACCGATCCCAGCACGCTGCAGGCATTCGTGCCGACCGCCGCGATGCTGCGTGGCGACTTCACCCAGGCCGCGTCGCCGGCGTGCAACGCGGGCCGGCAGATCGCCTTGAGGGCGCCGTTCGTCGACAACCAGGTCCCGGCGTCGATGCTCGACCCGGTGGCGCAGCGATACCTCGGGTTCATCCCGGTGTCGACCGACCCCTGCGGCCGCTATCAGTACGGCTATCCGACGCCCAGCACCGACCATCAGTTCGTCGGCCGCGTCGATTACCAGCAGAGCGCGCGGCACTCGCTGTACACGCGGTACATGGACATCAACTACAAGCTGCCGAATTACTTCGACGGCAAGAACGCGCTGACCACGCCCAGCGTCGGCGTTGACAACCGCGGCCGATCGCTCGTGGTGGGCGATACCTTCTCGCTCAGCAATTCCGTGATCAATTCTTTCCGTGCCACCGCGATCCGCTCCATCAATATCCGGACGCCATCCGTGTTCACGTCGCCAGCGGAAATGGGTGCGAAGGTCTACACGACGCCGCTCGCCGGCGCGTTCACGAACCTGGGCATCAGTAACGCATTTGGCCTGGGCGGCGGCGGCAACAACAACGCCAAGTACGACTACACGACATTCCAGGTCGCTGACGACTTCGACATGGTGCGCGGCTCGCATCAGATCACATTCGGCGTGGACTACCTGCATCAGGTGATGGAGGTGTTCAACACCCAGTACTCGAACGGCCAGTTCTCGTTCGACGGCACGGTGACCGGCCTCCCGCTGGCGGATTTCGTCATCGGGCGGATCGGCCAGCTGCAGCAGGGTGCCGACACGCGTCTCAACGAGCGGAACAAGTACTTCGCGACGTACATCCAGGATGCGTGGAAAGCCTCGTCGAAGCTGACGCTCAACTATGGCCTCCGCTGGGAGCCGTACTTCCCGCTGACCAACGACGACAACCAGGTGCTGATCTTCGACCCGGAGCGGTTCGCCCGGAACCAGCGGAGTACCGTGTACGTCAACGCGCCCGCGGGCCTCTATTTTCCCGGCGACGAGGGCTATCCCGGCACCGCGTCGAGCAAGGGCAACATGATGGGATTCGGTCCGCGCGTGGGTGTGGTCTACGACCCTCGCGGCGAGGGTCGCGAAGTGGTGCGCGGCGGGTACTCGATCGTGTACGACCAGCCCGCGATGTTCCATCACGTGAGGAGCGCCAGCGTTCCACCGTGGGGATCGCTGATCACGCTGAACAACGTGTCGTTGTCCGATCCGTACGCGACCTATCCTGGCGGCAATCCCTTCCCGCTGGCAGTCGACAAGAATGCGCCGTTCCCGCTGAACGGCACCTACTGGACGCAGCAGCTCGAAGCCAAACGACCGACCACGCATCATTTCAGTGCGAGCGTGCAGAAGCAGTACGGTGAGAACACCGCCGTCACCGCCAGCTACTTCGGCAACCGGACGCAGAACCTCTGGCTCGGGATGGAGATCAACCCGGGCGTGTACATGGATGGCGCCACCGCCGCCAACCTCAATCAGCGACGCGTGCTCTATCTGCAGAACCCGGATCAGGGCCGGTACTTTGCCTCCGTCACGCAGCTCAACATGGACGGCACCGCGCGCTACGACGGCTTCCTGCTGGCGATCAACAAGCGCCTCAGCAACAACTACAGCCTGACGACGAACTACACGCTGTCGAAGTGCATCAACGACTCAGATCCGCAGCAGTTCCTGGATCCGGTCTATTCGCATCCCGGTGACACGAAGGCCGATCGCGGTCCCTGTGCCGGCGATCGCCGGCACGTGCTCAATACGACGGTCGTGTGGAACACGCCGGCGTTTGCATCGGCTGTCGCACGGAATGTGCTGGGCGGCTGGCAGATCTCGGCGCTCTTCCAGGCGCTCAGCGGCGGGCCATTGAACGTGACGATTGGCCGCGACCAGGCACTGACGGGCTGGCAGAACCAGCGGCCGAACATCAACGGCGACTGGAAGCTCGACAATCCGACGAACGACCGTTACTTCGACACCAGCGTCTTTTCCCTGCCGGCGCCAGGAACGCACGGTAATCTGAAGCGCAATGCGCTCAGGGGACCGGGAACGTGGAATGTGGACATGGCGCTCAGCCGCCGTTTTGCCGTCACCGGCTCGCAGCAGGTCGAAATCCGCGCGGAGGCGTTCAACGTGTTCAACCGCGTGCGTCCCGGGATCAGCCAGCAGATCAACGGGTTCGGCGGGGTGGGTCTGCCCAACACGACGTTCACCAACACGCTGTTCGGGCGCATCACCACCGCCGCGGACCCGCGCATCATGCAGTTCGCCCTGAAGTACCACTTCTGATTCGTGACAGCGAAAGGACGACCGATGATATTCATGCGCAGACAGATCGGGTGCTTCTGCTTCATCTCGCTGTGCCTCGCGGCTGCCGCGGTGACGGTCGGCGCGCATCACTCGCAGTCGCAGTTCGAGCCCGAGAAGACGGTGGAAATCGCCGGCACGCTCACGCGTCTGAGCTGGCGTAATCCGCACACGCTCTTCCTGATCAAGGCGAAGCCGGTTGCGGGCGCCGACGCAGAACGCGAGTGGACCGTCGAAGGGCCGAGCCCCGCGCAGCTCACCAGGGCTGGATGGGGCGCGGCGATCTCGAAGGTCGGCGACAAGGTCACGTTCAATGGACGGCCGCGCCGCGACGGACGGCCGGAGCTCCTGCTGCTCAGCGTCACGCTCGCAGACGGCAAGAAGCTGTCCTTCGTCCCGGACTGACCATGCGATACCTGACCATGCGATGTGTCTGTGCCGCACTTCTCGCGCTGGCGCTCCCTGCCGTCGCGCCCGCGCAGACCCCGACCGCGGTTCCATCCGCGTTCCTGGGCACCTGGGCGAGCCTCGGGCTGAATCCCGGCCCGTCGCCGCTCGGTGCGCCGCCGACGGAGTTGCCCTGGGCTGTGCTCGACAAGGCCATCGGCGACTACATGCAGCCCTGGGCGATTGGCAAGCAGCAGAACACCGAGTGGAACATCGACGACACAGGCCAGGTGTGCAAGCCAACCGGCCCGTTCCGTCAGGGACATGCGGGCGGTGGCGGGTTTCGCTTCGTCGATGCAGGTGAAGGCATGCTGTACCAGGTGGGCGGGTCGATCGACCAGCGGGGCGTGCAGCGTATTCGCCTCAACGGGCCGCGCTCGCGCGCGCCAAGACCCACCTGGAACGGCGAATCGGTGGCGCGCGTCGTCGGCACCGACACGCTCATCATCGATACGTACGGTTACAACGACAAATCGTGGCTGAACTCGGACCGCTGGCCGCATACCGAGGAGCTGCGCGTGATAGAGCGGTATCGCCTGTACGGCGGCGGCGCCTACATGCAGCTGCGCGTCTTCATCGACGATCGGCACGCCCTCAAGCAGCCGTACACCTATACGCGCTATTACCGCCGCGCCGCGGAGCCAACCCAGGGCGCCGAGAACGTGTGCAACCAGAACCCGCCGGAAGACGACCTGTGGACCGACCGCCGGAACGGGCTGCTCGACGAGTTCGACGCGCGCCTCGACGCGCTCGTGAAGAAGTATGAGGGCGAGCCGCTTCCCGCCGGGACCGACGAGCACGCGGCCGTGGCCGCTACATGGTCGGTGGCGGCGGCGCCGCCGGCCGACGTGAAGCTCCGGACGCTGGCCGGCGTCTACGAGCCCGTGGCCGGCGCGACGCCGCTGCCGGCGGGACGCAAGGCCTCAGGCAGTCCTTCCGAGATCGCGCTGCTGGCGCCGGCGATGGCGACCGCAAAGACCCGCGACCTGGATTTCGATCCCGCAAAGCATTGCATGGCCGTCGGGCCGTTCCGGATGATGGCGCGCAGTGACGCGCGCTTCGAGCTGCTGCCGACCGCCAACCGCATCACGATGCTGTTCGAGCGCACGGCGCTCGGCAACAAACGCGAGGTTTATCTGGGCCGCACCGCGCATCCCGCCGACTTCACACCGAATTACCACGGCGACTCGATTGCCCGCTGGGAGGGCGACATGCTCGTCGTCGACACCGTCGGCTTCAACGAATTCACGTGGCTGAACGATGCCGGTGCGCCGCACAGCGCCTCGCTGCACCTGGTGGAACGGCTTCGGCTACTGCCCGGGGGACAGATTCTCGAGTACCAGGTGACGGCGGAGGATCCCGGGACGCTCGTGAAGCCATATACCTACACACGCTACTTCCAGAGGTCCGTCACCCCACTCCAGGAAGATTTCTGCGAGAACCGGTAGCGGTGGCGGCGCCAGGGGGTGTCGCACGTGTATTCTCCGAATTGCGTGAGCTGATCGTGTGCGGCGCGCTGCCGCCAGGGTCGTGGGTGGCGGAGGCGCACGTGGCCGAACGTCTCGGCCTCAGCCGGGCACCGGTCCGCGCCGCGTTCCAGCGGCTGCAGCAGGAGGGCTATGTGGTGTCGCAGGACACCGCGCGCCGCGGACGAGTCCTCATCGCGCCGCTGACGCACACCGACGCCCGCGAGCTCTACGCGATTGCCGGACACCTGGAGGCACTCGCCGGCACATTCGTGGCCGCGCTGCCGGCGGGCAAGCGGACAAAACTGGCGGATGAACTCGCGGCGCTCAACGCGGAGCTGCACGCGATTGCCAGCAGGCCGCTGGCCGACCCGCGGCGCATTTTCGAGGTCGATAGGGCGTTTCACACCGCGATCGTGGCGGCGGCCGGCGGCAGCCGACTGAAGGCCCTGCATCAATCGATCATCCCGCAGGCCGAGCGGTACTGGCGGCTGTACATCATCAACGAACTGCATGTGTCGGTGGCCGAGCACAACGAAATCATTCGTGCGACGCGCGACGGCGACGCCGATGCCATTGCCGCCGGTCTCCGGCACAACTGGGATAACGGATTCGAGCGCCTCGGCCGGCTGATCGAGATGTTTGGCGAGCGGGGGAGTTGGTAGTCATGGCACGAGTTCCTGCGCCGGTGAACGAGCCGGTCAAGGCATATGCGCCCGGGTCCGCTGAGCGCGCGTCGTTGCAACAGAAGCTGGCGGAGATGTCCGGCGAGTCGATCGAGATCCCGCTGCTGATTGGCGGCCAGGAAGTACGTACGGGGCAGATGGGATGCGTCACGATACCCCACCGCCATCAACACAGGCTTGCGACCTGGCACAAAGCGGGCACCGCGGAGGTCGAGCGTGCGATTGACGCAGCGCTGCAGGCGCGCGAGGAATGGGCATCCTGGACGCTGCCGCAGCGCGCCGCCGTCTTCCTGCGCGCGGCGGACCTGCTGGCCACGACATGGCGCGACACGCTGAACGCCGCGACGATGCTGAATCAGAGCAAGACGGCGCACCAGGCGGAGATCGACGCCGCCTGCGAAACGATCGACTTTCTCCGGCTCAACTGTCGCTTCGCGGAGCGGATCTACGACGAGCAGCCGCTCTCCGCTCCCGGCATGTGGAACCGGATGGACTACCGCCCGCTCGAGGGGTTCGTATACGCCGTGAGCCCCTTCAATTTCACGTCGATTGCCGGCAACCTCCCGACGGCGCCGGCGATTCTCGGCAACACCGTGGTGTGGAAGTGCGCGAGCTCGACGGTCTTCAGCAGCTACTGGATCATGAAACTGCTCGAGGCGGCGGGGCTGCCCCCGGGCGTTATCAACTTCGTGCCCGGCGACGCGCGTACGGTCAGCGACGTCGTCCTGCATCATCCCGATCTCGCCGGCATTCATTTCACCGGCTCGACCGAGGTGTTCCAGAGCATGTGGCGAACCGTGGGCGAGAACATCGCGCGCTATCGCACCTACCCACGGCTGGTCGGTGAAACCGGCGGCAAGGACTTCATCCTCGCGCACCAGAGCGCCGATCCTGACGCACTGGTCACCGCGATCGTCAGAGGCGGCTACGAGTACCAGGGGCAGAAGTGCAGCGCCGCGTCGCGCATCTACGTTCCCGCGACCCTGTGGAGCCGCATCCGCGAGCGGCTCATCGAGGACATTCGCAGCCTGCGCATGGGCGACGTCGCCGACTTCACGAACTTCATGGGCGCGGTGATCGATCGCCCGGCGTTCCAGCGGCTGTCAGGCGCCATCGAGTCCGCGCGCGCGTCGAAGGATGCCACCATCCTGGCTGGCGGAAATGTCAGCGCAGATGAGGGCTATTTCATCGAGCCCACACTCATTCAGGCGCATGTGCCCGATTACGTGACGATGCAGACGGAGCTCTTCGGGCCGGTCGTGACCCTCTATGTCTATCCGGATGGGACGTGGGCGGACGCTCTGGAGCTGGTTGACAGCACGTCGCCGTACGCGTTGACCGGGGCGGTCTTCGCGACCGATCGGCGGGCCATTCTCGAGGCGGAGCAGCGCCTGCGCAATGCAGCGGGCAACTTCTACATCAACGACAAGCCGACCGGCGCCGTGGTCGGGCAGCAGCCGTTCGGCGGCGCGAGGGCGAGCGGGACCAACGACAAGGCCGGTTCGATGCTGAATCTGCTTCGATGGGTGAGTGCGCGTACCATTAAGGAAACATTCACACCACCTACCGATTACAGATATGCGTTCATGGATCCCGACTAGCGGCGCGCTTCAGTACCTCCACTACGACGTCTTCACCGGCACGGCGTTCGAGGGCAACCAGCTGGCTGTCTTTTTGGACGGCCGCGGCCTGTCGACCGAGCGGATGCAGGCGATCGCGCTGGAGATGAATTTCTCCGAGAGCACGTTCATCATGCCATCCGAGACGCCAGGCACCGACGTGCGCATGCGGATCTTCACGCCGCAGAACGAGATGCCGATGGCCGGTCATCCGACCATCGGGAGCACCTTCGCGCTGGCACACACGGGCACGATCACACCAGACATGACGCGCTTTGTCTTCGGTCTCAACGTCGGACCGACGCCCGTTGACCTGGAGTGGAAGAGCGGCACGCTGTCGTTTGCGTGGATGACGCAGCTCGTGCCCGAATTCGGACCTGCGATTGCCGCGCGCGGCGATGTCGCCGCTGCGATCGGGCTGGTCGAGGCGGACCTTGTCCCGGATTTGCCGATCCAGCGGATCTCGTGCGGCGTTCCGTTTCTGTACGTGCCGCTGCGCAATCAGGAAACGGTCGATCGCGCGGTCAGTGATGCGGCCGGCTTCCGGCGGCTGAAGGCGGCGACCGGCATTGACCTGGCGATCTTTCTGTTCGCGCTTTCAAATGCGGGAGGACAGGAGACTGTCTACAGCCGGATGTTCGCGCCGGAATTCGGCGTGCCTGAAGATCCCGCGACCGGTTCCGCCAGCGGCCCCCTCGGCTGCTATCTCGTGCATCATCGCCTCGTCACCGGCGATGCCGCGGCCCGCATCCTCAGCCTGCAGGGCGTGGCCATGGGACGCCCCAGCCGCATTCACATCAACATCACCGAGCAGAGCGGGACGATCGTCGACGTCAAGGTCGGCGGAACGGCGGTGCTCGTCGGCCGCGGCGAGCTGAATGTATAGGCCGGGTTCTTTCGGACCCCGCTATTGCTGCCGGGCGAGTGCTAGCGTGATTCCTACCGCCGGTTCGTCCGCGCAGTCGTAGACGACGCGCGGCGCCGTAATCCTCAGCGCCGTCCAGCTGACGGTTCCCGTAAAGCCACCGGTCCCCGTGCAGTGCGTCGGCATCCGCGGGTTTCCCTTCGTCGTGCTCCAGCGCAGCGAGCCGGTGATGGCCGTTGTCGTTCCGATGTCGCCCGTAATCGTCCCGGTGAACGCGAACAACGAATGCGCGAACTCGCCCGTGAAGTTCGTGAGCGTCGTGCCCGTATGCAGGAGTGTGACTTCGGGAAACGTAAAGCGCTGGCCGGTCGTGAAGTCCGCCGCGCCCGTCCACGTCCCCGCCAGCGACTGTTCTGCGCGTCGCAGTTCGAAGTTGCGTACCATGTCTCCGCTCAATCCGATTCCCGCGAAGACAGGATCGTACCCAGCCATCCGCACACGGATCGGGAATCCGCTGTATGCCAGGTCAACGAAGCGGTACACGCCGTCGTTGTCGGTGACTGCCGCCCGTGTGGCATTCGGACCGTCGAGGACGGTCAGCGTCGCCCCGGTGAGGGGCGTCCCCGTACTGACTTCCGTCACGCGGCCGCTCAAGAGGTAGAGCCGCGGAACCAACGAGAACACGAGCGAGGTGTCCGCCGTCAATACCAGCGTACGCTCCTGTCCTTCATAGCCCGATTTGCCCACGCTCACGGTCATCTCGCCGGGTGCGACATCGGTAAATTGAAATATGCCGCGGTCATCGGTCGTGGACCGTGGCTGCAGCGATTCTCCGGGTCTGCGAAGTGTCGCGAACACTTCGGCGACCGGGTTGCCGGCTCGAGACTCGAGCACGCGTCCGGTCACAATGATCCTCGCGGGCGGTGCGGGTGCCGACGGCGTGGGCGCCGCGGGCTGGTCGCTCCCGCACCAGAGCTGGAGCGCGCAGACGACGAATAGCAATCGCCGCGCGGCCATGCAGTCATCTTAAGATGGTTCCGCCACATGATTTCGTTTTCAAACATCAGCAAGCAGTACGGAAAGCAGATTCTCTTCGTTGATGCCTCCTTCCAGCTCAACCCGGGTGAGAAGGTCGGCCTTGTCGGTCCCAACGGCTCGGGCAAGACGACCTTGTTCCGGATGATCGTCGGCGAGGAAACGGCGGACGAAGGTGAGGTGTCCGTGCCGCGGAAGATGACGGTCGGCTACTTCCGCCAGGACGTCGAGGAAATGTCGGGCCGTTCGGTGCTCGATGAGGCGATTGCCGGCAGCGGCAGGCTGGGTGATTTGCACCACGAGCTCGAGGCGCTGCAGAACGCCATGAGCGACCCCGCGAAGGCGGACGACATGGATCGCATCCTCGCGCGGTTCGGCGAAGTACAGGAGGAGTACGACCACGCTGGCGGCTACGGCCTCGAGGCGCAGGCCCGCGAGGTGCTGGAGGGGCTCGGCTTCGACGAGGAGCGCATCGACGGCGATGTGGGCGCGCTGTCGGGCGGGTGGAAGATGCGCGTGGCGATGGCGCGGGTGCTCCTTGGCCGTCCCGACGTGCTCCTGATGGACGAGCCCACAAACCACCTCGACATCGAGTCGATCATCTGGCTCGAGGGCTTCCTGACGTCCCTGCCGGGGGCGCTGCTCATGACGTCGCACGACCGCGAGTTCATGAACCGCATCGTCACGAAGATTGCCGAGATCGACGGCGGCGAGATCACGAGCTACTCGGGCAACTACGACTTCTACGAGCGCGAGCGGGCGATTCGCGAAACGAACCGCGAAGCCGCGTACGCGCGTCAGCAGTCGATGCTGGCCAAGGAGCAGCGCTTCATCGACCGGTTCGCGGCGCACGCGGCAAAGGCGGCGCAGGTGCAGAGCCGTGTGAAGGCACTCGAGAAGATCGAGAAGATCGAGCTGCCGAAGAAGCGCAAGGTCGTGAAGTTCGACTTCCGGCAGCCGCCGCGGTCCGGCGACCAGGTCGTCGTCCTCGAGGACATCTCGAAGAAGTACGGTCGCCGCGTCGTCCACGATGGGCTGTCAGCCGTCATCAGGCGCGGTGAGCGCTGGTGCGTCATGGGGAAGAACGGCGCCGGAAAGACGACGCTTCTCAAGATGGTGGCGGGAGTGCTGCCGCCGGACTCCGGCGACGTGAAGCTGGGCGCGAACGTCAAACTCGGGTACTTCGCGCAGCAGGCGCTCGACGTGCTCAACCCGGACCTGACGATCGAGGAGCAGCTGCAGCAGGACTTTCCTCAGGAGTCGATTGGCTCGCTGCGCAGCCTCGCTGGCGCGTTTCAGTTTTCAGGGGACGACACCGACAAGAAGATCCGGGCGCTCTCCGGCGGCGAAAAGACGCGCCTCGTGATCGCCATCATGCTCCTCAACCCGCCGAACTTCCTCGTGCTCGACGAGCCGACGAACCATCTCGACATGGCGACGAAAGAGATGCTCATCGACTCGCTGCGCGACTTCGAGGGCACGATGCTCTTTGTGTCGCACGACCGGGCGTTCCTCCGTGCCCTGAGCAACCGGGTGATTGAGCTGGGCGGGGAGAGCGGCACCGACGCCGAGCCGCACCTGTATCCGGGCTCGTACGTCGAGTACGTGGCCCGCACAGGACACGAAGCCCCCGGCGTTCACACCTAGTACAGGCTTCTCAGCTTCGCCACATCGCTGGCCGACATACCAGGGACGCGTGCAATATCGGCGCGCTCCTTGAGCTGCGCGCGATACCGGGTGAAGAATCCCGGGATGTCGCCGCCGAATCCGAAGAAGTACATGATGTCGGCGAAGTTGGACGTGTGATTGAGCCCGAGCGCGTGTCCCAGTTCGTGGACGCACGTGAGATAGACGATGGTGTCGCGCATCAGCGGGTCGGCGCGTGCCATCCCGCCGATGTCGGGACCGAGGCCGTCGGTGTCGGGCCGGATGAAGACTTCAGCGCCGCGGCGGCCGTTCGCGTAGAGCGGCCGCATCTCCCCGTAATTGCCCGCCTGCGCGCCGACGAAGTTCACCAGGATCAACGCGTCCTGCCGAAGCGACTCCACCAGCCGGATTCTGCCGGCGGCGCTGCGCTCCCAGTCCTTCAGCGCCCAGACCGCCAGCTCGCGGTCGGAGGCGCGGTACCCGGACGCGGGCTCGCCTGCGCTGATGAAATATGTGATGCGTCCGCTCGAGTCGAGCGGCTGAAGGCGCTCCGCCTGTGCGCCAAGCGAGACCGCAGCCGTGATAACGCCGACGGCCAGCGCGACCATTCGCATGCCCATAAGATAAGCCTGTTCATGGCTGACACCACCGGCATCACCATCCGGCGCGCCGCGGAGGCGGACGCCCCGGCGCTCGGGCGCATGGGTGCGCTGCTGATGCGCGCCCACTACGACTTCGACTCGAAGCGTTTTCTCTCGCCTGGGAGCGATCCGTCTGCCGGCTATGGGCGTTTTCTCGCGGGTCAACTCCGCGATCCGGATGTCGTCGTCTTCGTCGCCGAGCGTGGCGGCGAGGTGATCGGCTACGTCTTCGCGGGGCTCGAGCCGCTTTCCTGGAAGGAACTGCGCGATGCCTGCGGGTTCGTCCACGACATCGTGGTCGAAGAGCCAGGCCGGCGGCTGGGTGCCGCAACCGCGCTGCTCGATGCGGCGACGGACTGGCTCAAGAGCCGGGGCGCCCCGCGCGTGGTCCTCTGGACCGCCGATCAAAACGCCGCCGCCCACCGCCTGTTCGAGCGCCTCGGTTTCCGCCGGACGATGGTGGAAATGACGCGGGAGTTGTAATGGTCCGGGTTACGGACCGCCTCTTGCAGCCCGCTGGGCTTCGGAGAACAACATGACAACACGCCGCATAGCCGGTCTGGTGCTTCTGGTGATTGGTCTGGTCGCCCTCATCGCCGGTGGGGTCTTCTGGACTGACCGTGAAACCGTCGTAGACGCGGGACCCTTGCAGATCACGGCCGACGAACGTGAAGGCGTCGCCATTCCGCCCATTGTGGGCATCATTGCGCTCATTGGCGGGATTGCCCTGCTGGCAATTCCCGAGCGCCGGCGTGCGTAACGCCGGCCTGGTCAGGAGAAATCGATGGCTGTCCGCATGACACGAAGCGTTGGAATGCTCGTCCTCGGAACTTACCTGGTGCTCGTCGGCCTTGGAGGACTGGTGGCATTCGCCCTGCCGTCACCCATCATGGCCGTGCTGGCGCTGATTGCAGGCGTGCTGATCCTGATCGGCCGCTAGCGGGACAGCGTGGGATAATGACGGCTGCTCACCTCGAGTCGGGGCGTGGCGCAGCCCGGTAGCGCGCCTGCTTTGGGAGCAGGATGTCGCAGGTTCGAATCCTGTCGCCCCGACCAATTCCTTCCGGTTACGGTTTCGGGATCCTGAGCGTCGCGCTGATCATTGCGCTGCCGCTGACGCCGTAGAGCAGTACCAGCGGGTGGAGCTGTGCCGGCCCGAGCTGGTACACGCCGAGCCACAGGTCGTACTCGCCCACATGTTCCCGCCAGAACATGATCCCCAGCACGATCACGATGACGATGCTCGTCGGGATTGGCGTGCCTTCGAAGTATTTGACCTTGCCCGTTGACGCATCGGAGAGTGCCGCGGACGTCACGTTGAAGCGCGCAAGACGACTCACGCCGCAGACGACGAAGTAGGTGAGGATCAGCATGTCCCACCCGCCGCGCAGGCCGAGGGTGAATCCGAGGACTGCGGGACCGACGCCGAACGAGATCGTGTCCGCGAGCGAGTCGAGGTCGGCGCCGAGCACCGACTGACGGCGTGGATTCAGGCGCGCGACGTACCCGTCCAGGACGTCGAACGCCAGGGCTGCGGGCAGCAGGAGGAAGGCAATCCACAACAAGCGTGGACTGCCTGCCGCCAGGTAATCGAGACAGAGAAAGATCGAGATCGTCCCGCAGGCCGCGTTGCCGATCGTCAGGGCGTCTGCCGCCGTGTACGACCGGAGCATCGACAGATGCGGTCGTTTACTGGCCGCGGCCGCCTCGCCCTTCGCCTGCGCCACGGCCACCTTCACCGCCACCCCGGCCAGTCGGATAGGGGCGCGGGTTGACGACGAAGCGATCGAGAAACAGGTCGTTGAGACGCGCCGTCGCGTCCGCAAACTCCTGGACGGCGTCGAAGCCGTGCGGCACACCGGCGAACTCGTGCAGCTCGGACGGGATGCCGGCGCCGCGCAGCACCTTGAGGAACTCCTGGCTGCTCTCGGGCGGCACGGTCGTATCGGCGAGGCCGTGGTGAAGGATCGTCGGGGCGAAGCCCTTGACGTGCGTAGCGACCTCGACCTGCTTCCATGCCTCCTCACTGCTCCCCGCGGGCAGCGGGAACGCCTTGCGGAAGCCTTCCCACGCCGGGCCGGTGACGGGGTAATACGCAATCACTGCGGTCAGCTGCGTGCCGGCGCCGGCGTTGCCGCCGCTGCCTTCGTACGCCGCCTGGTTCTGCGTGCCGTTCGCGAAGAGCGCGAGGTGGGCGCCGGCGGAATAGCCCGCCAGCGCGATGCGCGCTGGGTCGATGCCCAGCTTGGCGGCGTTCGCGCGGGTCCAGCGGATCGCGGTTTTCACGTCCTCGATCTGCGCGGGCCATCGAGCCACGCCGGCCAGGCGGTACTGCACCGCGAGGTTGGTGTAGCCGAGCGCCGACATCGACTGCAGCCGGGCGGCGAGGCCGTTCTTGTTGCCCCCCGCGAAGCCGCCTCCATGGAAGTGCAGGACCGCCATCCGCTTCGAGGTGCCCGTCGGCCGGAAGATGTCCGCGTGCAGGTCGACGTCGCCACCCTTCCCGTAGACCACGTCGCGGTCCACGTTGGCTGCGTCACGCGCCGGGTTGGGCGCGGGCGCCTGCCCCTGAGCGGACAACGCGAACTCGCTCACCGCGAGGCTTGCGCCAACCGTTCCAAGAAAACCCCGTCTCGTCAGTTTCGTTCCCACAGTGTCTCCTGTACGGATGAGAGCGTAGAACCCCGAATCGGCGAACTTTATCACGAGCTCACCGCGCCAGCGGGCACAACCCCTGCAGTGTGGAGGGCTGGAGGATATCCATGAACAAAGACGAACTCGACGGTAAGACCCAGGCTGTCAAAGGCAAAGTGAAGCAGGCCGTCGGTCACCTCACCGATGACGAATCCCTTCACGACGAAGGTGTCGTCGACGAAGTTGCGGGTGAGACGCAGGAAACCATCGGCCGCGCCCGTCGCAAGGTGGGCGAGACCATTGAGGACATCGGCGAGCGCCTCAAACGCTAACGGGATGAAATTGGCGCCCTGCCGCCGCCAGGCGGCAGGGCGTAATGCGCGTCGATCGCGGCGCGCAGCGCCGGCGTGACACCGGCGTAGTTCCGCTTCGTCAGCTCCTTCACCAAGTCCGCGAACGTATCGTCCGCCAGCTGGTTCCTTCCCCGCGCCGGCGGTTGTCCGGTGTCCAGGTCCGTATCCCCGAGCGCCAGTCGGCCGCCACGTACGTCCTGGAGCGCGTCGGCGTATCGCGCAACCGACGCATCGAAGCTGTCGAGAAAGAGCTTCTCGGTCTCCGCCGTCAGCGGCTCGAAGGATAGGGGCCGCAGCGGGCCGAATTTCGGCAGCACTTTGAAGATGGCGACAACCATCCGTGCAAAGAACCCCGGTTTCCGATACGTGGCTCCGTACCGCTCTTCGTATTGCTGGCGGGTGAGGCCGAAGACGAATGCCTGTTCGGTCAGGCCGGGATTTCGCTCGAGGATCTCGTCGCGCTTTTCGCGCCATGCCGCGCGCGTGATATTCGGAACGAGTTCGCTCGCCGCTTTTCGATACGTCCCAATCGCAAGGTCGACATCCCCGAAGACGTCTTCGAGCGAGAGACCGTATGTGTCGCGGAAGGCGCGGTCGAGCACGGGAGCCGCCACCTCGAATCCGATCAGATCCTGGTACACATCCGCGCGGAACGTGCCGCGCGCCAGCTGCGTCACGTCGAACGCGAACTCCACCATCACGTGGCGGGCCGGCGAGTCCGCGTAGAGGACTTCGTCACCGAAGTCCTCCCGGAGTTTCGGATACACCATCGGCACTGCGCGGTTGACGGCGATTGAATGGCCAGCATTGTCGCTGGCGTAGTGGGCGAGCGCTCCGAGGGCGAACGCATATTCGTTGAGGCCCTGCGACTCCCGGACGAGCGCTTCGACGAAGTCGCCCGAGCGGACGTAATGCACCAGATTCGAAAACAACTTGCTGCCGAACGGGTAGTAGCCGAGATCCTGAATGAGCGAACCGCCATAGGCATACGCGCGCGCACCGAGCAGCTCCGTCGCGGATGCCTGGGGGAATTTCCGTGTGAGCGTCGGCGCGATCTGGGTTTCCCAAACCGCGTCGATCATCGCCTCGTGGGCCAGGACGGAGTAGCCGCGGGCGCTTGCCGGCGCTGCCAGGAGCAGCACGAAGACGACAAGCACCCGCATCAGCACCCTACTTCCCGTCGTTGTCGCTGTCGCGGTCGTCGTCCGTGACCGCATCGACGGTCGCGCGTCCGGCGCGCTTCGCCGCGTCCGCCGTCGCTTCCGCGCCACGTTCGATCGCGTTGCCCGTCTTCTCGGCGCCGCGCTCGATCGCATTGCCGGCCCGGTCGGCCTGGCGCTCGACATCGTTGTCGACGTCGTCGTCAACGTCGACATCGTCACGATCGATATCGATGCCGCTCGTGGCGGCCGGTCCGTCAGGGTCGATCACAAGCTGGTCGACGACGTCTTTGACGCCCTCGGTCGTCCGGGCGATCTGGACGGCCTGCGTCTTCGCCGCCGCGCTGTCCACGTCGCCTTCGAGCGTCACAACGCCCCGGTTGGTCGTGACGTTAATTTCGTACGCCTTGACCGTGTCGTCAGCCGCGAACTGCGATTTCACCTTGGTTGTAATGCCCGCATCGGTGCTGCTGCACGCGACGGCCAGCCCGGACACCAACAGCGCCGATACAAATGCACTGATCCGTTTCATACCAGAATCCTCCTCATGAGCCACACGACGGCTGTAACCCTGAGAAAGGGGAGCATCCTTCGTGCCCATTGCAACCCGGCAGGGTCGTAACAGCCGGGGTACACTTTCCGAAGTGTTGTTTTTCGAGCTTTTCCCGGCCGTATTCATGATTGTCAGCGCGATCGTCGTGGTGCTGCTGTACATGGCTGACCGCAATGCGAAATAGCTCATCAACGTGGAGATGCCTCTTTCTCCTCCTTGCGGTATTCGCCACCGGTTGCGACGAAGCAGCGCCCACCATGAGCACGCTGACGATCAACAGCGTGACGCCGGCGTCGGGTACTGTCAGGCCATCACGTGGTGCGCCGCCGGGCGTATTCATCGACCGGGGAACCGGGGCTCTGTCAATCGACATGACAATCCTGCCTGCGCGGGAGGCGTCCTGGGCTCAGATCTACGTGTATCTGTTGACGGCTGACGCTCCGGCGGGTGGGCTCAACTATTGCGGACAGAACCTCCCGGACGCTCCGACGTGGGGACCGCTGCGCGCCTTCCGCACCGAGCGAGTCACGATTTCCGGCTTTCAGGTCTTTCGGGTGCCGTGCGATGTCGTCGGGATCCGCGCGATGCTGCACACGCGAAACACGGGATTGTTACTGCCACCGAACGCCAGCGAGACCGTGGCTGAAGCGACCACCGCCGTATCGTTCCGGATCCTGCCGATCCAGTGAGCGCGTTAGCGGGAGGTCGCGGCGGGGAGCAACATGGTGAAGGTGGCGCCGCGGCCCACGCCTTCGCTCTGGACAGTGATGGTGCCGCCATGCAGTTCGATAAAATGCCGGGCCAGGGCGAGACCGAGGCCAAGGCCGCCCTGGGGACGGTGGCCGCCGGCATCACCCTGCCAGAAACGCTGGAACACGAGCGGCAGCGCCTCCGGTGGAATTCCGATGCCGGTGTCGCGAACCGTCACTTCGACGTTCATCTCGCGCCTGGCGATCGAGACGTCGACGCGTCCCCCGCGCGACGTGAACTTCACGGCGTTGTTCAGCAGGTTCCAGAGTACCTGCTGCATCCGATCGCTATCGCACGTCACCAATAGCGGCGCCGGCGATGGCTCGACGTGGATCGCGACGCCCTTGCCGTCGGCCGACGGCCTTACGATGTCGACCGCCGTGCACACGACGTCCATGATCTCGCACGTCGTCAGCGTCAGCGCCATCTTCCCGGTGACGACGCGCGAAATGTCCAGGACGTCGGACACGAGCTGCGACAGGATCTGGGCGTTGCGCTCGATGACGTCGATGGCCCGCGCCTGCCGGCGCTCGTCCAGTTGCTGCATTTGCAGCATGCGCGTGTAGCCGAGCACGGCGTTCAGCGGCGTCCTCAGCTCGTGCGACAGCATGGCGAGGAATTCGTCCTTGGTGCGGTTCGCTTCCTCGGCCTGCCGGGCCAACTGCCGCTGCAGCGTGATGTCCCGGGCGATTTTCGACGCGCCGATGATGCTGCCGGTCGGCGTCTTGATCGGCGACACCGACAGCGAGATCTCCACCGGGGTGCCGTCCTTTCGCCGCCGCACGGTTTCAAACGGCTCGACGGCCATCCCCGCACGAATGCGTCCCAGTACTTTGTCTTCTTCGGCGCGTCGCTCGTCGGGAATGATCAGCAGAATGGACTTGCCGATGACCTCGTCCGCGGCATATCCGAACACTCGCTCCGCGGCGTTGTTCCACGACTGGATGATCCCGTTCAGATCCTTGCTGATGATGGCATCGACGGAGGAGTCGACGATGGCCGCGAGGCGGAACGCCTGGCGCTCGAGGTCTTTCTGCGCCGACAGATCCCGCGCAATGCGCGACATGCCGAGTATTTCGCCGTCGGGCGTCAGGATGGGAGAGATCGACAGCGAGATGGGCACGATCGCGCCGGCTTTCGTCATGGCCGCCGTCTCGAAGTGCGTGACGGATTCGCCGCGAAGTACCCGCGCGATGACTTGGTCCTCCTCCGGCCGTTGGTCCCACGGCACGATCACGTCGATGGGGTGGCCGATGGCCTCTGCGGCGGTATAGCCGAACAGCCGTTCGGCCGCGCGATTCCATGTTTCGATGATGCCGCTCAGTCCCTGACTGATGACTGCGTCGTCTGAGGATTCAACAACCGCGGCCAGGCGGAGCGCCGCGGGGTCGAGCGTGTTCATGCAGGTGAAATTATGGGACACGATCGTCGCAAGCTACCTCAAGGGTAGACTCGAAATCGCGCTACCTCGACCGTGTATCATGTTGCCCGCATGGCGCTTACTACCGGCACACGTCTAGGTCCGTTCGAGATCCTCGCCGCGCTGAACATCCCGGGTTTCGGCGAGGTGTATCGCGCACGCGATCACGAGCAACGCCGGGACGTCGCCATGCGTGTGCTGAAGGCTGATTTCGGCACCAATGCCGATCGGCTCAGGCGCTTCGAGCAGGACGCACGTGCCGCAGCCCTGCTGTCGCATCCCCACATCCTCACTATCCACGATATTGGAACCGACGCGACGGCCGCGTACGTGATTTCCGAGCCGGTGGAGGGGACCTCGTTGCGCGACATCGTGTCGCGCGGGGCCGTGCCCGTACGCAGGGTGCTGCAGTACGGTGTGCAAGTCGCCCAGGGACTGGCGGCGGCCCATCAGAAGGGGATCGTGCACCGGGATCTGAAGCCGGACCACATCCTCGTCGGCACCGATGGGCGGGTTCGTGTTGCGGGCTTCGGGCTGGCGAGCCTCGCGCCGCATGCATACGAGGCGGACCCCGTATTCGACATGCACGCGTTCGGGACGGTGCTCTACGAGATGCTTAGCGGGTCGGCCCCCTTCGCCGGCGCGCCGCCCCTCTCGTCCGATCTCCCGCCTGCCGTGACCCGTCTGATCGATCTCTGTCTGAGCGGCAACACGCTGGCGCGGCCGACGGCGGGCGATGCCGCGGCGCTCCTGCACCGGCTCCACCAGCAGCCGGCGGTGCCCCCGCCGCCACCCGTTGCTCCGGCTCCTGCACCCACGCCGGCCGCGGCTCCAGTCGTCGAGGCCCCTGTCGTCGAGACGACGAAACGCGCGTCGGTGCTTTTCCCGGAGCCTGTCCAGGCGCCACCGCCGGCCATGACTCACGTGGAGGCCGACGTTGCGCGCCCGCATCAGGTGCCGTCACGGCGCCGCCTCGTGCCGATCCTCGCCGGGGTTGGCATCATCGGCCTCCTCATTGCGGTTGGTCCGTCGATTGTGCGGAGCCTGCAGAGCGCGCGGGGTGGCACCGCGATATCACCGGGCACTGCCGCACCGCTGGCGACGATGATGATGCCCGACCGGCCGATCAACGAATTCGCCATCGCGCCAGACGGAGAGCGCCTCGCCTTCACGGCGGTTGACGGAGGCGGGCAGCGGCAGCTCTGGGTGCGATCGCTCACGGCAGCCGATGAACGGCCGCTTGCCGGAACGGAAGGCGCCGCGCATCCCTTCTGGTCGTCCGACAGCCAGTCGATCGCGTACTTCAGCGGCGGCATGCTGCGCAGAATCGCGGCGTCCGGCGGAACGCCGACCGTCGTCACCGACGCGACCGGAGCGTCCGCAGGAGCGTGGAACGACGACGTGATCGTGTTCGCGCGCGACGCAGAGGGGGGACCGTTGTACCAGGTCCCGGCCGACGGCGGCACCCCGGCGCCGGTGACCGGTCTTCGCGAAGGCGAGTCGTCTCATGCGTGGCCCGTCTTCCTGCCCGACGGGAATCGGTTCCTGTATACGGTGACCCCTGGCAGCGGCGAAGGGGAGCCCGGCGTTTATCTCGGCGCCCTCGCCGCGGCAGACCGCCAGCCAGTGCTCGCCAACGCCTCGCGTGTCGCCCTTGCCGACGGATACATCGTGTACATCCGGGACGCGGCGCTGACCGTCCAGCCGTTTGACGTGGATTCGCTCACGCCGAGTGGCGACCCGATCCGCGTCGGCGAGGGCGCGCCGTCGCAGCCAGGCGCCGACGGTGTCCGCGCCTTCTCGCTGTCGACGGCCGGGATCCTCGGGTATCAGCTCGGCCCGGCGCCGGCGCCCGGGCACTCCCGTCTCACGTGGTTCGATCGCGCCGGCGCGGAAGTCGGTTCCGTGGGGGACCCCGCCGATTACGGCGATCTGGCGCTCTCGCCGGACGGCCTTCGTGTCGCCGTCAGCCTTCGCGCGCCTGGATCGTCCACGACGGACATCGCCGTCGTCGACGTGGAGAGCGGGATGTCGACGGTCGTCACCGCCGATGCGGCCGATGACGCCGCCGATGACAACGCGCCGATCTGGTCGCCCGACGGCCGCCGGATTCTCTACGCGTCCAGCCGCAGTGGCACACGAGACATCTATCAGAAGGCCGCCGACGGCACGGGGAACGACGTCGTCATTGTTGGAGGCGACGGCGACCAGATTGGGTACGACTGGACGTCCGACGGACGCTATCTGCTCTACCAGTCCAATCAGCCGGGTTCCGAGGGCAGGAACTTCGACCTGTGGGCACGGATGCTGCCACGCGGACCGTCGTTCGCCTTCTTCCGGTCCATCCGTGAGGCGACGCTGCCAGCCATGTCGCCGGACCGCGCCTGGGTGGCGTATACATCGTTCGAAAACGGCCGACAGGATGTGTTCATCTCGCGCTTTCCGCGTCCGGACGGCCGCCGGCGCGTCTCGGCCCGCGGCGGATCGTGGCCCCGCTGGCGCGGCGACGGGGATGAGGTGTTCTACCTCGCCCCCGATGGGCAACTGATGGCGGTCGCGCTCGACGGCTCCGATGTGGGCGCGGCAGCGCCGCTCTTCCGCATGCGAACCAAAGCGGACCGCGGATACCCATATGACGTCGCCGCCGACGGGCAGCGCGTGCTCGTCAACATGCCGGGAGAAGGAAATGTGGCGACCGCGGTGACGCTCGTCGACTGGCGCGCAGCGGTCCAGCGCTGACGGCGTTTCTGAGAATAGGCCGTCTCTGAGACCTATGCCGCTCGCTCCGCTGCCCGTCGTCGATACGCGATCGTTTTTCCGCCCGGTCTCGTCGGCTCTCGTCGCCACCCTTCGCGACCTCCAGCCGCAGGACTGGGACCGACCCACTCTGGCCGGGACATGGACGGTCAGAGACATCACCGCACACCTCGTCGATGTCACGTTCCGCCGCGTGTCGTTTCAGCGCGATCGGCTGGTCCCCCCTCCGCCGCCGTTTGCTATTCAGAGCGAACGCGACTTCGTGCGCTTCATCAACGGGCTGAATCATGAGTGGGTGTCCGTGACCCGGCGCTTCAGTCCGCAGGTCCTCACTGAGCTGTTCGATCTGGCGAGCACCGATCTTGCGCGGTTCGTGGAATCGCAGCCGCTCGACGCGTTGAGCCTGTTCGGCGTGTCGTGGGCCGGGGAGCAGACATCGGAGGGATGGTTCGACATCGGCCGCGAGTTCACGGAGCTCTGGCATCACCAGATGCAGATACGGCTCGCTGTCGGAGCCGCGGACGCCGACGATCCGCGCTATCTCAAGGCGATTCTGGATCTGAGCCTGCGCGCGCTTCCGCACGTGTATCGCGATGTGGCCGGAGCCGAGGGTGCGACGCTCGTCGTGCAGGCCGACGGTCCGTCGGGCGGTGTCTGGACCCTGCGTCGCGACGCCCAGGCATGGACGCTCTGGGGCGGCCGGCCAGACCACGCCGACGCCGAAGTGCGTATGACGGCCGACGCTGCCTGGAAATTGCTGTACAACGCGTTGCCCGAGGCGGCGGCTGCCGGTGCATTCACCGTCGAGGGGGACGCGGCACTCGCAGCCCCGCTCGTTCGCGCGCGCTCGATCGTGATCTAGTTCAGCTTCCAGTTGGACGTGGTGTCCGGTTGCAGCCGGCTCGTCACGCGCGAACGAGCTGCTGCTTCCGGTCCTGGTGGTACTGCATGAGGGTCGCGTTGGCAGCCCGGACGACGGTGGTCTCTTCCGCAATCCGCGCGACGTCCTTTCCCGGCACCGCCACATACAGATCCGAATCGCCAAGCCCCGTGTACACGCGATTGCCGACGCATCCGGTGCTAGCGGTCGTACCGTGCGCCAGCGCCGCCGGCAGCACCATGCAGGTCGGACGCGGCAGCGTCGTGAACTGGGCCGGAACACCCGCACGAATCGCCGCTTCCTGCAGGATCATCACGCGTCCCGGCGGACCCCAGAACAGCACGATGTCAGGATCGACGGGGGTCTTGCCGAGCGGCGCATACACCACCACCGCCGGTATTTCCGGAAGCCGCGGAATGTCTGGCACTTCATCCATCGCGAGGTAGCCGATGCTGCTCATGAACTGCAGCGTGTCGTCCAGTTCCTTGGCGCGATCCTCCGGCAGGGCGATGTTGTGGGTGTAGGACCCGATCGAGCAGTTGTAGTGGTCGTGCGCCTCGGTCGAGAAGACACGCCCTTCGGCCGCCATCTTCCAGAAGCTGCAGCCTGACGGCTGGACACCCTCGAACTTCGGGATGCCCGGCAGTTCGGCGGACAGGAACGCCACCGCCACCGGCGGCTGCTGCAGTTCCAGGTTGTTCATGAAGAGCTTTTCGAGCCGCTGATAGTTACTCATTGACACCGGCCTCCTGCCGGCGTGCCGTCGCGCGTTCGTCCGCTTCGATGAGCCGGCGTCCGATTGCGACAAACGCGAGCGCCGTCGCCGGCATGATGGCTGCGTAGACGAGCCCCGCAACCGCGAAGTCCGGACGATTGAGCATATTGAAATTGATCGCGAAGGAGAGCGCGAGGTTCTGGACGCCCACCTCGAACACCATGGTGACCGCCTGCCTCACGGGCAGGCGAAAGATTCTGGCGATGCCATAGCCGAGGCTCATCGACGCCAGGTTCATCGTGGCGACGAGCAGCCCGGCGGTGGCCGCATGATCGATCAACTGCCGGTAGCTCGAGATCACCCCCAGCAGGAGAACGCACGCCATCAGGTACAGCACGCCCTTCCGAATCGGCTCCTCGGCGCGTTTGCCGAGCGCTTCGAATCGCGCGCGCACGATCATGCCCAGGACCAGCGGCACGAGCGTGTAGGAAATGAGTCCGATCAGCATCGGGAAGATAGGCAGCGCGCCGAGCTGGCCCTCGTCGCCGAACGTCTGGAGCGCCAGGTTGATGAGAAACGGAATGCTGAATACCGTCACGACGCTGGTGATCGCCGACAGCGTCACGCAGAGCGGCACGTCGGCTTTCGCGGCAAACGTGTAGGCGTTGGAGGTCACCCCGCTCGGACAGGCGGCGAGAATCACCAGCCCGATCGCAATCACCGGCGGCGGCTGAAAGATGAGCGCCACGGCAAATGCCATCAACGGCGTGCCCACGAGCTCGGTGACCAGGCCGATCGTTGCGGCTCTCGGAAAGAAGACGACGCGCTTGAAGTCGGCGACCGTGAGCGAGAGTCCCAGGCCCACCATGACGAGGCGGAGGACCCACGGGATTACTTCCGCGTTGATGAACGCCGCCTGTTGGCTGAGGGCCTGCAGGAGTTCCATGCGCTGCCTATTATGCCCGCGCCACGATGCGGTTCCGCAGGACGCCGATGCCTTCGACTTCGGTCTCCATCACGTCGCCGTCCTGCAGGAACTCTGGCGGCGTGCGCGCGAAGCCGACGCCTTCGGGTGTGCCGGTCGCGATGATGTCGCCGGGCTCGAGCGTCAGGCCCGATGACAGCGACGCGATGAGCGCGTCCACCGGAAAGATCATGTGGCGCGTGCTGCCGCGCTGTTTTTCCACGCCGTTGACCCGCAGCGACAGTTCCTTCTGCTGCGGATCGCCGAACTCGTCCGCCGTGACGACGACCGGTCCCATCGGACAGAAGCCGTCGAGGCTCTTCCCCTTGAAGAACTGCCCGTGGCTTCGCTGGAGGTCGCGCGCGGTGACGTCGTTGATGACGGTGTAGCCGAACACGTGTGCGAGCGCGCGCTCGCGGTCGATGTTCGTCCCTTCAACGCCGATGATGGCGCCGAGCTCCGCCTCCCAGTCCACCTGCTGTGTCGCGCGCCGGTCCCATGGCACATCGTCAAAGGGGCCGGCAACCGTCGTCGGCGCTTTGGTGAAGAACATCGGCCGCTCGGGGAGCTTCAGCTCCTCGCCCCGGGCGCGTGCGCCCTCTTCGGCGTGGCTAACGAAGTTCCGGCCCACGCAGAACACGTTCTTCAGGGGGCGCGGAATGGGGGCGTGCCAGCGGATGTCAGGGATGCCGTGCCCCGCCCCGGCGCCACTCGTCGAAGCCGCCTGCGCGGCGGTGCGCGTCCAGGCCGCCGGTCCGCCCTCAATGAGCTCGAGCATGGTCCGCGGGCTCTGGATGTCGATGACGCGGTTGTTCAGGAGGGCCCCGAGGCGCGGCGTCCCGTCAGAACCGGTGGAAAACGTGAGATATCGCATGCCGGCCGGTCAGCCTATCACGCAAACGGATTAAGCTATTCGCCTCGAAGGAGGGTCCTTTATGGATCGTGTGATGCGAACCGTCTGCGGTGGAATGTTGATCGCGCTGCTGGGCGCGACGGCCGTATTGGCCCAGGCGACGGCGCAGATCAACGGCACGGTGGTGGATGCCAGCGGCGGCGTGCTTCCCGGCGCCACCGTCACGGCTGTCCAGACCGACACCGGCTTCCGCCGCGAGGTGGTCACCGGCGCCGACGGCGCATTCACGATGACCGCGCTTCCTATCGGCCCCTATCGGCTCGAGGTCGCGCTGGCGGGGTTCCGATCGTACGCGCAGACGGGCATCGTCCTCGAAATCGGGAACAACCCGACCATCGCGGTGACGCTGCCGCTCGGGGAGGTCGCCGAGACGGTGTCCGTCGAGGCGTCCGCGCCGCTTGTCGAAACACGGAATCCGTCGATCGGCGGTGTCATCGACAACGACCGCATCGAGGAACTGCCGTTGAACGGCCGCAACTCAGCGGATCTGATTGCCATCGCGGGCGCGGTCGTGCCGATGGGGCCCTCGTCCAGCCGTAGCATGCCGGGCGGCGTCGGCTACTCGGTGGCGGGCGGGCAGCCGTTCGGCGTCGCGTATCTGCTCGATGGCGCCACGCACAACAATCCGTACGACAACTACAATCTGCCGCTGCCGTTTCCTGACGCGCTGCAGGAGTTCCGCGTGGAAACCAGCGCCCAGAACGCGCAGAACGGTTTCCATTCCGGCGCCTCGGTCAACGCCGCGACGAAGTCGGGCACCAACGCCTTCCACGGCGACCTGTTCGAGTTCGCCCGTCACCACAAGTTCAACGCGACCAACCCGTTCAATGCCATCGATCGCGCGACGGGAACGCGTGCCGACGACGGGCTGAAGCGGAATCAGTTCGGCGGCACGATCGGCGGGCCGATCGTGCGCGATCGCCTGTTCTTCTTCGGCGCCTACCAGGGCACGAAGACCGACGAGCGGCCATCGGAGGACGTCCGCTTCGTCCCGACGCCGGCGATGCTGGCGGGGGATTTCACCCAGATCGCGTCCGCTGCCTGTAATACCCGCGGCGCTGTCGCGCTCGGCGCGCCCTTCGTCGGCACCACCGTCAATCCCGCGCTCTTCAGTCCGGCCGCGGTACGCATTGCGCGGCAGCTGCCCGAGACGTCCGACCCGTGCGGGCGCGTGAGCGTGACGAATCCGCGCAACATCAGCGAGATGCAGGCGATCGGCCGTATTGATTTCCAGCTGTCTCAGAACCAGACGATCTTCGGCCGCTACATGGCGACGACGTACGCGTTCGATCCGCCGTTTCTTGCATCGGGGAACATCCTGTCGACCCGGCTCGGCGGCCGCGACAACCTCGCCCAGTCTCTTGCGGCCGGCGACTCGATGGTGCTCAGTGACACCGTCGTCAACAACATCCGTTTCGCGTTCAATCGCAGCGCCGTCCACCGCACCCACGCGAATTTCTTCGGCGTCGACGACGTCGGCATCCGGTCCTACAGCTACCTGGAGGACTACATGCTCGTCCAGGTCACGGGCGCGTTCGACCTCGGCGGCGGCACCGAAAACGAGGCGATCTTCCACACCAATACGTACTCGTTCAGCGACGACCTGACGATGATCCGCGGCTCGCATCAGTACGGGTTCGGTGCGAGCGTCGCGTTCTGGGACTCGCTGTCGCGCGCCAACGTCCGCTCGCCGGGGCTGTTCCAGTTCGACGGGGGAGCGTCGGGGCTTCCGCTGGCCGATTTCCTCCTGGGACGTCCGTTCCTGCTGCAGCAATCGGCGCCGAACACGCTCGATTTCAAGCAGAAGTACTTCGGGCTCTACGCGCAGGACACGTGGCGGCTGACGCCCGGCGTCACGCTGAACTACGGACTGCGGTGGGAACCCTGGTTCCCGCAGCAGCATCAGAACGGCGCCATCTACAATTTCTCGGCGGAGCGATTCCGTGCGCGGCAGCGGAGCACCGTGTTCCCGCAGGCGCCGCCCGGATTCACGTACCCGGGCGACGAGGGGTTCCCGAACGGTCAGGCGGGCATGTTCACGGAGTGGCTGAACATCGCGCCGCGCGTCGGGCTCGCGTGGGATCCGACCGGTGACGGCCGTACCTCGGTGCGGGCCGGATATGCCGCCAACAGCGAGTTCGTCAACGGGCAGTTCTTCATCAACGCGGCGAACGCGCCGCCGTGGGGATCCGAAGTGCGCCTGCAGCGCCCGGGCATCGGGCCGTTCGACGACCCGTTTGCGGGCACGGGCATCGGCAACCCTTTCCCGATTACGTTTGACGCGAACGCGCCGTTCTCACCGAATGGCCCGTACATCGCGCCGCCGTCGACGCTCGACCCGACGCGTGTGCACTCCTGGAATGCCAGCGTGCAGCGCCAGATCGGCGCCAACATGGCCGTCTCGGCCAGCTATCTGGGGAATCGTTCGAACAATCTCTGGGACGTCGTGACTGGGAACCCGGGCGCCATCCCCGCGGGCGTCGCGCCGACCGGACCGTGCACGCTCCGGACGGAGACAGGCACCCAGACGTTCCCGAACTGTTCTGCCGCGCCGCTGCCGGTCCGCCGCGAGATTTCGCAGGCGGATCCCGCCGTCGGGCGGTTCATCGGGTTCCTCGATTACTTCACCGACCACGGGACGCAGAAATACAACGGATTGCTGCTGTCATTCGAACGGCGCGATCCCGGCGGCCTCACGGCCGGCGTCAATTACACGTTGTCGAAGTGCACCGGCCACCCGACGCAGGGCGGCAGCACATCGAACGCCGGCAGCGGCTACATGCTGCCGGTGTCGATCATCAACCCGCCCGCCGATGCGGACGAGCGCCTCGACCGCGACTACGGCCCGTGCGATATGGATCGGCGGCACATCTTCGCGCTCAGCGCGACCCTCGCCTCGCCACAGTTCCAGGGTCTCCTCGCACGCGCCATCGCGTCGGACTGGCGGCTGTCGGGCAGCTTCCGCGCCTTGACAGGGCGGCCGCTGACCGTGAACACCGGTGTCGATCGAGCCCTCACGGGCGCGCCGAACGTGCAGCGCGCTGACCAGGTGAACGACGACCCCTACGGGAACAAGACAGTGAACAACTGGCTGAACCCCGCCGCGTTCGCCCAGCCGGCGCTTGGGGGTTTCGGCAGCTCCGGCCGCAACCAGTACTTCGGCATGGGGACGCGCGTGGTCGACCTCTCGCTGGTCCGGGGCTTCCGCTTTGGCACCTCACAACGTGTGGAGGCCCGCATCGAGGCGTTCAACGCGTTCAACTGGTTTCGTCCGGCTCCGGCGGGCTCGGCCCAGGCCGCTGGCGTCAATCAGACGTCGCCTGTGACAAACCTGAGCAACCCGAACTTCGGGCGGTATCTCGCGTCCGACGAACCGCGCATCATGCAGTTCGCGATCAAGTACCAGTTCTGAGATGCGACTGTGCCGGTTCGATGACAATCGCTTAGGGCTCGTCGAGGGCGGCACCGTCACGGATGTGACGGCCGCACTCGATGTGCTTCCAGCCTGTCGCTACCCGCTCCCGGGCTGGGATCTGCTCATCGAGCATCTCGACGCGGTTCGCGCGCGCGTCCAGACAGTGCGCGCGGTGGGGAAGCCGGTGCCGCTGGAGCGCGTGACGCTGCGGAGCCCGGTCGCCAATCCTGGCAAGATCATCGCGGCGCCCGTGAACTACCAGAAGCATCTCGATGAAGTCCGCTCGGACAGTCAGATTCACGCGGGCAATCCTGCCCACACCATCACCATTCAGCAGGCGGGCGTTTTCCTGAAAGCGAACAGTTCGCTCGTCGGCCCTGGCGACGGCGTCACGCTGCGAAAAAGCGATCGCCGCACCGACCATGAAGTGGAGCTGGCATTCGTGATTGGCCGCCGGGCCAGCCACGTGTCCAGCGCGGACGCGCTGCAGTACGTCGCCGGCTACGCCATCGGTCTCGATATTTCGATTCGCGGCTCCGAGGACCGGAGCCTCCGCAAGTCGGCCGACAGTTACACCGTACTGGGTCCATGGCTGGTCACCGCCGATGACGTGCCGAATCCGGGCACGCTGGATCTGGAGATCTCGGTCAACGGGCAGCAGCGCCAGAAATCCAATACGAAATACCTCATCCTCGGCGTCCCCGAGCTCATCGAGCTCGCTTCTTCGTTCTACACGCTCCATCCCGGCGACATCGTTCTCACCGGAACACCCGAAGGCGTGAGTCCGATCGAGCCTGGAGACAGAATCGTCGCCACCATCGCGGGAATCGGCTCGATGCAGGTACACGTCCATGGATAGCTCCACCGCGACCACGTTTCCAACGACCGGCCTCTCGCCGGAACGACGCGATCTGTACGCGCGCCTCGACAAGAAATCGGCGGCCCCGCTCTGGGAAGTGCTGGGAAAAATCATCCCGCCCGAGCCGACGCCCGAGACGGTGTCCGTCGTGTGGCGGTATGACGAGCTGAGGCCTCTGCTCCTCGAGGCCGGCCGCCTGCTGACGGCAAAGGAAGCAGAGCGCCGCGTACTCGTGCTCGAGAATCCTGGTCTGCGCGGACAGTCCCGCATCACGCAGAGCCTCTATGCCGGCCTCCAGCTGATTCTGCCAGGCGAAGTCGCGCCGGCCCATCGCCACGCCGCCGCCGCTCTCCGCTTCATCGTGGAGGGGACCGGCGCCTACACGGCGGTCGAAGGGGAGCGGACGATGATGCACCCGGGCGACTTCATCCTGACGCCGTCGTGGACGTATCACGACCACGGCAATCCCGGAGACGTGCCGGTCATCTGGCTCGACGGGCTGGACGTGCCCATCGTGAACCTGTTCGACGCGAGCTTCAGGGAAAGCTTTCCGGGCGAGACCCAGCCCAATGCCGTGCCCGAAGGCGACTCGCATGCCCGCTACGCCGCGAATATGCTGCCGGTGGACTGGACGCCGAAGCGCGCTTCGTCGCCGATCTTCAACTATCCGTACTCGCGCAGCCGCGAGACCGTTCACAGCCTCTACGCGAACGGGCCGGTGCACGAGTGCCATGGGGTGAAGGTGCGCTACATCAATCCGGCGCAGGGCGGGCCGCCGATGCCGACGATCGGCGCGTTTCTGCAGCTGCTGCCGAAGGGGTTTCGCGGAACGCCGTACCGCGCCACCGATGCGACGATCTACGCGGCGGTCGAAGGGCGTGGCCAGAGTCGCATTGGCGATACGACGGTCACCTGGGGTCCGCGTGACATCTTCGTGATTCCGTCGTGGGCCCCCGTGTCGCACGAGGCGGGCGAGGAGTCGGTGCTGTTCAGTTTTTCCGACCGTCCCGCGCAGCAGGTGCTCGGCTTGTGGCGCGAACAGGCGCCGGTGGCGTCATGACAGGTAGCCGTATGAAAAAACTCATCGTCGCGGCGGTGCTTCTGCTCACCAGCGCACCCGCCCACGCGCAGGTGGACTTCTCCGGCGAGTGGGCGCCGCGGTTCTGGGAGGACCAGCTCGAACGGGTCCCCGGCCCCGAGCTGGGCGACTTTCTCGGCATTCCGATCAGCGATGCGGCGCGGCTGCGCGCGGAAGCCTGGGACGCCTCGATCCAGACGCTGCCCGAGTGGCAGTGCCGTCCGCACTCCGCCGACTACATCTGGCGCGGGCCCTCCAACCTCCGGATCACCAAGGAAGTCGATCCCGTGTCGCGCGAGACGACGGCATTTCATACCGAATGGCTCCGATCGGTCGATCGCGCGATCTATCTCGACGGGCGCCCACGTCCGCCCGCGGACGCCCTGCACACATGGTCCGGCTTCTCGACGGCGCGCTGGATGGGCGACGTCCTCGAAGTCACCGTGACGCATCTCAAAGAGGGGTACCTGCGCCGGAACGGATTGCCGCGCAGCGACAGGGCGATGCTCAAGGAGTACTGGATTCGCAATGGGAACTACCTGACGGTGACGGCGATCGTGCATGACCCGGTCTACCTGACGGAGCCGTTCATCCGGACGACCGACTACGAGCTTGACCTGCACCAACGCGTACCGCCGTATCCCTGCGCGGTTGTGCAGGAGGTCGAACGCGAGAAGGGGCAGATTCCACACTTTCTTCCAGGCGCAAATCCGTACATGACGGAGTTCGCGACGAAGTACAACCTTCCCGTCGAATCGACACGAGGCGGCGCGAACACGATGTATTCCGGCGGCGCACCAGCACGGCCAGCTGTGCCGGGGAGTCCGGCCGCCGCAGCACCATCAGGTATTCAGATTCTTCCGGTGAGGGGCCAGATCTTCGTGCTGCAGGGCGCTGGCGCAAACCTCACGGCTTCGGTAGGCCGGGACGGAGTCCTGGTCGTCGACACCGGCCTCGCGCACGCGTCCGACGGTGTCCTGGCTGCGCTTCGGCAGCTGCAGACGCAGTTGGACCTGCGAGCGCAACCACCGGGATTTGCGGCTGAAACGCGCTCGAGCGTTGCCGATCGCCAAATCGAGCCGCCCGCGAAGCCGATTCGCTACATCGTCAATACGCACATGCACCCGGATCACACGGGCGGCAACGACAGACTGCGTCAGGCGGGCCGGACGTATACCGGCGGCAACGTCGCCGGCACCATCGAGGACGCCGGAGAGGGCGCCGCGATCCTCAGCCATGAGAACGTGATGCTGCGCATGACCGGCCAGGTTGCCGGCGAGCAGGCGTCAGCGTCCGATAGCGTCCCCACCGATACGTTTTACGGTGAGGGGATGAAGCTCAGTCACTTCTTCAACGGCGAGGGGGTGCAGCTGATACATCAGCCCGCGGCGCACAGCGACGGCGACACGATGGTCTATTTCCGCGGGGCCGACGTGATCGCCGCCGGCGATATCTACGTCACGACAAGTTACCCGGTCATCGACGTGACGCGTGGCGGAACGATCAACGGTGCGATCGCCGGACTGAACCGCATTCTCGATATTGCGATCGCAGAATTCCGCAGTGAGGGCGGCACGCTCGTCATTCCGGGGCATGGACGGATCAGCGACGCGGCCGACGTCGCGTACTACCGCGACATGGTCACCATCATTCGCGACCGCATCGCAGCGATGAAGGCGACGGGTGTGACCCTTGGGCAGGTGAAGGCCGCGAGGCCGACGGCCGACTACGACGGCCGCTACGGCGCGGCGACAGGCGCGTGGACGACCGACATGTTCATCGAGGCGGTATATGCGACTGTCGATCGCTAGCGTCCGCCTTCGCCGTTTCGCGGCTTCGGCCGGACAAGTCATTGCGATCGCAGCATTGGCGATCGGGCCGGCGCATGCCCAGGGGCGCCAGGCAGGACCCCCGCCACCCAGGGCGGCTGCGCCCGTCGACCTGACAGGCACATGGATCGCCGTCGTGACTGAAGACTGGCGCTGGCGAATGCGGACGCCGCCGAAAGGCGACCTCACCAGCCTGCCGCTGACCGAGGCGGCCATCAAAGTGGCTCAGGCATGGGATCCGGCGAGGGATACCGCCGCGGGCGAGCAGTGCCGCGCGTACGGCGCTGCCGGTGTGATGCGGATGCCGGGCCGCCTTCGCTTCTCCTGGCAGAACGACACCGCGCTCAGGCTCGAGACCGAGGCCGGGACGCAGACCCGTCTGCTGCAGTTCGGGCGCCGACCTCCGGCTCCAGTGCGCCCCGGCTGGCAGGGCGTATCGATCGCCGACTGGCAGTTCGCCGGAGGCCGCCGCGGCGGCAGTGCGGGCTCGCTCCGTGTCGTGACGACGAATATGCGTCCGGGCTACCTGCGGAAGAACGGCGTACCGTACAGCGCCGACGCGCAGCTCACCGAATTTTTCAACGTCGTCACGGATGCGACGTCGAATGACACATGGCTGATCGTGACGACGATGGTCGAAGATCCGCAGTACCTGAGTGTGCCGCGGTTCGTCACCAGCTCGCATTTCAGGAAGGCCGACGCATCCCCCTGGAACCCGACTCCCTGCGTAGCCGACTAACGGGTACAATCCCAGCGTGCAGGATCTGATCACGCGCCTGCTGGTCGAGCTCGGCGAGGATCCGTCCCGCGAAGGTCTCGCGCGGACCCCTCAGCGCGTCGAGCGCGCCCTCAAATTTCTGACGAGCGGCTACACGGCGGACATTCAAGCCATCCTCAACGGAGCGCTCTTCACGGTCGACTACAGCGAGATGGTCATCGTGAAGGACATTGACTACTACAGTCTCTGTGAGCACCACCTGCTGCCGTTCTTCGGCAAGTGCCACGTCGCGTACATCCCGCGCCGGCAGGTGATCGGCCTGAGCAAGATTCCCCGCCTCGTGGACGTCTTTGCGCGCCGCCTGCAGATTCAGGAGCGGATGACCAATCAGATTGCGCAAACGATTCTCGACACGGTCAACCCGCTCGGTGTGGCGGTCGTGTGCGAGGGGACGCACCTGTGCATGTCGATGCGTGGCGTCGAGAAGCAGAATTCGTTTGCCGTCACGAGCGCCATGCTGGGCGCCTTCCGGGACAACTCACGGACGAGAATGGAGTTCCTGGAGTTAATCAGCCACAGGAATGATGCGGTGACGTCGACGACGCCGATGGGTGCGGGGCTGACATGCGTCAACGACTAGCCGTCGTCCTCGCGATCGCGCTGCTGGCGGCAGCCGGCGTCTCCGCCCAGCGCGCCACGCGAGGCCGGGCCACACAGCCCGTCACCACCACCGAACCCGCGGTCGTCGAGTGCCCGTCCGTGCTCGGCGAGGGTGTCACGACGCTCCGCATGTTCTGTGACGTCCTGACGGGGCGCGACGTCGCGGGCGGGGTCATCATCAAGCTTCCGCCCCATACGGGTCCTGTCACGCTGACCTTCGACCTGCACAACCGCCACACCTACTCCGCGGAGCAGGTGAAGAGCGGCCGCGGCTACCGGCACTACACGGCGACCATCGGTGTGCTCACCGCCGACAACACGCTCCTGAGCCGCTTTGTCGTCCAGAACGAGTTCCGCACCGCCGCCGATCTGGTGGATCGCGTGACCGGGGGCGCCGGGCCTGGCGGGGTGAAAGCCGTAGCGCCCACCGGTTCGGAGGCGATTTCGATCGTGATTCCGGCCGCCGAGCAGACCGTCAGCATCCTCGGCGAGAAGCTCTCTGTCGTGGGTCCTGATTTGAACGATACCTTCCTCACGCCCGGCAGGCCGGTCGCAATCCTCAGCAACGTCCAGGTGCAATACCGGCCGGCCCCCGCCCGCCGCACGCCTCCGCGCCGGTGAGCGGCGACGAGCTGCTCTCCATCATCGTTCCGGTTTTCAACGAAGCCCGTACCTTACGCGCCGTGATCGATCGACTGCTGGCGATCGATTTGCCCGTTCCGCGCGAGATCATCGTCGTCGACGATGGCTCGACCGATGGCACCGGGGGCGTGCTCGACATCGCGGAGGGCGCCGGCCTGCCAATCACGATCCTCCGGGCGGCGCAGAACGGGGGGAAGGGCACGGCGATTCGCCGGGGTCTGGAGCAGTCTCGAGGAACGATCGTCGCCATTCAGGACGCCGATCTGGAACTGGACCCGCAGCAGCTCGCCGCGCTTGTCTCGCCGATTCTCAACGGCCAGACGGATGTGGTGTACGGGTCGCGGTTCCTGGCCGGACGCGGCGGTGCGCCGCGCATGACCTTCGCGGCAAACCGGGCTCTCACTACGGTGACGAACGTGCTGTTCGGCGCCTCGCTGACCGATATGGAGACCTGCTACAAGGTGATGCGGACCCCCGTGGCGCGGTCGCTCCAGTTGCGCGCGGAGCGGTTCGAGATCGAGCCCGAGATCACCGCACGGCTGCTGCGTGGGGGCCACCGCATCCACGAGGTGCCCGTCCGCTTCGAGCCGCGGTCGCGGGCGCAGGGGAAGAAGATTGGGTGGCGTGACGGCGTCACCGCGCTGCAGGTCCTCATTCGAGAGCGATGCGCGCGGCGACGTTAGCCGCGCTGATCGCGGCGGTGGTCGTGGTGGGCGTCCGGTGGGGCACCTTTGTTGTCGGCGGCTCGGACTCGTACTGCTACCTGCATCAGGCCGAACGATGGGCATCCGGCACGCTGCAGCTGGTGGAGCCGCTGGCGCTCGAGGCCCCGTGGCCCGATGCCGCCCTGACCTTCGCCCCCGTCGGACATCGTCCATCGCCGACCGTGCCAGGGGCGCTCGTGCCGATCTGTGCGGTTGGGTTGTCGATCGCCATGGCGCCTCTGGTCTGGTTCGGCGGGATATCGGCCGCGTTTTTCATCGTGCCGCTCTTCGGCGCGCTGCTGATCGGCGCGACCTACGCCGTCGGCGCGCGATACGGCGCCCGCATCGGCGTCGCATCGGCGGCGATTGTCGCCTCCACGCCGGTTTTTCTCTTTCAGCTCATGCAGCCGATGAGCGACGTCCCCGCGGCGGCTCTCTGGATGGCGGCGGTTGCGGGCGTCACCAGCGCGCGCCGGCGCGGTGCGATGCTCGGCGGTGCCGCGGCGGCCGCCGCCCTCGTGATGCGGCCCAATCTGGCGCCGCTGGCGATTCCTCTGGGGCTCTTCCTGCTGCTCAGGCCCGAACGGCTGTGGGGCGAGCGGATCGGCGCTGCCGCGCGCTTCGCGGCGGTCGGCGCCGCTGGTCCTCTCTGCGTCGCTCTCATCCAGAACGCGTTTTACGGATCACCGCTCAGTTCCGGGTACGGCTCGTTGGGTCCGCTGTTCGAGATAGAGAACATCCAGCCCAACGCGATTCGGTACGCCACATGGCTTTCAGACACCCTGACGCCGGGGTGGGTGCTCGCTGCCGCTGCGCCATTTCTGGTACCCGGCGCGCTGAGCAGACTTCTGCTCTGGATGTTCATCCTGAACATCGCCTGTTACCTGCCGTACATCGTGTTCGAGGACTGGTATTTTCTGAGATTCATGCTGCCGACGATTCCACTCATCGTCGTGTTGAGCGTCGCAGTGATTGACTCGATCTGCCGGCGCACGTGGTCTGTGGCGTCACGGCCGATCCTCTGCGTGGTGGCGGTTGCCATGATGGTCTTCGGCATTCGCGAAGCGGGGGACCGCCAGGTCTTTCGTCTGCAGCAGCTCGAGGCACGCTTCGAGCAGGCGGGCCGCTATGTGGGCGACGCGCTGCCGCAAAACGCCATCGTTATCACGAGCTGGCAGAGTGGCAGTGTGCGGTTCTACTCGGGGAAGAAGACGATCCTCTGGGACTTCCTCGATCCTGCGTGGCTCGATCGCACGATCGTCTGGGTCCGCGCGCGCGGCTTCGAACCGTATCTCCTGTTCGAGAGCCGGGAAGAGCCGCTCTTCAGGCGTCGATTCGCCGGCAATCCGATCGGCGCGCTCGACTGGCCACCCGCCGCGGAGATTGCGGGCAGCGTGCGGATCTACCGGCCCGACGACAGGGATCGGTACTACCGGAACGAACCCGTGCTGACCGACTACGCTCGCTGAGCGAGCTCGTCGAGCCGCGCGATCAGCGCCACGAAGCGCGGCTCCGCCGGATCGAAAGCGCCGGGTGATACCGCCTGGCGGCGTGGGGGCTGCCGGATCGCGCTCGCCCGTTCGAGATACACCGTCAACTGATCCGCAAACGAGTCGGCTGGGGTCCCGTGGGGCAGGGGCGGCGGCTTCCTGGTTCGCCGGAACGACAGCATGCGCCCGCCGGCGGGCTGCGCGGGCGGCTCGAACTGCGGGATCGTCAGCGTCTGCACGTGCGCGGCGGAGGCTCCGAGGTCGCGCAGCCGTGATCCAAGGGCCAGTTCGTCCGCCGTCGAGAGCAGCGCAGGCATCAGGATCACGTCGGGTAGTTCCGCTTCGATGAGCGCGAGCGCCGACGCCATGGAGTCCGCAAGCCGCAACTCGGCTTTCACGCGGGTCGCGACGGCGGTCAAATGCGCGACCTGTGTCCCATCCTGCTCCACGGCGACAATGAGCGGCATCACGACCGCACCATGAACAGCACCAGGACAGTCGCAGCCGCAACGAAAATCATCATGGGACCGTGATCGATGCTCTGCGTCCGCGCCGCTTCGAACAGCACCGCACCGACCTCTCCGATTCTGCCCCCGGCGGCTTCCACGGTTGACGTTGTGCCGAGGACGGTCCGTACCTGTTCCCTGACGCGCAGGTCGATGGACATCAGAATGACCAGGACAGCGAGCACCACGGCCCCTGACATCAGGGCGTCGCTCCAGACACGCCGCACGTGGGATCGCATCGCAAATGCGCTGTCGCAATAGGTGTTCCAGCGCGTAAGTCCAAGGTCGAAAGTCAAAAGTCAAAAATAAAGCGCAAGCGCGCAGTGTGCGTACGCGACTTTCGAACGTGGCCTTACGAATGTGCTCGGGCGAATGGATCGATCACGCTCAAGGTGTCTCCGATTGCATTTGTGTGGGTCGCCCACGTGCCCTGTACGACAACCACGAAAGCGACAAACGCAGTTACGAATGTGCGGGAAGCGCCGGCGGCCTCTGTGCCCGCCATCTCCCGCGATCGCGACACGGCGCCATGCGCTAAGTGCATCACCTCATAGGAGTTGCGGACACTCGCACGCACGGCACATGTGTCGTGGCACATGCGTTGCGCTTGGATGGTGCGTTACCGCGGTCGCGCAAAACGCACGGCCGTTCAACTTCACACGTTTGCAAGCGCGTCGTTCCACGACGCGCGGAGGGAACCAGTCATGACGAATCTCATCACTCGCTTCCGTGCGTTGCTGCACGACGACGAAGGCCAGGACCTGATCGAGTACGCGCTGCTCGCCGGCCTGATCGCGCTGGTATCGACGTTCGCGCTGACGAACGCGGGCACCAAGGTCAGCCAGATCTGGGACGGCATCGACCAGGCGCTCGGCGAAGTGCCGGCTGCCCAGTAACGCACACACTGAGAGGACGTTCTCCCCTCCGTCCTCTTTTTCTACAGAAAGACGTGATGCCCACGATGTCGCCTGAGACACTCTCGCTCGCCGTCGTTCTTGCCGGCACCGGCGCGGGTGCGGTGATCGACATGCGCACACGGCGAGTGCCGAACGCGGTGACCTTCTCACTGGCAGCGACGGGGCTTCTCATGGCGACGGCCGGACTGGGACCGATTGGACCGGCGGCCGCGCTTGCGGGATGCGCGCTCGGTTTGGCGCTGATGCTGCCTGGTTACCTGATGGGCGGCACCGGCGCCGGCGACGTCAAGCTCCTGGCGGCCGCGGGCACGCTGCTCGGTCCCGCCATGACGCTCTGGGCGTTCGCGTTCACGTTGATAGCCGGGGGCGCCATCGCGCTCCTGATTGCCGCGGTTCGCGGCCGGCTCTGGCTGACATGGTGGCGGACGATCGACTTGATTCGCACCCGGGGTGCGAACTCGGGAGACATTCGTGCGGTGGGCGAGAACAACCGGTTCGCCTACGCCCCCGCCATCGTCGCAGGCGTTCTGATAGCCGCGGTGACCATATGACACGAGACATGCGCTCAAGAGGTCGATGTGAGCGCGGGGCCGCGATGGTCGAAACCGCGCTGACGCTTCCGCTGGTGCTGTTGCTGTCGGTGAGCGTCTTCGAGTTTGGACGCGCCTTTCAGCACTGGCAGGTGCTGACCAATGCCGCGCGCGAGGGTGCGCGCATCGCGGTGCTTCCGGGGACGACCGACGATGCCGTCGAGGCGCGCGTCCAGAGCTATCTCGAGGCAGGCCAGATCGTCGTTCCCGAGGGCCTCGACGTCGACATCGTCCATGACGACGAAATTTCAATCGGACCCGATGCCGGCGATACGGCGACCGCGTCGACCGTGTCGGTGAATTTTCCATTCCAGTTCATCGTCCTGCAGCCGGTCATGCAGCTGGTGGCGGGTGGATCCGAAGTGGGCGCGCCGATCACGATGAACGCCACTGCGACGATGCGCAACGAATAGTTAGGACCTTCTTATGACTCGAATCAGGATTTTTATCGTGCTCGCGGTAGCGATCGGACTCGGCGGCACCTTTGCTATCGCGACGTATCGCTACATCCAGAACGTGCCCGCCCGCGAAGTGCGGCTCCCAACGACGCCTGTGGTCGTAGCGGCGGCGAACCTCCCGCTCGGCACCGAGCTGCGCCGCGACGATCTGCGCGTCATCGCCTGGCCTGCCGATGCCATCCCGGAAGGGGCATTCAAGGATCCGCAGGATCTGGTCGGTCGCGGCCTCATCCAGTCTGTCACGCAGAACGAGACCGTGCTGCCGGGCAAGCTCGCCCCGGTCGGCGCCGGAGCTGGCCTGCCGCCGGTCATTCCCGAAGGAATGCGCGCCCTTTCCGTTCGCGTGAATGACGTCATCGGCGTCGCCGGGTACGTCCTCCCGGGCACGCACGTGGACGTGCTGGCGACCGTCAGCCCGACGAATTCACCCGACGACATGACATCGAAAGTCGTGCTGACCAACGTGCTGGTGCTCGCCGCGGGCACGCGGATCGAGCAGGACGTCGAGAACAACAAGCCGGTGTCCGTGAGCGTCGTGACGCTGCAGGTCAGCCCGATGGAGGCTGAGAGCCTGACGCTGGCGAGCACCGAAGGGAAGATTCAGCTCGCGCTGAGGAACCCGCTCGACAAGACGGCGCCGGTGACTCCCGGCATCCGTCCCTCCGTGCTGCTTGGCTACATGCCCCCGGCACGGCCGGTGACGCCACGTGCCGCCGCCAGACCCGGTCCGCCGCCGGCGCCGCCAACGGTGGAGATTATTCGCGGCGACCGCCGCGCGCAGGAAGTCGTTAACCAGTAGGCAGCAGGCAGAACCCATGGCACATAGATTTCGAATTCACCTCCTCATCATCTGGATGATGGGATCGACCACGGTGCTGGCGCAGGCGCCGCCGGCCGAGCCGACCGCAGCCGCGGCGTCGGCCGTGTCGGATGCCATTCCGGTCTCACTCCTGGTTGGCCGCTCGACGGTGATCGATGTCGGCACGCCCATCGCGCGCGTCTCCCTCACCAGCGCCGACATTGCCGACGCGCTGGTCACCTCGTCGAGCCAGCTGCTGGTCAACGGCAAGACCCCGGGGACGATTTCTATGTTCGTCTGGGAACGTAGCGGCGCGCTGCGCCGCTACGAGATTGCTGTTCATCGCGACCTCGCGACGCTGCAGGCTCAGCTGAAGGAACTCCTGCCGGGCGAGCCGATCTCCGCATATGCCAACGGCCGTCAGATTGTCATTTCGGGATCGGTCAGCAGCAAGGAGGTCGCGGCCCGTGCTATCGACGTGGCCGCCGGCTTCGTGGACAAGCGCGACGACGTCGTCACCCTGCTGCAGGTGCCGGCCGCGCTCACGCCGCGGAGCAACCAGGTGATGCTTCGTGTCCGCTTCGCCGAAGTGAGCCGCAGCGCGCTCACGGAAATGGGGCTCTCTCTCTTCACGTCGCCGACCGGCATTAACAACACGGTCGGCCGCATCGGGACACAGCAGTTTCCGAGCGCCGACTTCAAGGACCTCGAGTGGTCGAAGAAAAGCTCCGAATTCGGCGCGCCGGTGGATGCGGCATCGGGCAAGTTCACGTTCAGCGACTTTCTGAACTTCTTCGTCCTCAGTGAAAAATACGACCTGGGTCTGCTCGTGCGCGCGCTCCAGACACGTGGTCTCTTCGAAAGCCTTGCCGAGCCGAACCTCGTGGCGGAAAGCGGCAAGGAGGCCAGCTTCCTGGCGGGCGGTGAATTCCCGGTTCCAATCGCGCAGGGGATCGGAGCCAACATCGGCATCTCCGTGATGTTCAAGGAGTTCGGCGTGCGTCTCAGCTTCACGCCGACCGTGGTTGGGACCGACCGCGTGCACCTGAAGGTGCGCCCCGAGGTCAGCATCCTCGACTTCAGCAACGCCGTGACCATGGGCGGCTTCCGCATCCCGGCGCTGACAACACGCCGCACCGAAACCGAGCTCGAACTTCGCGACGGTCAGACGTTCGCGATTGCGGGGCTGATGAACAACACGATGACCCAGACGATGTCGAAGGTGCCGGGCATCGGCGACATTCCGATTCTTGGATATCTCTTTCGCAGCAAGGCGGCGCGGAAGGAACAGACCGAGCTCGTCGTCATGATCACGCCGATCATCCTGCCGCAGGGTTCGTCAGGTGTGACGAGCCAGCTGCCGCGTCTCCAGGAGCCGTTCCTCCCGGCCGTGCAGGAAGACGAAAGCCTTCCGGCACCTGCGCCGGCGTTTACGGGGCAGGGCCGGTGACAGCGTCGATGAAAGGGCCGATGAGCCGGCTGCGCCACCTGCGCCGTGACGAGCGGGGCATTTCGCTCCTCTACGTCACGACCGGCTTCCTGTCGTTCTTCGCCGCCACAGCGCTGGCGGTCGACGTCGGCATGATGGTGACCGCGCGGTCGCAGGCGCAGAATGCTGCCGACGGAGGAGCGCTCGCGGGAGCTATCGCGCTGGCGCTCGACGATTTCGACGATCGTACCGTCAACGGCCCGGCGGTGAGCGCGGCCATCAGTGTCGCCCACGAGAACATCGTCATCGGCGAGGACGTCTCGGTCGAGCCGGGGGACGTGACGTTCCCGGCAGCCCCGAATGGCCAGTTCAACCGGGTGCGTGTGCTCGTCTACCGCAACGAAGCGCGAGCGAACCCGTTGACAACCTTCATCAGCGCCGTCTTTGGAATGGATGTCGCCAACATGGCCGCCGGCGCCACGGCTCATGCCGCGCCCGCCAACGCGATGACCTGTGTGCGTCCCTTCACCATTCCGGATAAGTGGGAAGAGAACCAGGACCCGGCGTGGACGATGGCGAGCGTATTCCGGCGGTATACGAACAGGGGCGCGCTGGTGCCGAACCCTGACAAGTACTACCTGCCGGACGATGAGGATAACTACGAGGGCTACGACCCGGTGGAGGACAAGGGAACGAGGCTCGTACTGCGCGCCGGGGGTGGCAACAACATCCAGCCGACGTTTTACTACTCCTGGAAAATGGCGGAGGACATCGGCGGCGATTTTTACCGCGAGAACATCGCGGAGTGCAATCAGGCGGTCTTTGAATACGAGAGCGTCATGACGCAGGAGCCTGGCAACATGGTCGGGCCTACGGTGCAGGGCATTCAGGACCTGATTGTCCAGGATCCGAACGCGTTCTGGGAGGACGAGCCCGGCTGCAACTGCGTCAGGACCCAACAGGCGCGCAGCCCGCGCATTTTTCCGATTCCGCTCTACGACCCCGACCTGTACGACCAGGGCAAGATCAACGGCCGCAACGCCACGCTGATCATGCGGAACTGGATCGGCTTCTTTGTCGAATCGCTCAACGGCAATGAAGTCGTCGGCCGGATTACGCCCATTCTCGGAACGATTAACCCGGACGCCGGCCCGGCGCCCGCCGGCGTCTTTCCGCTCGCCGTCCAGCTCGTGGAGTAGTCATGGCCCTGCTGACGGCGCTCATCCTGACCGACGACGACGCGTTCCGTGCGCAGACGGGCGACGCACTCCGATCCGGCACCGTACCGGTGACGATGCTCGATGAACGTCCCGCCGCGGGCGTCGTCCAGCCGGATCTGATCCTGGTCGACGGGCGCGAGGAGAGCCAGGCGCTGGCCGCGATTGAACGCGCGCGCGCGGGCGCCCCTGCGGTGTCGATCTTCATGATCGCTCGCACCGTGACCCCCGACCTGATCCTCCAGTCGATGCGAGCTGGCGCCAACGAGTTCCTGACCTGGCCTCCGGACGCGACATTTCAGGAAGCGATCGCGCGCGCCGCCGCGCGCCGCACCTCGCTGTCGCCGGCGCGGCCTCGGGCGACGACGGCCGCGTTCCTCGGCGCGAAAGGGGGCGCCGGGACGACCACCGTCGCCGTGAACAGCGCCGTTGAAATCGCGCGCCTGAGCAGACGACCAACGGTCATCGTCGATCTGAAGGCCGGGATGGGCGAAGTGACGCTGTTCCTTGGCGTCCGCGGGCGCTACACGGTGTTCGACGCCATCGAGAACCTGCACCGGCTCGACGTCGAGTTTCTGCGCGAGCTCGTCGTCAAGCACAAGTCGGGACTCGAAATTCTGGCCGGCTCCGACCACTTCGAACGGCCGGCCTCGTCCGACAGTCCGGCCGTCGAGCAGATTCTCCGGCTGCTGACGCAGCAATACGAGCATGTCGTCATCGATGCGGGGAATCAGCTCACGGGATCGTCAACGGCCGCGCTGTATCTGGCCGACACGATTTATCTCGTGACCAATCCCGACGTCCCGTCGGTCCGCAATGCGCAGCGGCTGCTCGACCGCATCGGGCAACTGGGCGCATGCGCCGATCGCGTGCGCGTGCTCCTGAACCGCGCCTCCGAGCCGTACCCGATTCCACCCGACCAAATCGAGAGCGCCCTCGGGCGTCCGATTCATCACATGTTCCGCAGCGACTACCGGACCGTCTCGACGGCGCTCAACTCGGGCGTGCCGCTGTCGATGACCGGCAATACGGAGCTGTCGGCGCAATTCGACTCGTTCACGCGCGGGATGCTCGAACTGCCCGTCGAGGCGCCCGAGTCTGGCCGCCGCGGCGCGCTTGGACTGCAGCGGCTCGCGTCCATCTGGTAAGCCATGCTGACAGCCCTTGCCACCCCGCACACCCACACCGCCCGCCAGCAGTACCTGGAGCTCCGGGCCGGCGTCCATCGCAAGCTGCTGACGCGCCTGAATCTCGAGGCGTTGTCGCAGAGCGATCGTACGCGGGCCGAAAGCGAGATTCGGATGCTGCTGGGCCAGCTCCTCTCGGAGGAAGCGATCCCCATCAGCCTGAGTGAACGCGAGACGCTCTTCAGCGAGGTCCTGGACGATGTGTTCGGGCTGGGGCCGCTCGAGCCGCTGCTCAAGGATGCCGGCGTGACTGACATCCTCGTCAACACACATCAGCACGTATTCGTCGAGCGGAACGGGATGCTGGAGCGGGCGTCCGCCTCCTTCCAGGACGATCAGCACCTGCTGCGCGTCATCGACCGCATCGTGAGCCGCGTGGGCCGCCGTATCGACGAGAGCTCACCCATGGTGGACGCGCGGCTGGCCGACGGGTCGCGCGTCAACGCGATCATTCCGCCGCTGGCCGTTGATGGACCGCTGCTGTCGATCCGCCGCTTTCCGGCGGAACGGCTAAAAGCGCCCGACCTCGTCACGAAGCAGTCGCTGACCCAGCCGATGCTCGACTTCCTGACGCACTGCGTCCGGGCGCGGCTCAATTGCCTGATCAGCGGCGGCACCGGCGCCGGCAAGACGACGCTGCTGAATGTGCTCTCCGGGTTCATTGGCGATCGTGAACGCATCGTGACCATCGAAGACGCCGCGGAACTGCAGCTGCACCAGGAGCACGTCGCCCGTCTCGAAACACGGCCGCCGAACATCGAGGGACGCGGCGCCGTCCGGCAGCGGGAGCTGCTCGTCAACGCGCTTCGCATGCGCCCCGACCGGATCGTCGTCGGCGAGGTGCGCGGCGAGGAGGCGCTCGACATGCTCCAGGCCATGAATACGGGACACGATGGGTCGTTGACGACCGTGCACGCCAATACCGCGCGCGACGCGCTGGCGCGCATCGAAACGATGGTGGCGATGGGCGCGACGAACCTGCCGGAACGCGCCATCCGCCAGCAGATCACGTCGGCTATTCAGGTCGTGGTGCAGCAGTCGCGGATGAGCGATGGGACGCGCCGCGTGACGAGCGTGTCTGAAATCACCGGCATGGAAGGCGACACGATCACGATGCAGGAGATCTTCCTGTTCGAGAAGACGGGCATCACGCAGGAGGGCAAGGTGCTCGGCCGGTTTCGGGCGACAGGCATCAGGCCGAAATGCTGCGAGCGGCTTCGCGCCTCGGGCATCACGCTGCCCGCCGACATGTTCGAAGGGGTCCTCGAGGTCCGCTGATGATTGCCGCCGCGGCCGTCTTCCTCCTCGTCGCCGCCGCCGTGTTCGGCGTCTACATCGCCTCGGTCCGCCTTCCAGCCGCCATGGCGCGGCAGCGCCTCGAGCGGCGCCTGCAGGAGGTGTCGCACGTGGGCGACGACGACACTGAGAGCAGCGTCGTCGCGGATCAGCCCAGGGGGCCTGTGCCGGCCGTCGATCGCCTGCTGGCGCGCTCGTCGGCGGGATCGCGCCTGCAGCGCCTGATTGAGCAGGCGGGAGTGAAGACCACGCCTGGTGCGATCGTGCTGATGAGCGGGCTGTCGGCCCTCGTCGTCGGTGGAGGCGCACAGATTCTCACTCGCTTTACTCCAGCGCTCCTGGTCTCGGTTCCGCTGGGGGCAGCGCTGCCGGTGTTGTTCCTCCTGCAGCGACGTTCCAGCCGGCTCAAAGCGTTCGAGGAACAGTTTCCGGACGCACTGGACCTCGTGTCGCGGGCGATCCGCGCCGGCCATGCGTTCCAGGCCGCGGTCGGCATGGCGGCGGAAGAGTTGCCGGCGCCGGTCGGACCCGAGTTCAAGAAGGTGTTCGATCAGCAGAACTTCGGCCTGCCGGTTCGCGATGCCCTGAACGGCCTCGCCGAGCGCGTGCCGCTCGTGGACGTCAAGTTCTTCGTCACGGCGGTGGCCATTCAGCGGGAGACCGGCGGCAACCTCGCCGAGATCCTCGACAACCTCGCCCACGTCGTCCGCGAACGCTTCAAGATCCTGCGCCAGGTGCGCGTGCATACGGCGCACGGGCGCATCAGCGGCTTTGTCCTGCTCGCGTTGCCGGCGTTTCTGGCGGTGGCCCTGTCGTTTATCAATCCCGAGCACATGAAGCCGCTGTTCGAGGAACGCGTCGGCCAGATGCTGATCGCTGGCACCATCGGCCTGCAGGTCATTGGCTACTTCTGGATCCAACGGGTCATCAAGATCGAGGTCTAGCGTGACGATCCTTATTCCTCTCCTCGCGTTTGCGTTCATCTCGCTGCTCGTGACGGCGGGGGCGCTCGCGCTGGTCCCTGGCAACGCCGCCGTGATCCGGCGCCGGCTCGGGGAAGTGAGCGGCCGCCCGATCCGATCTGGCAGCGACGCGTTGTCGTACGACCGGATTGTCGAAACCGTGAAGCGGGTCGGCCGTGTGATGCCGAAGTCTCCGTCCGAGATGGGGAAGCTCCAGCTGCGACTGGTGCATGCCGGGTTCAGGCGCCACGACGCCGTCGTGGTGTTCCTGGGCATCCGCGCGGGCTGCGCGCTCGCGGCATTCGCGCTCGTCGCGACGCCGTTACTGGTGCGTCCGAGCGTCCCGCTGGCGCTCGCCGCGGCGGCTCTCGGCTACATCCTGCCGGCCATCGCGCTGGCGCGACTTGCGGGCCGGCGGCAGCACCGCGTCCGCCTGGCGCTGCCGGATGCGCTCGACCTGCTCGTGGTAAGCGTGGAAGCGGGTCTCGGCCTTGACCAGGCCATCCAGCGGGTGGGCGAGGAGCTGGCGCCTGTGCATCCTGAGCTGGGCGAGGACCTGAAGATCATCAACCTGGAACTGCGGGCAGGAACGGCGCGCCCCGAGGCGCTGCACAACCTGGCGGCGCGCACGGGCGTCGACGACCTGTCGTCGCTCGTGGCGGTGCTTGTTCAAACCGACAAGTTCGGGACGAGCGTCGCACAGGCCCTGCGGGTCTATTCGGATGTGCTCCGCACCAAGCGGCGGCAGCGCGCGGAAGAAGCCGCCGCAAAGACCGCCGTCAAGATGGTCTTTCCGCTGGTCATCTGCATTTTCCCGGCGATCTGGATTGTGACGCTTGGCCCCGCGGCCATGAAGTTCGTCGAGATCATCGGCCCGATGGCAGACCGATGATGCGTCTGGTTCACCACGTGACCGCCGTCCAGGACGTGCCGACGCCCGCGTGCCCCTCCAGCCTCGAAGGGGCGGGTATTCCGGCCGACCGCATCGAGCAGCTGCTCATCAAGCATCTCTATCTCGGAGAGGCGACCGGGCTGATCCTGGCGGAGCGCATCCGGCTGCCATACACCCTGCTCGAGCCGCTCGTGGAACGCATGCGCGCCGAACGGCTCGTCGAAGTGCGCGGCGCGCTCGGCACCGGCAGCGCGGCGTACCGCTATGCCCTGACGGATCTGGGCCGGGATCGCGCGCGGCAGTATCTCGACGTCAACGAATACATCGGCCCCGCGCCGGTGCCGCTTGCCGCGTATACGGCGTACATGGAGGCGCTCGCCGCCAGCCGGGGGTACATCGACCGCGACCGCCTGCGCCAGGGTTTCGGGCATCTCGTCGTCTCAGACCGCGTGCTCGAGCAGCTTGGCCCTGCGATTAACGCGAACAAGGCGGTGTTTCTGTACGGACCGCCCGGCAACGGCAAGACGGTGATTGCAGAAGGCATGGGCCGCGCGATCGGCGGGGACGTCTACATCCCGCACGCGCTCGACATCGACGGCAGCATCATCACGATGTATGACCCGTCAGCGCACGTGTCGCTCGAGGCCGACGACCCGGACCCGCTGAGTATCATCGCGAGCGCGCCGCGCGACCGCCGCTGGATTCGCATCCGGCGTCCTGTCGTGACCGCGGGCGGCGAGCTGACGCTCGACATGCTCGATCTCACCTTCAACCCGATCGCGAAGTTTTACGAAGCGCCGATCCAGCTCAAGGCGAACGGCGGGGTGTTCCTCGTGGACGACTTCGGCCGGCAGCGGATGCGGCCCCAGGAGCTCCTGAACCGCTGGATCGTTCCGCTCGAGAGCCGGGTGGACTACCTGACGCTGCACACGGGGAAGAAGTTTCAGGTGCCGTTCGACACGCTCGTCATCTTCGCGACCAACCTCGAGCCCAAGTCGCTGGCGGACGAAGCCTTTCTCCGCCGCATCCCGTACAAGATTCCCATCGAGGATCCGTCCCTCGCGGACTTCACGCGCATCTTCGAGCTGAATTGCCGGGCCCGTCAGCTGGCGTTCCACGACGACCTCGTGGCCTATCTGTACCGGCATCACTACGAGCCGACGGGGCGCCCGCTGCGCGCTTGCCATCCGAGGGACTTCCTCGATCAGGTGTCGGCGATGTGCCGGTATCGCGGCATCCCGCCGGTCGTGACGAGCGAGCTCCTCGACGCCGCGTGCGCCTCGTACTTCGTGGACGAGGACGGATGCAGGCCGGGTCCTTCCGGACCCGGCGAGGACACCCATGCGGCTCGTTAACGAACGCACCAACGAAACGCTGGCCGCGGATGTCGAGGTCGCGAGCACGCGCCGGGCCCGCCGGGCCGGCCTGCTGGGGCGCGACGCACTCAATTCGTCCTGCGCACTCGTCCTCGATCCGTGCTGGATGATTCACACCGCATTCATGCGCTTCCCGATCGACGTCGTATTCGTCGGCCGTGACGGCCGCGTCGTCCGGATCGCGCAGGCCGTCCACCCCTGGCGGGCCGCCGCATCGATGCGCGCCCGCCGCGTCATTGAGCTGCCGGCCGGAACGGTCAGCCGCCACCGCGTCGCAATAGGAGACGCCCTACGCCTATGTTGAGCATCCGCCCGCACCACGTCGAACCCGTGTTCGAAATCATCGTCATCGACCACGCAGACGACCGGACGCTCGTGCCCGTCCGGAGCATTCGTCACGTGGCGGTGCCTCGCCGCCGTGGCCGCCGCCGAATCATGCTCATCACGGCCGCAGCCGCTGCGCTGTGCGCGACGGTGGGCTTTGGCGCCGGGTTGCTCGTGGGCCAGGTTCCCGCGCCGAATGCGCCGGCGGCGCCGCCGGCGCTCTCGAGCGTCCGGTCGTGGCTTGCCAGCACAACCCCGGTTCGCGTGGAGCCGTTGTCGATGGCGAGCGCCACAGGGGGCGCACCGCTGCTCGCCGGGTGGGTAGCCGGCAGCGACATCGGAGGGCGCGGCCTGACAGTGCGGCTCCTCGGGTCTGCGGGGCCTCTCACCACGCTGGCGATTGAGCTGCACGCAGAGCCGCGGATGGCGACGCTGCGCGGCGTCTCCAGCCGCGCGTTCGACATCGAGATCGCTCCGGTTGCGGGTGCCGTGCGGGCGCAGGACCTGGCGTCGCCGGACGGGACGCCTTTCGTGCGCCGCGTCACCGTTCGGAAACAGACCGGTTCCCGTGAGGGCCTCGTGCGGGTGCGGGTGAACCTGGATGCCCCGGGACTGGGCAACCTGCGTGTGGTGGGACGAACGATCTACGCCGACTTCGCGGCCCGTTCTGCCGCTTCCTGAAGACGAATCACGTCCGCCATTTCAATCAGCAGAAACCCCGCGTTCGGTTCGCGGGCCGCCACCTCGGATCCCAGCCGCGCGACGGCGTCGGCGAGCCTGTGGTCGGTGGTCATCGCCAGATCCGCGATCGCGATCCCGCGGTCCAGTTGACCGGCGCGGAGCAGCACTTCCGCGATCGTCAGCAGGGTGGAGGCGTCGTCGCCGGCCATCTCCGCGGTGAGATGCACGGCGGCTTCAAGGGCATCGCCCCGGGCGACGGCCTCGCGCGCCAGAGCGGCGGCGGCGCGCATGTGCGGATCGGCAGGTGTTGAGCCGATGCGTGCCGAGGCCTCGTGGCCCGAAGACCGCACCACCTGCAGCTGCGCCTCGACGTCGTCCAGTTCCAGAATTTCGATCCGTGTGCGGAGTTCGTCGGCGCCAAGGCGATCGCCGCGGGCGGCGCGCCACTTCGCCACGAGCCCGAAATATGCGATGGCTTCGGCCGACCGCCCTTCGGTAGCGGCGGTTTCTCCAGCGCGGCGGAACAGGTCGGCCAGCATGGCGGCCATCGGCCACGCGCCAGGTTGGTCGTGGACGAATTTTTCGAATTCAGCAACCGCGAGTTCGAATCGGCCCGTGCGGACGAGGAGCTCAGTACCTGCCAGGATGGCATCGCGATCAGGAGTCATGGATTGCGACGATCAAGAGGCAAAGGCCATTCCGGCGCGCGCCGCGCGCGCCGGACATGATTGCGTGCAATTTTGCGAAGGGTTTTGCGAAAGACGGCGCGGTGATGGTGTCAGCGCAAGATCGATTGCGTCACGCTGCCTACGAAAAACGATCGCGAGATTACGGATGTGCGGCAGAGCTCAGAGCGCCGGCGGGGAGCAGCCACACGCCGCCGACCACGATTGCGAGGAGCGCTGCCGCGGTCAACATGGCCCGGTGGGCGCGATGATGGCGGCCAGAGTCGCCGGCGGTTCTTCCGACCACTGCCGCGAATGCCGTCATGGCCGCCACGGTTCCCACGCCGAACGCGCCGATGTAGATCACCGAGGCGGCGCGCGTCGGCAGGGCGAGTGCCGGAACGACGCCGAGAAAATGGGAACTCCCAGCCACGCCATGCAGGACGCCAAGACAGAACGATGCGTGCACGTGTCCCAGGTGCCGGAGCCAGCGAGGTCCGGCATGGACGTGCAGATGATCGTGATGCACGTGCCCGTGCGCGTGGGGAGCGGGATGCACGTTCAGGCTGCGCCGCAACGCCCAGATGCCGACGACGATCAGCGCCGCGCCGACCAGTCGTTCGCTCCACGCAGAGATGACGTCGATCGGCGGCAGCGCGTCCCGTAGAAGCACCGCGAGCAGCGCGACACAGACGACCCCTGACGCGTGACCGATGCCCCAGGTCCAGCCCGCAAACCACCCGCGCCGGCGGCCATCGACCACGGCCAGCGGAGCGACCGCGGCAAGATGGTCGGGTCCCGCGAGGACGTGGAACAGCCCTGCAAGTGCCCCTGTGAGCGCTGTTAAGAACATTTACTTGGGCGCCATTCTGATTGCGCCATCAAGGCGAATCACTTCGCCGTTCAGCATCTCATTTTCGAAGATGTGTTTCACGAGCGCCGCGTATTCGGGCGGCCGTCCGAGCCGCGACGGAAACGGCACCTGCTGCGCCAGCGACTGGCGAGCTGCCTCGGGCAGGTTATTCATCAGAGGCGTGTCGAAGGTGCCGGGCGCAATCGTCATGACGCGCACGCCGATCCTGGCGAACTCGCGCGCGATGGGAAGCGTCATCGCAACGATGCCCCCCTTGGATGCCGAGTACGCGGCCTGTCCTATCTGCCCGTCGTAGGCCGAGACTGACGCCGTCGTGACGATGACGCCGCGTTCCCCGGCGTCGTTCGGCGCGTTGCCGGCCATGGCCGCCGCGGTGAGCCGGATGGCGTTGAACGTGCCGACCAGGTTCACGTTGATGATGCGCGTGAAGCGCTCGAGGGGAAGAACGCCGTCCTTCGGCAGGACGCGTTCGGCGACAGCGATGCCTGCCGCGCACACCAGCCCGTGAATGCCCCCGAAGGCCTTGATGCCGGCGTCGACCGCCCGCTGCATGTCGGCGTCGCTCGAGACGTCGGCTTTGACGAACCGGACGGCATCGCCATGACGGGACGCCATCGCCGTGCCGGTCTCCTCATTCACGTCGACGACAACCGCGTGCCCGCCGGCCGCAACGATCATGTCGACGGTCGCCCCTCCAAGCCCGGACGCCCCGCCGGTCACGAGGACCGTGCGGTCTTTGAGCTGCATCAGATGATTCTAACGCGGGAAAACGAAAGGGCCGGCGATCCGAAGACCGCCGGCCCCAACGTGAACACGAACCGAGAAGGTAGAACCGAGACGTGTGAACGGTGTGTTACACCGTCGGCTTGTGCACGACTTCCGCGACGTCCTGCTTCTTGCGCGCACCGCCGAGCCCCTGAATCTGCAGCGTCGGCTGTTCCTTGAGCACTTCCTGGCGATACAGGCGCTCCATCTCCTGGTGCTGCTTGAGCTCCTCGGGCGTCATCTGCGCCTTCTTGCGCGCCGCGAGCTTTTCCTGACGGGCGTTCTTCGCGATGCCGAGGTCGTCGAGGTCGGTCTGCTCACCCTTGGCGACCGCCTCCGCGTTGAGCACCAGGGAGTGATCCTTGCTCGACATGTCGACGCTTTTGCCGCCGGCGAAGATCTCGTGGCGGCCGTGCTCGTCGTACCACTTGGTGAGCGTCGCCGTCATGTGCATCTTCTCGATGATGTTTCTCCAGCCGATGCCCGTGTTGTAGGCGCAGAAGGAGATTTCACCCTGCTGCGTCGCATACGGGATGATGCACATCTCCGTGCGGCGGAAGTCGTAGTTGAAGAGATCCTGGAACCACATCCCCGCGATGAACAGGAAGTTCCAGCGATCCGACCGCCGCTGCTCGATGTCGCTCATCGTGCGGTTGCCGCCGACGTTGCCGTAGCTCCTGCCGGTGGCGCCGAAGGTCTTGTCGAACTTCTTCATCAGGTCGGCGATGCGGAAGTGCGTCGGCGCCTGGAACGGGTCGTAGTTGCGCATCAGGGCGAGCCCCATGCCGACGAGCGACAGGAACTTGCCGCGCGCGGCGTCGTTCACCTGCGCGACGTCCTTCGCGAGCTGATCGGCCTTCAGGAACGCCGTCACGGGGACCGCTTCCTTCGTGTCCTTGTCGATCATCAGCGCCATGCCGATGCCGCAGTTCGGGTGGCAGCCGCACGTCAGCTGGCCCCACTCCCGGTCCGGCCCGTGGACGACGTCCGCCCAGTCCGTAAAGGTGGACATGAACGAGATCGGGAACCAGTCGCGGATCGGCTCGCCGATGCCGGTCTGGTTCTTCACGTCGTGCGCGAGGTGCGACAGCGTGTAGCGCTGCGCGGCACGGCGCTCGGGCGTGATCTCCTCATCGCGGCCGGTGAACGAGACCGGCTGGAACGACAGGAAGTTGATCCGCTTCGGGTTGTCCATCGCGAACTCGATGACCCGCCCGACCTGCTCGTTGTTGACGCCGTTCACGATCGTGATGACGGGAACGATGTCGACGCCGGCGTTGAAGAGGTTCTCGATGGCGCGCAGCTTCACGTCGAACAGATTGCCGACGCGGCGGTGCGCGTTGGCCGCGTTGCCGATGCCGTCGA
>CAMDNQ010000007.1 GCA_945903265.1 Candidatus Sulfopaludibacter sp. SbA3
GGCCAAGATGGAGTTGTTTGATTACATCGAAGTGTTCTATAACCAACGGCGCCGGCACTCGACGCTCGGCCAGATCAGCCCGGCCGCGTTCGAACGACGGGCCACTCAAGCGGCGTAGCTAAACCGTCCACCAAATCGGATCAAGCTCAGACCCGTCGTTCGGTACGGAAATCGATCCCCGGCCAACGACCTTGTCAAAGACGTGGGATGTCTCACCGTACACCTCGCAAATCTCGCGATGAAGCTGATCGTGCACCGGTCCACTCTCGTACATGACCGGCATCCATTTCTCGACCAGGCTGAGGAGATGTTCGAGGCGAGCCAAGTCTCGGTCGTAACCCATTCGTTCAGAGTATTGTCTGCCTAACGCGTACGGCTCACCAGCGGCGTCCATTGGCAGACGCTTCGACAGAGCCCGCTGCCGCACGGCCGCCGTTACCTCGCTGACGGATCGATTGCTGAGGGTGCCAAAGGACGAGATTGTAAGGCGGGAAGCGGCGTACAAAGAGGAAGCGGCGAAGAATCCGCGCAAGCGCGGGCCGAAGGCGAAAGCCTAGTCACTTCCGCTTCCGCCCGCGCTTCAAGCGGCCTTTCGGTCCTAGGCGGCAGCGGCCCGCGTTATGTGCGTGGACCCGCAGCTAGCGGCGACGCAAAGATTCGGCGGGGACCGCAACGCACGCTCCGCGGTTACAAGAAGGTGGAGCAGGTCCGCCTGTCCGCCCCGGGAGCGTAAGTGGGCCGGGGAAGGCGGACACTACGTACCCAGAGTTCGTACAACGAGTTCGTACTATGAGCTCGCCAGATACTCGAGCGCGAACGGATTCGTGCGGCGCTCCCGCCCGATCGTTGTGTCGGGACCGTGGCCGGGATGGACGATCGAATCGTCTCCGAGCGCAAACAACACCCCGGTGATCGATCGCATCAGCACGTCGTAGTTCCCGCCTGGTAGATCGGTCCGGCCGATCCCTCCCGCGAAGAGCGTGTCGCCCACGAACAGATGGTCGTCCAGCTGCAGGCATACGCCTCCCGGGCAGTGCCCAGGCGTATGGTGGACCCGAACGGCGTGGTCGCCGAACGTGACCGGGTCGCTGCCATAGAAGGCATCCACATCCGGCGGCTGCGCGATGGCAACGCCGAACAACTGGCCCTGCTGCACGGCTAACTGGTAGAGCGGCAAGTCGTCCCGATGCAGATAGATCGGAGCCTTGAACGCCTCCTTCGCCTCCGTGACCCCGGAGACATGATCGAAGTGGGCATGCGTCAGCAGGATGTGCGTGACCGTCAGCCGGTGCTGCTGGACGAGGGCAATCAGCTGATCCGCCTCGTCACCAGGATCGATGACGATTGCCTCACGCGTCCTTTCGCACCCTACGACAAACCCGTTCTTGAAAAACGGCCCGACGGCGCGCGCTTCCAGAATCACTACCTTCTCCGATCCCTGATCCCTGATCCCTGATCCCCGATCCCTGATCCCCTATGATGTCCCCATGATCCTATGCGCCGTTGACGATCTGATGTTCTCCGTGAAGATTTCGACCACCGCGAAGGCGATCGGCGCGCCGATCTTCTTCGAGCGGAACCCGGAGATGATCGTGGCGCGCGTCCGCGAGAAGCAACCGTCCCTGGTCATCTTCGATCTCAACAGCCCGAAGCTGCGGCCGCTCGAGGCCATCGCCGCGCTCAAGGCCGATCCGGATTTACGCCAGATTCCGACGCTCGGTTACGCGTCTCACGTGCAGACGGATGTGATTCAGGCGGCAAAAACGGCGGGGATCGATCAGGTGCTCGCCCGATCGGCGTTTACGGATCGCCTGCCAGCGATCCTCGCTACGCCACCATCCACACCAGCAGGCCAATCGCCGCAAGAATAAGCGCCGTCATGATGAGCGCGCGGCTGACGTTGGCGGCCGGCGGCTCACCGTGGTCTTCATCGCTGGCGCCTCCGCGCACGTCCAGGATCGCCGACACGCTCCGAAGCTCGGCGGCCAGCGTCGCGGCGCTCTGCAGACGCGAGTTCGGGTTGGGTGCAACGGCGCGGAGCACCACGTCATCGATCTCCGGAGGCACGTGCCTGTTGGATACGCTTGGCGCGGCGGCGCCGCGGTGTGGCGGACGCCTGGCGCTGAGCATTTCATAGAGCATGGCGCCGATCGAGTAGATATCCGATCGCTCGTCGGCCGCCTCGCCGCGCGCTTCCTCCGGCGAATCGTAATCGCTCAGCCGCGACACGCCGTCGCTCTGTTCGAAGCCGCCCCGGGTCGCGAATTCGAGCGGCGGGATCTTGGCGTGTCCCTTCGCGGTGATCACGATGGAATCCGGGCTCAGCCCTCCGTGGACGAACCCTGCGGCGTGCGCATCGGCAATGGCGTCGGCCATCTGGATGGCGAGCTCCACGGCGCGGCGCACGTTCATCGCGCGGCCTGCCATTTCCGCGCGGAGCGACTGCCCCTTTAAGAACTCGAACACGAGATACAACCGTCCGTCCTGCTCCCCGACGTCAAAGACCGTGGTGACGTTCGGATGCGACATGGCGATCATCGTCTGCGCCCGGGAGACAAACGCCTGGCGGGTGTCGGGGTCGGCTTCGAAAGCGGCGGGCAACACCCGGACCGTCACCGTACGGCCGCGATGGGTGTCCCGGGCGCGATACAGATCGCCGGGGCCGGCCGGGTCGAGACGCTCGAGGAGGTTGTAATGGGCAATGGCGCCTATCGGGGCCGTGGTGGTCGGCTCCATCACGATTTTTTCGGCGGCTGCGACGGACGAATCTCGATGGCGCTCGGCAGGCTTCGGGCCGGATGGCGCACGACGTCACAGACGGCCTGCGCAATATCCTCCGGCGCCAGCCTCCAGTCGTCGCTGCCCGGCCGCCGCGCACCGAACTCGGTGCGGACGGAACCCGGCATGATGCACGTCACGCGGATCCCGTCGTGCCGCACTTCCTGCATCAGCGCATCGCTGAACGCATTCAGCCCGGCCTTCGACGCGCAGTACGCCGCCGCGTCGGCGAAGGGATGCTTCCCTGACAGGCTGCTGATGTTGACGATCCAGCCGCCGCCGCGCGCACGGAGGTGCGGCAGCGCCGCGCGGCAGCAATAGAACACGCCTGTCAGATTGGTGTCGAGAATCGTGTGCCACTCGTCAATCGAGAGATCGGCGACCGGCCTGAAGATGCCGACGCCGGCGTTGTTGACGAGGATGTCGATGCCGCCGAAACGCTCCACCGTCGAGGCGACCGCGCGATCGACCTGCTCGTGCTGACGAACGTCGGCGCGGATGGCGAGGACGTCATCCGCGCGGCCTGCCGACGGCAGCGCCGCCGCAAGGGCCGCGGATCCGGCGTGCAGCGTCGCGTCCGAGGTCGCGGTAATCGCAACCCGGGCACCCTCGTCCAGCAGCGCGCGCGCAATCGCCAGTCCGATCCCGCGCGATCCGCCAGTGACAAACGCAACTTTCCCGCTGAGTGACACGTCGCCTTTATACAATACATGCGCCTTCACAATGCCCACCGTCGCGATCATCGGAGCCGGCGAGATCGGCGGCGCAGCCGCATATGCGCTTGCGGCGGGCGGACAGACACGTCGTTTAGTGATCATTGACGCCGCCGCGAATGTCGCCGCCGGCAAGGCGCTCGACATTCAGCAGGCAGGCGCCATCATGGCGTTCCACGCGCACCTCGAAGGAGCCGGCGACGCCGCGCGGGCCGTGGGATGCGACGTCTGCGTGATCGCGGACGATGCGGGCGGACGCGGCGAGCCGGGCACGGCCGACGCGCTGCTCCGCGTGCGCCAGCTCGCCGGGTACATCGGGGATGTCCCGATCGTGTTTGCCGCCGCCGGTCATGCCGCGCTGCTCGCAGCGGCAGCCGCCGATCTCAGGCTTCCGCGTCAACAGCTCATTGGCTCCGCCCCTCACGCCGTCGCGTCCGCCATCACGGCGATCGTCGCGATGGAAGCCGAATGCTCGCCGTCCGACATCATGCTGACGGTCCTTGGATCGCCGCCCGGAGGGCTGGTCGTCCCGTGGAGTGAAGCCTCGATCGGGGGGTACTCGCTGCAGCAGGTGCTGCCGCAGGTCACACTCGCGCGCATCGACGCCCGCGTGAAAGCGCTGTGGCCACCCGGTCCATACGCACTGGGCACCGCCGCGGCGGATGTAGTGAACGCGCTGCTGTCCTCCTCGAGGCGCTTCTTCAGCGTAATGACGCAGCTGCAGGGTGAATTTGGCGTCAGCCGCCGGCCAGGCATCGTCTCGGCGAGGCTGGGAACAGGCGGCATCCAGCAGATTCGTCAGCCTGAGCTCACCACCCGCGAACGCGTCCTGGTCGAAAGCGCGCTCGGCGCCTAGGTTAGGATCGATTCAATGGTCCGGGCCGTCTCGTCAGTGCTGGTGCTCGTGCTGGCGTCGTGCGGCCTCAGCGCCGTCACGCCGGCGATTCCTCCCGATGCCATCCTCGACCACATCAAGTTCCTCGCGTCCGACGAGCTGCGTGGACGCGGGAACGGCACGGAAGGACTGGAGCGAGCCGCCGACTACATCGCGGCTGAATTCAAGGAAGCGGGCCTGCATCCTGCCGGTGACGGCAGCAACTGGTTCCAGCCGTTCCAGCTGACGATCGGCGTCACGGTCGGCGACGCCAACAGGCTCGTCATCCGCGGCGCGAAACAACCGGTCACCCTCTCGCTTGGCACGTCGTATCTCCCAATCGCCGCGACGCCGAGCGACGCTCCCGTCAGCATCACCGGTCTTCCCGTCGTCTTCGCCGGCTACGGCATCTCGGCGCCCGAATTCAAATACGACGATTACGAGCGGCTCGACGTCACCGGCAAAGCGGTGCTGATCTTCTCGCACGAGCCGCAGGAGAACCGGGCCGACAGCCGGCTGAATGGGAATCGTCCGCTTCGAGAGACGACGGTGTACGCGAAAGCGATGGCGGCGCGGACGCGAGGCGCGCGCGCGCTCATCGTCGTGTCCGATCCGTCACATCGGGTTGACGAGGTGAACTACCGGGCGTTTCCGGCCGATCCCGATCCCGAAGATCACGCGATTCCCGTGCTGCGTGTCCAGCGCGACGCGGTCGCACCCCTCATCGAGGAACTCGGCCTGGAACGCCTCGCAAAGATGATCGAACAGGATCTGGTCCCGCGATCCCGGGCGCTTCCGGGCATCACGCTGGACTACACCCAGGAGCTGGCCATCAACCGGCGCACGCTGCGGAACGTCGTCGGCATCCTGCCTGGCGCCGACGCTGCACGAGACGACGAGGCGGTCGTGCTCGGCGGGCATTACGACCATGTGGGCCTCGGCGGCCGGTTTTCGAGCAGTCCCGATCGCACCGGAGACATTCACAACGGCGCCGACGACAATGCGTCCGGCATCGCGGCACTGATTGAAATCGGACGGGCCGCGGCTGCCGACCGATCACGGTTTCCGCGCTCGCTGGTCTTCGTGGCATTTGCGGGCGAAGAGCGGGGCCTGTTCGGCTCGGCGCATTACGCGAATAACCCGGCAATCCCCATGGCGGACACGATCGCCATGTTGAATCTGGACATGATCGGCCGTCCCCGCCGCGGCGTCGAAGTCGGCGGCATGGGCACGGCCCAGCCGCTGCGTGCGGAGGTCGAAGGGGCCGGCAAGATTGCCGGAATCGATGTCCGCCCCAGCACCATTGGCGCCGGCCGCAGCGACGACGCCTCGTTCCTCGACAAACGAGTGCCGTCGCTGCACCTGTTCACCGGCTTTCACGACGATTACCATCGCCCCACCGACGACTGGCAGCGGATAGACGCGGCAGGAACCGCGCGCGTCGCGACGCTCGCGCTCGAGCTCGCGGCCCGCCTGGCGGCGCGCGCCGACCGGCTCCAGTTCGCCGCGCCCTGAACGCCCATCCCGACGCGTGGTCCTCACGACCATCTTCATCGTCGTCGCCCTCATCCTGATCAATGCGGTCTATGTAGGGGCAGAATTCGCGGCTGTCAGCGTCCGCCGAAGCCGGATCCAGGCGCTCGCGGATGACGGCAATCCTCTCGCGGCGTGGCTGCTGCCGCTCATCGAGTCGCCCGCCGCGCTCGACCGGTACATCGCCGCCTGTCAGATCGGCATCACCCTCTCGAGTCTCGTGCTCGGCGCCTACGCGCAGCGGACGATCGCCGTCTGGCTGACGCCGTTCTTCCAGGAGGTCGGAGGCCTGCAGCAGGTTGCGGCCCAATCGACATCGGCTGCGGTCGTCCTGTTCGCGCTGACCGTGGCGCAGGTCATTTTCGCGGAGCTCGTCCCGAAGTCGCTGTCGCTGCAATACCCCACGCAGTCGGCGATGTACACCCTGTTGCCGATGCTGCCCTCGCTCTGGATCTACAGGCCGTTCATCAAGTGGCTCAACGGGACCGGACTGCTCCTGCTGCGTGTGCTGGGGTCACCGTCACGCACACATCGGCATATTCATTCGCCCGACGAGATCGAGCTGCTGATTGCCGAAAGCCGCGACGGCGGACTGCTCGAGCCCGACGAGCACCGCCGCCTCCAGCGCGCGCTGCGCCTGAACCTGCGGCAGGCCAAACAGCTGATGGTTCCGCGCCGGAAGATCGCGGGAATCGACATCGAGGCGCCGCTGCCGGAGGTGATGGGCATCGTGGCCCAGAGCCCCTATTCGAGGCTGCCTGTCTATCGAGGCTCGATGGACAACATCATCGGCATGCTGCACACGAAGGATCTCGTCCGGTGGCGTGTCAGCGGACAGTCCGACACGACGCTTGCGGCCCTGGTTCAGCCGATGGCGACCGTCCACGAAAGCGTTGCCGTCGACAAGGTGCTGCGGGAGCTGCGCGAGCGGCGATCCCACCAGGCGCTGGTCGTTGACGAGTTCGGCGGGACATCCGGGCTCATTACGCTCGAGGATGTGCTGTCGGAGCTGCTCGGCGATGTCGGCGACGAGTTCAAGAACGCCGAACCCGATGCCGAGACGCTGGAGGACGGGCGGATACGCCTGCCAGGCGGCATGGCGGTTGACGACGCGGCTGCCGTGCTTCACACGACCTGGGAGACCGACGCAGCCACCGTCGGTGGACTGCTGACCGCCGCGCTCGGCCGGCTGCCGTCTCCGGGCGACAAGGCGTCGATCGGCGGATACGAGTTCGAGGTGGAGCGCGTCTCGGACCGGGCAGTTGATTCGGTTCTGACGCGGCGCCTCGAGCCGGATCCCGACGAGGAAGACCAGTAATGGAATTCCTTGTCGCGCTTGGCATCATCCTGTTGCTGGTCATCGCCAACGGCCTGTTCGTGGCAGCCGAGTTCGCCATCGTCGGCGCATCGCGCGCGAGCGTGGAGCACCAGGCCTCCCAGGGGCACCGGCTGGCGCGGCGGGTGGCGTACATCCTCGAGGACCCGAAGCGGCAGGACCGGTACATCGCGACGACGCAGGTCGGCATCTCGGTCGCGAGCCTTGGACTCGGCATGTATGGCGAACATGTCATGGCCGAGTGGATCGCCCTGCGGCTTGCGCCGTTCGGAGAGCTGCGCTGGATCACCGCCCACACACTCGCCAGCGTGATTGCGGTAGCCGTCCTGACCTATCTCCACATCGTGATTGGAGAAATGGTTCCGAAGGCGCTTGCCCTTCAGCGCGCGGAGAAGACGGCGCTGTACGTGTCGCCGATCATCATGGCGCTGCAGACTGCGTTTCTCCCGATCATCGTCGTCCTCAACGCCATGGGGAACGGGCTTCTGCGGCTGATCGGCGTGAGGCGCCAGGAGGTAGGGACCGAGCGGTACCACACGAGCGCGGAGCTTCAGTACATCGTCGAGGAAAGCCAGGAAGGCGGCATGCTCCGTGGCGAGTCCGGCCGCATCCTCCGAGAGCTGTTTGAATTTGGGGATCTCACCGCTGGAGAAGTCATGGTGCCGAGGGTCATGCTCTCTGGCATCGAGGTCGGTACGTCAACCGCTGAGCTCGAAGCGATTGTGCGCCGAAGCCCACACACCCGCTATCCCGTCTTCGAAGGCGACCTCGACAACATCGTCGGCAGTCTTCACATCAAACAGGTTCTTCGTCACCTGATCGGCGAACGGCCTGTGACCGTGCGTGATGCCCGAAGGCTTCCCTACGTGCCCGGGCCGATGCTGCTCGACGAAGTCATTGCGACCATGCGACGCTACCGCGCGCAGATGGCGGTCGTCATGGACCAGCACGGGGGCACCGCAGGGCTCGTGACCATGGAGGACCTGTTCGAGGAGGTCATCGGCGATATCCAGGAAGGTGCCGGCCGCACGTCGATTGTCCGGGAAGGCGCCGGGCGGATCCGGGCGCGCGGGACGGTGCGGCTGGAGGAAGCAGGCGCCGCACTCAAATGCACCATCGAGCACCCCAAGGTGACGACGATCAGCGGCCTGGTGCTGCTCCTGCTTGGACGGCCTGCGGCCGTCGGTGATTCGGTGACCTGGCAGAACACCCGCATCGAGGTGGCAGCTGTCGCCGGCCGCGGGGTGGCAGACGCAGTTGTTACGCGGGTGTCGCCACCGCGTGCGTCACCGAAAGATTGAATACCTCGGACAGGTGACGCACCAGGCTGTCCTCCACTTCCTCCGTCTGTAAGTCGCTCCCTACGAGGCGGCGGAGCGACGTGACGCTCTTGTCCGAAATCCCACACGGCACGATCAGATCGAAATGGTCCAGGTTCGGATCCACGTTGAACGCAAATCCGTGGCTGGTGATCCAGCGCGAGATGCGGACTCCGATAGCCCCGATCTTCGCGGCGCCCACCCATGCGCCGGTCAATCCCTCGACCCGAGCGGCGGTGACACCGTAGTCGGCACACGTCCGGATCATCACTTCTTCGATGTCGCGAACATACCGGTGCACGTCGCATCGATCAGGCTTCAGATCGAGAATCGGATATCCGACGATCTGACCCGGACCGTGGTAGGTCACGTCGCCGCCGCGGCCGGTTTCGGCCACGTCGATACCGAGCTCCTCAAGACGAGGGCCGCTCGCGAGGATGTGTGAGCGTCCGCCGTCACCGCGAACGCCGAGCGTGATGACGGGCGGGTGCTGCAGCAGGAGGAGGGTGTCTGTGATGCTGCCGGCGCGGCGCTCTTCGACGAGGGCGCGCTGGAGCGCCAGCGCGTCCTGATACGGCACGACTCCGAGACGGCGGACGTCGAGCGGCCGCATATCAGACCTGGTTGATGTCGAACGTCTCGATCTGTTTCTTGACCTCCGACATGAACTCGTCGGCGACGGCGCCGTCCACCAGGCGGTGATCGAACCCGAGCGTCAGATAGGCCATCGTCCGGATCGCAATCGCGTCGTCGATGACCACCGGGCGTTTTTCGATGGTGCCGACACCGAGGATCGCCACCTGTGGCTGGTTGATGATCGGCATGCCGAACTGGGCGCCAAACTGGCCGGGATTGGTAATCGTGAACGTGCCGCCGTGCACTTCCTCTGGCTTGAGCTGTTTGGCCCGGGCGCGCTCGGCGACGTCCGCAATCGCGCGGCTCAAGCCAAGCAGGTTCTTTTCGTCGGCGTTCGCGACGACGGGAACAATCAGTCCGGTATCCAGGGCGACGGCAATGCCGAGGTTCACGTCTTTCTTGAGCAGCATGTTGTCGCCGTCGAGCGAAGCATTGAGAACGGGGTGGCGCCGCAGCGCGTCCACGACAGCCTTGGCGATGAACCCCATGTAGGTCAGCCGCGCACCGCGCTTGAGATAGTCCTCTTTCCTCTCGCGGCGAATCCGCTCGACGTGCGAAAAGTCGACGTGAAAGACCGTGTGCACATGCGCAGATGTCCGCCTGCTCAGCACCATGTGCTCGGCGATCTTCTTGCGCATCGGCGAGAGCGGCTGGATGTCTATTCGGGCTTCAGGCTTCTGGCTGCGGGCTTCGGAGGTCGAACCTCGAGTCGGGTCCGCGATGCCTGCAGCCCGAGGCCCGGAGCCCAGAAATTCCAGGATGTCGTGCTTGGTGACGCGGCCGCCGATGCCGGAGCCGCTGATCTGCGTGATGTCGACGTCGTTGTCCTGCGCGATGCGCCTGACGAGTGGAGACGACCGCTGGTGCCGTCCGTTGGTCGGTCGTGACGCCCGGGGCGGCGGCGGAGCGGATGATCGAGTGGGAACTGCCGCCGCTGGACTCCCGTCGGCCTGCTCGCGCGCCTGATTCGGCGGGGGCTCGGCGGCAGGAACCTCGCCGGCCTGCCCGATCGTGCCCACAATCGTATTGACGGCGACCGTCTCGCCTTCCTTGACCTTTATTTCGCTGAGGACGCCGGCCGCCGGGGCCGGGATCTCGGCGTCGACCTTGTCCGTGGTGATTTCGAACAGCGGCTCGTCGCGTTCAACCTGATCGCCGACCTTCTTGATCCACCGGACGATGGTGCCTTCGGCGATCGATTCCCCCATCTGGGGCATGACGATGGGGGTGGCCATGTTTACAGGTGAATAGCGGCTCCGTGTGCGGCGTGGGACGCTTCGCCTACGGCTTCCGAGAACGTGGGGTGCGCGTGGATCGTCTTCACGAGTTCCTCGACCGTGCACTCGAGACGGAGCGCCAGCACGGCTTCGGCGATGAGCTCGGTCGACCGGGGGCCGATCATGTGCACGCCCAGCACCTCATCGTACCGCGTGTCGGCCACAATCTTCACGAACCCCTCGGATTCGCCGGCCATTTTCGCCCGGCCGAGCACCCCAAACGGAAACGACCCGATCTTGACGCTGTAACCGCGAGCCTTTGCCTCGGCCTCCGTCAGGCCGACGCTGCCAATCTCGGGATCGCTATAGGTGCAACTCGGCACGTGCTCGTAATTCAGCGGCCGTACCTCGCGTCCCGCCAGACGTTCGGCGACGACAATGCCTTCCGCAGACGACACGTGCGCCAGCTGCGGATGCGCGATGCCGTCGAGCGCGATGACGTCGCCGATCGCCGAGATGCCGGGCACCGACGTGCGGTACAGCGAATCAACCGTGATGTACCCCTTCTCCGTGCGCAGGCCGAGCGCCTCGAGGCCAAGGCCACTCGTGACAGGCCCTCGCCCCGTGGCCACAAGCAGGACATCGGCGGTGAGCGACAGCGTCTTCCCGTCGGGCGTCTGTGCCTCGATATCGACGCCTTTGGCGGTTGCCGTCGCGTTGGTCACGCGCGTGCCGGTCAGGGCCTTGATGCCTTGCTTCTTGAACGACTTTTCGAGCTCGGCGGACACCGCCTCGTCTTCGACGGGTACGAGCCGCGGCAGCAGCTCGATGATCGTGACGTCGCTGCCGAAGCGCCGGTAGATGGACGCGAACTCGACGCCGACGGCGCCGCTGCCGAGGATGACCATCGACTTCGGCACCGCCTGCAGGTGGATCGCCTCGTCGCTCGTGATGATCCGCTTCCCGTCCGTGGTGATGCCAGGGACGCTGCGCGGCGACGAGCCTGTCGCGATGATGATCTCTTTCGCCTGAAGCGTCTGCTTCTCGCCGTCGACGATCTCCACCTTGCCGCCTCCGGCGAGGCGCGCGGTGCCCTTGATCCAGTCGATCTTGTTCTTCTTGAACAGGAACTCGATGCCCTTGGTGAGACCTGTAACGATCTTGTCCTTGCGCGTCTGCACCTTGGCCATGTCGATCGCGGGCGTTCCGGCGGGAAGCGTCACGCCCCACTCGGCGGCGTTCTGGATCACCTTCAGCGCGTGGGCGTGCTCGAGCAGCGCTTTCGTGGGAATGCAGCCCCAGATGAGACACGTGCCGCCGAGCGATTTCTGCTTTTCGACGACAGCGACGGTCTTTCCGAGCTGGGCGGCGCGGATGGCCGCAACGTAGCCGCCGGTGCCCGCGCCGATCACGACGACATCATAGGAGGATGCCAAGCAACTGACCTTATCGGACGCAATTCGCGGGTGTCAAGGCACGTTATACTCGCGGCTCGCGCATGTCAGATCGCAAGAAGACGCTCCTCGTGGTTGACGATGACGAGGGGATGAGGGACCACTTGACGGCGGTTCTGAAGCCCGACTATCGCATCCTGAGAGTTGCCACCGGCGAGGCGGCATTGCAGATCATGGAAAAAGAGGACATCGACCTGATGCTCCTCGACGTGCGTCTGCCCGGCATCAACGGCTTCGAAGTCCTCAAAATCGCCAAGGAGAACTACCCGTACGTCGAGGTCATCGTCATCTCGGTGATGAAGGAGCTCGACATCGCGATCGAAGCGATGCGCTACGGCGCCTATCACTACATCTCGAAAGACTTCGACCTCGAAGGCATCAGGACGCTCGTCGCCAACGCCAGCGAACGGCAGGATCTGAATCGCCACGTGATGCGGCTGCGTGCCGAAGTGGCCGAGTCGATCGATCGGGAGTTCGTGGTCGGGCCGAGCCGGGCGACCCGCGAGGTGATCGACACCGCGCGGAAGGTGGCGAAGCTGTCGGCGACAGTCCTGATCCTTGGCGAGAGCGGCACAGGCAAGGAGCTGCTGGCGCGGTTCATCCACCGTGAATCCGGGCCCGATGCACCGTTCGTCGCCGTGAACCTTGCGGCGATTCCGCGCGAGCTGGTGGAAAGCACGCTCTTCGGCCATGAGAAGGGGTCGTTCACCGGCGCCATCAAGCAGCAGCTCGGGAAATTCGAGCTCGCGTCGGGCGGCACGCTCTTTCTGGACGAGATCGGCGACCTCCGCTTCGAGCTGCAGGCCAAGCTGCTGCGCGCCATCCAGGAGGGCGAGATCGAGCGGGTGGGCGGCACGCATCCCATCAAGACCGATTTCCGGCTGATCGCGGCCACCAACACAGACCTCGAGAAAGCGGTCAAGGAAGGGGCGTTCCGCGAGGACCTCTATTACCGCCTAAAGGTGATTCCGCTGCGGATGCCGGCGCTGCGAGATCGCGCCGAGGACCTGCCGGAACTCGCCCAGTTCTTCCTGCGACGCTACAACCTCAAGTTCCACAAGAACATCCAGGGAATTGCGGAGTCGACCGTGCGGATTCTCGGGGGTTACTGGTGGCCGGGCAATATCCGCGAGCTGGAGAACCTGATCGAACGGCTCGTGGCCGTATCCGATAAGGAGTGGGTGACCGACGAGGACCTGCCCTACGAATTCCACGTCGGACAGGTGGACACCGACAAGCCGGCGACAGAAAACCTCCTGGAGCGCGCGACGTCGACCTTCGAGCGCAACTTCATGATCCGCGCGCTCGAAAAGGGGGGCTGGAACGTCAGCGCCACCGCGCGCGCGCTCGGAATCCCGCTCAGCACGATGAAATTCAAGATGGAGCGGCTGGATATTCGCGAGCTCGCCCGCAAGATCCGCGGTAACTGACCATACTGTCAGACAAGCTTCTGCACCTGCGGCCAAGAACTTGGCCGATCGCGGTGTGGACGCATTTCGTGCAAATCCTGCCCTGAAAGCGGGGTAACGCCTACCCTCGCGCCGCCGACGCGACGAGACCGCCAATCGATTGCCTGTGCGCCCTCGGCGGCGGCGGTGCCACCTTTACGCCTTCCCGCCATTTCTTCCTGCAATTCGTGCAATTCCCCTTTGACGATCTGTGCAGTCGATTGCGGCATCGCCGTTGCTCCAGTGCCGGTCGCCGCAGGAACGCTCGATGTCTGCGGCAATTCCAAGAAGGACAGACGATGCAGCCATCGAGGTTCAACGTACAGGTGCCGCTCGCCGACCGGAACGACGTGTTCCTGATGAACACCTTTTCGGACGCGCAGGTGATCGTCTCGTCCGACGTCGCGGGTCTCCTCGAGCGCGTGTCACGCGGCGAGTCGCGGTTCCACGGCGAGGAAGCCGAATCCATCCAGACGCTGCTCGAGCACGGCTTCGTCGTGGAGAGCCGCGAGCGCGAAAACAGCGACCTGGACGACTACTTTCACAACCTGCGCGAGGACACCGAGCAGTTGCGCGTGACGCTCCTGACCACGCTGCAGTGCAATTTCGCGTGCGACTACTGCTTCCAGGGCGATCACGGCGATTACAACAAGTTCGCCGAGAAGATGTCGATGGAGACGGCGCGCGAGGTTGCGGCATGGATCGGGCGGCAGCTGGACGAGATCCGTCCCGAGAAGTTCGTGCTGACCCTGTTTGGTGGCGAGCCGTTGCTGAATCTGCCGGTCGCGTACTACATGGCGGAGGAGTGCCACCGGCTCTGCACCGAGCGGGGCGTGAAGCCGGGCGTCAGCCTGATCACCAACGGATTGCTCCTGACGCCGGACGTCGTCAATCGCCTGGTGCCCTATGGCCTCTACGGCGTGAAGGTCACGCTGGACGGCGACCGCGACACGCACAACCGGATGCGCCCGCTGCGTGGCCGTCAGGGTACGTTCGACCGGATCATCGACAACCTTCGCCACGTCGCCCACCTCGTGCCGATCACGATCGGCGGCAATTTCGACGAGTCCTCCGTCGACAGCTATCCGGACCTCCTGGATTTTCTGAAGGAGCAGGATTTCGCCGACAAGATCGCGAAGATCAACTTCAAGCCGGTCATCAAGGCTCCGGCGCCGCAGACGCCGAAAGGGATGATCCCGCTGACGGTCGTCTCGGGCGACAAGCCGCTCGGCGGCACGTGCATGACGAGCGCCGGCGCGGGCGCGGGCGCGAAGGGCGGATCGAGCGTGTGCGATTCCTGCCACTTCGTCGACGAGAAGATGTCGTTCCTCCGCGACGAAACGCGGAAGCGCGGCTTTCCGACACCCGACGGCACGCACATGGGCCCGTGCGAGATCCACCGGCGCCACGCGCACACGATTGGGCCCGACGGCTCGCTCTACATGTGCCCGGGGTTCACCGGCTCGAAGACGGAGTCGACCGGCCATATCGACGACCGTGCGGAAAGCTGGCGCCTCGAAGCGGCGACGCGCTTCGCGAAGCTGAGTCCCAAGAAAGAGGAATGCGGAGAGTGCACATATGTTCCCGTGTGCGGCGGCGGCTGCTCCGTCGCGGCGCACACCGAGCTCGGCGACATGCACCAGGCGTCATGTCACAAGGGTGCGTTCGAGTCGGCGGTCGCCGGCCTGGCTGAACGCACGGCAGCAAGCGTCGCGTAAACAACCCCTAACAATCGGCCATTTACCCGAAACAGGAGTAAAATCATGAAGATCACCGTTATCAAGAAGGCAGCCACGACTCGTAAGCCGCAGAATTTCTGCCCATGGATTCAGGAGGACGCGCCTCAGAAGTAGGAGGCCCCATCGGGGGCTTACGCCCTCCGTCTGTCCTTAGACGCCGCACCACCTTGCGGGTTTGGTGCGGCGTTATTTTTTTGGCCTCCGCAGCGGCAGGTATCACCGCCTGTGAATCGCGCAGCCAAGCTGCAGCGCAACGGCGCGGCGTCTTGCGAATCGGCGTTCCGGAAAGCGGTGTAAACCGGGCCGAACTCGGTACCGGGTCTTTGATAACGAGTTCGACACTGGAAGGCCTCACGCAAGTGAACGCCAGCGTCGATGGCCGGGCCCTCCCACGACTCGCTGAGAGCTGGCGTTGGGAAAACGGCGGTCGACGTCTGCGACTCGTGCTCCGGCAGGGGGTTCGATTCCACGACGGCACCGCGCTCGATGGCGAGGCAGCAGCCAGCGCCCTCAGACTCGCAATTGCGCAGGAAGGTAACCGCGCGGCTTACCCTTCTCTGTCCGATATCACGAACGTTGCAGCCGACGGTCCTTCGGCACTCGTGATCGATCTTTCCCAGCCATCAGCTTTCCTGCCCGAAGAGCTCGACTTTCCTCTTACTCTCGGCCCACCGACGAACGGGACCGGCCCGTTTCGCCTCGTCAGCAGAAATGGGTCTTCAGCGGAACTTGTGCGGTTCGACGAGTACTATCTAGGTGCCCCGGAGATTGAGCGTATAGAAATTCGACCCTTCGATACGCTTCGTACGGCGTGGACGAACCTCCTTCGGGGCGAAGTCGATGTAGTGACGGACGTGCCTCCGGATGCCGTCGAATTCATTAGCAACGACGCCGTCCAAGTCGTCCCTTTCGCCCGAAGCTACCAATTCCTCATCGGTTTCAATGCACGTCGCCCGATATTCCGCTCGCCGCAAGTGAGACGGGCACTTAACCTCGCGGTCAATCGCGAAGCGCTGATCTCAAGAGTTCTACAGGGACAGGGACAGCCGGCGACAGGACCCCTGTGGCCCCAGCATTGGGCGTACGATCCGAACGTTCAGCCGTATCCCTTCGATCCAGATCTTGCTGCTTCATTACTGGATGGTGCTGGCTTCAAGCTCGGTTCATTTCCTTCTACTGAAGAAGCCCCGCCTGCGAGGCTTCGTTTTACCTGCATGATCCCAGCGAACTTCAGCCTTCACGAACGTCTAGGCTTGGAGGTACAGAAGCAGTTGTTTGATATCGGGGTCGATGTCCAGTTCGAAGTGATCCCGGCCGCCGAATACGACCGCCGACTTCGGGCGGGACTCTTTGAATCAGTACTGGTCGACCTAATCAGCGGACCGACTTTTGGGCGGCCGTTTATCTTCTGGCGCTCGGCCCAGCAGTTCCACGGCCTGAACGTTTTTGGCTATGACAGTCTTCAGTCGGAGCAATTCTTCCAGGCGCTGCGACGGTCAATGAACGAGGCAGCCATCCGCTCTGTGACCCCACGGCTTCAAAGGAGCTTGCTGGAGGACCCTCCGGCGTTGTTTCTCGCGTGGAATTCCCGAGCCAGAGCCATCAGCCGCCATTTCCGAATACCCGACAATCCGGGGCGCGATCCCATGTTGGTGATCCGGCAATGGACCGAGAATCCAGATAGTCCCGTAACGGCTATCGAGTGAAAACCCTCACGAATCGCTTCGCGCTACTCCTGGCGGCGGCCGCGGTCGTTCCGCTGCTAGCCTACGGCGCGGTCTCCGTTCTGTCACTACGGGCGGGGGCGCAGCAAGCCGTTATCGTAGGCAACCTGAACGTCGCGCGTCAGATTTCCGAACAGATCGAGTTGTACGTCACCGGAAGTATCAATATCCTGAAAGCGGTCGCAGCCGATCTTCAGCAGACGGGTCTTCAGCAGTGGCAGCAAGACCGCATCCTGAAGAACTTCGTCATTCAATTCGCTGAGTTCAAGGAATTGACTCTCATCAACGATGAGGGCACACCGTTCGTATCAAGTCGTCTCGGTACGCCGACGGTTTCGGTTCCTGGTTCTGAAGGAATCGATTTTAACGGGGTGCTCATCTCGCCGTTCTACGTTGACGACGATTTGCTTCCGACGGCGACGATCGCGGTGCGGCTCGCTGATCGAGAAGGCGGGTGGCTGGTCGGACGCCTCAATCTCGAAGCGATGTGGCGAATGGTCGACCGAATCAGGGTTGGTGAGAACGGTTTCGCTCTTGTTGTCACGAGCGATGGTCGCTTGCTCGCGCACGGAAACCCTACTGCAAAATCGAGAGTCGCGCGTGGCGACAACCTTCAGCAGCATCCGTTAGTGGCGCGTATGGGGAATATGCCGACGGAGACGGAGGTTACGTCGGCGCAGTACGAGAACGAACAAGGTGCCACTCTTGGAGTCGCGGCTCGCCTGCCTTCGCTGGAATGGACGGTTATAGTCGAACAGCCTGAGAGCGAAGCGTTCGCGATTCCAATCAGGTTGCAACGGCAGCTTGGTATCGCGATCGCGGTCGCTCTGATGGTCATGTTGGGCGTGGGCTATGTCTGGGGGCGGCGTTTTATCGGGCCGATTCTGGCGCTCACCCGAGGGACCAGGGCCCTCGCCGATGGGCGGCTTACTGAACGCGTTACCGTCGATTCAACCGACGAGATCGGTGAGTTGGGACTTGCGTTCAACAACATGGCCGACCGGCTTGTCGAACTGCAGGAAGACGTCCGGAAGAAAGAGCGCCAGGCGATGTTCGGCCGGATTTCGGTCGGTCTGGTCCACGACCTGTCACACCCGATTCAGAACATCGGCAACAGCTGCAAGCTGATCGTCAAGATGTTCGACGACATCGAGTACCGGGAGAGCTTCAAGCGGACGATCGAACGCGAGCTCGCCCAGGTCAAGCGGGTGCTCGATGACCTGCGAAACGTCGCGCGGCCGATCCCGCTCCAGAAGTTTCCGATTGACGTGAACAAGGCCCTGTCTGACTTGGTCGAGTCGATGCAAACCACCGCCGAAAGCGCTGGACTGACGATCGAGATGGAGTTCGTCCTCGGTCATCTCTATGTTGAAGGCGACCTGTTCGCCTTGAATCGCGTGTACCGGAATCTGTTGATGAACGCGATGCAGGCGACGCCGCCGCGCGGGCGTGTTGTCGTCCGAACCACTCGCCACGATGCTTGGGCCTCCATTCAGATTGCGGATACCGGATGCGGCATCCCCAACGAACGACTCGGTAGCATCTTTGAGGACTTCGTGACGACGAAGCGCCGCGGCCTGGGCCTGGGCCTGGCAATTTCGAAGAAGATTGTCGAGCAGCTCGACGGCATCATCACCGTCGAGAGTCAGGTCGGGATTGGCAGCACCTTCACGCTGCGCTTCCCGCTCACGCAGGCCCGCCCGTCACGCCTCGCTATCGTCGAATCCGCCTGAAAAAAAGAAACCCGGCGCCACGCGCCGGGTTCAGGGGAGCACGCCCTATCGGGCAGCCGCTTTCGGGAAGTCGCTGTCGGGGAAGTCGCTGCCGGGAGCTACTTCTTCGGCAGAACGGCGTCCTTGAGCTTCTTGGCAATCCGCGCCTTGACGACCGTCTTCGCCGGAATCTTGATGGCTTCGCCGGTAGCCGGATTGCGCCCCATGCGCGCCTTCCGCTTCTGCACGACCAGCTTGACCATGTCGGGCAACACGAACTCGCCCGAGCGCTTCAGCTCTTTCTCGGCAAGACTGGTCAGCTCGTCAAAGAACTCCCGCGACTGCGTCCGCTTCACTTCAAAACGGTCGGCGAAGTGTGAAAACAACTCCGACTTGCCCATTCTCCGGGCCTCAGCCATCACGCCCCCCTAACTGACGCGCGCAACACTTTCGGCGTCGCAGCGTGCGCGCAGCCGCACTGCAACGAAATGCATGAAAAATCGCCGTATGCTATCCCGCACCTTCAACGGGTGTCAACGAACGTTACATCTGAAACCCGGTGATTTCGGCCCAAAGTGCTAGAATTTCGACGTCGTGTCAAGCGAGAAGACGATCGAGACATTTCCGAACCCGCGACCCGGACGCGACTTCGAGATCGCCATCGCCTGCCCCGAGTTCACCTCCGTCTGCCCCATGACGGGCCTTCCGGACTTCGGGGAAATCCGGATCACGTACGTTCCCGGCGACCGCTGCATCGAGCTGAAGTCGCTGAAGTACTACATGATCGAGTTTCGCAACCGCGGCATCTTCTACGAGGCGGCCACCAACCAGATCCTCGACGACCTGGTCGCCGCCTGCCAGCCTCGGAGAATGACCGTCGTCGGCGATTTCTCCGTCCGGGGCGGCATTACGACCATCGTGACCGCGTCTTACGACGCCTCTAAATAACTCCAACCACGCAACTTCCAACGTCCAACGTGCCGGGCCTGGAAGTTGGGTTCCTTGGGAGTTGGGAGTTTCATGGCGCAGAGAATCCCGATCGAAGGGACGCTCGATCTGCACGCCTTCGATCCGCGCGACATCAAGTCGCTGGTTGAGGAGTACGTGAATGCTGCGCACGCGGCCGGGCTGCGCGAGGTTCGTCTGATTCACGGACGCGGCAAGGGCATCCAGCGCGGCATCGTCCAGCAGGCGCTCGAACGCCACCCGCTCGTCGAAGAATTCTGGGACGCGACAGAATCCCACCTCGGCGCGACCGTCGCCCGCCTTCGCACAATCTGACGCGCCGCCGGAGGGCGAAGCCGGCCGTTTTTGCGTACTCCCGCCCTATTCCGATGGAAATCGCCGTTCCACAGCGGGAATGCCTCCTGCACCCCAGCGCCGAACGTGCTGCATCCCCAAGCCTTCCGCAGCGGCGAAGTCGTGACGATTCGAGACCGCCGATGGCGCGTGTCTTCGTCTGTCGCATACGGAACGACCGTGGTGGTCCAGGCCGTCGGCTGCGACACATCCAATCGAGCAGAGCGCGCGAGCTTCCTGCTGCCGTTCGAGCCGTGGGCGCCGGCTGAGGCCTCGAAGGCGCGCGTGGTCAGCCCGCGCCGGTGGCGTCATGTCGCGCGTTCGGCGCTGTCCCGGGCGACGCCGTTCTGGTGGTCCCTGCGATCAGCAGCCGGCGCCGACTTCGCGATCCTTCCGTACCAGCTGGAACCGGCGCTCGCCATGGTGCGCGGGGATGCCAGCCGCTTTCTCATTGCCGATGGTGTGGGCCTGGGGAAGACGGTTCAGGCGGGCCTGATGATCGCGGAAACAGCCGCCCGCCAGATCGACGCGAAGGCCCTTGTGGTCTGCCCGGCAGGGCTTCGCGATCAATGGGCCGACGAGCTGAAGCGGCGCTTCGGACTCGATGCGCGGATCGTCGACGCCTCCTCGATGGCGCAGATGACCCGCGAACTCCCGTCTCATGTGAATCCGTGGGCGACGCACACGGTCATCGTCACCTCCATCGACTTCATCAAGCGTCCCGACGTGATCCGCGGAGTCGAAGGGCTGGTGTGGGACATCGCGATCTTCGACGAAGCGCATTACCTGGCCACGCACTCCGACCGCGCCACGGCCGCCGGGCTCATCGCCGAGCGCGCCCGCCACCTCGTCTTGCTCACCGCCACCCCCCACTCAGGTGATGAAGACGCGTTTGCTCGGCTGTGCAGACTTGGCGAGCTTGGCGCTCCGGACACGCTGCTGGTTTTCCGGCGGTCGCGCCGCGACGTCGGAACGGACAGGCCATCACGCAGTCGCCTCGTTCATGTCTGCCCTACGACAGCCGAACGGGCGATGCACGACGCGGTCTTGAGGTACGCGAGCCAGATGTGGCGGCGTAATGGCGCATCGTCCGGCGCGCGCCTCGCAGCCCTGGTGCTGATGCGCCGCGCCTGCAGCAGCGCCGCCTCGCTGGCGCATTCCGTGGAGCGGCGCCTTGCACGTCTTTCGACCGTCTCTAGAGATGTGGAAGACCAGGCACGGCTGCCTTTCGGCGACAGCGGCATGGATGACGAGCCGGACTGGCAGCTGTCATGTCCGGGGCTCGCGGACGCAGGCGAAGAATGCCGGCAGCTCGAGCTCGTTCTCGCACTTGCCCGGGCAGCAGCGTCGAACGAAAGCAAGGTTGCCCTGCTTCGACGGGTTCTCGCCAGGATCGATGAACCCGCCATTGTGTTCACTGAATACCGGGACACGTTGACCCGCCTGGCAGACGCCATGGAACTACCGGAGGCGCTCCAGCTGCACGGCGGCTTGAGCCGAAGGGAACGCGCGCAGGTCCTGACGCAATTCACCAGCGGCCCCAGCCCGCTGCTCCTCGCCACCGATGCCGGCTCCGAAGGGCTCAACCTGCACCATCGCTGCCGGCTCGTTATCAGCCTCGAGCTCCCGTGGATGCCGCTGCGGCTCGAGCAACGCGCCGGCCGCGTGGATCGCATTGGGCAATCGCGTCGGGTCCATGTCCTGAGCCTGGTTGCAAGAGCAACCTGCGAGGAGGATGTGCTCGCGCGTCTGACACTGCGAATGACGCGGGCTGGGAAGGCGATGGATCTGGTGTCCCGCAGCCCGTCCGAGGAACGCGTCGCGGCGATGGTGCTTGGCGGAGAGCCGGCGCCGCCCGAGGTTGCCGTCGCTACCCTGCCCGCCAACGTCATGGCGGCTCATGTCGAGGATGGCGCCAGCGAAGCGGCTCGGATCGGTACGGCGCGTCTTCTGAACAGTCCCACGGCCGATCCCGTGATCGAGAACGGACCGGTCCTGACCCGTATCCAGCAAAGGCGATACGGACACGCGGCGCGGTTCTGGCTGTTCCGAGTCCCGTACCGATCGCCGGAGGATCAGGCCGTCTGGGAGCCGGTGTTTGGCATTCGTGCCGGCGCCGGCGGCGGGACAAACGGCTCGGCGTTCCAAACGCGGTTGATCCTCGATCACGAACGGGTCGATGTCGGACATTCGCTACGCCTCCACGCTGAGGAGGTTGCCGAGGCCCTGAGAACGGAGCTGGCACGGCCGGCCGGACGCTCGATGGAGCGGGAGGAAGCCATTCTCGAGAAACTCCGCGAGCGTCACGCGCGCATGGCGACGAACCTCGTGCAGCCAGGATTGTTCGACAGGCGCGTCGACCGGCTGGCATTGGAGTACCACGAGGCACTGCAAGAGGCTCTGTCGCGATCCTCCGCCCGGATCGCCCACCTCGCCGGGCTCAGCGAGCTGCAAGCCGAGGCGCCGATCCTCGTGTTCGCGCTGCTCGTCGAATGACATGGGGCTTACGGGTGTTCGTGGCCGGCTGATCAGCGCAGCGTTCGCAGAGTCGCAGTTGAACGCGCCTTCCAGCTACGCCGGCCCGCCGGCGGATGCCGTTCGGCACCTGGATCGATGGGCAGAACGCGTGCAGGCGAACCTCGGCCCCGCCTCCAGTGCCCGCGCGATCGCAGACGGCGCCGTCATTCCGCTCCTGCGGATTCTCGGATATGACATCCATGGGCGGACCGACCGCGGACGGGCTGTCGTCCTCGAGGCGGGCGCCGCAGACATCACCGTCCCGATCGCCGTTACCGCCTGGGGCGGCTCCCTGGACGACGTCTGGCGCGACGTGGTCCTTGACGGCATCCGGTCCGATGGCCGCTGGGGACTCGCCTGCAACGGCGTATCACTGCGGGTGATCGACGTCAGGCGGACGTGGAACCGCCAGTATCTCGAGTTCGACCTTGCGCCGATTTCCGACGACGAAGGGGCAACCCGGCTGCTCTGGGAATTCCTGTGCGCCCGTTCGATGGCGTCGAGGCCACCGGTGCTCGACACCGCCGTCGAGCAATCGGCCCGGCATGGCGTTGCCGTTCGCAAGGCATTGGGGGACGGGGTCCTGGAGGCGCTGACGCTCGTGTTCGGCGCGCTCGCGACCCGCCGCGGCCAGCCGCCGCCGCGTCTCCTCTTCGAACAGGCGTTGACGGTCCTGTATCGAATCCTCTTCCTGCTCTTTGCGGAGGCACGTGCGCTGGTGCCAATGTGGCATCCCATCTACCGCGACCGCTACAGCATCAACGGCATCGTCACCGCGCTGCTCGAGGGACGGCACTACGGCTGCATCTGGAGCGCGATCCTCGCAATCTCTCGACTCGCCCATGCCGGGTGCAAGGCGGGAGAGCTGACGATGACACCTTTTAACGGCCGGCTCTTCTCACCCGCGCACTCATCGGCTTTCGATCGCTCGCGAATTGCCGACAGCGTTCTCGGCAGCGCGGTGCTCGCCGTTGGAACAACAAAGAGCACAGGTCCGCGGGCCAGGATTTCCTATTCGGACATCGACGTCGAGCAGCTGGGATCGGTGTACGAGCGCGTTCTCGAGTACGAGCCTGCCGATTCCTCGCCGCCATCGCTCGTGCGCACCTGCGATGTCCGCCGGTCGAGCGGCACGTTCTATACGCCGAGGGCTGTCACCGCACACCTGGTTCGCCAGGCGCTGGCGCCGCTGGTGCGCGAGCGCACGGCGGAGAGAATTCTGGAGCTCCGGGTGCTCGACCCCGCGATGGGGAGCGGGGCCTTTCTGGTCGCGGCCTGCCGGTATCTGGCAACGGCAGCCGAGGAACGCCTGATTGCCGAAGGGCGCTGGCATCGAGGCGACGTCACCGCGGCCGACCGGGCGGCACTGCGGCGCCAGATCGCCCAGCGGTGCCTGTTTGGCGTCGATCTGAATCCCATGGCGGTGCAGCTCGCGCGCCTGTCCCTCTGGCTCGCCACTCTGGCGGCCGACAAGCCGCTCACCTTTCTGGATCACCACCTGATATCGGGCGACAGTCTTCTGGGAGCCGACCTCGACTCCGTACTGAGGCAACCGATGGGGGGCGGCCGGACGCATCGGCGGCCAGGCACGCTGCCCCTGTTCGAGCGGATCGAGGCGGCGCCGGCAATCGAGCAGGCGGTCCTGGCACGGTCGAGAATGGCGCTCGAGCCAGACGACACGCCTGCGGCGGTGTCGTCGAAGGAAAAGGCGCTCGCGGCGCTGCAGGGGTCGCGGTCGGAACTCCAGCGCTGGTCACGCGTGCTCGATCTCTGGTGTTCGGGATGGTTCTGGCAGCGCGGCGACCGGCCCGGCACCGCCATATTCGGCGAGCTGTGCGACAGGATTCTTGAGCGCCGGGCACTGCTGCCGGACCGCGTGACACGCGAGTTGCTGGATCACGTCAGCCTGCTGAGTGACCGTTACCGCTTCGTCCATTGGCCGCTGGCATTTCCCGAGGCCTTTTACGATCCAGCCGGACGGCCGTTGCCGGACGCCGGCTTCGATGCCGTCCTGGGAAATCCACCGTGGGACATGGTGCGCGGCGACAGCGGCGAAGGGAGCGTTCGCGCGGATCGACGCGCCGAGGCGCGGCGATTCTCGGATTTCGTTCGCGAAGCCGGTGTCTATCGGGTCGACACGCGTGCCCACGTCAATCGGTACCAGCTCTTCGTGGAGCGGGCGCTTCAACTCACGCGTCCTGGCGGGCGCATCGGGATGGTTGTCCCTTCCGGCCTCGTCACCGATTCCGGAGCGGCACCGTTGCGCCGGTATGTCTTCGATCGCGCGGCAATCGATTCGGTCACCGGTCTCGACAACCGCGCTGGGCTCTTTCCGATTCACAGGAGCCTCAGGTTCATCCTGCTGTCGGCCACGGCGGGCGCGCCGACCGGCTCGATTCGGTGCCGGTTCGGCGTGTCGACGGTTGAGGAGCTCGAGCGCGAGAGCCCGCCGCTTGTCATCAATCGCGCGCTGATCGCGAGACTGTCTGGGCCCGACGATCTCGGCATTCCCGAGCTCCGGACGGAGAACGACCTCCGCATTGTCGAAGCGCTCAGCGCGCGGTGGCCGTGGCTCGGCAGCGCGGACGGCTGGCATGTCGAATTCGGGCGCGAGCTCAATGCGACAGACGACAAGGGCAGCTTCAGAACCTATCGCGGGAGAGGCACTGCGCGGCCGGTGCTCGAAGGGAAACAAGTCGACGCGTTCCGAACGGTGTGCGAGGCGTCTCGTTACGAGCTGCCGGCCGGCGCGCTGGCGAATCGCGTGCCTCGCCGTGCTCGGCTGGCATACCGCGATATCGCCAGCGCGACGAACCGGATGACGCTCATCGCGGGGGTCGTGCCGGCCCGAGCGGTCACCACGCACACCCTCTTGTGTCTGCGTTCGCGGCTGTCGCTGGATGCGCAACACGTGCTCTGCGCGCTGATGAACAGCTTCGTGGCGAACTACCTGGTCCGGCTGAGGGTCAACACGCATGTGACCGTAGCGCTCGTGTCGAGGCTGCCGGTTCCCCTGCTCACCCCACGACATCGCGCATTCCACCGGCTCGCCTCACTGTCACGCGCCCTCGGCGATGGCGGCGGTCCGGTTGAGGAGATGCCGGAGTACGCCGAGGCGCAGGCGCTCGCAGCGCACGTCTATGGACTGAGCGAAGACGACCTGCGCCACATCCTCGGTACCTTTCCGCTCATCCCTGCAGACGTGAAGTGCCGCACGATTCACGTTTTCGCACAAATGATGGGGTTGGAGGCTGGGGTACGATGAGGACGTGAAGCCGGACGCGATTCAGGGCGTCAATGCGGGGTATGTCGTCGAGCTGTACGAGCGCTACCGACAGAACCCCGACGCCGTCGACCCGGCGACGCGCGCGGTGTTCGAGTCGTGGAGGCCGTCGGCCAGCGACGACCCATCTCCAGCGCCTTCGGCCGCCAACCTCCACGTCATCGTCGGCGTGGCCAACCTGGCTGAATGCATTCGCCGGTACGGCCATCTTGCCGCACGTATCGATCCGCTTGGATCGACGCCTCCTGGCGACCCGTCGCTGTCGCCTGACGCACACGGCATTACGGACGACGATATGCGGGGGCTCCCCGCCTCACTCGTCGGCGGAGCCGTCTCGGAACATTCCTCGAATGCATTCGACGCGATCGAAAAGCTCCGTCGCGTCTACTGTTCCACGACCGGTTTCGACATCGCCCAGGTCTTCGTGCCGGAAGAGCGCGTCTGGCTGCGGCACGCCGCGGAATCCGGAAGGTTCCTCCCGGCGATGGATCCCGAAAGCGCCGACGCGCTGCTCGATCGCATCACGCAGGTGGAGGTGTTCGAGCAGTTTCTGCACCGCATCTTTCCCGGCAAGACACGGTTCTCGATCGAAGGGCTCGACATGCTGGTGCCGATCCTCGACGAGATCATCAGCGGCGCCGGCGACCAGGGTGTGCGGCACACGGTCCTCGGCATGGCGCACCGCGGCAGGCTCAACGTGCTGGCCCACATTCTCGACAAGCCGTATCGGGAGATTCTCGCGGAGTTCAAGGATCCGGTGCACCGGGATACCGTTCGGCTCGACGTCGGGTGGCGCGGCGACGTGAAGTACCACGCGGGGGCCCGCACGTCCAGCCCGCGCGGACAGATGTTCCTGACGCTCGTGCCGAATCCCAGCCATCTCGAGGCAGTCAATCCGGTCGTGGAAGGAATGACGCGCGCGGCGGGCACGAACGCCAGCCAGCCAGGTGCGCCGCGGTTTGACGGAAGCGTCGTGCTGCCATTGCTCATTCATGGCGACACGTCGTTCCCGGGGCAGGGGGTGGTGGCGGAGACGCTCAATCTGTCCCGCCTCGACGGCTACGACACGGGCGGAACGATCCACATCATCGCGAACAACCAGCTCGGGTTTACCGCGACGCCGGACGAATCGTACAGCACGAGCTACGCGAGCGGCCTGGCGCGCGGGTTCAAGATTCCGATCGTCCACGTCAACGCAGACGACCCTGCCGCCTGCCTCGAAGCCGCGCGACTGGCGTGGGAGTACCGCTGCCGCTTCCGGCGTGACTTTCTCATCGATCTCGTCGGCTACCGGCGGTATGGCCACAACGAGGGCGATGAGCCCGCGTTCACGCAGCCGCTCATCTACAAGAAGGTGACTGGCCATCCGACCGTGCGGAGCGTCTGGGCGCAGGCACAAAGCCAGCACGGGCACATCCCGCTGGAGCGCGCCGACGAACTCGTGAAGAAGCACTTCTCGGTCCTGGACGAGGCGTATGCCTCGCTGAACCCCGAGGAGCACATGTCAGCCCCCGTGGTCGACATGGCGCCCGCCGGCCTGGCGACACGGACGGCGACAGGAGTTCCGGTTGAACAGCTGCGTGAGCTGAACGACTCGCTGACACAGCGGCCCGAAGGTTTTACGTTCCACAAGAAACTGGAGCGGGCGAGAGACAAACGGAAGAACGCGCTGGCGGACCCCGATGCGCGGTCGATCGACTGGGCGACCGCGGAGGAGCTCGCGTTTGCCAGCGTGCTGGCCGACGGCATTCCGATCAGGCTGACCGGCGAGGACGTCGAGCGCGGCACCTTCAGTCAGCGGCACGCGGTCTTCCACGACGCCGAGACCGGCCGCAGGCATATTCCGCTGCAGACGTTCTCCGGCAGCCGCGGCGCCTTCGAGGTCTGCAACAGTCCGCTCTCGGAGAATGCCGCCATCGGTTTCGAGTTCGGTTACAACGTCTACGAACCTGGACGGCTCGTCCTCTGGGAGGCGCAGTACGGCGATTTCCTGAACGGCGCGCAGGTGATGCTCGACCAGTTCGTGACGTCCAGCCGCGCCAAGTGGGGCATGGAACCCTCGCTCGTGTTCCTGCTGCCGCACGGCTACGAAGGACAGGGACCCGAGCACTCGAGCGCGCGTCCCGAGCGTATCCTCGAGGCCGCGGCCGATCTGAACCTCCGCCTCGTGAATTGCAGCACGGCCGCCCAGTATTTTCACGTGCTGCGGCGGCAGGCTTTGCTCCTGGCCGACGATCCACTGCCGCTGTTCATCCTGACGCCGAAAAGCCTGCTCCGCCATCCGGCGGTCGCCTCCGCTCCCCGCGAGCTTGCGGAAGGACGCTTCGAGCCGGTGATTGACGACCGCGGCGCCCGTACGCGCGCCAGGGAGATCCGGCGCCTGATTCTGTGCAGCGGCAAGGTCTTCGTGGACGCCGACACCAATGAGCGGCGGAAGGACGAAACCGCCATCGCGATCTGCCGCGTCGAACAGCTTTTCCCGTTTCCATCGGACGCCATCGCATCGACGCTTGCCGCCTATCCGGCGCTTCGCGATGTCGTCTGGCTCCAGGAGGAGCCGGAAAACATGGGAGCCTGGGAGTTCGTACGGCCGCTGCTCGAAGAGCTCCTCGAGGGGAAATGTCCCCTGCGGTACGTCGGCCGCGCCCGCAGCGCGAGTCCCTCTGAGGGCTCGGCCGCATGGCATCAGATCAACCAGAAGGCGCTGATCGCGCAGGCGTTCGAGACGCGCACCGAGTCGCGCGAGCCATCGCTGGTTCTGTCCAAGCAGGCATAGGCACTCTCACATGTCCAACATCGTTGTTCCGCAACTCAGTGAATCGGTCGTCGAGGCGCGCGTCACCAAATGGCTCAAGAAGGTGGGCGACCGCGTCACGACGGGAGAGCCGGTCGTCGAGCTCGAGACCGACAAGGTCGATCTGGAAGTCGGTGCGAACCACTCCGGCGTGCTGTCCAGCATCACGCGGGGCGAAGGCGAAGACGTCAAGGTTGGAGATGTTCTCGCCGTCGTCGACGAGTCGGCCGCACCGGCGTCGCCCGCGTCTCAGGAACCCAAGGAACCCCAAGAAGCTAACGAACCGAAGGCACCTCAAGCACCTCAAGAACCCCAAGCACCCTCCCGCGCCACGCCAACCGCGAAACGGATCGCTCGTGAGCACGACGTCGACATTCGCGCCGTTCAGGGCTCCGGCTCGAGCGGCCGCGTCACCAAGCAGGACGTTCAGACCGCGCTGAAGCCGGCGCCCTCCTCCGCCAGGCCGTCCGGCGAACGCACCGAAGAGCGTGTGCGGATGTCCAAGCGCCGGCAGACAATTGCGCGGCGGCTTGTCGAAGCGCAGCGCACCGCGGCGATGCTGACGACGTTCAATGACGTGGATATGTCAGCGGTGATGGCGCTGCGCGAACGTCGCAAGGAAGATTTCAAAAAGCAGCACGGTGTCGGCCTTGGCATCGCGTCGTTCTTCGTCAAGGCGAGCATTGCTGCCCTGCGCGCCTACCCGCTCCTCAACGCCGAAATTCAGGGCGAGGAGATCGTCTACAAGCGGTACTACGACATTGGCATCGCGGTGGGGGCCGAAGGCGGCCTGGTCGTTCCCGTCCTGCGCGATGCTGACCGGATGTCATTCCCCGATATTGAACTGGGGATTCGCGCCTTCGCGACGCGGGCGGCGGACGGCACCCTGACGCTCGACGACATCACGGGCGGGACATTCACCATTACCAATGGCGGGGTGTTCGGATCCCTGATGAGCACGCCAATTCTCAATCCGCCCCAGGTCGGTATTCTGGGCCTCCACAAGATCCAGGATCGCGCGGTACCTGTGAACGGTCAGGTCGTCATCCGGCCGATGATGTACGTGGCGCTCAGTTACGATCACCGGCTCGTAGACGGACGCGAGGCGGTCAAGTTCCTCGTGACCCTCAAGGAGTTGGTGGAAGATCCGGCTAATCTGTTACTGGTCCCGTGATGATGCACCGTCTCTCGTCCGCTGCTGTAGCCATGCTGCTCGCGCTCATTCTCGTGGGGGCCGGCTTCCCCGGCCCGCTCACGCCTGACGGGGCGGGCAGCCAGCTCTGGGCGCAGACCGTCCCGGACATTCCTGCCCCGCCCGATGTGGCAGCGCCGCCCGCCGACGCCACGAAAAGCGCGACAGGCCTGGCGTCAAGGATCATCTCGCCCGGAACCGGCGAAAAGCTGGTATCGGAGAGCGACGTGGTGACGGTTCATTACAACGGATGGACGTCTGAGGGACGGTTGTTCGATAGCTCACGCGCGCGAAGCCTGCCCAGCATGTTTCCGCTGAACCGCGTGATGGCCGGCTGGCGCGAGTGCGTGCTCCAGATGACGGTAGGCGAAACGCGGCGCTGCTGGGTGCCGCAGGCGCTGGCCTACAACGGACAGGCAGGACGGCCGACGGGCACAGTCGTCTTCGATATCGAACTCGTCGATGCGCGTCGCGCCCCCAGCGTGCCGCCGCCGGACGTCGCCGCGCCGCCGGCCGACGTGACGACGACGGCGTCGGGGCTCATGTACAAGGTCATCAAGCCGGGCACCGGCACACGGCGCCCGACCCCCCGCGAGGGCGTGACGGTCCACTACACCGGGTGGACAACGGACGGGAAGGTCTTCGACAGCACCGTCGCGAAGGGCATGCCGGTCACGCTGGAATTGAACAACGTCATCCCCGGATGGACGGAGGGCATGCAGCTGATGGTGGAAGGCGACCGGATGCGTTTCTGGATTCCGCAGAATCTGGCCTACAAGGGGGCACGAGGCGCCCCCGCCGGCATGCTCGTCTTCGACATCGACCTCATAAAGATCGAGCCGCCCATCACGTCCCGATTCTAAGAACTCCCAACTTCCAAGACGCCAACTCCCAAGGCGCGGCGCAAGCCGTTCGCTGCAAGTGCACGCAGGTGCTAACATCCCGCCCTATCAGATACTTGGGTGCGATCGGGGTCTGAGCGAGGCGACGGCGTTAGCTGCAGCCTGGCGTTGCGGTCTACTCCAAGAGACGTATGTACCTGCATCGTTCGCTGTCTCAGATGAGAAGACCCTGGCGTCGTTCATCGAGAGGTACGACTTCGCGACGCTGACCAGTTCGTCATCGACAGGGTTGGTGGCCTCGCACATCCCGATCATGCTTCGCCGTTCAGCGGGGAAGGCCGTCCTCATTGGCCATGTCGCCCGCGCCAACAACCAATGGCGGCAGTTTGACGGAAGCGCGGAGGCTCTCGCCATCTTTCACGGACCTCATGCCTACGTCTCACCCACGTGGTACGCGACATCGCCCGCCGTACCTACGTGGAACTACGCGGCCGTTCATGTCTATGGGAAGCCACGCGCAAGAGAAGAGGGCGACTTCACGGCTGCCGCTCTTCAAGACCTTGTTGCGAGACACGAGGGCTCTCGGGCGAAGCCGTGGCGCACCGAAGACCTGGGGGGGAGACTTTTTCGAGAAGCTGGCCAAAGCCATCGTCGCCTTCGAGATGCCAATCGATAGGATCGAAGGAAAGTTCAAACTCGGCCAGAACCGCTCTCAAGACGACCGCCTTGGGATGCTCCAAGGACTCGATGCTGAGAAGTCTCCCGACGCCGGAGCGCTCGCCGCTTTCATCAGAGAAACCCTTAAGAGCGACGGGGGCGTCTGACCTGGCGATGAACCTGACGGGCCGCTTCGCGTTCCGCAGGTTATCGGCTAAACGTTAGACGGCTCTCGATCAGCTACGGCCTTTCCAATAACCTGGGCAGCGACTCGTGTGCGCGACGGCGACGACGTACATGTCGTCGTCGCGGACTCGATACACGACTTTATAGGGAAATCCACTGACGAGGAGTTGCCGGTTCGGGAGCCGACCGGTTCGTGGCGTCCCAACCTCTGGATGCGTCCGGATAAGGTCGATCGCCCGGACCACCGAATCGTAGAAGTCGGCGCCAAGCCCTGACCGTCGCGCCTCGTACCACAGCACGGCCGCGGATAACTCGTCCGAGGCAGGTGCGCTGTATTGAACCGGCTTCACCGCCCGAGAATGTCTTTCTCGATTCGGCGTCGCACGTTGTCCCAGGGTTCAAGGGGAATGGTACCGGCCTCAATGGCCGCGATGCGACGCTCGATTTCGGCATCCCACGCAGCCTCTGCGTCGATGTCAGCGGGGCCATCAAGGCTCGCGACCAGTTCGGCCGCAAGTTCGGCGCGCGCCGCATCATCGAGGCGTAGCGCATCGGCCAGGACCGCGGCCATCGGCTTCGTCATATGCCGATCCTACGCTTCGGCTCCAGGCCTAACAAGCGGCTGCGTGTTGACGCCTTGGAAGTTGGGCGTTTCGTGTAATGATCCGCGCGGAGGTCGCCGATGCGGATCCCTAGGCATTTCATTCAGATCGCTCTGTCGTCTACTGCCCTCGCGGCTGTCACGAACGTCGCAGCCGCGCAGGCTCCTCCGACCGCGCGTCTCCTCGTCCTCCTCAGGAACGCCAGCGCGCTCGCCATCGTCGACCCGGCGTCCGGGAAGGAGCTGGGCCGCGTCCCGACCGGCGTGGATCCGCACGAAGTCGCGGTCACGCCAGACGGAACCATGGCATTCGTAGCCAGCCCTCGCGAGGGAATTTCCGTCATCGACGTGGCGGCGATGAAGGAGCTGCGGCGCGTGGACACCGGCACCCTCAGTGCGCCGCATGACGTGCTCTACGCAAACGGGAAGCTATATTTCACGGCCGAGGGTTTCAAGACGATCGGCCGCTACGATCCGGCTGCGAACAAGATTGAATGGATGCTCGGGATCGGCCAGGACGGCACGCACATGATGGTGCTCGCCAAAGACCAGCAGACGATGTGGGTGCCGAACCGCGGATCGAACAGCATCTCCGTGATTGAGGGCGTGGCCGGCGGGCCGCCGAAGTTCCGGACCACGGCGATCCCCGTACCCGGGATCAGGCCGGAAGGCCTCGACCTGTCGCCCGACGGCCGCGAGCTCTGGACGGCGACGCGCGGCGACGGCGGCGTGACCATCATCGACACGGCGACCAGGAAGGTCACCCACACATTCAATCTCAAGCTGACCGACGCCAATCGCCTGAAGTTCACGCCCGATGGCAAGGTGCTGATCCTCGACGGCGGCACCGGCACGCTCGTGATTCTCGATGCCGCGTCGCGCAAGGAGATCAAACGGCTTCAGGTCGCGCCTGGTGACAGCGGCGACGGCGGTATGTTCGTGATGCCGGACGGATCGCGTGCCTACCTGGGTCTGCGTGACGACCACAGCGTGGTGACGATCAACCTGAAGACGCTCGAGATCGAGAGCCGCCTTGCGATGGGTCCCGATTCAGGTCCTGGCTGCGTGAACTGGGCGGCTCTGAAGTAGAAACGTGATGAACCGGCGAGAGTTTCTCTACACCGCCGCCGCGGGAACGCTGGCGGCGCACGTTACGCCGGCTGCCGCCCAGGCTACCAACTACGATCTGATCATCCGCGGCGGCCGCGTGATCGACCCTTCGCTTCGCCTCGATGGGATCCGCGATGTCGCCATCAACGGCGCACGAATCGCGGCCGTCGACGCACACATTGCCGCCGGCGCCACCGAGACCATCAACGCGGCCGGCAGGCTCGTCGTGCCAGGGCTCATCGACATTCACACCCACGCCGCCCGCACCGTCGAGGGTCCGGCGCTCGTGCTCGCCGACGGCGTGACCGGATGGATCGATGCCGGTTCACAGGGCGCCGATGGGATCGCTGGTCCTGCCGTTATAGCCCGCGCGTCTCCGCAGCAGGGACGCGTGCTGATCAACGTCGGGCGGGGTGGCATTCTGCCCGATGGCGACACCGTGGACATCGCGCGCGCGGACGTCGGCGCGCTGCGCGATGCGATTGCGAAGCACCGCGACGTCATCGTCGGCGTCAAGGCGAGGCTGTCACGGGAGAATACCGGCGAGAACGACGACGAGGTGCTCAGGCGCGCTCAGGAAGTCGCGACCGCCGCCAATCTTCCGGTGATGATTCACATGGGACAGTCGCGCTCGCCCCTCCCCCGCCTGCTCGATCGCCTCAAGCCCGGCGACATCGTCACGCACATGTTCGCGCCGCCGCCCAACAGCATCATTGACGAGAGCGGCCGCATCCTTCCGGAAGTGCTGGCCGCCAGACGCCGCGGCGTCTGGTTCGACGTCGGCAACGGGCAGAACGGCCACATCCGATGGGATGTCGTCCAGCCCATCATGCGGGCCGGCTTCTGGCCCGACACGTTCTCCACCGACTGGAACGTCAATAGCCCGAAGACCGGAGTCATCGACTTTCCCAACTGCATGTCGAAATTCTTCGGCTTCGGCATGAGCGTGTCAGACGCGATTTCATGCGCGACCGTCAACGCCGCGCGCACCTTCGCCGTGTTCCGCGACCGCGGCACCCTCAACGTGGGCGCGGTGGCCGACATCGCGCTGCTCGAATTGCGTGAGGGACACTTCGAATTCCTGGATAACTACAAGAACACGATCCAGGGCCGGCAGCGGCTGTTCCCGAGTGGAACTATCCTGGCTGGAAAGCGGGTCCCGCGAGCCTGATTGGGAGTTGGCGCCTTGGGAGTTGGGAGTTCGAGTCAGATTCGGTTCGTTAACGGGCGGGGAAGTGCTCGCGGTCGCGAAGCGATTGTACGCTTCAGGAGCGCGGTGCCGGCTCGCTGGTCTCGCGGATTGGTATGCGAGGCTCGGCGCACGGAATCTCCGCCTCGGCCGTAATAATGTGAGGCTTCGACGGTCCGATGTCGACGGCTATCGTGCGCCACTTCTGCTGCTGAAACCGCGCGACGCTGAGACCGCACCGGAGCATGTGCCCGGTGAGAATCGCCATCCAGATGTGACGCGCCTCGAGGCCGGTCGTCGCCTGAAAGAACGTGCACAGTCCGAGAGGTACGACGATCTGCGACACGATGGAAATATAGAGCGGACTTCTGGTATCGCCGGTTCCCTGCAGCGCGCCGGTGTAACTCAATGCGACCGTGATGAAGAATCCCGAGACGCTCAGATATCGCAGCAGCTCTACACCGATATCGATGACGCGGGGATCGTCCATGCCGAAGATCGCCAGCAGGTACCGCGGAATCAGAAAGAATGTAAGCCCCACGACGGCGGCGACCGCCAGCCCGAACTGAGACGCCACCCGGACCCCTGCAATCGCGCGGTCGGGATTTCCCGCGCCCAGATTCTGGCCGGCGATTGTCGACGCGGCACCCATCAGGCCAACGGACGTCCATGTGATGAACGAAAACAGCTCCGTATAGCCGATGGTGTATGCCGCCTGCGCCGCGGCGCTTTCGTCGAGTGAACCGATGAACCGGAGCAGAAGGACGCCCCCCACATTCATCGCGATCCCCTGCACACCGGTCGGGAGGCCGAAGCGGAAGAGCGATCGGATGATCGTGAAGTCGGGTCGGAGATCCATGTGGCGTTCGAAATGGATGACCGACTCCGGCCGCATCAGACGCCAGATGCCATACCCCGAGACGAGGGTGCTGCTCGCGATGGTTCCGTAGGCCGCCCCTACAGTGCCGAGTGCGGGAATCAGAACCAGGTTGAAGCCAATCGTCAGCACCGTCATGCCGACGCCAAGGCGAAGCGGGGTGTGAGGATCACCCGCGGCGCGAAAGGCGCCGCTCAGCATGAAGAACATCATCATGCCGATGAAGCCAACCATCATCGTCCGCAGGAATGGCAGCGCTTCGGCGTGCACGTCGGGCGCCGCGTTGACGAGATCGAGCAGCGTCGGTGCGGCCGCCCATCCCACGGCGCCAAGAATTACGGAGAGTCCGGCGGCCGTGAGAAATGCCTGATAGACGACGCGATTGACCTTGTCAGGCTGGTTCGCGCCGGCGAACCGCGCGACCAGTACACCCATGCCGGTGAAGACCGATACCGCGAAGACGATGACGACGATGATGATCTGCCAGCTGACGCCGATTGCTGCGTTGGCGGTGTAGCCGACAAAGTGGCCGACCATCGCATGATCGATGATGCCCTGCAGACCCGCGATGACATTCTGGAGCATCGTTGGCCATGCGAGGCGCCAGACGGCTGGGCGGAGCGGGCCTTCGATGATCGAGCGGTCGAACTTCTTTCGTACCGGGACGGCGCCTGCCATGGGCTAAACGTCGAGCTCCTGCGCGTCCTCGGCGCGGTCCATGATGAACCTGAATCGCGCGGAGGCGTCCTTCCCCATCAGCTCGTTGATCACGCGGTCGGTCACGATCTGATCCGAGATCTCGACGCGGAGGAGCCGCCTGGTTTTGGGGTTGAGCGTCGTCTCCCAGAGCACTTTCGGCATCATCTCACCGAGACCCTTGAAGCGGGTGATGTCGGGATGCGAGCGCCCGTTGCCGTGCTGCTTGAGGATGCGGTCGCGATGCGGCTCGTCCAGCGCCCAGAACGTTTCTTTGCCGATATCGATCCGGTAGAGAGGGGGCTGTGCGAGGAACACCCGCCCGTTCGCGATCAGCTGCGGTAGATGGCGATAGAGAAATGTAAGCAGCAGCGTGGCGATGTGATGACCGTCGGAGTCCGCATCGGCAAGGATGACGACTTTGCCGTAGCGCAGGCGCCCGAGGTCGAAGTTCTTGCCCATCCCGCAGCCAAGCGCGGTGACGAGATCGGCGAGCTCCTTGTTCTCCAGCACCTTGGCGAGGGTCATGCCCTCCGTGTTCATCACTTTCCCGCGGAGCGGAAGGATGGCCTGCCGGCCGCGGTCGCGCCCCTGCTTGGCGGACCCTCCTGCGGAATCGCCTTCGACGACGAAGAGCTCGCTGTCCTCACGGCCCGCGCCGGTGCAGTCGCTCAACTTCCCCGGAAGATTGAGTCGCCCTGAGGTCGCCGTCTTGCGTGTGACCTCGGCCGAAGCGGCGCGGCTCGCCTCGCGAGCGCGCGCGGAAAGAATGATCCGCCCGACGATCGCTTCGGCGACGCTGCGATTGTGATTGAGCCAGTGCTCCAGCGCCGGGCGGACCGCTGAATCGATGACGGATGTCAGCTCAGGATTGTTCAGCCGATCCTTGGTCTGACCCTGAAACTGCGGTTCGGCAATAAAGATGCTGACGACGCCGGTGAGTCCTTCCCGGATGTCTTCGGCTGAGAGCGTGACGCCTTTCGGCGACAGGCTGTGCGTGTCGATGTAATTCCGCACGGCTTTGCCGAGACCCGCTCGAAGCCCGTTTTCGTGTGTCCCGCCCGAACCCGTGGGGATCCCGTTCACGTAGCTGCGGATGTGTTCGTCGGTGGCTTCCGTCCACTGCAGGACCAGGTCAATCCGCGGTCCGCTCTCCCGCTCCTGCGTGAACGCGACATCGTGAACCGGCTTCGCGCCCCGCTCGGCGACGATCTTCTTCAGGTAATCGAGAAGGCCTTCCTGATGCTGGAAAACTTCCCTGGTCTTAGCCGCTTCGTTCTCGAAGGTGACGCGTACACCCTTGTGGATGTAGCTGACGATCTCGAGCCGCTCGCGAATCACGGCGGGATCGAATTCGACCTTCGGAAAAATCGTGGGATCGGGATGGAAGTAGACGGTGGTGCCGCTGCCGCGTGCGGGCCCCGCCTTCTTCAGCGGACCCGTCGGCTTGCCGCGGCGGAACGTCATCTCCCACTGCGAGCCGTCGCGCCTCACGGTCGCGTGCAGTTCGGTGGAGAGCGCATTCACGACGCTCGCGCCGACGCCGTGCAGGCCTCCGGCCGTCTTGTAGCTGCCGTGCTCGAACTTCCCACCGGCATGGAGCACGGTGAAAATGACCTCGAGGGCGCTCTTCTTCGTTGCCGAATGCTTGTCTACGGGAATGCCGCGGCCGTCGTCTGCGATGGTGATTGAGCTGCCGTCGGTATGAAGGGTGACGACGATGTTCGAGGCAAACCCGTTCATCGCCTCGTCGACGGCGTTGTCCAGGATTTCCCAGACCAGATGGTGGAGGCCGGCCGTGCCGACCCCACCGATATACATGCCGGGACGCTTGCGGACCGGCTCCAGTCCCTCGAGGACGGTGATGTCTTTGGCTGTGTAGTTACTCACCCGTATCTGCGGCGACCGTTCGCGACTTCACGGTCTTTCTGGCCCGCGGCGTCGCCGGCTTCGCGACCTTCGCCCGGCTGCGCGGGGCTTTCGACACAGCACTCGGAGCAGGACTCTTGCGGCGGCGGGTGCCCTTTGGCAACGGCCCATCTTCACCCAGGCCCTGGGCACTGGCTTCGATCACCGCGTCCACGATGGGCCGGTCGGCCACGATTTCACCGGGCATCTCGCCCTCTACCGGCTCCGCCACGACATCGGCGACAGCCTCCGGAAGCGGCACGTTGCCCTGCGCGTTCGGGCGCGAGGCGAGCTTCTGACCCGGGAACAGGCGAATCGCACCCTGGCGATCGCGCTCGACGCGCAGCACGCCTTCCTTGCCGGCGGCGCGCATGAGGTCGTTGACCGACGCGAACCCGTAGTTGCGTTCGTCAAAACCGCTGATGGCGGTGCGCAGGAACTGCTTCGCCTGGCGCACGTACATCGGCCACCTGATTGGCGAGGCCGCGTCCGCGAACGCCGTCTGCACCGCGCGGATGCCGTCCTGCATTGTCATGGGCGAGACCGGCAGTGCTTCGTCGGCGTCGGGGTCGACGACGCCATCCACGGGGGCCACGGCCGGTTGCGATGGTGGCGCCGCACGGACTACCGGCGCGACGGGCTCCGCTGACGCGGTCGCATGATCCGCATGGTCGCCATCCGGCGATTCGACCAGAATGCTCCGGCCTACATGTCGCAACGTCACGGCTCCAGAGGCCGCGATCTTCTCCATGAAGTCGCGGAAGCTGCCGGCGCCGTATTCCCGTTCCGAGAATGTCGAGTCGAGCTGCAGCAGCGTGCTCTTGAGAAGACCGAGCTGCGGCGTCGCTTCGCGTTCGGACAGGACCTTCAGGGCACGCCGCACGAGCGGGAGTGCTTCGGCCACCTGCGTGGAGCCGCCGCTGGAAGGCTGCTTCGCGCCACGTCCCGACGAGCGCCCGCTGCTGCGGGTCACCGCCGCGAGATTCTCGTACGCGATGAACTCGTGGCAGTTCTTCTGCATCGTCGCGCTGGTGAACTGCCGGCCGCCGACGACCAGCACTTTGCGGCCGTACTGCTTGAGTTTTTCGACCAGGGAGATGAAGTCACTGTCGCCGCCGACGATGACGAAGGTGTTGATGTGGCTGTGTGTGAAGGCGAGCTCGAGCGCGTCGAGCGCCATGGTGATGTCGGCGCCATTCTTGTCGCCGCCCGGCGTCATCGTGCGCTGGACCATCCGGATCGCATGCTGCGCGAGCACGCGGCTGTAATCGCCGGCGCGCTTCCAGTCGCTGTACGCAATCTTGGTCACAATCTCGCCGCGCTCTTTAATCGCTTCGAGCACGAGCCCGATATCGAACTGACCGCCGATCGTGTTCTTGACGCCGATCTCGACGTTGTCGAAATCAATGAAAACCGCAATGCGGCTGGTGCTGGGAATCTCTGTAGTGATGTTCATGAACTCTCTGGCGCCTGGCGGCGCCGCGTGAAATGCCTTGGAAGGGCCTGACTTATTGGCCTCCGACAGTATAGCAGTCGGGCTATCCCCCTGCCTGACATTAATTTACAGCCGTTCCGTCGAGCGGCTGCGGGTTGGGGACTTCGGGCGGAATCACCCGCGTAAACTGCCCCCGCTGCAGGAGTTCGCGCCCCTTGCCGCCCCGCCCGGTCACCTCGTATTTGGCCGTACTGATGGTCTGCTCGCTGCCGCGGCTCGTCTCGACCCGCATGAGGTCCCGGTCGCCGGTCGACGCCATGAATCCGAGGACCTTGTCGTCCTTTTCCGTGAGCTTGATCAGAATGACGCCCTTGCCGGGCCCTGACAGGTAGTTCACCTCGTCGGCGCGGCACAGCAGCGCACGGGCGCTTTGCGTCGCGGCGATGACGATCTCTTCGCCGGTGACCCGTTCCACGCCGGTGACTTCGACGCCCTGCGACGGGCGGGCGTAGCGGCGGCCGGCGCGCGTGCTCGGCTCGAGGAACGACTCGAAGCTGAATCGCAGGCTGTACCCGTCGCTCGTCACGGCCAGCGCGTGGACGGGCGGTGGATCGCCTTCTTTCTTCGCGGCGATCTTTCCGCTGACCCGGGGATCGAGGCTGAACGCCGCGATCACGCGCTCGCCGTCACGGAGCTTGAACAGCTTCTGCACCGGCTCTCCGTACCCGGTTGACGCAGGCACGTCGATGATGCGCGCCGTGTAGGCCGCGCCGAAGTTGGTGAAGAGCACGATGCTCGCGCGCGTGCTCCCTGGCAGCACCGCCAGCACCGCATCCCCCTCGCGAAGGCGCGTCGTGGACAGATCGCGCACCTCCTTCTGGCGCTTGAGCCATCCGTCGCGCGACACGATGACGACGTTGTCTTCCTCGACGATGAAGTCATCAGCCGTGAACGTGACTTCCTCGACCGTCTCGATGATCGAGCGGCGCGGGTCGCCCTTGCCGCCGTAGGTCTTCTCGATGGCTTCGATTTCCTCCCGGACGATCGTCCAGCGTCCGTCTTCGTCCTTCAGCAGCCCCCCGATCTGGCGCGCGCGCTTGCGCTTCTCCGCCAGCTCGTTCTGAATGACGAGGATTTCGAGCCGGGCGAGCCGATACAGTTTCAATTCGAGGATGGCGTCGGTCTGGTCGGCATCGAGCGCGAAGCGCTTCATGATCTTGTCGGCGGCGTCGGCTTTCCCGTCCGACTTCCGAATCAGCTTCAGGATCTCGTCGAGCGCGTCGAAAATCTTCTCGAAGCCCTCGAGAATGTGGATGCGTTTCTTCAGCGCTTCCAGCTCGTGCTCGAGCCGATTGGTCACGACCTCGAGGCGGAAGTGCAGGAAGTGCCAGAGGATCGACTTGAGATCGAGGCGCTCCGGGCGGCCCACTTCCGCGTTCTCCGTCGGAATGAGACAGGTCAGATTGACGATGAAGTTGGACTGGAGCGGCGTGTTCTTGAAGAGATACGCCATCACCATCTTCACGTCGGCGTCTTTTTTCAGCTCCAGCTCGATGCGCACGTCGTCCGTGGAGATGTCACGGACGTCGAGCAACTGGGGCAGCTTGCGCGACAGGACCACGTCGGCAATCCGTTCGACGAGCGTGGACTTGTTCGTGAAGTAGGGCACGCTCGTGATGAAGATCTTCTGGCCGCCGCGCGAGGACGGCCCTTCCTCCCACGTGGCTCGCAGGCGCACCGTGCCCGATCCGGTCCTGTAAATCTCCTTCAACTCGTCGGGGGAATTGAGAATCTGCCCGCCCGTCGGGAAGTCGGGACCTTTGACCCAGCGGCACAACTGAACGCTGCTGAGATCCGGGTTGTCGAGCAACTTGAGCAGCGCCGTGCAGATTTCGCCCAGGTTGTGCGGCGGGATGCTGGTCGCCATACCGACCGCGATCCCGGTTGTCCCGTTGATCAACAGATTCGGGATGCGCGCCGGCAACACGACAGGCTCGGTCTTCGTGCCGTCGTAGTTCGGCTTGAAGGCGACGGTCGCCTGATCGATTTCCGTCAGCATCTCGTCCGAGATGCGGGCCAGGCGGCATTCCGTGTAGCGCATCGCCGCGGCGCTGTCGCCGTCGAGGGACCCGAAGTTCCCCGACCCGTCCACCAGCGGATAGCGCAGCGAGAATGACTGCGCCATGCGGACGAGCGTTTCGTAGAGCGCCGCGTCGCCGTGTGGGTGGAAGCTGCCCATGACGTCGCCAACGACCTTCGCGCACTTTCGATGCTTGGTGTCAGCGGTCAGGTTCTGCTGCCACATCGCGTACAGGATGCGGCGCTGGACGGGCTTCAATCCGTCCCGCACATCGGGAAGCGCGCGCGATGTGATGACGGACAACGCGTAGTTCAGATAACGCGTCTGCGCGGCTTCGTGCAGCGGCACGGCCTCGAGAAATCCCCCCGGGGGCGGCGGGACGCCTCCGGATGATTCGCTCGCCGGCATGTCGAAGAGAGAAGGAGAAGACTTGCGCGCCTTGGCCATGTCTTAGCGGGGGGATGCGGTGAACATCTTACCGGGGTTCATCAGGTTATCGGGGTCCAGCGCACGCTTGATCGCGCGCATCACGTCGAGCGCGTCGCCATGCTCGGCGTGCAGATAGTCCATCTTGCCGATGCCGACGCCATGCTCGCCGCTGCAGGTCCCGCCCATCGCCTGGGCGCGCTTGACGAGGCGCGCATTAATCGCGGTGGCCTCGGCGAGCTCGGCCGGGTTGTCGGGATCGAGCACGAACACGAAGTGGAAGTTGCCGTCGCCGACGTGACCCATCAGCGGCGCGATCAGCGAAGACGCCTGCACGTCGCGGCGTGTGTCGAGAATGCACTCGGCCAGGCGCGAGATCGGCACGCACACATCGGTCGTCCATGGCTTCGCGCCAGGACGAAGCGCGATCGACGCGTAGAAGGCGTTGTGGCGCGCCTGCCAGAGTCGCGTGCGGTCCTCCGGCGTCGATGCCCACTCGAATCCGGACCCGCCCTGCTCCGCGGCAATCTCCTGGGCGGTGCCCGCGTGCTCGGTAACCGCGGCGGCGCTGGTCCCGTGAAACTCGAAGAACAGGGTCGGCTTCGGTGGATACGACAGCTTCGAGTACTTGTTGACGGCTTCGATCTGCAGCTCGTCGAGCAGTTCGAGACGGGCGACCGGAATCCCCAGCTGAATCGTCGTCATCGCCGTGCGCACGGCGCCTTCCATCGTCTCGAACTGGCAGACGGCCGCCGACACCGCCTCCGGCAGCCCGAAGAGACGCAGCGTCAGCTCGGTGATGACACCAAGGGTTCCCTCGGAGCCGACGAACAACCGCGTCAGGTCGTAGCCGGACGATGACTTCCGCGCACGGCCGCCGGTGCGGATGATCCGTCCGTCCGCCAGGACGACCGTCATTCCGAGGACCACGTCGCGCATGGTGCCGTAGCGAACGGCCGTCGTTCCTGACGCGCGCGTGGCCGCCATGCCGCCAATCGTCGCGTCAGCGCCCGGATCTACCCAGAAGGCGACCCCGGTGTTGGCCAGCGCCTTGTTCAACTGCCGGTGCGTGACGCCGGCCTCAACGTCGCAATCAAGGTCGTCCGCGCTGACACGCAGCACGCGGTTCATGCGCGAACAATCGAGCGAGACGCCGCCGTGAAGGGCGTTCACGTGTCCTTCGAGCGACGACCCGACGCCGAACGGCACGATGGGCGCGCCATGCCTGGTCGCAATGCGGACGATGGCCGCCACCTCCTCGGTCGTCGCCGGAAACACGACGACGTCCGGAGCGCCGGCGGCGTGCCACGACTCGCCGTGGCTGTGGTGCTCGATCTGCGTGGGATTCGTACTGCACCGCTCGCCGATCGCGGTGGATAAATCTGCAATGAGGGCGTCGCGCGCGCTTCCGGACAGGACCGATGTCATCAGCGTTGTATTATCAATCTTCCGCGTCCATCCGGCGCTCATCCAGGCGCATCTGCAAGAGGTTCAGGCTCGTGAAGTCCCCGTTTACCAGCAAGACACTCTCCTTTCTCCGTTCACTGAAGCGCAACAACGATCGCGAGTGGTTCCGGTCGCGCAAGCCCCAATACGAGCAGCATGTGCGCGGTCCGATGGTGGAGCTCCTGGCGCAGCTCGCCCAGGATCTGCCCGCCTTCGCTCCCGATCACGTGTCGGACCCGCGTGTCTCGCTGTACCGCATCTATCGCGACACGCGTTTCAGCGGCGATAAGCGTCCCCTCAAAACGCACGTTGCGGCGCACTTTCCGTCGCGCAAGTTTGCCCGCGGCGAAGGTGCCGGCCTCTATCTCGAGATCGCGCCCACCTGGGTCTGGATCGGCGGCGGCCTCTACATGCCCTCGTCCACCGACCTCCGGGCCATCCGTGCACGGATTGGTACGCGCCACCGGGCCCTCGACCGCATCGTCACCACACCGGCGTTCCGCCGCGCCGTGGGACGCCTCGAGGGCGACCAGCTTTCGCGCATCCCGCGTGGCTACGCGAAGGATCATCCGGGCGAGCACTACCTTCGTTTCAAGCAGTTTCTCGCCGGGCGCGAGTTCGAGGCGGAGCTGGCGACGCGCGGCCGGTTTTACTCGGACGTGCTGTCGATCTTCCGCGCCGTCGCGCCGCTCGTGCAATTTCTTAATAGCGCGCTCCTTGCCGAACCGCGGGGGACTGCACCGGTTACGAGCGCCCTCGACCCGTCACCGCTGCCAGGTCTGCGGCAAATCGCGGAGCGTCGGCCGGATCCAGCGCCGATGTGGTGACCCGAATTGCCGGCTGGCTGCGCGTCCGGAATGGTTCGCCGGCCGCGACGGCCCACCCTCGAACCATCAGCGCGGCGACGACTGCCGTCTCCTCGCGAACTGGAAGCCACACATTGAATCCGGATTTCGCCGAGGCGGCGATGCCCCGTTCTGCGAGGGCCGACAGCACGGCGGCGCGTCGCAGAGCGTAGGTCTCCGCGGCGCGGGCAAGCCGCCGCCCGCCCGATGGATCCGACCAGCAGGCGAGCACCAGCCGCTGCACGATGCGACTGACCCATCGTGCGCCGAGCGCCTGCCGGTGGCGCACGCGCGCAATCGTGAGCGGGTCGCCGGACACGAGAGCGAGACGCAGATCCGGACCGAGGAACTTCGACGTGGAGCGAACGATTGCCCATCGCCCTGCGTGGGTTCCGCGAACGGGAGCGATGGGCACGCCGGCAATCGGCGCTGCGTAGTCGTTCTCGATCACGACGACATCGGGATGCGGTTTGAGAATGCGGCGAAGGTCGGCCGCCCTGGCGTCGCTGATCGCCGCCCCTGTCGGATTCTGGGCGCGCGACGTCACGACGACGGCGCGGCACCCGGCGGCGACGGCCCTGGCCAGCGACTCCGGCTCGGGACCGTCGGCGTCGACGGTGACCGGCATCGGGACAAAGCCGGAGGTCGCGACGAGCTCGCGAATGTCCGGGAGCGTGGGGTCTTCAATTGCCACCGCGTCGCCGGTTTTCACGTGCTCCCAGAGAATCCGCTCGATCGCGTCGAGCGCACCCGTCGCTATGGTGAGGTCGGCCGCCGGGATGCCGTCGGCGTCGAGTTCCATCGCGGCAAATGCCATCAACGACGGGTCGAGCGGCGCACGGTCGTCCGGGTCGAACCGGGAAATCAGGTGAGTCGGAAGGTCGAGCGGGAGAAGACTCGGGTCGGGGTTCCCGCTGGCCAGGTCCACGACGTCGTCGGGTATCGCGACGGGGAGACGCGCGGCCGGGAGAGGAACCGGGGAAACGACCCTGGTGCCTCGACGGCCGCCTCCTGACGTTAACCCACGCGCCTGCAGTAGTTTATAGGCAGCGGCAACAGTCGCAGGGCTGACATTCAGCTTCGCCGCGACGGTCCGGACAGGAGGGAGCCGGGTGTCGGGATTGGCCGGAACCAGCTGCTGCTCAATCGACAGGGCGATAGCAGCAGCGGTCCGGCCGGTGATCTTCATTTATGTTCTAGTACAAATAGATTGTTGTACTTGAACATATTACCACTGCAGGACTGGCCCCGCGACGGGCCGTCTGGCGCTCGGAGAGAATGAGACGTGCCCGCTTTTCCGGCCGACGAGTACACCACGCGCCTGAATCGGCTCAGGACCGCCGCGATGCGGCTCTCTCAGGCCGACGCCCGTGTCAGCTGGATGCGTCTCGGGGTGTTCCTGGCGGCTACTGCCCTCGGAATTCTCTGGTGGCGCGGCAGCATCGGTGGCGCGTGGCCGGTTCTCGCGCTGGCGGCCTTCGCCGTCCTCGTGTCGTGGCATGACCGCCTCCTTCGGCGGGCAGACGCCGCGGCGCGCACCATTGCCTTTTACGAACGCGGGATCGCGCGGATCGAAGACCGGTGGGCGGGGAGTGGAGAAACGGGCGAGCGATTCCGCGACGAACACCATCTGTACGCCAATGATCTCGACATCTTCGGACCCGGGTCGCTCTTCCAGCTCCTGTCGAACGCCCGGACCCGCGCGGGCGAGGAAACGCTCGCCGGCTGGCTGACGCGCCCCGCGTCCCCCCCGGACATCCGTGAACGCCAGCAGGCCGTCACCGAGCTCGGACCCGCGCTCGATCTGCGCGAAGCGCTCGCGCTCGCAGGAGCGGACGTCGCGGCCGCGGTCGATCCCGGCAATCTGACCGCGTGGGCCGAAGCGCCGCCGACACTGCGGATGCCCGTACTGCGCGTCGTGGCGGTGCTGTTCACGGTCGCCGTGGTGGCTGCGGCGTCCTATGGTTTCGCAACGGGAACCTACGGCGTCGTCGTCGCGGTGCTGCTGACACAGGCCCTCTTCGCCATTCCGCAGCGCGCCCGGTTGCAGCACGTGCTGCACGCGGCCGACGGGCCCGCACACGATCTCGATGTCGTCGCGCATGTCCTCGCACGACTGGAGCGCGAGACGTTTACGTCGCCGCGTCTGCTTGCGCTTCGGCGTGAGCTCGACACATCCGGGGTCCACGCATCCGTGGCGATCCGTCGTCTTCATCGACTCGTCGAATGGCACGACTGGCAGCACAACCAGTTCTTTGCGCCGCTCGCCGCCGTACTTCTCTGGGGCACCCACCTGGCCTGGGCTATCGAGAGCTGGCGCCGCCGCCACGGCATCCACGTTCGGGTCTGGCTCCGCCTCGTCGGAGACTTCGAGGCGCTCAGCTCGCTGGCCGCGTACCGCTATGAGCATCCGGACGACGTGTGGCCGGCGATTGTTGAGGGGAACGCGCTCTTCGAAGCGACCTCGCTTGGGCATCCACTTCTGCCGCGCGCACGGACGGTGCGGAACGATGTCGCGCTGTCCTCCGCGGCGCCGCTGATCATCGTCAGTGGATCGAACATGTCTGGCAAGAGCACGTTCCTGCGCACGATCGGTATCAATGCCGTGCTCGCACTCGCCGGCGCGCCCGTGCGCGCCGAATCACTGCGCCTCACCCCGCTGGCGATTGGGGCCACGCTGCGCATCCAGGACTCCCTGCAGGAAGGGCGATCGCGCTTCTACGCGGAAATCACGCGCATACGCCAGCTCGCAGATGCGGCCGCCGGCCCCTTACCGCTGCTCTTTCTGCTCGACGAGCTGTTCCATGGCACGAACTCACACGACAGGATGGCCGGGGGAGCGGGTGTGCTGCGAAGCCTTACCGACCGGGGCTCCATCGGACTCATCACCACGCACGATCTCGCGCTCACCTCGATCGCGGCGGACCTCGGGCCTCGAGCCGTCAACGTGCATTTCGAGGATCACTTCGAAGACGGACAGATTCTGTTCGATTACCGCGTCAAGCGAGGGCCGGTGACGCGGAGCAACGCGATTGCGCTGATGCGCGCGGTAGGCCTCGACGTACCAGACGAACGCTGACAAATGGAAACCGCGTTACCGCGGCGGTGTTGCGGTCTTCCGGGACGGATTGAAGAACGGCGTCGGAACGACTGTGGCGCCCACGCGATGCCGCGCGGCCTCGACGGTCATCTCCATCTCGAGCCGTGTCCCCGGCGCGTAAAACGGCGCGTCGATCGTGGCCAGCGCGATGAGCCGCTTCAGCATCGGCGACCAGGTGGTCGTCGTCGCCCGTCCGACCTGCTGTCCATCGCGTGTGACCGGCACCGCGACGCGGGAGGCCGCCGAGGGCGCAACCGGTGTCAGGCCGATGCGGTCGTGAACGGATTCCACGTCGGTCCAATCGACTTCGAGCCCCACAACCATCTTCGACGCCCCTCGCCGCTGTTCGGCGGCCAGCGCGTCGCGCCCCACGAACGGACGTTTGTCGAGCGTGACCAGCCGGCCGAGGCCCATCTCGAGGGGCGAATATTTCTGCGCCTCGATGAACGCCTTTCGGCTGCTATTGAAGTCCACGTCGATGAGGAGAAGTCCGGCCTCGACTCTTGCCACGTCGAGCGCCAGCATCCCGGCCGGCTTGATGTCGAACGGCCGTCCTCCGGCGATCAGCGCGTCCCATACCCCGAGCGCCGCGTCTGCGGGCATCCAGATTTCATACCCGAGGTCGCCCGTGTATCCGGTGCGCGAGATCTCGACCGGCACGCCGCCGATGCGCCCTCTGGTCAGCCGGAAATAGCGGAGGGAATCGACGTCCGCATCCGCGACGGCGCGCAGCACCTGCGCTGACGTCGGGCCCTGAAGCGCCAGCGCCACGACCTCTTCCGAAATGTCGTCGATCGTGACATTCAACCCGGCTGCGTTCTGCCGGAACCACCGCAGACTGGGATCCGCCGCCGTCCACCGATAGACCGACTCCTCGAGTCGCGCGACCGTCCCATCGTCGATGACCTTGCCCGCCTCGTCGCACCAGGGGGTGTACCAGACCTGGCCGATCGTCATCCTGGTGGCGTCGCGGGTGATCACCCGGTCCACCAGGCGCATCGCATCGATGCCGCTGACGCGGTACTTGAAGAGGGGTGAAATGTCGATGAGCGCGGCGGCGTTGCGGATGGCGTTGTATTCGTGCTCGTGGTGCGACTCGTACGCGCTGACCGCGTAGTAGCCCGACCATTCGCGGTAATTGAGCGACTCGCAGAGAGGAAACGTCCGCGGATGGAAGGCGGTTCCGACCGGCACGGGGAGATCTTATGCCGACGACCGCGTGGTACGATGCGCACCCGGAACCGCCTTGGACAACAGGGCTCACCTCACTCGCCGCACTTGGCTCCGCCGCGCTCTCGCCGTGACGATGACGGTCGCCGCGCACCCTCTGCATGCCAGGCAGCAGATGCAGACGCACATGCCTCCAGGCATGCCGCCTCGCGCCAAGGGCCCCCTCGTCTTTCTCGACTACGACCAGCAGGAGCTGGACGCGGCGTACGACCAGGTGCACTGGGCGCCGAATCAGGCGGAGATCGCCAGGCGCGTCGCGCAGCGCAACGTGGCGACGCTCGCGCGGATTGGACCGCCGAAGCGCTTCTCGTACGGCCCAACGCCCGTCGAACAACTCGACGTGTATGTCACCCGCCAGCCACGCGCGCCGGTGCACGTGCACATCCATGGCGGCGCATGGCGCGAAGGCGTTGCATCCGCATCGGCATATTTGTCCGAGGTGTTCGTCGATCACGGTGCCCACTTTGTCGCAGTCGATTTCAACAACGTGCTGGAAACCAAGGGCGACCTCATGACGCTGGCCCGCCAGGTGCGCCGTGCTGTTGCATGGGTCTCCGCGAACGCCGGAATGTTCGGCGGAGATGGGAACCGGCTTTATGTTTCGGGCTTCTCCTCTGGCGGCCACCTCGCCGCTGTCGCCGCGACCACCGACTGGGCCCGCGATTTCAAGCTGCCCGCCGGCATCATCACGGGGGCACTCTTCTGCAGCGGTATGTACGACCTCGAGCCTGTCAGCCTGTCGGCTCGACGGACATATGTGAACTTCACGCGCGAGACGATCGACGAGCTGAGTCCTGAACGGCACCTGGCGCGCCTGCCCGCGTCGGTCATCGTCGCCCACGGCACACTCGAGACACCCGAGTTTCAGCGTCAGAACCGGCAGTTCGCCGCGGCGGTGAAGGCTGCCGGCAAGTCCGCGACGCTGCTGATTGGCGAGGGCTACAACCATTTCGAGATGATCGAAACGCTTGGCAGTCCGTATGGGCTGCTCGGCCGCGCCGCGCTGCAGCAGATGAACCTGACGCGGTCGTGACGCGCGAGTACGACGTCATTGTGATTGGCGGGGGCCACAACGGTCTCACCGCTGCCGCGTATCTGGCCCGCGCCGGTCGCAAGGTCCTCGTCCTCGAGCGGCGGCACGTGCTTGGCGGCGCCGCGGTCACCGAAGAAGTCTTCCCCGGATTCAAGTTCTCGGTCTGCTCCTACGTCGTGTCCCTCCTGCGGCCAGAGATCATCCGCGAGCTCGACCTGACGCGGCACGGACTCGAGATCCTCCCGCTGGACGGCACGTTCACGCCCATGCCGGACGGCAATCACCTCTGGCGCATGAACGACCACGCCAGAACCCGCCGTGAAATCACGCGTCACTCCAGGGTCGACGCGGAGGCCTACGACGAATACGGCAAGGCGATGGTCGACATGGGACGGTTCGTCAAGCCGATCCTGACCATGCTGCCGCCGGATCCGACGTCGATCCATCCACGCGACCTGCGGAAGCTGCTGTTCCTCGTCGAGCGTTTTCGCGACCTCTCACGCCAGGACCAGTACAACCTGGTCCAGCTGATGACGATGAGCGCGGTCGACTTTCTCGATCAGTGGTTCGAGACGGACGTGCTCAAGGCGACGATGTCCGCATCCGGCATCATCGGGACCTTTCTCGGAGTCCGATCGCCGGGGACGGCGTACGTGCTGCTGCACCACTACATGGGCGAGATCGATGGCGCATTCCGCTCATGGGGCCTCTCGCGCGGTGGCACGGGCGCGATCTCCGAGTCGATCGCCAGCGCTGCACGCCTGGCCGGCGTCGAGATTCGGACGCAGGCCGCGGTCGCGGGCATCACGATTCGGGACAATATCGCGCGCGGTATCGTCCTCGACAATGGCGACGAGATTGCCGCGAAGGTCGTGGCCTCGAGCCTGGATCCGCGCCAGACATTCGTGCGCTTCATCGACCGCGGCGTCCTTCCGGCCGATTTTCAGGACGATATCGATCGCTACAAGTTCCGCGGGTCGTCCGGCAAGGTGAACCTGGCGCTCGACGCACTGCCTGACTTCACCTGCATGCCGGGCACCGGCGCGCATCTTCGCGGCGCGATCTCCATTTCTCCGAGCGTCGATTACATGGAGCGCGCGTACGACTCGGCCAAGTACGGCCGGTTCTCACGCCGTCCGTATATCGACGTCGTGATTCCGTCGCTGACCGATCCGAGCGTCGCGCCGCCCGGCAAGCATGTGATGTCCTGCTTCGTCCAGTACGCGCCGTACGACCTCAGGGAAGGAACGTGGGACGAGAAACGCGAGGAGTTCGGCGATACGGTCATTCAGACCCTCGCGGAATACGCGCCCAACCTGCCCGGGATCGTCCGCGACCGTCAGGTGCTCACCCCGCTCGACCTCGAACGCGAGTGGGGCCTCTCGGAGGGGAACATCTTCCAGGGTGAGCTCACGCTGGAGCAGCTCTTCTTCCTGCGGCCCGCGCCGGGATGGTCGCAGTACCGCACCCCCGTCAGCCAGCTCTATATGTGCGGGTCGGCCACGCATCCGGGCGGTGGCATCATGGGCGCGCCGGGCCGCAACGCGGCGCTTCGCATCCTGGCGGACACGAAATGACCGTCGTCGTGATCGGCGGCGGACACAACGGACTTGCCGCGGCGTTCTATCTCGCACGCGCCGGCCTCAAGCCAATCGTGATCGAACAGCGATCGACCGTCGGCGGCGGCGCCATCACCGGAGAACTGCAGCCGGGTTTCAAGTGCCCAACGCTCACACACCATGCGGCCATCGGGTCCGACATTGCGGCCGAGATGGATCTCGCGCGCCACGGACTCGACGTCCTGCGTCCCGTCGTCGATGTCTTCATCCCGGCGCCAGACGGTCCGGCTGCCGTGATGTACGTCGATGCCGCCCGCACGGCCGACGCACTGCGGCCGACGGCGCCCCGCGACGCCGAGGCATTTCTCAAGTATCGGGCGGCCATGACGGCCGTCGGCGGCGTCGTCGAGGCCTTGTTGACCGCTCCGCCGCCGGATGTCGATAGCCTCGATCCGCGCGACCTCTGGAATCTGCTGGGCGTGGGACGGCGCTTCCGCGCGCTCGGAAAGCAGGACGCCTATCGCCTCCTCCGGTGGGCGCCAATGCCGGTGGCCGATTTCGTCACGGAATGGTTTGAGTCGCCTCTGCTCCGCGCGGCGGTCTGCGGTTCGGGAGTCTCGGGGACCATGCTGGGCCCCCGGTCGGCCGGATCCACGCTGGTCCATCTTCTGCGCGACGCACACAGGCGGATGTCGGGCGGACGCATGCAGGTCCGCGGCGGCCCCGGAGCATTGACGCAGGCGATGGCAGCCGCCGCTCGGGGCGCCGGTGCCGACATCCGGGTGGGTAGCCGCGTGGACCGGATCGCCGTCGCCAATGGAGCCGTCACCGCGGTGACGGTCGACGGCCGCGACATCGCCTCCGATGCGGTGGTCTCGGCGGCCGATCCCAAAGCGACCTGCCTCGGCCTTCTCGACCCTCTCGACCTGTCGCCAGACTTCCTCTCGAAGATGGGCAACGTCCGGTCGGCAGGGACGGTCGCCAAAGTAAACCTGGCACTCTCGGCGCTGCCATCATTCGGCGCGGCGAACGCGGAGCTTCTGTCCGGCAGCATTCACATCGGACCCGACGTCGACGCCATCGAGCATGCCTTTGACCATGCGAAGTACGGCGAGCTGTCAGAAGAGCCGTGGCTCGACGTGACAATCCCGTCGGTGCTCGATCCGTCCCTCGTGCCTCCGGGCGCCCACGTCATGTCGGTATATGTCCACTACGCCCCGTATCGGCTTCGCGGCGCCAGCTGGGATTTAATGAAGGAGATGGTGCTGACGCGAACCATGGCGATGCTCGAGCGGTATGCGCCTGGCATCGGTGCACTCGTGATCGCCGCGGAGGTCATCACGCCCGCTGAGCTCGAGTCCACATACGGCTTCGTGGGAGGCCACATGTTTCATGGGGAACTCTCGATCGACCAGTTATTCACGATGCGGCCGCTCCTCGGGTTCGGTGGCTACAGCACGCCCGTCCGCGGACTGTACTTGTGTGGGAGCGGCACTCACCCAGGGGGATTCATGTCCGGTGTCAGCGGTAAGCTCGCGGTCAACGCCGTCCTTACAGGGATGAAGAGATGACACCCGACCTGCGATACCCCGTGGGCACGTTTGACTACTCCGTTGTTCCGGCTCCGGAACTTCGGCAACCGGCGATTGCGACGATGGCCGCCTTGCCCGCGCGTATGCGCGACGCGGTCAACGGACTGGACGACCGCCAGCTCGATACGCCGTACCGCCACGGTGGCTGGACCGTGCGTCAGGTCGTCCACCACGTCGTCGACAGTCACGCGAACGGTTTCCTCCGCACGAAGTTTGGACTGACGGAGGACACGCCGACCATCAAGCCGTACGACGAGAAGACCTGGGCGACGCTGGCGGACAGCCGGATGCCAGTCGATGCATCACTGGCAATCCTTGACGGATTGCACGCCCGGTGGGCGGAAATCTGGCGATCGCTGGACAACGCGCAGTTCTTGCGCACGTTTGTCCATCCTGAGATCGGCATCGTGACGCTGGAGAAGCAGCTTCAGGGTTACGCGTGGCATTCACGGCATCACGTCGCGCACATCACGGAACTTCGCCGGCGCGAGGGCTGGCTAAGGTAGGATAGGCACGGCATGGCGGCACCGAAACCCAGAGACAAAGACGATCGCGAGATTGGCGACGCGCTCGGCATGATCGAGACGCGGGGACTCATCGGCATGATCGAGGCGGCCGACGCCATGCTGAAGACCGCCAACGTCGTGCTCGTCAGCTGGCAGAAGGTGGATGCGGGCCTCGTGACGGCGCTCATCCGCGGCGACGTGGGGTCCGTGAAGGCCGCGACCGATGCGGGTGCCGCGGCGGCCCGCCGGGTAGGCGAGCTGATCGGCGTGCATGTCATTGCGCGCCCCTCCGACGACCTCGAAAAAATCTTCCCGATTCGCTGACGCCCAGTCTGGGTTCGCGCAGGACAGCGCGTCAGTCCGTCGCGCGGACGGCCCAGCGCAACTTTGCGGACGAAGCGCGCCGGTTCGCGCGGTTTTCTTCCATCGTCGCCCGAATGACCTCACCCGCCACGTCGGCATACACATCCGCTCGATAGCCGGCCTGGAATGCCTTCTTCACACGCCGGTCTTCGCCGGAGTGAAACGTCAGTATGGCCACTCGACCGCCTGGCGCGAGGCACTGCGGCAGCGACCGCAGCAGCGCATCGAGCGCGGAGAATTCGTCGTTCACGGCGATGCGTAGCGCCTGGAGCGTGCGGCGGACGGACATCTTCATCTCGGGCGTCGCCAGACTCGGAAACGCCGCGGTGAGCCCGTTGCGCACCAGACGGTCGACCTCGTGCGTCGTCTCCACCGGCCCCTGCTTCAGGAGACGGGCGATGAGATCGGCGTGCGGTTCATCGGCATTCTCGTCCAGCAGGGCCGCAAGCTTGTCTTCGCTCACTCGCGCGAGGAGTCTCGACGCCGGCTCTCCACGCGATGGATTCATCCGCATGTCGAGCTGGCCGAAGTGTTTGTAGCTGAAGCCGCGATCGGGATTGTCGAGCTGCATGGACGACACGCCCAGGTCCGCCAGGATTAGGTCAGCGGCCGCGACTCCCTCAGTGGCGAGCACCTGCGGCAAACCCGCAAAGTTCATGTGGTGGGCGACGAACGTCTCGGGGCCGAAGCCGGCCGCGCGGAGACGTGCTTCGGTGCGGGGCAACTCGAGCGGATCGACGTCGAGTCCAAGCAGGCGGCCGCCGGGTTGGACGCGCTCCAGGATCGCTCGCGCATGACCGCCGCCGCCGAGCGTGCAGTCCACCGCGACCTCGCCGGCGCTGGGCTGAAGGCAGCGCAGGACTTCCGCCACCATGATGGGCCGATGCGTCCCCGCCGGCGTCTTGCCGGACGCGAGGATCTTCTCCACGTCCGCGTGGTACTTCTCGGGGTTGAGTTCCTTGTACCTCTCATGGAACCCACGCGGGTTTCTGCCCGGGTATCGCGGGCGCCGTGTGTGCCCCTGCGGCGAGTCAGACGGATTCTTCAGCGCCAAGGACTTATAACGCTCACGGCTTGCGGACGATCGCCCGAGTGCGACGCTTGCGCTCGCGTGCGACGACCGGCCGGATCGGCAATTCCTCCCCCACCATCAGCAGCGGCTGCGACGGATCTTCGAGGTTGAAGACCCGCCCGTCTTCCGTACGCGCGTACAGCTGATCCCCGCCAATGAGCAGGGTCAACGGCCCGTCGTCACCGATCGCCTCATAGAGACGGACGCCAAACCGATCGCGCAGCGTGCCGAGCAGGCGGCGCAGCTGGGGGATCGAAAACCCGCGCCGTCGTAAATCGGCGAGCACCTGCAACTCGAGCACGTCCAGAGGCGTATAACGACGCTCCGTGAAGCCGCCTGCTTCCGTCTTGTGCGTCGCCACCGCGGCCCTGAAGAGCCGGCGCGAGTCCCACCATTGCAGCTGGCGTGCGGTCAGGCCCGTCAGGCCGGCCACTTCCCGCGACGTGTAGTGCTTCTTCAGTCTCACGGGATCACAGGCCGAACCGATCGGGCCGGACGAGATCCAGCCCTTCGCCGCGCGTACCGGTCAGAACGAGATCGGCTACGACCGATGCCGTCCAGGGGGCGAGCAACACACCATTGCGGTAATGCCCGGTCGCGTAGAACACTCCGCGCATTGTGGAGGAAGGGCCGATGATCGGCAACTCGTCGACCGTCGCCGGCCGCAAGCCCGCGCGTGCTTCGACGAACGTCGCCATTCGAAGCTTCGGAGCGAGCCGCTCACCGCTGGCGCGGAGGGACCGAACGGCCTTCTGGGTCACCCGTTCGTTGAAACCGACATCCTCGACGGTGGCGCCAACGAGGACGGTTCCGTTCGTCCACGGGACGAGGTAGCACGCGGAGCCCCAGACGACCCGCTGCAGCGCGCCCGGCGAGGCGTGGAGTTGCACGAGTTGACCGCGGACGGGGCGGACCGGCGCTGGTGGCCCCGCCGTTGCGATGCCACCCGACCAGCTCCCCGCGGCGATGATGACGGCGTCACACGTCACATCACCATCGGTTGTCGTCACGGTGACCCGGCCTGCCGTGGCCGCGACCGCCTCGACGTTAGTCACGACGGGCGTCACTCCGCGTCGTGCTCCCGCGGCCACGAGCGTGGTCATCAGGCTCGAAACGCCCACGTATCCGTGCTGCGGAACGAGCAGGCCGGCGCGGGCGTCGGACGCGACCCCGGGCTCGAGCCGCGCGATGTCGCTGGTCGATACGAGCGAGTGGTCGACCTGTGCCCGCGCGAGCCGGCCCGCCTGCGCCTCGAGTTCCCTCACTTCATCCTGGTCGAGCGCGATCTGAAGCGTCCCGGTGCGGCGGTACTCCAGGTCGAGCCGCGCGTCGGCGGCGAGCCTGGCCAGGAAGTTGTCGTACTGGTTCAGACTGGCGATGCCGAGCTGGAGGAGCGCGTCGGAATGTCCCTCGATATAGGGCGCGAGAATCCCGGCTGACGCCCGCGTCGCGCCCTCGCCATGACCACGGGGATCGACGATGCGTACGTGCGCCCCACGCGCGGCCATTTCGTAGGCGACGGCATAGCCGATGACACCGGCGCCCACCACGACGACGTCCACAGAGGAATTCTAGTTGGTAGTCGGTAGGCCGTAGGCCGTCGTTAGAAGCGGAACTGCATGCCGACTTCGACACGACGCGCCTGCGCGGCCGATGTCGCATTGCCGAAGAACGGCGACCGCAGGTTGCCGCTGAAGTTCACCAGGTTCACGCGATTGAGGATGTTGAAGCCCTGGAGATAGAACTCGACGCGGAAGCGTGAATCGTCGTTACCGCCCCCAGGTGCGCCACCGCCGCCCGGCCCGCCGGGGCCGCCGGGGCCGCCAGGACCACCCGGACCGCCCTGGCCACCGTTGTTGATGATGACCTGGCCCGCTCCGCCCTGGCCGGCGTTTTGGGCGCCACTGCCCGGGCCACCGAAGCCGAACCCGCGGCTCAGACGCATGTTCATGTCCCACCGGGCGGCGCCGCGCTCAGAATTCCGTCCGGCGCCTGCGGGTCGATCGCTGCTGACACCGTCGAGATTGTCGTCGCGTCCCGTCGTAATCGTATATGGCGAGGCCGACTGGGCGGTGCCGCCGATGTTCGCGCGAACGTCGAAGGGCAGCATGAAGTTGAACATCGCGTTGAACCGGTGCCGCACATCCTGCGCGGCCGGTCCCCATTCCGCGTCGGGGTTGTAGCTGTCGGCCGGCAGTGACAGCGCGCCGTCTGCATGATTGCGCGTGTTCGACCAGGTGTAATTGACGTTGATGAACGATCGCTGCGCCGGCATCCGATACACGGCGTTCAGGTTGATGCGATCGGACGCGGACCGGCCGGTCGACTCGATCTGCGTGACCGTGCCGATCCCGGGCTCGGGCCGGACGCCGAAGGCATCGGGAGCATTGACGTTCCGCGAACGCAGCTGGTTCCGTCCGCGCATCAGCATGTACGACGCCTGCACGTTAATCGTGGAGGTGAGGGCTCGTTCGAGTCCGAGCGACATCTGATGAACGAACGGCATCTGCAGATCCGGAGCGGCCTGGACGCGCCCACCGCCGAGGATCGTGGCGGCGATCCCGCCTGCCGGATCCGGGTACCCGGGATTGAGGATCAGCAGGTCGCGCTGCGCGCCGGCTTCGCCTGTCACCCGCAGCGTCTGGTCGTGGAGCGAGGACTCGTACCAGTCGTGAAAGACGCCGTAACCGCCGCGAATGGTCGTCCGGCTGCGCTGCGGAGTGTAGGTGAAGCCCACCCGCGGCATGAAATTGAACGCGTCGCCCACGTGTGACTGCAACTCCTCGCGTACGCCGACGCTGAGCGACAGGCTGCGATTGAGCCTGAAGTCGTCCTGCCAGTAGACGCCCAGCTGGTACTGCGAGAAGGAGGTGCCGACCTGGCCGAGCCGCTGCGTGTACGTGTTTGGCGTTCCCGCCAGAAACGCCTCGAGACTGCTGAACGTGAACGTTCCCGCCGCGTTTCGGCCGTCTAGGTTCCGGTAGGCGCCGGCCTCGAGCAGCACGCCGGCGCGCATCGCATGTTTGCCGACAGTGAAATCGACGTTGTCAGTCAGTTCGAGAGTACGGGTTGATCCCTCGCTCGCGACGCCCGCGCCCCCGCTGCTGAACGCGTCGATCACGACAATGGCCGGGGCTCCCGTCATCGACGAGGAGGTGCTCTCTTCTCCGTTCCACTCGAACCTGAACTCGTTGAACGCCGAGCGGCTGAGCACACTGTGCACCGACGTCCGGACCTGGTGGTCGACCGACGACCGGCTGTACGCGCGCTCCATCAAGTTGAAATCGCCCACGCCGAGATTGCTCCGGGCATCCTCTCCGCGGCGGTACTCCAGACGCAGAGTCTGGCCGGCGCTGAATCCGTGCTCGAGTCCGACCGTCACATTGGTCGACTCGAACGGCCGCTTCACCTGATCGGCGATGCGGCCGTCCGGGCGCAGCGCCACGATCGTCGCCGAGTCGAACGAGCGATTGCCGTCGACGTTGAAGCGAAGCGACGTCTGGTTCGGCACGAGCGGGCCACGCAGCCCCGCATTGAAGCGCCGGAACTGCTCTGGCGTTTGCGCCTGCGCGAAGGCGTTGCGCGCGTTCAGCACGTCGGTGCGCAGCCCCATGTTCGCGTTGCCGCTCCACTCGGTGAGACCCGGCCTCGTGATGATCTCCACCATGACGCGGCCGGCATCGTGGTTATCCGCGGCAAACGAGTTCGTGCGAAAGCGAATCTGCCTGATCTCATCGCGGCTCGGGAGCCGGCCGCCGCGGAAACCATCCACCTGGAACACCGCGCCCGCGCCGCCCGTCATCGCCTCGAGCTGCTGGCGGAGTTCGTCCGGGTCGTCGGACAGCTGCGCGATGTCGTCTTCCTCGAGCGTCGTCGTCAGGGCGTTCCCGCGCGTGTCGCCGGCGGCCGCGTCGCTGACGACGATCTCTTCCTGAAGCCCGGCGACGCCGAGTGTCACTGACTGGTTGTTGTTCCCACGCCGGAGCGTCACCAGCGCGCTGTAAGGCGTGAAGCCGTCGGCTTCGACGTCGAGTCGCACCGCGCCGAGTGGGAGTGCCGGGAGCACGACCTGCCCACGTTGATCGACGGCAACCTCGATCGTCACCGACTCCGGAAGGCCGGCAGCGGCGGCGGGCTGGGGCGTCACACGCAGGCGGGCCGTAGGCAGCGACGCGCCGCTCTGATCCATGACGGTGACGCGGAGCTGGGCGGGCTGTGCGGCTTGCGCGGCCTGCGCAGTTTGCGCCAGGGCTGCGGCAGGCGTTGCGATCACCACGGCGAGCGCGACAGCGATCGCAACAACGATGAAACGCAACGTTTTCGTCATTTCGTAAACACGTCCGCCCGGAACGCCGGGTTCACGCGGTAGCTGTCGATCGTCCACTCTTCGATCGTCATGTCGTTCGCGCCGCGTGTGATGAGGTGCGGCAGCTGCACACCGTTGACGGCCTTGTACTCCGCAAGCGTGAGCCGCAGCGTCGCCGGGGGCCCGCCCGGCCCCCGCCCGCCAGCGGGCGCATCGCCGCGTCCTTCTCCGCGACCTTCTCCACGACCGCCGCGTCTTCCGGCGATCAGCATCTGCGGCACGGCGCCCTGCCAGGTAATCATCAGCGGCATGTGCGACGACGCGTCGAGAAACAACCGCATGACGGGACCGACCGCAGGGGTGATTTCCAGCACGTCTGCCTTTCCGTCGGGTGCTTCCGCAATGCCGATCCACGCCACCTGCCCCTCTGTCGTCAGCAGCCAGATGAGCGCGAAACGAGCGAGTTCGGTCTGACGCGCGCGGCGCTGGGCGTCTTCGATCTGCGCCGGATCGAGCTGCGCGCGGCCGGCGGGTTGCGCATCGCCACCGCGAGCGCCACCGGCTCCTCCCCGGCCTCCGCCCCCGAAGCCGCCCATGAACATCCGCCCGCCGCCGCTGTTCTCGTCCCACACCGTACTGCCGTTCAGCACCTCGGTCCGCACGATGGCTGGACCGCCCCCGGGTGGGCTCAGGTCTTCGTCCCGTCGAAGCTTGTCAGGGAACGCGACGCGCACCTGGAGCTCTCCCTCGATCGTCGTCTGGCCGGCGAGGCGCTTGAAATCGCCACGGACGTCCAGCGTCTTGACGGCACGAAGGCGCTCGTCGCCCCCGAGCACCCGGCGGGCTTCCGCCAGCAGCGCAGCGCCCTTTTCGGGATCTTTCGTCTGACCTTCGATCCCTGGGGCCATCAAAAGGGCGATCAGGAGGGCGATCACGGGCGTCCGTTGCATGTCACTACCTATTACGACCGGACGGCTCATTTGGTTGCCATTGTGGCAGGCTCCCGGGCCGTCCCCGGATGAAAAAACTGTGAACGGCTCCTCGACCCGCACCAAAAGCTCAGCCGCCGTGAGGGATCATGATTCGTATGAATCGTCCGGCGCTCGTGCGTGTCTGCGTCTTCTGCGGATCGTCTCCCGGCCATCGCCCGGATTACCGCGACGCGGCCACGGCGCTCGCGCAGGAAATGGCCGCCCGGAACATCGCCCTGGTCTTCGGGGGTGGGCGCGTCGGGCTCATGGGACACCTCGCTGACGCCGTGCTCGCTGCCGGCGGCCACGCGATCGGGGTCATCCCGCATTTCATGATCGAGCGCGAGCTCGCCCACCAGGGTCTGCCGGATCTGCGCGTCGTGCAGTCCATGCACGAACGGAAGGCGCTCATGGCATCGCTGTCGGATGCCTTCATCGCGATGCCTGGCGGCTTCGGCACGTTCGAGGAACTGTGCGAGGCCATTACCTGGACGCAGCTGGGTCTTCACAGAAAGCGCTGCGGCCTGCTGAACGTCCGCGGCTTCTACGCGCCGTTGCTGACGCTCTTCGATCGCGCGGTCGAAGAAGGGTTCGTACGCGACGACACGCGCGAGATTCTCGTGGCCAGCGAGGATCCGGGATCTCTCCTCGACATCCTCTCTCTGCCGCTCAGTGCGCCGGAGCCTCGCTGGATCCGCTCCACCGAGCAAACCTGAGACTGCGAGCAGAGCTGAGCGGCGTGCGCGTCCGCGAAAGTGGGCGGCGACGCGAGGCAGCGCAAATTCAGGCGTGATTCTTCACGTTTTCCCGGGCACAGGCCTTGCTGAATCACCGCGCGAAGGAGTTTTCATCCCATGGATATCAGTACCGCTGCTGTCGGTGCGATCGCCGCGCTGTGCGTCACCGCCGGTGGAGCCGGTGTGTATGTCGCGACCGGCGGTGGCACTCACACACCGTCGACGCCGATCGAAACCGTCGTCACCGCCGCAACGCCAGGAGCGGATTTCGGCGCACGCACCGTGCAGACGTTCGTCCCGGCATCCGCGGCTGTCGCCGCGCCGGCTCCGCGTGTCGCGCGCCGCGCGGCCGCACGCCCGGCCGCCATCGCGCGCGAGTCGCGCATCGAGCCGTCGCGCAATTGGGATGCGACCCCGGTCGTCGAGCCCTTCGTCGAGCCATTCGCCGACACCGCGACCGCACCCGTCCAGCAGAGGGAGACCTCACAGCCACAGCGGCCAACATTCCTCGAGCTCACCGTGCCTGCCGATGCGGTGCTCGGGCTGCAGCTCGAAACCGCGCTGACAAGCGAGACGGCCGAGATCGAAGATGAAGTCGTGGCGCGAGTCACCCGCGACGTGCGTGTCGGCGATCGTGTGGTCATTCCATCCGGCGCGCAGGCGGTCGGGCAGGTCACGCTCGTCGAGCAGGGCGGGCGGCTCCGTGAGCGCGCACGGCTCGGCATCCGCTTCACGTCGGCGGTGCTCGCAGACGGCACACGCATTCCCCTCCTGACCGACACCATCGTCCGCGAAGGCAGCAGCCCCGGCGGCGAGAGTGCGGCCAAGATTGGCGGCGGCGCCATTGGCGGCGCGATCATCGGCGGAATCATCGGGGGCGCGCGCGGCGCGGTGATTGGCGGATCGGTCGGCGCCGGCGCCGGGACAGCCGCCGTGATGGTGGGTGGCCGCAATGCGGCCACATTCCCCTCCGGGACGCCCGTATCCGCCCGCCTGGTCGAACCGACGACGGTCACGATTGATTACTGACGCCGGCGGACGCGTGCGCTCTACAGCGCGGGTGTAAGATCGCCGCCAAGGAGTCACCTCTATGACGATGCGTATTGCACTCGCTGTTCTATTCGCCACGTTGATTGCTCTGCCGGCGGCGGCTCAGGTGGAGAAAAAAGAAGTGGCCGGGATCCGGAACTACTCGCGCGTTGACGCGACCGTCGGCTGCGGCGGCGCTGTGGACCCTGCCGCAATGGCGTCTCTCAAGAAGGAAGGGTTCGTGTCAGTCATCAATCTGCGCCTGCCGACCGAAGAGGGTGCCAATGTGGACGCCGGCCGTGCCGCGGCGCAAACAGCCGGGCTCAAGTACATCCATTTGCCGTTCAACGTGGCCGCGCCTGATTCCAAAGTCGTGGACAGCTTTCTGGCCACCGTCGCCGACAAGAGCAATCAGCCGGTCTTTATCCACTGCGGCTCGGCGAGCCGTGTCGGCGGGATGTGGATGATCAAGCGAGTGCTGCAGGACAAGTGGATGCTCGACCGTGCGATGACCGAAGCGAAGGCCATCGGCCTCAATAACGCCCAGCTCGAAGCGTTCGCGGTTCAGTACATAAAAAGCCATCAATAAAGCGATGTAACAGCTTTAGTTTCAGCCGTTTAGTTCAGCTACTCGGGTATGTCGCTTGCACCAGCGAATACCGGAGGAACTGAACATGAAGAAATGGCTACTCATTGCGGCGCTGGCAGTGGTGCTTGCGCCCGCAACGGCCAGTGCGGACTGGCTCTTCACGCCGAACATCGGCACCGGCTTCGGCGGCGCAGCGTCGGGCCGTCAGCACATGACCTGGGGCGCGTCACTCGGCTGGATGGGCGAAGGTATTTTCGGCTGGGAGGCCGACCTCGCGTACACGCCCGAGTTCTTCGAGAGCGATGACGACGACCTCGATGCGTTCGACAGCAGCAACGCCACGTCGTTCATGGGGAACGTCATCATCGGCGTGCCTGTTGGGGGCCAGCTCGGACCCGGATTCCGTCCGTACGTCTCTGGCGGCGCCGGCCTGCTGCAGACCAACGTGGCCAGCGACGACGACCTGTTTGAAGTGACGAACGATGAATTCGGCGTCAACGTCGGCGCGGGTGCCATGGGCTTTGCGACGGACCATGTCGGGTTCCGCGGCGACGTGCGGTACTACCGTGCGCTGACCGACCCCGAGTCGGACAACGAGTTCGACATCGACTTCGGCAGCTTCGACTTCTGGCGCGCGACGGCCGGCATCACGTTCCGCTGGTAAGAACCGCGTTCGAAAGTGCGATGATGCGACGGTGCAACGCGGCACCGCGCACATCGCACCTCCCGCCCCCCTTAACCCTCAGATTCTGGTAGTATTTACGGTCGGTAGCCCGTGCACGTCGACGGGCTTTTTTTGTGCCTGCACGTCCCGGCCGAGGCGGCCGCGCTTCAAAGGAGCATCATGTCGCGTTTCATCTTCACGTCTGAATCGGTGTCGGAAGGACACCCTGACAAGGTCTGCGATTACATCTCGGACTCGGTTCTCGATGCCTGCCTCGAGCAGGACCCCACGAGCCGCGTTGCGTGCGAGACCTTGTGCAAGAGCGACACGGTGGTGCTCGCCGGCGAGATCACGACCAAGGCCAAGCTCGATTTCGACAAGATCGTGCGGCAGGCGGTCAAGGAGATCGGCTACACCGACAAGACGGAGAAGTTCTGCGATACGACGCTGAAGCTGATCCCGATCATCACGCAGCAGTCGCCGCAGATTTCGCAGGGTGTGACCGCGTCGACGAGCCAGAGCGGCGATCAGGGCGCGGGTGACCAGGGCATCATGTTCGGCTACGCGACCGATGAATCCGCGGAGATGATGCCGCTGCCGATCCTGCTCGCCCACAAGCTGATGATTGGCCTCACCGAGGATCGCAAATCAGGCAAGGTCAGCTTCCTGCGCCCCGACAACAAGTCGCAGGTGTCGGTGGCCTACGAGGGAAACGACCCGAAGGCGGTCACCGCCGTCGTCGTCTCCACGCAGCACACGCCGGACGCCGACCAGAAGCGCATCACGCAGTACGTGCGCGAGGATCTCGGTCCGCGCATGCTCGGCCAGTGGTGGAACAAGGAGCTGTCGCTCTACGTGAATCCGACCGGTGACTTCAGCCACGGAGGGCCGGCGGCTGACGCCGGCGTCACAGGACGCAAGATCATCGTCGACACGTACGGCGGCTGGGGCCGCCACGGCGGCGGCGCGTTCAGCGGCAAGGACCCGTCAAAGGTCGATCGCAGCAGCGCGTACTTCTGCCGCTATGTGGCCAAGCAGGTCGTGGCGTCAGGGTTTGCGAAGAAGGCTGAAATTCAGGTCGGCTACGCGATCGGGATGGCGAAGCCGGTGTCAGTCAAGGTCGAAACGTTCGGCACGGGAGACGAGCGCGCCGCGGAGGAGTTCGTGATGAATGCCTTCGACTTCCGCCCGCGGGCGATCATCGAGCGGCTCAACCTGCTGCGCCCGATCTACCGGACCACGACCAATTACGGGCACTTCGGCCGGCCGGGGCTGCCGTGGGAAGCGGTCGAGAAGACCGCCGCGGTCGCCCGATAACATCACGCCTCGAGGCCCCGCCGTGCGTTCGCGCGGCGGGCCTCTCCCCTCTTAAAACACTTCGTACCAGCGGCGCGTCCGGTCCGTAGCCAGCTGCTGGACGGCGCCGACCTGGGCAGCGACTGACGACGCCTGTCCCTCCGGCACACCTACCGAGCCAACCAGCGCCTGCACGTCGCTCTGCAGGGTCTCAATCTGACGCTCGCTCAACTCGCGGGCGGTCACCGCGACCCAGAAGTGGTGCGCGAGCTGTTGTGCAGCCTGCTCCGGAACGGTCCGGCCTGCCAGCGCCTCTGAGGTCTGCCGGGCGAGATCCATGACGGCGTCGTTCGCGTTCGTGCGCTTGTCCATCGTGTACCGGAGAAGGTCGTCGGTGAGATTCTTGGGGGCTTCCGGATCACTGCCCGATGCGATGCTCAGGATGTCGCGCGAGATGTCGCGAATTTCGCCCTGAGCGTCGGCATTCGGTGCCGGGAGATCACCGTCCGACTGGCGGCAGCCAGGCAGCACCAGAACCGCGGCGATCAGGACAACGCGAAATAGTGGTCTCATGCGATTCAGGTTGGCTTGACGGCCGCGATGCTGTCAAGAGCCGAGGCCTTCACCCTCTCGGCAGCGCCCTGATGCTGGCGGCCTTGACGATCGCCCAGGCGCGATCGCCGGGCTTCAAGCCCAGGCGGCGCCATGCGTCGCGGGTGACGAGCGCCGACAGCTTGAATCCGCAGTCGAGGCCGACGCGGACGAAGGCGCCCTGCATGGTTTCTGATCGGACCACCGCAGGCCACTGGTTCATGACGCTCGAATCGGCGACGTCGTGCCGCGCGATCACCACGTCTTCCGCGCGGATGCACAACGCCGCGTCGTGTCCCACCCCGGCCGGCGCCGCGGCCCGCACATCGCAGCCACCGATCACGACACGCGCCAGCCCCGCCTCGACGGACGCGATCCGTCCCATCACGACCGTATCCACGCCGACGAGACGCGCGGCGGCCGGCGTCAGCGGTGCGTCAAACACCTCCTGTGTCGATCCGCTCTGAATGATGCGTCCTTCATCGAAGAGGACCGTGCGATCGGCGAGCGTCAGTGCGTCGGCGCGATCGTGGCTGACGATGTACGACGGGATGCCCAGCGTGCGGATCAGCGCCCCGAGCTCCTCCCGAAGTTCCTCGCCGGTTGGCCGGTCGACGGCCGAGAGCGGTTCGTCCAGGAAGAGAATCCGCGGCCTGCGGAACACCGCGCGTGCCAGCGCAACCCGTTGCTGCTGTCCGCCCGAGAGTTCGCCCGGGAGTCTCCGTTCGAGCCCGGTCAGCCGGAACATCTCGAGCAGTTCTGCCACCCGCGCGCCGGCGGCCTGCCGCGACAGGCCGTGAGCACCGAACCCCAGATTCCGTTCGACCGTCAGATGGGGAAAGAGCGCGTAGTCCTGAAAGAGCACGCCGACATGGCGGCGATCGGGCGGCAGGTGGATGCCACGCGCGGCGTCGAACCACACCTCCTCCGCAAACCGGATATGGCCGCGATGAGGCCGCTCGAGTCCCGCCAGACATCGAAGCACCGACGTCTTTCCCGACCCGGAAGCGCCCAGGAGCACGGTGATGCGCGGCTCGATCGGATCGTCCCAGCGGCAGATGACTTCGAAGCCAGAGGCGTAGCCGAACTCGATGTCGACGTCGAACCGCGTCACAGTGTCGGCATCCGCCGCTGCAGCGAATACGTGACGGCCAGGACGCTGACCGCAAACACCAGCAGCATCAGCGACGCTTCGTTCGCACCCGCATAGTCCAGCGCCTGGACGTCGTCGTAAATCGCCAGCGCAATGGTGCGCGTGACGCCGGGAATATTGCCGCCAACCATCAGCACGACGCCAAACTCGCCGACGGTATGCGCGAACGCGAGGACGAGGCCCGCGAGCACCGCCGGCCACGACAGCGGAAGCACCACGGCTAAGAACGTGCGGGGACCGGATGCGCCCAGGCAGCGCGCCGCCTCAATGAGGCGCCGGTCGACGGCTGCGAAGCCCGCCACGAATGGACGGACCGCGAACGGCAGGTTGTAGACGACCGACGCGAGCAGAATGCCGGTGAATGAAAACGGAATCGTCCCACCGGCGAGCTGCTCGTACAGGCGTCCGATGGCCGTGTTCGGCCCCGTCGACATCAGGAAGTAGAAGCCGAGAACCGTTGGCGGGAGGAGGAGCGGAACCGCGACTGCTGCATCCACAAACGGCCGCCAGGCGCGCCGTGTTGTCGCCAGCCAGTACGCCAGCGGCAGTCCAAGAACCGCGAGGACCGCGGTCGTCAGCGCCGCAAGCCGCAGAGTGAGTCCGACCGCAACCCAGTCCATCGGCTACTTCGACGAAGGCCCGAAGCCAAACCGGCGGAGGATTTCCTGGCCCTCGACGCCCGTCAGGAACTGCTGGAAGCGCACTGCCGCATCGCGAGAGGACGCCCAGGGAAGAATCAGGCCACCCTGTTCGATGGGCGGGTGCATCGCCTCGGGAATATCCCAGTACCGGCCCAACCCGCGCATGGGCGTTGCGACCACGAGCGACTTGGCGATGATCCCGGCGTCGGCGGCGCCGCTTTCGACGAACTGGGCGGCCTGCGCCACGTTCTCCGCCAGCACGAGGCGGCGTTCTGCTGAGGCCCACACGCCGGCGTTCCTCATGGCCGCCTCGGCGGCGCGGCCGTAGGGCGCGTGCCGCGGATTCGCGATCGCGATCCGGGTGGCGCCGGTGAGGGCGCGAAGTCCCTCCCGCTCCACCGGCAGACGTGACTGCTTCGGAACCCACAGGACGAGGCGGCCTCTCGCGTACCCAAACAGATCGCGTCGCGCCCCGATACCTTTCGACACCAGATCCTGCGGATAGGCGATATCCGCGGACAGGTAGATGTCGTACGGCGCACGCTGCCGCAACTGCGCGTGGATCGTGCCGGACGATCCGTATGTCGGCTCGACGCGGACGCCGGGATGCGTCTGGCGGAACCTCGCGATCACGTCATCCAGCGCGAACTTGAGGTCCGCCGCGGCGGCCACGCGGACGAGCGAGACACCAGACGCCTGGCCCACCGCGACATCCGCGCCCGGCGACGGAGTCGGCAAAAGGATCGGCCCGAGGACCAGCCACAGAAGAACGAGCGGAGTCATTACGATGATCAATTTAGTATGATTCGGTGCGATATGGAGTACGTTTTTATATGGCCTTAATCACTCCTCGTGCAGCCGCCGCCAGGCTGGGCGTCAGCTATTCCGCCTTCAAACAGTGGATCTACAAGGGCGCCGTGCGCACGGTGCGGACGAGCGGGGGCCACCACCGGGTCGCGGACGAGGAGATCGACCGGCTGCTCGCCTCACAGGGGAAGATGCCGCCGCAGCCGCGGGCGAAAAAACGCGTCCCGGGCGTGCTCGTCGCGCTCAGCGGGCGCAATCAGCTTCGGGGGATTGTCGAGGAAGTGCGCGTCGAAGGGTTGCTGGCACAGGTGCGCATCCGCATCGGCGATCAGCGGCTCACCGCCGTCATCACCCGCGACGCCGTCGACGAGCTCCGCCTGAAGCGGGGTCAGCCGGCGCTGGCCGTGATCAAGTCGACCGAGGTGATGGTCGCGCGCGAGATGTAGTTATCGCTGCAGCGTCGCGAGGTGCACCTTCGCGACCGTGTGCATGTAACCCCCAGCGGCGGCAAACCGGCTGTCTGCAGCCGCCGTGATGTGCTCGAGGGCACGCGCCCGCTCTCCACGCGCTTCGGCAAACAACCCGAGATACAAGTGAGCGTAGAACTGCGCGGAGGGCTCTGTTCCGGCCGACCGCAGCACGTCGGCCGGCGTCGCCCGGCCGCGAAACAGGTCGTACACCTGGCGCATCGGGACGCGCGCGTCCGGACCGACTGGAAGGAGCGCCGCCGTCGCGGCCGCGGGCGATTCGGCGCGCGCCACACACAGAAAATGCCATGTCGCGTTTTCGACGTCGTTCGGATTGACGGTGCGGTGCAGCTCGAACTGCTTCCGGCAGTCGTCATACCGCCCGGCGTAATACAGGGCGATCCCGCGCTGCCAGAGCTCCGGAGCGATTTCGGGCCTGATCTTCACCAGCCGGTCGAACTCTTCGGCCGACTGGACGACGCGACCGGCTTCGAAGTGCGCGACCGCGCGCTGGTACACCTCCTGCGGCTGCTGCGCGTGTACCGGCGCACAAAGCAGACAGGCGACGGTCAGCGCCGCGATGGCCAGCGTCCTCAGCGTTCCTGTTCTATCAGCGCAGATCAAGAGCCACCAGCGTGTTCTCGTTGCGGACGAAGAGGTACCCGTCGGACAGCGCCGGATTCGCGCGTACGGTCGCCGGCAGGATCTGCGCGCGCGCCAGCGGCCGGAAGCGATCGGGCGACGCGGCCGCGAGAATGAGCTCGCCCGTTTCCTTCAGGATCACCAGCCGATTGGCCGCTGCGAGTACGGAGCCGGCGCGAAACTGGTCCTCGCTCCAGCGCACCGCGCCCGTGCGGAGATCGACAGCCCGGAAACTCGGATTGAACTCCTGCCGCCCGTGATAGCCGTAGAGATGGCCGTCGACGTGGACGCTCGTCGCGTAATGGTTCGACAGCGCGTCATCCGACGCCCACAGTTCCGTCAGCGTCCCGCCCTGAAGCCGCAGCACTCCCGCGCCTGGCCCGTACTGCGCCGACACGAAAATCAAATCCCCGATGACGAGCGGCGTGGCGGCATTGACGGAGGAGGCCATGCGCGCGCGCCATGGGCGCTGAAACTCAATGGTGCCGGTGGCGGGGTCCAGGCCAAGCAGGCCCGCGCGCGTGAGAAACAGCGCAAACCGCCGGCCCGCGATCGTCGCGCCGGCTGCCGACGAGTAGCTCGCCTGATCGTTGGTCGCCGTCCAGAGAACCTTGCCGGTTTTCGCATCGAAGGCCACGACGCCGGCGCCCGGCCCGCCGATGTTGGCCAGGACGCGCCCGTCCTCGACGAGCGGCGATCCCGCGGCGCCGAAAAATCCCTTCGGGACCTTGAAACGCCGCATCGTGTCCTCGCTCCAGAGCCGCGTCCCTTTCGCCAGGTCGAGCGCGTGGAGCTGCCCCTCGGCGCCGAACGTGTACACGGTGCCATTGGTGACGACAGGGACGGCGCGCGGACCCTCGTCGAAGCCGAAGTCATCGCGGTAGCCGGTCGCGTAGGCGTACCGCCACTGCGGGACGCCGGTGCGCGCATCAAGCGCCTCGACGACCTCCTCGTTGCCGACGCGGTGGAAGAGAATGACGCGCCCCTGTGCGACGACCGGACCGCTGAAGCCCTGTCCGACCGACTTGCGCCACACAACTCGTGGGCCCTGCGCGCCCCAGCTGTCGGCGAGCGCCGGCCCGCTGTAGACGCCATTCCGCTCGGGGCCGAGGTGCTGTGGCCAGTCCTGGGCAGCCGCCCCCACGCCAGCGGCGAACACGATGGCGGCCGATATGTACGGGAGCAGGCGGCGCATGGGGGGAGGCAATGCCGGTGTATGTTACGCCCGCCCGGGTCGCCCGCGGTTCCTCCGGCGGCACATCCTTGCGTGCGAGCCGGAAACTTTGATAGCCTGCAGACTCTGATGTTCACCACCCTGCGCCACGCGCATCATCACCATCACGGCCACGCTGGCCGGTGGGGAGGACTGCGCACGCTGTAGGACGCTTCGAGCTACACAGGTAAACGCAGACGAGCCCCGCCGGAATTGAGTGGCGGGGTTTTTTACGTACAGCGACTGTGAACCGGAAACGCGGAACTTGGAACGATATGGATTTCTCCAAACTTGACGGATTGATTCCCGCGGTGGTGCAGGACCACGTCAGCGGCGAGGTGTTGATGGTCGGCTTCATGAACCAGGAAGCCTGGGACATCACGCGGAAGACCGGCTACGTCACCTTCTTCAGCAGGACGCGGAACACCCTGTGGACCAAGGGCGAGACGTCGGGCAACCGTCTCGCGGTCCGCGACGTCCTCATCGACTGCGACGACGACACGGTGCTCGTGAAGGCGGAGCGCCAGGGAGACGGCAACGTCTGCCACACGGGTGAGCGCACCTGCTTCTTTCAGCGCGCGGAGGGCGTGACGATTCCATGAAGCTCAAACTCGGTATCCCGAAGGGTTCGCTGCAGGACGCCACGATCCAGCTGTTCGCGCGCGCCGGCTTCAACCTCTACGTCAACTCGCGCTCGTACTTCCCGACGATCGACGATCCGGACATCGAGTGCATGCTGATCCGTGCGCAGGAAATGGCGCGCTACGTCTGCGACGGCGTGCTCGACGCCGGCCTGACCGGCCAGGACTGGATCGCCGAACACAAGCTGGGAGGCGAGACGAAACACCAGCTCACCAGCATCACGGATCTGATCTACGCGAAACAGAGCTTCGGCAAGGTCCGCTGGGTGCTCGCCGCGCCAGAGGATTCGCGGTTCAAGACGCCGGCGGATTTCGCCGGGGCGACCATCGCCACCGAGCTTGTGCGCGTGACGAAAGCCTATTTCGAGAGGCTGAAGGTCCCCGTCGAAGTCGAATTCTCCTGGGGCGCCACCGAGGTCAAGCCCCCCGTGCTCGCCGACGGCATCGTCGAAGTCACCGAAACCGGCTCGAGCCTGCGCGCCAACAGGCTGCGGATTCTCGATACGGTCATGGAGTCGAACACGCAGCTGATTGCGAACGACGCGGCGCTGGCCGACCCCTGGAAGAAGACGAAAATCGAGAACATCGCCTTGCTCCTTCGTGCGGCCATCGAAGCGCAGGGGCGGGTCGGAATGATGCTCAACGTGAAACGCATCGATCTCGACAAGATTCTTGCGCTCCTTCCCGCGCTGCAGCGCCCCACCATTTCGTCGCTGAGCGATCCGGACTGGGTCGCGGTGAACACGATCATCGAAGAGCGGACCGTGCGCGATCTGATTCCCCGGATGAAGGCCGCGGGCGGCCAGGGCATTGTCGAGTACCCACTGAACAAGATCGTTCTATGAAGATCGTCGACTCCTCGAATCGCCGCGCCGTGCGCGCCCTCCTGTCACCGGAGCGCGCGCGCGATGCCGCAACCGACCGTCGGGTGGCGCAGATCGTCCGCGACGTCCGGCGCGACGGCGACAAGGCGGTGCAGCGGTATGCCCGCCGGTTCGACGGCTTCGAGGGTGCGCTCGAAATCTCGAAAGAGGAGATGCGGGACGCCGCCGCACAGGTGCCGCGACCCGTACGGGCGGCGCTGCGTGCCGCGGCGCGCAACATTCGGCTCGTTGCTGCGAAGCAGGTCCCTCGAGGCTGGCGCCTACGCGTCGGCAGCGGCATCACCGTGGAACAGCGTGTGGTCCCGCTGGATCGTGTCGGCTGTTACGTCCCAGGCGGCCGCTATCCCCTTCCCTCCTCACTGCTGATGACGGCCATTCCCGCGGCGGCAGCGGGGGTCGCCGAAATCATCGCGGTCTGTCCCCGGCCCGCGCCGGTCGTGCTGGCCGCTGCGCTCGAAGCCCGTGTCTCGCGCATGTTCCGCGTGGGCGGTGCCCATGCGATTGCGGCGCTTGCCTACGGCACGGAGACCATCCCGCGCGTGGACAAGATCGTCGGTCCAGGCAATCGGTACGTGGCCGCCGCAAAAGGCCTCGTCGCGGCCGACTGCGGGATCGATTTCTACGCGGGACCCACGGAGATCGTCATCGTGTCGGCCCGCGGACCCGCTGCGTGGATTGCCGCCGACCTGCTCGCGCAGGCCGAGCACGATCCCGATGCGCGTGCGGTCCTCATCACGCCCAGCCGCACGCTGGCGGAACGAGTGGCTCGCGAAGTCGCCGCGATGCTGCCTGACAGCGGTCCTGCAAAGGCGTCCCTGCGAGCCCATGGCGGGATCATCGTCACGTCATCTCTCCGGGAGGCGATGACGCTTGCGAACGCCTCGGCCCCCGAGCACCTCGTCGTGGACGACGAGACACTTGCGCGGCAGGTGACGTGTGCGGGTTCTGTGTTCGTGGGACCGTGGTCGGTGCAGGCGGCCGGCGATTATGCGATTGGATCGAACCACGTGCTGCCGACGGCCGGGGCCGCGCGGGCACGCGGCGGATTGTCCGGAGCTGACTTTGTCCGCCAGATGACCGTGCAGCGCGTCACACAGGCCGGCCTGCGGCGCATTGGAGACACCGTGATGACACTCGCCTCGGCAGAAGGGCTCCACGCCCATGCCGCATCGGTGAGCGTCCGGGTGAAGTGATGGTGATACAGGGCTACCCCGATCCCGGCGACGGCCTCCGCCTGCACCTCAACGAGAACACGGGCGGCTGCTCGCCTCGCGTGCTGGAGGCCATCCGCCGTGTCAGCCCATCCGACGTGTCGACGTACCCGTCCTATCCGGACGCCGTGCGTGCGACGGCCCGTCATTTCGGCGTCGACCCGGACTGGGTGCTGCTGACGAATGGGCTGGATGAGGGGCTGCTGATGACGGCGGTCGGGCACATTGCCAGGCCGCGGGTGCACGACGCGGAAACGATCATTCCGCTGCCGGCATTCGATCCCTATCCGAATGCCACAGCAGCCGTGGGCGCCACGGCGGTCCGCGTGCCTCCGGGGCCGGAGTTCGCCTTCCCGACACAGGCCGTCATCGACGCGATCACGCCGCGTACGAGGATTGTGTTCCTCAATACGCCGAACAATCCGACCGGCCAGTTGATCCCCGTCCCCGATCTCGTGCGCATCAGCCAGGCGGCTCCCGGCGCGGTCGTCCTGATCGACGAGGCGTACATCGAGTTCGGGGGCACGACGTTCCTTCCGGAGCTGCCGCGTTTCCCGAACGTGCTCGTCGGGCGGACGTTTTCAAAGGCGTACGGCCTGGCCGGACTGCGCGTGGGCGTCGTGATCGGCCAGCCGCAGGCGCTGGACCCGGTTCGCGCGGTGACGCTGCCGTTCAACATCAACGGCGTCGCGCTGGCGGCGATCGAGGCCGCGCTTTCCGACACGGAGTTCCTACCGCGCTATGCGGCGCAGGTGCGCGCGTCACGCGACAAGCTGTACGACGCATGCCGGCGGTTGGGGCTGCCGTTCTGGCCGAGCGCGGCCAACTACGTCCTGGTGCGCGTGGGCGAAGCGAAGCCGTTCGTCGACGCTCTGGCGGCGCGGAAGATTCACGTGCGCGACCGATCGAAGGATCCGGTGACAGCCGGGTGCATCCGGATCACAGCCGGAATCATGGAACACACTGACGCCGCCATCGAGGCGCTCGAAGACGTGATGGCCACGAGGCAGGGGCGATGACAAAGAAAGTACGTGGGGCGGGTTCCGCGAAGCGGACCCGCCGAGCAACGATCAACCGCCAGACAACCGAGACGCAGATTCGGGGCAAGCTCGTCATCGACGGCAAGGGAAAGTACGACATCCGCACCGGCATCCGCTTCTTCGACCACATGCTCGAGCTGTTCACGCGGCACGGCGGATTCGACCTGACGCTCCGCGCGACGGGAGATCTCGACGTCGATCAGCACCACACGGTCGAGGACGTCGGGATTGCGCTCGGGGAGGCAACGCTGAGAGCGCTCGGCGACCGCAAGGGCATCAACCGCGCGGGCTACTTCGTCATGCCGATGGACGAAACGCTCGGTGTCGCCGCCATCGATCTCAGCGGCCGGCCGCATGCCGTCGTCGATCTGAAGCTGAAAGTTGAACGGGTTGGCGATCTGCAGAGCGAGCTGATCGCGGACTTCTTCGACGGGTTCGCCTCCGCCGCGCGGGCGAACGTCCATGTCGTCGTGCTGTACGGCCGCTCGAGCCACCACCACGTCGAAGCGGTGTTCAAGGCGTTTGCACGCGCGCTGCGGGTTGCCTGCGCGCGCGACGCGCGGATGGCGAAGATGCTGCCGAGCACGAAGGGCCTGCTGTGATTGCGCTGATCGACTATGGCGCCGGCAATCTCACGTCGGTAAAGAAGGCGCTGCACGCGCTCGGCGCCGAGTTCACCGTGCCCGCGTCGCCTGATGAGTGCGCGGACGCGGCAGGCCTGATCGTGCCCGGCGTGGGTCATTTTTCGGCGACGACCGCGCTCGGCCAACCGTGGCGCGACGCAATCTCTGGTGCGGTGGCTGCGGGCACTCCCCTGCTCGGCATCTGCGTCGGCATGCAGTGGCTGTATGCGGGCAGCGAGGAGGCGCCGGACGTCCCGGGCCTCGGTCTTCTCGAAGGCCAGTGCCGGCTGCTTCGCGGCAACGCCGAACAGCGCCTGAAGATTCCTCACGTCGGGTGGAACGCGCTCGACGTCTCGGGAGCCTGCCGCCTGCTGGCCGGAGTCTCAGGCGGCTCGCACGTGTACTTCACCCATTCATTCGCAGCGCCTGTCACGGACGCGTGTGTCGCATCGACGACGCACGGGGAGTCGTTCGCTGCGGCGGTCGAGCGCGACAACGTGTTCGGTGTTCAGTTCCACCCCGAAAAGTCCGGCGATGCGGGCCTGCGCATCCTGCGGAATTTCCTCGAGCTGTGCTGACCAAACGCATCATCGCGTGCATGGACGTGCGCGACGGCCAGGTGGTCAAGGGCGTCCAGTTCCAGCAGCTGCGGCATGCAGGCGACCCCGCGGAGCTGGCGCGCCGCTATAACGTCGAGGGCATCGACGAAATCGTCGTTCTCGACGTCACGGCTACGCTTGAAACCCGCCGCGCCCTCCGCAACACCATCAGCGCGGTGGCGAAGGAGATCTTCCTGCCGTTGACTGTTGGAGGCGGCATCCGTGCTGAAGACGATGCGGCGGCGGCTGTCGATGCGGGCGCCGACAAGGTCAGCCTCAACACCGCGGCGTTGAGCAACCCGGGCCTGATTACGACGCTCGCGAACCGGTACGGCAGCCAGGCGGTGATCGTGGCCATCGATGCGAAGCGCCGCGGCGGCACCTCAGATAGCGGGTTTGGCGTGTTCGTCCGCAGCGGGACCGCAGACGCTGCACGCGATGCTGTTGAATGGGCGCGCGAAGCCGAGTCGCGTGGCGCCGGTGAAATCCTGCTGACGTCGATGGATCGTGACGGCACGCGGGCCGGGTTCGATTGCGACCTGACAGCGGCCGTTTCGGATGCCGTCAATATTCCCGTCATTGCGTCTGGCGGCGCCGGTGGTCTCGAGCATTTCGCCGACGTCTTTACCCGCGGCCACGCGGATGCCGCGCTGGCGGCTTCTATTTTTCATTACGCCGACACGGGGGTCGCGGATCTGAAGCGCTACCTCCGCACCCAGGGCATTCCCATTCGTCTCTGATGCTGATTCCATCGATCGATCTTCAGGGCGGGCGCATCGTACAGCTCGTCCAGGGCGAAAAGCTCGCCATCGAAGCCGCTGACCCCGAGCCGTGGATCGCGCGCTTCTCCCGTTTCCCCCGCGTGCAGCTCATAGACCTGGACGCGGCCAAGGGTCAGGGCGACAACGCCGCCATGGTGGCGGCCATCTGCGGACGTCTGCCCTGTCGCGTGGGCGGCGGGATTCGCAGCATCGAGCGCGCCCAGGCGGTGCTCGGCGCCGGCGCCCACGCGGTGATCGTCAGCTCGGCACTGTTCCGCGACGGCAAGGTCGACCTGCCGTTCGCACAGTCGCTCGCGGACGCCATCGGGCCCGACCGGATCATCGCGGCGGTCGACAGCCGCGGCGGCCAGGTCGCGATTCACGGCTGGCGGACCATGCTTCCGATCACCGCTGTCGACGCCGTGCGCGCCCTCGAGCCCTATTGCGCCGAGTTCCTGTATACCCACGTCGACACTGAAGGGCTGATGGGAGGCACCGACATGAACGCCATTCTCGCGGTCCGCCGTGCGACGACTCGCCGTGTCACGGCAGCCGGCGGCATTACGACCGCCGCCGACATCCACCGGCTCGACCGGGACGGCGTGGACGCGGTGGTCGGCATGGCCATCTACTCTGGGCAGCTCGCCATCGACGATCTGGCACCGCCAGAGCCCGGAACCCGGAACCTTCGGAACTAGGAACCTGCCGTTAGGCGTGTTACGTTAAACGCCGTAACGGCTACGGCATTTAACGTAATGGCCTCGGCAAACCCCTTCATCTACGGCGAGATCGTCCCGGACGACTCGTTCGCCGACCGCGAGGTCGAGCTGGACCGCCTGACGGCCGACCTCCGGGCCGGGCAGAAAATCTTTCTCATCTCGCCACGCCGGTACGGCAAGTCGTCGCTCGTCCGGCGCGCCCTCAGCACACTCGCCCGCCAGGGCGCCCTGACCGTCGACCTGACCGTCAGCAGCTACAGCTCGTACGTCTCGTTTCTCGAGGGATACGCGCGGGCGCTGGCGACCGTGGAGACGAAGTGGCAGCGCGCGCGCGAGTGGCTGGGCGACGTGATTACGACGACCCGGCCGGAGCTGCGCTACGAGGCCGATGCGGCATCGGGACGCCTGGCGGTCGCGTTTCCACTCGTGCGGACGGAGCGCGACGTCACGCGGCTCGCCAACGAAATCTTTGCGCTGCCCGGGCGCCTCAGTACCGAGCGGAAGCGCCCTGTCATCGTGTCACTCGACGAATTCCAGGCGATCGACGCCTTCAACGGCGGGAGCGTCGAGCACGCGCTCCGCGCGGCCGCGCAGCAGCAGCGGCAGGTCGGGTACGTCTTCGCCGGGTCGGAGCCGAGCCTGATGGAAAAGATGATCGGTCCCAAGCGTCCGTTCTACAAAGCGGGACCGGTCATGCGCCTGGAGAAGATTCCCGCCGACATCTTCGCGGACTTCATCGAGAACCGGTTCGGGCGAACGGGCATCCGCGCCGAGCCGGGCCTGGGCGCCGCGATCGTCGACCTCGCCGGCAATCTTCCATACGACGTCCAGCGTCTCGCTCACGAAACCTGGGACGATATCCGCGCGGCCGGCATGAAGAAGGCGGGGCTCGACCAGCTGCACGCGACGCTCGGGAGGCTCCTCGCCGAACAGGACACGATGTTCGAAGCGGTCTGGCAACGGCTCACACTCGCGCAGCGCGCCGTCCTTCGCGCGGTCGTGCTCCAGAGCGGCCGCGAACTGCTGTCGGCGGAGACGCGCAACCGCCATCGCCTCGGAGGCCCGTCGAGCATTCAGGCCTCCCTGTCCGCACTCATGAAGCAGGATCTGCTCCTCAAGGAAGGCCCGCAGTACGTGGTGATCGATTCCCTGCTCCGCGAATGGATCGCGCGGAAAACGTTCTAGCCATGCGCATGCCCTTTCTGTCCCGCATCGGTCTTGACAGACCAGAGCTGCGCGCGTGGGCGATGTACGACTGGGCGAACTCGGCGTTCTGGACCACCGTCATCGTCGCGGTCTTTCCGCCGTTCTTCAGCGATTACGCAGCCGCTGGGCTCACGCCCGCCGCGGCGACGGCGCGCTTTGCGTGGGCCACCACCATCGCGGTCACCATCGTCGCGATCCTCGGACCGGTGCTCGGGGCCATCGCCGATTACGGCGCGATGAAGAAGCGCATGCTGGCCATCTTCATGGTCTTCGGCGTGATCGCGACACTGCTGATGGCGACGATCGCGCGCGGCGAGTGGGTGTACGCCGCGGTCATCTTCATCGCTGCCAATATCGGCGTCGCGTCGAGCCAGGTCTTTTACGATTCGCTGCTCCCGCATATCGCCCGGTCGGAGGAGATGGACCGCGTGTCGACCGCGGGCTTCGCCATGGGGTTCCTCGGGGGTGGCGTGCTGCTCATCGTGAACCTCGTCTGGATTCTCTATCCCGGACTGTTCGGCCTGCCGGATACCGTCGCGGCCATCAAGCTCTCGTTCATCAGCGTCGCAGTCTGGTGGCTCGTGTTCTCGATTCCGCTGTTGCGCGGCGTGCCAGAGCCCCCTCGTGTGCTGGAACGGGACGAAACCGGACAGGAGAATCCGGTGCGCGTCGCGCTCACGCGGGTCGGAGAGACGTTTCGCGAGCTTCGCGGATACCGGAACGCGTTCCTGATGCTCGTTGCGTTCCTGCTGTACAACGACGGGATTCAAACCATCATCCGGATGGCGTCGATCTACGGGGCCGAGATCGGCATCGATCGCAACGCCCAGATCGCCGCGTTCGTGGTCGTCCAGTTCACCGGTATTCCGTGCTCGTTCCTGTTCGGGGCGGCCGCCGACCGCATCGGTGCGAAGCAGGCGCTGTACTTTGCCCTGGTGGTCTACGTCGGCATCAGTACGCTCGGCTATTTCATGACGACGACCTGGCAGTTCTTCGCGCTGGCGTTCCTGGTGGGTACGGTACAGGGAGGCAGCCAGGCGCTGAGCCGATCGATGTTTGCGCGGATGATTCCGCGGCACAAATCGTCGGAGTACTTCGGCTTCTTCTCGGTGTTCGAAAAATTTGCGGGCATCGCCGGGCCTGCGCTCTTTGCCGCATCCGTCACGATCTTCGGATCGAGCCGCGCGGCGATCCTGTCGGTGATTCTGTTCTTTGTCGCCGGCGGCCTCGTGCTGACGCGGGTCGACGTCGTCGAAGGCGAACGCCAGGCGCTCAATCCGACCTAAGGCCGCAGATACGTACGGCGTTCCTTTTCAGGAAACCGCTCGATCGCGTAGCGCAGCATCGTGCGCGGCATCCGATCGTGGCGCGTCGCGAGAAACGCCCTGAGCCGGCGCGGATCGCGGCGGCCCGTCTCACGCAGCATCCAGCCGACGGCCTTGTGAATCAGGTCGTGCGGATCGCGCAGCAGAATGTCGGCAATCCGGAACGTCTCGTCGACGTCCCCCTGCCGGATGAAATAGTGCGTCGCCAGAATTGCAATCCTGCGCTCCCAGAGATTGCGCGACCGGGCGAGCCGCCGAAGCGGTGCCCGGCTGCGTTCAAAGAGCCAGCGGCCGACCACGCCGGGCGCCGAGACATCGACAAGATCCCAGTTATTGATGCGCGCCGCGCGCGACACGTAGAACTCATAGATACGACGCCGCGCGCCGTCCTCCCGTGCCAGTTGGTACTGGCGGACCAGTAGCAGCACCGCAAGCAGCCGCGCTTCATGAATCGGCGAGGCCAGGAGCTTTTCGATTTCTTTGAGTTCCGCAGCCTGAAATGTCCGTACCAGCGAACGCAACACAGGCAGCCGGATGCCGATGAACCTGTCACCCTCGCCGTATTCGCCCGGTCCGGTCTTGAAGAATCCCTGAAGCACCGTGACACGCGCCGGTTCGGCGCTCTTATGGAGCGCCCGCAACATCGCGGCGGCGGTGGCAGGTTTTGCAGCGAGCCTGGCAGCGGAGGGCATCTTTTTCAACGAAAACGATGGACCGGTGATGGCCGTGCCGTCAACCGGGATACGATCTTCGGCACATGCGCATCGTGATCGCCGGCGGCAGCGGCTTCCTTGGTTCCGCCCTGGTCGACTCGCTCCGTGCCGACGGCCACGTCGTCACCGTCCTCACGCGCAAGGTCACCGAGAGTCATCACGCGGCCTGGGACCCGTACGGATCGATCACAGGCTGGGCGCACGTCATGGAGGACGCCGATGCCGTGATCAACCTTACGGGCGCCCCGATCGATCGCCGCTGGACCGCCGCCCACAAGCGCGACATGTGGAACAGCCGTGTACGATCGACGCGCACGCTCGTGTCCGCGATGAAGAGCGTTCGGCGCATACCGCCAGTGCTGCTGAACGGATCGGCGGTGGGTATCTACGGTCCGCACGGAGATGAGCCCCTCACCGAAGAGAGCCGGCCGGGGAGTGGTTTTCTCGCAGGCCTCGGCGAAGCGTGGGAGAAAGAGGCGCTCGCGGCCGGACCCGAGGCGCGCGTCGTCCTGCTTCGCACCGCCGTCGTGCTCGCCCCCAACCACGGCGCGCTGCCGAAAATGGCGCTCCCCTTCAGGTTTTTCGCCGGCGGCCCGATCGGTGCTGGCACGCAGTACCTGTCGTGGATTCATCGCGACGACTGGGTCGCGATGGTACGGTGGGCGCTGTTGAACGCTATTTCCGGCCCGCTCAATGTCACCTCGCCCAATCCGGTGACGAACGCCGAATTTGCCAGCACGCTCGGCAAGGCGTTGCACCGTCCGGCGCTGGTGCCCGCTCCTGCGTTTGCCGTGCGTCTCGCACTGGGCGAGATGGCGGACGCCATTCTGACCGGCCAGCGCGTGTTTCCAGACAAGGCGCATCAGCTCGGATTCGACTTCGCCTATCCCACGCTCGAGGCCGCGCTCGGCGCCATTTACCCATCGTAGCCGCGTGCTACGATGGACGTTTCCTGTAGGTGAGATCTCTGATGCATTCATTCCGTACGGCCGCGTTCACCGCGGCAGCTCTGTGTTTCGCCGGGTCGTTTACGGTTGCGCACGCCCAGACCAACGCCGAAGCCGCTGCCAGGCGCGTCCAGGCCGTGCGGGTGCCGAACGGCTCGATCACCGTTGATGGCAGGCTCGACGAGGGTGTCTGGGCGCAGGGCGACGCCGCGGGCGACTTCGTCCAGATGCAGCCGGTTGAAGGCGCTCCGGCGACGGCAGCACATCGTTCGGAAGTGCGGTTTCGTTACGACGACGAAAACCTGTACGTCGGCGCCACGTTCTTCGAGGACGAGCCAGACAGACTGGTGACCAACGACCTGAAGCGCGACTTCCCAGGCGCCCGCGACGGCGACCTCTACGTTCTGATTCTCGATACGTTTCACGATCGCCTCAACGCCTATAACTTCCAGACCAATCCCGGCTGCGCCCTTCGCGACTCGCAGTCGTACGACGACGGACGCAGCGTCAACGCAAACTGGGACACGGTCTGGTTCTGCGAGTCGTCTGTCGACGAGAAGGCGTGGTACGTCGAGGAAGCCATCCCCTTCAAGCAGCTGCGCTTCCCCAAGGGCAGCGAGCAGACATGGGGGGTCAACGTCTTCCGGCTGATCCGCCACACGAACGAGCAGACCGTGTGGAACCAGATCCCGCGGCAGTTCAACCAGTTCAAGACGTCCTACGCCGGTGTGCTCGAGGGCATCAGCGGCGTCACTCCAGGCCGCAACATCCGCATCAAGCCGTTCGCGACGACGCAGGGGCGGAATGACGGGCGGAGGACGCTCGGCGACGCCGACGGCGGCCTCGACGTCAAAGTCGGCCTCGGCACGAACCTGGTGCTCGACGCGACGTGGCGCACCGATTTCTCGCAGGTGGAGGCAGACGCGCAGCAGGTCAATCTGACCCGCTTCAGCCTGTTCTTCCCCGAGAAGCGGGAGTTCTTCCTCGAGAACCAGGGCGCACTGCAGATCGGCCCGCCGACCGGCTTCGGCGGACGCAACGTGAACTTCGTCCCCTTCTTCAGCCGCACCATTGGACTCAGCGAGCAAGGGACGCCTATCCCCGTCGTAGGAGGGCTGCGGCTGACCGGCAAGGTGGGCCGGAACACGATCGGCATCATGAACATGCAGGTCGATCGCGAGGAGCGTCCGGCCGGCCTCGGTTTTCTGCCATCGGCCAACTACTCGGTCTTCCGGTACGGCCGGGAGTTCATGAGCAACTCCTCGGTGGGCCTGTTCTTCCTCGACAAGGAGCGCGGCACCGCGTCCAATCGTCTCGGCGGCGCCGACCTGAAGTTCTACCCGATGCGGACGATGAACATCGACGCGCTCTACATGCGGTCCCAGCACACCGCGACCGACGACGGCACAGCGTGGCGCGCCGGGTTTCAATACGACCCTGGCCTGACGATCTATACGGTGAACTACACGTCGCTCGGCCAGACATTCAGGAATGAACTCGGATTCATCCCGCGGCAAGGCGTCGACATCCTCACGGGCAGCGTGCTCCACCGGTTCAGGCCGCGCGTGCTGGCGCCACGGATTCGCGAGATCCGCGCCGAGCTGCCGTACTCCCGCTTCGATCGCAACGCGATCAATCCGCTCACCGGACACGCCCTTGGCCTGGAGACCGAGACGGTGTCCCCGGTCATCACGGCAGAATTTTCCGATTCGTCGAACGTCAGCTTCCAGACGGTGAGAAACCTCGAAGTGCTCTCGACGCCGTTCCGGCCGCAGGGGATTCCCACCGGCCGCACGATTCCGGTTGGCGAGCACACGTTCTACGCCAACGAGCTGTCCTATGACCCGACCAATGCGCGGCGTTTTGCGCCGGCCGGCAGCGTCCGGTTCGGGGAGTTCTACAACGGGGAACGCGTCGGCTACACGGCGGGGATGCGCGTCCGGGCCAGCGAGAAGCTGGCGGCGACCGTGAGCTTCAGCCGGGACAACATCGATTTGCCTGAAGGCGTGTCGTTCAATACGGACCTCGCGTCGCTGCGTGTCGACGCGTCGTTCTCGACGCGGATGTTCCTGAACGCGTACATCCAGTACAACAGTGTGACGCGCCAGTGGCTGTCGAACATCCGGTTCGACTTCATCCACCACCCCCTCAGCGACATCTTCATCGTGTACAACGATACGCGGTACCAGGACGGGCTCTCGCCCGCGCGAACCACACAAGTGCCGACACGGGCGCTCATCCTGAAGGTGACGCACCTCTTCAGCTTTTAGGGGTCCCTCCGTTTGGAGCCTCCGTTGGAGGGGACGGAGGGAACGGGACGAGATCACAGGAGGAACGGGGAAACGGAGGGGAACGGAGATTAGTCAGGTTGAAACGGAGCTGGCGGAGTTAGCGGCGTGACGCGGGTTGATGACGCGTTTCACGCCTTCGACGAGCTTCGGGACATTGAAGTTGATCAACAAGCCGGCAGGACAGCCGGTCAGTCCTACATAAGTCAGAAGCTGCGCCTGGTGGACCGGCACTAGACGTTCCACAGATTTAATCTCGACGACGACCGTATCTTCCACAATCAGATCGACGCGGTACCCGCCCTCGAGCAAACTTCCTTTATAGACAATCGGGATAAGCCGCTCGGTCGTATAGCGCAGCTGGCGATCCGTTAGCTCGAATTTCAGACAGGACGAATACGTGGATTCGAGAAGGCCTGGGCCTAGCGCGCGGTGGACATCGATTGCGGCTGAAATGATCTGGCTGGTGAGCGCGTTGAAGGGGGCGTCGGTAAGCATCCGCTGCTGAACAGCAAACGTGCGACCGCGGCGATTCTGTCGTGTTTCGGCGGCTTATGGACCGAAGTGCGCAGAAACGTCGTCCGTGGAACGGCGAAGAGTACGACAAACTCTCCGTTCTCCTCCGTTACTCCGTTCCTCCTGTGATCTCGTCCCGTTCCCTCCGCCCCCTCCAACGGAGCGACGGGGTTAAGGGGCTCTCTGCCTACTGCGCGTATTTCTGCAGCGCCTCGATCCATGCCGGCACCGGCGCGGGCAAGCCTGGCGCCGGCCCGAAGATGATCTGCTTGGTGTCGAGCGGCGTGCCGTAGAACCGCTGGTTCGCGTCGCGATCCTGCCGTATCGTGCTGCCGTTGACCGTGACACCGGCGAAGAGCCCGCGCGAGCGTGAGTAGCTGAGAATCTGCGCCCGCAGCTGCAGGTCGGTTGAGGCCTGGGCGTCGCGTCCGACCGGCCCTGCGGCCACCGCCGCGTCGACTCCCAGCTTGAACTGGTTGGACACGAGCGTCTCGAGGCCGCGGGGATCGATGATCACGAGCACCAGATCCGCTGCCTGCCCGCCAATCTGCAGTCCAATGCTCCCGCCGGTCAGCGTCATGAACGCCGGCGCGGACCATGAGGCCCCGTCGCGCGCGCTGATGACGCCGCGGCCGCGCATGCCGCCGACGATGAACCCGGCTTTGACGGTGTTGGGAAAGATCGCAATGCCGGCCGCCTTGCCCATGATCGAGCGCGGGATGGCCTGATCCTCAGCCGACATGATCTCGCCGAAGACCGTCGCCGATTCCTGAACGCGCTTCGCTTCGTCTGATGGCTGCTGAGCTCGGACCGACGGTCCCGCAGCAATAAGAAGCGCCACGGCGCCGGCCGCGGCCCAGATTCGATTGATTGTCATGAACTAGATGATAGCGGGAGCGCCCTGGCGGAAGTCGCCGCCGAGCAGCGAGACGGAATTCGCGCCAAGCCATCCGTCGAGGATGCGCGAGTAGACGGCGCGGAAGTCGGTCTCGTAGCGCACGTCGTTGCCCGCGTTCTCGAGCGTCGGATTGGCCGCATTCGGATCGAGCGATGCCGCGGTCCCGTAGATGCCTCCGCGGACACCGCCACCCATCGCCATCATGACCCCCGCGGCGCCGTGATCGGTACCCTGGCTGCCGTTTTCGCTGATGCGACGGCCGAACTCGGAGAACTGCAGGACGAGCGTGTCGTTGAGCAAGCCCTGGTTGCGGAGGTCCGTGTAGAACGCGGAGAGGCCGTCGCTGAACGTGCCCATGAGATTCGCGTACGAGCCGCCTCCGGCGTTCCCCTGGCCCGCGTGCGTATCGAATCCACCAGTCTGCACCCAGTAGACCTTCGTGCCGATCCCGCGGACCATCGAGCCGGCGACCGTGCGCAGCGCGAGCGCAAAGCCGTTGTTGGGATATGCCACGGACGGGGCGTACGTATTGACCGTTCCGACGCGATCCAGCGTGTCGAGCGCGCCCTTGATCGAACCGTTGACGAACGAGAGATGCGGGCGGTTCACCGACACGTGCGACGCGATGCGGGTGGCCGCGGTCCGTTCGTTGAGCGCCTCGGCGCCGCTGTTCGGGCTCGAGAGGCTGTACGTGCGGGCGTCGGGAATTGCCGGCACCGAAACGAGACGCGATATCAGGGCGCGCGGGGTTTCACGCGTCGCGTTCCACCCCGCCAGCGCGTCGACCGGCGACGGCAGTGTGTCGAGGTAGCGTCCCAGCCAGCCTACGCCGGTAGGCGCATTGGGGTCGGCGGTGCCGTAAATGTCGAGCCCCTGGAAGTGCGAACGGCTGGAGTTCGTGTATCCGGTGCGCTGGATGACCGCGAGACGTCCCTCGTTGAAGATGTCCCGGAGGCCCGTCATCCGCGGATGAAGACCGAGCGTCTTGCCGGTCCGATCGCTGCCGATCTGCAGCACCTGTCCCGCCGGAATCGCAATCGCCGGGCGGCGGCTGTAATAGAACGGATCCTGATACGGGATGACCGTACTGAGCGCATCGTTGCCGCCGCTCAGATAGACGACGACCAGGTTGCGGCCGCGAACACCCTGCGCCAGCGCGAGATCGCTGAGGAACGCGGGCGCGGCAAAGCTGACGGTGAACGCCGCGACGCCGTCACGAATGAAGTCTCGTCGCGTAATCACGGCATCCTCAAATGAACTGGTACTCGGCAGCGCCGACAATCAGCCTGACGAGTCCCGCGACTTTCGCATTCACCTGCGCGTCCGATCCGGTCCATTGCGCGATGCCGGCGCGCGCATAACTCTGCAGCTCCCGGTACGGCGCGAACTCGAACGCCGCCGGCGTGAGCTTCTCCAGCAGGAACCAGTCGAGCAGGGTATCGGGGGACGAGCGCACCCCGCCCACCGCCCGGGCTACATTGAAGCGCTGGTTCGACGCGAGCGAGGCGGCGAAATTCATTCGCGCGAGCATGGCCCCGGTCGAAAACCATCCGAGACCCAGCTCCCAGCCGTTGACGTCCGGCGGCTCGAAGAGCGTCTGTCCCATGTTGGTGAGCGGCGTCCGGACGCTGTCGATGGAGAAGCCGGTCCAGCCGACTTCGCGAATCGATCGAATGACGAATTCAGCCGGCCAGGAGTAACGCCCGAACCAGCGATCGGGATGGGTGAACCACCGGGATTGGAGGATGAAGCGCACGAGGGGCTTCATCTCCGTGTTGCCGCGCAGGTACTCGGTCGCGACGGCTTCGACGAACGCCGGGTCTGGCGCCTCGAGCTCACTGACGAAAAAATTCCACAGCTTGCGGGCCAGCCGTCGCGCGGTTTCCGGATGGGTCGCCAGCGCCGTGATCAGGTCGATCCCGTCCTGCATGCCATCGGCCGCCGCGCGCGCGGGAATCGTCCTGCTGCCGCTGGAAGACACCGGGAACGTAAACGTCTTCTCGGTCGGGTCGTGCTGCGCGGCGTTGTAGAAAAATTCGTAATAGGTGTTCGGGTCGTCGTTGCGGCCACCGGCCGTCGCGAGCCGAAGGTTCCAGCCGGTAAACACACGCGCCGCCGCGTAGACGTCCGCCTCGGTGTAATTGCCGACGCCAAACGTGAAGAGCTCCATGATCTCGCGGCCGAAGTTTTCCTGCGGGCGCGCACGGACGTTCGTGCGGCCGTCGAGCCAGACCACCATCGCGGGATCTTTCGCCACTTCGACGAGGAGGTTGCGGAAGTTACCGAGTGCAAACTGACGGAACAGCTCGATCTGCCCCTGCGGGCCTGGCAGCTCGCCCGACTTGAGCGCCATCATCTTCGTCGCCTGCACGGCGCCATAGACGCCAGCGATCTTGCTGTACGCCGTCGCGAAATGGTTGTGCCAGAAGAGCGCCATCTTTTCCTGGAGCGGACGCTCCGAGTGCGCCATCCGGAACAGCCACCGCTGCCGCGCGTGATCGATGTTGGTGTTGGGCGAGAACGCGCCACCACTCTGCACGACACCGACATAGTCGGCATTGCCGATCTTCGCGTCGACGTCGTCCGCCTGGCGCTCGTAGTTCACCAGGTGATCGACGACCGCCGCCGGCGAGACGGTGGCAAAACGCGCGAGATCGGCCGCACTCGGGCCGAACCCCCCGCGCCGGAGCACATGCTCGACGGGCCAGTTCTCTCTAGGCATGGAATCTATGGAAGCTAGTCAATTGTATGCCTCGCATCGGCCGGGCCGCCGGTGAATTTTTGATGACCCCCCGGGCACTGCCAGTTTCGTGATCTGAAATACGATTGTGCAAGCGTGCGCACCCTGAATCTTCACCGGCAGGCCTGATCGTGGCCACACGAAAGCCCTCTCGCATCTCTCGCGCCACCTCACGCCCCAGGCGCGCCAAGAAGAAAGCGCTTCCGGCGAGGCGCCGCATTGCGGCGCCACCCGCGGCCCGGCGTGCCGTCGTCGACAGCGGCCTTGCGCCAGGCATGCAGGCCCTGAATACGTACCTGGCGGTGGCGAACGTCCACGCCTCGATCGAGTTTCTCGAGAAGGCGTTCGGGTTTTCTCGCGGGGTTGTCCTCAGCGACGCCGACGGAAAGGCGCGGTACGCCGAGATGCGCCACGGCAGTTCGGTCGTCATGTTGATTCGGAAGGGAGACGTCACCGCTGCGACGAGCGGCGCGTCCGCGCTGTATACCTACGTCGAGGATGTCGACCGCGCGCTCGCGCGGGCGCGCGATGCCGGTGCCGGCGTGGATCCCGCGGAAGACAAGCCGTGGGGCGATCGCGCAGGAACCGTCACGGATCCTGACGGCTACCGGTGGGTGCTGGCGACGTTCAAGAAGCTCGCCCCGTTTTCATAACCACCAACCACCAACCACTAACTACCAACCAGCTTCCGGTAGCACTCCTCGTACATCGGGACCACGCGGTCGGCGCAGAAATCCACGCGCACGCGCAGGCAGGCCGCATCGGCTATCGCCCGGTGCCGCTCGGGATCGCGAAGCAGCATGATCGCGCTCGCCGCCATCTCCTCGATCGCATCGGGCGGATGCAGGTACCCGGTGACACCATGCTCGATGACTTCGGGCAGGCCGCCCACATTCGATGCGACGACGGGCACCTCGCACGCCATCGCCTCGAGCGCCGCGAGACCGAAGCTCTCCTGCGCCGACGGGAGGAGAAACAGGTCGCTGATCGAAAGCAGCGGCACGATCTCTTCCTGCGCGCCGACGACGTCGATCAGATCCGTGATGCCGAGCTGGCGCGCAAGCCGCGACGCCTTGTCGAGGTCGGGCCCGTCTCCCACGAGCAGCAACCGGGCCGGCAGTGCCTGGCGGATGCGATCGAACACGGCGAGCACCGAGTCGACCCGCTTGACCGGACGGAAGTTCGAGACGTGGGTCACGATCTTCACGTTCGGATCGTTCCCGGTGAAGCGGCCGCGGAGCGACGGGATCGTCTGGCGCCGGTGCAGCGAGCAATCCAGGAAATTCGGGATCACCTCGATCTCCCTCGTCACGCCGAGCTCCGCGTACGTCGTCTGCCGCAGGCTCTCCGAGACCGCCGTCACGCCGTCGGACTGCTCGATCGAGAACGCGACAATCTGCGAATACGACGGATCGTTGCCGATGAGGGTGATGTCCGTGCCGTGCAGTGTCGTCACGACGCGCGGCGTCGGGTGATGCCCGGATGCGAGGACCTGCCGCGACAGGAACGCCGCCGTCGCATGGGGCACGGCGTAGTGCGCGTGGATGATGTCGAGCCGGAATTCGCGGGCGACCTGGACGATCCGGTTCGCGAGCGACAGCAGGTACTGCGGCTCACGGAAGAGCGGGTATGTCGGGGTCAGCACCTGGTGGAACGCCAGCCCGGCCTGGAACTCGCCCAGGCGGAACGGCGTTTCGGTGCTGATGAAATGCACCTCGTGGCCGCGCCGGGCGAGCGCCTTCCCAAGCTCCGTGGCCACGATGCCGCTGCCTCCCACGGAGGCGTAGCAGACGATCCCGATGTTCATGCGCGAGCGCCGGGGGGGAGGAGATCGTCGCGCAGCAGCAGATGCCGCACGATAAACCCTTCGGCAAACTCGACGCCGGCCTGCGCGCCGAACTGGGCGTCGCGGCTTTCAATCAACTGGGCGAAGCGGCTCGACGTCAGGCGTGTGGCGACGGCGTCACGTGCGGACGGCGCGAACTGGGTCTTGTGACAGGCGAGCGCCCGCCGTTTCGTCTCGTAATGTTCGCTGACATCGACGACAAAGGACGGCGGGGCCGAGTCGTTGATGAAGTAGTAGCAGACGGACTCGGCCTTCCACGCTTCCCCGGCAGCGGGAAATCGGCGCAAGCCGGCGCTGAACACGGCCTCGGTGAGCAGCTGGCTCGCTGCCGCATGGTCCGGATGGCGATCCGACCAGTACGGGAGGGCCACGACGCGCGGACGGGCGCCGCGCACCATCTCGGCCGCGACGCGCACGTGGGAGGGGTCGTGTCCGATCCCCCGGTCGGGCAGCCGGAGATTGACCCGCCAACTGGCGCCGAGCACCGTCGTCGCCGCCTCGGCCTCCGCCAGCCGCTCCTCGACGGTTCCATTGCTCCCCATTTCGCCGGCGGTCACGTCGCACAACCCCACTCGATGGCCGCGGGCGGCATGCTTCGCCAGCGTCGCGCCGATGCCGATTTCAATGTCATCCGGGTGGGGACCGAACGCGAGGATGTCGACGGCGTCCTTCCCCGGGTTCATCTGGTCCAACCAAGGACCTCGTCTGACTTTTCGGATGCGTCTTGCACGGCGCGCAGCAGGACCCGCCCGGCCACAAACGCTCCGGTGACGCTGGCCGGATGAGCACCGACCGCGAACACATGGTGGGGGTAGTTGCGGTGCGCGCCGATGTACATCAGGCCGTCGGCGGTCTGGCCATACGGCGCGTCCCATCCGAGCTCGGGCCGGAGGCCGGAAATCGCCGGATAGCGCGTGAGCACCTCGTACATCAGCGCACCGGTTCGCTGCACGAGCGCCGCGTCGCGCTTTTTCTCAGGCATCGCGGGCTGGTCGCCGCCGGAGATCAGGAGCCGATCTTCGCGAATGCCGATCTGCGGCGAGAGTCCCTCCAGATCGCGCAACAGCACGCGTGGATCGCCGAGCGCCTTTCGCATCGCCGCCGGCATAGCCTCAGTCAGCACCATGTAGGACGCGCGGTCGTCGAGATGACGCTGCAGCGGCTTGTACACCTCGGTCATGCTGCCTGTCGCCACAATCACTTTCGCGGTGCGAATCTTCCCACCGTCGGCCAGCACCTCCGCGTATTTCCGCGTGAAGCGCACTTTTCGCACAGGCGATTTTTCGTAACAGACGGCTCGGGCGGCACGGGCCGCAGCAATGATCCCGATGCACGCACGATACGGATCCAGCGCGAATGCGTCGCGTGTCTTCAGGCCGCCGGCCGCCTCGAGCTTCAGCCGCGACAGCATCTGTTTGGGCAAGAGCCACGCTGCGTCGAGTCCAGCTTCCCGGCGTGCGTCGTGCTCCCGCCGGAGCTCGCGCTCGTTGTGGGTGGTCACGGCAGTGAATGTGTCGCGCGGTTCGACGTCGCATTTGACGCGCAGCCGTTTCAGCAGCGCCACCCCATCGAGCGCGCCCTTCCGCCATGCGTCAAAAATCAGCCGGGCCGCGCGCAGGCCGTGCTGCGCGGCAACCGTCCGGAACAGCGGGCCCGGCTCCGGGGACATCATCCCCGCACCTCGAACCGTCTGCCCCAGGCCGATCCGATCCGCCTCGAGCAGAATCGTCTTCAGGCGGGCCGATGCACACAGATACGCAGCCACCGATCCGGTGAGACCGCCGCCGATGATCACGACGTCCGCGGTGTGATCGCCCTTGAAGCGCGGAAAGCTCGGAACACGAGAGGCGGGAATCGGGCCTGCCCCGAGCGCAGTCGAGGGACCCCACGGGGATGTGCCGTAGCGGGTTCGCATCAGTCGTCGGGAATTGTACCTTGGGGCTAAGATGGCCTCCGCCCGCCGCTCACGCTTTCAAGCGGCATTCAGCCCCTATGCGTGTCTTCCTGCGTATCGTATTGATCCTGCTGCTCGTCCTGGCCGCCGGGGCGGTCGCTGGTGCGTTCTGGGCACGGGCCGAGCTTCGGGGCAGCCTGGCGCAGCTCGATGGCCGCCGCCAGTTGCCCGGACTCACGGCCGCCGTGCGGATTACCCGCGACGCGCTGGGTATCCCGACCGTGCACGCCTTCAACCGCGTCGACGCCGCGCGGGCCACCGGCTTTCTTCACGCCCAGGATCGCTTCTTCCAGATGGACCTCGCACGGAGGCGCGCCGCCGGGGAGCTGTCGGCCCTTGTCGGCGCCCGCGCACTGCCGCTCGACCGCGACATCCGGATTCATCGATTTCGCGCCGAGGCGCAGCGGGCAATAGGCCTGCTGGCGGCCGCCGATCGCGAGCTGCTCGACGCGTACGCAGCCGGCGCCAACGCGGGCCTGCAGTCGCTCGCGGCCGCGCCGTTCGAATATCTCGTCCTGCGGCAGACGCCGGCCGCATGGAAGCCCGAGGACTCGCTTCTCGTCGTCCTGTCGATGTTCGTGACGCTGCAGGATGACGACGGCTCGTATGAGGCGACGCTGGGAACGATGCAGGAGCGGCTGCCGGCCGCGATGGTGGACTTCCTCGCGCCGCGCGGATCCGAGTGGGATACGCCGCTGGTGGGTGCGCCTTTCGCGCTCCCGCCGGTTCCGGGGCCAGACGTCTACGACTTGCGGTCCAAGCGGGCCGGCAAGCGCCCGGTCATCGTGCCGCAGCAGCTCGACTTCGAGCGTGTGGATTTGGGAGTTGGAGTTTGGGAGTTCGGAGTTGACGAGCGTGCAACGGCGGCGATCGGGAGCAACAACTTCGCGGTGGCAGGTTCACTGACCGCCGACGGCCGCGCCCTCGTCGCGAATGACATGCACCTTGCCATTCGCGTCCCTAACACCTGGTATCGGGCGTCGCTGGAATGGCCGGATGAAGAACGCGGCGGCGAGCCGCAACGTCTCACGGGCGTCACGCTTCCGGGCGTTCCCGCCCTGGTCGTCGGCAGCAACTCGCATGTGGCGTGGGGCTTTACCAATACGTACACCGACTGGCACGACATTGTCCTGATCGATGCCGATCCAGCGGACCCCGATCGCTACATGACGCCTGAGGGACCGCGGCCGTTCGACCGCCATCAGGAGCGGATAGAGGTCGCGGGCGGCCCCACCGTGATGCACGAAGTGGTGTGGACGATCTGGGGCCCGCTCCTCGAACCGGACGCCCAGGGGCGGAGGCGCGCGTACCGGTGGGTCGCTCATGACGCCGAACGGCTCGCCGTTTCGGTCCGTCCGATGGAAGCCGCTCGCTCGCTCGACGAAGCGTTCGACGAGGCGAATGGCCTCGGCACACCCGGCCAGAACATCGTCGCGGCCGACCGCTCGGGCCGGGTCGGCTGGAGCGTGTACGGCTCGATCCCCCGCCGCATCGGATTCGACGGGCGGCTGCCGACGTCGTGGGCCGATGGATCGCGGCGGTGGGACGGATGGCTTGCCGATGCCGAGTATCCGCGCGTGGTCGATCCGCCGGATGGCCGCGTCTGGACGGCAAATGCGCGAGTGGCGGACGGCGACATGCTCGACACGCTCGGCGACGGCAGTTACGAGATTGGATCGCGCGCGCGCATCATCCGCGATCGACTCGCGGCACGTACGCAGTTCGCCGAGCGCGACCTGCTGGCCATTCAGCTCGACACGTCGTCAACATTTCTCGAACGGTGGAGGACGCTCCTGCTCAACGTTCTCAACAGCGACGCGGGGAGCGGCTCCGCGGCGCGCGCGGAGTTCCGCGAGATCGTGGACCGCGGGTGGACCGGCCAGGTGCAGTCCGACTCCGCCGCGTATCGGCTGGTCCGGGCCTTCCGCGAGGTCGCCTCGTCGCGTGTGATCGCGTTTGTCCTGTCTGAGTGCTACGAGGCGGATCCCTCGTTCGACTACACGACCGTGCGCCGCCGCGATGCGGCGATCTGGCAGCTTCTCTCCGCGCAGCCGCGGCACCTGCTCGACCCCGCCTACGAGACCTGGGCTGCATTCATGATCGCGGCGGTTGATGAAACCATCGCGCAGGCGATGCGCGACCGCAGCGATTCGCTGCGCGATCGAACCTGGGCCGAGTACAACGTGACGGCCTTCCGCCACCCGCTCTCCCAGGCGCTCCCTTTTATCGGCCGTCGCCTCGATATGCCCTTCGCGGAACTGCCCGGAGACCTCTACACGCCGCGCGTGCACTGGGGCGCCATTGGCGCGTCAGAGCGGATGGTCGTCTCACCGGGGCGCGAGGCCGAAGGCATCATGCACATGCCCACGGGACAGAGCGGCCATCCTCTGTCGCCGTTCTACGCCAACTCGCACGATGCGTGGGTTAAGGGGGAAGCGACACCGTTCCTGCCCGGCGCCACCATTCATACGCTGACTCTGGCGCCTTAGAGGAGGAGTGCGTCGCGCGCGGCCAGGACTCGGTCCTGGGCTTCGTCGACAGTCTTGCCCGTCGCGGTGAGATGGCCCATCTTGCGGCCCGGTCTCGGCTCGGTCTTGCCGTAGAGATGCAGCTTCACGTCCGGGAAGCGGCAGGCAGCGGCCCAGTTCGGCTCGCCATCGGCCCAGAGATCGCCGAGGAGATTCGCCATGGCGGCCGGGCGCGGAATGGCCGGCGACCCGAGCGGCAACCCGCAGATCGCGCGCACCTGCTGCTCGAACTGGCTGGTGATCGCCGCATCGAACGTGAGGTGTCCTGAATTGTGCGGCCGCGGCGCCAGCTCGTTGACGAGCAGCTCGCCGTCGGTGCTGAGGAAGAACTCCACGCACAGCACTCCTACGTACTGCAGCTCCTCCAGAATCGTGCGCGTGATCTCCGTGGCCTTCTTCGCGGAGCCCGGATCGATCGCGGCCGGCACCGTCGTCAGGTCGAGGATGTGGTTGCGATGCCGGTTCTCGAATGCCGGGAACTCGGCGATTCCGCCGTCGAGACCCCGCGCGGCGACGATGGAGATTTCCGCCTGAAGGCTGATGAATTTCTCGACGACCGCTTCCTGATGGCCGATGGCGGTCCAGATGTGCTCGACGTCCGCTGGTGTCGTGACCTTGTGCTGACCCTTGCCGTCGTACCCGTAGGCGGCCGTCTTCACGATGGCCGGCGTGCCGACGCGCGTCACGGCCTCCCGGAGCTCGTCGAGTGTGGCGGCAGCGGCAAATGGCGCCGTTGGGACGCCCCGGTCGGCAAGAAACTGCTTCTCACGGGCGCGTTGCTGCGCGGTGTGAAGCGCCACGGCGGACGGGCGCACCGGCGCGAGCGCTTCGACCGCCGATATCGCTTCGATCGGCACGTTTTCGAACTCGAAGGTGACGACCTGTACGCCGCCTGCAAACGCCCTGAGCGCATCCAGATCTTCGTAGGGCGCGGTGATTTCGAGATCCGCGACCTGTCCTGCCGGGGAGTCGCCTTCCGGCGAGAACGAGTGCACGCGGTAGCCCATGCGCCGTGCCGCAATGGCGAACATGCGCCCCAGCTGCCCGCCGCCCAGGACGCCCAGCGCCGCGCCCGGCCCGATGACCTTGGCCGGACCACCAGCACTGAACGGCGCGCTCACGGCAGGCGTTCCTGACGGACTTTGTCGGTTTGTTCGGTACGGAAGGCCCGCAGCCTGGCGCGCAGGTCGGGCCGGGATCCCGAAATGATTGCGATGGCCAGGAGCGCGGAGTTGATGGCGCCCGGCTTGCCGATCGCCAGGGTGCCGACCGGCACGCCGCCAGGCATCTGCACGATCGAGAGGAGCGAATCGAGACCCTGCAGCGCGGCACTCTGAATGGGAACGCCGAGCACGGGGACGACCGTATGGGCCGCCACCATGCCCGGAAGGTGCGCCGCGCCGCCAGCGGCCGCGATGACCACTTCGATGCCGCGTCCCTCGGCCGCCTCGGCGAATTCCGCCATCCAGACGGGCGTGCGATGCGCAGACACGATGTGCTTCTCGTACGCCACGCCGAACCGATCCAGCATCTCGGCGGCATGCTGCATCGTCTCCCAGTCGGAGGACGATCCCATGACGACGGCGACGAGAGGACGGTCGGACATGCTCAGCTCATTCTCTTTTTGAGCTCGACGTCGATCGCGTTCATGAACTCGTCGGTACTGAGGAACGGCTGGTCCGGACCGATGAGGATCGCCAGATCCTTCGTCATGCGACCGGATTCAACCACGTCGACGCAGACGCGCTCGAGCGTTTCGGCGAACTTCACGACGTCGGGCGTGTTGTCGAACCTGCCGCGGTACTGCAGGCCGCGGGTCCAGGCATAGATCGACGCAATCGGATTCGTGGACGTCGGCTTCCCCTGCTGGTGCATGCGGAAGTGGCGGGTGACGGTGCCGTGCGCGGCCTCCGCTTCCACAGACTTCCCATCGGGCGACATCAGCACAGACGTCATGAGGCCGAGGGAGCCGTAGCCCTGCGCGACGGTGTCGGACTGGACGTCGCCGTCGTAGTTCTTGCAAGCCCAGAGGTAGCCGCCGCTCCATTTCAGGTTCGAGGCCACCATGTCGTCGATCAGCCGGTGCTCGTACGTCAGCTTCTTGGCGTCGTACGCGGACTTGAACTCCGCGTCGAACACCTGCTGGAACGTGTCCTTGAAGAAGCCGTCGTAGGCCTTGAGGATCGTGTTCTTCGTGGAGAGGTAGACCGGATAGTTGCGCCCCAGCGCGTAGGTGAAACAGGCGCGGGCGAAACCTTCGACCGACGAGGCGAGGTTGAACATCCCGAGCGCGATGCCGGCCCCCTTGGTCTTGATGATCTCGCGCTCGATCGGCTCGCCGCCCCCATCGGGCGTCCAGCTGATTTTGAGAGTACCAGCCGACGGGAACTTGAAGTCCTGCGCGCGATACTGGTCTCCGAAGCCATGGCGTGCGACGACGACAGGCTTGTCCCAGTGCGGCACGATGCGCGGCACGTTGCGGCAAATGATCGGCTCGCGGAAGATCGTGCCGTCGAGGATGTTGCGGATGGTCCCGTTGGGCGAGCGCCACATCTGCTTGAGGTTGAATTCCTTGACCCGGTCTTCGTCCGGCGTGATGGTCGCGCACTTCACGGCGACGCCGTACTTCTTGGTCGCCTCGGCGCTGTCAATCGTGATCTGGTCGTTCGTCTGGTCGCGCGACTGCACCGAGAGGTCGTAGTACTTCAGGTCGATATCGAGATACGGCAGGATCAACGTCTCGCGGATCTTCTGCCAGATGATGCGGGTCATTTCGTCCCCGTCCATCTCGACGACGGGGGTCTTCACCTTGATCTTCGCCATTCACGCTCCCTGAAACTTCTGACTTTATCTCACTTGCGAACTTACGTCTGACCTTTGACTTCTGACCTTTGACTTGTCATCAGGCTCACCGCCAGGCCGACGATCACAACCACCACCGCGCCCACCACGTTGTGCCAGAGAAACGCGACGCTGGTATAGCTGGCAACCCACGCGACCGAGGCCATACCCGCGAGAAGACCGACGAACGCGCCGTTCCCATTTGCGCGCGGCACGCCAACCGCCAGTATGAAGACACCCAGAATCGACCCGTAGAAGAACGACCCGAACCGGTTCACGACCTCGATGAGCGAACCGAGCTCGGCGGCCCAGACCGCCACCGCGCAGGCGAAGAGTCCCCACGCCCCTGTCGCGAGTTTCGAGACATTCAGGTAGTGCGAGTCCGGCGCCACTGGCTTCACGCGCCGCCTGTAGAAATCAATGACCGTCGCGGTCGACAGCGAGTTCAGCTCGCCGGCGATCGTGTCGGTCGCCGCCATGATGATCGCGACGATGAGCAGCCCGATCAGCCCGATCGGCAGCTGCGTCAGGATGAACGTCGGAATGATGTAGTTCACGTCGGTGAACGCGCGCTGGTTCGAGGACTCGCGCGCCAGTGCCATGGCGTCGGCACGTACGGTTTCGAGCGCCGTGTTCCGTTGCCGGAACGCCTCCTGGGCAGCGGCAATCTCGACGGCATTGTCGGTGTCGCGCCAGGCCGCGAGCTCGGCGGCGGCGACGCGTCTCGCCTCGAACGCCGTGCCGAATTCGCGCTCGAGCACCGCATAGGCCGGGGCCGCGCCGCTGCCGCGGAGCCGCTCCTCTTCCGCCTCGCTGAAGAGCAGCGGCGGCGGATTGAACACATAGAACACGAAGACGATCACACCCAGGAGCAGCACCAGGACCTGGAGCGGAATCTTCCAGTAGGCGCTGACGAGCAGTGAGCGCCGCGCCTCGTTCACCGACCGGGCCGTGAGGTACCGCTGCACCTGGCTCTGATCGGTGCCGAAGTACGAACAGAACAGAAACACGGCGGCAATCGTGCCCGACCAGAAGGTGTACTGGTTGGTGAGGTCGAACGAGAAATCGAAGGTGCGCAGGCGTCCCGTCGAAGCCGCCACGCCGAGCGCATCGCCAAGCCCCACGCCCTCGGGAAGACCTGCGAGCGCCGCCACGATGATGGCGAACAGGCCGAAGACGACGAGGACCATGATCTTGACGTCGGTCCAGGTGACCGCCTGCACCCCGCCGAACATCGTGTACAGCACCGCCGGCGCGGTAATCGCCAGCGCGGTCGCCGTCACGTTCCAGTCCAGCACGAGTGAAAGCACGACCGCCGGAGCCGACACGACGGCGCCGACCGACATGCCGCGGGAGATCAGGAACAGGAAGCTCGTGAACGTCCGGGTCTTCGCGTCGAACCGCTTCTCCAGGTACTCGTACGCGGTGTAGACGCCCGACTTGTAGAAGAACGGCACCAGCGTGACCGAAAGAATGATCATCGCCACCGGCAGCCCGAAGTAGAACTGGATGAACCGCAGGCCGTCGTTGTAGCCCTGCCCCGTCGTCCCGATCATCGTGATGGCGCTCAGCTGCGTCGCCATCACCGAAATGCCGGCGGCCCACCACGGAATACTCCGTTTCGCCAGGAGGTAGCCGTCGAGATCCTGGCTGTCTTTCGTGCGCTTCAGCCCGTCGTAGACGATCCAGGCGGTGAAGACGACGAGGATGGTCCAGTCGACGGGATGCATTTAGAGAAACGCGCCTTGAAGCAGCCAGAGGGCACCCAGCACGATTGCCTGGATGATCAGGACTCTGATGTAGCTCGCTCTCACAGTGCTTGCCTCACAGTGCCTGCGCCTGTGCGTGAAGCTGCGATTGAGCGGTCGTGAGCTGGCGGGCGATCTCCGCCCGCCACCGCGTATCCTCCGCGAGGAGGTGCGTCGAATCGGCGAGCGCCCGGGCGGTTTCGGCCGGCGCCGGCCCTCCGTGCGTGCGTCGCACGTCGACGAAGTGCCGCGGGCTCAGGATGCCGGCGATCTGCGCGTCCGTGTACTGCAGGGGCACGCCGAGGAGGTCGCCCGAAATGGTCGCAAGCGCGGCGCCGAGTGGCGCGCCGGGCCGATCGCTATACGCCTTCAGCAGGCGGGCTGCGATCGTATGCGCCGTCTTGAACGGCACGCGATGCTCGCGGACCAGGTGATCGGCCAGTTCGGTCAGCGTCGTCCCGCCGGCAGCCGCGCGCGACTCGAGCCGCGCGACGTCGAACGAGGCGGCCCGCAACGCCGCGTCGACCAGCGTGACCGCTCGATGGGCGTCACGGAACGTGGTGGCGACGAGCGGCTGAAGATCGTCTTCGGTGTCGACCACGTCGCCAAACGGCGTGTTGTGCACCGTCACCATTACCGCGCCCGCCTGGCCGAGCGCCTTGCTGGCAATGGCGCGGGCATGCTCGAGCGCAACAGGGTTGCGCTTCTGCGGCATGATGCTGCTCGCCTGCACGAAGCCATCGGCAAGCCGCAGGTACCCGAACTCCATCGTGCTCCACAGCAGGAGATCCTGGATGACGCGGCCGAGGCCGGCCAGCAGGACGGCGGCCGCCGACACACTCTCGAGCAGGTAATCGACGGTGGCGATGCTGCCGTAGGTATTGCCGGTCGGCGCATCGAATCCGAGCAGGTGGCTTGTCAGCTGACGATCGATGGGAAATCCGGTCCCGGTAATCGCGCATGCGCCGAGCGGGCATCGATTTGTCGAGGCGAACGCGGCCCGGAGCCGCGTCGCGTCGCGCTCGAGCTGTTCGATCACCGCCAGCAGGTAATGCGCGAGCGTGGACGGCTGGGCGGGCTGTGTATGCGTGAGGGCGGCGATCAGCGTCTCGCGATGCTGGCCGGCCTGTGCGATCAGGCCCTCGCGCAGGCTCAGCGTGGCGTCGAACAGCCCCAGGATGCACTCGCGCTGCCGGAGCCTGTACATCGTCATGTCGATGTCATTGCGGCTGCGCGCCGTGTGCAGCCGGCCCGCGACATCGTCGCCGCACGCCTGCTCGACCAGCTGCTCCACGTGGAAGAAGAGATCCTCACAGGCCTGGTGGCCGTACGGCGTCGCGCGGATCTTCGTGACGGAAATGGAGTCGAGCGCGCTCCGCAGCGCGTGCGCCTCGTCGCCCGTGACGATGCCGCGCTGGGCCAGCATCACGAGGTGGGCGTAGTGGATCGCCATCAGCGGCGCAAGGAACAGCGCCTTGGCGTCCTCGAAGTTGTCGGTGAGGACGTGGTCGATGTACTTCGGGTCGAACGTCATGCCCCCGGCTTGAACCAGCGCGCGCGCTGCTGCTGCTGCGTGGCGCCGGCGTTCGGGTCCAGCTCGACGCGCCACTGACGCGCGGGCTCGGCTCCGAATTCGAGCTCGAGTCTCAGCAACTGGTCGCGGCGGGCCACCAGCAGCGTGACCTTGTCTCCGGCCTTGTACTGATCCAGCCGCGCATTGAGCTGGTCGGCGCGCACGCGGAACTCGTCGATCGCCAGGAGTTCGTCGTCGACGTTCAGACCCGCGGCCACGGCGGGCGTGTCGCGGCGGACGCTCGACACCAGCAGGCGACCGTTGTCGACGCGTGTCGTGATGCCGAGCCAGGCGCGCGCGGGTCGGTCGGGCGCCGGCAGCGCCGCCGGACGAAAGCGCAGCCCGAGCGCGTCGAGCGCGTCGCTGTAATCCAGTTCGGCCGTGCCTTCGACGGCGCTCGCCCAGAACGGCGCAAGGCTTTGACCTGCCACCTGTTCGGCGACCGCCCGGAACTCCTCGGGCGTATAGCCGCGTTCACCCGAAAACTTCTGATACGCCGCGCGCATCACGTCGTCCAGGCTTTTCGCGCCGCCGGTGATCGCCCGGATCCGCGCGTCGAGCAGGAAGCCGACCACCGCGCCCTTCGTGTAATAGCTGATCGACGTGTTCCCCGAGTTCTCGTCGGGCCGGTAGTACTTGATCCACGCGTCGAACGACGCCTGATCGACCGGCTGGACCGCGCGGCCCGGGGTCGTCTGCAGCTCCTCGATCTTGTTCGACAGCGCGTCGAGGTATTCCGCCTGCGACGACAGGCCGGCGCGGTGCACGATCAGCTCGGCGTAGTAATCGGTGATGCCTTCCGCGATCCAGAGGCTCCGCGTGAAGACTTCTTCCTCATAGTTGAACGGGCCGAGCTCGACGGGCCGCAGCCGCTTGATGTTCCACGCGTGAAAGAACTCGTGGCTGGCGAGTTCGAGCCACGAGAGGTAGCTCTGGCGCGTCCGCGTGGCCCAGCGGCCGGCCATCAGCAGCGTCGAGTCCTTGTGCTCGAGGCCGCCGCCAGGAATCTGGCCAGGCACCGACGCGAGCACGTTCATGAACACGTAGCGGTCGTACGGGAGCGAGCCCCACATGCGCAGATGTTCGGCGACGATCGCCTCGAGATCCTTCGCCGCGCGCGCACCCTCGAATACCCCGCCCTCGCCGACGTTCACGAGGTAGTGGCGCTTTCCGCCGACGCTGAATTCGTGGACGGCCGGATTGCCGACGATGATCGGGGAATCGACGAGCGTGTCGAAATCGGGCGCGCGGTAGCGATGCGCGCCGCCGCCCATCTCCGGCAGCGCCGTCATGGACACGCGCCATCCCCGTGCCGGCTGGATGATGACTTCGTGGGGCCGCGGGCGGCCGTCGGCCAGCGTCAGAAACGTCGGCGCGCCATTCAACATCGCGAAGTCCGCCTCGACCCAGTTGGTGCGGACGGTCATCTCGCGCGCATAGAGCCGGTACTTCACCGTCACCGTCCGTGCGCCGCCGGTTGCCACCCGCCACCGGTTCTTGTCGGTCTTGTCGATCTCCAGCGAGCGGCCATCAGGATTGACGGCGGTCACCGCCTCCACGTGGCGCGAGTACTCGCGAACCATGTACGACCCTGGCGTCCAGACAGCCATCATCAGATCGACCGCGGGCGCGCCACCCGTCGGCACCGCCGCACTGATCTCGATGTAGTGGGTATGCGGCGCCGGAAAGCTGACGGTGTAGCGAATCGGGTCTGCGGCGGTCTGTGCGCCGGCGATAACAGCAGTCTGCATCACGAACAGGGCCGCGAGCAGTGTTCGAAATCTTGCGACCATGTGCTGCATTCTATAAAATCCAGCCAACTTCTTGTTCCTCAAGCATTTCTACTCCACCGACCACAAGATCATCGGCCTGCTCTACGGATTCACGAGCCTCTTTTTCCTGCTCGTGGGTTTTTCGCTGGTCGTCCTGATTCGCTGGCAGCTTGCCTATCCGGGCGAGCCCGTGCCCTATGTCGGCGGACTGCTGGGGGCGGCAAATGCGCCGGGCGGGGTGATCCTCCCCGAGTTCTATAACCAGCTCGGCGCCATGCACGGCACCATCATGGTGTTCCTCGGCGTTGTCCCGCTGGCCGTCGGCGCCTTCGGTAACTACCTGATTCCGCTGCAGATCGGCGCGCCGGACATGGCGTTCCCCCGTCTCAACCTCGCGAGCTACTGGTTCTACTTCGTCGGCGGCGCCATCATGCTGGGCAGCTTCCTCGTCCCCGGCGGCGCGGCGAACAACGGCTGGACGTCGTATCCCCCGCTCTCGGATCTCGCGCCAGGCAACGGCCAGACATGGTGGCTGGCCGGCATGCTGTGCCTGATCTTCTCGTCGCTGCTCGGCGCGCTGAACTTCATCACGACGATCGTGCAGCTCCGCGCCCCCGGCATGACGTGGTTCCGGCTGCCCTTCTTTGTATGGGCGCAGTTCGTGACGGCATTTCTGCTGCTCCTCGCCTTTCCGGCGCTGCAGGCCGCCGCGCTCCTGCAGGGCATGGATCGCCTCGCCGGCACGAGCTTCTTCCTGCCAAGCGGCCTCGCGGTCAGCGGCCAGCCGCTCGACGTCGCGGGGGGCGGCAACGCGCTTCTCTGGCAGCACCTGTTCTGGTTCCTCGGGCATCCCGAGGTGTACGTCCTGATCCTGCCGGGGATGGGCATCGTCGCCGAAGTGATCACCAACAACACGCGGAAGCCGTTGTGGGGCTATCGCCTCATGGTCTATTCGCTGTTCGTCCTGGGCTTCCTCTCGTTCGTGGTGTGGGCGCACCACATGTTCCTGACCGGCATGGGCACGGTGATCAGCGCGTTCTTCCAGGCGACCACGATGATCATCTCGATTCCGTCGGTCGTGATCCTGAGCTCGCTGATTCTGTCGCTGTATGGCGGGTCGATCCGGTTTACGACGCCGATGCTCTTCGCGCTCGCGTTCCTGCCCATGTTCGGCATCGGCGGACTGACAGGCCTTCCGCTGGGACTGGCGACGACCGACATCCCGCTGCACGACACCAACTACGTCGTCGGCCACTTCCACTATCTGGTGGCGCCGGGCACGATCTTCGCGCTCTTCGCGGGGATCTATCACTGGTTCCCCCGCATGACAGGGGGCCGGATGATGAACGACACGCTCGGCCGCATTCATTTCGTCGGGTCGCTCATCTGCATGAACGTGATCTTCCTGCCGATGTTCGTGCAGGGGCTCGCAGGCGTGAACCGGCGGCTCTGGGATGGCGGTGCGGTGTACGCGCACGCGCAGGAGGTCCTCTCGCTCAACATCCCGATGTCGATGGCGGCCTTCGGTCTCGCGTTCTTTCAGCTGTTCTTCATCGTCAACCTGTTCCTGAGCCTTCGAGGACCGCGAACCGTTACCGACAATCCGTGGGGCGCCACCACGCTCGAATGGCAGACGGGGCCGGTCGCGGCGCTTCGCGTCTATCGCGATCCGTACGAGTACAGCGTGCCCGGCGAGCCGACCGACTTCCTGCCTCAGAATGTCGGGCCGGCCCCGCGAAGCGGTCCTGCCGAATAGCCGTGCACATTCCCTACACCACGGATGTGCGTCCCGATACGGGCCTGACCAATCCGAAGCTGGGGATCTGGCTGTTCCTCGCATCAGAAGTGATGCTGTTCGGATCGCTCTTCTCCGCGTACGCGCTGCTGCGCTCGGGATCGACGTCGTGGCCGGACCAGTCGGCCGTCCTGAGCGTGCCGTTTGCGACGCTCAACACCGTCATCCTGATTTCATCGTCGATCACGATGGTGCTCGCGTGGGTCGCCGCAAAGGCCGGCGAGCTGCGGCGCTTCCGCCTGTTCATGGGACTGACGCTGGTGCTCGGCGCGGCGTTCATGGTGGTCAAGGCGATCGAGTACAACGACAAGTTCTCGCACGGCCTGCTGCCGTCGACCGACAATTTTCTCGGCCTGTATTTCACGATGACCGGCGTGCACGCGATCCACGTGCTGGTGGGTATGGTCGTGAACGCCTACCTGCTATGGCCTGGAAGCGCGATGTTCCGCTCGGATAGCGTGCGGTTCACCAACCGGGTTGAAATCGCCGGCATCTACTGGCACTTCGTCGACGTCGTCTGGATTTTTCTGTTTCCCGTGTTGTACTTGCTGTGATGCACGTCAGGGGATACATCGGCATCTTCGGCGCGCTGCTGGTGCTGACGCTCGTCACGGTCGGCGTGTCGTACCTGCAGCTGCCGACGGCGCCGACGATTGCGCTCGGCCTGGCGATTGCGACGGCGAAAGCGACGCTCGTCATCCTCTTCTTCATGCACCTCAAAGGCGAGCGCCCGATGGTGTACTGGCCGCTTGCGCTGACGATGTTCCTGTTTGCGGCGCTGTTCGTGTCCATCCTGTGGGCGGAAATGGATCACATCACGCTATGACGGCCTGTACTGTCTGCTTCGGCGCCGTGGAGCCGATCGTGCGCGAGAGCATGAACGCCGGCATCCTCGTGCTGCTCGGCGTCACGGTCTGCGTGCTCGCCTGCTTCGCCCGGTTCTTCGTGTCGCTCGCGCGGCGGGCGCGCACCAATCCCATACCGCAGTGATGATGGAGTGGCTCGGCCTTCCGCCTGCCGCCTCGGCGCATGCCGCCGGCGTCGACCAGACGATGGTGCTGGTGCATGCGCTCATGGCGGTGCTCTTCGTCGGATGGACGATCTTCTTCACCTATGTGCTGATCCGGTTCAGGCGAACGGCGCACCGGGACGCGAGCTACCACGGCCTGCGCGGCCGCTGGTCCACCGTGATCGAGGGCGCGGTCCTGGTCGCGGAAGTCGCCCTGCTCGTGTTCTTCTCCGTGCCTCTGTGGAGCGCCCGCGTGGATGCGTTCCCGCCTGAGGCGCAGAGCACCGTCGTTCGAGTGGTCGCGGAGCAGTTCGCGTGGAACGTCCATTACCCGGGTGCCGACGGCCGCTTCGGTCGCACGAGTCTGGAGCTGCTCGGGCCGTCCAATCCACTTGGTCTCGATCGCACCGACCCCGCCGGCCGCGACGACATCACGACGATCAACCAGCTCAACCTGCCGGTAAATCGCCCGGTCATCGTCCATCTCTCGAGCAAGGACATGGTGCATAGCTTCGCGCTGCCGCAGATGCGCGTGAAGCAGGACGCCATTCCCGGCATCGCGCAGCCGGTCTGGTTTACGCCGACCGCGACCGGGCGATGGGAGATTGCGTGCTCGCAACTGTGCGGCCTCGGTCACTACAGGATGCGGGGCTTCTACACGATCCAATCGCCCACCGAGTACGAGGCGTGGCTCGCCAGTGAAGCGGCACTGATCGCCACGCCGTAGCGCGCGGCGCCGGCCGCGGGACGCCCTCTCATCCGTTTAAGTCTTTGTAAATTCAGGCCCAAAACCTTTCGATTCGCAGGCGAAATGTGGTGGCCCGCCCCTTGCTCTACTCGAGCGTGCCGGGCAGCGTCATGGCAGACGCGGCCCGCGAGGAGGAGTTGAATGGCGAAGCGTCGCAAGGCGCCGCCCGCGCGAAAGCGGGGCGAGGTGCAGATGGAAGAACACTCGTTGCTGCTTCGGTCGGCGGAATCACTCGGGCGGGTCATTGGGTCGTTGCAGCGGCAGCTCGATGATGCGTCTCGCCGATTGGGAGCCGGCAAGTCGAACGTGAAGATGGACGGCGCGGACGGAAGCGGTCCGAAGCGCGCGCGCAAGAAGAAAACGGCGAAGAAGACGACTGCGCCTTCGTCCGGCCGCAAGCGGAAACGCACGACGCACTGACAGCGCGGGATCCTATAATCCGCTTCAGGAGGATCCCTTCTACGTCCCATCGCGTTGAGGCTCTGCCACCTCCGGCAGCGCCTGTCCCGTCTATCGAGACCCGCGACGACCTGCTTCAGACGTTTCTGAGCGACGCCGCGCACGTACCCGGAGGGTTCACCGCAGGGGTGGCACGGCCGCGCGACATCGGCGAACTGGCGGCGCTCGTCGCGTATGCCGATCGGATTCTTCCAGTCGGCGCCCAGTCATCGCTCACAGGAGGCGCGACGCCACGAGGCGAAGTGGTCGTCAGCACGCGCGCGCTGAATCACGTGGGGCTCGGGACCGACCACACCGTTCGCGCCGGCGCGGGCGTCGCGCTTGTCGATCTGCAGCGGACGCTCACGGCACACGGCCTCTACTACCCTCCCGTCCCTACCTTTGACGGCGCATTCGTCGGCGGCACCATCGCGACCAATGCCGCCGGTGCGGCCACGTTCAAATACGGAAGCACCCGCCAGTGGGTCGAAGCCATCACGGTTGTGCTTGCTGACGGCTCGCTGCTGAGGCTGCAACGCGGGGATGTCACGGCATCGGACGAGGGCTGGTTCGACATCGCCGGCCCCGGCGGGCAGCTGGCGCGGGTGCCGGTTCCGTCGTACCGGATGCCGGACGTTCCGAAGCTGTCGGCCGGCTACTTTGCGAAGCCCGGAATGGACCTCGTGGATCTGTTCGTTGGATCCGAAGGCACGCTGGGCGTCATTGCCGAAGCCACGCTTCGTGTGATTCCGGCGCCCCGCCGCGCTGTGGCGCTCGCGGCGACACAGTCCGACGCACAGGCGATCGCCGTCGCCCACGCGCTGCGGGACGAAGCAGCCCGACGCTGGCGCGGCGACGGTCCGCTCGATGTCGCGGCGATCGAATACATCGACGAGATGTCGCTCGCCCAGCTGCCCGACGAAGCGTTCACGCGCGCCGGCCTGCCGCGGCCGGCAACCGCATCCGGCATGCTCATCGTCCAGATTGAGGTTGCCGGGGATGAGTCGGGCGCACTGGAACGGTTCGCCCAGGTGCTCGAGCGGTGCGGCTGCGCCGGGGATCCTGTCGTGGCGGCTCCAGGAGACGATCGCGCGGCAGCCAGGCTGTTCGAGCTGCGGGAGGCAGTCCCGGCGGCGGTCAATGCGCGAGTGGCCGCCGCGAAGGCCTCGATTCATCCGGACATCCAGAAAACGGCCGGCGACATGATCGTCCCCTTCCACCGCATGGCCGAATGCCTGGCGCTCTATCGCGACTGCTTCGCACGTCGGGGCCTGACGTACGCCATCTGGGGACACCTGTCCGACGGAAACCTCCATCCGAACGTCATGCCTGCGTCTCTCGACGATGTGGTGCGGGGACGGGAGGCGCTCCTGGAAATTGCGAAGGGAGTGATTGCGATGGGAGGCGCGCCCCTGGCCGAGCATGGCGTTGGGCGCTCGGCCCTGAAGCAGCAGATGCTGCGCGAGCTCTACGGGGAGACCGGCGTGGACGCGATGCGCGCCGTCAAACGAACGCTGGATCCGTCGTGGAAGCTCTCGCCCGGTGTCCTGTTCCCAGAGCGGCGATGAGCCCGAGCGTCACTCCCCACACGACGTGTCCGCCAATCATCAGCCGCGTCCGATCGATCGGGTCGTACTGCACCGGCTGGCGCAGCCCGGCCGCGGGCAGCCATCCGAGATAACTCGTCGCCCAGACGCCGAGTCCGAAGAGTGCGCCGGCGGCCACTCTGGTGGCCGCTCCGCGCGGCGCAACCATCCCGAACAGTGCGCCGGTCGCGGCGCCGTAGCCGAAATGGCCCGCCAGCGTGAGATTCTGCACGTCGCGCTCCGACAGCTGGCGGCTGACGCCGGCGCGCACGGCGATCGCCTCGACGATCTCGCGCGGCGGCAGCGGGCGCGCGGGCTCGCCCGGCAGCCGTGCGTGCATGTATTCCCAGTACGCCGTCATCGGGATTGCCGCCGCCGTTCCCGCCGCCGCGCCCATCAGCATCCGACCCAGCATGTTTTTCTCCAGCCTAGAACAGCAGGCTGACGGCCGTAACCGCTAGACCTGCAAGGAGTAACCACAAAGACGCCGCGCCCGCCGTCCCACCGCCAGCAACCGGCGAGTCGCTTGGAGGAAACCCTGGAGGCGGGGGGAGCGACGCACCAATTCGCTGCTGGCCGGTGAACGCCGCGCCAAGCGCGGCCAGAAGTAGTCCCCAGCTTGCCGCGATGCAGGCACGGGCTGCGGCTGACTCGCCGACGAACCCGGCGCCGAGCATCACGACCGACGCAATCCACCCGATCATGGCGGCGCCGGCCACGAGCCGGAGCCGCGCGAGCTCCCGGTCCGCCGCCTGCCGCCGGAGCTCCAGTCCGAGCGCCGCTTCCGAGCGACGGCGCTGGTCGTCTATCTGTGACCGCTCGAGTTCGAGGCGCGCGTGATCGCGGTCGAAGGCCTCTTTCAGGGCCGCCACGACGACGCCGGCCAGACGGGCTTCAAGCGGTCCACCTGGGCCCTGGGCCGCAGATGCGGGCGGCAGCGAAGGCGCGTGCTGAATGGACCTGGGCCGCTCGTCCCGCGGGGGCATGAAATGCTTCGCGGCCTCGCGAAGCGCGAACAGCGCGTCGACCGCTTTCATCAGAGTGTCGGCTTTCACAGGGTGTCCCGCTTCAAAAGGTGTTCCGTGAACCCGAGCTCAGCCATCCGTCACGCAGCCGCCGCTGTTCCGCTGTCAGCGTGCCTCCGGCGCGCTCCACCGTCAGCACCTCGATACGCGGGTCGGCCGCCAGTCTCAGCGTGCTGGTCACGCGGCTGCCGCGCCGTTCGAAGACGAGGGCGATCTGGTCTCCAGGCCGGCCGTTCGCAATGCCGCGCTCGACATCGTCCGCGGTCCGTACTTCAGCGCCGTCGACTGCCAGAATGATGTCGTCGCGCTCCAACCCGGCGGCGTAGGCCGGCGACCCGAAGGGGACAGCCGATATCACCCGGGGCCTTCCCTGGACTTCCTGGAGGCGAAGCTGACCCGCGTAGCCGGCCGTCGGCGCCGCCTGCCGCATCACAAACCCGACGCGGCGCAGCAACGCCTCGTAGTCGACGACGTCGTGGCCCTGGATGAATCGCGCAAAGAACTGGTCGGCGAATGCGGCGTCGCCGGCGACCGACGCCAGAGCCGCCTTGAGATCCGCCATCGTGTAAGGGGCATCGACATACCCGGGGCGCGTGCTCTTTGATCGGCCATGCCGCGTCCAGAGCGCGCGCATGAAATCGTCCAGCGTCGTCTTCCCGCTGCTTCGGTCGCGAAGCGTCAGGTCGAGCCCGAGACCTATCGCCTCTCCCCACGTGTAGTACGAGATGAACGTGTTGTCGAAGGCGGTGCGGTCGATGGCGGCAGCGGCATCCACAAAAGGAGCAAGCCGGCTCATCTCCTCGGCCGTGCGGACCGTTCGACCCGGATTGTTGCGGACCGTGTTGACGACGCCTGTGAACTCGTCCGCCAGTTCGTCGGCCGCCATGAGCCCCGCCCGCGCCATGATCAGCGGGCCGTAATAGCTGGTGAATCCTTCGGCCAGCCACAGCTCCCCCGACATGTTCGCATCGTCGAAATTGAACGGCTCGAGAGAACGGGGCCGGATGCGTTCGACGTTCCAGCTGTGGAAGAACTCGTGCGAGACGGTGTCGAGCAGGCCGATCCGGTTGGAGCGGATCGAGCTTCCGCTCGTGAGGATCGTGCTGTTGCGATGCTCCATGCCGTCGCCTGACGCCCATGGCAGGTAATCGGCGATGAACGTGTACGTGCCGGCGTCGAACGCGGCGTACTCACCAAAGACGTGCCGCGCTTCCGCGACGATGCGCTGGACGTCGCCGGCAAAGGCGTCGAGCTCCGCATCGGTGCCCGTGTGGTGCACGGCAAGACGGAACGTCGCACCGTTGACGCCCGGCGGCGTCACCGTCCGCACCGCGTGGGCGCTGACCTCGGTCGGACTGTCCATCAGGTACTGAAGGTTTGGAGCCGTGAATGTGAACGCGTCCGGGCCCGGCATCAGCTGCGTCGCGACGCGCCAGTTGGAACCGGTGGGCACGCTGAACGTCAGGGTGGCCGGACGCTCTTCAAGCCCGCGTGCCCACATCACGGCAGCCGGCATGTTGATGTGCGCGTGCGTACTGTCGACGGCGAGATACGTGCCGTCGATGCGGTCGCCAAAGATGCGATACGTCACGCGAACGGCCCCCGAGTGCGACGGGACGGTCCACTGATGGGGATCGGGTCTGGTGACGGCAAGCGCGCGGCCCGCCGTGTCGGTGACGCGCACGTCGATGATGTTCTTCGCGAACTCGTGGACGGCGTAGCGGCCCGGCGAGGACCGGCTCATCCGCAGCTCGAGCGGGCCAGCCGGCAGATCGGCGAAGCTAACATCGACCTGCATCCACCGGTGCTCGGGCTCGGGAAATGAAAACCGGTAACTCACCGGCGCCTGCGCGGCAGCCGGGAGTACGCTGCCGACGAGGATGAGAACGACTGGAAGGAGGCGTCGCATTGGCACAGGTGCTCGCGCTCGACGTTGCCATTCTGCCACCGACCGCGGTTGCCGATCGAGCCATTCGACTGAGCGCCGCGCTCCCCCCGGCGGAGTCGCATGGCCTGCTTCTCGACGGGGATCGCCTGCCGCACATCACACTCACACAGCAGTTCGTGGCGGTCGAGGAGCTCCACGCCATCTACTACCGGCTTGATGCCGTCCTTCACGCCCATCCACCACTCTCGCTCACCGTTACTGGCGGCGGGCGCGGAGGCAGCTCGGTCTGGATGCAGATCGACCGGACCGACGCGCTGCTCCAGCTGCACGAGCGGTTGATGGAGACGCTACGTGGATTCGAGAGGCCCGGGGCCACGGCCTCGGCCTTTGTCGACGGAGACGCGCGGGTGGGCGACGTGATGTGGGTGACTGGCTACCGGCTGAAGTCGGCGCTGCACGCCTACAACCCGCACATCACCCTCGGTCACGCCAAACTGCCGCCGCAGGTGGAGCCGATTGCGTTCGAGGCCACAACCGTGGCCGCGTGTCATCTGGGGAGATTCTGTTCTTGCCGGCGTGTGCTGCAAAGTTGGACGCTGGGACGCGCAGGCTGAAGCCTGCGCTCTGCACACGGCAGATGTCTGATGTAGAGCGCGGGCTTCAGCCTGCGCGGACAACCGGCAGGGTCGGTCGCGCGAGCGTCCGCAGCACCATGTCCGCCATCATGTCGAGGAACAGCGGATCGTCGTTCACCGCTTCCGCCCGCGCCACCGGCAGCCCGATCTCACGGCAGACATCCGCCGCTTCGCGATCGAGGTCGTACAGCACCTCGATGTGGTCGCACACAAATCCGATGGGACATAGCACCGCGGCCTGCAGTCCGCGCGCCCGTTCCGCTCGAAGGTAGGCGCAGACGTCCGGCTCGAGCCATGGATCGTCGGGACGGCCACTGCGGCTCTGGAACACGACCGTCCAGTCACTGACGCCGAGCTTCGCGGCTACGAACCGTCCCGACTCGCGGAGCTGCTCCGCATATCGCGACGCATCCGCCATCGATGTCGGAATGCTATGCGCAGTAAAGACGAGGCGCGCTGCGGACCGCAGGTCCTGCGGCAGGCGCTCCAGCGCCGCCCGGATATGACGCACGTTGACCTCAACGAACAACGGATGGTCGAACCAGCTCCCGACGTAGGTGACGTCGATGTCGCCGCCGGTTGCCTCCCGCAGCTGCGCCCGCGCATCGGCGACGTTCTCCCGGTACTGCTGGCAGCTCGAATACGAATGATGCGGCGCCGCAATGAATCCAATCGCGTGGCGCCGGCCGGCCTGGTGCATCGCCTTGAGCGTGTCCGGCAGCAGCGGGTGCCAGTTACGCATGCCGATGTAGACGGGCAGCGGATGCCCTGCTGTCGCCAGTCGCGCCGACAGGCCAGCAGCCTGTCGCTCTGTCAGCGCGGTAATGGGCGAGACGCCGCCAAAGAGTTCGTAGTGGTGGGCGACTTCTTCGACGCGCTGAGGAGTGACGCGCCGCCCTTTCAGTACGCGTTCAAGAAAGGGGCGGATGTCGGCGGGACCGTTGGGTCCGCCGAACGCCACCACCAGCACGCTGTCAATGGGCGCGGCTGGCTGCAAGATGTGCCGCGAGCCGAAGCGCGAATTCCAGCGCTCCGGGATCCGCCTTTCCCTGCCCCACGATGTCGAACGCGGTTCCGTGCGCGGGCGTCGCGAACACGGTCTTGAGTCCGGCGGTGACGGTGACGCCCTTGTTGAATCCCAGGAGCTTCGTCGCGATCTGTCCCTGGTCGTGGTACATCATCACCACGCCGTCGAACTCGCCGCGCTTCGCGCGCAGGAAGATCGTGTCGGACGAGATCGGACCGACGGCGCCAATCCCCTGACTGCGCAGCCTGTCGACCGTCGGCCGGATGATGCGGATCTCGTCGTCGCCGAAGAGACCGTTTTCACCGCAGTGAGGATTCAGGGCGGCCACGCCAATCCGAGGCGGATTCTTGCCGAGCGCGCGCAGCGTCGCATCGGCGAGACGCACCGCCGACTCGATCCGCTCCGGCGTGATGAGCGTCAGCGCTTCTCTGAGCGACACGTGTGACGTGACGCGAAACGTGGCGAACTCCGGGATCACGTTCATCTCGCCGAAGAAGCCTTCGTGGTTCGTCAGCTTCGCGAACATCTGGTGTTCGTCGGGGAAATGCCACCCGCCGCGATGGAGCGCGCCTTTATTGAGCGGGGCGAAGCAGATGCCATCCAGCTTCCCGGCCAGTGCGAGGTCGATCATCGTTTTCAGGGTGTCGCCGGTCAGGCGTCCGGAGACGTCAGATGCTTCGCCGCGCGGGAACGACGCCGGGTCGATGTTTCCCAGATCCAGCACGGAAATCGTGTCGGGCTGCCACCGGACATCCTCCATCCGGCTGTACGCCTGATACGGAAGCTGCACGCCGGCGTCCCGCATCCCGAGCTCCAGGACGCGCGCGTCCCCGACGACGACGACTCGGGCGACGTCGTGGGCGGCGCCGGCGTCGAGCACCTTGACGGCCACTTCAGGCCCGATGCCGGTGGCGTCGCCAAGCATCAATCCGATGAGCGGGTGCATCCGATGCATCTTGCCATGCTTGAGGCAGGATCGCGATCCGATGTAGCCTCAGATTTCATGTCCAACGAAACCCACGCAACCGCTGCAGTCATCGATTACGTTACCAAGACCTCGCTGGACTCCTTTCCCGCCGAGGCCATTTCCCTGGCGAGACAGTGCGTCATCGATGGCATGGGCGTCATCCTGGCCGGCTCCGCCTTGCACGGATCGGCCATCGTCCGCGACTACGTCAAGGCAGGCAACGAGAGTGGCCAGTCCACCGTGATTGGCGGCGAGACATTCACGTGCCGCACGGCGTCGGCGGCGCTGATTAACGCCACCGCCGGCCATGCGCTTGATTTCGACGACACGCAGCTGTCGTCGTCGCCGGATCGGATCTTCGGCCTCCTCACCCACCCGACCATCCCTCCGCTGGCCGCAAGCCTTGCGGTCGGCGAGAAGCTCGGGGTCACGGGCAGGCAGTTTCTCGAGGCGTACCTCATCGGCTTCGAAGTCGAATGCAAGATGAACGAGGCGATCGATCCGACGCACTACAAGAACGGATTCCATTCGTCCGGCACGTTCGGCACCTTCGGCGCGATGATCGCCGCCGCGAAGCTGTACAACCTCAACGCCGAACAGCTCGGACATGCGCTCGCGATGGCGTCGAGCATGAGCTCCGGCATCCGTCTGAATTTCGGCACGATGACGAAACCGCTCCACGTCGGACGCGCAGCGCAGAACGGCGTGATGGCCGCGGAGCTGGCCAAGCTCGGACACACCGGCGGCAAGGACGCGCTCGATAGTCCGTGGGGCTTCTATCGCGTCTTTACCCTCGGCGCCGGCTTCGTCGAGAAGTCGATTGTGGGCGCGCTCGGCAATCCGCCCAGCATTGTTTCCCCCGGCGTATCACTGAAGCCGTATCCGTGCGGGAGCCTCGGCCATCCGACGATGGATGCGATGCTGAAGCTCATAAAAGAAAACGATGTGAAGCCGGAGCAGGTGAAGGCGGTCCGGGTGCGCGCTGGTTCGAACATCCTCAATCCGCTGCGCTACCCGTTCGCGAATACGGAGCTCGAGGCGAAGTTCTGCCTGCCGTTCATGATGTCGAGCCTCCTTCTCCGCCGGAAGGCGGGCATCCACGAGTTCACGGACGAATTCGTCAGCAGCGCGCCGGCGCAGGCGATGATGAAGAAGGTCACCACCGTGAAGGACGCCGCGATTGAAGCGCGCGGCTTCGACAAGATGCGCAGCACGATTGAGGTGGACCTCACGGACGGCAAGACGATCGTCCAGGACGCCGACGAGCGCTATCGCGGCGGCCCCGACAAGCCGTTCACCCCCGACGAGCTCCACGACAAGTTCAACGAGTGCGCAAACCTGGTGCTCAAACCCGAGGCGACGCGTGAGCTGCTGACGCAGCTGGAGTCGGTCGACAAAGCCAAGGCCATCAAGGATGTGATCGCGGTTGCGGCGAAAGGCGTGCTCCCGGGCAAGCCAGTGAGGCTGTAGCATCACTCTCAGCCCGTCAGAGGTTCACGTCTGGTACCGGGTGACGGATCACCCGGGCGACGAGGATCTACAGGCGGCGCTGGCGCTGCTCTCCGCCGACGAACGTGCCCGGTACGGACGATTCGTCTTCCCCGAAGATCGACGTGATTTTGCCGCAGCACACGCCCTCCTGAGGCGTGTGCTGTCGCTCTACGCGCCCGTCGCGCCGCCCGCGTGGATCTTCGACGCGCCGCCGGGCGAAAAACCGGCGCTTGTCCCCTGGCTCGGCGCCCCTCCACTCTCGTTCAACCTGTCACACACCCGCGGTCTGGTCGCGTGCGCCGTCGCACTCGATGCGGATGTCGGCGTCGACGCCGAGCGGATCGATCGGGTAGCGGACGGGGAGGACATTGCGGCGCGGTACTTCACCGCGGGAGAAACAGATGCGCTGATGGCGTGCGACCCGCCCGGCCGAGCCACACGCTTTATCGAGCTCTGGACGCTGAAGGAGGCCTACCTGAAGGCCATCGGGCGCGGACTCGCCCGTCCGCTGAACGAGGTGGCGTTCGCGTTCGCTGCCGACGGAACGATCGCGTGGGATGTTCCGGGCGCCGCTCGCGACGAGTGGAGATTCGCGCTGTTTCCGCTGCCGAACGCCAGGATCGCCGCCGCCGTGACCTCGCCGCGCCGGACGGACTGGAGCTTCGTCTGCCGGCCGCTCTGAGGTCTGCCTGAAGGCGGACTCTACGTACCTCTGGAATTGGGCCTAACTTGCCGATTTGTCTGGCCTGGTGTCGGACACGATCCGGCCAAGCTCCATCTTGATCACCCTGTCGCCGACGCTGAAGTAGCGATCGTCATGCGTCGCGACGATGAGCGTCTTGCCGCGCGCCTTGAGGTCGGGCAGCAGCGTTTCGTAGAAGAACTGGCGGAAGCTCGGGTCCTGGTCCGCCGCCCACTCGTCGAACACGTAGATCTGCTTGTCCTCGAGCAGGCTGATGACGAGCGCCAGGCGCTTCTTCTGCCCCGTCGACAGTTCCTGGTTCTCGAAGCGGCCGTCGCGCCAGCGTGTTTTCTTCTCCAGCTGCATCAGCTGCAGCAGACTGATGACCCGGCTGTCGTCGATGTTGGGCAGCCCGTACAGGCGATCGAACAGGTGGTAGTCCGAGTAGATAGCCGCAAAGAGTTCCCGATAGGCACGGTAGCCGAGGGTCCTGATGTCGATCCCGTCGAGCGAAATCGTCCCTGATGTCGGGTAGTAGAGCGCCGTCAGCAGCTTCAGCATCGTCGACTTGCCGCTGCCGTTGCCGCCGACGATGAGCAGTGTCTCGTTCTGGTGAATCGCGAGATCCATCGGCCCGAGCGTGAACGACGCGTCTCCCGAGCGGTCTCGATAGATGAATACCAGGTCCCGCGCTTCAATCCTGGTGAACGTCTCTGGCGCCTGCGCCAGTCCGGCTTCCTTCTGGCGCGCCAGCTCGCCGGCCGCTTCGAGCTCCGCCTCGAGGGCTGTGATGTTGGTCACGGCGTGGTTGGCCGCGCGCAGCACCGGAATCAGGCTGATAGTCAGCGTCAGCGGGCCGATGATGAACAGGATGGCGGCGGCAATCCGTGTGACCTGCTCCGAATAGACCTCGCTGACGGCCGGCAGCACGAACACCATGGTGCCGAGCAGCACGTAGAAGACCACCTGCGTGAAGATGAAATAGTCGGCGTAGCGCTGGCCGGTCGCCGTCTTGAGCGTCGCTACCTGCTGTGCCGTGTCACACAGGTGGGCATACAGATCGTCAGATCGCTTGGTATTCAGCTTCACTTCCTTGAAGCCGTCGAGCAGGTGGGTCAGCCCCTCGAAGAACGTGTTCTCGGCCGCCGATGCGCGCTGCAGCTCGCCCATCAGCTCCTTCCTGTTCCGGAAGTGGATGGAGACGCCGATCGCCACCAGCAGCACCGTGAGCCGGAACGCCATCGGCGACAGGATGAGGATGTAGACGAGGCTGAAGACGACCAGGACGCGCCCTGGCACGCCATGATGAGCGGCGCCGTGGCCTGCGAGATGGTCGCCGTATCGCTGTTGACGGCGGCGTACAGCCGCGTCCGGCCGACGCCTTCATTGGGGAGCCTGCGCTCACCGCCGAGCAGTTCGTGCCGCATCCCTTCCGTGCCGGGCAGCGGCTGTACCGCACTGGCGACCTGGGACGCTGGCGGCGCGACGGCAACATCGACTTCGTCGGACGCGTGGACAATCAGGTGAAGATCCGCGGCTACCGCGTCGAGCTCGCGGAGATCGAGACTCAGTTGCAGTCCATCGCCGGAGTCCGCCAGGCGGTCGTCGTCGCCCGGCAGGGTGTCGGACGGGTGACCGATCTGGCCGCGTACTTCACGGCAGAGCCCGGCATCGACGAGATTGCGATTCGCGCGGCGTTGAGGGATGTGCTGCCGGAGTACATGGTGCCGGCCAGGTTCGTCCGGCTGGATCGGTTTCCACTGACGGCCAATGGCAAGGTGGATCGCGCGGCGCTTCCGGATCCAGGACAGTCGTCTTCGCGAGTGGCTCCTTGCCTCGAGCCGGCCGGCGAGACGGAGCGGGCGGTCCTCGACGTGTGGCAGGACGTGCTCGAGCGTCCGGATATAGGCGTCACGGACAACTTCTTCGAGCTCGGCGGCCACAGCCTTCAGGCCGTCAAGGTCATGACCGGTATTTCGCGGCGCCTTGGAGTGGAGGTGCCGTTTACGGCGCTCTTCAACCACCCGACCGTGCGTGGACTGGCCGCAGCCGTGCTCGACCAGGTCCGGTTCGGCGCCGAGATCGCCGATGCATCGATGGTCCTGCTCGGCACGCCCGGACGGCCGGCGCTGTTTGCCTTCCCGCCAGGCCTTGGCGACGCGGCCGGCTACATCCAGCTTGCAAAAGCGCTTGGCGACTATTCCTTCTACGCGTTCAACTTTGTCGACTCGCTCTCGATGGTGCGCGACTACGCCCGTCAGATCGAGGAGGCCCAGCCGTCAGGGCCATATGTGCTGATCGGGTACTCGTCCGGAGGAAACCTGGCCTTTCACGTGGCCAGGCAGCTGGAACGCGCGGGCCGGCGGGTGTCGGCGCTCGTGATGATCGACGCCGCCGTCCGTCTGAACCGGATGCCGTATCCGCCCGACATCGTCGAACAGCTCACCCGCCAGTTCCTGGACGACGATCACGTGCGTCCGTTTGTGTCGACCGCGGTGCTGCGGGACAAGGCGGCACGACGGATCGCCGCGTCACTCGCCTGGGCCGGTAACACCCTTGATCTGGAACAGGTTACAGCCGACATCCACGTGATCGGCTGCGCCGCCGGCCCGGATGACGTCCATGACTACTCGGGCGCGCTGGTGTCGAGCAAGCCGGCATGGGCACGCGCCACCAGCGGCCGGTTCAAGCGGTACTCAGGGCATGGAGAGCACAGGAAGATGCTGGCCGGTCCGCACCTGGAACAGAACGCCGGTATGCTTCGGGGGATTCTCAGTGAGATACTCCCTCCAGTAAGAGAGGCCAAATGATTCTGGTACTGGCATGGGTCCTTGGATCCGCGCTCATCGCCATGGTGGGACAGCGGTACCGCTTCGGGTTCTGGGGCTACTTCTTTGCGTCGATACTGCTCTCGCCCATCGTCGGCGCGCTGATGCTGATAGCCGCGGTCCCCAAACGGCAGCGCGGTAGTACGGGATGACAGCGCGGCCCGCCAGAGCTAAACCGGTCAGAGCCAAATCGGTCAAGGGTAAACCGCGGACACGCGCGGCCGCGAAGCGATCGTTCGACATCACGCCGCCGGCTCCCGCCACCGCGGGCGGCGCCGGCTGGGTTTACCGCTCGACTACGGAAGGCGGCTATACTGTGACGCCTTCAAGCACGCCGCCCGCTACGCACGACTTCGTTGAGGAGACGAGAACCATGACTGAGCAAGATCGCCAAGGGGAAGAAATCGTCCGCCGTTACGCCATGTATGCGGCCGGCGCCGGCCTGATTCCCATTCCGCTCGTTGACTTCGCCGCGATCAGCGGGATCGAGGTCAAGATGCTCCACGAACTGGGCGAGGTCTACGGCGTGCCCTTCGAGAAGGACCGCGTCCGCCCGATCGTGTCGTCGCTCCTCGGTGGCTATATGTCGACCCGAGTCGGATACGGCTTCGGCGGCGGCCTCATCCGGGCGATCCCCGTCGTCGGGCAGGTGCTCGGCGCCGTTGCGGTGCCCGGCTTTGCGGCTGGATTCACGTGGGCCATTGGCCGCGTGTTCATCCAGCACTTCGCCTCGGGCGGCACGTTCCTGGACTTCGATCCGGCGAAGGTGCGCGCCTACTTCAAGAGCCAGAAGACGGGCGCCGCGGCTTAACGCGGCCGGTCTCGTGGACCTCGCCTGGATCTCGGTCGCCGCCCTCGTCATCGCGGTCACCCTCAGCATGGTGACCACGATCAACGTGGGCATTGTCTGTCTGGCCTCCGCATGGATCGTCGGGGTCCTGCTCGGCGGCATGACGGTCGGCGAGATCCTCGAAGGTTTCCCCACACAGCTTTTCATCACCCTCGCGGGCGTCACGCTGCTCTTCAGCATGGCGCGCGGCAACGGCACGCTCGAACGCATCACTGAGCGCGCCGTCCGGCTCTGCCGCGGGCACCGCGGCATCCTGCCGATCATGTTTTTCTTCCTGGCGCTCGGCCTCGCGTCGATCGGGCCTGGCAGCATCGGCGCGACGGCGCTGCTCGCGCCTCCCGCGATGCTCGTCGCGCACCGCACCCGCATTCCGTTCCTGCTGATGGCCATCATGATCGGCAACGGCGCACTCGCCGGGAGCCTGTCGCCGTTTTCACCGACGGGTGTCGTCGCCAACAGCGTGATGGCCCGCATGGGATTTCCCGGGCTGGAATGGCAGACCTTCATCAACAACATCCTGGGCCATAGCTTCGTAGCGTTCGGGGGCTACGCGATCCTTGGCGGGCTGAAGCTGTTCAAACGCGGAGAGTCGACCGAGGCGGCCGTGGAGATCACCATCCAGCCTATGGAGCCGCGCCACTGGCTGACGCTGTCGGTCATCTTCGGGCTGCTGATCGCGGTGATCGGGTTCAACTTCGAAGTGGGGATGTCGGCGCTGACGGCGGCGACGATTCTGACGTTCGCGCGCGCCGCGGACGAAAAGGAAGCCATTCACAGCATGCCGTGGGGCGTGATGCTGATGGTCACCGGCGTCACGGTGCTCATCACGTTGATGGAGCGCACGCAGGGGCTGAATCTCTTCACCGATCTGCTCGTGCGCCTGTCGACCACGGAGTCGGTCACGGCTGTCGTCGCGTTCGTCACCGGCGTGGTGTCGGTGTACAGCAGCACGTCAGGCGTGGTGCTGCCCGCATTCCTGCCCACCGTTCCCGGGCTCGTTGAACGGCTCGGCGGGGTCGATCCCATTGCCGTCGCATCGGCGATGAACGTCGGCTCGCACCTGGTGGATCTGTCGCCGCTCTCGACGACCGGCGCCCTGTGCATGGCGGGTGTTCCCGCTGGAGTAGACTCGCAGAATCTGTTCAACAAGCTGCTCGCGTGGGGCTTGTCGATGACCGTCATAGGCGCCATCGTCAGCTGGCTGATGTTCAGCCAGACCACGCTGTTCCTGTAGGAGAAAGACATGCGGAGCAAATTCATCATCGGGCTGGCGGTCGCGGCATTCGCGGCGCTGGCGCTACAGATCGACGTCACCGCCCAGCAGGGACGTGGCGGGGCTCCCGCGGCCGGGGGCACGACGGCCGCCAACGGACGCGGCTATCCGACAGCCGAGGAATACGCCAGCTCGAAAGAGGCGCAGGCGCACGTCGCGAAGGCGAAAGCCATCGCCGGCACCGACGCCAAACTGATCATGCGCTGGGAAAACACCTGCGGCGCGCTCGGTCCGCAGCGGCCCGCGCTTGAGGCGCAGAACGCCGGACAGAAGCCCGCGCCGCCGAAGGTCGTCGAGCCGGTGAAGCTGTTCGACAACCTCTGGTACATCGGCTACGACACGATTGGCGCGTGGGTCATTCAGACGAGCGACGGGATCCTGATGATCGACGCGCTCAACACGGTGGCCGAAGCGACCGAGATTATCGAGCCGTCACTGAAGAAGATCGGGATGGATCCGGCCCAGGTGAAGTACATCGTCGTGGGCCACGGCCACTTCGATCACTTCGGCGCCGCGCCGTACTTCCAGGACAAGTACAAGACGCGCATCGCGATGAGCGCGCAGGACTGGGACCTCATCGAGCGGCCGAATCCGAACCAGAGCGCGGCGCAGGCGGCGCGGCCGCGGCCGAAGCGGGACATCGTCATCAAGGACGGCGATAAGGTGACGCTCGGTGACACGTCGATTACGCTGCACGTGACCCCCGGGCACACGGTCGGCTCGCTGGCGTACCTGATTCCGCTCCGCCACCAGGGCAAACCGATCACGGCCCTGATGCTGTCGGGTGCCAACATTACTCCCGACCGCGCGTCGCTGACCGCGTTCCACCGCGCGCTCGATATGGCGAAGGCGGCGGGCGCGCAGGCGCTGTTCAACGGCCATCCCGGGCTCTTCGGCAACGAACTGGGCTGGATGGATGCGCTGCGGAAGAACCCGACTGGTCTCAACGAGTTCGTCTACACGCGGGACCAGTTCTCGAAGTTCATCGACATCATGAAAGAGTGCGCCGCGTCGCGAGTCGTCGCGATGGGACAGTAATTACTCTGCCGGCGGCGGCGCCACAGGCGCCGTCGCCGCTCTCCGCCGAGACCCCACCCATCCAGGCTGCATCTCATACCAGTACAGCAACGCCGCTCCGAAGCCCAGCGTCCACGCGACATATTCCAGCAGGTAGCCGATGCCGGTCAGCGGCAGGGCGACGAAGAACCCGATCGCCAGGCCGGCGAGCTTGCCGAGCAACGTCATCAGCCCAATCGCCACGACCCCGATGGCCACCGCGCTGTAGACGTTGGTCGTGTTCCAGCCGAACTTTCCGATCAGCCGTCCACCAACCTGATACGCGACTGCCACGAAGCCAATCAGCGCGACGAGCATCAAAAGAAGAATCGCGAACGGAACGAGGATGAGCAGAGGGATTCCGACGATCGAGACCGCGAGCACGATGACCGTGAGGACGAGGACAGGCAGAAAGAGAATCTGACCCGCCAGGCCGATCAATCCGGAACGAACGGGGGCGGCCACCGTCCGTGCCGCTATGCGCTCAACCGCGTTCCGTCCGAATGCCGCGATGATCAACGCTACGAGAATCAGCACCGTGAGGCGGAAGATGGTGGCTCCCAAGCCCCACACGCGTGACCAGGCTCCGCCGAACGCCCGGTCACCGAACCAGTCGCCGTTGACCTGACCGCGCCCGCGCCCCACTTCGTTCACTTCGCCGAAGACCTGGGCGCCGTCTTCCCGATCGAGGTTGCCGCCGATGGCGTTCACATCGCCGCGAACGATCGCGTCTGGTCCCAATCGCAGCTCGTCGCCAAAGACGGTGACGTCACCGGTCACTTCGCCGTCGATATCCGCGGAGTCGCCAAAGACGACCACGTCCCCTTCGACACGCTCGTTGCGGCCGACGGTCACCTCGTCGCCGAACCGGATGATGTCGCCGCGCCTGACTTCGGAGCGTTCCACCGTATCTGGCGCGGGCGCGGCTGGCGGCGGATCGAACGTGGCTCCGGCGCCGCCCGTGTCGCCCGACACGCCGCCTGTCACGAGCGCGCGCTGCTGCTCGCGATCCAGGTAACTCACCTGCAGCACAAGATCGGCGTCCGCGCCGAGACGATCGCGCAGCTGGCCGCCGGTGAGGCTGACGCCGTCGACGGTCACGACACCGTCGAGGACCTGAACCATCCGCACGGTGCTGGCGGCCTCCCGCGGCACCAGCGCGACGCCCTGCTGCAGCGCGACGATGTCGAAGCGCATGGCGACGCGATCGCGCAGGCCTGCTGGCGGCGCGGCCTGGCCGTAGCCGGTCACCTGGAATGCGAGCACCAATGTCAAAGGAAGCAGCAAGCGCAGTAACAATTTCATGTTTTCAATCCCTGATCCCTGATCCCTGATCCCTGATCCCTAAAAACACAACGGCCCTGAGCTACGGAACCGCACTTCGGCGCGCAGCAGACGGTGCAGCGAATAGAGCGCCGCGGCGCCGAGGAGTTCCGTGGCGACGAGTGCCGCCACGCTCTGCGGCATCACCGCGACGCGCGCCACTGCCGCACCCGCGCTCACCATCAGGCCCCAGAATTCCGCGACGGCGGTCGCGGACCAGACCAGCGTCATCACGGATCCGGCCCCGGCCTGCGCGGCGGTCAGCACGACCCACGCGGGCGCGCCCAGCATCGCGACGATCGACGCGCTCCCCACCACGGTCAGGACGGCGGCAGCGGCGGCCCAGTGGATCCAGCGGCGCCGCGCGGCCTGCGCCTCCCAGGCGGCGTCCACCGTCCGCTGGATGAATCCGGCGGACGGCTCCACGAGGGGCAGGGTCGAAAACAGCCGCATGAACGCTCCGTCCACCGGGTCGTCGTCTTTCCACGGCGGCATCTGCCCTTGGATCTCCATCAGGTCGTCCTGCCCTTCTTTACGGAGGTTCACCGGCACCGGTTTCAATCAGGTTTCCAGCCGGCGGCCGCCAGAATGTCCGCCAGTTCCTTGCGGCCCCGGTGGAGGTGAGTCTTGACCGTACCTTCGGGAAGCCCAAGTATTTCTGCGATTTCCTCAACGCCAAGCCCCTGCTGGTACTTGAGGACGAGCGGTTCGCGGTATGCGAGGCGAATCCTCAGCAGGGCCGCCCTCAAGGCGGAGCCGAGCGCCGTCCGCTCGGCCGCAGCTTCGGGCGAGGCCGCAGGGTCGGTCGGCGGCCCTGAATAGCCGTCCGTCTGCAGGCCATCGAGCGAGACCGTCTCGAGGCGCCTGCGCCGAAGGTGGTCGACGGACACGTTATGGAGGACCTGGAAGAACCAGGACGAGAACTTGCGCTGGGGATCGTAGGTTTTGAGGCGGGCAAAGGCCCGGACAAAGGCTTCCTGTGCGAGGTCTTCCGCCAGCGCGCGGTCGCGCACGAGCCGGGCGGCGATGTTGACTGCCGCCGAGGAGTAGCGGGACACCAGCGTGCGATACGCCTCCTGCGACCCCTCAAGCGCCTGTCGAGCCAGTTCGGCGTCGCTGGTTGTCACCGGCGCTATTGATACGCGATCACGCCGGGTGCGGTTTCAAATGTCTGGAATTGGCGGTGAGGCAGGGATTCGAACCCTGGGTACAACTTTAAGGTCGTACAACGGTTTAGCAAACCGCCGCTTTCGGCCGCTCAGCCACCTCACCGCGGGGTGCATGTCGGGACCGGTCATGTCCCGACGCGAGATTCAAGGATAACCGATCCGGCGCGTGCTATTCTCCCGGCCCACCCGTGCCTGATCGCCGCTCTGAGCGCCTCGTACGTGTGGCCGTGGTTGCCGGCGTTCTTGTCACGCTTGCCGCCGAATCATCCCTGGCACAGGAGCCGCGGGCGGCGCCCGCCGGGCGCCGCGTGATGTCGGCCGAACGCCTGCGAGACGGCGAGCGGGTCGTCCTCGACGGCGTGCTCGACGAGGCGGCCTGGATGCGCGCGCAGCCGGCCGCCGATTTCATTCAGCAGGATCCGATCCTGGGCGGCACCCCGACCGAACGCACCGAGGTCCGCATCCTCTTCGATACCGAGCGCCTGTACATGGGCGTGTACTGCTTCGACTCCGAGCCGGATGATCTCCGCGGGAACGCCATGAAGCGCGACGCGTTCCTGCCCGCCGACGATCGGTTCATGTGGACGATGGACACGTTCCTGAACCAGCAGAGCGGGTACTTCTTCGAGATGAATCCGGCAGGGCTGATGGCGGATTCGCTCATGGGCGCCGGCGGCATGGACCGCGCGTGGGACGGCATCTGGAACGCGCGCGTGCGCGTGACCGACACCGGGTGGACCATCGAAATCGAGATTCCGTTCCGCACGCTGAACTTCGATCCCACCGCCCCCGCCTGGGGCATCAACTTCCAGCGGACCATCCGCCGCAAGAACGAAGAAAACCTCTGGACGGGTCACGAGAGGAATCAGGGTCTCTTCCGCATGGCGAATGCGGGACTGTTGCTCGGCCTCAGCAATGTCACCCAGGGCCATGGCCTGGACATCAAGCCGTACGTCGCGTCGACGACATTCGATGCGCCAGGTGCGACCCCAGCCCGGGCACTGAACACGGACACCAACGTCGGGGTCGACCTGGTCTACAACCTCACTCCGGATCTCCGGGCGAACCTGACGGTCAACACCGACTTCGCGCAGACGGAAGTGGATCAGCGGCTGGTAAATCTCACGCGATTCCCGCTGTTCTTTCCCGAGAAGCGCGACTTCTTTCTGGACGGCTCCACCTTTTTCCGTCCCGAACAGATGACCGGAGTGGTGCAGCCCTTCTTCAGCCGCCGGATCGGCCTCGACGAGAACGGCGCGCCCCAGAAGATCGACCTTGGCGCCAAGCTCACGGGACAGGTGGGTGCCCAGGACGTCGGATTTCTGCACGTGCGGACCGCGGAGGAAGGGCTCGCGCCGGGGGAGGACTTCAGTGTGCTGCGCGTCAAGCGCCGCGTCCTGGCGCAGTCGTACGTCGGGACTTTCTTCAGCCGGCGGCACGCCAGAGGGAGCCGTCGGCCCAACGACCGACCCGACGACCGGCTGACCGCCGGCTTCGATGCACATCTCGAGACATCCCGCTTTCGCGGCAACAGCAACCTGGAGCTGTCGGGATTCTTTGTCTGGAACAGCAATCCGCTGAACACCGGAGACAACAGGACGTACGGCGCGCAGGTCGACTATCCCAACGACCGCTGGAGCGGCCGCTTCACGTTCACCGAAGTGCAGCCGAACGTGAACCCGGCGGTCGGCTTCACGCGTCGGCGCGGCTTCCGCGAGTACAACTCGAACGTGCGCTTCGCGCCGCGGCCGGCAGGGCATCCGCTGATCCGCCAGTTCACGTTTTCGTCGGCCAACGATGTCAAGAGCGGCATGGACAACCGCCTGCTGACGCGCGTGGTGGACGTCACCGCGTTCCGAATGCAGCTGCACTCGCAGGACAGCGTCGAAATCCACGTCGTCCCCAGCTACGAGCGGCTCGAGCGCGATTTCGAGATCAGCCAGGGCGTTGTCCTCAGGACGGGCGGCACGCACTCGTTCACGCGGTACAGATTTCAGGCCGCCAGCGCGGATCAGCGCGTGCTTTCCACGCAATCCAGCGTCGAAGTCGGCCGATTCTTTTCCGGGGAACGGCAGGAAGTGATTACCAGGCTTGCCCTCAGGCCGCGGCCCGGCGTGTTGCTCAACCTCGAAGGTGAGTGGAACGGAGTGGATTTACCGGAAGGACGCTTCGAGACGCGCGTGCTTCGTGCGATTGCCGACACCCAGTTCAGCCCGTGGATCTACCTGGTCAACAACATCCAATTCGATTCAGTCAGCGCCAACATCGGGTGGCAGGCGCGCCTGCGCTGGATCCTGCGGCCAGGCAACGACCTCTTCGTGGTCTATCTGCACAACTGGCATGACGACGTCCTGGAGAATCGGTTCATGACCGTCGAGCGCCGCGCGGCCACCAAGTTCGTCTATACGCACCGGTTCTAGCCGCTCGCGTAGAATGGCGCGGTGCCTCCGCGCGTCAGGTTTGCTCCGTCTCCCACCGGTTTCCTTCACGTGGGCGGCGCGCGCACCGCGCTCTTCAACTGGCTGTTCGCGAAACATCACGGCGGCACGTTCGTGCTGCGGATCGAAGACACCGACGTCGAACGCTCGTCCGACGACATGGTCGCGGGGATCCTCGAAGGTCTGCGCTGGCTGGGGCTCCAGTGGGATGAGGGTCCGGAGGTCGGCGGACCGCACGGTGCGTACTTCCAGTCGCAGCGGCTCGATCGCTATCGCGCAGCGGCGGCGGCGCTCGTCGCCGGGGGCCACGCGTACTCCTGCTACTGCTCCCTGGAACGGCTGCGCGAGGAACGCGACACGGCCGAGGCACGCGGCGAGGCGTGGCAGTACGACCGCGCGTGCCTGCGTCTGCCTCCCGAGCGCATCGCCGCGCTCGAAGCCACGGGCGCCCCGCGCGCCATCCGGTTCAAGGTGCCAGAGACAACCACCGCCTTCGCCGATGCGGTGCACGGGCGGATTGCGTTCGACACGCGCACCATCGAGGATTTCGTCGTGCTGCGATCCGACGGCCACCCGACCTACCACCTGTCGGTCGTCGTCGACGACATCGACATGCAGATCACGCACGTGATCCGCGGCGACGATCACATATCGAACACGCCCAAGCACGTCATGCTGTTCGAGGCGATGGCCGCGCCCGTGCCTGTCTTCGCGCACGTGCCGCTGATTCTCGGCGCCGACAAGAAGCGCCTCAGCAAGCGGCACGGGGCGACGTCGGTCACCGAGTACCGGCGGCAGGGCTATCTGCCTGACGCAATGGTGAACTTCTTGGCGCTGCTCGGATGGTCTCCGGGGGATGACCGCGAGGTCATGTCGCTCGACGATCTGACCGCCGCGTTTTCGCTGGAAGGGATCAGCGGAGGGAACGCGGTCTTCAACACCGAAAAACTCGACTGGATGAACGGGCAGTACATCGCGAAGCTTCCGGTCGATCGGCTCGCGGCCGCTGTCGTTCCGCTGATGACCGATGCCGGCGTTCCCGTGCCCGCCGCGAGCGAGTGGGTCCACAGCCTTCTGGAGCTGCTGCGTCCCCGCGCCAGGCGGCTCGTCGACTTCGTCGAGCTGGCGAGGCCGTATCTCGTCGACACCGTCGACTACCAGCCCGAGGCCGTCGAAAAGCACCTGGGCATCCCCAACCTGGGCGATCACCTCGCCGCGCTCGCCATGGCGCTACGGACCACGGATCCCTTCGATGAGCCACATGTGGAAGCGGCGGTGCGTGGAACGGCAGCTGATCGGGCAATAAAGGCCGGGGTGCTCATCCACGCGGTACGGGTCGCGGCGACCGGTAGAACGACCAGTCCAGGTCTTTTCGAGGTGCTGGCCCTGCTGGGTCGCGACCGCACGGTTCAGCGAATCGAAGAGCTCGTCAACTTTCTTGCCACGCGGACCGCACAAAGCTTTTCCTGAATAATTTACCCAGTTACACGGTTGCTGATGGCACGCCGATATTGCGTGCCATCGCGTCGGACGGTATTTCCCTTCGATCTAAGTGCCTCTACTGCTGAGAGTTAGCGGCACTCACTCCTGAGCCGTGGCACCTCAGTTGCAGCCGACCTGCCCGAACGAGGCTGGCCCGGCCGTGTCGTGGAGGCGCGGGGGTGCCGGCAGGTAATTAGTGGCAGGAGGTCAGTGTGGCTAAAGAGGATCGCGGATTCGCCTCGATGGATCGCGTGAAGCAGCGCGAGATTGCCAGCAAAGGCGGCAAGGCAGCCCACCAGAAGGGCACCGCTCACGAGTGGACGAGCGAAGAGGCGCGCGAGGCCGGCCGCAAGGGCGGGATGGCAAGCCATCGCCGTCGCAAGGAACTGGGCGAGGGAGAGACGGACGTTACCGGCGCGGCAGGCAGCGAGTCCCCGATGGACGAGCGCTCCGGCGGCGACGATTCCAGCGAGCAGATTCGCTAGCAGTTCTTCGAGTTAGGCCGGCGACATTTCGAGCGGCCGGGCGTGCATTGCGTTGCGCCGGGCCGCTTCTTCTTTGTACAATCAGTGGTTCCTGCGGCCAGGGTGCTTCCGCACCTACTACTGGGAGGTCGTTCAACGGTAGGACACCACGCTCTGGACGTGGTTATTGGGGTTCGAATCCCTACCTCCCAGCCACACACAAGAAAAAGGCCGGTCTCAGCATGGAAATCCGGCAATGAGTCTGGGAGTCCCCGCATCGGCGGCCACTCCAGTGGGTCGGTTCCGCATCGTGGCCTTCTGGGAGGGCATCTCGTTTCTGCTCCTCCTGTTCGTGGCGATGCCACTGAAGTATGGATTCGGCGTGGACATGGGGCCGTCAGGATTGTGGGCATGGCTCACGGCGTTCTCTTCCTGGGATACGGCGTGACACTCGCCTTCGCCGCGCGGCGCCTGGGTGCGCGTCGCACCCTGCTCGCGTTCGTGCTCTCGGTCGTTCCCGGCGGGACGTTCTGGCTCGAGGCCCGACTGCGGCATGACGAGCGCGAGCTCGAATTCGAACAGCAAGCCAGATCTGAGGGAGTCCCGTGAGCGAGCAGGAAGAAGATTTCGCGGCGATGTTCGAGGCGTCCGTCAAGGCGCGTCGAGTCACGCAGGGCCAGACCATCGACGGGACGATTGTCGCGATCGGACCTGAGGTGGCACTGGTCAGCATCGGCGGGAAGAGCGAGGCGCAGATTGAGGTTGCCGAACTGAAGGACGAGGACGGCGACATCGAGGTGTCCCTCGGGGATCGCATTCAGGCGGTCGTCGTCTCGACCAGCGGCGGAATCACGCTGTCGCGCAAAGGCGTCCGCAATGCCGAGACGCAGCGCGAGCTGGAACACGCATTCCGGGCCGGACTCGCGGTGGACGGCAGAGTAGAGAGCGTCAACAAGGGAGGCTACGACGTGCGCATCGCCCGCGAACGTGCCTTCTGTCCGCTCTCGCAGATCGACATCGCTCGCACCACCGACCCCGCGGTCCACGTCGGCAAGACCTATACGTTCCGCATCATCGAGTACAGGGACGGCGGCACGTCCATGGTCGTCTCGCGGCGCAAACAGCTCGAAGCGGAGCAGCGGACGAGCGCTGACGCCGTCCGCACGTCGATCGTGCCAGGCGCGGTGCTGCCAGGCCGCGTCGCGTCGGTGGTCGACTTCGGCGCCTTCATCGACCTCGGCGGAGGTATCCAGGGCCTTCTTCACATATCCGAGATGAGCTGGTCGCGCCCCGCTACTCCGGGCGCGGTGGTCGCCGTCGGCGATCAGCTCACGGTCAAAGTGCTGCGTGTGGACGAGGGCGCCGGGAAGATTTCCCTCGGGCTGAAGCAGCTGCAGGAGGATCCGCGGAGCACCGCAGGCACGGCCGCCAGTGCGACCGCACCAGAGGACGCACCCGCGCCCGGCACGGCCGCGACGTCGCTGGGGTCGCTTGGCGACAAACTGCGAGACGCGCTCAAGGGGTCTTGACGGCCGCCTCGATAGCCGCGACATCAATCTTCTTCATCGTCATCATCGCGTCGAAGGCACGCTTTGCCTCACCGCCACCAGCGGCCAGCGCATCGGTGAGTGCGCGCGGCGTGATCTGCCAGGACAGGCCCCAGCGGTCCCTGCACCAGCCGCATGCGCTTTCCTGGCCGCCATTGCCGACAATCGCGTTCCAGTAACGGTCCGTCTCTTCCTGATTGTCCGTCGCGACCTGAAAGGAAAAAGCCTCGCTGTGCCGGAACGCCGGGCCGCCGTTGAGACCGAGACAGGGAATGCCCACCACGGTGAACTCCACCGTCAGCACATCGCCCTTCTTGCCGCTGGGATAGTCACTCGGCGCCTCGTGAACAGCAGTCACTTTACTGTCCGGAAACGTGGCCGCGTAAAAACGCGCCGCGTCCTGCGCGTCTTTGTTGAACCAGAGGCAGATCGTGTTCTTTGGCTTCATGATCCGTAATATTCTCACGCGTACGCCGCCCCGTATAGCGATTGGACCGTAGTTATCATGCCCATATCCGCGATGTCTCTCGTGATCCTGATCGCAGGCGTCGCCCTGTCCGTCGCCGGGATGCTTCTCGTACGCCGCCTGATACCGCTTGAGAAGCTGTCCGAGAACAACGACTACGTCAGCTTCACCTTCTCGATACTGAGCCTGATCTACGGCATCTACCTCGCCTTCACGGTGGTGGTCGTCTGGCAGCAGTTCGAGGACGCCGAGGCGACAGTCGCGAACGAGGTCGTCCTGCTGGCCACGGCGTGGCGCAGTGTCGAACCATTCGCACCCGACGATCGCCAGCGCATCCGGGGCCATCTCACCGACTACACCCGGGGCGTCATCGAGGAAGACTACCCGCGGATGGAGCGCGGCCTGACGTCCACGTTCAACGAGTACTACGAGCAGATCTGGTCGGACTTCTATCAGATCGAGTTTGACAGCAGCGATGGGCGCGCCGCGATCTACTACGGGGAAGCGCTGACCCGCCTGAATGAATTCGCGATCGCGAGGCGCGCGCGCATTCTCGCGAGCAACGCGTCGCTGCCCCGGAGCATGTGGGTCCTCCTCATCATCGGCGCCGCCGGCACCATCATGTTCACGTGGTTCTACGGCACGCACTACGTGTCCGTTCAGATTGCGGCCACCACGTTCCTGTCGGCGGTGATTATCTACGCGGTGCTGCTGGTGGCGATGCTGGAGTATCCGTTCGGGAGCGGAGTACGAGTGAGCGACGAACCCTATAGAGAGGCGCTCGAACGGTTCGAAGCGCTTGAGAATTAGCGCGCGACCGCTCGCCTCTCGAGTCCTCCCTACCGTCCCTCGAGCAGTCCGTACTCGACGACCCGCGTCGTCGGGTTGCCGAACGCATCGGCGGTATAGCGGATCCGGCGCCCGTTTTCGTCGAGGATGCTCAGCGAGGGCTCGAAGAGCAGGCCCCCAGGATTCCCGTTCGGCACACGCGCTTCCATCACGTAGAGCTTCTTGTCGTGCAGGTAGATGCCGATGACCGACGTGGTCTTGTCCGCGTTCTTGATGTGCAGCTGGTGTCCCGTGATGCCGTCGATGGTCCCGATCATGTCGTAGGTGATGTCTCCGCCCATCTTGCGGTACCGCCACGCTTCCCACGACACCATCGCTCTCATCTCGGCCACGGCTTTCATCTCGGTGAGATTGACGACCGTCATCGTGTATCGGCCCGGGCCCTCATACGCGGTGTAGACGCGGGCCGGGTACTTCAGCCCCTGTCGCGACTCCCACATGGAGGTCGTGATCGCCGGCTTTTCAGGAAAGACGACGAAGAAGGAGTCGGTGCGGTCTTCGAACTCGACCCACTGCGCGCCGCCCAGGCTGGTCGACGTGCCGCGGCTGCCGGCAACCAGCGGCTCCTGGGCCATCACGCGCATGGGGAGTGCAAGGGCGGTAACAATCAGGGCGGATGCGACGACGGTCCGTGGAACCACGCTTCACCTCCGGGGTTGTGAGGCGACTATGATGAACTCGCGCGCCCTGCCGCGCAAGCCGGCCGTGACGTATTCCCCTGCATCAAAGACGCGGCTCACCGACCGCGATCTCGCCCGTTTTCCTGGCGAGTCTCTCTTCGAACGCCTCGCCCGCGCCGTGTGTCATGCCGGCTGCCTGCCGCGCAAGGAGCTGTACGAAGCGTGGGAAATGGCGCGCCGCGTCCGCCGCGTCTTTCGCGGCGGCCGCATTGTCGATCTGGCCGCCGGGCATGGCTTGCTCGCGCACGTGCTGCTGATTCTGGACACTTCATCCAGGAGCGCGCTGTGCGTCGATACGACGCTGCCGCCCTCGAGCGTCAAGCTTCACCAGGTGCTGGTCGAGGCCTGGCCGCGGCTGGCGGGACGGATCGCCTTCATCGAAGGCCCGCTCGAATCCGTGTCCCTGTCCGGGGACGATATCGTCGTATCGGCGCATGCGTGCGGTGCGCTCGCCGACCTCGTTCTGGATCGCGCTTCGGCTGTACGCGCCAGGATCGGCGTGCTCCCGTGCTGCCACGATCTGGCGGTCAACGACACGGGAGCGCTGGAGGGATGGGTGGATGGCCCGCTGGCTGTCGACATCGTGCGCGCCGTGCGGCTCGAACAACATGGCTACCGCGTCCGGACGCAGACGATTCCGACGTTGATCACCCCGAAGAACAGGCTGCTCCTCGGCGAGGCCCGAGCGTGAGGACCTGTATGCGCCTGCCGCGCAGGGGGAGTCACACGTGATTGCGCAGCATGAGCTCCTTCGGGTGCGGCGCGAGATAGAGCTGACCTGCCAGGTACGCCACGCCGTGCACCCTGACATGGTGCTGCAAGAGCGTCATGGGGACCACGAGCGGTACGAGCCGGCGGCGATAGTCGTCGATGGCCGCGGCGAGTTCCCGTTTCGATTCCACGTCGAGCTGCCCCTTGAAATACCCGGCCATGTGCTGGAGCACGTTGACATGCCGCCGGGGCGTGGCGATCACGGTCAACGCCGACATGAACATCCCCGTGTACCGCTGCTCGAGCTCTGCGCGCGCCGCACCTCCGGCCCGGGCGACGAGACGGCCCAGCTGCCGGTAGGCCTCCGGTGAGTGGGCCATCAGGATCAGCTTGTGCGCCGTGTGAAAGGCGACGAGGGCACCCATACTCCAGCGGCCGCTGAACAGGCGGCGAAGCCTCGCATAGGCAAACACCCGCTCGACGAAGTTCTCGCGCAGCCGCGGATCCGCGAGGCGGCCTTCCTCTTCGACGGGAAGCGCCGGAAACCGTCCGATGAGACCCGACGCGAAGACGCCCCGTCCCGTTTTCTCTGCGACGCCCCGCGTGCCGTACGTCTTCACGCGCGCCATGCCGCAGCTCGGTGAATCCTTCTTGAGCACGTAGCCGCACAACTCCTCGACGTCGAGCTCGGCGACCCGCCTCCGCGTGTACGTCGCCATCCGGTCGGTGAGGTCCACGGCGGTCCTGACGGTCAGCAGTCGCACGTCGGCGGCGACGCGCACCAGCCGCATGGATTCCCTCGGCGTGCCGAAGCCGCATTCCACCTCGGGACAGACCGGCACCCACTCCACGAACGCGGCGAAGATCTCCGTCAGGAAGGGGTCACGCTTATGGCCGCCGTCGAAGCGTACGGGCCTGCCCAGCAGGCACGAGGAAATGCCGATGCGGATTGGAGGAGACGCACGGGAGTCGTCATTCATGGGTCGGTCAGATCGTACGGCTATCGTAGGCCCAATGCAGGACGGCCTGCCGCTGCCGGCGCCGGCAGTCGAGATCGCCCTTCTCGCAGTTCTTCCGAATCGCGGCAACATGACGCGCGATCGCCCGCCATCGTCGGATCTGACGCGCGTCATCCGCCGTGCGGCGACCCATGTAGTACCGGCAGTACCATTGAAACCATCCGCGTGGATCCTGCCGGTGGATCCAGCCGTTCCGCCGCCAGGCGGCCAGGGATTGAGACGCGTTGACTCCGACGCAATTGAGTCGTCCGTCGTGGCGCTCGGCGCACAATTTCGCGTTGGCAAACCAGCTCGCGGGGAACTCTGCGCAACAGTCGGTCATGTACTTGCCGCCGAAGACGCCCAGGCGCAGCATCTGCCGGGGCGTCAGATCGGGCCGGAACCCAGGCGCGAACGCACGGCCGGCGGCCTCGGTGCGGTAGTAGACGTAGCCGTGCTGCATGAGGTCGTCGACGACCACCTGGCGCGCTAGAAACGCCACTCGAGGCCAACCAACGGGAAGACACCAAGCTGCTCGCTGGCATCGGGTGCATTGGTGCGGCGATTCCAGGTGTAGCCGCTGACATTACGGCGCCCCGTCAGGTTCTGAACCCCGGCGAAAAGGATCGCGGGCTTGCCGGCAATCGTCGCGTTCCTGTCGATACGCGCGTCGATGCGAACGTAAACGGGCCCGCGCACCGCGTTGACGTTGGAGAGGTCGTAGACGCCGCGCCGCTGTCGCGTCGACTCGGGAACGTCGAATGGCGTATACGGCCGCCCCGACCGCGAAGCAACTCTCACGGACGACTCCCATTTCCTGGACCAGCGTCGTCCGCCTGTCAGGTTCAGCACCAGCGGGTAGTCGAACGAGCCGGGCCGAAGCACGCCATCGCGCCCCGCATGCCGGGCCTGGGACAGCGACAGAACGAGTTGCCCGTACCACGGCCCGCCACCTTTCCTGGCCAGCTGGACCTCGATCCCCAGACTCCGGCCGGTGCCCCCGCTCGTCAGCGGGAACAGGACTTCCTGGACGTTGAACGTGTCGCCCAGATTTGCGAGCGACACGGAGGGGTACTCGGCGGCCACCGGATAGTCGCGATAGTCCTTGCGATAGGCTTCGACGCCCAGCGACCAGCCGTCGGGCACCACGTACGCGATGCCCCCGACGTAGTGATGTGCGCGGAACGGCTTCAGCGCCCGGTTCTCCGGGAAGACGACAAGAAACTGAAATGCCGGCTGCTGATAGTAGATTCCCGCACTCGCCTGTAGCGACAGCCGGGCCGTCAGCGCGAGGGTGGCGGCGACCCGTGGGCTGAACCGCGACGCGTCGATGTACTGATACCGATCGAACCGTCCGCCGGCGGTGACCGCGAGGGCCGGGGTGAGGTCGTGCGTGAACTGTCCGTAGGCGCCGGGCTGCCAGGCCGTCAGGCGCTCGGACACGCGAAAGGCGTTCATGCCCGGCTCGCGGGAGTACGGACTGTCGTACCCGAGCGGCGCAGCGCTGTTGTACCTCACGCGAAACTGCTTCACGCTGGCGCCCAGCTGGACCTTGGTCCGTGAAGACCGCGTCAACGTGGCGTCGTACTTGACGGTGGTCTCCGACTCTCTGGAGTCGTCGTCGTAGATTTCCGGGCTGGAGGCAATGATCTGATCGGCGCTGATCCCTGGCGCCGGCAAGCCGTTCCTCACGAGATCCTTGACAGTGGATCCCACGGCCGCGGTGGAGTTGGTGACGCCGAGCAAGCCGACACCCCGCGTTCCATAGAGGTGCTGCCAGTTGACGCCCGTCGCACTGCGCCATCCGCGATACCGGATGTCGAAGTTGAAGACCTCCTGGTCGTTCGGCGTCGAGTCTGTCAGGCCGAGCCGAATCCGATCCGCGCCGCTGACGTTCACCACCCAGATGCGATCGGTGGGATTGAGGTCATACACCGCCTTGGCGTTCAGCGTGTACAGCACCGGCACGCCGCCGATGCCCGCATCGGCGGTGAACACATCCAGGAAGCTTCGACGCGCGGCAACGACCCAGGAGCCTCGGCCCTTCGACAATGGTCCTTCCACCGAGCCCCCCGCGCCCGCGAACCCGAGCGTCGCGCGCGCCTGGACCTTCTCGCGGCTGCCTTCGCGTTGAGTGATCTGCAGGACGCTCGACGTTCGATTGCTGTACGACGCAGGATACCCGCCGGTCAGGAACGTCACGTCGCGAATCATCGACGGTTCCAGCATGCTGACCGTGCCGCCCGCCGAGGCGAAGCTGGCGAACGTATTGATATTCGGCACCTCGACATTGTCGACGACGAACAGGTTCTCGAGCGGGCTGCCGCCGCGGACGATGATGTCGTTGCGAAAGTCGTCGGAGCCTGGAACGACACCAGGCAGGGTCTGCACAAAGCGTGAGACGTCCTGCAGTGATCCGGCTGAGCGGAACACTTCCTCCGCAGTGACGAGATAGGCGGATGTCTTCACCTCGTCCGGCAGGACCACGTTCGGCGCGGTCACCGTGATCGTGGTCTCGAGGCGCGAGGTTGCCGGCAGCGTGACCTCGACGCGCTGGTCCACACCCGCGCGCACGGCGATGCGTCCGAGTCCCAGCGGAGTCCCGCCCGGCGGAGTCGCTTCGAGTGCGTACTCGCCGGACCGGATGTGCTCCAGCAGGAAAGCGCCTCGTTCGTCGGTCACGGCACACTGCGCAGTGCCGGCAAGGCAAAGGGTGACGAATGCGGCCGGGGCGGCTGTGGCGTCCTCCACAATGCCGCTGAGAGAACCGACACCAGTGGTATCCTGCGCGGCCGCGGGCGGGGCAAACGCCACCGCGCACGCCAGCGCCAGCCACAGCGCGGTGAGCCGGAGGGTTTGCGACACACCCGACATGGCCGCATGGACGATGCGATGGCGGCGAGCGAACGCGCGTGCGAGCAGCGGATGGAGCACCCGAACCGCGAGCCGCTGCGTAAGGCGGCCACCGGGCACGGCATACTCGACGCGATCCTCGTAGAGACTCTGGCCTGTGCCTATCGGTTCGATCCGGTGCGTGTGACGCCAGAGCTTGAACGGCCCTCGCACCTGCTCGTCACAGAACTGCCGATCGCGCACGTAGCCGTAGTGGCGCGCTTCCCATCGCAGCGACAGCGGTCGCACCCCCAGAGCGATCGTGAGGACGCCCCCATCCCGCAGGCCGCCGGTTTGGCGCTCGATGCGCACAAATCTGCGCGACGGAAGGAGGTCCATCACCGCCTGCGGCCGCTCGTGCCAGCGAAACAGATCGGCGGCGCGGCCTGGTACGACAGACCGGAACGTGAACACGGCGCGCTCAGAGGTCCCGTCGGCGGCGCCGGCACGCTCGGCGATTCGCTCCAGCAGACCGCCAAAGATCAGGTTGTGGATCGGAAGGATCGCATACCAGTACGCGCGTCCCATCACGCCGCGCGGGTCGAACGTCGCCGTCTGCCGAATCATCGATCGCCGCCCGCCATCGAGCGGCGTGACTTCGAAATCGAGCCAGCCCTTACCCGGCAGCTTGAAATCTGCCGACAATCGCAGGCGGCGATCGGGTTCGAAGGCCTCGACGGTCCATCCGTCAATCGGGTCGCCCACGTCGCAGACGTCGCGGTCGCGGCGTCCGCGGTTCATCCCGACGCCCCCGAGGCGCCGGTCCACCCACCCCCGGGCTCTCCAGAGCATGTCGCCGAAGTACCACCCGGTCTCGCCCCCAATTCGCCGAATCGGAGCGAACGCGTCTGCTGGAGGCACGTCGACGACAACGGAGCGTGTATCTGTCTTCAGACGCGAGGCGTTCCCGGCGCCGATTGCCTTTGCAATGGCGATGCTGAGGGACATCGGCTCGATTCCAAACGTGTCTCTCGCTGCCGTCGATCGGACGACGGTCGAGTTCTTCAAGCCTTCCACCAGCGCACGGCCGACGCGAGCCTGAGCCGGCGTGACAAGTGCGAGCCACAGACCCGACAGGTGCGGGCTCAACACCGGCACCGGCACCAGCAGCCGCCGCAGGCCGCGAAGCCCGGCGAACCTGCGCATCAGGTCGCCATAGGAGACCACTTCTGGTCCCCCAATCTCGAAGATGCCGTGGACGGCCTCGGGCAGCTCGAGCGCCGCCTCGAGGAACGCCAGCACATCGTCAATCGCGATTGGCTGCGTGAGCGTCGACACCCAGCGGGGACAGAACATGACCGGCAGGCGCTCAACGAGTGCCTGGATCATTTCAAAGGACAGGCTTCCGGCGCCGATGACCACCGACGCCCGGAACTCGATGACGGGAACGCCGCTCGCGCGAAGAATCTCGCCGGTCTCGGCCCGGCTTTTGAGGTGCGCCGAAAGCGGGGTGGCGTCGTCAGCGAGTCCGCCAAGATACACGATGCGGCGGACGCCTGCGCGCCGTGCCGAGCGGGCGAACGTCTCGGCGGCACGCCGATCAGCGTCCGCGAAATCGGGTGTGCGACCCATTGAATGAACCAGGTAATACGCGCACTCCACGCCGGCCAGCGCGCGGTCGAGTGACGGTTCGTCGAGGCAATCGCCCTGCACGATCTCGGTCGACGCTGCCGTCGCGTTGAGCTGACCCGGCCGGCGCACCAGGCAACGCACCGCGCGACCGCCCTCTTCGAACCGTCGAAGGAGGCGGCCGCCGATGTATCCCGTAGCGCCGGTAAGCAGAACGGGAGCGTCCATCCGACCTACTTGTCCTTCGGCAGGATGACCGCGTCGATCACGTGGATGACGCCGTTGCTGGCGGCGATGTCGGTCTTCACGACACGGGCGGCATCAGCCGTGACCGAGCCGTTGTTTGCGGCAATCGTGATCGTGTCGCCGCTCACCGCCTTGGCGGAGCGGAGTTTCATCACGTCTGCGGCCATTACGCGTCCGGCGATCACGTGATACGTGAGGATGCGCTGGAGCTGGGCCTTGTTCTCCGGCTTGAGCAGCGATTCCAGCGTGCCGGCCGGCAGCTTCGCGAACGCCTCGTCGGTCGGCGCAAGCACGGTGAACGGGCCTGCGCCTTTGAGCGTGGCGACAAGGTCCGCGGCGGCGAGCGCCTTCGCGAGCGTCTTGAACGATCCGGCCGCGACGGCGGTGTCCACGATGTCCCTGGTCTGTGCGCTCGTCTTCGACGCGACGGCGGTGATCATGACGGTCACGAGAGTTGCGATTGCGAGTGTGTTGAGCATGGGGTCTGTTCCTTTGGAGGAGTAGCGGTTAACGGGCGTGCGCCGAGACACGCTGCGGTGCGCGGCTCAGGACGCGATTGAACGACAGCGCCTGGTAGAGGCCAGCCAGGCCGACCAGGCCGTACACAACGGTTGTCAACGGCGACACCTGGCCGAAACTCATCCCGAACAGTGCGGCGACGAGATCGAAACGGGCGGTGGCCACCAACCCCCAGTTGAGCGCCCCGACGATGACGAGGACGGCCGCGATGACATCGATCTGCTTCATGACTCTCTCCCTGCTGAGCGCCGGGCCGATTCCCGACGCGCGTGAATTGAGTGTAATGCAAATATGTTTGCTTCAAAGTAAAATTCAGCCTTCAGCGAAACGTCGTGTGAGCCACAGGAGAAATCAACGGTGGAATTTCACTGACAGGAAAAACGGAGGCGTGATGCTCTCGGCGACCTTGAAATCGGGACTGGGTGACTACGACATCGGCGGGAAGATCCGGACGCTCCGGCTCAAGCGGAAGCTCGGGCTGGTCGAGCTCGGCAAACACACGGGGCTCTCGCCGGCGCTGCTCTCGAAGATCGAGCGCGGTCGGATGTTTCCGACGCTGCCCACCCTGCTGCGCGTGGCGTTGGTCTTCGGGGTAGGCCTCGAGTTCTTTTTTGGCGGGGCGCGCGAGAAGCCGCTCGTCGCCGTCGTGCGCAGCCGCGATCGTGTGCGGCTGCCCGAGCGTCCGCGGGCGGGGGACAGCGCATTCCACTTCGAGTCGCTGGACTATCCGGCGGTCGAGCGCCGTTTCAACGCGTACTATGCGGAGTTTCTACCGGCCGAACCCGAGAAGGTGCGCCGGCACGACCATGCCGGCGCGGAATTCATCTACGTGCTTCAAGGACGTCTGAGCGTGCACATCGGGGAGGACGAGCACGCCCTCGACGAGGGGGATTCTGTCTACTTCGATTCGAGCCTGCCCCACGGGTACCGTCGCAGCGGAGGTCGCAACTGCCGCGCGATCGTGATCACGACAGTCTGACGTCCTCTTACTGGCCGCGCACCGGCGGCGTGAACGGCTGGATCACCGCGAACTCGTCCACCTGCAGGTCGACCGCGTTGTCGACCCGGATGCCGGCGGCACCGGCGACCTTGTCGCCTTCGGTGTAGGAGTTCGTGCCCGGGCGCGTCGGCGTCGCGTGGACGACCGCGCCGTTAATCAGATACGACACCGCCGTCGGCGCAATCTGAATTTCAAGCATGTTGGTCGACTTGCCGCTCGCATCCGGCTTCCTGATCATGAAGTGCAGCGACTTGTCGATCTCGTGAATCTCGTTGCCGAGACGATGGCGCACCTGGAACGCGCCGTCCTGCGCGATCGTGAAGTACACGTAGTCGGGCGTCCCCTCGAGATCCCTCCCGCCGAACATGAGGCCGTAGTCGGTAATCGTGGCGCTGGGCTTCAGGAGCGTGAAGGTCCCGCGTACCGCGAAGATCCCCTTCACCGTGTTCGCCGGATTCCAGATGATGGCGCCGGGGCCCCCCGAGACCGAGAAGCCTTTGGCCATGGGAGAAAACTTGATGGTGGAATGGCCTTCGGCAGCTGCGGCGCTCTGGCCGTCGATCCGTACTTTGAAACCACTCTGGACCTGAACCGCCGTCGGTATGGCGAGCACGGCTGCCACCGCAATGAGCAAGGCACTTCGAAGCATGACTGTCTCCTTCGTTGCTGCTTCTTTGACGCGCGAGTGGCGCATATGATATCCCTTCGGCGCCCCGGAACAGCGTGTCAATAGAAACCCCGCCTGCAGACGCACCCCGTCGCCGTTTCCTGGCCACGATCACCACCGGCATTCTCAGCATCATCGGCGGCATCCTTGGCGTCATCGGCGGCGGCGCCGTCCTGTCGTCGACGGGCGGCAGGCAGGAAGACTGGCTGGCCGCCTCGGCACTGCACGACCTCCCCGATAACGAACCGACCGCGGTCACGCTCAGCGTGATGCGGGTCGACGGCTACCGCGAGGCGCTCGTACGGCGAACGATTTTCCTCGTGAAAACAGGTGAATCGGAGGTTGCGGCGTTCGATGCGACCTGCACGCACCTTGGATGCCTCGTCGGCTGGGATCCGCAGGGCCAGGTCTTCAAGTGCCCCTGCCACGGCGGCATCTTCGACCGGTCGGGCGCCGTCATGGAAGGACCTCCCCCGGAAGGATTGATGAAAATCGCCACGCGGGTGGACGGTAATCGCGTGATGGTCCAGGCCTAGTGCGCGACTGGTTAGACTCCAGAACCGGCTTTCGCAACCTGTTGAAGCACGTGCTCGACGAGCCGCTCCCGAGCGGCCTCGGGTGGTGGTTCGTCACCGGCAGCGTCGTGCTGTTTCTGCTGGCGGTACAGCTCCTCACCGGCGTCGTGCTCGCCTTCTTCTATTCACCCTCCCCCGATACCGCCTACGACAGCGTCCGGTTCATCATGGAGCGCGTCACCTTCGGGCGCGTGCTGCGAGGGCTGCACTTCTTCGGCGCGAGCTTCATGGTCGTCGCGGCGATCGTCCACATGCTGCGCGTGGTGGCACTCGGCTCGTACAAGAAGCCGCGTGAGCTGAACTGGATCGTCGGCGTCCTGCTCCTGCTCATCATTCTCGCCTTCGCTCTGACGGGGTACCTGCTCCCCTGGGACCAGAAGGCGTACTGGGCGACGACCGTCACGATCAACATCGCGCGCGGCGTGCCGTTCGTCGGCACGTTCCTGAGCGCGGAGCTCATGGGCGGCGCGGACCTGGGTGCGCTCACGCTGATGCGCTGGTACGCCGCGCACGTCTTCCTGCTGCCCGCATGCCTAATCGGGTTCACCGTCGCGCATATCTATCTGATGCGCCGGCAGGGCATCTCGGGACCCATCACGCCGGTGCCGGGTCCGCCCAAGCCGTTCTATCCGTACCACGCGCTCAAGGACACGATCGCCATCGCCGTCGTCTTTGCGCTGCTCCTCGGGTTCTCGATCGTCTTCAATGCGCCGCTCGACGCGGTTGCCGACCCCACCGACGCGACGTACATCCCGCGTCCCGAGTGGTATTTCATGAGCCTGTTCGAGCTCCTGAAGTACTTCCCGGGCCGGCTCGAACCAGTCGCGACCGTCGTCATTCCGGGACTCGTCATCTCGCTGCTGCTCCTGCTGCCCTTCCTGGACCTGAGCCCGGACCGTGAAGCGCGGAGACGGCCCATCGTCATCGGCAGCTTCGTCGTCGTGCTCGCGGGCATCACGTTCCTCACCGTCCTCGGGTTCCGCAGTACGCCGTCAGAGGGCCAGCAGGCCGGCGCAGGCGCCGACGGCACGGTGCCCGACGGGACCGGGCAGATGATGGTCGAGGACGTCTTCAAGAACGTTCAGGCGCTCAAGGGCATGACCGTCGACGAGTTCATGGGAACGATGGGCCTGATGTCCGCGTCGCTCGGTCTGTGCTGCAGCGACTGCCATCCTGGCGCCGGCACCGACAGCGTCGTCTGGGAAGACGACAGCAACCCGCGAAAGGTGACCGCCCGGAGGATGGTGCTGATGATGCAGCAGATCAACCGGGACAACTTCTCAGGACGGCAGGTCGTGACCTGCTGGACCTGTCACCAGCTGCGCGACATTCCGGTCCAGACGCCGCGGCTCGACCACCTGTATAGCGAGGCGCTCACGGAGCTCGACGACGTCGTCCCCAGATTCGAGGGGATGCCGGAACCGCGCGTCATTATCGACAGGTACCTGGAGATCATCGGCGGCGCCGACAAGGTGAAGGGCATCACCAGCATCACGGCGACGGGGAAAGTTGAGGCGTTCGGCAGCTTCGGCGGCGGTGGGAACTTCGAGTTCTATGCGCAGGCGCCCGACAAGCGCGCGATGCACAGCCATCTGCCGTCGGGTGAGAGCGCCAGGACCTACGACGGCCGTACCGGCTGGTTTGCGATTCCGCTCGCCGTCGTCCCGAAGTACCCGCTGTCGGGCGGCGAGCTCGATGGCGCGCGCCTGGATGCGCTCCTCACGTTCCCCGCGCAAATCGCGACGGCGCTGACATCGCTGCGCGTCGGCCCGCGAACCGACGTTTTGGGCCGCGACGCCTACCTGCTGCAGGGCAATGGCGCGAACGGCTCGTTCGCGACGCTCTATTTCGATCGGGAAACGGGGCTGCTGCTGCGGACCGTGCGCCACACGCCGTCGCAGATTGGCAAGGTGCCCGCGCAAATTGACTACGAGGATTACCGCGACGTGGCGGGGATCAAGTTCCCGCACAAGTGGACGTTCACCTGGCTCGACGGCCGGGACACGTTCCAGTTTGCTGATGTGAGATTCAACGCCCCGATTGGGGCGGCGAAATTCGGGGAGCCGCTGCTGCCAGCGACCCCCTGACCGCCGGCCGACCTGAAGGTCGGCCCCTACTTGGGAATGGCGTCCTTGTACTTTTCGCTCTCCTGATCGAACCGGCAGTCCCACTCGAAAATCTCGGCGTTCCTGTCGAGCACCCGGTAGAGCGGCATGCTGATCTTCCACGGCCGTGTGAAGACCGTGGGATCCTCGATCGTCGCTTCGTACTGGATGTGATCGCGGTCGATGAAGGAGTAGCGCTCCACGACGTGCAGGTCGGCGCTGTGGTGATTCCCAGCGTGGTCGAACCATGTGCGCTCGTCCAGTTTCCGCACGTCCACAACGAGCGTGTCGCCGTCCCACTTGCCGCGCGAATCACCCATCAGGAAGTCCGGCCAGCCGTCCAGCCAGGCGCGTGATTTTCCGGCAAGGTCGACCGTGCGCACCGCACGCGCGAAGGCGTACCGCATGCCGACCATGTTCGGGTTCTGGATGATCTCGAACGGATACGGCATGTAGGTTGCGCGCGGGACGCCGGGGAGATAGCACTTCGCGAAGGCCGGATCCTCGGTCAGGCGCCTGGAGAAGTTCTCCTGCTTCTGCTTCAACGCCTCCGGCTTGTACGGAATCTCGTTCCCCTCGACAACCCCGCGCCCAGGCGGCATGCCGACGAACGAGGTGTACGAGGAGGCGTGGTCCTGAAGGTCCCACGCCGCGGTGTTCAACGCCTGCCAGATCCCGCTGAAATCCGGCTTGCCGTCAGCCGTGCGCGGCACCTGATTCGCCGCCGGCTTCGCCGCGGGCGTCTGACCACCCGCAAGCGTGAATGCGCCAAGAACGATTCCTGCCGCGATGCCGAGTGTGAGTCTGCCCAGTGATCTCATCGTGACCCGCCCCTAGAAGCCGAAGATGTTCTGCATTGAGTAGCTGCCTTCGTGGCACGTGAACTCCGGCGCCGGCTCCTCGGTTTCATCCATCGGATAGAAAAAGCCGGCGGACTTCACCGGGCGCGTGAACGTCTTCGGATCGTCGTACGTGAGCACGAACGTAATCAGCTTGTCCGACACGACGGTGAACTGCTCGGTAATGTGCAGCTCCTGGCTGAAAGGCGGAAACGTGTTGCCGACACCGAAGTAGGCCCTGCCATCCAGGTTCGTGGTGTCGACGTGCAATGTATTGCCTTCCCACCGGCCGGTCGAGTGGCCGCCAAAGAGCCGCATGTTCGGACTGGGGTGCGCGCGGCCATCCGTGTAGAACACGCGGGTGTGGTGATTGGCCTCGAACAGCAGGTGGACCTGCCCCGGTCTCTGCAGGATGTTCACGCTTCCGCCGGCCCACGGCTGCGGCGGCGCACAGCGCACGCTGAGTTCGAGATACGCGAGGTTCTTTGCGGGGCAGCACATGTTCTTCGCGTAATCCAGGCGCCGCGCTCGCCCCTCGACGGTGTAGGGAAGCAGACGGTCGACCGGATCGATCACCCCCTGCGGGGGACGCGGGTTGGGCATGTACTTCGGCGGCTTCGCCACCGCGACTTCGCCGCCCGACCCTGCCGCGACAGGCCCCTGCCCGAAGCCCTGGGGCTCCGACAGGACGCCGAACGCCTTCAGTTCGCTTTCCGGTGCGTTCGCCTCGTTGAGGCCACCGCCAACGCGTACCCACGTTCCGCGGATATCCGGGGTTCCATCCGGCAGGCGCTTGATGGCGCCCGCTGCCGCGGCGGCGGGCTTCGCAGCGGCCGCCGGCGACTGACCCACCGCAATACCCGGCATGGTCCACGACGCCGCGATCGCCACGACGGCGGCCGCAGCGGTTCCAAGAAGTTGTGTCCTCACGTGTGACCCCTTTCGCCTACGTGCTACTGCGCCTGTTTGAGCGACGACGCCGCAAACAGGTCCCTGCCGTCGGGCAATCTCACCTGGAACGCGTTGCCCACGGATCCACCGGCCCGGGCCATGAATCCGCTGATCGTGACCGCCGTCCCGGGCTTGATGTCATTGCGCGACCAGCCGGCCCGCAGCAGCGCGTTCGGCGCGCCCATCTCGAATCGCCAGTTGGTTACCTTGCCGTCAGGCGTCTTCACGTCGATGAAGAGCCATGCGTGGGGGTTCGTCCATTCGAGCTTCGTGATCTCGCCTGCGAGCTTGACCGGCTTCGACTGATCGAACTCCGCGGAGAACGCATGGTGGGCGACGAGCGGGGCCGCTGCCACGAACACACACAGCGCCGCCGTTATGAGTAGACCTGCCTTACGCATACAAACCTCCCTAGAAGTCGATCTGGGTCCCGATCTGGAAATACCGCGCCTGCAGGATCAGGGACGGCCGCTGCCACCGGTTGTTGGCGGCATTCGAGCTGAACCTCGTGGCGATCGTCTGCCAGTCATTCGAGTTCAGCACGTTGTAAATGTCCAGCGACACGCGCACGCGTTTCGCCCCGTTGCCCGCGATCTGCTTGCCCAGGCGCAGATCGAGCTGCTTGGTATGCCCGCCCACCAGTGCGAACGGCTTGAGCAGCTCCACCGCCACGGTTCCGGCCGTGCCCGCCGACAGGTTGCGCCCCAGCGAGGGCGCAATCTCGGCATTGGTCGCAATGTAATCCGCCGTAATCGACTGGAACAGTCCGCCGCCGGCGGGCTGGGGGACGGCCTGATAGGTGCCGCTCAGACTCACGCCCCATGGCAGCTGATAGACAGCGTACCCCTTGTACTGGGTCAGGTATGGCGGAATGACCTCGCAGCTCGTCATCGGGCTCTGCGGAGTGGTGGTGGACGCCACGGCGGGGCTCGTCACGCTCAGGAAGACCGCCGGCACGTCCACGGTGAAGCACTGGCTCGTCGTCGTGCGTCCGGTGCTGAGGCCCGCGAACAGCGTCAGTCCCTGGATGCGCCAGCTCATCGACGCGTCGACGCCGTTATAGACCTCCGTCTGCTCGCCGTAGTGCTTCGCCGCGCGAACCAGGTTCTGCGACTGGCCGACCTTGTTCGGCTTGAGGTCGTAGAAGCCGCAGATCTGCTCGCCGGCATTCGGCAGCCGCGAATCGTTGCGGGGCGCCGTGATGCAAAACGGATCGTAGTCCGACGGTGTCACCAGCTGGTTGTCGACCACGCTGAAGTTGCCGTACCAGCGGCGGAAGTAGCCGACGTCGACCGACATGCCACTGGCGATTTGGTGCTGGACGCCGAAGCTCGTGCTCCAGTTGAACGGCCGCACGCCCCACCCTTCCAGCACTTCCTTGTCGAACTGGGTCGCCGTCGGGTTGACCTTGCCGAAGTTCAGGTTCGACAACGGGCCGCACTCGTTATTGAGCGCCGGGTTGCTGAAGTCGCAGTCGGGATAGTAGTTGCCGTTGCTGTCGGTCCACGCCCTGGTGGCGCTGTTCACCGACGTATTCACCGGATTGACGTTCGACGCGAGACTCCCGCCCGAGATGTAGCGGCCGACCGTCGCCTTGACGGCGGTGCGGCCCGTGCCAAAGAGGTCGTACGACAGACCGATGCGCGGGTTGATGTCCTTCCAGTTCGGGACGTTCTTGACCGCGGCGAAATTGCGCTCCGGCACGAATCGGCCCGCAGGGAGGTGCTGCTCGGGCACGGCGGCGTTGAGATAGTCGAAGCGGACGCCGTAGTTGATCGTCATGCGGCGCAGCGCCCACGAGTCCTGCGCGAACACGCCCAGATCGGCCTTGATGTCGTTGCGCTGCTCGATCGGCGTGGCGAAAAGGGTGATCCGGCGCGGCACGCCCTGGAGGAAGTTGTAGTTCATGTCGCCGTTGACCGACGTGTTGTTGTACGTCGGCCCGTTACCGCGCACGCGCATCATGAACCCGGCCTTGTAGCTGTGCGAACCGGTCACGTAGGCGGCCGATGAGCGGAACGTGAGCGGGTTGTCGAAGTTGTGGCCGTAGACCGTGGACGCCCGATAGATCTGGCCCGTCGAATCCTCCGTCACCGAAATGACGTCGAAGCCGACCGCGGGGTCGATCTGCCGCCGCTCGTCCCAGTCCTGCTCGTACGACATGAAACCCGTATCGAGCAGCAGCTTGTTGTTCACCGGGACACGCCAGACCGCCGTCCAGATGGCGTTTGGATAGAACGGCGTGTAGGTGGTGGCTTCCGGCGAGACAGTCGCGGCGGCGCGCCGGCGCGGCGTGATGCGGCGGTCCTTCTCGTAGCTGAAGTTGAACTTGTTGCGCGGTGTCGCCTGCCAGGTGAGGCGAGCAGCGTAGTTGCGGTGGACCTGCGTGTCGGTGCCCTGGCGGCTCGTATCGGGCACGTACACCCACGCCAGCGGGTCCTTGTTGTAAAAGTGGTCCGCGACGTACTTCTCAATCTCGTTGTTGCGATACGCGCCGTAGAACCACAGCTTGTCTTCGATCAGCGGTCCGCCGCCGTTCGGGTTCACGTCCCAGGTGCGGTTCAGGCCGTTGACGGCCGTCAGCCCCTGCGCGATGTATTCGTCCGAGAGGTTGCTGTTCGCCATGCTCTTGTTGGCATACAGCGCCATGACGTTCCAGTTGAAGGTGTTGCCGCCTTCCTTCGGAATGGCATTCATCCAGACGCCGGAATACTGCGCCTCGGCGTCGCCGCCGTCGGTGCGCACGCTGACTTCCTGGACGCTGCCCTCGTTCATGTAGAAGGTGACAGCCTGTCCGCCGGCCGACCCGCGCCGATCCGACATGCCGTCGATCGCGCTGTTCGTCTCGCCGATGCGGCTGCCGTGCACCGACAGGCTCCGCGACGCCGGACCGTCGATATTCTGGCCGCCCACGACGCCCGGGATCGTCTGCGCGAGGCTCTGAATCTGCCGGTTGTTCGGCAGGCTCTCGAGCACCTCCTTGTCGTAGACGGCGCTGCGGGTCGTGCTCGTCACGTCCACGAGCGGCGCTTCGCCGGTGACGCTGATCGTCTCGTTCAGCTCACCCACGTTCAAGTCGGCGTTGACGGTCGCCGTGAAGTCGGCGCGGAGCTCGAAATTCTCGACGCGGACCGTGTTGAAGCCGGGCAGCGTGAAGGTGATGGTGTAGGTGCCGGGGCGAAGGTCGACGATGCGATAGACGCCGGAGGAGTCGGTGGCGACCGCGCGCACGCGCTCGATCAGCGCGGGGCTGGCAGCTTCAACGGTCACGCCGGGCAGCACGGCGCCCGTCGTATCCCGGACGGTCCCCGCCAGATTGCTCTGGGCGGCCTGGCCGTATACATGGACGGGAAGAACAAGAGACGCCGCGGTAGCCACCCACAGGAACAGGCGAGAGGTCATAAAAGCTCCTCGGTAGATAGGGGTTCCGGCGCGATTGTCTGGGGGTCGTTTTACCCGGCGCGATGCTAACACACCTGTCCGGAGGGTCCTTTGATCTTCTTCGGGGCTTTCGGCTAGGTTTTGACCATGAAAGCGATTGTCGCAATGGTCATCCTGCTGGCGTCCCAGGCGGCGCCGCCGTCCGCGCCGATGGTTACCGCGCTCGATATTCCAGGAGTCGTCAAGGGCGGCACGCCAATCGAACGGATTCTCACGGGTTTCGATGGGCTCGACGATCCGATCGGCATCACCGACGGCACGATCCTCTTTTCAGAACCGAACGCGCGGCGCATTCACCGCCTTGACCCGCGTACGAACGCGGTCTCGGTGCTCGTGGCCGAGTCGAACGAGTCGCACGGGATCAGCGAGGACAGCAAGGGACGGCTCATCACGGCACAGGCGTGGGACGGCTCCACCCGAATCGGTGTGATGTGGCCGGCGTCGGCGGTGGCGGTGCTGTCCGACAACTTCGAGGGCCGGCCGTACAGCCGGCCGAACGACCTGATCGTCGCGCGCAACGGCGGCGTCTATTTCACCGATCCCGGGCTCACCGCGCAGCAGGCCGAGGCGCTCGTGAAGCGGCTCGGGAAGCCGCTCGCACCGCGGCTGCCGGCGTCGGTCTACTACATTCCCCCGGGTGGCCGGGCCATCCGGATCGACGACCGGATGATCCGCCCGAACGGTATTCAATTGAGCCGCGACGAGAAGACCCTCTACGTCAGCGACTCGAACGGCGCAGAGATCATCGCCTGGGAGATCCAGCCGGACGGCCTGGTCCGCAACCGCCGCGCGTTCGGCACGCTGACCGGCCGCAGCACACGCGACAACGGCCTTGGCGGCGTCAAGACGTTTGCCGATGGCATGACGATCGACAACGACGGGCGCCTGTATGTCACAACCGGCGGGGGCGTTGAAGTCTTGAGCGCCGAAGGCCGGCATCTGGGAACCATTCCGGTACGGTGCCCGCCGAATGACTGCCAGAACCTCGCATTTGGAGGGCCGGACAAGCAGACCCTGTACGTCGCCGGCGCAGGTTCGCTGTACAGGGTGGCGATGATCGCGCGGGGATTCGCGGGCCGGCCGAAATAAGGGGGGTCAGGGATCAGGGATCAGGGATGAGGGATCCGATCCCTGATCCCTGATCCCTTCGCGTTCTAGAACCCGGCCCGGAACCCGAGCTGCAGCATGCGCGGGGCAAACGCGATGCTCGCGTCCTGCTCCGGTCTGCCGTAGCTGGCGCTGCTCTCGTTCAGCGTCCAGATATTGAAGTTCTTCCGGTTGAAGACGTTGAACACCTCGAAGATGCCGTCGAGCGTCACGCGGCTGCCGAAGCGGATGCGCTTCTGCGCGCGCATGTCAACGCGCTGGATGTTGCCGCGATCGAAGCTATTACGATCGATCAGCGTCCCGTTCGCGCGAAGCCGGCCGCCGCTGTTGCCAATGGCCCGCGTATCGACGCCCGAGCTCGGCGTGGCCTTGCCGTTGTCGCCGAACAGGTAAATGCCGCTCACCTGGAAGTCATACGGCAGCTGCCAGATTCCGTTGAACGTCAGGCGATGGCGCTGGTCGCCGCCGAGCAGGTACTCCCCTTCGGCGATGTCATCCGGCAGTGTCACCGGCACGTCGCAGCGCGCGGGTCCGGTGCCTGAGATCGTGTACGGATGCTCGCAGCCCGGCATCAGTGGATAGTTGTCGTAGTTCCACTGTCCCTGCATCAGGTACGTCGCGGAGGCCTGCCAGTTGTTCGACATCCGCTTCGTGAGCGCCATCTGCACCGCATGGTTCTTGTCCTTCGCATCCGTGCGGGTGATGCTGACCGTCCCGTACGCCGGGTAGACGCGCTTGGTGACATCGGCGCCGGCGCCGGTGAACGGATAGTTCGCGCCGGTGACGGGGTTGTAGGTCAGGTTGCCGTTGCCGCTGCGCGTAAACGCGTTGTTCCCCTGGAAGGTGTAGTCGGCTTCGAGCGACATCACGGCGCCAATCTGCCGCGCCACGCCCATCGACCCCTGCCAGCTGTACGGCTGCACGAGGTCGTCGGCGACCATGTTGCCGATGTTCGGCCGCAGGCAGCCCGCGACTTCCCGAACGGCGCACAGACGCTGCTGCGCCTGGTCGAACGTGGGTGCCGGACCGTTGAACGGATTCGAGTTGAAGTCCGCGCGGCCGTCATACAGCACCTGCGGGCTGATCGACTGCACCGTGCGCAGCGTGAAACTCAGCTGGCTGGTGACCTCAGCGTAGTACTTGCCGCCGCCGCCACGCAGCACCGTTCGATCGTTGAGGCTGTAGGCAAAGCCGACGCGCGGCGCGAAGTTGTTGGTGTCCTGCGGCCGCGGCTCGAGGAGGAAAGGCGGATAGACCACCCAGTTCACGTACTGGTCGATCGAGAGGTCGTACCGCAGACCCAGGTTCAGCGTCAGCTTGTCGGCGACCGCCCAGTCATCCTGGATGAATCCCGACATCTCATGCCGCGGCGCGTATTCCGTAAAGCCCCAGTTGCCCGACGGGCGCGAGTAGGGCGAGCTCTCCATCGCGATGCCGCGGCTGTACTGCCGCGCTAACGGCGACAGCAGGTCGAGATTCCAGGTGGTCACGTCGTTGACGTCCGGAATCACCGCTGCCCAGTTGTTCGTGATCGACGCGGGAATCGCCGCGCCCTGCAGGTCGTAGTTGCCCATGCAGCCGTTGCAGACGGTCTCGAACAGGAAGTTGTAGATGTACTCGCCTCCCGCGCGGATGTCGTGGCGGCCGCCCTTCGTGAACGTCGTCGCGAAGTCGTCTCTGATCGTGTACTCCTGCTCGCCGATGTCCTGCGGCGTGAGCTGATGGCTCTGCCCGAGCGTCAGGCCGCGCAGCGTGATGACCGGCGCGCCGAGGCTCGCCGTCTGGCCAGGCAGCGAGCGCGCGTTCTTCACGTGCGCGAACTGGTTCCAGTGGAACAGGTCATGGCCCACCTTGACGACGTTCGTCGCCCGATTGCCGATCACCTGCGTGAACGTTCCGAGCAGCTGCTCGCTGCGGCGATGCGTGCCGATCGCCGAGGCCATCGTGCGGGTCGCGCCGCCCGTATACCGGGGGTCGTACGGCAGGTAGTTCTGATAGCGCGAGCCGCGCAGCGAGAAGCGCATCTGCGGCGAGAACTGGTAGTCGAGGCGGCCGATGCCTTTCTTCTCAGTCCGGGTCCCTGTCAGCGTCCCGTTGAAGTACGGATACGGCGTGTTGTAGATGTAGGTCTGCGGTTCGCGCTCGTACTCGAAGCTGCCGAAGTAGTGGAAGCGGTCGCGCATGATCGGACCGCCGTACGTGGCGCTCAGCTGCTGGTCTGAGTACGGAATGACGACGCCGGCAACCGGGTCGGCGGCGTTGAACTTGTCGTTACGGAAATAGCCGGAGAACGAACCGGCGTTCGTGTTCGTGCCGGACTTCGTCACGGCATTGACCTGCACGCCGCTCGAGCGGCCCTGCGAGGCATCGAAGCGGTTCGAGATGAACTCGAATTCCGCGATGGCGTCGCGGCTGTACCGCGGCTGGCCGAAGCCGACCGCCATGTTGTTCGTCACCGACTGCCCGTCCAGGTTCAACTGGAAGGTCACCGTATTGCCCGTCGCCGAGACCGGCACTTCCGACACCGAGTTCAACCGGCTGCCGGGCGCGAGCATCGTCAGGTCGATCCAGCTGCGGCCGTTGACCGGCAGTTCCTGCATCTGACGCGGATCGATGTTGCTGCTCAGCGTCGACTGCGTCGTATCGAGTAGCGGCGCTTCAGCCGTGACGGTGACCGATTCCTGCAGCGTTGCGGGCGACATCTGCAGACTGATGGACGCCTGCTGGCCGACAAGCAGCTGGAGACCTGTCCGCGTGACGGTCGTGAAGCCGGCGAGCTCCGCGGTGATCCGGTACGCGCCGATGCGGACTTCCAGGCGGAAGGAGCCGGCGCCGTCGGTGACCGCTTCGAAGCTGTTTCCCGTGGCTTCGTGAACCGCACGAACCACCACACCAGGCAGCACACCGCCCGTGCTATCGGTCACGGTGCCGCTGAGGGTCGCTTCCTGCGCGAATGCGTGCGCCGGAAGGACGAGAAGTGCCAGTGCCAGTACGAGCCCGCCGATAACGGTCGTTCTCATCAAGATCTCCTTCTTTCCATGGAACAACGAGGGTCGTGGGGGCTTCCGGGGCGCCAGAGATGCCCGAAAGCTGGCGGCATACTACACCTAAAATTGAAGGAATCGTGCCTTCAGACACTCCGGCCGCCGCCGCCGACATGGCGGCCGTCTATCACGAGCTTCGGCGGCTGGCGGCGGCCTATATGCGGCGCGAGCGTCCCGGACAAACGCTCCAGGCGACGGCCCTCGTTCATGAGGCGTACCTGCGCCTGGCGGGAGCGGGGAAGCCCTGGACCGACCGCAACCACTTCCTGGGCATTGCGGCGCGCTCGATGCGGCAGATTCTCGTGGAGCGCGCGCGGGCGCGCGGCGCGCAGAAGCGATGGGCGGGCCTGGAGCGGGTCTCGCTGACCGACGCGCTGGCGAACGCGACCGCCGACGACGCCATGCTGCCGGCACTGGACGAGGCGCTGTCGCGTCTCGAGCAGGTCGATGCCGAACAGGCCCGCATCATCGAGCTTCGGTACTTCGCCGGCCTCGGGATCGACGAAACCGCCGCGGCGCTCGGCATGTCGCCGGCCACGCTGAAGCGCCGCTGGGCGCTGGCGCGCGCGTGGCTGTTTCGTGAATTGAGCGGCACGTCGTGACCGAAGACGTGACCGAAGACGTGACCGACGACGATCGCTGGCTCCGCGTCCGCGATCTTTTCGAGCGCGCCGTCGATCAGGACCCGGCTGTCCTCGACGCGTGGCTCGAGCGCGAGTCGGGCGGGGATCGGCCGCTGGCCGATGAAGTGCGGTCGCTGCTGTCGCACCATTCACGCGCGGGATCGTTCCTGGTCGAACCCGCAGGCGACCGCCTCCAGGACCTGCTCGCGGAAGACCACGCCCTCGCACCAGGCCAGATCGTCGGGCCGTACACGGTCGAACGGGAAATAGGGCGTGGCGGCATGGGGCGTGTCTATCTGGCGCGGGATGCCCGCCTTGGACGGACCGTCGCGCTCAAAGCGCTCTCGCCGGATCTGACGACGGACCCGGCGCACCGGAACCGCCTGCGACGCGAGGCGCGCGCCGCGGCCGCGCTCACCCATCCAGGCATCTGCACGATCTATGCGCTGGAAGAGTTCGATGACGAGCTGTTCATTGCGACCGAGTTCGTGGACGGACACACGCTTCGGGAGGAAATCGAGAGCGGCCGGCGTCCCGACGGCGACGCGCTGCTCGCGGCGGCGCGCGGGCTGGCGTCTGCGCTCGCCCACGCGCACAGCCGAGGCGTCACCCATCGCGACCTGAAGCCCGAAAACATCATGCGTGGCCGCGATGGCCGCCTGAAGATTCTCGACTTCGGCCTCGCGCTTTTGGACCCGTCGTTCGACCCGCTGTTCGACGCGCCTGGCGGCAGCCTCGAGCCGCGCGTCACACAGCCGGGCGCCATCGCCGGCACGCCCGCCTACATGGCGCCGGAGCAGATCAACGGCGGCGCCGTCGATCCGCGTGTCGACGTCTTTGCCTACGGCGTGGTGCTGTACGAATTCGCCTGCGGGACGCATCCCTTCGCCGGCGCGACGCCACTCGCGACGGTCGCGCGGATTCTCGACAGCGATGCCGCGCCGATTGCCGAACGATCTCCCGGGTTGCCTTCGACACTGGTCGACGTCATCGAGCGGTGCCTGCGGAAGGCGCCGGCGGACCGCTTCGCGTCGGGCGCCGACATCCTGGGCGCGCTCGAGGGCGGTCTTCAGCAGACCCGGCCGCGGCCCATGACCCGCTGGTGGCGGGCGCACCAGCTCGTGGCGATCGCGCTGTACTTCGTCGCCTGCCTGGCCGCCTGGCAGATCAAGGAATGGCTGCCCGGGCCCGCCACCATCGCGTTCGTTGTCGCCGGCATTGCCGCGGCGGTCGCGGGGGTCTTCCGCGGTCACCTCCTCTTTACCGAACGGGTGAACCGCGCCGGCTTTGCGGCCGAGCGGCGGAAGGCTGTCCCGGTGACGCTCGCCGCGGACGTCACGCTGGCCGTCGCCCTGGCAGTCAGCGGCCTCTTAATCTCGCCTGTACAACCACTTACAGCTGTTCTGACCATCGCGCTTGGCGTCGGGGTGGCGCTCGCCAGGCTCCTGGTCGAGCCCGCGACGACCGCCGCCGCCTTCCCACCTTCCAACCCGCCGTGAGCCGATTCGCCGCCCGTTGTCGCATTACCAGATGGAGGCGAACAACATGGCAATGGCGACAACGGCAGGGGCGCATGTCCGGGACAACAACGGCGTACTGGCCGCCCTGGAGAAACGCACACTCATCTGGCTGGCGCGGCGCATCCCGCCGCGCATCAATTCCGACCATCTGTCCGGGCTGGGCCTGGCGGCGATGTTCGGTACCGGCATCTCGTTCACGGCATTCCTGCTGACGCCCTGGGCCGCGGTCGGCGTCGTGATCTCGCTGGCGCTCAACTGGCTGGGCGACAGTCTCGACGGCACCCTCGCGCGCGTCCGCGGGCATCAGCGTCCGCGGTACGGCTACTACGTCGATCACGCGATCGATCTCGCCGGTATCAGCATCCTCATGACCGGGCTGGCGTGTTCGGGTCTTATGAGCCCGCTGGCTGCGGTGATCTTCCTCGCGGCCTACCTGCTGGTGTCCGCCGAAACCTACCTGGGCACTCACGCCCACGGCGTCTTTCGCATGTCCGCGCTCGGAATGGGCCCGACGGAACTGCGGATCCTGCTCGCGGTGGGAGCCATCCGCGCGGCGTTCGACCCGTTCGCGCGGTTCGGCGATCTGGGCACGTATCGTCTGTTCGACATCGGCGGCATCATCGGCGCGATCGCGCTCGCGATGATCTTCGTCTGGTCGGCAAGCCGCAACACCGCAATGCTCTATGCCGCCGAGCCGTTGCCCTCGGGGCTCGACGAGAAACGAGTGGCCGCATGACGCGCCTGCTGGCAACCATCGGCGTTCTCGCGGTCTCGGCTGCAGCAGTCACCGCCGCGGAGCTTCGACCCGACACCACCGCGGCATGGAACCGGTACGTGGCACGGACGGAAACCCGGCTGCATCGGACGCGCGCCGCGGAGCCTGAGGGCAGCCACATCGACGTGCCCGGCGGGACGATCTATCACTGGCGCGGGTCGACGATGGTCCTGGGCACGACGGTCGAGCGGGTCGTGCACCGCCTCGCATACCCGGGAACGCCCCCGCCGCAGGAGGACGTGCTCGAGTCACGCGTCCTCAGCAGACGCGGCGACAGCCTGCGCGTCTATCTGAAGCTCTCCCGAACGGTGCTTGTCACGGCCGTCTACGACACCGAGCATGACGTCGCCTTTCAACGCGTCTCACCCGGCGTGATGGCCAGCCGAAGCGTCTCCACGCGAATCGTTGAAAGTGGCGAGAGCGACCGCGGATTCCTGTGGCGCCTGAACTCGTATTGGCGCTACACGCAGGTCGGGAACGACGTGGTGATCGAGCTGGAGTCGCTGTCGCTCAGCCGGGACGTGCCGCGGGTGGTGCGGCCGATTGCCGTCCCGATTGCCAACCGCATCGCGCGCGAATCGGTCGCGCGCACGCTCGAATCCGTCAGAACCTACGTGAGACCCTGATCAGGGGACGAGCGGGGGCTGGGGAGTGCCGAGGCCTTTGAACACGAACTTCTGGATGCGCTTGCCTTCGTACGTCTCGCCGATGAACACGTTGCCCTGGGCGTCGACGGCGAGCACGTGGGCTCCATAGAACTGCCCCGCCCACCGGCCGGCCTGTCCAAACGCTCCCAGCACCTCGAGGGTGTCGCGGCGAACCAGATACACCTGTTGATTGGTGCCGTCGTTCACAATCAGAAACTGCTGCTGCGGATCGGTCGAGAAGCCGATGTCCCACACCGATCCGCTGCCGAGCGTCTGACGCGCGATGAACTTCTCGGCAACGAAACTCCCGTCCTTGCGGAACACCTGAATGCGGTCGTTCGTGCGATCGCAGACGTACACCAGGCCGTCATTCGCGATGCGCACGGAGTGGACGATGCGGAATTGCGGCGGGGGCGGTCCCTTCGGGTCGTACTGGCTTGGCGCATTCTCGTGCTGGACGGCGCCGCTGAATGGGGCGGGCAGCCGCTCCCCGGCCTGAGTGAAATACGAGTCGTCCGGCCGCTTGCCGTACGCGCCCCAGTGACGCTTGTACGCGCCGGTCGTCCTGTCGAACACGATGACGCGATGATTCACGTATCCATCTGCGACGTAGAGCTCGTTGGCGGCTTCGTCGACGGTCATGTTGGCGGTGCCGCCGAGGTTCTGCGTATCGTTGCTGCCGGTATTCCGTCCCTTCCGGCCGATCTGCATCAGGAATGTGCCGTCGCGCGTGAACTTGAGGATCTGCGCGTCTTTTTCGCCGCCACCCCCGAGCCAGACATTGTCCTGGCGATCGACATGGATGCCGTGCTCGAGGTCCGGCCACTCGTAGCCGCTGCCGGGGCCGCCCCAGGACGACAGCAGCGTGCCGTCCTGATCGAACTCGAGCACCGGCGGCGCGGCGCGCCAGATCGATCGCGTCTCGTTCGGCTGGAGCGTCGACGGCCGATGCACGACCCAGATGTGGCCGCGGGCGTCGACGTTGATGCCCGCAATCGCGCCTACCAGCCATCGATTCGGCAGCGGCCTGGGCCAGGCCGGATCAACCTCGTAGGTCGGCACGCGGCCGTCCGACTGCGCGGAAAGCGCCGCGACGCTGACAAGGAGTGCGACAAGAACTGAGGCGCGTTTCACGACCGTGAGTATATGCAAACCGTGGGATATCATCCGGCGATGCTCACCACTATTTCCGTCCGAACCGCACTCACCGTTGCATCGTTCGTTCTGAGCGCCGGTACGGCGCTGCCTGACGCGGCGCTGGCTCAAGCGCGGCTGCCGTTCGACAAGGCCGTTCTGGCGCCCGCGGCTGCGCAGCGCGCCGGCTCCAGGACACAGATCAACGTCGACACGGCCCGCGCCATCGTCGATGCATGCGTCGCATACGCCAGGGCCAACAACGCGTCGTATTCGATCTATGTGTTCGGCCCGAGCAGCGAGATGGTGCAGACGCACGTGATGGAGGGCCAGCTCCCCATCGGCGTCGAAACCGCGCTGATGAAGGCGCAGACCGCGCTGTATGCGCGCATTCCGTCGAGCGAAGTGGCCACGCGATATGCGCAGGCGGGCGTGCAGTCGTACATGCAGCGCGCGCATCTGGGTAACGACGCCGGGCTCGCGTATTACCCCGTCGCGGGTGGGCTGCCGATCGTGGTCGACGGGTTCATGATTGGCGCAATCGGCATCGGCGGCGGCCACAGCACCGTGGCGGGCGGCAAGTCGCCGTCCGACGAGCAATGCGCGCAGCACGCGCTCGACGTCGTCCTCAACGGCAAGGCCGGGACGCCCGTGAAGACAACCGCGCTTCCGGCCGCGCCGGTGCCGCTGGCGCGCGCGGCCATGGACGGACCCGCGGCGCAGCGCATTGCCACGAAAACGCAGATCAGACCCGAGCTCGCGCGGGCGATCGTCGACAGCGCTGTGGCGCTCGCCAAGAAGGAAGGCTTCGGCGGGTACTCGATGTTCCTGCTCGCGCCGACCGGCGAAGTGCTCGAGTCGTACATCATGGACGGCCAGCAGCCGATCAACCACCATACCGCGCTGATGAAGGCGAAGACGGCGCTCTACACACGCGCGCCAACACGCGAGGTGTTGACCCGTTTCTCGGACGACGTGATTGGGAATATGTATCGGCTGGAGCTGGGCCAGTCGCGCGGACTGTTCTACTTCGCAAACCTCGGGGGCCTGCCGATCATCGTCGACGGCCAGCTGATTGGTGCGATTGGTGTGGGCGGGATGCCGGCAAGCGGCCCCAACTCCTCGGACGAGGAACTGGCGCACCACGCCCTGACGGAGGTGCTCGGGCCACAGCCGCCGCTGCCTGCGCGCACGAGGCCGGCGGCGCGCTAAGGCGGGCCTGACAAAGCCCGCCCCACCGCTTCCTGGAATTATCCGCCCGCGATCGCTCCCAGAATCACATAGGGCTCCGCCCCGGACGCCACGGCGTCCGGGAGCGGCGTCTCGGGCGGGTCGTGCGACAGGTCCTGCGCGCACGCGAAATATCTGAGAAACGGGCGCCGCTTCTTCGTCACGTGATCGCGAATGGCGCCCTCGAGCACGGGATAGCGCGCTTCGAGCGCGTCGAGGACCGACCCCTGCGTCACGGGGCCGGCGATCTCGAGCGTCACCTCGCGGCTCACGCGCGCGAGCGTCTGCAGGTGCTGGGGAAGTTCGACCCGGATCACGTCAGCGTCTGAACCTCGACAGACATGACCGCGGGCAGATCGCGCACGATCGGCGCCCAGCTGTCTCCCCCATTGGCCGATCCGTACACCTGCCCGCCGGTCGTTCCGAAATAAATGCCGCACGGATCCAGCGCATCGACGGTCATCGCGTCGCGCAGCACGTTCACGTAGCAATCGCTCTGCGGAAGCCCCTTCGTCAGCGGCTCCCATTCGTTCCCGCCCGATCGGCTGCGGAACACACGGAGCTTTCCGTCAGGCGGGTAGTGCTCCGAGTCGCTCTTGATGGGCACGACGTAGATGGTTTCAGGTTCGTGCGCGTGCACGTCGATCACGAAGCCGAAATCGGTGGGCAGGTTGCCGCTGACTTCGCGCCAGTTGTCGCCCCCATCGTCGGTCCGCATCACGTCCCAGTGCTTCTGCATGAACAGCACGGACGGCCGCGACCGGTGCATGGCAATCCGGTGCACGCAGTGACCCACCTCCGCCTCGGGCTCGGGGATGTGCTGCGACCTGAGACCGCGGTTGATCGCCTTCCAGGTCTCGCCGCCGTCATCGGTCCGGAACGCACCCGCCGCGGAAATCGCGATGAACATCCGCTTCGGGTTGGACGGATCGATCAGGATGGTGTGCAGGCAGAGCCCGCCCGCCCCAGGCGCCCATTGCGATCCCGTGCCGTGCGCGCGGAGGCCCGGCATCTCGTTCCAGGAGTTGCCGCCGTCATCCGATCGGAACATCGCCGCATCCTCGACACCCGCGTACACGACGTCGGCATCCGTGAGTGACGGTTCGAGGTGCCACACCCGCTTGAACTCCCACGGGTGCGGTGTCCCGTCGTACCACTGGTGGGTGCCGGGAACGCCGTCGTAAACGAACTTGTTGTTCACCGCTTCCCACGTCTTGCCGCCGTCGTCGGAGCGCTGAATCTGCTGGCCGAACCAGCCGCTCGACTGCGACGCGTACAGCCGGTTCGGGTTCACCGGCGATCCTTTGAGGTGGTACATCTCCCAGCCGCCGAAGTGCGGCCCGCTGACGTCCCATTTGTTGCGCTTCCCATCCGACGTCAGGATGAACGCTCCCTTGCGAGTGCCGACCAGTACGCGTACTCCGCTCACGTGTCCCTCCAATCTCGCGATTATCGTATGCTCGGCGCTCCCGTGACAGAAAGCGACGCCGCTCCCCGCATCAACACTCCCGCTCAGGTCCTGTTCGCCAGCCTCGTCGGCACGACGATCGAGTATTTCGACTTCTACATCTACGCGACCGCGGCGGTGCTCGTGTTCCCGCAGCTGTTCTTTCCGCCGAGCGATCCGGCAACGGCGACGCTCGCCTCGCTTGCCACATTCGGCATTGCCTTCGTGGCCCGTCCGGTAGGGTCGGCGCTCTTTGGCCATTTCGGCGACCGCATCGGGCGGAAGACCACGCTCGTTGCCGCGCTCCTGACGATGGGGTTCTCGACGGTCGCGATCGGATTACTTCCGGGGTACGCCACTCTCGGACTTGCGGCGCCTGCCCTGCTCGCCATGTGCCGGTTCGGCCAGGGCCTCGGGCTCGGCGGCGAATGGGGCGGCGCGGTACTGCTGGCCATCGAAAACGCGCCTCCCGGCAAACGCGCCTGGTACGGGATGTTTCCGCAGCTCGGCGCTCCCATCGGCTTCTTCTTCTCCGCGGGCATTTTCCTGCTGTTGTCGGAGTGGCTGACCGATCAGCAGTTCGTGGCGTGGGGCTGGCGCATTCCGTTCCTCGCGAGCGCGATCCTGGTCGTGGTGGGGCTGTACGTCCGGTTGAACATCGCCGAGACCCCGGTCTTCCGCGAAGCGGTCGGCCGCGAAGGGAAGGTCAGCATGCCGATGGTCGTCGTCTTTCGCGACCACTTCCCGACGCTCGTGCGCGGGACGCTCGTCTCGCTGGCGACGTTCGTGGTGTTTTATCTGACCACCGTCTTTGCGCTGTCCTGGGGCACGACGGTGCTCGGCTACAGCCGCGAGTCATTTCTGCGTATTCAGCTCGTAGGCATTGTGTTCTTCGGCCTCACCGTTCCGTTGAGCGCGGTACTCGCCGAGCGCGGCCGCCGCATCACGCTGCTGTGGGTCACCGCCGGCATCGCGGCCTTCGGTCTGATCATGGCGCCGCTTCTCTCGTCGGGCCCGGCCGGCGCGACGGCGATGATGGTCATCGGGCTGGGGTTGATGGGGCTCAGTTATGGACCGCTGGGGACAGTCCTTGCTGAGCTCTTCCCGACGCGCGTGCGCTACACGGGCAGCTCCCTGACGTTCAATCTGGCGGGAATTTTTGGCGCGTCGCTTGCCCCGTACAGCGCCACCTGGCTCGCACAGACCTACGGGCTGGAGTATGTTGGGTACTACCTGTCCGGCGCCGCCGCGCTGACGATGGCCGGGCTCCTCACGATTCGCGAAACCAAGGACCAATCACTGTGATGAAACCGGGAATTCGGGCGGTGCTTCTGTTCGCGGCGGTTGTCGGCGTCACGCTCTCCGCGCCCGCCGCGGCGCAGGCGCCGGCTCCAGGCGGCCTGCCGGCGGTCATTCCCATCTTCCCGCTCGAGGACGCGACGCTGTTCCCGAACGCGTCCTACCCGCTCCACATCTTCGAGCAGCGGTACCGCGCGATGATCGCGGACGCGCTCAAGGGCAACAAGATCATCGGCATGGTGACGCTCCAGCCTGGGAACGAGGCCGACTACGAGGGACGTCCGCCGATTTTCCCGATTGGCACCGCCGGGTTGATCACCGAGTACGAGGAGTTGCCAGACGGCCGCTTCAACATCGTGCTGGGCGGCCTGGTGAAGTTCCGCGTGACGAGCGAGGACAACAGCCGGCCGTACAGGCTCGCGGCTGTTCAGGCGGTGCTCGAGCCGCTTGATGCGAAAAAGACCGCGGCCCTGATGCAGCAGCGGGAGCGGCTGGACCAGCTCATCGACGCGCTCTCCGACAAGCTCGGGATCGGCCAGATTCCACCCGGCGAACCCGACGAGCAGCTGGTCGATGAATTGTCGCAGTTTCTGCCGATGCCGCGCGGCCAGCGGCAGCGGCTCCTCGAACGTGAAGACCCGCTCTCGCGGGCCGTCGTGCTCGTGGGGCTGTTCGAGAGCCTGCTGAAATCGAACCCCTAGTTGTTCTCGACGACGAGGACTTCGCCGGTGTCCTTGGTGCACCCGCCGGCGGGCACCGTCATGCCGCACCGAATCAGCATGCCGGCCATCGCGCCGAACGGGCGGCCGTCGCGCAGCGGATAGAGCGTGACACTGAAGATCGTTCCGTTCGGGAACGACTTCGGCGACACGCCGACGCGGGCCATCGCCACCGCCGACGCTGTCTCCACGCCCCAGATGGACGGCTTGCCGTCCTTGCCGGGAACGGGCTTTCCATCAGGACCAACCAGTTCGAAAATCAGCTGCGCATGGTTCGATCCGGGAATGTAGCGGGTCAGCTTCCCGGTGTAGGTGCGCGTCTGCGCCTGGTCGTACATCGCGAACGAATGGTGGGCGGATGCCGTTCCTACGGATGCAGCGATCGCCAGCGCGGCACATACGGCGATGAGATGTTTGGTCACGACGTTCTCCTTCATTCGGCGGGCTTCTCCCAGCCCTGCTCGAAATGCGCTTCCCAGTTCTGCGCCCACGGCCGTCCGAAATAATCGATGTAGCCGGGGTCGAGCGGCGTCAGCTGTGTCGGCCGGCCATCGGGTCCGTTCACGATCGTGCTCTGGACGCGGCACTCGACGAACATGTGCCGGGTGTCCGCGTCGGGCCCGGACTGCTTCTGCCAGGGCGTCACCACGTGCAGCGGCTGGGTGAACGCCTCGGGATCGTAGAACGTCGCTTCGACGGTGATGGTCTTCCCGTCGGCGCTCGGCCTGAACACCTCGACGATCTCGAGCGCGCTGCTGAATTCGAACATCGAATGCGAGATCGTCCATCCCTGGACGTTGGCGGTCCACGCGGTCAACGTGTTGCCGTTCCAGAACCCGACCGTCTCGCCGAACCATTGCGGCACCTGCATGACGTGCTTCTGGCCGATGTGGATCTTGCGGAGCAGGTTGTCGGCGCTGCCGCTCAGAAACTGCATCTGGTAGGGCGACATCACGAGCTCGATCGGTCCGCCCAGAGAAAACTGCGACCACCAGCGCATCATCCCTTCGGGATAACAGAAGGCGGCGTTCCACTGCGGCGCGTTGGTCACCGCCTCGTGGTAGTTCATCTGCACCATCCGCTTCTGGTACTCCGGTGTCAGCAGCGACACCATCGTCGACGTCTGCAGATTGCGCCCCCAGCTCCACTGGTCGTCAGGCGCGCCCCGGAGATACCAGCCGTTCCAGTCGGGCAGCGTGGCCCCCGTATGCTTCGTGGGGCCCCCGGCCTTGACCGCCTGCGCCATGAGCGCGTCGTAGTGCTGCTGCGCGGTCTTGTACGCGTGGGGAGTGACAATGCGAGCGATGTCGCGGTCGAGGGTGCAGTCGCCCCACTGCCCGACCCGGTTGTCGCGCCACATGTCCGTCAGCTGGCGCGGCGTATTGCAGCGGGTGTAGCGGCGATCGGTCCAGATTTTCCGATCGAGATAGAAATTCTTCGTCGTGAAGAGATCGACGGGAAGGGGCTGCACACCCGCGGGGGGACGCGGCGCGGGAGCCGCCTGCCCTGCATGGGCGAGGGTGAGGCAGCAGATTCCGGTGAGCAGGGCGAACGCCCCGAACCATCTCGCGTGCGCGGGCATCGTCGATTCCTCCTGGCCCCTATAGGTTACCGCTATAATCCGGCCGCACCTCCATGACCGCCGAACTGGCCGAGCCCGAGTCTCGGAACGAGACTTCTCCGCCTCCACAGCGCCCGCCGATGTCGCAGAGACGAAGTCTTTTCGTCACGCTGACCGCCATGGTGGCGGTGACCAGTTTCGTGGTCGCGGGCGGGCTCTGGTGGTGGTACGACTACCAGCTCGCGCAGACCCTGAGCCGGGCGATTGAGGCCGGCCAGGCGAACACGCAGCGGGTTGCTGGCGAGATCGACGCCCGTCTCATTCAGATTCCGTTCGGCGTCGAGGACATGGTGGCCAGCCTGGAAGACGGGACGTTGCAGCCAGCGGGCGTCTCTGCCCGGCTGCACGAGCTGCTGGCATCGGGGATGGCCACCGGCTACGGCGTCGCGTTCGCGCCAGACGCCGCCGGGCCCGGCCGGCGCCTCTACGCCCCCTACGTCGAGCGATTTGAACGAGCGCCCGCAACGGAGACGGACTTCGCGGAGCTCTATCCGTACAACGAATACCGGTACGGCTGGTTCGGCGACACGATTCTCGACGGCCCTGGCTGGATGGAGGCGATGCTCTATCCCGACGCCGAGGCCGTCACGATCCTCTACACGGTGCCATTTTCGATGCCCGGCCGCCCATGGCCGGGCGGGGTGGCCTACGCCACCGTACGGCTCGAAGCGATGGAAGCGGCGCTCGACGCCATAGACGTCGGCGAGTCGGGCTACGCCTTTCTTGTGACTCGCGAAGGTGGATACCTGGTCCATCCTCGTACGGAACTCGTCCGGCGCGGCACCACCGTGTTCGAGACGGCGTGGGCCAACGGAAACACCGATCTGCATACGGTGGCGGTGCGCGCGACCAAGGGCGGCTCGCTCTTCGCCGAAGCGCCCGACGAAGTCACGGGGCGTGACAACTGGATTTTTGCCGAACCGCTGAAGACCACCGGGTGGAGTCTGTTCGCCGTGTTTTTCCGCGACGAGTTCCGCCCCGATTCCGATACCGAGCGCAGTCACCTGATCTGGATCCTCGGGTTCGGACTCGTGGGGCTGCTGCTCGTCATCGTGTCGGCGAGCGCAGCGAGGCTGCCGGACATCGGTCACCTGTCATGGGCCTGGTCGAACAGCATTGCCGCCATTCTGATCACCGCCATCGCCGCCTGCTGGTTCATCGCCGACAGGTACCCGGTCACGCGACCGGAGGAGCGCAATCTGATCTTCGATCAGGGGATGGCCCACGAGTTCCTCAACGGCGTCGGCATCGACGACCGGATGGAGGGTGTGGATGACGTCGCCGTCATTCCGACGGGCGTCTTCGTGCGCTCGATCGTGTTCCAGAGCGGGTCCGAGGTGATGATCTCCGGTCATGTGTGGCAGCGGTACGACCGCATCCGCCACGGCCATATTCCGCGCGGATTTTCGCTGCCGGAAACCTTTGCCCCGCAGCAGGCCGAGATCCGCGAGATCTTCCGCATCCAAACCGAGCAGGAAGAACGCGTCGGCTGGTACTTCGCGGCCAAGTTCAGGCAGTCGTTCGACGTCGGAAAGTTCCCCTTCGATCGGCAGAATGCGTGGGTGCGGCTGGCGCCGCCAGGCGTCGGGCGGAACATCGTGTTCGTCCCCGACTTCGAGGGCTACACGTTCATGAATCCGGTGCTCCAGCCCGGTGTGGCGGACACGATGGTGCTGCCAGGCTGGGACATCATGGGCAGCCACTTCGATTACCGCGTCCATCAATACAACATGAATCTCGGTGTCCCGGGATATGAGGAACGTGAGCGCATTCCCGAGTTGTATTTCAACGTCGAGCTGCGGCGACGCTTCGTCGGTCCCTTCGTCGCGTATATGGTGCCGCTCGCGGTGACGGCGGGAATGCTGTTCGCGCTGCTGCTGATCAGCTCGCGCAAGGAAGCGTCGCAGGGCCTGCTCGGATTCTCGGCCGCGGAAATCGTGCTCGGCGCCGCGGCGCTGTTCTTCGTCGCCAGCTTCCAGCATGTCTCGATGCGGGAATCGCTCGATGCGGGCGGTCTCATCTACTTCGAGTATTTCTATTTCGTCCTCTATGCCCTGCTGATGGTCGTGTCGATCAACGCCATCCTCTTCGCCTCGGATGTCGACGTTCCGCTCATCGAGTACGCGGATAACCTGCTTCCAAAAGTCACGTTCTGGCCGGCGAGCCTCGCCATCCTCCTGATCGTCACGCTCCAGCGGTTCTACTGATGCGAAGCGTGGTCGTTGGCTTCGCGGCGGTCTTCCTCGTGCTCATAGGCGCGGGGGTGGCGGTGCTGTCGCTCGCGCGGACGCCGGCGCCAGTCCGCATCGGCGTGCTGCATTCGCTGAGCGGCACGATGGCCATCAGCGAGCGTTCGCTGGTCGACGCGGCCACGATGGCAGTCGAGGAGATCAACGCCGCGGGGGGTGTCCTGGGACGGCCGCTCGAAATGGTGATTGCCGACGGACAGTCCGACCCGGTCGTATTTGCGGCCGAGGCGGAACGGTTGATTACGCAGGAGCAGGTCGTGGCGCTGTTCGGCACCTGGACGTCGGTGTCGCGCAAGGCGGTCAAGGACGTCGTCGAGAAGTTCGACCACCTCCTGTTCTATCCGCTGCAGTACGAGGGCCTGGAAGCGTCAGAGAACATCGTGTACCTGGGTGCCGCGCCCAATCAGCAGATTCTTCCCGCCGTTCGATGGGCCCTGGCGAATCTTGGCCCGCGGTTCTACCTCGTGGGATCCGACTATCTGTTCCCGCGCGCGGCGAACGCGATCATCACCGACCAGTTAAGCCGCTGGCCTGCCGAGATCGTCGGTGAGGACTACGTGCTGCTCGGGTCGCAGGATGTGGACCGCGTCGTCGCGTCGATTGCGGCAGCGAAGCCCGACGTGATCCTGAACACGATCAACGGCGACACGAACGTCGCGTTCTACCAGGCGATGCTCAAGGCCGGCATGACCGCCGGTGTCGTCCCGACGGTCGCGTTCAGCATTGCCGAAGAGGAGATGCGCCAGCTGCCGGCCGACGCGATGACCGGCCATTACGCGGCGTGGTCCTATTTCCAGAGCCTCCCGGGCACGGCCAACCTGCAATTCGTGCAGCGGTTCCAGCGGCGGTTCGGGGCCGACCGCGTGACGAGCGATCCGATCGAATCGTCGTACGTGGCGGTTCACCTTTTCGCGGACGCAGTGGAGGCAGCCGGGTCAACCGAACCCGGCGACGTGCGTCCGCAGGTGCGAGAGCGTGCGTACGAGGGGCCGGGCGGATTCGTGTTCATCGACGGCATGAACCACCACGCGTGGAAGACCGTCCGCGTCGGACGAATTCGCAACGACGGGCAGTTCGACGTCGTCTGGTCGTCCGCGCACCCGATTCCCCCGCTGCCGTTTCCCCCGCTCCGGCCGCCGGAGGCGTGGGCGACGTTCCTGGACACGCTGCAGCGAGGCTGGGGCGGCCGCTGGGAGAATCCGGGACCGGTCAGTCCGTAGGCGTCTTGAAATCGACCGCCGCGCGCGGCGTCTCATCGACTGAGAGATGAAACACGTCCGGCCGGGCGTAGTGCCCGACGACGTCGAAATCGAGACGGGCGCGCGCCACATCCGCTGAATCGATGTCGGCGGTGAGGATCGTCTCGCCGCTGAAGTCCGGACCCGCCAGCACGTGCCCGAGGGGGCCGACGATGCAGCTGCCACCGCGCGACAGGACTGTGTCCGGATCGTTGCCGAATTCGGTGGTGTACTCGGCCGGATAGTCGCGGCGGCGGGCAAATTGATTGGCCGACAGCACGAAGCACCGCCCCTCGAGCGCGATGTGCTGCATGGTCGGCAGCCAGGTGTCCCGCGCGTCGGCGGTGGGCGCGCAGTAGATTTCGACGCCCTTCCCGTACATGGCCGCTCGCATCAGGGGCATGTAGTTTTCCCAGCAGATCACCGCCCCCATTCGCCCGAGCGGCGTCTCGATGACCGGCATCGTCGAGCCGTCGCCGAACCCCCAGATGAGACGCTCGCTGCCGGTCGGCATGAGCTTGCGGTGCTTCGCCAGGTACCGCCCGTCCGGCCCGAAGAACAGCACCGTGCAGTACAGCGTGCCTCCGGCGCGCTCGACGACGCCGATAATCAGATACATCTCGGTATCGCGCGCGAGAGCGGCCAGTGTGTCGACGTGCGGCCCCGGCACGTCGATCGCGCTTTCCCAGTACATGCGGAACTGCTCGCGTCCCTCGGCGGTGCGGGAGCCTACGGTGGCGCCAAAGCCCAGACCCCGCGGATACGCGGAGACGAACGCCTCCGGAAACAGGGCGAGGCGTGCCCCGCGGCTACGGGCATCGGACGCGAGGTCTGCCGCCTTCTGCAGCGTGCGATCGATGTCGAACGCGACGGGCGCCGCCTGCACGACCGCGACGCGGCCGATCATTTCTTGAGCACGCGCGGGGCCTTCGGCACGTGGCCGCGCCGGTAGACCATGAATGTGCGGTTGAACTCGATCACCGATACACCATCCTGGTTGTAACCCGTTGTCTTGACCCGCACGATGCCGATCGAAGCCTTGGTCTTCGACGCTCGCGCCTCGAGCACCTCGGTGCGCGAATAGACCGTGTCCCCTTCGAACAACGGGTTCGGCAGCTTGACGTCGTCCCATCCGAGATTGGCCACGCCATTGACCGTGAGGTCGATGACGGACTGACCGGTGACGAGCGCCAGTGTGAAACAGGAATTAACAAGCCGCTTCTTGAACTGCGTGCGCTTCGAGTACTCGCCGTCGAAATGGATCGGGTTCGTGTTCTGGGTCAGAAGTGAAAACCAGATGTTGTCGGCGTCGAGCACCGTCCGGCCCAGGGGATGCTCATAGATATCGCCCACTTCAAAATCCTCGAAGACCCGCCCCGTCCACCCTTCTTTCACCGCCATCAGATCACCGCCTCCTTCTGCCAACGCGCGATCGTCTCCGTGTCGAAACCAAGTTCCGTCAGGACCGCCCCGGTATGTTGACCGAGCGCGGGGACGTCGCCCATGACCGGGTCGACTCCTTCGATGGCGACCGGCGGAGGCAGCGCCCTCAGCGGACCTGCTTCTGAGCCGATTTCCATCCATCGTCCGCGTTCGGTGAGCTGCGGATGCTCGAGAAACTGCGTCATCGAGTTCATTCGCGCATTCGCAATCTGCGCCGCTTCGAGTCGTGTCTCGACCTCCTGCAGCGTCAGCCGCCCGAACACCTGCTCGATGATGGCCTTGAGCTCGTCGCGATGGCGGACTCGCAGCTCGTTGCTGCGGAAACGCTCTTCTGTCGCGACCGCCGGCTGCTCGAGCACGTCTTCGCAGAAACGTTCCCATTCGCGAACGTTCTGAATGGACAGAAAGACGTGTCCATCAGATGCGGCAAATGGTCCGTACGGCGCGATCGAAATATGGTTCGGTCCGCTCCGCCGGATGTCCTTGCCCGTATAGGCGGCGTAATACGCCGGGAACCCCATCCACTCCGCGAGCGCGTCGAAGAGCGATACCTCGATGGTGGTGCCGGCGCCGGTACTGTGGCGCTGAATGAGCGCCGTCAGGACGCCGGTGTACGCGTACATGCCAGCGGCGATGTCCGCGATGGAGATGCCCACTCGCGATGGCGTCTCCTCGGTGCCGGTGATGGACACGACGCCAACTTCGCTCTGAATGAGCAGGTCATACGCCTTCTTCGACGCGTACGGTCCGGACGTGCCGTACCCCGAGACGTTGCAGACAATGAGACGCGGATTGACCGCGCGCAAGGCGTCTGCCGAAAGGCCCAGCCTGCCGGCCGCTCCGGGCGCCAGGTTCTGCACGAAGACGTCAGCCTGCGCCATCAGACGATGGAGGATGTCTTTTGCCGCGGAATGTTTCAGATCCAGCGTGACCGATTCCTTCGATCGGTTCAGCCACACGAAGTGCGCCGACAGTCCTTTGACGGCGGAATCGTAGCCGCGCGCGAAATCGCCTCCGTCGCGTCGCTCGATCTTGATGACGCGCGCCCCGAGATCGGCAAGCTGACGTGTGGCAAAGGGCGCGGCGACCGCCTGCTCGAGCGTGACCACGGTGACGCCGTCGAGCGGCAGCTTTGACGTGGTGGCCATTACGAGGCGCCGTACCGTGCTGCCAGCGCAACGGTGCGGCGGGCACGATCGACGACCGGCAGTTCCACCATCTGGTCGCCCATCCTCGTCACCCCTTCGCCGGCCGCCTGCGCGACCTCAAAGGCCTCGATGATGCGGCGGGCCCGGTCGATCTCCGCCTGGGATGGCGTGAAGACTTCATTGATCAGCGGCACCTGTTTCGGATGAATCGCCATCTTGCCGCGGAACCCGACGGCCCGCGCCCGCTCGGAGTCCCGCCGCAGGAGCGCGAGATCGTCAAGATTGGTGAACACGGCGTCGAGCGGTTCGGCGCCCACGGCCGCGGCCGCCAGCACGATCTGCCCGCGTGCCACGACAAGCTCTTCGCCCTCGATCGTGCGCGGAACCGCCAGCCTCGCCGTCAGATCCTCCGCGCCAAAGAGCAATGCGGCGACGTGCGCATCGGCGGACGCGATGTGGGCCGCGCGAAGGATGGCGGCCGGCGACTCGAGCAGCGGCAGAAGCGGAACCGGTCCGCCCGGTCGGCCGGCGAGGGCGCGGGACACCATCTCGAGGATGCCTGGCGTCTCGACCTTAGGGAGCAAAACCCCATCGAAACCCTGAACGTCCTGAAAAAAGGCCAAGTCCGTCTGGCCGTATTCGGTGTCTAAAGAGTTGAATCGCACCAGACGCAGGGCCGGCGAGGTATTCTCTGCGCGCAGGAATTCGGCGATGGCGGAACGGGCCCGCTCCTTCTGGGAGGGCTCGACGCTGTCTTCGAGATCGAAGGTCACGGCGTCGGCGCCGGCGTTCATCGCTTTCTCAAATCTGTCGGAGCGGGTACCAGGGACAAAGAGCAGCGACCGAATCGGACCTAGCATTGAGGCTAGCTTACTGCGTCTCCTTCCTTCTCTTCCTGAGCCAGGTTACGGCAGCGCAGACTCCTTCTATCTACACACCAAACGAACCCGCGCAGGCCCTGAAGGAAGGCAAAGTTCTGCACGCCTTGCGGCTGACGATGGCCCCGCCGGTGATCGACGGCGCCATCCAGGACGAAGCCTGGAACGCGGCGGCGTCGGCGGGCGGATACGTTCAGCGCGATCCGGACAACGGCGCCGCCATGACGGAAGAGACCCGCATCCAGATCGTCTACGACGATCGGTATGTGTACATCGCGGTCATCTGTGAGGATTCGGCGCCCGGAGCGATTGCGATGGGATTGAGCCGTCGCGAGGACCTGGGCGCGACCGACTCGGTCAGCGTCGGCTTCGACCCGCGCCACGATCATCTGACCGCGTACGTGTTCCAGGCGAATGCGTCGGCCGTACAGGCGGACATGTCGCTGTCAGATGATGACCGCGCCGATCGTGAATACAACGCGGTGTGGGAAGTCCGCACCACGGTCACGGATATCGGGTGGTCCGCCGAGTTCCGAATACCGTTTTCACAAATGCGATTCAGCGCGACACCACAGCCGGGACAGGTCTGGGGCCTGCAGGCGCAGCGCACGATCCGGCGGAAAGGAGAGGAAGGCACATGGACGCCCAAGCCGCGCGGTCAGCGTGGCGAGGTGTCGCTCTATGGTCATCTGGTCTTCGACACGCCGCTCGCCCCGTCGCGACGCATCGAGCTCACGCCCTATACGCTGCTGCGCGGCGAGCGCGACAGCACGAGCAGCCCGGGGACGTCCGATATCGGCGGCGCGATCGGTGCCGACCTTCGCGTCGGTCTTGGTTCGTCGGCAACGCTGGCCGCGACCGTCAACCCCGATTTCGGCCAGGTCGAGCAAGACCCGTCGGTGCTGAACCTGAGCGTCTTCGAGACGTTCTATCCCGAGAAGCGCGCGTTCTTCCTCGAGGACAGCCGGTCGTTCGTCCCGCCGTACTTCATCATGCAGCTCTTTCACTCACGGCGAATAGGCCGCACGCCGACCTTTTTCGATATCCCGGACGGCGACAGTGTGGTGGCCTCGCGCGACGAAACGACGATCATCGGGGCCGGCAAGGTGACCGGGAAGCGCGGCCGCTGGTCGTACGGCGCGTTGACGGCGGCCACCGCGCGCGAGTATTCGACGGTGGAGCGCGACGACGGGTCGAGGTACGAGCACCTGACGGAGCCGCTGACGTCATACAACGTGATGCGGCTGCAGCGGGACATCCTGGGAGGCACGTCGAACATCGGCGCGCTTGTGACCGGCGTATCGCGCGAGAAGGGTGACGGCGCCTATGTTGCGGGGCTCGATTACAACCTCCGTTGGGACCAGAACCGTGCGGTCCTGAACGGCCACTGGGCCGCCACCCGC
>CAMDNQ010000008.1 GCA_945903265.1 Candidatus Sulfopaludibacter sp. SbA3
GGGGTGCGCCCGCGGGCGCACGCCGCATTTCTCAGGACGGACCCCGCAACATCAACATGCCGGGCTTCCGCCAGGTGATCCGGTGTTCCCAGTGCGGTGCCATCATCGAAGAGGAGGTCGGACTCGAGACGCGCTGCCCGCGGTGCGGCATCGATCTCCACGCCTGCTCCCAGTGCGAGTCGTTCGACCCGGGCAGCCGGTTCGAATGCATGCAGCAGGTCACGGCGCGAGTGACGCCGAAAAACCTCAAGAATTCCTGCTCGGAGTACGCGCCGAGAACCAAGGTGGAACGCGAAACGACCACCCCGCGCACCGATGACGCCCGCAAGGCGTTTGACGATCTCTTCAAGCTGTAAGTCCCTTTTCAAGAGATACATAGGAGATACATATGCGCAAGGTTTCGACCCTCGGGTGTCTGCTCGTCCTCCTCTCCACCTCGCTCGCCGCTCAGCAGCCTGCCGCGCCGCCCGCCCCCGCCCAGCCGCAGGGCCAGCAGGGGCTCACCGACGCGATGGTGCAGACCGCCGCGATCGAGGTGCCCCGGCTCGTCGAGATCCTCCAGCTGAAGCCTGGAATGGCGATCGCGGACGTCGGCGCCGGGTTCGGAGCCTGGACGGTGGCGTTCGGCAAATGGATCGGCCCGTCAGGGCGGGTCTACGCCACCGATATCGGTGAAAAACAGCTGGCGTTCCTGAAACAGTCGACCGCGCAGGCCGGACTGACGAACGTCACCGTGATCGCTGGTGCGGAACGCGCGACCAATTTGCCGGCAAATTGCTGCGACGCCATTCTGATCAGGGACGCGTTCCATCACTTCACCCAGCCGAGCGACTTTCTCAGGAGCGTCGTGGCGTCCCTGAAGCCGGGCGGGCGTCTCGCGCTCATCGATTTCCCGCCGCGGCCCAAGACCGAGGTGCCGGCGGGCGTCCCCGCCAATCGCCTGGGACACGGAGTACCGATGGACGTTGTCATCAGCGAGATGACCGCAGCCGGGTTGACACTTGTCAGCTCGGAGCCGAAGTGGTCCGAGAAGAGCCAGCCGAACGATCTCTTTCTGGTGGCATTCCGCAAGCCGTAGCCGATCGAGAGACGGTCGGTGAAGCGTCCCACTCCGCCGACCGTCGTCCTCTTTCTCCTCTGTCTGATGTATCTGATCACGTACATCGACAGGGTGAACGTCGCGACCGCGGCCAGTGAAATTCGCCGGGAGCTGGCGCTCTCCAACACGCAGCTCGGCCTCATCTTCTCGGCCTTCGCGTACCCGTATTTTCTCTTTCAGGTGTTCGGGGGCTGGGTCGGCGATCGATTCGGGCCGCGAAAAACGCTGTTCGTCTGTGGCCTGATCTGGTCTGCCGCGACGATCCTCACCGGCCTGGCGGGCGGTCTGCTCAGCCTGTTCATGGTGCGCGTCCTGCTCGGCATCGGGGAAGGCGCGACATTCCCGGTTGCGACGCGCGCGATGCAAAGCTGGACGATCCCGGCGAGGCGTGGATTCGCGCAGGGCATCACGCACGCGTTCGCGCGGTTCGGGAACGCGGTCACGCCGCCGCTCGTCGCCTGGCTGATTGCGCTCGTCACCTGGCGCGGGTCGTTCGTCACGCTCGGATGCGTGAGCGTGCTGTGGGTGGTGGCGTGGGTCTGGTACTTCCGCGACGTTCCCGCGGCGCACGCGGGCATGACGCCGGCGCTGCTCGAGCCGCTGCCGAACCACGGCCAGCCGCTGGCGGTGACGCGGCCGAAGGTGCCGTGGGGGCCATTAACGCGTCGGATGCTGCCGGTGAGCGTCGTGTACTTCTGTTACGGGTGGACGTTGTGGCTCTATCTGAACTGGCTGCCGTCGTTTTTCCTGAACGAATACGACCTCGACATCCGGCAGTCGGCGCTGTTCGCATCCGCGGTATTTTTTGCGGGCGTCGGCGGCGATATCGCCGGCGGCGAGCTGAGCGATCGCATCCTGCACAGGACCGGCGACCTCAAGAAAGCGCGGCGCAACGTGATCGTGGCTGGGTTTCTCGGGTCGTTCATCTGCCTGCTGCCGATGTTCCTGACCACCGACCTGACGATCATCACGCTGGCCCTCGGTGCGGCGTTCTTCTGTGCGGAGCTCGTGATCGGTCCGATGTGGTCGATTCCGATGGATATCGCCGGGAAGTACTCGGGGACGGCCAGCGGCCTGATGAACACCGGGTCCGCGCTCGCCGCGATCCTCTCGCCGCTGGCGTTCGGGATCGTCGCGGACATGACGGGGAACTGGGTGCTCCCGTTCGTGGGGTCGCTGGGGCTGCTGCTCCTGGGGGCGGCGCTGTCGCCGTTCATGCATCCGGAGCGCCCCTTCGTCGATCCGGCGCCTGCACTCGACGCGCGCGTGTAGGTGGCGGAGAGAGAGGGATTCGAACCCCCGATACCCTTTCGGGTACAGCGGTTTTCAAGACCGCCGCCATCAACCACTCGGCCATCTCTCCGCAGATCCAGTGTAGCGCGCAGGCTTAAGCCTGCGCTCTACGACGGACTTTATTGACGGATCGGCCTTTCCAGCGTATAACCCGCTAGCTTTCTTTCCAAGGAGTCTGCATGGCCCTACCCATTGACTGGCGATCCGATACGTCGCTCGCGTACGCGATTTTCAGGCTGACGTTCGGCGTCAACCTCATGCTCCGCGGCGTGGACCGCATCTTCTTTCTGGGTCTGGACAATTTCGGCAACGGCATGGTCAAGCAGTTCGAAATGACCTGGATCGGGGCCGGCATGATCCAGCCGTTCGCGCACACCATCCCGTGGATCGAGATGGTGATGGGGGCCTGCCTGATTGTCGGGTTGTTCACCCGGCCGGCGCTGGTCGTCGGCGGCCTGCTGATGGCGAACCTGACGTTCGGCACGATGTTCCTGCGGAATTTCGATCTGGCGTGGCTGCAGCTGACGTACGCGATGGCGTTTTTCCTGCTGCTCGCCACGCACTCGTGGAATCTGCTGTCGCTCGACGCGATGCTGGGCCGCACCAGGCCCACGGGCGTCAGAGTGGGAGCGGGCGTCTAGAAGACGAACACCGCTCCAGAGTCGCGAAGGGAGTTGTCGTGCTGATCGCCGGCAGCTCCCTTCGACCCGCCATCCTCACCGTTCGATGACGCCGCAACCGTCGCGCCGTCGCCGCTGATCGCGACACCGCCTCCAAGCTGATCGTACTCCTCGGAGTTCGGCGCCTTCAGGTAGGCATTCTGCGACCACTTCCCCGCCGTCCGGGTGAAGACGTAGACCGCCCCCGATTCGTGCACGGAGAGATCGTGCGGATAGGGATTGATGCCGTGGCCCGCGCCCGACTGCCCCGGCGCGCCGGCGGCCAGCACGCTCCCGTCGCGGCTCAGCGCCAGGCGGACGCCGAAGAGATCGATCGGCCCGATATTGAACGACTTCACGTATGCCTGCTGCATCCAGACGCCGTTGGTGCGGCCGTACACATACACGGCGCCCGCCGAACCTTCGTTCACCGGCACGCTGCTCTGGTCGCCGTCGATCCCGCGGGACAGGCTGTCCTCGTCGGCGGCGTTGACCGCGAGCGTGTTGCCGTCGGCGCTCAGAGCGAGGGCCGATCCGAACGCCTCATTCGGATGGGTGTTCGACGGCTTCACATACGCTTCCTGCGACCAGGCGGTCCCGCGGCGCACGAACACGTAGGCGGCGCCAGACCCGCCGGCGTCGTTGTTCTGCGGGCCGTTGATGCCCGTCGCCCCGCCGTCTTCGTCGTACCCGCAGACGGCGAGCGTGTTGCCGTCGCCGCTGAGCGCGGCGCAGAACCCGAAGCGATCGCCCCCCTGCGCGTTCGATGCCTTGATGTACGCCTGCTGCGTCCAGGTGGTGCCGCGGCGCACGTAGACGTAGGTGGCGCCCGCGTCGGCCGCTTCGTTGTCCGCCTGGTTGCCGTTGATACTGGACGCGCCGCTCGCCTCGGACTGCGCGCCGACGGCCAGCGTGCTCCCGTCGTGGTTGAGCGCGACCGACCACCCGAACTGGTCGCCCGCATCGGCATTCGAGGCCTTGACGTACGCCTGCTGCGTCCAGGTCGCACCCGTGCGGACGAAGACGTAGACCGCACCGGACGATTCCGCCGAGTTGTCCTGCTGATTGCCGTTGATGCCGCGGGCGTTGCTGTCTTCGAGCGTGGCGCTCACCGCCGCGGTGTTGCCGTCCCCGCTGATCGCAATCGCGAAGCCGAACTTGTCCGACGTCTGCGTGTTGGAGGCCTTGAGATAGGCCTGCTGCATCCAGGTGTCGCCCGTCTTGACGAAGATGTACGCCGCGCCAGAATCCCAGGCGGACTCGTCGTCCTGCTTGCCGTTGATGCCGGTCGCCACGCTGTCCTCGTGCGGCGTACTGACCGCGATCGTCCGGCCGTCGTCACTCATGGCGAGAGTCACGCCGACGAGCGGGTCGCCGATGCCGATCTTGTCGTCTTCCCCGGGATTCGACGCCTTCAGGTACTTCACCTGCGAGGCCTGCCTGTTGCCGTAATCGACGCGCGCCGCCTGCTGCTGCGCCGTTCCGCCTTGCTGCTGCGCCGTTCCGCCTTGCTGCTGCGCAGTGCCAGCCTGCTGCTCTGCAGTGACAGCCGCGCCAAACATGCTCACGCCTCCGGCGAGCGCAATCCACGCTGCAACCCTGAGCTTCATCGTCTCTCCTTGTGCCGCCAATTCTACTTCCGTCGGCCGATGGCCGTCTGCCCGTCCATGTATGGGCGAAGGGCCGTCGGCACCGTCACGGAACCGTCCGCCTGCTGATAATTCTCGAGGATGGCGATCAATGTGCGTCCGACCGCGAGCCCGGATCCGTTGAGAGTGTGCACGAATTCAGCCTTGCCGCCGCCGGCCGGCTTGAACTTGATGTTCGCGCGCCGGGCCTGAAACGCCTCGGTGTTGCTGCAGGACGAAATTTCGCGATAGGTGTTCTGGCTCGGCAGCCAGACCTCGATGTCGTATGTTTTCGCGGACGCGAATCCCATATCGCCCGTGCACAGCATCATCGTCCGGTACGGCAGCTCGAGCCGTTTGAGCACTTCCTCGGCGTTCCCCGTCAACCGCTCGAGTTCGTCGTACGACGCCTCCGGCGGGCTGAACACCATCAGCTCCACTTTGTCGAACTGATGCTGCCGGATCAGCCCCCGCACGTCAGAGCCGTACGATCCCGCTTCGCTGCGGAAGCACGGCGTGTAGGCGGTGTAGCGGATGGGCAACGAGCGCGCATCAAGGATTTCACCGCGATGCATGTTCGTGAGCGGCACTTCGGCCGTCGGCACCATGTAGAGATCCCAGTCGCCCGCAATCTTGAACAGGTCCGCCTCGAACTTCGGCAGATTGCCTGTTCCGGTCAGCGAGGCGCTGTTGGCCATGAACGGCGGCTCGACCTCGGTGTAGCCGTGTTCCTTCGTGTGCAGGTCGAGCATGAAGTTGATCAGCGCCCTGGCGAGCCGTGCGCCGGCGCCGATGAGCACCGTGAACCGCGCGCCCGCGATCTTCGTGCCGCGCTCGAAGTCGATAATCCCCAGCGCCGGTCCGAGGTCCCAGTGGGCCTGGGGCGTGAACGCCAGCACCGGCGGGATGCCGTTGCGCCGCACTTCAACGTTGTCGGCAGCGCTCTTCCCTACCGCGACGCTGGCATGCGGCAGATTCGGAAGGACCAGCATGCCGCGCGTCCGCTGCTCTTCAATCGCCTCGAGCGCTGCCGCCACTTCCTTGACACGGACGCTGCGCTGGCGGCTCGCCTCCTGAATCGACGTGATGTCGCGCCCTTCGCGCTTGGCCTTCGCGGCGTCCTCTCCCGCGGCGTTCTGCTCGCGCTTGAGTCCTTCGAGCTCCGGAATGAGCCTCCGGCGCTCGGCTTCGAGCCGGAGAAGCTCGTCAAGCTCGGTTCGCAGATCCATCCCCCGGTGCTGCAGGGCGCTGCGGACCGCATCGAGGTTGTCTCGGAAAAGCGCGGGATCAAGCATGCGTGCCCCCGATCCTATCGCAGTGCGATACCATCGCCGGGATGTCTGGGTCGATTCGAAAGGCGGTCTTCCCCGCCGCCGGTCTCGGCACGCGGTTCCTGCCGGCGACCAAGGCGCAGCCGAAGGAAATGCTCGTCCTCGTGGACAAGCCGGTCATCCAGTACGGCGTCGAGGAAGCGGCGCTCTCGGGCGTCTCCAACATCATCATCGTCACCGGCCGTGGCAAGAACGCGATCGAGGATCATTTCGACGTCAACGTAGAGCTCGAAAGTTTCCTCGAGCAGCGCGGAAAGTCCGAGCAGCTCGAGCAGATCCGCCACATCACAGAGTCGGTGAACGTGGCGTACGTGCGCCAGGGCGAGCCGCTGGGTCTGGGACACGCGGTCCTCGTCACGAAGAACCTGGTGGGCGACGAACCGTTCGCGGTCATCCTCGGCGACGATGTGATTGACGCAACGCCGCCGGCGCTGCGCCAGATGATTGATGTCTTCGAACGGGTCAAAGGGCCCGTGCTCGCCGTCGAGCGGGTCCCGTGGGAGGAAGTCTCGAACTATGGTGTCGTCGCCATTGATGAGACGGAGGACCATGGTCCGCGCGTGCATCGGGTCAAAGATCTCGTCGAGAAACCGGCACGCGACGCGGCGCCCTCCAATCTCGCCATCATCGGCCGCTATATCCTCACGCCCGATATTTTCCCGGCGCTCGAAGCCACCGCGCGCGATCGCACCGGTGAAATTCAGCTGACCAATGGACTACGGCACCTGCTCACGCAGCGTCCTGTGTATGTCTATGAAATCGACGGCGTCAGGCACGACACCGGCAACAAGCTGGGCTTCCTCAAGGCGCTGGTCTACTTCGCGTTGCGACGGCCGGATCTCGCGGACCCGTTCCGCCGCTATCTCGAAACGCTCGATCTGAAGATCGGCGCCAACACCTAATCCTTCGACGTACTCGGGGTTGCCGGCTTCGCCGGCGTCTCGGTCTTCGTGCTGTCGGCAGGTTTCGATTCAGACTTGTCCGTCGAACCGGAGTCGCCCTTCGAAGCCGTGTCGGCCTTTGGCGTGGTCGAACCCTCTTTTGTCCCGCTGTCGGAAGAGCTGCCGCTCTTCTTCGCGTAGTCGGTGATGTACCAGCCGCTCCCCTTGAATTGGAAGGCGGGGGACGAGATCAGCCGCTGGATGGGGCCCTTGCCGCACTTCTCACAGATCTCGAGCGGCGGATCCGAGAACTTTCGGATCGCCTCGAATTTCTCGCCGCACGCGTCGCACTGGTATTCGTACATTGGCATGGCGTTACTCCAGCACGGCGTCGGTCGTATCGCCGAGCAGCAGCCGGCGGTGGGCCCAGAAGGGTGCATTCCCCTGCGCCAGAACGGCGTCATGGAAGGACCGCATGGAGAACTTCCCTCCCTGAGCATCCTTGTAGTCGCGACGCAGTTTCAGCAGCATCAGCTTCCCTACTGAGTACACGAGATAGGTCGGATCGAAGGTGCCCCGTTCGGCCTCACGCCGCGCCGTCGCCTCTTCCAGAAACGCTTCATCGCGAAAGACGCGCATGCCCTGTTCGACGGAAAGATCCTCGCAGTGCAGGCGGAGGGCCACGACGAACCTCGCCAGCCTGACGAGCGCCTCCGCGAGCTGGCCGAGCTTCAGCGTATCGTCGCCTCGCCTGAAGCCCGCTTCGATCATCATGTGCTCGCAGTAGTGCGCCCACCCTTCGACAAACGACATGGGCGCGAAGAGCGTCGACTTCCGGACTTTCGACTCCACCTGCCGCAGATGCTGAGCGTGGAGGAAGTGCCCGGGATACACCTCGTGGATCGAAATGTTCCAGAGCGTCGGCACGTTGAAGTCGCGCATGTGTTCTTCCTGCCGTTCTGGCGCCCACCCGCGGTCGGCATCGGTCAGGTAGTAATACGCGCGGCTTGGTTTGCTTTCGAACGGGCCTGGCGTCCACATGCTCGCAAATGCCCACCGGTAAAACTCGGGCGTCGGCGCGACGACGACCGGTTCCGAGCGCGGGATCGAGACGATGGCCTGGCGCTGCAGGAACTGCGCAAGCTCCTTGAGCTGCTCCTGCGCCACCGCGACCAGCTGTCCGGGGGCCGGGTGATCCTGCTTCGCCTTCCGCCAGGCCGTGAGCGGGTCGCCGCCGTTCATGCGACCGGCCACGCGGCGAAATTCTTCCTGCACCTCGTGGAGCTCGCGGGTGGCGATCGCGAGCAGCCTGTCGGCATTGAGTGAAATGCCCTCTTCGAGCTTCAGCTTCCGTTCAAACGGTTCCCGGCCCAGTCGGAACGAAGCTTTCGCGCGGGGGGCGAGATCGGTCTCCAGGTACTCCAGATATCCGCGAATCGCCGTGGCGGCCTCGGTGGACGTGTCGGCGAGATCGCCGAGGACGTGCAGATCATCCAGCGTCGAAAACGCCCTTGGCAGATCCGACTCGATGAACGTCAGCACGCCGCGCCACGTTTCCAGCCCGACCTTCACGAAGATGCCGGGACAGTCGCGGATATTGTCCCGCGCGGCCTGCACGAGCCTCGGCACCTGACGCAGCTTCGACACCACGCGGCGGGCGCGATCGGCTTCGGGAGCGTAAGCGAACAGGGCCTGCCCGGCGAGACCGGTTCCGAGGGCATCGGCATACACCTGCGGATTGCGCTCCCAGCTCCTCACCGTTTCCAGCTCATGGATGCGCCCGTCAATGTTCGCGGCGACGATCGGGTGCTCCACCTGCTCGGTGAGCGGCAGGGCGGAAGGGTCGATTTGCTGGAGGCGCCGGCCAAAGCCGGCGAGTTCTCGAATGTGGGTTTCTACGGCCGATCGGCTGAAATCTTCGAGGAGATCGTCGTGCAGATGCACGCCGTCGCCGCTGGCCTGGCTCGGAAGCACCTCGTAGAGGTAGCCGAGGTAATCATCGACAAAATGGGGAAAGGGCTCCGATGGGTGCATGTTTCAGGGCAGGGCTCTGAGTACAATAACCTTTCCCGCCTGATGTCCGGCACGTTGTTCGTGGTCGCAACGCCCATCGGCAACCTCGAGGACATCACACTCCGAGCGCTGCGAGTCCTCCGCGAAGTGGACCTGATCGCGGCGGAAGACACCCGGCGAACCGCAAAGCTGCTGACGCATTACGCCATCCCGACGGCGTCAATCAGTTTTCACGAGCACAACACGCGTTCGCGCCTGTCTCAGTTGCTCGCGCGGCTGGAGGGAAACGCGTCGGTCGCGCTTGTGACGGACGCCGGCATGCCGGGGGTCTCGGATCCCGGCGTCGAGCTTGTTCAGGCGGCGCTTGAGAGAGGCATTACGGTCGATGTGATTCCGGGCGCCAGCGCCCCGCTCACCGCCGCAGTGGCATCCGGGTTCCCCCTCGACCCTTTCACTATTTTCGGTTTCCCGCCTGTAAAGGGCCGGGCAAGGAAAGAGTGGCTCGAGCAGGTGGCCGGTATTCCGCATTCGGTTTCGTTCTTTGAGGCCCCGCACCGCATTCAGAAGACGCTGGGCGAACTCAGTCGTTTATTGGGTAGGCGACCAATTTTGCTTGGCCGAGAGCTGACGAAGGCCCACCAGGAGTTCATCCGCGGGAGTGCCCAAGAACTTATTGGTCAAACAACAGATCCGCGCGGTGAATACACGGTTGTGGTCGGGCCAAAGGCGACCGACGACGCGGTAGTTATTATGGCATCAGACCAAGATATATACACTGAATTTGGGTTATCGACAGAATTAGCCGGCTCCAGCCGCCGCGACCGCATCAGCTCTATCGCGCGGAAACATGGTCGACCAGCGAAAGAGATCTATGCAATTATCGAAAAAGTGAAGAGTTCTGGCATATGACTGCTGTTGATCCGGTCCACGTGGTCGTGCTGGCCGCTGGCCAGGGGACTAGAATGAAGTCGGCGCTTCCAAAGGTCCTTCATCACGTCGCCGGACGGCCAATGGTCGAACACGTGCTTCAGGCTGCCCGCTTTCTGGCGCCAGAAACCATCACGATCGTCGTCGGCCATCAGGCCCCCGCGGTTCAAGCGGCACTCGGCGGGTGGCCGCACCTCCAGTTCGCCCTCCAGAAGCCGCAGCTCGGTACCGCCCATGCCCTCCAGCAGGCCGAGCCGGCACTAGCAGGACGAAAGGGGACCGTCATCCTGTTGTCCGGGGATGTCCCGCTCCTGCGGCCCCAGACCCTGGAGCAACTCCTGACGGCGCACCGGGCGGCTGCCGCCGCGGCGACGGTCGTGACCGCGAATGTCGAACGGCCGTACGGCTACGGCCGCATCATCAGGACCGACGGCCGGATTGCGCGGATCGTCGAGGAACGCGACGCCTCTCCAGCCGAGCGGCAGGTTCGCGAGATCAACAGCGGCATTTACGCCTTCGACCTCGATCCCCTCTTCGACACGCTGCGGACGATTGCCGCGAAGAACGCGCAGGGGGAGTACTACCTCCCCGATCTCGTCTCGATTTACCGCAAGCGGAAGCTTCCGGTGGAAACCCTTGTTGTTGATGACCCCGGGGAAGTGCGGGGCGTCAATTCACGTTCGGAACTCGCCGAAATGAGCGCCAGCATGCGACAGACCAAAAACGAAGAGCTGATGGCCGCCGGCGTCACCCTGATCGACCCGGCCACCACTTACATCGACCCCGGGGTCGTGGTCGGGGCCGATACAGTCATCCACCCGGGTGTGGTGATCCAGGGACAGACCCGGATCGGCTCTGCCTGTGAAATTCACGCCTATTCCCGCATTGCCGACTCGGAAATCGGGGATCACGTGACGGTCCTGAACTTCTGCCTCATCGTTGGTGCGCGCGTTGCACATAGCGCGGCCATTGGCCCGTTCGCTCATCTGCGGCCCGAAACCGTGGTGGGGGAGAAGGCGAAAGTCGGGAACTTTGTGGAACTGAAGAAGACGACGCTCGGGGCTGGCGCGAAAGCGAACCATCTGTCGTACCTCGGAGACGCGACGATCGGACCGAACGTCAACGTCGGCGCCGGCACCATCACGTGCAATTACGACGGGACGCGGAAGCACCAGACGGTCATCGAGGAGGGCGCGTTCATCGGCAGCGACAGCCAGTTGATTGCACCCGTGCGGATCGGTAAGGGCGCGTATGTCGCCGCCGGCTCCTCGATTACCGAAGACGTTCCGGCAGGAGATCTCGGGATCGCGCGCGGCCGCCAAACGAACGTCGCCGGCTGGGCGGAGCGCAAGAAGAAGGACTGAATTTATGTGCGGGATCATCGGCTATATCGGATCGAAACCTGTCGTTCCAGTCCTCATCGAGGGGCTGCGGAAGATGGAATATCGCGGCTACGATTCGGCCGGCGTGGCACTGGTCAGCCCTGAGGGCATCGCACTGCGCCGATCGGCCGGCAAGCTGATCAATCTCGAGAACGTGATCCGGAACGAGCCTGTGGAAGGCCTCTATGGTCTGGGCCACACCCGCTGGGCCACCCACGGCCGGCCCACGGAAGAAAACGCGCACCCACACCGCGACTGCACCGGCCGCATCGTCGTCGTCCACAACGGCATCATCGAAAACTACCTCGAGCTGAAAGAGGAGCTGCAGGGCCAGGGGCACGTCTTCAAGACGGAAACCGACACCGAAATCGTGGCGCACCTGGTCGAGCGCGAGATGCAGGGCGATGGACTCGAGAACGGGATGCGTCGCGCGTTGAAGTTGATGCGGGGCATGTTCGCGATCGTCCTGGTGTCGGTGGAGGATCCGGAAAAGATTGTCGCCGTCAGGAACGGCCCGCCGATCGTCATTGGTCTCGGCGACGACGAGTTCTTCGTCGCCTCGGACATCCCGGCGATTCTCGCGCACACCAGGGACGTCGTCTTCCTCGGCGACGAGGAGATGGCGGTCATCACGCGGTCCGGCGTCCAGTTCTCGGACTTCACCGGTCGCGCGGTGTCCAAGACCACGCAGCGCGTACTGTGGGACCCGATCGCCGCGGAAAAGGGTGGGCACAAGCACTTCATGCTCAAGGAGATCTACGAGCAGCCCACCGCCGCGCGCGACACGATCCTCGGCCGCGTCTCGCTCGACACGGGCAAGATCTTCCTCGCGGACCTGAACATCACCGACGCAGACATCAAGGCGGCCGAGAAGGTGACGATCGTCGCCTGCGGCACCTCATGGCACGCCGCGCTGGTGGGAAAGTATCTGATCGAAGCGCTGGCGCAGGTGCCTGTCGAAGTCGATTACGGCTCCGAGTACCGCTATCGCAATCCGATCGTCGCAAAACGTGAGCTGACGATCGTCATCACGCAATCCGGCGAGACCGCAGATACGCTAGCGGCGCTGCGCGAGGCCCGGCGCAAGGGCGCGAAGACCATCGCCATCTGCAACGTGGTCGGCAGCATGGCCACGCGCGAAGCCGACGGTACCGTGTACACGCACGCCGGGCCGGAAATCGGTGTCGCGTCCACGAAGGCGTTTACGTCGCAGTTGATCGCGCTCCAGTTACTCGCGCTGTACCTGGCCCAGGCGCGCGAGGCGCTCTCGACCGACGCAATTCGCCGCCACATCGGAGAGCTGCTCAAGATGCCGCTCATCATCGAGCAGGCGATCAAGGCCTCGGCGCTGACGGAAAAGGTCGCCGAACGCTTCCATAACCGGGCGGACTTCCTGTATCTGGCGAGGGGCATCAACTATCCGATCGCCCTGGAGGGCGCGCTCAAGCTGAAAGAAATCTCCTACATCCATGCTGAAGGCTACCCGGCGGGGGAGATGAAGCACGGGCCGATCGCGCTCATCGACGAGCAGATGCCGGTCGTGGCGATCGCGCCGAACGATCACGTCTTTGAAAAGATGACCGGCAACGTCCAGGAAGCGAAAGCGCGCGGTGGGTCGGTGATCGCCATCACGAGTGAAGGCGACCCGCGCATGGCGGGCGTCCTCGACGCGAACGACATGATGCTGCCAATGCCCGAAACGACGCCGCTGCTGACGCCGATCGTGATGACGATCCCGCTGCAGCTCCTCGCGTACCACATTGCGGTGCGCCGCGGATGCGACGTCGATCAACCGAGGAACCTGGCGAAGAGCGTCACGGTAGAATAGCGGGGGAGTGGATCTCCTCTCGAGTCTCAATCCCGAACAGCAGGACGCCGTTCTTCATACCGACGGGGCGCTGCTGATTCTCGCCGGCGCGGGCTCGGGCAAGACCCGGGTCATCGCGCACCGTATCGCCCATCTCGTCAGCAGCGGGATCGCCGATCCGGACCGCGTCATCGCCGTCACCTTCACCAACAAGGCCGCAGAGGAGATGCGCACGCGCGTCGAATCGCTGCTGCGCGTCGAATGCCGGCAGATGTGGATCTCGACGTTCCACGCACTCTGCGCGCGGCTCCTGCGTCGCGAGGCCCCGCACATCGGGCTCTCACGCGACTTCGTCATCTACGATTCCGCGGACCAGCTGTCGGTCATGAAACAGGCGATGCGCGAGCTGGGCGTCGACGATTCGTCGCTGGCGCCTCGGCTGGCGCTGTCGCGCATCAGCCACGCCAAGAACCGCATGGAGGGGCCCGAGACGTTCACGACGAATGCCTGGAGCCCGCGCGAGCAGCACGTGGGCACGCTGTACACGATGTATCTCAAGGCGCTGAAGGACGCGAACGCGCTTGATTTCGACGACCTGCTGCTCAGGACCGTCGAGCTGTTCGAACGGTCCGAGACGGTTCGCGACCGCTACAGCGAGAAGTTCCAGTTCGTGATGGTCGACGAATACCAGGACACGAACCGGCCCCAGTATCTGCTCGTCCAGCGCCTGGCCTCCAAGCACCGCAATCTCTGCGTCGTCGGCGACCCGGATCAGTCGATTTACAAGTGGCGGGGTGCCGACCTCAAGAACATCCTCGACTTCGAGCAGGACTTTCCCGAGGCGAAGGTCGTCAAGCTTGAACGGAACTACCGATCAACGCAGGTGATCCTGGACGCTGCGTCGGCGGTCATCGCACAAAATCGCAACCGCAAGGAGAAGCGGCTGTACACGGAGCTGGCCGGCGGCGCGAAGCTTCTGTACTACCGCGCCGGTGATGATATCGACGAAGCGGAGTTCATCGCCCGTACGGCCCGTCTGGCGCTGCAGGAGGATGTCGAGAACATCGTCGCACTTCTGTATCGCACCAACGCGCAATCTCGAACGCTCGAAGATGCGCTTCGGCGCGCGGGAACCGACTACCGCATCATCGGCGGCGTTCGGTTCTATGAGCGCAAGGAGATCAAGGACACGCTGGCCTACCTCAAGGTGGTGTTGAACCCGCACGACAACGTGAGCCTGCGGCGGATCATCAACGTGCCGGCGCGCGGCGTGGGCAAGGGTGTCATGGAGTCGCTTGAAGCCGTCGCGCTGTCCGACACCGGGGTCTCGCCGCTTTTCGAGGCCGCGGCGCCCACCGAGGCAAATTCTTTGTGGCTGCGTCTCCTGAATGCGACGGAGCGCCGCCTGCTCGCCCCACGGGCAACAGCCTCTCTTGCGGCGTTCCGCGAACTGATTGTCAGCCTGGGCGACATGGTTCGCCGCGAATCTGTGTCGATTGCGCTGGGAAAGGTCATTGACCTGAGCGGATACCTGAAGGATCTGCGCGAAGAGAAAAGCGAGGAGGCGGAAAGCCGGATCGAAAACCTGATGGAGCTGGTGTCAGCCGCGCGCGAGTACGAATCGCGCTCACCGGAACCGTCCATGGGCGGCTTTGTCGACCAGTTGTCGCTGCTGTCGGACGTGGACGAAGAAGCCGGATCGCGATCCGCTCGCGTGCTGATGATGACCATGCACAGCGCCAAGGGTCTCGAGTTCCCGGTGGTGGTCATTTCCGGACTCGAAGAAGGGCTGTTTCCCCATTCGCGATCCATTGACGACGAGGCGGAGCTGGAGGAAGAACGGCGGCTCTGCTACGTGGGCATTACCAGGGCGCAACGGCGGCTCGTCCTGACGTCCGCGGCCAGGCGGCGGGTGTTTGGCGAGTATCAGGCCACCGAGGCATCTCGCTTCATCGAGGAGATTCCACGCGAATTGATAGAGGAGATTCCCTCCACCTTTGCCGTGAATCCGTACCAGTCCTCGTTCTCGCAGTTCCGAGGGAATGCGTACGGGCGGGGCAAGCGTGCTCGCGAAGAGCAGCCGACCTACGCCCACGAGGACGAAGATCAGTCGGTGCCAGGAGGCTTGCGCCTCGGCTGCCGCGTACGCCACCCGAAGTTCGGCGAAGGAACGATTCTCAGTATCGAGCCGCTGGACGACGACACGAAGCTGGTGGTGCGCTTCAGTTCGGTGGGGCAGAAGACGCTGCGGGCGAAGTTTGCGAAGCTGGAGGTGGCGTGATGCTCGTAACCATCCATCTGCCATCGCGCTCCGCGACCGTGATCGTCATCGCGCGATCGGATGTGGAGCCGTCGAACATCCGCACCGCGGCCTGAATCGACACCCTCCTCGAGTCTGGCGTGAGACGCTCGACGCCCGTCATCACAAAGTCCTGAACCACACCATCGGTTTTCGGATTACAGGGGACGGTGGACAGCCGCGCCAGCACGGTCAGGTCGTAGAGCCGGCAGGCCTGGAAGACATCCAGGAGCAGCTGCCGCTCCGGCGACGGCCAGGCGCAACCCGCAGCGAGAACTGCCGCAGTGTAGAGCGCACGCTTAAGCGTGCGCGCTACGTCAGGCCGGAAGATCGTTCGCCGGCTCGTCAGGCGTCTCCGGCGTCGTGGCCTCTTCGTCATCCTGCTCGGCAAGACGCGCGATCGACACGGCGCGGTCGTCGCCTTCGATGTCGATCAACCGGACCCCCTGCGTCGCGCGCCCGATGGTTCGGATGCCCTTCGCGGCCATCCTCAGGATCTTGCCCTGCTGAGTGATGAGCATCAACTCATCGTCATCGCTCACCTGCATCACGCCGATGACCTTGCCGTTCCGCTCGGACGTCTGGATGTTGATGATGCCGACACCGCCGCGGGACTGCACGCGATACTCGTCAACTTCGGTGCGCTTTCCGTAGCCCTGCTCGGTGACGCTGAGGATGGTTCCGCCGCCAGGCGTCAGCACGTCCATCCCCACGACCTCGTCGCCGTCACGCAGGCTGATGCCGCGGACGCCACCGGCCGTTCGTCCCATCGAGCGAACGTCCGATTCGGGGAACCGAATCGACATCCCGTCCCGTGTGCCCATCAGGATTTCGTGCGTGCCATCGGAGATCTGCACCCCCATGACCGCGTCGCCCTCTTCGACGTCCATCGCGATGATGCCGCCCGCGCGTGGGTTGCTGAACGCGGTGAGCTCGGTCTTCTTGACCTCGCCGCGCTTCGAACCCATGACGATGAACTTGTTGTCTTCGAATTCCTTCACCGTGAGCAGCGCCGCGATGCGTTCGCCGTCCTGCATCGACACGAGGTTCGCGATGGCCTTGCCGCGTCCGTCCGGTCCTACGTCCGGGATCTCGTGAACCTTGAGCCAGTAGGCGCGCCCGCGGTCCGAGAAGATCATGATGTACGCATGCGTTGACGCCACGAAGAGATGGCTGACGAAATCCTCTTCGCGCGTGCGCATGCCGATGCGCCCCTTGCCGCCGCGCCGCTGGTTCCGGTAGCTCGTGATGGCGGTGCGCTTGATGTAACCGGTATTGCTGACGGTGATCGCCATGTCCTCTTCGACGATCAGGTCTTCGATCCGGAACTCGCCCTCCGCCGCGACGATCTCGGTCCTCCGGTCGTCGCCATGCTTCTCGCGGACGGCCTTCAGCTCGTCGACGATGATCTGCATCAGCAGCTTGTCGCTCGACAGGATGGCCAGCAGCCGCTCGATCAGCTTCAGCAGCTCCGCCAGCTCGTCGAGGATCTTCTGCCGCTCGAGGCCGGTCAGCCGCTGTAGCTGCATGTCGAGGATCGCCTGTGCCTGCAGCTGCGACAGCCCGAATTGCGTCATCAGGCCGTCACGCGCGTCCGCGGGATTCTTCGCCGCGCGAATCAGCGAAATCACAGCGTCGATGTGATCGAGGGCGATCTTCAGGCCGTCGAGGATGTGGCGCCTCGCTTCGGCCTTCCGCAGCTCGAATTCGGTCCGCCGGCGGATCACCTCGCGGCGGAACTCGACGAAGTTGTCGATCAGCTCGACGAGCGGAAGTACGCGCGGTCGGCCCCCGACGATGGCGAGCATGATGATGCCAAAGCTGCTCTGAAGGGCCGTGTGCTTATACAGGTTGTTGAGGATGACGTCGCCCATCTCACCGCGCTTGAGTTCGATGGCGATCCGCATACCTTGGCGGTCCGACTCGTCCCGGATATCGGAGATGCCCTCAATCGTCTTCTCGCGCACCAGTTCCGCGATGCGCTCAATCAGCCTGGCCTTGTTGACCTGATACGGGATCTCCGTGACGATAATCGACGATCGATCGCCCTTCTTGGAGAGCTCGATCTCGGTCTTGCCGCGCATGATGACGGTGCCGCGTCCCGTCAGATACGCCTGCTGAATCCCGGCTCGTCCGACGATGTACCCGCCTGTGGGGAAGTCGGGGCCCTGCACGAGCTCGATGACGCGGCGCTGCCGATCGGCCAGCGCCGGCGGCTCGTCGCCCTGTGCGCTTTCGATGGTCCAGATCGCGGCGTCAATCACTTCCCGCATGTTGTGCGGCGGAATGTTTGTCGCCATGCCGACCGCGATGCCGGCTGACCCGTTCACGAGGAGATTCGGATACGGGGCCGGCAGGACTGTCGGCTCTTCCGTCGTCTCGTCGAAGTTCGGAATGAAGTCGACCGTCTCCTTGTCGAGGTCGACCATCAGCTCTTCGGCGAGCGATTCGAGCCGAGCCTCGGTGTATCGATAGGCGGCGGGCGGGTCGCCGTCGATGGAGCCGAAGTTCCCCTGGCCGTCGACCAGGGTGTAACGCATGTTGAAGTCCTGCGCGAGGCGGACGAGCGTGTCGTAGGCCGGCGCGTCGCCGTGCGGGTGGTAGTTGCCGATGACTTCGCCGACGATCTTGGCGCACTTGCGGTAGGCGCGGTTGGACGCGAGGCCCATCTGCCGCATCGCATACAGCACGCGCCGGTGCGCCGGCTTCAAGCCGTCGCGGATGTCTGGCAGCGCACGTCCCACGATTACGCTCATCGCGTAATCCATGTACGAGCGCTTCATCTCGTCTTCGATATTGACGGGGATCTTGTTGGGGGTGGTGTTCATGCCTTCAACGCCAGGTCCGCGACATCGCGACTACGGATCCGGTTCTACACATCCAGGTTTCTGACATCGAGGGCGTTGTCCTCGATGAACTTGCGGCGCGGCTCGACCTGGTCGCCCATGAGCGTGGTGAACATCTGGTCGGCTTCGGCGTGGTCCTCGGCGCGCACCTGGAGCAGTGTGCGAATCTCCGGATCCATCGTCGTCGCCCACAGGGTATCGGGGTTCATTTCGCCGAGGCCCTTGTACCGATTGACGGCCACACCCTTCCGGCCGGCGGCAATGAAGAAATCGACGAACGCGTCGACGGAGTCGAGGGTCGTATCCGGGTCCTTGCGTCCGCGTGCTGCGCCCGCCGCCGTCCCTGTCGTCGCCTTCGGCTCGGCCGCCGCTTTCGTCGCCTCGTCGATGGGCCCTCCGCCGATCGTCGTCTCGTCGGCGGCCGCCTGATCTTCGAGCGGAACGTCTTCAGGCGCCGCCGCCGTCGTCTTTACGACAACGGGAAACTTGATGTCGCGGATGTCGGCATAGGCGGCCAGCAGCGTGCGGTACTCGCCGGACGCGATGAAATCGACGCCGAGCGTGTACGCGCGCGGATACCCCTGCGAGCGGTCCTCGATCGCGAGGTCGAACGCGTTGTGCTCGTCGTCGCGGTTGACCGTCAGCGACCGCACGGGCGTCGTCATGCGGGCCGAGATGATGTCGAGCTTGTCGCGCTGCTCGAAGAACGACTTGTCGCGCGCGTCGGCCTGCAGCAGCGCGGAGACGACATCCGGCGGCGCGCCGCGGCGCGTGACCTGCTGGAGCAGTTTGCGGAAGCCGGTGATGCGCTGAAGAGAGCGCTCGAGGACTTCGCCGAACATCTCGGTGCCGTCGGCCAGCTTGACCACGCGCGACTCGACCGCGCGGCGGATCAGGAATCCTTCGAGCTCGCGTTCGTCTTTGATGTACGTCTCGTTGCGGCCGCGCTTGGCGCGGAACAGGGGCGGCTGCGCGATGTAAATGTGGCCGCGGTCGATGAGCTGCCCCATCTGGCGGTAGAAGAATGTCAGGAGCAGCGTGCGGATGTGCGATCCATCAACATCGGCGTCCGTCATGATGATGACGCGGTGGTACCGGAGCTTGTCGATGTTGAAATCGTCCGTGCCGATACCGCAGCCGAGCGCCGCGATCATCGTCCTGATCTCGTCGCTGCCGATCATCCTGTCGAACCGGGCCTTTTCGACGTTCAGAATCTTGCCCTTGATGGGCAGAATCGCCTGGAAGCGGCGGTCGCGGCCCTGTTTGGCCGACCCGCCGGCCGACTCGCCTTCGACGATGTAAATCTCGCTCTGGGCCGGGTCGCGTTCCTGGCAGTCGGCGAGTTTGCCTGGCAGACCGCTGCCGTCGAGCGCGCCCTTGCGCCGCACCAGGTCACGCGCCTTGCGCGCGGCCTCGCGCGCGCGGGCGGCATCGACGGCTTTGCCGATGATGCGCTTGGCGATGACGGGGTTTTCCTCGAGGAACTGCCCCAGTCGATCGTTGACGATCGTTTCGACGATCCCCTTGACCTCGGTGTTACCCAGCTTGGTTTTGGTCTGGCCTTCGAACTGCGGCTGGGGAATCTTGACGCTGATGACGCCGGTGAGCCCCTCGCGGATGTCGTCGCCGCTGATGCTCGCGTCCTTCAGGTCCTTCGCCAGGTTGTTCTTCGCGGCGTACGAGTTGATCGTTCGTGTCAGCGCCGAGCGGAAGCCGGAGAGATGCGTTCCGCCTTCGTACGTGTTGATGTTGTTGGCGAACGAGAAGATCAGCTCGGAGTAGCCGTCGTTCCACTGCAGCGCGATCTCGGCGTCGATGCCGTCCTTGTCGCCCTTCATGAACATCGGGGCGCTGTTGACGACCACCTTGTTCTTGTTGAGGTGCTCGACGAATGACGCGATGCCGCCTTCGTACTGGAACTTGTGGGTCTTGCCGTCGCGCTCGTCGTCAATCGTGATGACGATGCCGCCGTTCAGGAACGCGAGCTCCCGCAGCCGCTGGGCGAGCGTATCGAAGCTGAATTCGACGGTCTCGAAGATCTGCGCGTCGGCTTTGAAGGTGACTTTCGTTCCGCGACGCTGCGTGGTGCCGGTCATCTCCAGGCCGCCGAGCGGGTTGCCGCGTTCGTAACTCTGCTGGTACACCTGCCCATTGCGCCAGATCTCGAGGTCGAGCCGCTCGGACAGCGCGTTCACAACCGACACGCCGACGCCGTGAAGGCCGCCGGAGACCTTGTAGCTGTCGTTGTCGAACTTGCCGCCGGCGTGCAGGACGGTCAGCGCGACTTCGGCGGCGGACTTGCCGCTTGAATGCAGGTCAGTCGGGATGCCGCGCCCGTTGTCGACCACGGTGATGGAATTGTCGATGTGAATGGTGACGCTGACCTGGTCGCAGTACCCGGCGAGCGCCTCGTCGATGGAGTTGTCGACGATCTCGTACACGAGGTGATGCAGACCCGGTGCGCCCGTCGACCCGATGTACATGGCGGGCCGCTTCCGGACCGCTTCGAGGCCTTCGAGAACCTTGATCTTGTCGGCGCCGTAATCGGCCGAGCCCGAGTCGCTGCCGTTCGGGCCATTCGCACCGCTGGGACCATTAGGGCCAGCGGTAACCTGTTCGCCCGACGGGATCTGGTTCGGATTCTGTTCTGGTGGTGCCGTGTGTTCCACGCGTGTCCTTGAGGTATTCCCTGACAGTCAGTCCATCGGTCAGATGCGCATCGGCATGATCACGTAGGTGTAGTCGTAGCCCTGCGCGCCCACCGGTTTCATGACCGCCTGACTGACTTCGTCTTTGAGCGACAACTGGACGGTGTCGGTTTCGACGACGTTCAGAAAATCGAGCACGTACTGCGCGTTAAACGAAATGGTGAGCGGTGCGCCCGTGAAGTCGACCGGTATCTCCTCGCGCGCCTCACCGAATTCCGAACTGCTCGACGTGACGTCAACCTTCCCCTTCGCGATATCGAACTTCACCGCGCGGGACCGCTCGTTCGAGAGCAGCGCGACGCGCTTGACCGCGTTGGTCAGCCGCTCGCGCTCGAAGTCGATGTGTTTGTCGTTGCCTTTCGGAATGACGCGCTCGTACGCCGGAAACTGGCCGTCGATCATCCGCGAGATCAGCATGCGGTCGCCGACTTCGAAGAACAGGTGGTTCTCGCCGCTCTCGAACATGACGTCGCCGTCGCCGTCCATCAGCAGTTTGCCGAGCTCCAGCAGCGTCTTCTTCGGGAGGATGACGCCGAGTTCTTCGGTCACGCCGACCTTGTGCGCGACCTCGACGAGCGCGAGCCGGTGTCCGTCCGTCGCCACAAGCGTGATGCTGTCCGGCTTCAGCACGAACTTCGCGCCGTTCAGGAAATACCGCGTGTCTTCGCCGGTGATCGCAAACTGTGTTTTGGCGACCATTTCCTTCAGCGCATTTCGCGGCAGCGCGGCGCGGGATTTTCCGGTGGCGTCCGGCAGCGTCGGGAAGTCTTCGCGTGGAAGCGTCTGCATGCGGGAATCGAAGCGATCGGCTGCGACCTTGACGCCGTTCTTGTCTTCTTCGATGCGCACGTCCGTTTCCGGAAGAGCCTTGATGATCTCGTAGAGTTTCTTCGCCGGCAGCGTGAGTGATCCGCTTTTGGCAACCGAGGCCTGGCACTTGCTGCGGAGCGCGACTTCGAGGTCGGTCGCGAGCATGCGCACCTCGTTGCCGTTGGCTTCGATCAGCACATTCGCGAGAATCGGAATCGTGTTCTTCCGTTCCACGATGCCCTGGAAAAGTTGCAGTTCTCTCAGAAGATCATTCTTCCGGACAACGAGTTCCATAGGCTGGTAGTGACCTCAAGCGGAGATGGTCCGCGGTTAACGGATCCTCATTAGAGAGGAGTTAGAAGTGATAAGAAATTATATAGAAGATAAGGTGCTGCGCAAAACCTATTCTGTGCCCGTTAACCCTTGCCTGCCAGTAATTTAGGCTGTGGAAAAACTTGTGCCCCCGACCGTGCCCATGTGAGGGGTTTCTGTGTGTAACCGCCCGGTCTGACTTTATGCACACCCGACGGGATAGGCGGGCTGTGGAGAACGCAATCTCATCGGAATGACTGAAGGAAATTCGCCATCAGGCTGTTGAAATCCACCTCGCGTTTACGGAGTTCCTCCACCTTCTTCAGCGAGTGGATCACCGTGGAATGGTGCTTTCCCCCAAAACTTCGACCGATCTCCGGCAGCGATGCATTGGTCAGCGACTTACAGAGGTACATGGCGATTTGGCGGGGCATGGCGATCGACTTCGAATTGTTCCGCGACTTCAAATCCGCGACTTTCAACTGGTAATAGTCGGCGACGTAGCGCTGAATAGTCTCGATCGTCACGGCCTTCGCATCCTGGTCCATGACGTTCTTCAGGACCTCTTGCGTCAGGTCGAGCGAAATCTCACGCCCTGTCAGCGACGCGTACGCAATCAGACGGATCAGGGAGCCCTCGAGCTCGCGGATATTCGACTTGATGCGTCCCGCCATGTACATCGCGACGCTATCCGGTAGCGGCACCCCTTCGGCTTCCGCTTTTCTCGTCAGAATCGCGACCCGCGTCTCGATGTCTGGTGGCTGAATATCGGCGATCAACCCCCACTCAAAGCGAGATCGGAGGCGTTCCTCCAGCGCCGGAATTTCATTGGGAGGGTGGTCGCTGCTGATCACGATCTGCTTCTGTGCGTCGTACAGCGCGTTGAATGTGTGGAAGAACTCGGTCTGCGTGCCTTCCTTGCCCGACACAAACTGGATGTCATCGACGAGCAAGATGTCGACCGATCGGTAGCGCTCCCGGAACTCGAGGATCCTGTCGTAGCGCAGCGCGTTGATCATCTCGTTCATGAACCGTTCGGACGAGATGTACGTGAGCCGGAGCGAGGGATCGTGCTGGAGCACGTACTGCCCCACGGCGTGCATCAGATGTGTCTTGCCCAGCCCCACGCCGCCATAGATGAACAGCGGGTTGTACGAGCGCGACGGCGCTTCCGCCACCGCCCGGCAAGCGGCGTGCGCGAACTGGTTCGAGGGGCCGACAATGAACGTGTCGAAGGTGTAACGCGGGTTGAGGCCACCCATGGACGTGGTGGTCGTATTGGCGACCTCCTCGACGACGGGGATTTCGACGACGGGCGGCGGCGGATCCTCTTCACGCAGCGGAGGAATGACGCCGCCTTCGGCAACAAACACCAGCGAGGCGCCAGGCCGACGCACCTCCGTGAGTGCCTCGGATAAGACAACCGAATAGTGCTTGGTGAGCCAGTCCTTGAACAGGACGTTCGGGACCCTGACGGTGATCGAGTTCCCCGCCTCGGCGACGAACGAGGTGGGCTTGAACCAGGTGTAGAAGCTGTGGCGGTTAACTTTCGTCTCGACTCGGGCGAGGATCTGGTCCCAGATACTGGCTTCCATGTGCAGAATTGCCTTCGCCCGCAGAAAACCTAATAAAACAGCGACTTTTCGGTTCAGCTCAGTGGGAAGTGCGGGTTTTTCCACAGTGTTTTCCACAGGTGTGGAAATCTTGGGGAAGAAACCGAAGGCCGTAATTACGCCCGCTCGCCGCCGCCTCGCCGGACCGGGCACTGTAGCACACTGGGATTAACCGTCCGGATCCGTTGACACCCCTCCACCCGGCGACTACTATTGAAAATTCCGCGCGAATCAGCGGGACACACATAGGCCAGCCCTTGCGGCCGGCAGGACGACAGAGACGAGCATGAAGGGAAAGCGCACCTACCAGCCCAATACCCGGCGCAGGAAGAAAACTCACGGCTTCCTGGTCCGGATGGCGACTAAGAACGGGCGGATTGTCCTCAAGCGTCGCCGGGCACAGGGGCGCAAGCGGCTCACTGTCTCGGACGAACGGTAGTTCGGTCGCCGGCGAGGACGCGTGAGCGGCCAGACGTTGACGGTCGCACAGCGTATCCGCAACCGGCCCGAGTTCGAGCGGGTCTACAAGCAGGGTGTTCGGATTCACGGCCGGTTCATGACCCTGTTTGTGCTGCCGAGCGACCGCCAGACTCGGCTGGGCGTCGCCGCCACTAGGAAAATGGGGGCTGCCGTCGAACGGAACCGAGCCAAACGCCTCGCCCGTGAAATATTTCGCCGAACCAACAGCGCTGCAGGCCTCGACATCGTGGTCGTTCCGCGGCGGGAAATGCTCGATGCTTCCTTTGCCAGCCTTGAAATCGACTATGAACGGGCTCTCCAGCGCGCCAAGCGTCAGCCCCGTCCAGCAGGGACAGGGACCGATCACCGTCGTCGTCCTGGCCCTGATAAAGGGCTATAAACTGCTTATTTCACCGTTATTTACGGGCTGCTGCCGGTTCTCGCCCTCGTGCGCGGACTACACGGCCGAGGCCGTGCGCCTTCATGGGTCCGCCCGCGGGCTGTGGATCGGAGGCCGTCGGCTTTGCCGCTGCCATCCATTCGGCGACCACGGCTTCGATCCTGTCCCCCGCTAGCGCATGGAACGCCGGGTCCTCATCGCCGTTTTTCTCTCGTTCCTGGTCCTGTACGGGTATCAGTCGTTCTTCGTGCCGCCGGCTCCCGAGCAACCGCCCACGACGACGACGCCCTCAACGCAGCAACCCGCGGCCGTCACCACGCCTGTGGCTCCGTCGACTCCCGCAGCGCCAGTAGTCGATCAGGCGCCCGCGCCTGCGGCGGTTATTGGTGACGCCGCTGAACGCGAGATCGTGGTCGAGACCGGCACAGTGCGCGCGGTGCTGTCGAACCGCGGAGGGCGGGTGCTGCACTGGCACCTGAAGGAGTACCTCGACGCGAGCGGCCAACCCGTTGATCTCGTGCCGTCCGAGGTGCCAGCCGATCAGCTGACTCCCTTTTCGCTGCGAGTCGAGGACGAGGCGACGACACGGCGCTTGAACACGTCGTTGTATCGCGTCACGGGCGACACGGCAGGCCGCGTGGATGCGACGACCGCCGCCGGAGCCCTGCTCTTCGAGTTCGAGGATGCGTCCGGCCTTCGCGTGCGCAAGGAGTTCCAGTTCGATCCCCGGGACTACCTCGTCACATTCTCGGCGACGGTAACGCAGAGCGGGACCGCGTTGAATCCTGGCGTCGCCTGGGGACCAGGCCTTGGCGACATCGGCGCGATTTCGAGCGGTGGAAGTTTCTTCACGGGCAACTACATCCAGCCGCCGCAGGCCATCTATCACCGGGACGGCGACGTAGAACGCATTGCGGCGGGCGACCTTGCGGCCCAGCCCGTTCACGAAGGGCAGTTCAGATTCGCGGGTATTGACGACCATTATTTCCTCGCCGGTGCGGTGAACCCGGGCCAGGCCCGCGTGGAATATCGCCCCGTCACCCTGCCGGGCACGGGTGAGGCGCAGCGGCAGCTGCTGTCGCAGACCATCACGTTCGCGCAGCCTCCTCAGAACGTACGGTTCTTCTACGGCCCGAAGCAGTTCGACCTGCTGCGTTCGATCGACGGCGAGCTCGTACGGGCGATCAACTTCGGCATCTTCGGATTTCTCGCGGTCCCGCTGCTCGGCGCGCTCCAGTGGATCTACGGGTTCGTCGGCAACTGGGGATGGGCCATCGTGTTCCTGACGATCCTCATCAACCTGGCGATCTTCCCGCTGCGGCACAAGAGCGTCGTGTCGATGCGGAAGATGCAGCTGCTGCAGCCGCAGCTGAAGGCGATTCAGGATCGATATACCGGGCTCAAGGTCACCGATCCCGCGCGGCAGAAGATGAACACGGAGATCATGAATCTCTACCGGGAGAAGGGCGTGAACCCCGCCAGCGGCTGCGTGCCGATGCTGCTGCAGTTCCCGGTGCTGCTCGCGTTCTACTCGATGCTCTCGCAGGCGATCGAGCTGCGCGGCGCGTACTTCGGCTTCTGGATCACCGACCTGTCGCTGCCGGATCCGTATTTCGTGATCCCGATTCTGATGGCGGTCACGATGTTCTGGCAGACGAAGATCACGCCGACGACGGCGGATCCGGCGCAGCAGCGGATCATGCTGCTCATGCCGCTCATGTTCACGGTGTTCTTCCTGTGGGCGCCGAGCGGCCTCGTCATCTACTGGTTCGTCAGCAACCTGTGGGCGATTGGACAGCAGTACTTCACCAACTGGTGGATTGGGCCCAGCCTCGCACCGGCGGCGGCGGCCGCCGCCGCCAAGAGCGGAAACATGAAGTCGGTCGGCGCGGGACGAACCCGCGACGCCGGGAAGAAATCGTAGATACGTCCGCCTATGCCTCTGACCACCGACATTGCTGATTTCGTCCAGAAGGTCATAACCGCCATGGGACTGACGCTGACCACGTCGGTCGAAGAGTCGCCGGAAGGCACGCGCATCAATCTCGTCGGCGACGATGGCGGCGTGCTCATCCGGCGTGGCGGCGAGGCGCTGCAGGCGCTGCAGCACGTCGTCGCCACCACCTTCAGAAAGCAGCTGGGCGAGGACAACCGCATCATCATCGACTGCAACGGCTTCCGCCGCGACAAGGACGCCGAGATCCGGCAGATGGCGAAGCACATGGCGGGAAAGGCGCGCTCCAGCGGCATGCCGCAGGAGATGGGCCCGCTCAATCCGTACGAACGGCGCATCGTCCATCTCGCCATTTCGGAGGAGCCCGGCGCCTCCTCGGAGAGTATCGGCGACGCCTTCATGAAAACGGTGATTATCTCGGCGCAGAAATAGTGTGTTTTCCACCGAAGATTCCATCGTCGCGATTGCGACGCCGCCGGGGCGGGGCGGGATTGGAATCGTTCGGATCAGCGGGCCGTCCGCGAACGCGATAGCCCGTTCCCTCCTTCAGCACCCCTCTCCGCTTCGCGCGCGGCACGCCACCCATACACGCGTGATCGGGCGTGACGCGGAGGCCCCAGCCGCGTTTGACGAAGTCGTCGCGACCTATTTCCCGTCCCCGCATTCGTATACCGGCGAAGACGTCGTGGAGATTAGCGCTCACGGCAGCCCCGTCGTGCTGAACGCGATCGTGGCGGGCGCCATCGCCGCGGGCGGACGTCTGGCGGCGCCGGGCGAATTCACGCTTCGCGCGTTTCTCAACGGCAAGCGCGATCTGGTTCAGGCGGAGGCGGTGGCCGATCTGATCGATGCGGTGACCCCTCTGCAGGCGCGCGTCGCATTCGATCAGCTCGACGGGACGCTGACGCGGCGCATTGGAGAGATTGACGGAACGCTTTTCCATCTGCTGGCGCGACTCGAGGCGTCGCTTGATTTTCCGGACGAGGGATACCACTTCGTCGAGCCTGGCGCGGCGGCCCTGGAAATCGAAGGCGTCATCGCGGAGCTGGACGACCTGCTGGCGAGTGGCCGCCGCGGCCGATTGGTGCGCGAGGGTGCCACGGTGGTGGTCATCGGGCGCCCGAACGTGGGGAAGTCGAGTCTCTTCAACAGGCTGGCCGGCGCTGAGCGCGCCATCGTCACGGAGATTCCCGGGACGACACGCGACCTCGTGACCGAACGCATCGACCTCGAGGGCCTCGCCATCACGCTCGTCGACACCGCCGGCGCCCGCGCCACGCTCGATCGCATCGAGCACGAAGGCGTGACCCGCGCCGCACAGGCACGCGGAGTGGCCGATCTCCTGCTGGTGATCCTGGACTCGAGCGAGCCGCTCACGCCGGACGACGAGCGGGTACTTCGGGAGACCGAAGGGCAGAAACGGCTCGTGGTCGCCAATAAGTCCGATTGCGGACCAGCAGGGGCGGCGTCTGCGATCGCCGTTTCCGCGAGAACGGGAGATGGCGTCGATCGGCTTCGGTGCGCCATCCGCGGTGCCTTGCTCGGGCACGAGACGATGCGCGATACGGCCGCGATCACAAATATTCGGCACATTGCGCTGCTCGAGGACGCGCGCGGGAACCTCGACGCGGCACGCTCAGCGGCCGGTGACGCTGGGGCGCCAGAGGAGTTCGTGCTCGCGGACCTTCAGGCGGCGCGCGCGCGCCTCGATGAGATTGTCGGTACTCGGACAAGCGAGGATGTCCTGCAGCACATCTTCGAGCGGTTCTGCATAGGCAAGTAGGGTGCGTTTCGACGTCATCGTCATCGGCGCGGGACACGCGGGGGTCGAAGCGGCGCACGCCGCTTCGCGGCTTGGCTGCAGCGTCGGACTCTGTACGCTCTCGCGTGAAACCGTCGCGCACATGCCCTGCAACCCCGCCGTGGGTGGAACCGCCAAAGGCCATCTCGTGCGCGAGATCGACGCGCTCGGCGGGCTCATGGGCCGTGCGATCGATGCGACCGGCATCCAGTTCAAGCTGCTGAATCGCGGCCGCGGGCCTGCCGTCTGGTCTCCGCGCGCCCAGGCGGACAAGCGCAAGTACGGCGCGTGGGTCGCCGACGCACTCGAGCACGAAACACACATCACGTGGCTGCTTGCGAGGGCCGGCCGAATCGACGTCGCGAACGGCCGCGTCGTCGGTCTCACGATGGAAGATGGCGATCGCCATGAATGCGACGCCCTCGTCATTACCACCGGCACGTTTCTCAACGGCCTGATTCACATAGGCGAGGAGCAGCGTCCGGCCGGCCGCTACGGCGAGCTGCCGTCGCGCGAGCTCGCGGACTCACTCAAGTCGTTTGGATTCGAGATGGGCCGCCTGAAGACCGGTACGCCGCCACGGCTGCATCGCGACAGTATTGATTTTGAGGACGCCGCGAAACGCGGGTTGTTCGTCGAAGAGGCCGGCGATGCCGAGCCGGTACCCTTCTCCTTTTCGACTGTAAAACCGCTGACGAACCAGATTCGATGCTGGCTGCTTCACACGAACGATCGCGTTCGGGATCTCGTGCATCGGAACATCGGCAAGAGTCCGCTGTTCAACGGTCAGATCCGGGGAATCGGGCCACGCTATTGCCCGTCGCTCGAAGACAAGATCATGCGGTTCCCGGACAGGGAACGCCATCAGATCTACCTCGAACCCGAGGGGCTCGACGCTCCTGAGATCTACGTCAACGGATTCTCGATGTCGTTGCCGCACGAGGTTCAAGTCGAGCTTGTGAAGGCGCTTCCAGGCCTGGAAACAGCATCAATCCTTCGAGCCGGATATGCGGTTGAATACGATTTCGTCCAGCCGACAGAGCTCAAATCCTCTCTGGAAACCCACCGCGTCTCGGGTTTGTTTCTCGCCGGACAGATCAATGGCACTTCGGGCTATGAGGAGGCGGCGGCGCAGGGGCTGGTTGCCGGTATCAACGCTGCACGACGGGCGCGACGGCAAAGTGCTTTCTCCCTCGGCCGGGATGAGGCGTACATCGGCATCCTCGTCGACGATCTCGTCACCCAAGGCTGCCTGGAGCCGTACCGGATGTTCACGTCGCGAGCTGAACACCGGCTGTTGCTCCGCATCGACAACGCCGATCTGCGGCTGACGCCGATAGGGCGAGATCTCGGTCTCGTCGATGACGACCGGTGGTCGCGCTTTGAGGATCGTCAACGGCGCCACGCCGGCAATCTCGACGCACTGAACAGAACAATGGTCCGAACCGAGACCGGCGACCGTGTCGCGGCCAGCACACTGCTGCGGCGTCCCTCGGTTCGGCTCGAGGAGCTACTGGCGCGCGGTGACGTCGCTCTCGACCTCGAGGCGTCGTCGCGCGCGGTGGATCTCGCCAGTATCGAGAACGAAATCAAATATGCGGGTTACCTTCGGCAGGAGCAGGGACGCGTCGAGCGCATGCGGCGCCAGGAGCGGCGGCGGATTCCCGATGGATTCGCGTTCTCAGGCGTCCCGGGTCTGTCGCGCGAAGTGGTTCAGCGACTGACGCAGGTGCGGCCCGAGACGCTCGGCCAGGCTTCGCGCGTCCCCGGAGTCACTCCGGCAGCGATCGCCGTGCTCGGCGTCTATTTGAGCAAGACGGCCTGAGATAGTGACGAGCAGGGAATTCGGCGAGAAGTTGATTCGACGAGCTCGGCGTGCCGGCGTCGACGTCTCTCCAGCGCTTGCCGACCGGCTCGAGACCTACTACCGGCTGCTGACGGTCTGGAATGAGAAGATCAATCTGACCGGACTGCCTGTGAGCGAGTTCACCCCCGAAGCGCTCGACCGCCTCCTGATCGAGCCTCTCGTGGCCGCGAAGCACGTTCCCGCTCCAGCAACGCGCATGCTGGACGCTGGCAGCGGCGGTGGTTCGCCGGCTATCCCGATGGCACTCGCCGCCGGGCTCCGACTGGTGATGGTCGAGTCGAAGACGCGCAAGTCGGTGTTCCTGCGCGAAGCGGTTCGCGCGCTCGAGATTCCCGACGCGCTCGTCCTCACGGCGCGCTTCGAGGAACTCCTGGCGAGACCCGAATTGCACGAGGCGCACGACCTGCTCACAGTCCGAGCGGTCCGCGTCGAAACGCGAGCCCTCATCACCCTGCAGGCGTTCGTCAAACCGGGAGGCCAGCTGTTCCTCTTCCGTGGTTCAGCCACGACAGACCCCCACGGCATCGTGACCCCGCCGTTGTCCTGGCTCGCCACATACCCGCTCCTTGAAGCGACCCAGAGCCGACTCATCGTTGTTGAGAAGCGCCCTATCGGTCGTGGTGTTCCACGTGGAACACCCCAGCAGTAGCCAACATTCGTCTTATATTCGTGTTCCACGTGAAACATTCCGCTTGACGGAGATCGATCCGAGTACTAGAGTTTGACCTGTCGCCTTACCGCGGCAATTGAAACTAAAGTTGGCCATATGACCGATACAGCCAAGCCCGGACCGAAAGTTCTCGCCATCGCCAACCAGAAGGGTGGCGTGGGGAAGACCACGACCGCGATCAACCTGGCCACGTCGCTTGCGCTCTCGGGCCATCGGGTGCTCCTCGTCGACGTCGATCCTCAGGGCAATCTCACGAGCGGCGTCGGGAGGAAGGGCGAGCGCGCGGAGGCCGGGACGATCTATGAAGCGTTGCTGACCGACGCGCCGCCCGAGGGCTTCCTCCTGTCGACCCAAGTCGACAATCTCTCGCTCATTCCGGCCGATCGCAATCTCACCGGCGCGGAAATCGAACTCGTGAGCGTGCCTGCCCGCGAGCACCGCCTGCGCCGCGTTCTCGATCCGCTTCGCGCGCAGTTCGATCTGATCTTCATCGACTGCCCGCCGTCGCTCGGACTGCTCACGCTGAACGCCCTTGTGGCGGCCGATGCGGTGTTGATCCCCCTGCACTGTGAATATTTCGCGCTCGAAGGCCTCGCGGATCTCGTGGGCACGATGCGCCGCGTGCGCGGCTCGCTGAATCCGTCGCTCGATATCGAGGGGGTGCTGCTCACGATGTACGACGACCGCACGAATCTCGGTCAGCTTGTCGCGCGTGATGTCCGCGAATTCTTCAAGGACAAAGTCTTCAACACCATCATTCCGCGCAACGTGCGCCTCGGCGAAGCACCCAGCCACGGCATGCCGGCGGTGCTCTATGACGCGCGGTCGAGAGGGGCGGCTGCGTACGTCGCCCTCGCCAAAGAAATGCTCGCGCGGCACGCCGCGTAGTCAGACGGAGAGGAGCCACCGATGATCGAACGACGACCCGCCCTCGGCAAAGGCCTCAGCGCCCTGATTCCCGACGCTCCGGAGCCGGCCCGCACCGGCGCCATCGAAGTTGACGTCGATCTGCTCGCGCCGAGCGATCAGCAGCCACGCGTCATGTTCGACGATGCGAAGCTCGAGGAACTGGCGGCGTCGATCAAGGGCAACGGCATCATTCAGCCGATTCTCGTGCGGCGCACCGGGAACTCGTACCGCATCATCGCGGGCGAACGCCGATGGCGCGCGGCGCAGCGCGCGGGACTCCTGAAAGTCCCCGTCCTCGTGCGCGATGTCCCCGAAGGATCCGAACGGCAGTTACTGGAGCTCGCGCTCGTGGAAAACCTCCAGCGCGAGGATCTGAATCCGATCGACGAAGCGGTCGCCTATCAGCGTCTCGCGGAGGAATTCGGCCTGACGCAGGACCATATCGCCGCGGCGGTCGGGAAAGACCGCTCGTCGGTCGCCAACTACCTGCGGCTGCTGCGGCTGCCCGAGGAGGTGCGGGGGGATCTGGCGTCCGGCGCGGTGTCGATGGGGCACGCCCGCGCGCTGCTGTCGCTCCCCGACGCCGCCACACAGCGCCAGGCGGCTCGTGAAGTCATCGCCCGCGCGCTGTCCGTCCGCGATACCGAGGCGCTGGTCCGGAAGATGACGACGCCGGGCGGGGCGCGGCCCGCCGCATCGCCCAAACAGACCGACGTCCACACGAAGGCGGCCGAGGATCGCCTCCGCTTCGTCCTCGGAACCAAGGTTCGGATCGTCAGGCGCGGGGCCGGCGGAGCCATTGAAATCGTCTTCGGGTCCGAGTCGGAACTGCATCGGCTGTACGAGCAGCTGACCGACGCCCGCAAGCCCGTCCAGGGCGAATAGCGCGACCGTCGCGGCGCCGTTTTCGCGGCGCCGCATGTTGGCGATCCCCCCGCCTTCAGTGATATAAAAGAGTGCTTGTGCCGTTCAGGTACAAGCTCACAGGACCGTGCATGTCGCGGCGGTCCAGCAGACTTCGACAGCAGGTGACTTCATGAGCTCTCGTGCGTCCGCGGCCCGTTACGCGCGAGCACTCCTCGACGTTGTCGTCAATGAAGCCAATCCCGAGCAGGTAGAGCAGGAACTCACGGCGTTCACCGACCTCGTGGATCGCACGCCGCAGCTGCGGAAGGCCTTTGGGAGTCCCGCCGTCCCGACGACCGCGAAGCACCGCATTGTCGAAGAGATCATCGCGCGGATGCAGCCCTCGGCGCCGCTGGCCAAACTGCTGCTGCTGCTCGTCGACGGCGAGCGGCTGGCGCTCCTCGCGGACCTCGCTCCGGCCTACAGCGCCGCGCTGCGGGAGCACCGCCAGGTCGTACAGGCGGAAGTCACGACCGCCGCGCCGATGGCGGCCGACCAGCTCGCACAATTCGAAACCCGTCTCGCGAAAGCGACAGGCCGCCGCGTGACGATGACCAGCCGGGTGGATCCGGCGCTGATTGGCGGCGCCGTGGCGCGCGTCGGCGGCGTCGTCTATGACGGCAGCGTCGCAACGCAGCTCGCCAAAATGCGCGAGCGGCTCGAGAAGGGGCGCTAGCTCGCGCTCCGAGGACAAGATGGACATCAAAGCTGACGAAATCTCAAAAATTATCCGCGACCAGATCGGCGCCTACGCCGCCGACGTCGACGTGGCTGAAGTCGGATCCGTCATTTCGATTGGCGACGGTATCGCGCGGCTCCACGGCATCGAGCGGGCGATGGCGGGTGAGATGCTCGAATTCACGCACGGCGTGTTCGGCATTGCCCTGAACCTCGAAGAGGACAGCGTCGGCGCGGTGCTGCTGGGCGACTACAAGGCCATCAAGGAAGGCGACGTCGTCAAGCGGACGGGCCGCATCATCTCGGTGCCCGTCGGCGACGAAATGCTCGGCCGCGTCGTGAATGCGCTCGGCCAGCCGATCGACGGCAAGGGTCCGGTGCAGGCCAAGCAGTTCATGCCCATCGAGCGCCTCGCTCCAGGCGTTGTCGATCGGCAGCCGGTGAAAGAGCCGCTGCAGACCGGCCTCAAGGCGATCGACGGCATGGTGCCGATCGGCCGCGGGCAGCGCGAGCTGATCATCGGCGACCGCCAGACGGGCAAGACCGCGGTTGCCATCGACGCGATCATCAATCAGCGCGGCAAGAACGTCATCTGCATCTACAACGCGATCGGCCAGAAGCAGTCGACGATCGCGCAGGTCGTCCGCACGCTCGAGGAAGCCGACGCGATGAGCTACACCATCGTCGTCGCGGCCGCGGCGGCCGATCCGGCGCCGATGCTCTACATCAGCCCGTATTCCGCGTGTGCGATTGGCGAGTATTTCCGCGACACCGGCCGGCACGCGCTGGTGGTGTACGACGACCTGTCGAAGCACGCCCAGTCCTATCGCGAGATTTCGCTGCTGCTGCGGCGTCCGCCGGGCCGCGAGGCGTACCCCGGCGACGTCTTCTATCTCCACTCACGCCTGCTGGAGCGCGCCGCGAAGCTCAACAACGAACTCGGCGGCGGCTCGCTGACCTCGCTGCCCATCATCGAAACGCAGGCCGGCGATCTGTCGGCCTACATTCCGACGAACGTCATTTCGATTACCGACGGGCAGATCTTTCTCGAAAGCGATCTGTTCCACCAGGGCGTCCGTCCCGCGATCAACGTCGGTAACTCGGTGTCGCGTGTGGGCGGTTCAGCGCAGATTCGCGCGATGCGCCAGGTCGCCGGATCGCTGCGTCTCGATCTCGCGCAGTACCGGGAACTCGCCGCGTTCGCGCAGTTCGGCAGCGACCTCGACAAGCAGACGCAGTCGCAGCTCAATCGCGGACGCCGGCTCGTCGAGATCCTCAAGCAGCCCCAGTACCAGCCGGTGCCCGTCGAAAAGCAGGTCGCGATCATCTACGCCGCGACCAAGGGCTTCCTCGACAACGTGGACATCGAGCAGGTGGGCCGGTACGAACAGGACCTGTACCGCTTCCTCGAGACGCGCCACCCGGACGTCCTGACTGGCATCGCCGAGAAGAAGATCCTGGACGATGACGTGAAAGCGAAGCTGGAGGCCGCCCTCAAGGAGTTCGCCAAGCAGTTCACCGGCACGACGCCGGCCGTCGCGGTCGCGTAACGCAGAGATGCCTTCACTTATTGACCTCCGCCGGCGTATCCGCGCCGTCAAGTCGACGCAGCAGATCACGAAGGCGATGAAGATGATCGCCGCGTCGAGACTGCGCCGTGCGCAGGACCGGGTGATTGCGTCGCGTCCGTACGCGCAGCGCATGCTGCAGGTGCTGCACGGCCTGGCGCCGCGAGTGGATCCAGAGGCGCATCCGCTCCTGCAGCGCGGCTCCGCAGACGGACGGCCGCTCGTCATCATCGTCACCGCCGACCGCGGCCTGTGCGGCAGCTTCAACTCCAACATCATCAAGGCCGCCGGCCAGTTCATAGCCACGGACGGCCGCGGACCGGTGACGCTCGGCCTGGTCGGGCGCAAGGGACGCGAATTCTTCCGGCGCCGCGGTTTCGACGTCCTGATCGAACAGACCGGGATCTTCCAGCGGCTGTCGTTCGCGCACGCACAGGAGATTGCCAACGCGGCAATCGAGGCCTTCATCGACGGCCGCGCGTCGAGCGTTCACGTCATCTTCAACGAGTTCAAGTCGGTCATGACTCAGCGCCTCGTCGTGGATCAGCTGCTGCCGATTCCGAAGCTCGAGGGCGACGCGGTCGCGGGCGCCGATTATCTCTACGAGCCGGGCCCCGAGGCGATATTCGCCGACCTGCTGCCTCGCTACGTCCAGGCGCAGGTCTACCGGGCCCTGCTCGAATCAAACGCCTCGTTCTTCGCCGCGCAGATGACGGCCATGGATGCGGCGACGCGAAATTCATCCGAGATGCTCGATAGCCTGACGCTCTACATGAACAAAGTGCGTCAGGCAGCGATTACACGGGAGATCATCGAGGTCGTGTCGGGCGCTTCGGCGACGTAACCACGAAGGGGATCAGTTCAATGGCGACGGCAACACCAGCAACACAGCGAGTCGGCAGGGTCGTCCAGGTCATCGGGCCTGTCATCGACATCGAGTTTCCGGAGGGCCTGCCGGAAATCTACAACGCGGTCCGCATTGTCTCGGACGGCAGCGGCGGCTCGCAGAAGGTCGACGTCATCGCGGAAGTCGAGCAGCATCTCGGCGAGAACCGGGTGCGGACGGTTGCGATGAAAGCGACCGACGGCATGACGCGCGGCATGCAGGCCATCGACACGGGTGCGCCGATCTCGGTGCCGGTCGGCCCGGAGACGCTGGGCCGCGTGCTGAACGTGCTCGGCGAGCCGGTGGACTATCCGGATCGTCCCGTCATGTCGAAGGAGCGCTGGCCGATCCACCGCAAGGCGCCCACGCTCGAGGAGCAGTCGACCGAGCTCAAGATGTTCGAGACGGGCATCAAGGTCATCGACCTGCTCGAGCCGTACCTCCAGGGCGGCAAGATCGGACTGTTCGGCGGTGCCGGTGTCGGCAAGACCGTCATCATCATGGAGCTCATTCACAACATCGCCTTGAAGCACGGCGGTGTGTCCGTGTTCGGCGGCGTGGGTGAACGCACCCGTGAAGGCAACGACCTCTGGCTCGAGTTCCAGGAGTCGGGCGTGATCGACACGAAGGATCCGAGCAAGTCGCGCGCGGCGCTTGTCTACGGGCAGATGACGGAGCCGCCGGGTGCGCGCCTGCGCGTCGGGCTGTCCGCGCTGACGGTCGCCGAATATTTCCGCGACGCCGAAGGCAAGGACGTGCTGCTCTTCATCGACAACATCTTCCGGTTCACGCAGGCCGGTTCAGAAGTGTCGGCGCTGCTCGGCCGCATGCCGTCCGCGGTCGGCTACCAGCCGACCCTGCTCACGGAGATGGGTGAGCTGCAGGAGCGCATCACGTCGACCAAGAAGGGATCGATCACGTCGGTGCAGGCGATTTACGTGCCCGCCGACGACTACACCGATCCGGCGCCGGCGACGACGTTCGCGCACCTCGACGCGACGACGAACCTGTCGCGGCAGATTGCCGAGCTCGGCATCTATCCGGCCGTGGACCCGCTCGCCTCGACGTCGCGCATTCTCGATCCGCGCATTCTCGGCGAAGAGCACTACGGGGTCGCGCGCGCGGTGAAGCAGATTCTGCAGCGGTACAAGGACCTGCAGGACATCATCGCGATTCTCGGCATCGACGAACTGTCCGAAGAGGATCGCCTGACGGTCTCGCGCGCCAGGAAGCTCCAGCGCTTCTTCTCGCAGCCGTTCTTCGTCGCCGAGCAGTTCACCGGGTTCAAGGGGAAGTACGTGCAGGTTGCCGAGACCGTCAAGGGGTTCAAGGAGATCGTCGACGGCAAGCACGACGCGCTCCCGGAACAGGCGTTCTACATGGTCGGCACGATCGAAGAGGCGGTGGAGAAAGCCGCCGCGATGAAGGACGCATAGCGGTCGATGGCCATCCCGACGAAGATCCTGCTCGAGATCGTGACGCCCGACCGGGCGTTGATCCGGGAAGAGGTGGACGAAATTCAGCTGCCGGGGTCCGAGGGGTACCTCGGCGTCCTGCCGGGCCACACCCCGCTCCTGACGACGTTGATGGTCGGCGAGCTGTGGTACCGGGTCGGGGCAGAGAAGCACTTCCTCTCGATCGCCGGCGGCTTCGTCGAGGTCCTGCCCGACCGCGTCACGGTGCTGGCGGATCTCGCCGAGCGGGCGCAGGATATCGACATTGCCCGTGCCGAAGCCGCGAAACGGCGGGCCGAGGAACGGCTCGCGAAACCCTCGTCGGACCTCGACTTCGAGCGTGCGCGGATTGCCATGATGAAGTCGCTGATCCGCCTGCAGGTGGCCTCACGAGCGAGGACAAGGGTATAAAAGAGGTCTGTTCGCCAGCCTCCGACACCTCTTTCGCTATCGCGCGCTGATTCAGAGCCTGGTCGCCCGGGAACTGAAAGCCCGGTATCGCGGCTCGGTCCTCGGTTTCTTCTGGTCCTTCGTCAATCCCCTCCTGCTCCTTCTCGTCTACACGTTCGTGTTCACGGTGGTGCTGCCGGGCGTGCATCCGCCGGAGCTCGAGCCGTTTGCGCTGTTCATGTTCTGCGGCATCCTGCCGTGGACCTGGTTTTCATCGTCGCTGCTCGAATCGTCGAATGTCCTGATTGCCGGCGGAAACCTGATTCGCAAAGTGCTCTTCCCGGCGGAGGTTCTGCCGATCGTCACCGTCTTTGCGGGGATGGTCCATTTCTGCCTCGGACTGCCGATTCTCGCGGCGTTTCTGATCTACTACCAGGTGCCGCTGGTGCCGTCCGATCTGGCCTGGTTCCCCCTGATCGTCCTCATCCAGCTGGTGCTGACACTGGGGTTGGCCCTGTTGCTGTCGGCGCTCTCCGTCCATTTCCGCGACATCCGCGATCTGCTGGCGAATCTGCTCACGCTCTGGTTCTTCGCGACGCCGATCATCTACGCGCTGTCGCAGGCACCACCCTCGGTCAGACGGTATCTGGATCTCAACCCGTTCACGCACCTCGCTGTGTCCTATCAGGAGGTGCTGTTCCGGCGCGGCGCATTCGCCGACTGGCCCCGGCTTCTGGCGGTAGGGGGAGGCGCGCTGGCCGTCCTGGCGTTCGGGTACTTCATCTTCGATCGCCTGCGCGACACCCTGGCGGAAGAAGTCTGACGTGAACGCCATTGAAGTCCGCGACGTCACCAAGACCTACCGCCGCTACGGCCGGCGGAAGCAGTTCGGCACGTTGAAGAGCGCCCTCTTGAGCGGGCGTGTCGCGAGCGATTTGCGGCCCGACGACACATTCCACGCGCTCAAGGGCGTCTCGTTCGACGTGGCCGCCGGAAGAACGTTCGGGATCGTGGGACGGAACGGCTCCGGCAAGAGCACGATGCTCAAGCTGATTGCGGGTATCGGCAGGCCGACCGAGGGGACGCTGACCGTGCAGGGCCGCCTGTCCGCGCTGATCGAGCTGGGCGCCGGATTTCACCCCGAGATTTCCGGCCGCGAGAACGTGTACATCAACGGCATGATGCTCGGGCTGACCAAGCGCGATATCGCCGCGCGGTTCGACGAGATTGTCGAGTTCGCCGAGCTCGAGGATTTCATCGAGGCGCCGGTGAAGACCTATTCGTCCGGGATGTACATGCGCCTGGGATTTGCCGTGGCGATCCACGTGGACCCTGACGTCCTGCTCGTCGACGAAGTCCTCGCCGTCGGGGACGAGGCGTTTACGCACAAGTGTCTCGACAAGTTTGCCGACTTCCGGCGCCGGGGCCGCACCGTCCTCCTCGTCACGCATTCCCTCGACCTCGTGACCCGCTTCTGCGATGAAGCGCTGTGGCTCGACAGCGGTACCGTGCGGGCGCAGGGCGACCCGCGCCGCGTCATCGACGCCTACCTGCTGGATGTCGCCCGGACGGAGGACGCCGCCCTGGGTCGGGCGGACAAAAAGGACGCTGCGAAGGACGCTGCGCCGGTCGCGCAGGCGGCAACGGAACCGCCCGACATGTTCCGCGCCGGCGAGGGACGGTGGGGATCGCGCGAAGTTGAAATCACCGGCGTCGAGTTCGTCGACGCCTCGGGACGCGCGGCGCACGTGTTCCAGTCTGGCGGCGCGATCGAGATTCGCCTGCAGGTGCGCGCCAATCAGCCGGTCGACGATCTGGTGTTTGGCATCGGCATTTTCAACGCCGAAGGGGTGTGCTGTTACGGAACCAACACGGCGATCGACGGCGCGACGTCTGGCGCCATGACTGGCGCCGGCGAAGTGCGGTTTGCGATCGATCGCCTTGACCTGGTCGAGGGCACGTACCGATTCGACGTGGCGGCGCACCGGAGGAACGGCGCGCCGTACGACTACCACCGGCTCCTGCACACGCTCCGCGTCAGCTCGATCCGTAAGGAAACCGGCGTGTTCCGTCCGCCGCACCGGTGGACGTTTTCAGGCACCATCCAGATTGACGGCATCACCGATCTCTCACGCTGACGCGGCAGCGTTCGCGGCCCGAACGCGCGCGAGCGGCGGCACGGTCGTTTTCACCAACGGGGTGTTCGATCTCCTGCACCCCGGCCATGTCAGATACCTCCGGGACGCGCGCGCGCTGGGATCGGCGCTGATCGTCGCCGTAAATTCGGATCGCTCGGTTCGCGCGATCAAGGGTCCGGATCGGCCAGTGCACGCGGAAGCGGAACGCGCGGAAGTGCTGCTCGCGCTCGCCTGCGTCGACGCGGTCGTGGTGTTCGATGAAGACACGCCACACGCGGTGATCTCGACGATTCAGCCCGACATTCTGGTCAAAGGCGCCGACTGGGGCCCCGACGCCATCGTCGGGCGCGACGTGGTCGAGGCCCGCGGCGGCAAGGTCGTGCGTGTCGCGCTGGCGGCCGGCTACTCGACGTCCCAGCTGATCAAGAAAGCGCGCTCCTTGTCTACGCGCGAGCCCACATCCGGCATGTAAGAATGAATGGTTCGCGCCTTCACCCCGGTCTCGCGCCCGGGTGTGGGCCTCGATCTATGTACGCCGGATGACCACTACCCCCTCCCTCACGCTTCGCGCGCTGTTCCACAAGGCAGCCGCCCGCGCTGGTCTGACCGATCTGGCGCCGGTCACGGCGGGGTTGACCCCGGCCGCCAAGGCGCTTGCCGCCGTCGCCGCATCGCGCACCGGATCGGGCCTGACGGTGCTTGTCGCGCCGGCGGACAAGGACGTGGAGCAGCTCACGGCAGATGCGCGGTTCTTCTACGCGGCGATGGAGGGCGCGTCGGATGCGGCGAGCGAGCTGGCCGTGCTGCCGCTTCCATCGCTCCAGATCGACCCGTACCGCGGCATGACCCCCCACTTCCGCGTGGCGTCCGCCAGGGCGCGCGCGCTTCACGGCGCGGCCACGGGAACCGCCAGACTGATCGTGGCGTCGGCGGCCGCGCTGCTGCCACGGGTCAGCCCTGCCCCCAGGCTCCTGCGCGCATCGATGGCGATTTCGCAGGGGACGGTCATCGAGCCTCAGGATCTGGCCGAGCTTCTTGCCGATGCCGGCTTCACACACGAGGATCCTGTCGAGGAGCACGGCACGTTTGCTATCCGCGGGGGCATTGTCGATGTCTTCCCGGCAGGTGACTCCGAGCCGGTGCGCATCGAGTTCATCGGCGACATGGTGGAGTCGCTGCGCCGTTTCGAGCCCACGACGCAACGATCCACCGCGCCGACCGATCAGATCGTGATTGTGCCGGTCCGCGAGCGCTTCGACGACGAGCCCGAAGCCGTGGCGCCGCTCGACGCGCTTTCGGCATCGCGGGGTCTGCGGCTGATCGTGTCGGAACACGAACAGGTTGCCGACCAGATTGAAAAAGTTCGTACCCAGCTTGATTCCAGCTACGCCGATGCAGCCGCGCGCGGCCACGTCGCCGCCATGACGCCGCAGCAGGCCTTTATCGAATGGGAGCCTCTCGTCACGCGGCTCGGCGGCGTTCCGCGCCTCGAGGAACTCGCTGTCGAGGAAGGCGCCCGACAGGTGTCGTGCCAGCCGTCGATGGAGTTTCGCGGGCGGGTGCCGGACTGGGTCGCCGATATCCGCGCGGCTCGTGAGCGCGGCGAGACCGTGCTGTTCGTCTCCGACAGCCACGGCCGGGCGGAACGCGCCGTCGAGATCCTCCAGGAGTACGAGGTCATTGCGATCCCTGTCGAGCGCGCCGAGGACGCGCATGCGGCCACCGTGCTTGTCGGTGTCGGGGCGCTGTCGAGAGGCTTCCGCCTTGCGGACGCCGGCCTCGCGCTCTATGCGGAGACCGACGTCTTCGAGGAGGAGCGGCGTGCGGCCGAGCGGCGCAGGAGCGCCGCCCATGCCTTCCTCTCCGACCTTCGCGATCTCAAGGTCGGCGACCTCGTCGTGCACGTGGATCACGGCATCGGCGAGTTCGTCGGGCTGAAGCAGCTCGGCGTACGCGCCGGCGACTCAGCGCAGGAATTCCTCGAGCTCCGCTACGCGGGCGACGACAAGCTGTTTGTCCCCGTCGAGCGGCTCGATCTCGTTCAGAAATACACCGGTGGATCGCGGCCGGCGCTCGATCGCCTGGGCGGCACGTCGTGGGAGAAGGCCAAAACCCGCGTCAAGAAGGCGATGCGGGACATGGCCGAAGAGCTGCTCAAGCTCTACGCGCAGCGGAAAGCGGTTCCGGGCCACGCCTTTGGTGCGGACACACACTGGCAGGAGGAGTTCGAAGGCGCGTTTCCCTACGAGCTGACCCCCGATCAGGCTACCGCCGTCGCCGACATCAAGAGGGACATGGAGTCCTCAACGCCGATGGATCGGCTCCTGTGCGGCGACGTCGGCTACGGGAAAACAGAGGTTGCCGTGCGCGCGGCCTTCAAGGCCGTCATGGATGGCAAGCAGGTCGCGGTCCTGGCACCAACGACGGTCCTCGCGTTTCAGCACCAGAAGACGCTGCGCGATCGGTTTGCCGGATTCCCGGTGACCGTCGACATGGTCAGCCGGTTCCGCACGAAGCAGGAAATCAAAGAAACACTCGAGGGGGTCACCGCCGGGAAAGTCGACATCATCATCGGCACCCACCGGCTGCTCTCGAAGGACGTGGTCTTCAAGGACCTCGGCCTCCTCGTCGTCGATGAAGAGCAGCGCTTTGGCGTGGCGCACAAGGAACGCATCAAGCAGATGCGCAAGAAGGTCGACGTGCTGACGATGACCGCCACGCCCATCCCGCGGACACTGAACATGTCGCTCGTCGGCATCCGCGACATGTCCGTCATCGAAACCCCGCCGAAGGACCGGCTGTCGATCCAGACCAACGTGGTCAAGTTCGACGCACCGGTGATTGAGCGCGCCGTCCGGAACGAGATCGCGCGCGGCGGTCAGGTGTATTTCGTCCACAACCGCGTCGAATCCATCTTCTCCATCGGGAGTCTTCTGCAGCGCCTCGTCCCTGAAGCGCGGGTCGCTGTCGGCCACGGCCAGATGTCCGAAGAGGAGCTCGAGCGCGCCATGCTCGGATTCGTGGAGCATCGGTTCGACGTGCTGCTCGCCACGACGATTGTCGAGAACGGGCTGGATATCCCCAACGCGAACACGATCATCATCAACCGCGCCGACCGGTACGGCCTGTCGCAGCTCTATCAGCTGCGCGGCCGTGTCGGTCGCTCGGATCGGCCCGCCTATGCCTATCTGCTGATTCCTCCGGAAGAGGCGCTGTCGCCGGTCGCGCGCAAGCGCCTCGCGGCCATCAAGGAATTCAGCGACCTCGGAAGCGGCTTTCGCGTCGCTGCGCTCGACCTCGAGATTCGCGGCGCCGGGAACCTCCTGGGAGGCGAGCAGAGCGGGCATATCGACACGGTCGGGTTCGAGATGTACATGAAGCTGCTCGAGGAGGCCGTCCGCGAGCTGAAGGGCGAGGAGATCGAAGACGACACCCGCGCAACCGTCAACCTTCGCGTCGATCTGAAGATCGAAGACAGCTACATCCCCGACATGAATCAGCGGCTAACGGTGTATCGCAAGATTGCCGCGGCCCGTTCGGAGAAGGAACTGGCGTCGGTCATCGCCGATATTCGCGACAGGTACGGTCCGGAGCCTGATTCGGTCCTGAACCTCGCCGAATACGGCCGTATCCGTGTGCTGGCCGACCATCTGGGTGTTGATTCAATCGAGCGCGAGGCCCGCGTCGTCGTTATCAAGTTCCGGCCGCAGGCGAAGGTCGATCCGACCCGGCTGATCAAGGTGATCCACGATCATCCCGGGGCCACGCTGGTGCCACCCGCTTCGCTCAAGCTCGACATGGACGCGAAGGAGGGCGGACCTAAAGGTCAGCCTTTACGGAGGGTGGAATCGCCCGGCCGAATGCCTGCGCCCACGTTCGGTGGCGGAACTCGTCGGGGCGGACCGCCAGGTCCTCCTGAACGTCAAACCAGTTGGTGGACCGCCCGGGCAACCGCCGGGACCGTGGAGGCGGGGTTCACTAAGGAAGAGATTTTGCGGAAGCCCGAGGGCGACCCGCGCGCAGAAGGAGGGGTCTTCGGACGCCTGGAATCCCTCCTGCGGTCATTGGGTTAACATATTGATTTTGCAGGGATTGTCCATGTTCAAACATAGCGCCGCCGCTCTCGTTCTGGCCGGACTGCTCGTGGTGCCGACGGCCGCCCAAATCATCGAGCAGGTCCTCGTCAACGTGAACGGGGACATCCTCACCAAGACCGAATTCGAGCAACGGCAGATTACGCTGCTGCGGGCCCGGCCGGAGCTCTCCAACGTCACGCCAGACAGTCCGGAGCTGCGCAAAGCCGTGGCGGAAGTGACGCCCCAGCTCATCCTCGAGGCTGTGGACGAGCTCCTGCTCATCCAGCGCGGCCGCGAACTCGGCCTGGTGATGGGTGACGAGCAGTTCACCAACATCGTGGCCAGCATCAAGTCGTCCAACAACATCGAAACCGACGAAGCGTTCCTGGCTGCGCTGAAGCAGGAAGGGATGACGATGGCCGACCTGCGGACCGCGCTCGAGCGCCAGATGCTCGCCTCCGAAGCGCAGCGGCGCGACGTCGTCGACAAGATCAGCGTTACCGAAGCCGAGGCCAAGGCCTACTACGAGGCCCACAAGCAGGACTTCACCACGCCGTCGGAGATCACGCTGCGCGAGATCCTCGTAGACGTGCCGGTGAGCGACCGCGGCGTCAACGTCGCCCAGGATGACGAAGCCCGCGCCAGGGCGGAGGAACTGCGCACGCGTCTGATCGGCGGCGAACCCTTCGCGCGCCTCGCTGCCGAATTCTCGGTGGCGCCGTCCAAGGCCAACGGCGGGTTGATCGGTCCCATCCAGCGCGACGAGCTTGCCGAGGCGCTCCAGGCGCTGGTCGACAAGATGAAGGTCGGCGATGTCAGCGAGGTCATGCGGACGGCGCGCGGATACCAGATCCTCAAGCTCGAGACCAGGACGGAGACACGGATCCGCGGGTTTGACGATGCGCGCAACGACATCGCTAACAAGGTGGGCGCCGAGAAGATGACCGGCGAGCGGCTGAAGTACATCGAACGCCTCCGCGAACAGGCGACCATTACGTGGCGCAACGAGGAGCTCCGCAAGGTCTACGAGCAGGCGCTGGAGAACAGGCGGAAGGCGCTCGCGGGATGACAGAGGCGTGGTTCGCCGTCTGGACGCGGTCCCGCCACGAGCAGGTCGTTCGCGAACAGCTGGAGCGCAAGCAAATCGAGGCGTTTTTGCCGACGGTCACGCGCTGGAGCCGCTGGAAGGATCGGAAGAAGAAGATCGACTGGCCGCTGTTCCCGGGATACTGCTTCGCGCGGTTCGACCCGCAAGATCGGCTTTCGATCCTGAAATGCACCGGGGTCGTGAAAATCATCTCCGCCGAGGGAGAGCCCGCCGCCATTCCTGAGCACGAGATCGACGGCATCCGGCAGCTCGTCGAGAGCGACCTTGCGTATGATCCCTGCCCGATGATCCACGAGGGGCAGATGGTGGAAGTGATGCACGGGCCGCTCAAGGGTGTTGTCGGACGGTTAATCCGCAAGGGCGCGCACTCCCGCCTCGTCCTGTCGGTCGATCTCATCGGACAGGCAGTGAGCGTGGAAGTGGACGCAGCCGACATACGGGCCTACTGACTTCAGATTCATGAATATCGGCAACGTCAAACTCGCGACCCCCTTTGTCGTCGCGCCAATGGCCGGCATGACCGACACCGCGTTCCGCCGCCTCGTGAAGCGGCAGGGCGGGTGCGGGCTGGTCGTCACTGAAATGGTGTCGTCGGAGGGATTGGTTCGCGGTATCGACCGCACGCTCGAGTACGCCGAATACACCGAAGAGGAGCGGCCGGTCTCGATCCAGATCTTCGGCGGTGATCCCGAGAAGATGGCGGCGGCAGCCCAGATCGTCGAAGGCATGGGCGCCGACATCGTCGATATCAACATGGGATGTCCCGTCCACAAGATCGCCAAACACAGCGCCGGTTGCAGCCTGATGAAGCAGCCAGAGCATGCCGCGAAGGTGGTGGCCGCGATGGCGCGGGCGGTGAAGATCCCGGTGACGGTGAAGATGCGCGCCGGGTGGAACGATCGATCCCGGAACGCCGCGGAACTGGCCAGGATGGTCGAGGGTGCCGGCGCGGCGGCCGTCACGATCCACGGCCGGACCGCGGAGCAGTCGTACAGCGGGAGCGCCGATTGGGATCTGGTGTCGGAAGTCGCGAGCCAGCTGCGGATTCCCGTGTTCGGCAGCGGCGACTGCGTGGAGCCGGAGCAGGTTGTCGAGCGGCTTCGTGCGTCCGGTTCAGCGGCCGGTGTCAGCGGCGTGCTCGTCGGCCGGGGCGTCCTCAGGAATCCATGGATCCTGGCGCAGGCTGCCGATATCGCGGCCGGCCGCCCTCCGCGGCACGTCACCCTCCAGGAGCGCGGGCAGTTCCTGCTCGATTACATCGACATGCTGTTGCACGAACGCATCGACGAGCGCGAAGGGTTCCGTCATCGCGCACCTGGAACGGCGGACGACGGTCCTGCGCGCGGACACGACCGGTGGGTGATCAACAAGATCCGCGCGCTGTGCAGCTGGTACTCGAAGGGGCTGGATGGTGGGTCTCAGCTGAGGGTGCGGATCAACACCGCCGTTTCCATCAGCGAGCTGCGCGACATCATCGGCGCATTCTTCTTCGCGCCGGTCGTCGCTTAGAACGCGAGCGTCGGAATCAAGCCCGACGGTAGACCGAGCGCCCCCCAGATGAGTCGGCGCAATCCCCGCGTGCGGTTTCGAAACATCAGATCCATGGCGGCAGCGGGTTCCAAGGCGTATGCCAGCGGCGCTGGCGCGAATAAGCCTTGGAATTACGCGCGTTTTCGCGCGCCCGCGACGCCCGAGAGAAAAAATCTGGGATTAGTGCGTATCCGCGAGTAACGATGCCAGCGCGGCCGCGCCTTCCTGGAGTTCGAAGTCGTAGATCAACGCATCCTCGAACGACTCAAAAAAGCGGGTGGCGAGCTCCTGATGGGCGGGATGGTCGAGGTAGGCGCGTAAGCCCTCTGCGTCGTCGAATTCAATGACCGCCGCGTACGGATAGTCCGCGCGCATCATCGCTTCGTACGGGCGGCCCGTCATGACGCGCCGTCCGACGCGAGCCTGACGGATTGCGGGGATGGCGCGCAGCGCCGCCTCGAACGACGAGGCGAGCGCCGCGCGCTGATCGGACGACAGGTCGGCCCGCGGCCTGAACAGCACCAGGTGAACGGTCACGAGCGGCGGCGCGGGGGTTTGCTGGGAGGCCGTCCGGGACGTCCTCCGGATCCGCGTGGCGGGCCAAACCCTTTCTTCTCGAACTTCTTGTCGAACTTCTTCTCGAACCGCGGCCGCACTTCGCGACGCAGCGGATCGCCATGCGGCTTTTCACGCGGCGGCCGATCGTCGCGCGGCGGGCGCGAGTCGCTGCCGAAGCGCGGATTCTTACCGGGCGGTCGACGGTCGCGATCGAAGCGCTGGTCCTTGCCCGGCGGTCGGCGGTCGCGATCGAATGGCGGTTTTTCCCGGGGCGGACGTGTGTCTTTACCGAAGCGCTGATTTTCACGCGGTGGCCGCTGGTCGCGGCCAAAGCGCTCGTCCTTGCCCGGCGGCCTGCGGTCACGGTCGAATCGCGGCTTCCCCGGAAGGGGACGTTCGTCCTTCCCGAACTTCTGATTTTCACGCGGTGGCCGCTGGTCGCGGCCAAAGCGCTCGTCCTTGCCCGGCGGCCTGCGGTCGCGGTCGAACCGCGGCTTCCCCGGAAGGGGACGCTCGTCCTTCCCGAACTTCTGGCTTTCTCGCGAGGGGCGACTGTCGCGCGGCGGCCGCTGGTCACGCCCGAACCGCTCCTGCTCCCGAGGAGGATGACTGTCGCGCCACGGCGGCCGGTTGCCCTGACGCGGCGGCCGGGAGTCCTGCCGTGGCGGTCGGGAGTCTTGACGCGGTGGACGCGTGTCCGGGCGCGGCGGGCGGCTGTCGTGCCGTGGCGGTGGCGGCCGGTTGTCCTGGCCGGGCGGACGCCGATCGTCCCGCTCACGCCGCTCGCCCGGCCCCTGGCCATCCTGGCGTCGCGCGAACTTCTCTTTTCGCCAGCGCACATTCCGCGCCTTCTTGGCGTCCTTGAACGGCTGCCGCGGATCCTCGTGGCTTCCGCCTGGCCGCCAGTCGCGCCCTCGCGGCGGCTGACTCGTGCGGCCCTCGCGGCGCTCTGCGGCTTCCCGCTTGGCTTCGTCCTGCGACTCCCAGAGCCTGCCGCGCGCGAAGTACTTCAGCTCGGCATCCGGATGCTTCTCAAGGATGCGCTTGAACGTCGGCAGTATCTCGTCCCGCTCGGCCGCGCGAAACGCGGTCGGCAGGCCGCCGGCAATGATGGTCCAGTAGACGTAGCGCGGTGGCATTAACGATCAACTCCGATTCGTTTGAGCTTCTCGACCAGGGTCGTTCGCTTGATTCGAAGCAAATCAGCGGCCTTGTTGCGGTTTCCCTGCGTGCGATCCAGCGCACGCTGGATGAGATCCCGCTCGATTGAGGAGAGATAGTGCGGCAAGTCGAGTCCGCTCTCGGGAAAATCGACGAACGGCGTCGACGCGGTCTGGGGGGCCTCACGCACTTCCGGCGGCAGATCGGCGGCATCGATCTCCAGCCGCCCCGCGCTCAGCGCAATCGCGCGCTCGATCGCGTTTTCCAGCTGTCGGACGTTGCCGGGCCAGCTGAAGGCCATGAGAGCGCGCATGCCGCTCTGCGAGAGGTGGATCTCCGATCCGGGCGCGAATTTGTCGATGAAGTGCTTCGCGAGGAGCGGGATATCGTCGCGGCGGTCGCGCAGCGGCGGCAGCTGAATCGGAATGACGTTCAGCCGGTAGAACAGGTCCTCGCGGAACGTCCCCTCGGCGACCATGCGCGCCAGGTCAGAATTGGTGGCGGCGATGACGCGCACGTCCACTTTCGTCGTTTTGCTTTCCCCGACGCGTTCGAACTCGCGTTCCTGCAGCGCGCGCAGCAGCTTGACCTGCAGCGCCGTGCTCATGGTTCCGATTTCGTCCAGGAACAGCGTCCCTTTGTGCGCCTGCTCGAACCGTCCCTGCCGCGTGTTCACCGCACCGGTGAAGGCGCCGCGCACGTGACCGAAGAGTTCAGTCTCCAGCAGCGTTTCGGGAATCGCGCTGCAGTTGATCGCCACGAATCGTTGTGCCCGTCGCGGGCTGTTATGGTGAATCGCTCGCGCGACGACCTCCTTGCCGGTGCCGGTTTCTCCGCTGACGAGAATCGTGCTGCTCGCCGCGGCGACGCTTTCGACGAGCTGCATGAGATTACTCATGACCCGGCTCTTTCCGATGATGCCGTCTAACGCATGGCGTTCCTCAAGCTGAGATCGCAGATAGGCGTTCTCGGACGTCAGCCGGCGCTGCTCCAGCGCCTTCTGCAGCACGTGCATCAGCTCGTCGAACTGAAACGGCTTCGCGATGAAATCCGACGCGCCGCCTTTCATCGCCTCGACCGCGTCGCGCACAGTGCCGTAGCCCGTGATCACAATACCGATGATGCCGGGATAGCGGCTGGTCGCCGCTTCAATGACCCGCCCACCACCGATGCCCGGCATGCGCAGATCGGTGATGACGATGTCGAACGCAAACTGCTCGAGGAGATCCAGCGCCTTCTCCCCAGATTCAGCTTCAGCCACCTCGAACCCGCGATCGCGAAGCCGCTCTGCCATCAACGTACGCAGCGGTGCCTCGTCGTCTACGAAGAGCAGGTGAGGGGTGGGACCGGTCATTAATAAGGGGTGCCAATATATTGACACAGCGCAATCAGGCGTAATACGCGGCGTGTGCGTGCAGGACCTAAGGCTTTTGTGCAAAAGGCCGATACACGTTTTGTAACCAGGGACTGCTTATGGAACGTCAAACACTCTCGATCATGAAGGCGTGCGAGGCGGTCGGCGTGAGCCGCCGCACCATCTACAACTGGATTTCCGCAGGGAAGGTCGAGTACGTGCGGACCGCCGGGGGATCCATTCGCATCTTCGCTGACACGTTGTGGCGCGATGCGGCGCAGCCGCGGGCGATGTCGACCGTTGGGGCGTCAGTCTCGACGACCGGACGTCACGCGTGAACCTCGCGGCGGACCTTCAGGACCTCAGGGACGAGCCCGCGGGGGATACCGATCTGCGCCTGCTGTTTCACCAGCTGAATAACCAGCTGGGAATCGTCCTGGCGCACGCGGAATTGCTCGAGGCTAAAGCGCCCGATGAGACGACGCGCGCGCGCCTCACGCAGGTGGTGACCAGCACGCTCGAGGCGATGAATACCGCCCGCAAAATCCGCCGCCAGGCGGATTCGTCGGCACTCTAGGGACTCTTCGGTCCCGAATCGGCACACACGCACCAAGCCTGTCCACGGGCAGACAAACGCGAAATCTGTAATTGACACCGCCAGTAAATTGGCGGATCTACGCCGTGGAGTCGCCAGTTTATTGACGATTTGGCCACGCGGGCGGGCTTCTCCTGTCGCGGATCGAGCGCGGGCAAATGTCCATAACGTGCAGAAACAAGAACAACTTACGGTTTGAGGAGGAGCGGTCACGGAATTGACAGCAGACTAGCCTCAGCCGCTGGTACCTCCGTTGCCATACACCCCGCCCGGAGATCATACATGCGTCCCCCTAACGGCAAGGCCGACAAACGCGTTGTCGCGACAATTCCCTTCGTTGAACAGCTGGCACGGCGCGTCGCCGCCACAATGCCCCAGTCAATCGATATTGGCGATCTGGTGCAGGACGGCGTGATCGGGCTCATAGACGCTGCCCACCGCTTCGATGAAGGCCGCGGCATCAAGTTCGAGACTTTCGCCGAACGGCGCATCCGCGGCGCGATGATCGACGCCCTGCGCAAGGACGCGTGGCCGCGCGGCGTTCGCCGCCAGCGCCGGGAGCTCGAGGCTGCCCGCGAAACGCTGCGCCGCGAGCTCGGCTGCGAGCCGTCGCTGGCGGATCTGGCCGCCAAGGTCGGCTCCGACGAAAAGCGCCTGGGACGCACGATCGTCCGCATCAACACGATCGAATCGACGTCGCCTCTCGCTACCGGCGATCACAGCCACGATTCCTCATTACCGGAATCACTCGTGCCAGCCGAACCGGAGCGCCCGGACCACCTGTACGAGCGGGAAGAAACAAAGGAACGCGTGCGCGCGGCCATCGCGTCGCTGCCGCCGCGTGAACAGAAGGTCATCGGCCTCTACTACTACGGCGAGGCGACGATGAAGCAGATCGGCGCGGAGATTGGCGTGAACGAGTCGCGTGTCTCGCAGCTTCACGCGCGAGCGATCCGCAGGCTGAAAGACGTTCTTGGCGCCGCCGTGCCGCCGGCGCAGGCGGCGATGGTCATGCGCAACGCGATTCTCGCCTTCCAGCAGAAGCCGAAGATGGCGAAAGCGTCGATCGAAAGCCGCGGATGGACTGCGAGCGGCGGCAGCGGACAGCCGACGGCGGTGGTGGTGCCTTACGCGAGCGTCTCGCGGACGGCGCGCAGCAAGTCGCCCAGCCGGAATGGCTTGGCGAGCCAGCGGCAGCCGCTGTCTTCGAGAAATCGCTCCGCGTCGGTACCGGCGACGTCGCCGGTCACAAAGATGATGCGGCGCGCCAGCGCCGGCGTCGCGGCGGCAATGGCGCGATAAAGCGTCATGCCGTCGACCCGCGGCATTTTCAGATCGCAGATGATCGCGTCGTACGTCTTCTGGCGGACGTACGACAGCGCTTCTTCCCCGTCCCCGGCGTAATCCACCAGCAGCCCCGCGTCGCGCAGGGCGTCGCTGACGGCGGCGGCGAGCGCCCGTTCGTCCTCGACGAGCAGCACCGAGGCGCCGCGCACAGCTTCCATCGACGGTGCCGGCGGCCGCAGCGGCTTCGCGGGCGCGCCCGTCCCGCTTACCGGCAACTCCACCACGAACGACGCGCCGCGTCCCGGCTGTGACTCGACGCGGATGTGACCGCCGTGCTCCTGGGCAATCGCGTAGGCCACCGTCAGCCCGAGCCCGGTTCCCTTACCGACCTCCTTGGTCGTGAAAAACGGGTCGAAGATCTTGGTCCGCATCTCGACCGGCACGCCGGGTCCGTCGTCCCCGACCTCGAGCGCGACAGCCTCGTCCTCCACGTTGTGCCACGTCCGAATGACGAGCGACCCGCGTCCATTCGCCGACAGCATGGCCTGTTCCGCGTTGATCACGAGGTTCAGCAGGACCTGCTGAATCTGGTGGGCGTCTGCAAATACATGCGGCAGCCCTGACGCAAGCCCGGTGACGATGCTGATGTTCGAGAGCTTATGCTCATAGGCCCGCAGCGACAGCGTCTCCGACACGACCTCGTTCAGATCGATCATGGCGCGCGTCGATTGACGCTTGCGTGCGAAGGTCAGCAGGTTCCGGACGATGCGCGCGGCCCGGTCTGCTTCTCCCAGAATGACGTCGATGCCGCGTCGCGTCGCGTCATCGAGCGCCTTCTCCGATAGACGCTCGGCCCAGCTCAGGATCGTGGCGAGCGGGTTGTTCAGCTCGTGGGCGACGCCCGAGATGGTCTGTCCGAGCGCCGCCATTTTTTCGGCCTGCAGCAGCTGCTGGTAAAGATCCCGCGACTGATCGTCGAGACGCTTGCGCTCGCTGACGTCACGGATCAGTGCTTCCGCGCGGAGGAGCGACGGACCATGCGCCTCGGATCTGGCGGTAACCTCGACCCACACGGCCGTGCCGTCCACACGCCGCATCCGCAGGAGATAGTCGGTGGCGGCCCCCTCGGTCCGCAGTCGGTCGAGGAAAGCGGTCCGCGCCGCCGGATCGGCGAACCGGTCGGGCGAAAACGGATCGACGCGGTCCTCGGCGGTGTCCGGCGGATAGCCGAAGATGGATTTCAGGTAGGGATTGGCGGCAAGCGTCGTCCCGGCGGCGCCCTCCGGGTCGAGCGTCCCGATGAATGCCCCCTCACGAACCGCGTCGAACAGGTGGGCGAATGCCGTGGCACGCTGGCGTGCCGGCGGTGAATTCGCTCTGGCGCTCACGGGCAGCGATTATAGGTCCGGACGGAGAAATCGTCGTACCATGCGCCGCAGCGCCATGCGCGTGATCAGCCGCAACGACCTGTTTCTGCTGTTCGGTCTCACGATCGCGCTTTTTGCGATGGTGTCGCAGCCGCTCGGCGACATCCTCGACTATGCGCGCGCCATCGATGAGGACTCCGGTCTCGAGCTGGTGCCGGGACTCGTCATCCTGGCCGTCGTCTTCATGTTCCACCAGTTCCGGAAGCGGCATGAGAGCCGTGCGCTCGCGCTGACGTCCGCCGCCGAAGTGCGCCAGGCGACCGCACGGGCGGCGGAGATGGAGCGCCTCGTGAACTTCGGCCGCGGGCTCGGAGAATCGCTCGACCACGCCTCAATCGGCACCGTGGCTGCCGAGCATCTGCCCACGCTGGCCGAAGGGCGCGGCGCGTGGGCCTTCGTCCTGAGCGGGACGGCGTGGCGGCCGCTGGCGGTCGTTGCCGATCGCTCGGTGGCCGAATGCGAGATTGCGGCGCGCCACGCGCTAGGGGACGCGGTCGCGGGTGCAGCCGTCCCGAGCGACGTCTGCTTTCCCATGGTCGTAGGCGGGCAGCCGGTCGGCGTGATTGGCGTCGCGTCCCACCCCCCCGTGACGGAGCATGAACGGATCGTGCTGTCTGCGGCCGCGGCGCTGCTGGGCGGGGCGCTCAAGAACGCCGAGCTGTTTGAAGTCGTGCACGAAAACAGCGTGCGGGACGCCCTGACGGGCTGCTTCAATCGTCAGCACGCGCTCGAAGTGATTGACGCCGAGCTCCGCCGTGCGCGCCGCTCGAAGCTGCCGCTCGCGCTGATCATGTTCGACCTCGACCATTTCAAGGAGGTGAACGACCGGTATGGTCACCTCTGCGGCGACGAGGTGCTGTCGGCCGTCGGGCAGCGGATGAAAACGGTGTTGCGCGGAAGCGATCTGAAGTGCCGATGGGGTGGCGAGGAGTTTCTCGTACTGTTACCCGACACTGACCCGCCCGGAGCCGAGCGCGTCGCGGAAATCCTTCGCCACGATCTGGAAGAACATCCGGTCAAATGGCACGTCGCGGACATTCACGTCGCCGACATCAGTGTCACGGCGAGCTTCGGGCTGACCTTGATTGTGCCGGGAGAGACGGACGCGACGGCGATCATTACACGCGCCGATGCCGCGTTGTACCGTGCAAAGGAAGCAGGACGCAACCGGGTCTGCGTGGCAGACGGCCGGCAAATCACTGGGTAGGTAGACCCGGCCGCGATGCGTTGCGCGAAGGCGGGCCCGAACGGGCCCGCCTCACGCATCCGTCAGACGACCCGGCGCCCGCTGACCAGCCGGATTAGGAACAGGATCACGGCGATGACCAGAAGAACCCAGATGAAATTACCCAGCGTGTAGCCGCTGACCATTCCGAGCAACCACAGAATGATCAGGATGATCGCAATCGTTTCGAGCACGTCACACCCTCCCCGCTAACAGGCCGAACACAGTTCGGCCTCCAGCTGCACAGGTCGGCTGCAACTTAGGTACCGGGTACCCAGCCGTACGGTTCAGGTCAACTATTCGGATTGGTGCGCCGGTCCCAGCGCGAACGTCATGGTCCCGCTGATCACAATTTTGCCGTCGACGCGCGCGCAGCCGTCGAGCTGCCCCATCCGGCTTCGGAGCCGTTTGACGCGAGCCTCGATCTCGACCACGTCACCCGGCCGGACGGGGTGACGATAGCGGACGCGCTCGATGCCCATGAAGAAGATCAGCTTCTCGCGGTTTTCCGGCTTCGACAGGATGAGGATCGCGCCGACCTGCGCGACGGCCTCGGTCAGGATCGTCGGAGGCAGCACGGGAGATTCACCCGGCTGGCGCGCGAGGTATCGCTCGTTCAGCGACACGTTCTTGATGCCGACGATCCGTTTGTCCGGTTCGAGCGCCGTAATCCGATCGACGAGGAGAAACGGATAGCGGTGAGGCAGAATCCGCTCGATGGCGGTGTAGTCGAGCGGCAGCACGAGGGAATCTGACACGAAGCGTTCAGTATAATCCGAACGATTTCATGAGCGCGCCGTCTCCTGTCAGGCCTCCCACCGATACAGAGCTCCTCTCGACGCTGTTCGATCTCGGGCGCGAGGTCATGTCGGTGCTCGATCTCGAGGAGTTACTGGCGAAGACGCCGCAGCTGATTGCGCGGCTGACACAATTCAATGCCTTTTCCGTCTACCTGCTCGACGAGGGGCGGCAGGAGCTGCGGATCGCGTACGCCGTCGGCTATCCGGAAGGCGCGCTGGACAGCCAGCGCCTCCGGGTCGGCCAGGGCGTTGTCGGCGCCGCGGTCCAGGAGGGGCGTCCGATCCTCGTCAACGACATCCGCCTCGAGCCGCGCTATCAGGGGCCGCTGCGCAACATGCTGTCGCAGCTGGCTGTGCCGATGCGCCGGAAGGGCAGGGTCATCGGTGCGCTGAATCTGCTCGCCGAGACGACCGACGCGTTCACCAGCCAGGACGAAGCGCTGCTGAGGCAGTTCGGCGCGCATGTCGCGGTCGCGATTGAAAACGCGCGGCTGTTCAAGGCGGAGCGTCAGTACGTCGATACGCTCGAAACGCTGGCGGAGATCGGGCGCGAGATGTCGTCGATCCTTGATCTCGACGTGCTGCTCACCCGCATCGCCAGCCTCACCAAACGGCTGATCGATTACCGCACGTTCGGCATTCTGCTGCTCGACGAAACCACCAGGCAGCTCGATCTGAAGCACGCCGTCCGGTACGGCGACGAGAACACGCCCAAGAGCGTGCGGCTGGGGGAAGGGCTTGTCGGCTGGTCGGCGCTCCACAAGCAGCCGCTCCTCGTGCCAGACGTGTCACAGGATCCGCGGTACATCAACCTGGTGCCTGACGCGCGATCCGAGCTGGTGATTCCCATGCTCATCAAGGACCGCTGCATCGGCGTCTTCGATCTGGAAAGCCCGGAGCTCGATGCCTTCACCAAGGAACACCAGGAGCTGCTGACGCTGCTGGCCAGCCAGGCAGCCGTCGCGATCGAGAACGCGCGCCTCTACGAGCAGGTCCGGCGCAACGAGGATCGCATTGAGAAGGAGCTGCGTTTCGCCCAGCGCGTGCAGATGGCGCTGCTGACGACCGAGCCGCCGTCGGGACTGCGCGACGCGGACGTCGCCGGCCGCTTCGAGCCGGCGCACGAACTCGGAGGCGACCTGCATGACTTCCTCTCGCCGGAGGCCGATACGCTTGTCGTCGCCGTCGGCGACGTGTCCGGGAAAGGAGCGCCCGCGGCGCTCTACGGCGCGTTCGCGGCGGAGCTCGTCCGATCGCGGACCCTGCGCCGCCGGTATGCGCCGGAGCGGTTCCGGGTGTCGGGCGTCCTGCAGGTGATGAACACCATCCTGCACGACCGCCAGCTGGAGGAGTACTACTGCACCCTCTGCTACGCCTTCTTTGATTTCAAGGGACGTGAATTGACGCTCTCGAATTCAGGATTGCCCTACCCGATCCGATGCTCGGACTCTGGCTGCGGGCTGATCGAGCTGCCCGGGGTGCCGCTCGGTTCGTTTGCCGGCGTCACGTACGACGAGATCACGATGCCGCTGCAGAACGGCGACGTGTTCGTCTTCTGCACGGATGGGGTGTACGACACGGTCAGTGAAGACGGAGTCGATTTCGGCTCCGAGCGCGTGTGCGAGATTGTCCGCGCGCACCGGCGGTCGTCAGCGCGCGAGATTGTGGACGCGATCTTTGCCGCCGTCGCATTGTTCCGCGGTCACGTCCCCCAGCCGGACGACATGACCGCGGTGGCGGTGAAAATTACGACCTGATCTTTCGATCTTCTTCCTGCAGGTGCATGCCGATCGAGCGGCCGCCGAAGGTGGCGAACTCGTTGACCTTGCCTTTCACCTGGACGCGCGTGCCTTTCGACGGCACGCCGCGATCGGACTTCGCCAGCACCGTGATGGAACCGCTGCCGTCAGCCACGTTGTACAGCTGGAACGGCACGAGCGGAAGGCCCCAGCTGCTCGTCACCACGCCGGTCACGCTCACGGATTTATCCGCGTACCGACCTGGTTCGCCCTTGAGTTCCGCCACACGGACGCCGCGAGCGGCGCAGCCGGTGACAACGAAAGCGCTCAGCAGCGCTACGGCCAATGCTCTTTTCATAAACACTCCTAAAACCGCGTCCGATCGCCTTCGGTCTTCTCCGGGATGCGCCATACCAGCGCCTGCCTGAAAGAGCACCCCGGGATCGAACGCGGTCGACCGGCATGAGTTCAAATCCCGTGCCCGCCCGTGCTCGCAAAAAGACCGCGATTTATGGCGTGAATATGGCCCCAGCAGCGGGTGCGTCCTCCCGTGAGGGCGGACGCACTCCTGAAGTGCTACTAAGTGCTGAGGTGTTGCCGGATTAGAAGCGTTGCTGCAGGGCGAGCGTGACGCGTCCCATGCTCACGCTGGAGTTGCGCCACTGATGCTCGTAGCCGGCGACGACGGAGGTGAGAGTCGGCAGGTCGATGCGGGCGCCGCCGGACAAGGCGTTCGCCCGGAAATCGCCGATGCGGTCGATTGAAAAGTTTTCGAAATCCTCGACGCCGGCCGCGTATCCAGCATGCAGCCGGACGCGATTCCGCAGGCGATATTCGCCGCGGATGTGGGCGCTGTGCCCGCTCTCGGCTGACGCGAAGGTGTTCGAGACCGAACGGGAGGCGGCGTACCGGAGGTTCAGCAGGAAACGGTCGGTGGCCACCCACGAGACGGCGGGTGAGATCACCAGCGTGCGTGCGCCCGTGAAGTCGAAGTGCCGCACGTCGAGCAGCCAGGTGGCCGCGCGGTATTCGTAGGCGACCTCGCCCAGGTAGTCACCTTCCGGCATGACGACATTGTCGGGGCCGAACAGCGCATGTCCTCGCACGGTGAGCCCCGGCTTCCACTGCCACGCGGCGCCGCCGCCCACGCGATGCTCGGACACTCCGAACTTTCGCTGGACCTGTCCTCGACCGAGGATGCGCCAACGCTCGCGCAGCCGGTAGTCGAGCACGACTTCGCCCCCGCGGCCGTCCGGTGTGCTGCCGGTGTACTGCTCGCTGAACCCTCGTGTTTCAACCCGGTGCGCGTACCGCAAGCGCGCCGTCTCGAGCGTCGTCAGCTGTGCCTCGGTCGGATCGACGGCTGCGGCGCGCTCGTAGTAGTCGAGCGAGACCCGTTCACGTCCTTCCATCCGGTGACTGCGCGCAAGAAGGCTCAGGACCGACGGGTTCTGCGCCTCGCGTTCTTCAACCGGCTCCAGCAGCTCTAAGGCACGCTCGCTGTTGTCTGTCGCGAGCAGCGTCGCCACAAGTCCAAGCCGGGCCTCGAGGTTCGCGGGGTCTTCGAGCAGCACGCTCTCGTAGACCGGGCCGGCAAGCTCCGGGTGCCCCATCCGCTCATGAAGACGGGCAATCCCCATCCGGGCCGCATGGTCGTTCGGATTGGCCGCGGCCAGCTTCCGCAGGGAGTCGAGTTCCGCCGCGGCGGTACCTCGGTCCTGGACCAGGAGCGCAGTGCCTGTTTCCTGAGCGAGAAGCTCAGAGGGAAGCAGGAGCAGGACGAGCAAAAGTGGGAAGATCATCGAGAAACCTCGCACCTAAAGGTCTCGGCTCGGAGGGTATGGGGCTGTAGCGGCCGCCGATGGATCAGGCGGTACGCGCTTCCGGCGCCCGGGAGGCGCGTTCCGGAAGGCTGGCGACCGGCCACGCGGAGACGACGGTTGCCAGTTGGGCGGCAACCAGGGCGACCGCAATCTCGACATCGTCATCCGCCTCGCGACCAGGAGTCATTTCGACCGCCAGAACGCCCACGCAGGCGTCTGTATTGAACAGAGGGGCGACGACAGCGGCGCTTCCGTCGGCGGACCGGGGGATGCGAATCCGCTTCGCCGAGCGCCACGCCCGCGCCGCCGCGTTGTCCGCGTCGCGCCCGATGGGCGGTAACCGCGACACGATGTCGGGCGGGTACCCGTGCGCGAGCGCGGCGAAGAGGTGGTCGCCCGCTCCCATCCACAACATCGCGCCCGAGGCGTTGACCAGACCGGCTGCGCGCCCGAGTAGAGCCTCGAGACGCTGAGTATCGGCAACCCGTGAGATTTCCGTGCAGAGCGCCGCTGTTGCCGCCATGTCCACCGTCGGAGAAAGCGTCGGCACACTGTCGGAAACGGGAACGGCCGGCGCCGGGATCACCACCTCTGTGACGCGGGGGCTCGACTTCTTGAACGCCGCGAATGCCGCGAACGCCGCTGCGGGAGCAAGCGCCAGGACACCAAACAGCATCCACATCCATCGCGACGTTCTGGCAAGCGACGCGCTCGCGGCCGCCTGCTCGGCTGCCTGCGCTTCCCGCAGGCGAGACGTGATGGCATCCACGACATTCCGGCCGTCGCTGTAAATGACGTCCGCCGCCATCAATTCCTGGCCGCGAGTCAGGTTTTCGCGTGTTCGCGCATCCGCCGCCTGAAGGTCTTCGACCGCCTGCCGCAGCGCCCCAACCTGCGTCGTCGCCTGTGCGGATCGAAGCATCGGCTCGAGCGTCTGCACCTGTGCTGAGAGGCGAGCCATCAGCGCCGCTGCCTCTTCAAACAGCGGTTCATCGAGCTGGCCCGGCGCGACATAGCCCTGCTGCACGGTTGCGATCGCCGAGAGGGTGCGGGTGATGTCCGCGACGTGGGACTCGACGCGGCGCTCAGCGTCGATCGTGGCGGATGTCTGTTGCTGGAGTGTCCACAGAACGTAGGCGGCAGGAGTACCGAGCGTGATCAGAGCGATCAGTATCGTGGTTGTGACCGATCGCTTCCGCATCGGTCACAGGATAGCCGAAGTCGATCTCTACGGCCACCCGATCCGCAGCCCTGTCGTCCACGCTGCACCCGAGTACGCGCCACCGTCGTTTGCGCGGTCGTTCATGTCGGCGAACTGCAGCCCGGTCTGAAGCTTCAGCTTCTGCCCATAGAAGAAGTAGTTTGCGCCGACGTAGAGCTCGTTGTAATCATCGCCGCGACCACGGACGACGCGGTTCTCATAAGTGCCCAGCTGCACGCCGTTGACGCCATCACTCGACAGGTGGGTGTAGCGCGTGATCGCCTGCAGTTTCTCCGTCACGTTGAAGTAAGGCATTACCATCACGCCCCAGAGATCGCTCTGGCTGAAGTAGCCCGAACCCGTCGAGAGATCGCCGCGCAGCCCCCAGCGATCCTCTTCAAGTTTGACGTTGAGCGACACCACGTGTTCGAGCTGGCGCGTGAAGGTGTTGTCGGTGTCCGGTGACTGGTGAACATAGTTTCCCGTCACGAGCGCTTCCTTCAAACCCACGCGCGGACCGAAGTCATACCCCAGCAGCGCCAGTGTCGAGATGCTGCCGTCGAACTTGCCAAACTCCCTGTTCATCTCGCCGGATGAGTACATCCCCAGGCGATAGGTCCAGGGCGCTGTACGGCCGGACACGCTGACACCAGGGAGGTATTCCTGCGGAAACCACATGTTATTCGTGAGATTGCTGCGGTCAATCGTCAGAAGGTCTTTGGAGGAGGTCATGCCGTCCATGGTGAACGGCATCCCCTGCTTGCCGGCGGTGACGGCGAGCCGCGCGTTCGGGCTCCACTGGACGTAGACGTCAGTCAGGCGCATGTACAGGGGGTCGCGTTCCTGGGGGTTGAATTCCGCCTCGGTGGCCACGGTGAACGTCCGGAACAGCTGGAATCGCGGCCCGACGCGGAATCGGCGCGTGTTCCATTCGTCCAGGTCTCCCTGGTCCGCACCGACGGACACGAATTCGTGCTGGAACCGGCCGCTCAACTGGATCCGCTGGACGACGCTGTTTGTCTTGTCGTCGTACAGTGTGAACTGCTGCCAGATCTTGTCGTATATAGATTGCGTATCCCCGCCGGCCGTCGACTGTGGCGCCGGCTGTGGGGCTGGAGCCGGGGCCGGGGCGGTCTGCGCCATGGCCATCTGTGACGTGCCGAGCACGAGGGTCAGCGCCAGAAGTAGTCGCGTCATGCCTTCTATTTGTAGTTAATGCAGATTTCGTGAAAATGTCGCAGATGTTACGTTTGGGTAACGAATAATGGCGCCCGTTCTCCGCGTCTTCGCCGTGCTTTTCCTCCTGGCGGGCACCGCGTACGGCCAGACTTTCACCGCCGGGGTCCGGGGGGCGGTCCGTGAATCCGGTGGGGTGGTGCCTGGCGTTACCGTCGAGCTCGTCAACGACGAAACCAACGCGGTGCGCTCGACGGTATCCAACAATGCTGGCGAGTACGATTTTTCCGCCGTTCCGCCCGGTATTTACACCGTGCGGGCCACCCTGAGCGGGTTCAAGACGTACGAACGGCCCGGCATCCGGATCGCGGCGCAGCAGTTTCTGACTGTCGACGTCGAGCTGGTGCTCGGCAACCTCGAGGAGACCATTACCGTAGGCGCCGAGGCGCCGCTGATCGATACGTCGAACGCGTCTGGGGGAGCGGTGCTCGACGCGCGGGAGTTGAGCGCGCTGCCGTCGGTCGCGCGCAACGCGTACATGATGTCGGTGATGGTTCCGACGGTCATCGCGTCCGGAAACCAGGTGTTCACGCGGCTCCAGGACCTGAATCACCCGTCGCTGGTGTCGCTCGGCGGCGGGGCGCGGCGCGCGAACAACTACGTCATCGATGGCGTGCCGCATACCGACCTCGTCAACCGGCCGTCCGTCAACCCTTCGTTCGAAGCCATCGACAGTGTCAACGTGCAGCTGCACACGTATGACGCGGAGACGGGACGGACCGGGGGCGGCACGTACAACGTCGCCTCGCGCTCCGGCGGCAACGCCCTGCGAGGCAGCGCGTTCTACCAGATGCGGCCAAGCGCGCTCGTCGCGAACAACTTCTTCTCGCAGCGCTCGGGACTGGTCCGACCCGACAGCTACTTTCATAACGGCGGCGGCTCCCTCGGCGGCCCCATTGTTCGCGACCGCACGTTCTTCTGGGCGGCGATGGAAGGGTATCGGTCGCTCGATTCCCGCAGCAGCGCGCTTCGCGTCCCGACGACTCGGGAGCGCGCCGGAGATTTCTCGCAGTCGGTCAACGCGGCCGGACAGCTGGTGCAGATTTACGATCCGCTCACCACGCGTATCGATCCGACGACCGGGTTGCGCATTCGCGACCCGTTCCCCGGCAACGTCATTCCCCGCGAGCGCCTGAATCCCGTCGCGCTCAACATCCTGAGGTACTACCCCGCACCCACGCGAGACGTCAGCAACGGTACGGCGAATCTGGACAGTGTGGCCGACCAGACCGGTCACCTTGTGACCGGCAGCTTCAAGATCGATCACAAGCTTACCGACCGTGTGTCGCTGTCCGGCCTGTACATGACCAACACCACCTCGCGCACCAACGAGAATTTCTGGGAGCGCGGGCAGGGCCCGAACCGGTTCGCCGATCCACGGGACGGCACGCTCGATCGCGCACTGCATCTCGTCGCGGTCAACAACACGTGGCTGCCTGCTGACAACACGGTCCTCACGCTGCGGTACGGCCTCACGTGGTTGAAAGACGACGACTCGGAGACGATCGCGTTCGATCCGTCACAACTCGGCTTCGACCAGACCTTCTTGAACGCGCAACAGGTGCGCAAGTTTCCCATCGGCGCTATTGCGGACTACGAACCATTCGGCGCCGTCGATCCGACAAGGCGCGTGTGGGGTTCCTGGAGCACGAACGGCACCCTGTCGCAGCTCCACGGACGCCATACGCTGAAGTTCGGCTTCGATATCCGCCAGCTTGGCGTCGACACGGAGTCGTTCGCCGGTGGCGCAGGCGACCTCCGGTTCGATCGCTTTTACACGTCCGCCAATCCACTGGCGAACGGCACGGCGGTATCGGGAAACGCGCTCGCCAGCTTCCTGCTCGGATATCCCTCTGGAGACCCGGGCAATCAGAGCCGCCTCACGCGCTCGAGCCCGATCGATGCGCACGTCCGCTACTACGGGGTGTACGCGCAGGATGACTTTCGCGCGACGCCGAAACTCACGCTGAACTACGGATTGCGGCTCGAGCACGAAACCGGGCTGCGTGAGGCAGAGAACCGATTCACCGTTGGATTTGACCGCACGCTGAACCCCGGGGGCGCGCTGGGCAACGTCATGATCAATGGCGCGCCGGTCCGTGGTGGCCTGATCTTCGCGGGGCAGAACGGGGCCAACGAACACCAGGGCAGTCCCGCGGGGGCCAAGGTGTCCCCTCGAGTTGGCGCTGCGTACGCCTTTACGCCGGGAACAGTGCTCCGCGCCGGTTACGGGGTCTACTGGGCGCCCTGGAACTATCAGCCCGTGAGCGGCGTGAACTACGGACAAATTGGCTTCGTCAGTCAGGCGTTCATCAATCAGGACCAGTTCCTTCCCACCACGACCCTTGATAATCCGTTTCCCCTTGGCGCCCGTCCGCCGGTCGGCAGCTCGCTTGGCCCCATGACGGGCGTGGGTGGCCAGATCGAGTTCATCGACCAGGAGAAGGGCTCACCGTGGGTGCAGCAGTACTCCATCGACGTCACGCGCCAGCTTGGACCCGCGAGCTCGGTTGGCGTTGAATACGTCGGCGCCACCGGGCGGTCCCTTGGGCTCGGCGGCTCGAATGATGCCGTCGTCAACATCAACCAGCTCGATCCCCGTTACCTGGCGCTCGGGCCGGCGCTCGTCGAGCAGGTGCCGAACCCGTTCGCCGGTCTGCCCGCGGGTCAGGGATTCGCCGTGGCGAGTCCAACCGTCCAGCGGCGGCAGCTGCTGCGTCCGTTCCCTCAGTTCGGCGACATTCTCATGCGGCAGCACACCGCGGGCCGGAGCCAGTACCACGCTGGGGTGCTGAAGGCGGAGCGCCGGATGGCGAACGGGTGGGGCGGCCGTCTCAGTTACACCTTCAGCCGCTTGAGGGACAACCAGTTCGGCGAAACGAACTTCATGCAGCCGAACACGCCCGAGGCGCTCAACGCGTATGACCTCGACGCCGAGTACTCGATCGGGCTGCTCGACGTTCCCCACAAGCTGATGATCGCTCCGGTCGTCGAGCTGCCCTTCGGCAGGGGAAAAACCTGGGGCGACTGGCAGGTCGCGGCGATCATCGGCTTCGAGACCGGGTTCCCGGTGCCGGTTGCGTCGGCCACGAACAACACGAACCTCTTCACCCGCACCCAGCGTCCGAATCGCGCCGCAGGCGATCCGGCCACTGAGGGCGATCGTGACAGCCGCATTCTGGACCGGTGGCTCTCCCCTGAGGCGTACGCCGTTCCGCCGGCGTTCACGCTGGGTACCGCGTCCCGCATTGACGGCCGCGTCCGTGCGCCGCACCGCAACAACATCGACCTGGCCGTCAGCAAGAAAATGCCGCTTGTCGGGCGGGCGGTGGGCGAGCTGCGCCTCGAGGTGATCAACCTGACGAATACGGTGAAGGTCATCGGGCCCATTCACACCGTCGGCAGCGACGGCTTTGGCCAGATCCGGGCGCAATCCGGTTTCATGCGGATGGCGCAGGTGACGTTTCGGGCGACGTTCTAGGCGGGGCTCAGTAGACGGGCAGGTACGGCGTCAGCCACTGCGCGAGGATCGTGAAACGGTTCGTGAAGATCAGCACACCGATCGCGATCAGCAGCAGGCCGGAGACGATTTCAATCGTGTGGTAGTAGCGGCGGATTTTCGCGAACGCGGTGAAGAAGCGATCGATCGCGAGCGCCGTCGCCAGGAACGGCACGCCAAGACCGAGCGAGTAAGCCGACAGCAGCCGAATCCCCGCACCGACGGTTTCCTGTCCGGCGGCGACCGCGAGAATGCCCGCCAGGATGGGCCCGATGCACGGCGTCCACCCGAACGCAAACGCGATCCCGACGAGCATCGCGCCGAAGGGTCCAGCCGGACGCTTCGACGTCTGCACCCGCTTCTCCTGGTACAGCCATTCGATTCGCAGCACGCCCATCGTGTGCAGCCCGAAGATGATGATGATCGCGCCGGCGATTCTGTTCATCACCGTCAGCCGCGACATCAGGAACTGCCCGATAGCGCTCGCGGACGCGCCGAGCGACACGAAGACGATCGAAAACCCCAGGATGAAGGCCAGGGATGCCATGACGACGCGTCCGCGGGTCGCGGCAGGCGTCGCCGTGACGACCGCGACTCCGGCGCCTGCGGCTGGTGCCGTGCCGCCGCGAAGCTCGTCGAGCGAGAGCCCCGAGACGTATGAAAGATAGCCGGGGATAAGCGGAAGAACGCAGGGTGAGATGAAGGACAGCAGTCCCGCTCCAAATGCAGCGAGGAGCGTGACGTTTTCTTCCACTACTGAACGGGCTTGAGCGGAATGAACGGCGTCGCCTGGGCCGGCAGCCCTTCCATCTGAACGTTGTGTCCCTTGGTCGGCGGTAGATCCTGGAAGAGGAAATCCCACTTCCAGCGCTCCGAGGGATTGGACGCCTGCATCCAGGTGCTCGCGGGCACAGGGCGCATGAACGCCAGGCGTTCTGCTTCGCTGTACCCGGTCATCGCTGCCGCGAGCGCCCGCCGCACATCGCCGCTGCTTTCGTACGGAAGCGCCACGCCGAGGGAGCGTCCCACGTTAACCAGGATCTGCCAGTCTTCGAGCGCCTCGCCCGGGGGCGCGATGGCGCGCGACGCCGCCTGCACCCGGCCCTGGTCGTTCGTGTAGATCGCGTCCTTCTCGACCCAGGCGCTCCCTGGGAGGACGAAGTCGGCTGCCTCGGTCAGCTCGCTCGTGACGACGGCCTGGACGACCAGCAGCGAGAGCGCGCCGCTGCGGCGGGCCGCGGCAATCCAGCTGATATCACCCAGCGATCCCTTAGGCCCAGCAGGATCAATCACATACAGCGCTTTCACGGTGCCGGCCTCGACAGCCTTGCGCAGTCCGGACAGGTCGGCCGGGCCTTCGTTTCCGCGTCCGACGGCGAACCCGAGGTCGCGGGCGCCGTTGACGTTCGGCGCGTCGGTGACGGGGACCTTGAACTTCGTCGTGGCGGGCTGCGGCTTCTCGGTCGCCTCCCAGCCGATCGACACGGATTTCATTGCGTCGCCGCCCAGCAACGCCTCGGCGAGCTGCTTCAGCACGAACAGCTCCTCCATCGACGCATGCGCGGATGCCAGGAAATGGAACGCCCCGCCGCTCCCGGCCTCCTGCAGCCGGTCGCGGAGCCGCGGCTGGACGTCGTGCCACGCCGAGGCCTCGAGCGGAGCCGCCTGTGCGGCGCTTCCTGCGGAGCCGCGCATCATCGGCCGGCGCAGCCGGTTCTCGCCTTCAATCCAGTGATAGTTAAAGCGTCCGATGTCGCACATCCAGTAGCCGTTGACGTCCGGGTTGTAGCGAGGCGTCATGCGGATCAGCCGCGAGCCGCGTGCCCACTCCGGCTTCGCCTTCAGCCACGCACTGGTATTGCAGCCCTTCGAGCAGAGCGTGCAGATGGTGTCGACGACGCCCGGGTTGTCCCAGGGACGGCTTTTGAAGCGATAGTCCTTCGTGAGAATCGCGCCCACGGGACAGACGTCCATCAGATTGCCCGAGATGAGCGAGTGGACGCCCTGTTCCTGGAACGTCGCGATTTCACTGCCGTAGCCGCGATCGACGATCCCGATCTGGGCATCGCCGTCGATTTCCTTCATGAAGCGGACGCAGCGCGTGCAGAGAATGCAGCGGTTGCGGTTCAGCATGAGCGTCGGCCCGAAGTCGACGTCCGCCTTCACGCCCTCGCCGTCAAACACGCGGCGCGGAAAGTCCATCCGGCTCTCGGCGGGACCGAACGTGTAGGAGAAGTCCTGGAGCGGGCATTCCCCGCCTTTGTCACAGACCGGGCAGTCGAGCGGATGATTGATGAGGAGAAACTCGAACACGCCGGCACGCGCCTCGACGACGTCGCGATCGCGCGTGCTCACGACCATACCGTCGGCGCAGAGCGTCGAGCACGACGTCTGCAGCTTCGGCATCTTTTCAATCTTGACGACGCAGACGCGGCAGGAGCCGTCGATACTGATCCCGGGGTGATAGCAGTAATACGGGACCGAGATGCCCGACTCGATGGCCGCCTGCAGGACAGTCTTTCCCTTGGCCACCGTGACGGGGCGCCCATCGATCGTCAGCGTCACCGAATCCATAACCCGCCGATCATATCAAAGCCACCCCAGCCGATAAGCCGCTTCCGGGCGGATTGAGCGAGGCTCAGCTTGACCCGGTTCAGCGACGGTCCTACAGTCGTCCAGACGGAGGTCGAATGGAAGCAACTCATCAGCGCTTCACGTCCATCCTCGAATGGGCATTGGCCGTTGGGTTCATTGCCGCTCTGCTCGTCGTCGGCTCGCTCGCGGTCCGCGAATTCCGCACGGTGAGCGCCCTCCCCGCCGTCAGCGCCGCCGGCAGTTCCAACGCGCCCGCGGCCGTTCCAGCGTCGGCCACCTCCGTCGGCGTCCCTCCGCGCGCGATCTCCATCCCTATGCTCCTTCTGTCGGATGGCAATGAAGTCCGAGTCGGCGAAACCATTTCCGCCATCGTCGCGCGGCTCGGACAGCATGCGATCGTCGGGAAGCAGGCCATTGAACGAGCGGTGCACGGCCAGCGCGTGACGCGGTTCTACGACCACGCCGGGACGAACTTTGTGCTGGTGTTCGAGCCGTTCGAAGCGAACGCGGAGCCGCGCGTCGCCGCCATCTATCTGCAGTAGCTAAAACCGCTCGAACTCCGCAATCGCGGCGTCATCGCGGTTGATCTGAATCTGTTTGACCGTACCGGTCGTGTCGACGCTCCACTCTACCCGTTGCTGGGTAACCGGCACGACGCTATCGACGGTGCGTCCGTCGGCGTAGACAACCGACACGGTGACCGGCACGTCGAAGACCGTGTCGCCGACCTGCTCGAAGACGCCGGTCGCCGTGCCGGGAGCGATGGTGCTGCTGTATCGCAGCTGAGGGAGACCGGTGCCGTAGATCCACTGATCGAAGAACCGGCTCAGCGACCGCCCGGATTCGGCTTCGAATGCGACGCGGAGATCGTCGGTGCTTGCCTTTCGAAACTTCTGCTCCGCGTAGAACCGCCGCAACCCGCCGAAGAAGGCCTCGTCACCGAGCAGGCGCCGCAGCATGTGCAGGACGCCCGCGCCTTTGTTGTATACGAGCGCGCGGAAGACGCGCGGCTGCCGGCGGATATGACCCAGGCGAGATCCAAGTGAAATCGGGCCCTCGTCCGATTCGGCAATCGCCCAGCGCCGGAACTGCCGCAGCATATCGTTGAACGTCCGCTCTCCACGCGCGTGGCGCGCGTAAAGCGCCGCGAAGTACTGCGCGAACCCTTCGCTCAGCCACTGATCGTGGTAGTTCCGCCACCCGACGGCCTGGCCCCACCACTGGTGCGCGACTTCGTGCGCAATGAAGAATTCCGGAAAGCTCGAAAAGGACGCCGGGTCGTTGCGAAACGTCGCGCGTGAGCTCGTGACCTGGTTGTTCAGCACGACGAAGTACCCGGGGCTATGCCCGCCCGGGAGCTGGTGTTCCAGAAGCGCGACCGACATGGAGCTGTACGGCGCGTCGCCAATCAGGCTCGCGTAGTACGTCATGACGGCGGCCACGTCGGTCAGCGCCGCTCGCCCGCGCCCCTGCTGGCGCGGGTTCGCGTCGACCGTTAGGCTGACCGAGATCTTATCGGCCGCGGGGTCGGCGCCGTCGGGAGTGACATCGATAGACGACTCTCCCACCCGCTGAAAACGGCTGACGACGAGCGCGAAATAGCGAACGGGATCGCGGGCGGTAAACACGAATGACCGTCCGTCGGCAATTCGTATCAGGTCGCGCAGTGTCACGACGGCAGCACTGCCACGAGGCTCGCCGCTGGCGACGCAGCCGTACCCTTCGGGGACGATCACGCGCAGCGTCCCCGTCGCGTAATCGACAATCGGGTTCTGCGGGTACCAGTAGGCGCGGCTGCTCAAGAGGAAATTCGGCTCGGTGGGGATGAGGATGGCGTCCGCCCGTCCGTCGCTGGTCTGGACGGTTTCATCCTCGATATCCTGCGATTCGAGCCGCCCTCCATAGGAGACCAGCAGGGTCACTACCGCTTCGGCCGGCAGCGGCGCGGGGAAGTTGACGATGATGTTGTCCTGATCCCGCACGCGGAGGAACAGCAGCCGGCCGTACTCGGGGCTGCCGATGCTGCGAACGGTGAGCTCGTCGGCCAGGCGGAGGGTGAGGGCGGGTAACCCGTGCGAGCGGACGCGCAGGCGCATGCGCACCTGCCCGTCGATCATGCCGGTGTCCGGTGCGACCGTCGCTTCGATGTCGTAGTCGAGGACGTCATAATCGCGCCGCTCGTCCTCGTTGAACGCCAGTCCGTGCTCTGCCCGCCGCGAGGTCGACGGATACAGCGCAATCGTCCGCCGCCGCTCGCGTTCGAAGAGGGAGATGTCCTCCGACTGCGTGCTCGAGCGGGTATACGTCAGGTCACCGTGGCGGCGCGTGCGCACTTCCGCGAGGAAATCGCCCGTCGGCGGCACCAGGTACCACATGTCGGGGCTCAGGTCGCGCAGATCCAGGCTGAACGACTTCGGCCCCTCGCGCGCGAACACCTCCTCCGCACGCCGAAGCTCACGCGGATTGACCGGCACCGGCGTGAGGGCGCCGACCGATACGCGATAGTCGTACTCCGTCGGGCTCAGTCTGATAAAGGCGTTTTCGAACGGCGCGTCGAGGGTGTCTGCGCCCGCGAAGATCCGCAGCTGCCCCTGCTCCGTCACCGGCGCCGGCGCAAATCGCATCACACCGCGGCCGAGCAGCACGAGGCCCGTGACGCCGTCTTCGTTCTCGACGAGAAACACCGAGCCGTCGGTCTGCGTGATGACCAGGTCTTCGGAGGTGATCGTGGCGTTCCGCGCGGCAAACTGTTTCGTCCGGTTCACCGACAATTTAAAGAGGCCGTCGACGGCCGAGGTGCCGCGTGCGCCGACGATCCGCCAGCTGTCGGCCTCGCCGCGGTTCGGACGCCTGACGTCGAATTGCGCCGTCACGATCCGCGCGCGCAGCGCCGACTCGGTAAAGAGCTCCGCCACCACCCGGTAGCCGTCCCCCGGCAGCGCGCCGTCCAGTGGGACACGGTCGCGCTCGAGCACGACGGCTCGCCGTGTGCCGGGCGTGAACAGGCTGTCGGTGAACTCGCGGATCTCGCCCGCGGACGCTTCGCCGCCGACGAGCGCGGCGAAGCCCTCCCCCGAACCGGTTTCGAGCACTTTTTGGAGACGGGACAGGAGCAGTGCGACGCCGTCCGGCTCGGCATTCTGCGCCCATCCTGGGCTCGGCCACGCCAGTGCGCACGCGAAGAGAACAGCGAGGCGGCGGGCCATCAGGGAACTCGGTCTGATGCTATCTCACCGGCGGGACGGTTCATATGACACCCAGCTCCGCGCCGGCCGACTTGAACGCGTCCAGGGCGAACTGGAGCTCGCCGCGGGTATGAGTGGCGGTGACGATGGTCCGGACGCGCGCTTTTCCCTGGGGCACGGTCGGAAAGCCAATTCCCTGCGCGAAGACGCCCTTCTCGAACAGCCGGTCCGACAACGCCATCGCGCGCGTCGCGTCCCCCACGATGACAGGTGTGATCGGACTCTCGCTGCTCCCGGTGTCAAATCCCAGCGCGGCGAGACCGCTCTTGAAGAACCGGGTGTTGTCCCAGAGCCGATCGATCAGCCCGGGCTCGCCTTCGAGGACATCGATGGCGCCGATGCACGCGGCGGCGACCGCCGGCGGATGCGAAGTCGAGAAGAGGAAGGGACGGGCCCGGTGATAGAGAAACTCAACGAGCGTGCGGGCGCCGGCGACGTATCCGCCGAGGACCCCCATCGCTTTGGAGAGCGTACCCACCTGGATATCGACCCGCCCATGCAGCGCAAAGTGGTCCACCGTCCCGCGCCCGTTCCGTCCGAACACGCCGCTCGCGTGTGCGTCGTCCACCATCATGATGCAGCCGTATTCGTCAGCGACGTCGCACAGCGCCGGCAGCGCGCCCAGATCGCCGTCCATGCTGAAGACGCCGTCCGTGATGATGAGTTTCCGCTGCGCGGCGGGGAGCCCGGCCACGATGGTCCGCGCGGCGCCGGCGTCGCGGTGAGGAAACACTTTGATCGCGGCGCGGCTCAGCCGCGCGCCGTCAATGATGCTGGCGTGATTCAGTTCGTCCGAGACGATCACGTCGTCGCGCCCGAGAATCGATGACACCGTGCCCGCGTTCGCGCTGAAGCCGCTCTGGAAGACGACCGCAGCTTCGGTCCCCTTGAACGCCGCGAGCCGGGATTCCAGCTCCATATGCAGGGCCATCGTTCCCGCAATGGTCCGGACCGATCCCGAGCCGACGCCGAATCGGCGGATGGCGTCGAGCGCACGCTCGCGCAGCACGGGGTGCGTGGTCAATCCCAGGTAGTTGTTGGAGGAGAGGTTGACCACCGCACGGTGATCGACCGATGTCGCAGCTTTCTGCTCGTCGTCGAGAATCCTGAGCCGGCGGTACAGCCCCTGATCGCGCAGGCCCTGCAGCTCCGCGGAAAGGTACTGGAGCGGATCCAGGCGCATCGCGGCCAGTATACGTTCGCGTCAGAAAAAGAGGATCAGCGTCCAGGGCGCGATGGCGGCGGTGAGATAGAACCCCGTCAGCAGCGCGACGACTGCGTGGACTTCGCAGAAGTACAGACAGATGCCGAGCACGCCCGCAACCGCCTTGGCGCCCACGAGGCCGCCGGCTTCGCCGAAGTACGTCATGAGCGTGGAGATAAGCGGATTTGCCTCGATCTGGAGGCCGTATGTCGAGACGCCGACGTAGGTGAAAAAGCCGTCAAGACCCTGAACGAGCAGAAACGCCACGAGGGCCAGATCGCCGAAGTGTGACGATAGAGGCGCCTTCCACACTTTCGGAAGGAAAGCGCCGCAATATGTTGCGTCGACTGCACCGGCACTGGCCGCCATATCTTCTGCGGCTTCGTAACGGCAACGGTCGTGCCGCTGCTAGCGCGAGAGTTGAAGAATCACATCAGTGCCGTGGCGTGTTACCTCAACCGCGCCGCGCTGTTCCAGCACGTCAGTGGTCGCCACACCTTCGCCGTCGACGTACGCGGCTTCGTGGACCAGCACATGCGTGACGCCGATCTCCTTCAACGTGGCGAGCGACAGGTCCGGATGACGCGGAATCTCGGACAGCACCGCCGTCAGGCGGCCGTAATGAGGCGGTTCGAAGCCGCTATAGCCGTTGACCAGCGGTTTCCAGTGCACGGTGGAATAGAACATCGCCCGTTGATCGAAGTCGGGGTAGCCAAGCGGTAACTCGGCAAGGACCGTTGCCGGCGGAAGATCCGCAACGGCGTGGTAGATGGCCGGCGCACGCGCCGGTCTGTACACGCGCGGCTCCGGCGCGTTGAAATCGCGCGGAGGAGTGGCGAGATTCACGAGGAACGGCACGTGCGTCGCTTCGGCCAGAAACAGCAGCATCAGCAGCGCGAGTGCCGGGCGGCCGAACCTCCACCGGGTCAGCACGGCTGCGCCATAGCCCGCCAGTACGGCCAGATGCAGCGCGACGATCATCGCGAACCGCCCCGGGACGCGCACGCCGTCGAATCCGGGCACGTAGTCGAACAGCAGGGCATACGGCGCGGCGATTTCCAGAGGACGCCCCATCGACTGCGGCACCGGGCCGAGCGACAGCCAGAACGCCGCGATGAGCCCCGCGAGAAAGAATCCGCGATCCTGCATGAAGGCCGAGGTTCGCCGTCGCGCGGCAGGGGAGACGACGAGGAGCAGCACGAAGGCGATCGCGGCGCGCAGCAGGAGCTGATTGATGTTGCCTATGCGGAGGACGAACAGGCCCGTGTCGATCGTCGTGCGCCGGACGACGATCGTCATGAGGGCTGCGGCCGTGTGGCCGATGGCCAGCGCGCCGAACAACCAGGCGACGAACCGGGGGGCCGACCGTGTCGCGTCTCGACGGTGCCCCCACATGAACAGCCCGAGCAGCGCCAGGAGCACGGGAACAACACCGGGAAACAGCATGCCTTCCGGCTTCGGAAGCGCCTGCATACTCGAGCCCCAGAGGCGCTGGCCGGGAAACGCGGTCGCGTAGGAAAAGACGTCCGCGGAGAACCGCGACACTTCGGTGAACGTGCGCTCCACGAACCCCTGACTGCGGACAGCGGCGTACGGCGCCAGGAATGGAGCGGTGATCGCGGCCACCGTCACCGTCGCAGCTGCCAGGTGCGCCCAGACGCGCCGGTCGCGCCAGAGTCCACGGATCGCGATCTGCCAGATCCCGAACGCGGCGGCGAACGGAGCGAAGAAGAGCAGGTAATAGCCTGACGAGAGGTTCTGCGCGGCCAGCGCCAACGCCGCGCCTGCCAGCGGCGTGATCCGCCGAGTCTCGAAGTACCGCAGCAGCCCGTACAACACGAATGGCATCCACTGCGACGAGAGCACCTGCAGGTGCGACGCCTGCGTGAGCCGATAGGGCGCAAACGCGAAGAGGAGGCCTGCCGCGAATGCTGCCCATGTACTGCCGGTCAGTTCCCGCACGAGCAGGTACATGCCGAGCCCCGACAGCGCAAAGGTCGAGAGGAAGAGCAGGTTGTAGCAGAGGACGGGGTTCGCGGTGAGCAGGTAGAGCGGCGCGATCTGGATGGCCTGTGCGAGCAGGTGCTCGGAATACGCGAGCGTCAGGGGGAGCGGATAGAAAATGTTGGCGTCAAAGAACGACGCGATCCGTCCGAGATCGCCGGCGGCGATGCGGCGCATCTGATCGACGTCCCACGACAGGATCCACATGTTGAGGAGGGAGTCGCCCAGATCCCAGGCGACGTCGCGGCCGAGTCCTTGCGCGAGCGGCCAGGTAGCCGCGACGGCGATCGCGACATACGCGCACAGCGCGTACCAGGCCCGGCTCCTTGTCTCGAGCCGGGGCGAGGGGTCAATCAGACGTGGCCTCTGGAAACGCCTCTTCGAACATGACCTGAAGAATCGCGATAGTCGGCACGGCCAGGATGGCGCCTACCACGCCGAGGAGCGTCCCCCCAAGAAGCAGCGCGACGATGACGCCGGCGGCGCTGACGCCCACCTGGCGCTCCATCACCTTCGGCACGAGCACGTGGTTCTCGAACTGCTGCTGGATGAGAAAGAACAACGCCACGCCGAACGCCACGGCAATCGCGGGAATCGCGGCAAGGACGGGACCGACGATCGGGATCATCTCGCCAATCCCCGCAATGAGCGCCAGCACGTAGAAGTAGGGAACGCCCATGAGAAACAGCGCCAGCGCCGCCGTCCCGCCGATAATGCCGGCCAGCAGCAGCTGCCCGCCGAGCCACGCGCTCACCTTGCCCGAGACGCGGCGGCAGGCATCTTCGACGCGTGGCCGCTCCGGCCGCGGAAAGAGCCGGACGAAGCTGCGCGCGAAGCGGTCCGAATCCAGCAGGAAGTAGAAGGAAAGGATCAGGATCGTGAGGAAGCCGAACAGCCCGCCGAGGAACCCCCAGATTGCGCCAACGACGGTCCCGACGGCGTCCGAACCGCCGACGGGTGACTGCTGCACCGCTTCCTGGAGCGACAGCTCGCGCGCCAGGAGGCCTCGATCGATGAGCCACTGCTGCCCCTGATGGAGCATTTGCGGGAACGCCGACCAGAGACCGCGCGCCTGCTCGACCATCGGTGGGATTACGAGTACCGCGAGCCCCACAATCAGGCCGACGAAGACGAGATAGATGAGAAGGATGGCTGCCCACCGCGGCAGGCGTCCCGCGCGCCGCTCGACGTAGGCCACGACCGGCGCGAGCCCGATCGCCATGAGCACGCTGACGTAGATGAGGAGCAGGGCGCCGCGCGAGAGGTACGCGCCCCATGTGAGCGCGGCCGTCACCGCAAGGCCGGCGAGTGCGTAGCGAATCAGTGCGCGTGGATTGTCACGGGTCACGGCAGCGAAGGCCTCACCCGGCGCGCTCGAGATACTCCCCAGTGAAGGCCGCCATGTCCGCGTAAATCGATCGCAGCTCACGGGGATCCGCAAGAAACACAATCCTGAACGTGCCCTGTTCCGGGCGCATCCCGAACCCGGATCCGTGCACGCACAGGATGCCCGTCGCGCGCAGCAACTCGAGTACGTAGTGCTCGTCCGTGCGGCCCGGTGGCAGCGAGACCGCAGGCATGGCGTAGAAAGCGGCGCGCGGCGGCACGCAGGTCATGCCGGGAATCGCATTCAGCGCCTCGGTGGTAATGCGCCCTCGCTCGGCCAGGGCGCGGCGGAACTCGGGCTGATGCGACCTGTCTCCCGTCATCGCGGCGGTCACCGCGTATTGCATCGGTCCCGGGCTGCAGAGGCGTCCGTCGGCAAGCTTGCGCATGGCGGCCAGAGCATTATCGAGTCGCGGCGTCGCGCTGACGACCAGCCAGCCGGCACGCCAGCCTGGCGCGAGGTACGCCTTCGACAGACTCGAGAGCGAGATGATCGGCGCGTCGGTGTCGAGCGTCGACAGCAATGGCACGGCCCCGTCGAATCCGAGCTCCGAGTACACCTCGTCCGCCAGGATGGCGAGCCCGTGCTCGTTTGCGAACTCGATCAGTGCGCGCCGCGTCGCCGGCGGATAGACGGCCCCGGTCGGGTTGTTCGGATCGATGATGACGAGCACGCGCGTCCGCGGCGTGACGAGGCTGCGCAGATGATCGAGGTCGGGCAGCCAGTCGCGCTGTGGGTCGGTCCGGTAGAAGCGCGGTTGTGCGTTGATCGTTGCCAGTACCGCCGTGTACAGCGGATACGTCGGCATCGGCACGAGCACCTCGTCCCCCTCGTCCACGAGCGCGTTCAGGGCGAGATCGATCGCTTCGGAGGTGCCGGTCGTCAGCAGCACACGCTCGGCGGGCACGGGCATGCCGCGAGACGTGTAGTCCGCCGCGACCGCTGCTCGCGCTTCCGGGATGCCTGCCGATGGGAGGTAGCCGTTGTGGCCGTCCTGAACCGCCTTTTGTACAGCCGCAACGAGATGCGCGGGGGTCCGGAACCCGAAGGCGATCGGATCGCCGATATTCAGATAGCGCACCTTCATTCCGGTCGCTTCCACGGCCTTGGCGGCCGTGACGATATTCCGGATGGCGTAGGAGAACCGATCGACGCGGGCGGCGACCGGAATAGGCCTCGTGAGAGGCCCGGTGAGAGGCTGTGTGATGTGCGACGTCGGCATCGACGGCTCCATCTTACACGCGTGAGTTTGGGCCTCCAGCTTGACTCACCATCGTACACAGCTCATGCATATCCGATGTAAAATCTACACGGTTTAGGTCGATCCAAAGCGCCCCAATCGGGCGGTATTCCCGTTAATTGTTGATTCTTCGAGGGTAATCGGGCTGGCAAGACGATTGATTAGAGCTTCCCTGTGACGCGATCGGCATCCCCCCTGATCCTCGCGGCACTGCTCGTCGCAGTGTCAGCGGGTCTGCACGCGCAGAGCGCCCCGGCACAGACCGGCCAACAGCCCGGCGGGCCCGTGATCACATTCAAGTCTGGCGTCGAGGCGGTCACCGTGACTGCCGCTGTCCGCGATCGCCGCGGCCGCGTCATCCGCGATCTGAAACGCACCGATTTTGAAGTCGTCGACACCGGCAGACCGCGGGAGATCCGCGACTTCTTCGCCGGCGACGCGCCGATCAGTCTGGCCATCCTGCTCGACGTCAGCGGCAGCATGGCGATTGGCGGCAACATGGAGCGCGCGCGCCACGCGGTCACCATCGCCACCAGCAATTTGACGGGCGGCAGTGACGAGGCGGCGCTCTTTACCTTTGACGCGTCACTGCAGGAAGTCATCTCTTTCACCCGCGACATGGAGCGGATTCGCCGGGTGAGCCTGGCGGGTCAGCCGTGGGGCCTGACGTCGCTGTATGACGCCGTGGCCGCCGCCTCCAAAGCCGTCGCCGCTCGGGCCAACCGGCATCGGGCGCTGCTGGTCATCACCGACGGCGTCGACACCGGAAGCCGCTTGACGCCGCCCGAGGTCTCCGGAATCGCCAGCGCGATCGATGTGCCGGTCTATCTACTGGCGGTGGTGAACCCGCTCGATCATCCGGGCGGGGAGCTGGCGGTGGTGGCCAGCGACGGCGCGGGGACGAGTACGGCCACGCTCGCGGACCTCGCCCGGTGGACCGGCGGCGACATGCGCATCGCCAGCATGCCTGCGCACACGGTGGAAGCGGTACGCGACCTGTTCGCCGAGCTCCGCTACCAGTACCTGATTACCTTCGAGCCGGACCCCACGCCGGGATGGCATCCGCTCGAAGTTCGAACGAGGCAGAAAGACCTGAACGTCCACGCCCGTGGCGGGTACGTGTCGGGCCCGGCGCGATCGGACGACTGATTACTGACAGCAACACTTGTAGAGGAGATGAACCATCATGCGTAAAGGTTTGTTAGCAGCACTGGCCATCGCGGTGAGCGTGGCCGTCGTACCGGCGTGCGCGACGAAGGGTTTTGTCCGCGAAGAGGTAGGCACCGTCAACACGAAGGTCGACACGCTGGGCGGCACCGTCGAGCAGACGCAGCAGCGCGTGGGCCAGAACGAGGGGCGCATTGGCGCGGTCGATCAGAAGGCGGAAGCGGCGGGCAAAGCGGCGGCTGACGCACGCGGTGCCGCGGCCGGCGCGATGACCGCGGCGGAGAAGGCGCAGGCGGCGGCCGGCGCCGTGGGCGGCCGTGTCGACGCAGTCGTCGCGGCTTCGCGCCGCCTCGTCTACGAAGTCACCCTCAGTGAAGACGCAGGGAACTTCCGCTTTGGCGCGGTCGAGCTGCCCGATGAAGCGAAGGCGGAAATCGACGCCGTCGTCAGCAAGCTGAAGGCGGATCCGCAGAACGTGTACTTCGAAATCGAGGGGCACACCGACAACGTGGGTTCGAACGATCTGAACGAGCGGCTCGGGATGGAGCGCGCCGATTCGGTGAAGCGGTACCTGTACGAACAGCACCAGATCCCGCTGCACAAGATGAACGTCATCAGCTTCGGCGAGGAGAAGCCGGTGTCGCCGAACAACACCCGCGACGGGCGCGCGCAGAACCGCCGCGTCGTGATTCGCGTTCTTTCGTAAGCCTGACGGCAGGGGCCGGCCGCGCGGCCGGCCCCTACCGCAGTTTCGCCAGTTCGATTCGTCCTCTCGCCATTTCCTTCCGCGCTTCCTCAATCACCACGTCGTACGTGCCCTGTGGGTCGAGATCCGCGCGCTCGAAGTGCGCGAGGATTGTTCCGCCAAGAAGAGGCTGACCGCCCCCGCCGGTTCCGGGCCCGGCTCCAGGCATGGGCGCGCCCGTGACGCGAGCGGTGAAGCGCGGCAGACGCTGGACCCCGCGCGCGCGAATCACGCGCGCATCGAGCGTTTGCATCGAGACGTCGAAACCCGGGATGCCGGCATAGGTGTTGAGCGGATGGAACGTGAGCCCGATCGCGACCTCGATCCCCTCGCCATGGCGCGCGAGCACCGCCGCCGCATCGCGCTGGCCGAAGAAACGGTCCCCGATCCGTGCGCGCTCCTCGGCGGCGGTCACGAGACGACGGAACGGCGTCGAGACGTCGATGTGGTCGACGGGCGCGCGGGCGATGTGTACGCGATAGGACTGATGAAACCGTGCGCGAGCGGCATCGCTGTACGACTGGCCGATCGAGACGGCTTCATCGATCGTGCGCTGGTCGAGGCGGGGGGAATAGGCGGAAAGGGCAGCGCCGAGCGCGCCGCCAATCACGATGAGCAGCACTGAGAGAACCGTGCGCGCCACGAGGCCATCGTAGCGCACACGGTCCGGGGCCAGCGGTTACCGGCCGGGGATGCAGACGTTGATCAGATAGAACTCGTTGGCGAACCGGCTGGCATCGCCCTGCGGGCACAGGTTGATGCGGATTTCGCCGCCGGGATTCTGGGAGCTGTGGAAGTTCAGGTAGCAGTTGCCGCTCGAGCACGCCTCGAAGACATCGGCCATCTTCAGGATGCCCTGCGCCGGCCGCAGCGTCAGGTTAGATTCGCGCCACGTCCACGACAGCGTGAAATCGTCGGAACTCCGGAGCGGGATTCCCGGAATGTCCATCATGACGGGTCCGGAGACGCCAGGGCCTCCCACGTGAATGTGCGCGGCCGTCAGGTCCACGATGTTGTGGACCCGCGCCGTGCACGCGATTTCGACGGTCGTCCGGTTCATGGTGCAGGTCGCGGTCGCCACACCGCCGGTGGCGAGCGCGGGCGTCTCGAATGCGCCGGATCCGCTTCCAAACAGCGTCATTGTGGTGCTCTGCGCGTGACCCGGCACCGCCGCCGCGGCCCACAGCGTGACCACCACCACCACGCCGACGTACATCCTCTTCATGGCATCTCCTAGGGCGTCGAGTCGGCGCCCGTCTTTTTAGAAAGCGCGGGCGCACCGTCGGCGCGAATTGGTAAGGAAGCTGCGGACGGAGCACGAAGTAGACCACCGCCTTGATCGTGGGCACTCAACGAGATACGGGAGGCCGGCATCGCACTCCCTTACGGCCCGCGAAACCGTTTTCGTCATTTCGGAAGATCGCCCCTGCGTCGAACCGCCCCCGAATCGATAGACTGAAGCCGTTATGGAACTCACCGGCCGGGTCGCGCTCATCACGGGAGGCAAGCGCATTGGCGCCGTCGTGGCGACTGAATTCGCCAGGCATGGCGCCGACGTGGCTCTCGTGTACCGCGCATCCAGGCGGGAGGCGGACGAAACGGCCGCGGCGGTGACGGCGCTTGGCCGCCGCGCGCTCCTTGTGCAGGCCGATCTGTCAGACCCGGCGGCGTGCGAACGTGCCGTTGCCGAGACCGTGGCCGGCCTTGGACGTCTCGACGTGCTGGTCAACATGGCCTCGCGATATCACGCGCGGGCGTTCGACGACATCACGGTCGAAGAGTGGGACCAGCAGCTGGCGATCGATCTCCGTGCGGCGTGGCTGTGTGCGCGGGCCGCGGTTCCCCACATGCGCCGCGTGCGTGGCGGCCGCATCGTCAACTTCACGGACTGGGTGGCGGCCAGCGGCCGTCCCCGATATACGGGATATCTCGCGTACTACGTCGCCAAATCCGGCGTCATCGCCCTGACGGAGGCGCTGGCGCTGGAGCTCGCCTCGGATCAGATTCTGGTGAATGCGGTGGCGCCGGGTCCGATTGTGGCGCCGGAAGGCACGCCGGACGAGGAATTCACGAGAGTGGAGCGGGCGACGCCGCTCGGACGGTGGGGTGGTGAAGCCGAGATCGCGAAGATCGTGATGAGCCTGGTCGAAACCGATTTCGTTACCGGCGAGACGGTGCGTGTCGACGGAGGACGCCACCTGAAGTAGGACGCCTCTCCTCGCCGCCCACGGCGTACGCCGTGATCGGTTTCTCCGCGGGCCCGCATTTCACCTCCCCCGTCGTCACATCGAACTGCGAGCCGTGCCATGGACACTGGACGGTTCCGCAGATCAGCACGCCGTCCGACAACGGTCCGCCGCGATGCGTGCAGCGGTCGTCGAACGCCGCGTAGCCGTCCTCCGTCCGTCCGACCGCGATGCGCTCCCCGCCCGCATGCACCAGCTTCATCTGATTGACGCCGAGTCCCCGAGCGGCCGCGAGCAGCGCGTAGCCTCCCGCATGCTCACGAGTGTCTTCCGCCCATTTGCCCTTGTTCGCGTACCGGTGATCCACGCCGATCTGGTTGCGGACGACAAGCGTGCCACCGAGCCACGAGCCGATCGAGAGCACCGTGGCTCCCATGCCCTGGACCGCGAGAGGGAGGGTCGGGTTACGTCGTGACCGCCGAGAAATCATCCAGCCTGCGGCGAACAGCAGCATGGCCGTCGAGTTCAACATGCCGTGCCTGGCGGCACGCGATTTTGCCGAACTATCGGGCGGCACGCTTTCGGCGTAATCGATGATGCCGGGAACGGCGGCGACGAGTCCCGCCGCAACACCCGCCGGCACCAGGTGCCGCCACACCGTTGTGAGATCGCGGTTCTTGAGAAGAGCCCCGGCCACACCAAACACCCAGCCCCCCGTCAGGAATGCAAACGGGAACGGGATCAACATCGTATGGATCGGGTGGCTCTTGATGGAAGCTCGGCTCTTCATGCGAGCCGGGGAGGTGCAAACGGCGGACCTTTTACGCGGGAGCGCCGACGCGATCGAGAATGGCGTTGAGCGTCGCGGACGTCCGCGACAGCGGCAGGTTGCTGATGTAGAAGTGGCGGGCGCCGACGTCGATCATCGCTCGTAATGTCCGCGCGCAGATATCGATAGGCGTGGCGCCTGCCGCGAACTCGGCCGCAAGCGCGTCAACAGGAACAGGGAGAAACCGGCTCAGCACGCTCAGCGTTTTCGGATTCGCGCTGCGGTAGTAGAAGACGCCGAACATCCCCGGCATCCCCCCCAGCCCCCGGCGCTCCGTCTCCCGCAGGAAGCGCCCGACCGGCTCGGCGTTCAGGTGGCTCACGATCTGCGTGAGATAGAACTCGGCGTGAAAGGTCGTGTCGGCGATGTAGTCCGCCTGCCGCGACGGATCGGCATACGGATTGGCCCAGCCGCCGAGGGCCAGGCGCGGCTCCCGTTCGCGGATCGCCTGTCGCAGCTGCCAGGCGTGTTCGAGGCATCGCGGCCGGCCGACGCTCTTATCGCCGCCAAGCACCACCAGCGCGGGAAATCCGTGCTGCCAGGCCTGTTCGGCATAACTCAAACAGAATTCCAGCGAATGCTTCGTCGTCAGGAACGGCACCACGCGCTCGCGCGGCACGTCGAGGCCGAGGTTCGTGACGAGGTGCCGGAGGTTGTTCTCCTCCTGCGTGCCGACGGCGCTGTCGGTAAGGAAGACGGCCACGTCTCGGCGCGTCAGCGTTTTGACCGCGTGGTACGTGTCGATCCAGGCGTCGATGCCGTCGTGTGAGTCGAGCTCGGCGCGGGGCGGCCGGAGCTCCGCCGCGATCACGCCCCGGTCGCCCTGGAGCGCGGTCAGGAAGGACGCCATCAGCGCACCGCGCGCATGATGAAGTCGAACATCACCTGGCGAAGATGCTTGTTCAGCCGCGCGTCGGTCACCGCGTGGCGCGACTTCGGATACACCATCATCTCGAACGGTTTGCCGGCCCGCTGGAGCTCATAGGCCAGCTGCTCGCTGTTCTGCCGATGGACGTTGTCGTCGATGCTGCCATGAATCAGCAGCATGCGGCCGTGCAGTCTGGCCGCCGCGAATCGCGGGGCTGTGCGCTTGTAGCCGTCGGGATTGTTCTGCGGTGTCTTCATGTACCGCTCGGTATAGATGCTGTCGTAGTTGCGCCAGTCCGACACCGGCGCGCCGATGATGCCCGCAGACCAGCTCGTGCTGTTCGTCAGCGCGTACGCGGTCATGAAGCCGCCGTAACTCCAGCCATGCAGGACGATGCGCGCGGCGTCGACGTATGACTGCTGCTTCAGCCACGTGATGCCGTCCTCGAGATCCTGAAGCTCGAGCTCTCCGAGGCGGCCGTACACCGGCCACTGCGACTCGACCCCTTTGCCGCCCGCGCTGCGGTTGTCGAGGATCCACACGATGACACCCTGCTGGGCGAGCAGCTGGTGATACATGAACGTCGTGCCGGCCCACTGGTTGCGCACCAGGGACGTGCCGGGACCCGCATACGTGTATTGATAGACGGGATACGTCCGCGACGGATCGAAGTTCGGCGGCTTGATCATCATCGCGTCCATGACGAACCCGTCGCGGGTGCGAACCTCGATGAACTCAGGTGTCCCGGTCGCATACTCGCCGATCGTCGTCACCCGGTTCGCGTCGAGCACGCGCGTCTCCGCGCCGTCAGCGCGATGCAGCCGCACCTGCGGCGGCGTTGACGCGTTGCTCCAGACGCCGACGTACTGGGTATAGGACGGATTGAAACTGGCCCGATGCGTGCCATCGGTGCGAGACAGCCGCGTCAGAGACTGGCCGTCGAGACCAATCCGGTAGATGTCGGTGTCGATATGACGCCGGGCGCCGGATTCGACATAGACGAGCGCGCGCTGCTCATCAATGCCCGCCAGGCGACGCACATCCCAGCGCCCGCTCGTGACCTGGCGCAGCTGTGTGCCGTCCACCCGGTAGTGATACAGATGCTTGAACCCATCGCGCTCGCTGAACCAGAGAAACGATCCGTCCTTCAGCCAGTTCGGGCTGCCGTTCGCATTCACCCACGCCTTCGTCGTTTCCCGAAGGACGCGCGTGACCCGCCCAGACGCCGCGTCACCCAGATTGAGCTCCAGCCAGGTCTGCTCGCGGTCCTGCACCTGGAACGCCATGCTGCGGCTGTCCGGCGTCCAGTCCACATCGACGATAAGGAAATCGACGGTTGCGTACGAATCGAGCTGCGCCCAGACCGCGCTTCCGCCAGTCGCGCTCACAACGGCCAGCCGGACCTTCGGATTGGGATCGCCCGCCTTCGGGTAGTCGGTCACTTCGACGATGGGCCGATAGGAGATGTCGTCGACGACGGTGTACTCGGGAACCGGACGCTCGTCGAGCTGCAGGAAGGCGAGCCGGGCGGAATCGGGACTCCACCAGTAACCGCGGAAGTTGCCGCGGCCATAAATCTCTTCCTGGTACAGCCAGTCAAGTTTTCCGTTCAGCGTTTCGGCGTTGCCGTCCGTCGTTAAGGCAATCTCCTTCTGCCCCGTCACATCGACCGCGTACAGATTGTGGCCGCGCACGAACGCCACACGCCGGCCGTCCGGGCTGAATGTCGGCTCTTCTTCCGCCCCGGCAGCCGTTGTCAGGCGTACCGCACTGCCGCCGAACGCGTACACGTACAGATCGCCGCCAAGCGTGACGAGTGCGGCGGTCCACTGCGGGTTGAACGTGATGTCATTGCCGCGCGCCACATCCGATGCCTCGTCGCGGATCACGCCTGGCACCGCCGACAGCGCAGAGGCCATGTGCGCGATGTCGAAGAGCGGCGTTGTGCGTCCCGACGCGGCGTCGACCCTCAGCCATTCAGCGCCTGTCGCCATGCGACGCCGCTCGAGGTATGTGTCCGCGTCGATCCAGCGCAGATTCGTGGCGGGCGCGCCGCTGAAGTCCACGCGCTGATCGGGGTCGTAGATGGCGTCGATCGACAGCATGCGCTGCGCTTGCGCGGAGACCCCCGCAGCGCTCGCGTATGCGATCGCAATGACCGCTGCAAGACGGAAAACAGGGCGCATGGCGACAGCATAGCTGATATCTTCGCGGTGATGACCCACCTGACTTTCCTCGGCGCGGCACGTACCGTGACGGGGTCGAAGTACCTCCTGGAGCACGCAGGTACACGCGTCCTTATCGACTGCGGGTTGTTTCAGGGCCTCAAGGAATTACGTCAACGGAACTGGGCGGACTTTCCGGTGCCGGCCGACTCGCTCGCCGCGGTGGTGCTCACGCACGCGCATCTCGACCACGTCGGGTATCTCCCACGGCTCGTCACGCAGGGATATCGCGGACGCGTGTTCTGTACGGGCGGGACCGCCGATTTGTGCCGGCTCGTCCTGCCGGACTCCGCGCGAATTCAGGAAGAGGATGCGCGCCAGGCGAACAAGCACGGCTACGCGAAGCACGCACCCGCGCTGCCGCTCTACACCGAAGTCGACGCACAGCGTGCGCTCACGCAGCTGCAGCCGCTTGGCTACGACCGGCCCATCGAAGTGGCTGCAGGGATCACGGTCACGTTTCTGCAAGCCGGACATCTGCTCGGATCCGCATTCGCGCTCGTGACCGTGAAGGGCGGCCCGACCATTCTGTTCGGGGGCGATCTCGGGCGATATGGACGTCCGGTGCTGCCGGACCCGTCGCCGGCTGTGGACGCGGACGTCGTGCTTGTCGAGTCCACGTACGGCGATCGCGATCACGCCGCTGACGACAACGGTCAGGCGCTTGTCGATGTCATCACGGAGATGCTCACGCGCGGCGGCAAGCTGATCATCCCGTCGTTCGCGATCGGGCGCGTCGAAGAATTGCTGTACTGGTTGCGGCGCCTCGAGCAGGAACGGCGTATCCCCGCCCTTCCGGTGTACGTGGACAGTCCGATGGCCACCGAGGCGCTGCGGTACTACACCGCTCGCGTCGCGGAGCTCGATCCCGAACTGCGGCCGACGCAGAAAGGCGTGTCGGCCTTCGGTTCCGCGCGGTTCCAGACGATCACGTCGCCACGGGAATCGAAAGCCCTGACCGCATCCAGCCGCACGGCGATTGTCATTTCCGCGAGCGGCATGGCCACCGGCGGCCGCGTGCTCCATCACTTGGCCGCCGCGCTGCCTGACCCGAAGCACACCATTCTGTTCGTGGGATATCAGGCGGCCGGCACCCGCGGGCGGCAGCTCGTTGACGGCGCGAAGGAGGTCCGCATTCACGGCCGGCCTGTGCCTGTAGGGGCGCGGATCGTCAAGATCGATTCGATGTCGGCGCATGCCGACCGCGGCGAGATGCTGCGCTGGCTGGGGACATTTCAGACGCCGCCGAAACGACTGTTCCTCGTGCACGGGGAGCCGGGGCCCATGGATGCGTTGAAGGCGTTCGTGAAGGAGCGCCTCGGATGGGACGCCGAGACACCGGCACACGGCGCGCGCATCGAGGTCTAGATGCCGGGCCGCCTCGAGCCGCCCTTTTCGCGGCGCCTTCCCGCCTCCGTCGAGCCGAACGCCTTCAGCCAGGTCGTGGCGGCACTCAAGGACCAGGGCGCCCCGCTCGTCGACCTGACCGAGTCGAATCCCACGCGCGCCGAGATTCCGTACCCCGCTGACTTACTTACGTCACTCGCTGATTCCCGTGCGCTGCAGTACGATCCGAATCCGTTCGGTCTGCACGACGCGCGGGCGGCGGTTGCCGCCGATCACGCCCGGCGAAAGGCTCTCGTCAATCCAGACGATGTGGTGCTGACGGCAAGCACCAGCGAAGCCTACAGCTGGCTCTTCAAGTTGCTGTGCGATCCCGGCGACGTGGTCGCCGTGCCGCGGCCGAGTTATCCATTGTTCGATCACCTGACATCCCTGGAAGGCCTGGACGTCCATCCGTATGCGCTCACTTACGACGGCCGATGGTCGATCGACTTCGACACGCTGGCAGCGGCGCCTGAGCGCACGCGCGCGGTGCTCGTCGTATCGCCGAACAACCCCACAGGGTCGTACGTGACGATGGCCGAAATGCGGGAACTCGCGCGGCTCTGCTCGCAGCGCGGCTGGGCGCTCATCGCCGACGAAGTCTTCGCCGACTATCCGCTGGATCAGACAGACCCGGCCACCGATGTCGCGCGGCGAGCCGACGTCCTGTCGTTTTCGCTCGGCGGTCTCTCGAAAACCGCCGGTCTTCCCCAGCTGAAACTCGGGTGGATCGTCATCGGCGGCCCCGCCTCACAGAAAGCGCGGGCCCGCGAGGGCCTCGAGCTCATCGCAGACACGTTTCTTTCGGTCGCCACTCCCGTCCAGATCGCGGCCTCGCGCCTTCTGAGCGCCGGCGCGACGATCCGCGGCGCGATCCATCAGCGCGTGCGTCACAACCTGACGGTGCTGCGGGCCGCGGGGCGTCGATTCGCGGCGTGTGAGGTCCTGAAAGTCGAAGGCGGATGGTCGGCCATCATTCGGGTCCCGTCGACGCGCCCCGAGGAAGAGCTGGTCCTGGACCTGCTCGAACGCGAGCACGTCGTCGTGCATCCCGGCTATTTTTTCGATTTTCCGCGCGAAGCGTACCTGGTCGTGAGCCTGCTGCCCGACCCGCGCCAGTTCGCTCCTGCGATCGAGCGCGTTCTGCGTGTGGCGAGTGCGTGATGCCGAGTCGCCGCGCCGGCATTCTGGTGCCGCTGTTCTCGATCCCTTCGTCGCGGAGCTGGGGCATCGGCGAAATCCCTGACATCGTCGACCTTGTACGGTGGCTCGAGTCGGCCGGCATCGGCGTCCTCCAGTTGCTGCCAATCAACGAGATGTCTCCCGGCGAGACGTCGCCCTATTCCGCCATGAGCGCCATGGCGATTGATCCCCAGTTCATTGCCGTCGAGCAGGTCGAGGACTTTGCGGCGGCTGTCGGCGCGGGGCACTTGCCGACAGAGTTTCACGCGGCGCTCAGCGCCGTTCGCAGCGCCAGCAGGGTCGACTACGCCGCCGTGCGCCGGCTGAAAGACGCCGCGCTGCGTCACGCATTCGCACATTTCCACGAGACTGAGTGGCGTCGCGGCACCCGCCGGTCGGCGGCCCTCCAGGGCTATATGTGGGACCAGGCGTGGTGGCTCGACGACTACGCGCTGTTTCGCGCGCTGCACGCGCACCATGGCGGGAAGCCCTGGAACGAATGGCCCGACGCCCTCCAGCGGCGTGACGGCGAGGCCCTGAATCAGGCCCGCCACGACCTGGCGGACGACATCCTGTACCGGCAGTACCTGCAATGGATTGCCGATACCCAGTGGGCCGAGGCGCGCCGCGCCGCCGGTCGAGTCGCGCTCTTCGGCGATCTGCCGTTCATGGTCAGCGGCGACAGTGCCGACGTCTGGGCCCACCAGGACCTGTTCCGCCGTGATGCGTCTGTCGGTGTGCCGCCCGACGCGTTCAGCGACACAGGACAGGACTGGGGCCTTCCGGTCTACCGGTGGGACGTCCTCGCCGAACGCGACTTCGACTGGCTCCACGACCGTGCGCGCCGGAATGCGGCGCTGTTCGACGGGTACCGGATCGATCACCTGGTGGGTTTTTACCGCACGTACTTTCGTCCGCATGACGGCGGCCCCGCCCAGTTTGTGCCGGCAGACGAGCTCGAGCAGGTTCGCCTGGGCGAGCGGGTGATCGACATCTTCCGGTCGGCAGGCTCCGAGGTGACCGCCGAGGATCTCGGCGTCGTTCCGGATTTCGTCCGGGAGTCGCTCGCGCGGCTCGACGTGCCCGGCTACAAGGTGCAGCGATGGGAGCGCCACTGGCGCATCGAGGGCCAGCCCTTCAAGGATCCACGCGAGTACGCGGAGCGAGCGGTCGTGACATCCGGCACTCACGACACCGAGCCGATGGCCATCTGGTGGGAGCACGCGCCACTCGAGGAGCGGCAGGCCGCGCTCGCCATTCCCGCCATTCAGCGCGCCTTGACCGACGAGGACCGCGCGTCCGCCCTGAACGAGCCGGCGCTCACCGCGACCCTGCGCGAAGCGTTGCTGACGTCGCTCTACGAATGCCCATCGGAGTTGCTGATCCTCCCGATCCAGGACACCTTCGGCTGGTCCGATCGGATCAACCAGCCCGCGAGCGTGCATGACGGGAACTGGACGTGGCGGATGCCGTGGCCGGTCGACCGGATGCGAAGCGAGCCCGAGGCCGTCGCGATGGCGGCGCGGCTGTTGGAGTGGTCTACGAAGTACGGGCGCTGATTTTGGCCCAGCTGTCCTTCAGCGTCACGGTCCGGTTGAAGACCGGCGCGTCCGGCCGCGAGTCGGGATCCACACAGAAATATCCGAGTCGCTCGAACTGCAGCCGCTCGCCCACCGATGCTTCCGCGAGCGACGGCTCGACCTTGCATCCCGTCAGCCGTTCCAGCGATTGCGGATTCAGGTCGGTGAGCGCGTCGCGGCCGTCGTCTTCAGGGTCGGCGGACTTGAACAGACGATCGTAGAGCCGGACTTCCGCGTCCACGGCATGGCGCGCCGACACCCAATGGAGCGTCCCTTTCACGCGCCGCGCGGCCGTTGATCCGGACAGCGATTCGGGGTCGTACGTGCAGTGCAGCTCGACAGGCTCTCCCGCCTCGTTCTTCACCACGCGCTCGCACTTCACGATGTAGGCGTACCGCAGCCGCACCTCCACGCCGGGCGAGAGCCGGAAGAACTTCTTTGGCGGCACTTCCATGAAATCGTCACGGTCGATATAGATCTCGCGCGCAAACGGGACGCGGCGCGTGCCGGCGGACGCGTCCTCGGGATTGTTCACGGCGTCGACCATCTCATCGCGATCCGCAGGATAGTTGTCGATGACGACCTTCAGCGGCCGCAGCACCGCGAGCGCCCGCTGCGCGCGGCGGTTGAGATCCTCCCGGACCGTGTGCTCCAGCAGCGCGAAGTCGACAACGTTCTCCTTTTTTGCGACGCCGATTCGGGAGCAGAAATCGCGCACGGCCTCCGGGGTGAACCCGCGGCGCCTGATCCCGGCAATGGTCGGCATCCGCGGATCGTCCCATCCGTTGACCAGCTTCTGCTCGACCAGCGCGAGCAGCTTCCGCTTGCTCATCACCGTGTAATTGAGATTCAGGCGCGCGAACTCGATTTGCTGCGGACGAGACGGCGGCCTCGTGTGCTCGATGACCCAGTCGTACAGCGGACGGTGATCCTCGAACTCGAGCGTGCACAGGGAGTGCGTGATGCCCTCGAGCGCGTCGGAAATCGGGTGCGCGTAGTCGTACGTCGGATAAATGGACCAGGCGTCCCCGGTGCGGTGATGCGATGCGTGCCGGATGCGGTACAGCGTCGGGTCGCGCATGTTCATGTTGGGCGACGTCATATCGATACTCGCCCTGAGCACATGGGTCCCGTCGGCGAACTCTCCGGCGCGCATGCGCTGGAACAGGTCAAGACTTTCGTCGGAGGGCCGGTCGCGGTACGGGCTGTTACGCCCCGGCTCCGTCAGCGTGCCGCGATAATTCCGGATCTCGTCGGCCGTGAGGCTGTCGACGTACGCATGCCCTTCTCGAATGAGCGTCTGCGCGTATTCGTACATCGTCTCGAAGTAATCGGACGCGAAGAACGTGCGATCGGCCCAGTCGAACCCGAGCCAGCGGACGTCCTCCTGGATCGACTCCACGTACTCCACGTCTTCCCTGGCAGGATTCGTGTCGTCGTAGCGCAGGTTGCACCGGCCGCCGAATTCGGCCGCGACGCCGAAGTTCAGACAGATCGATTTCGCATGCCCGATGTGCAGGTATCCGTTCGGCTCCGGCGGAAACCGGGTGTGGACGCCGCCGGCGTGCTTTCCTGTGCGGAGGTCGTCGGCGACGATGTCGCGAATGAAATCGGACGAGACCGGCGCAGCCGCCGCGCCGGCAGTGGGTTCCATCTACTGATTATTTCAAATTTAGGTGAGATCCAGTACGCGGGGGATCGTGTCGATGGGTTCTGCGGTCGGAACCTCCTTGGCAGTCGTCACGTCCAGTTCCTTCAAACGCCGCGCGCTGACCAGCACCCTCGACTCCAGGGATCCCGCGGCGTCGTTATAGGCATTGACCGCCCCCTGGAGCTTTTTCCGCACCTCATCGAAGTGTTCCGCAAACGTGCCCAACCGGTCATAAAACTCACGGCCCAGCCGCGCAACCTCCCGGTAGTTCTGCGCCAGCGCTTCCTGCCGCCATGTGTAGGCCACCGCCGTCAGGAGCGCGATGAGGGTGAGGGGGCTCGCCAGGAGCACCTTCTTCTTCAGGGCGAAATCGAGCAGCTTGGGATCCTGTCGCAGGGCTGCGCTCAGCAGATCCTCACCAGGCAGGAACATCACCACCATCTCGGGTGACTGTTCGAGCGCTCCCCAGTATCCTTTCGCCGCGAGCTTCTGGACGTGGTCGTTCACCTGCCGGGCATGTGCCTGGAGCCGCGACTGCCGGGTGGCATCGTCGACGTCCTCCTGCGCATCCATATAGGCCTCAAACGGCGCCTTGGAATCGACGGCCACGCGGTTGCCGCCCGGGAGGTTGATCGTCATATCCGGCCGGAGACGCCCGCCATCGGTTGGCAGGTTCGGCTGGTCGTCGAAATCACAATGCTCGAGCATGCCCGCGAACTCGACGACCTGACGCAGTTGCCGTTCGCCCCACCGGCCTCGGACGTGCGGCGTCCGCAGCGCACGGGACAGGGTGCCGGTTGTCATGTCCAGCGCGTGGATCTTCTCGGCCAGAGTGCTGAATGTGGTGAGTCGGTCGCGCTCCGTCTCGGACAGGCGCTGATCCACCCGCTTGAGCGTGTCCTCGATTGCCTGCCTCGATGCCGCCAGCGACGTCGTCGCCATGTCGAGAAAGGCGGCGCGATTATCCGTGAGGGCACTGGCGGCCAGCACCTGAAACGTTTCGCGCTGCGTGGCCGTCAGCTGCTGCGCCATCTCGGCGCGCGCCTCAGCCACCTGCCGTCGAGCCTGGGACCGTACCAGTGCGATCGCGACGGCAATCACGACGAGACATACTGCCGCGGCGAGCACCAGTTCCATCTGTCCTTTGATACCATGCCCGTCAATTGGTGCGGGCTTCTGTGACGCGCGCGATCGGTGCTGGCAGCTGCGGGCTGTTCGCGACTGTTCTCATGGGATGCGGCGCTGACGCATCGCCGTCGACCTCACTCCTGGCCCGCGACATCTTTCTCACGCCAGACACGGCGTCGATTCAGGGGGTCGTCCCGTCAGGGGCGACGCTCGACTCGATGCTTCGGGAACATGGCCTCGCGGCCAGTGTCGTGAACGCCGCGGTGGCGGCCGCCCATACCGTGTTCGACCCCCGCCGCCTGCGCGCTCCGCAGCCGTTTGCGCTCGAACGGACGCTCGACGGCCGCCTTCGCCACTTCGAGTACGAGATCGATCCTGACTCCTTCCTGCGAGTGGAACCCGTAGAGCTCGGCTCGGACCGTCTTCGCGCCGAGGTCGTGCCGATTCCAAAACGCCTGGAACATGCGGTCGTGGCTGGCGGTATCGGCGAGGAGACCCCGTCTCTTTTTCAGGCGATCGACGCTGCCGGCGAGAGCGCCGAGCTGACGATTGCGCTCGCCGGGATCTTCGCGGGCGAAATCGATTTCAACAACGACGTGCAGCCGGGAGACCGGTTCGTGCTGGCGTTCGAACGTTTCGTGCGGGAGGCCAGACCCTCGACCTACGGCGACATCACCGCTGCCGAATTCGAGAATGAAGGCCGGCGAATCCGTGCGATTCGCTTCTCCCCGGCGAATGGCCGGCCCGACTATTTCGACGAGCAGGGGCGATCGCTGCAGCGTTTTTTCCTGCGATCGCCGCTGAAGTTCGAGCCGAGGGTGACGTCGCGCTATTCGATGAGCCGTTTCCACCCCGTACTCAGGACAGCCCGTCCGCATCGGGGCGTCGACTACGGCGCGCCGTCCGGCGCGCCGGTCGTGTCCGTGGCGAATGGCACCGTGGTCTCCGCCACCTACGACAACGCCAACGGACGCATGGTCCGGGTACGACACGCATCGGGCTACGAGTCGTATTACCTGCATCTGTCGGCCTTTGCGCCGGGCATGCGGCGGGGGGCGCGCGTCGATCAGGGACAAATGGTCGGGCGCGTCGGCGCCACCGGCCTGGCGACAGGTCCGCACCTGCACTACGGCCTGCAGAAGAACGGCGGATGGGTCGATCCGCTTCGCGAGCACCGAAATATGCCACCGGGCGATCCGGTGCCGGCCGGCGACATGGACGCGTTTCGTGCGGTGCGCGACGCCGCGCTGAAGGAACTGGAGGGGCCGAACTTATAATCGATCTGTGTCCGCCATTTATCCGTTTCGCGCTCTTCGCCCCACCCCCGCATCAGCCGCTTCCGTTGCCGCCGTTCCCTACGATGTCGTGAATGCCGACGAGGCGCGGGCGCTGGCCGCAGGGAACCCGCTCAGCTTTCTTCACGTGTCCCGCGCCGAGATCGATGTGCCGCCAGGGACCGATCCATATTCCGACGCCGTCTATGCCAGGGCCGTGGAGAATTTCTCGGCGCTCAAGACGCGCGCGCCGCTCGTGGTCGAAGAAGCGCCCAGCCTGTACGTCTATCGCCTCCAGATGGGCGCGCACGTACAGACGGGCATCGCCGCCTGCTACTCGCTTGCCGAGTACGACACCGACGTCATCAAGAAACACGAGCGGACGCGCCGGGACAAAGAGGATGACCGGACGCGTCACATTCTCGAAACCCGCGCCCAGACCGGTCCCGTCTTCCTGACCTACCGCGCGTCAGCGGCGGTGGACGCCATCGTCGATCGCGCCGCGAAGGCAACGCCGCTATTCGAGTTCACAGCCGCCGACGGCATCCAGCACACGATCTGGCAGCTGCCGGCCGCGGAGCACAGGGCCGTCATCGAGGCGTTCGGGGGAATTTCAGCGCTGTACATCGCCGATGGGCATCATCGAGCCGCCAGCGCCGCGCGTGTGCGCCAGCGTCTGGGTGGCGACACACGGAAAGCCGGCGAGTGGGACACCTTTCTGGCGGTGGCATTTCCCGACAATCAAATGCAGGTGCTGCCGTACAACCGCGTCGTCAAGGATCTGGGATCGCATACGCCCGAGTCGCTGCTCGCGGCGCTGAGCGAGAGGCTGACCGTCACCGACGGCCCCGCCACGCCAAAACGCAAAGGCGACGTCGCGATGTTCCTGGGTGGGACATGGCGCACCCTCGCGCTCGGTAGGCCGCCCGCGGGCACCAGCCCTGCCGATGCGCTCGACGTGAGCCGCCTGCAGGACCTCGTGCTGACGCCGCTGCTCGGCATTGGCGACGTCCGTACTGATAAGCGCATCGATTTTGTCGGAGGCGCACGCGGCACAGGTGAGCTGGAGAAGCTGGTCTCGTCGGGAAAAGCCGCGGTTGGGTTTTCGATGTACCCGGTCAGCGTCGACGACCTGATGGCCATTTCAGACGCCGGCGGGATCATGCCGCCCAAGTCCACCTGGTTCGAGCCGAAGCTCCGCGACGGTCTGCTGTCGCACGTAATATAAGAGGACATCATGCCCAGTACATCCGCCTCGACGCGCATCCACAATTTTTCCGCCGGCCCTGCGATGCTCCCGCTGCCGGTGCTCGAACAGGCGCAGCGCGATCTGGTGTCGCTGCCTGGCGTCGGCATGTCGGTGCTCGAAATCAGCCACCGGTCGAAGACGTTCGAGGATCTTCTCGACACGGCGATCGCCGACATACGAGGGCTCGCGGGGATTCCCCCACACTACAAGGTCCTCATGCTGCAGGGAGGCGCCACGCTGCAGTTTTCGATGGTGCCGATGAACCTGCTCGGTGCCGGTGCAGCCGCCGATTACATCGATACGGGGTCGTGGGCGGACAAGGCGATCAAAGAGGCAAAGAAAGTCGGGACGGTGAACGTCGTCGCCACGACCAAGGCCGATCAGTACGCGCGCATTCCGCGCCAGGACGAGCTGAAGCTCACGGCCGGCGCGGCATACGTGCACATGACGACGAACAACACGATTGAGGGAACGGAGTGGAAGGCGCCGCCGAACGTCGGCAGCGTGCCGCTGGTGGCGGACGCCTCGTCGAACATTTTCAGCGGCCCGATCGACGTCGGCCGCTTCGGAATCGTGTACGCCGGCGCACAGAAGAATCTGGGGCCGTCTGGCGTCACACTCGTCATCATCCGGGAGGACCTGATCGGCCGGGCGGGCCCGACCGTGCCGATCATGCTGGACTACAAGATCCATGCGGAAAACAACTCCCTGTACAACACGCCGAATACGTTCGGGATCTACATCCTCGGTTTGACCGCCAAGTGGCTGAAGTCGCAGGGTGGCCTCGAGGCCGTGGCGCGCAACAACCAGCGCAAGGCGGGAAAGTTGTACGCCGAGATCGACCGGACTGGTTTCTACCGCGGTACCGCGCAGAAGGACAGCCGCTCCCTCATGAACATCACGTTCCGCCTGGGGAGCGAGGCGCTCGAAAAGATCTTCGAAAAGGACGCAACGGCCGCCGGTCTCGACGGACTGAAGGGCCACCGGTCGGTCGGTGGGATGCGCGCGTCGATCTACAACGCGTTCCCTGAAGCCGGCGTGGACGCCTTGGTCGACTTCATGCGGGAGTTCGAGCGGAAGAACGGCTAGCGGCTAGCCTTCAACTGTCCTGGGGTGACGGCGTGGGAGGCCTGCGCCGCCGCCGCCGCCGCCGCCGGCGCGGGGGCGCCGCGCCCGCGGCTTCACCCTCCGGCTCAACGGTCTCGGCGGCCCCCAGAAGCCCCCGCCAGTGCTCGAGCACCTCGGGCGTGTCCCCGTGAATATCCAGCCAGGTCAACGCATCCTGAAACGGTCCGCGATGCGTCAGGGCCTTCCGGGCGCGCGGTGAGAGATTCGAGTCGAGCAGCCGCCGCTGCAGGCCGAGAATCTGCCGGAGGCGATCGATATCGCGCCGCGGCAGCGGCAACATGCCAAGCGCCAGCGCCGGCTCACGACGGCGCCTGTCACCATCCCGAGGGAAGGGGGGCGGCGGGCCTCCGAGACCCAGTCCAAGCGGGACGATGAGCGAGCCGAGCAGGATGGCGTTCGACAGGGTCTCGGGCGTGCCCTCGAATCGCTTCCGGTAGGCGTCGAGCGCGCCGAGCGATCGCCACAGCGCGTCGCCGGATCGGGCCTGCAATTGCGCCGCAATCGGTTCCAGCAGCCGCCGTTCGGCAAGCATCCGGAACGCGCGTTCGCCAGCCCCCGCCCTCAGCAACTTGTACAGCTCCTCGAGGAGACGCGCCGGAGACGCCTTGGCAATCTCGGCCCGATGCTTTTCGATCGCGGCCTCGCTCGGCGGATCGATGGAAAAGTTCAGGCGGGCGGCCATCGACACCGCACGAAGCATGCGGACCGGATCTTCCTGAAAGCGCTCGTTCGGGTCGCCGATGCACCGCATCACCTTCGCGCGGAGATCGTCGAGGCCGCCGGTGTAGTCGATGACCGAAAACGTGCTGATGTCGTAGAACAGCGCGTTGACGGTGAAATCGCGCCGGAAGGCGTCTTCCTCAGGCGTCCCGAAGCTGTTGTCGCGGTGCACGATCCGCGAGTGGCCCGGCGGATCGGACTCGTCGACAGGAATCGCGTGTTCTGCAATGGGCTCGGCGTTCGCGGCAGCGATCTCCTCGGCCGACAGCTGCCGCCGGAACGTCGCCACTTCGATGTTCTTGGTCCCGAACCGCACATGCGCAAGACGGAATCGGCGCCCGATGATCCAGCAGTTCCGGAAGAGTTTCTTGACCTGGTATGGATGCGCCGACGTTCCGATGTCGAAGTCCTTGGGCCGCAGGCCGAGGAGCAGGTCGCGGACACTGCCGCCGACCAGATACGCGACGTAGTCGTTCTGATGGAGACGGTACAGGACGCGCAGCGCGTCGGGATCGATTTGTGTGCGCGACAGTGAGTGCTCGCTTCGCGGCACCACTACCGGATTCGCCATCGGACTGAATTGTAATGCTACGATCGCGGCGATGCGAATGGGCGGCGCATGCGTGCTCATCGTCATGGTGCTGGCGGCCCCGTCGACGCTCGTCGCGGCGGAGCATCCGTCACTGGCCCAAGCACGAGCCCTGTACAACGCCGGCGACTACGACGGCGCCATTGCCGCGGCTGGGGTCGCCCGGACCGAACCCGCCTCGGCCGACGCTGCGGCGCTGGTGACCGGCAGAGCCCATCTCGAGCGATTCCGGGCTGGTCCTGGTGATCCCGCCGATTTAACGGCCGCGCGCCAGGCGCTGTCGGCCGCGCGAATCGCCGCCCTTCTTCCTCGCGACCAGGTCGACCTGCTGGTGGGTCTCGGCCAGGCGCTCTTTCTGACCAACGCATTCGGCGCCGCCGCGGAGCTGTTCGACAGCGCCCTCGCGCGGGCGGACGTGTTGCCGTACCGAGACCGGATGTTGCTGCTCGACTGGTGGGCCACCGCGATTGACCGCGAGGCGCAGAGCCTGCCGCTCGAACGCCGCACGGCCGCGCTCGGGCGCGTCGTCTCGAGGATGGAGGCGGAGCTGGCGGCCGATCCCGGCCAGGCGGCGGCCAATTACTGGCTCGCGGTAGCGGCGCGGGGAACCGGCGACGTCGAACGGGCGTGGCACGCGGCGGTGGCTGCGTGGGTGCGCGCGCCGCTCCGCCCCGATGCCACCACGACCCTGCGCCACGACGTCGATCGATTCATGATCGCGGTGCTGATACCGGAGCGAGCCCGCATGCGCCCCGCGCGTGAGCAGGCGGCGGCCCTTGCTGACCTCAGGTCTCAATGGGACGCCGTCAAGGATCAGTGGAAATAGATTAGGGCTTCGCGTCCCGCCAGTTTTCGGCGATTCCCACATCAACGGTCAGCGGCACTTTCAGGACTGCGGCTCCCTGCATCAGCTCGCGGACAGTGTCGGAGGCGCGCTCCGCTTCTTCCTGCGGCGCCTCGAACAGCAGTTCGTCATGGACTGTGAGGATCATGCGCGTGCGGAAACCGCGCGCCGGTAAAGCCGTGTGCAGATCGATCATCGCCTTCTTCAGGATGTCGGCCGCCGATCCCTGAATCGGCATGTTCACGGCGGCGCGCTCGGCCGCGGCACGGATCTGGCCGTTTCTGCTATTCAGCTCCGGCACGAGCCTCCGCCGGCCGAACATGGTCTTCACGGCTCCGGTCTCTCGCGCGCGCGCCAGCGTCTCGTCGATGAATCCGCGCACTCGGGGGAAGCCGGCGAAATACGCGTCGATGAACTCCTGCGCGGCGTCCTTGGTGACGCCGATGTCCTTGGCCAGCGTGAACGCCGTCTTTCCGTACAGCAGGGCATAGTTGACGATCTTCGCGCGCCGCCGCAGCTCGTGTGAGTCGAGCATGCTGTCTGGCCCGAAGACCTTGTTCGCCGTGCGGTCGTGGATGTCCTCGCCGATCCGGAACGCCTCGATCAGGGCTTCCTCGTCAGCGAGATGCGCGAGTACGCGAAGTTCGATCTGCGAATAGTCGGCAGAGATCAGGACGTGTCCTGGCGCTGCGACGAAGGCGCGCCGGATGCGCCGTCCCAGTTCCGTGCGGATCGGAATGTTCTGGAGGTTTGGCTCGGAGCTGCTCAGTCGCCCGGTTGCGGCTACCGCCTGGTTGAAGCAGGTATGGACCCGCCCGGTCCGCGGATGAATCAGCTGCGGCAGGGCATCGATGTACGTGCTCTTGAGTTTGTGGAGTCCGCGCCACTCGAGCACCAGGCGCGGCAGCTCGTGTCCGAGCGCCAGCTCCTCGAGCACTTCAACCGCCGTCGATGCCGACTTGGTCTTTCCCGTTTTCTTGAGCGCCGGCAGCTGGAGTTTGTCGAAGAGGATCTCTCCGAGCTGCTTCGGCGAGTTGATGTTGAACTCTTCTCCCGCCAGCTCGAAGATGCGGGATGTGTACTTCGCCAGCTCACCCTCGATGTGATGGGACTGCGAGGCGAGCGCGGGGCCATCGATCAGGATGCCCGCCCGCTCGATATCGGCCAGCGCAGGAATCAGCGGCATCTCCAGTTCGCGATAGACCTGGTCGAGGCCGTCAGTCTCCAGCAGCGGGGCCAGCCGATGCGACAGCTGCCGGGCGAGGTCGGCGCGCTCCCCGGCAAATGTCAGTCCGGCATCAGGCGTCAGCGTTGAAAACTGCACGGACTTGGCGCCCCGGCCGCACACATCCTCTTCGGTCAGCGCCTTGTACCCCAGGTGTTCGAGCGACGTCTCTTCCAGAGGGTGGCCCGTTCGCGTGGCGTCCAGCAGGTAGCTCGCGAGCATCGAGTCGAACGTAATCCCGCGCAGGTCGACGCCATGATTCTTGAGGACGACGAGGTCGAACTTGAGGTCATGGCCGACCTTCCTGACGCCTGCGTCCTCGAGGAGCGGCTTGAGCCGCTCGAGCGCCGCCTCCGGATTCAGCTGCAGTGCTGCAGGGTCGGAGAGGAGATCGCCGCCGTTGGCGCTGCCATGCCGGAGCGGCACGTATCGCGCGTGGCGATCGGCGGTTGAGAACGACATCCCGACGATCGCTGCGGTCATCGCCGCCGGCTGGTCAGGCACCACGCGCAGGGCGAACTCGCCCGCGGCACGAAGATCGGCGATGAGGCTGTCGAGATCTGCCGGCGAGGACACGAGCGCGTAGTCCTTCTGAATCGTGTCGGCGGTCGGCGCGTACTCGTTGACGAGCGTCCGGAAGGCGAGCCGGGAGAACAGCTCGTAGCAGCGGTCCCGGGACGCACCCCTGTAGCGCATCGACTCGATGGCCACGTCGAGCGGCACATCGCGCCGGATGGTCACCAGTTCACGGCTCTGCAGCGCCGCGTCCCTGTGCGCCAGAAGCGCCTCCCTATACTTGCGCTGCTTCAGCTCGCCGGCCTGGGCCAGCAGGGCGTCGAGACTGCCGTGCGTGTTGATGAGATCGATCGCGCCCTTCTTGCCGACGCCGGGGACGCCGCCGACGTTATCGCTCGTGTCTCCCACGAGTGCGAGCACGTCGGTCACGCGCGCGGGCGTGACACCGAATTTCTCGACGACCGCCGCATCGTCGAACCACGCACCGTCTTCGCGCGGGTCGTACACGCGGATACCGTCCTGCACCAGCTGGAAGAAATCCTTATCGATTGAGACGATCGCGACGTCGAAGCCTTCGGCAACCGCGCGCGTCGCGATAGTGCCGATGACGTCGTCAGCCTCGTAGCCTTCGGCGGTGGTGATCGGCACACCGAGCGCCTCACACGCCTCGTGCACCCAGGCGATCTGCTCGGCGAGATCGTCGGGCATGGCCGCCCGGTTGGCCTTGTAATCGGCGACCAGATCGTCGCGAAACGTGCGGCCGGCGAGATCGAACGACGCGGCGATGAACTCCGGATGATGGTCATTCATCAGCTTCCGGAGCATCGTCACGAAGAGGTAGACCGCGTGCGTGGTCTGGCCTGCCTGGTTCGTCAGGCCGCCTCCGCGGAACGCGTGGTACGCGCGATACATCTGCGAGCTGCCGTCGATCAGGAAAAGCGTGGGGCGGGACATCAGCAGAGCGGAAACCACGGTAAGGATATCATTGGGTTTTGATGGGTCTTCGAGGGGATCAACGCGCGCGCATTGCCGTGATTGCCGTCTTCGCGGCTGCCGCCGCCGTCTCCGCGTGTTCCGGGAGCGGCGTGTTCAAGCGCGAGTACGAGTACGAAGAAGAGCTGTACCTCGCGCTTGACGGCTCGGCGACGCTGAACGTGAACGCCTCAATCGAGTCGCTGAACGCACTTCGCGGCGCGGCGTTCGATCCGGATCCGGTGGCGCGGATCAGCCGCGACGATTTACGCCGCTTCTTCGGCGCCGGCAGCGGTTCCGAAGGCGGCTCCGGAAGCGCGGACGTGTCGGTGAGCCTTGCCCGCCGCGACGGCCGCCGATTCGTGCATGCGACGGTCGACGTCGACGATGTGGAGGAGCTTGGCCGGCTCGCGCCGTTCTCGTGGTCGGAGTATCAGCTCGGTCGGCGGCAGGACGCGATCGAATTCCGCCAGCATATCGGGAAGCCTGCGGCGGCTGGCGCGTCCGCCGCATGGACCGGCGAGGAGCTCGTCGCCTTCCGGATGCATCTCCCCAGCGAGATCGTGTTTCACAACTCGCAGCAGGAAACCCAGCGCGGCAACATCCTCGAGTGGGAACAGCCGCTCTCGGACCGTCTCGCGGGCACACCGCTCGACATCGAAGTACAGCTCGAGCCCACGTCAATTCTCACGCAGACGCTTTTGCTGTTCGGCTCGACGGCTGCCGCGGCGATCGCGACGCTGGCAGGGGCGGTGTGGTGGATCAGCCGCCGGCGGACCGACGGCTGATCGGCGGGATCAGATCTTCTCGAGGTCGCTGGCGACTTCAGCGTCGGTCTTCAGATTGTTCGTAATCGAGAACGCGCCGAACGAGCTGGCGAGCGAGCGCGCCAGCATGCGATCGATGTTGCTGTTGACGACGCCTTCGAGCGTGACACGCCCGTTCTCCACGATGATGTGGATCGGGGGGTTGACCATCGCCCCGTAGGTCCAGAAGTTCGAATTACCGTAAATCGACCGTGAAATCCTGAATCGCAGGTCGTCGTCGTATCCCGAGACCGGCAGGACGGTGACGTTGTTCTGCACCTGCGTGACGCCGTTCACCCTGGCGACCCGCTCCTCGATATCGTCCACCTTGTACGGCATCGTCACCTTGCCGGTGAGGACGACCACGCCGCCCTCGACCTGCGCGTTGACGCTGTCGAAGATGGTGAAGTGCGGGTACTGCAGCACCTGACGGGAAATGTCCTTGAAGATCTGAAGGTCCTCGCGACCCTGCGCCCAGGCTGGCGCGCCCATCGCGAGTATCACGATGACCGTGGCAAGACACCTGGTAAACATATCGACTCCTCCTCGGTTGTTTCGTGGCGGGCGCCCACCAGGGCATGAGGCAAAGATGCTGCCAGCGATTCCCGCCCGCGATGTCGTCAAAGCCGCGCGTTTTATTGAGGAAAAGTCAGGGGATTCAGCCGGGTGTCCTCCGGCGTGAACATCAGAGGACGAGCATGGTCGCGATGCCCGCCGCGATCAGAAGGATCTGCCGCAGCGACCCGGCGTCGGTGCGGCCCCGATGCAGCCCGGGAATCAGGTCTGCCATGGCGACGTAGAGGAAGCTCGCCGCGGCGAGCGCGAGGAAGTAGGGAAGCAGTCGCGGCACCATGTCGAACGCGAGCAGCGCGGCCACGGCGCCCGCCGCGCTCGCGGCGGCCGAGAGCACGTTCAGCATCAGCGCCTTTCCGCGCGAGTACCCCGCGTGGAGCAGGATGGCGAACTCGCCGACCTCCTGCGGAATCTCGTGCGCCGCAACCGCGAACGCCGTCGTGATGCCGAGCGGCACAGACGTCATGACGGCGGCGGCGACGACCGCGCCGTCCACGAAATTGTGAAACGCGTCGCCGACGAGCACCGGAATCACGCTGCCGTCATGCACTTCGCAGTCGTGCACGTGACAGTGCCGCCAGAGCACGAGTTTCTCCAGCACGAAGAACAGCAGGATGCCCCACAGCAGCGTGGCAAACACGCGGGACGGCGGCAGCTCCTCGAGCGCAGCAGGGAGGAGCGCCAGCATCGCCACGCCAAGCAGCGCGCCGACGGCGTAGCTGACCAGCCACGGGATGACCTTCGAACGCGCGGAATCTGTGATGAGGAGTACGCCGGAGGCGACGAGGAGGCCCGCGAAGCCGCCGACGAGGCTGAGGCCGAGGGCGATGACGAAAATCGGCACGCGAAGGGCATGATAGCCCTGATTTCTACGACGCTATATAGCCACGGCGCGAGCGAACCGCCATCCGCCGATCCCGCACTTCGACACGGATGTCGTGCCAGCGGCCGTCCCTTTTTCCGGGACTCGAATAGCCGAGGGAGTACTGCTTGCTCAATTCGTCCGCGAGGCGCGCGGTGGCGCCCTCGAGCTCACCGAACCCGCGCACGACCTCCGTGCGTCCACCGGTATCGTCCGTGATCTGACGGAGCGCGTCCGCATTCACGCGCTCGGCAGTCGTGCGCGCCCTGTTCGGCGTGTTGCCCCCGATGGGCGGAAACCGCCGCTGCGGCCCGCGGCGGGGCATCGGGAATGGAAACGGCGGCGGCAGCTGGATCGCCGGCGCGTTCCTGGTGCTCTGAAGCGTTCCGTCGACGCCGAGCGCGTACACGAGGACTTCCGACTCGCGAATCAGGCGGCGCAGCTCGCCGACGCCCACGCGGCTGTTCGTGTCGTTGCCGTCGGAGATGACGAGCAGCGCCTTTTTCGGATGCTGGCCGATGCTCGCAATCGGAAGAGCGTTGGCGATGGCGTCGTACAGCGCGGTGCCTCCAGCCGGCAGCACCCGCGCCACTGCGCGGCTGATGGCACGGCGGTCGGTCGTCCACTCCTGGATGACGTGCGGCCGATTGGCAAACTGCAGGAAGAAGAGTTCGTCCTCTGTTTGCAAGAGGTCGTAGACGAAACGATCGATGGCCGCGCGAGCAGCCGACATCTTGTCGGCGGTCATGCTGCCGCTCGTGTCGAGCGCGATCCCGAGGCTCACGGGCGATCGGTCGTTGTTGAAATGGGTGATTTCCTGCAGCTCGCCGTCTTCGTAGATGCGGAAGTCCTCGCGGCGGAGCCCGGATACGAAACGGCCCTCACCGTCGGTGACCGTGGCGGTCACATTGATCACCTCCACGCCGCTCTGGAAGCTGACCCCGTCCTGAGAGCCAGCACCGCCTTGAGAGCCAACACCGCCCTGAGAGCTAACACTGCTCTGCTCCTGGGCGGCTAGCGTCACCACGGCAAGGAGTCCTGCAATCGTCGTGAGGAGAGCGTGATGTTTCATGATGAAGAAGCGCCTGAAGGGCAAAAGCCTTGCCTTTCAGTTGACGGGGAATTTCGGCCACATTCTAACTGCGAAATGGCCGGCTGTCGCCTGATGGGGTCAGGACAGGTGTTTCATGCCCTCGATGAACCGATAGCCCTCTCGCTCGGCGAGGACACGGGTGGCCTTGAAGCCGGCGGCATTGAGTGCGCTCAGCGTCGCGCCGGGGTCTGACGGGACGGGGCCGCGTGGACGTCCGGCGAAGCCCAGGCCCCTCCCCTCGATGATGACAAGGCGCCCCCCGGCACGCAGGACGCGAAACGCCTCGCGAACCACTCCCGGGGCGGCTCCCAGCCGCTGCGCGAAACCGGCCGGCTGGAGGATGATCACGTCGAATCCGTCGTCGGGGAACGGAAGCGCGTCGAGCGGCGCCACGGCCACATCGACAAGCGCGCCGGCGGCCGCGGCGGCGCGCCGCGCGTGCTCCGCATCACGCTCGTCTGCCACCGCCACCGCAGCGTGCCCGCTCAATCCCACCTTCGCGGCAATCGCCCCGACCAGCGTCGCATCATCGACGCCGATCTGCAGCGCGCGCTCTCCCATGCGCACGCCGCTCATCGCGACGGGAAGACGTTCGAGGGAGGCTTTTCGTAGAAAAAACATCGATTTTCCCCATGATCATAGTCGCCGGCTACATCTTGAGCCGCGGAATGGCCAAGAGGCAGGAGGCGACACGATGATGATCCGGCTACGCGGCCCGTACGTTGCCCTGGTTCTTGCAGCTCTCATCTGCACGTCCTGCGGCGACAAAAACGCGGTCCCGCCGGCTGGCGTGGCCCCAACTCCGGTCACCGCGGGCACAAGCGTTCTCAGCGTGACGGTCACACCCAGCTCCATCTTGCTCACCCAGGGCGAACGGGCCACGCTTGCTGCCACCGTCACCGCCGAGGCGGGCGTCACGGATCGTTCCGTCACATGGAGTTCCAGCAATACCAGCATCGCGAGCGTCGACGCCAACGGCATCGTGACCGCCGTCGGTCAGGGAACCACCACAATCCTCGCAACCTCCCGCGCGAATGCGGCGGTCGCCGGAGCGGCGGCTGTCGTCGTTATCGCTGCGGCGACCCCGCCACCGCCCGCTGCGTCGCCCTCAACGACCTACGGCGTGACGCTCACTGTCACATCGGATCCCCAAGGGCACGAGCCGTTCGCGAACTTCACGTCCGTGAAGCTCATTACGTGCGCGACCAGCGGGACCACGGTGACAATTACCGGCGCGGCCCCCTGGGTGACAGTCACCGGGACCGTGAGTGCCAGTGGCAGTTTCACGGCGACGGGTACCGGAACGGTCGCGGGCCGCTCCGGCGTCACGGTCACGGCGACCGGCACGTTCTCGGGCAACTCGTTTCCGGAACCGTCACGCTGGGTCCAGGGTTGCCGAACGGCAACGAAACGTTATCCCTGAGCGGCTCGCGTCAATAGGGCGCGGACGAGGAGATTTGCGGCGCGTATTAGCTTTGTCACAACTGTATTCGCGGACTAAAATGGCGAGCTTGTGACCGCACCCCTTCAAATCGCGTCGAGCGGTGGCAAGCTCGGCGTACTGCTCGTCGGGCTCGGCGCCGTGGCGACGACGACCATCGCCGGCGTATTTGCCATCCGCAAAAAGCTCGCGTTGCCGATCGGATCGCTGACCCAGATGGGCACGATTCGGCTCGGCAAGCGCACCGAGAATCGCAGTCCCCTGATCAAGGATTTCGTTCCGCTCGCGGACCTCAACGACATCGTCTTCGGCGGCTGGGACATCTTCGAAGAGGACTGCTACGGCGCTGCGCGCACCGCGGGCGTGCTCGAACCCGCACAGCTCGATCAGGTCCGTGGCGAGCTGGAGGCGATTCGGCCGATGTCCGCCGTGTTCGACCAGCGGTACGTGAAGCGTCTCGACGGGCCGAACGTCAAAAAGGGCAAGAACAAGCGCGACCTCGCCGAGCAGGTCATCGCGGACATCCGCGCGTTCAAGGACAAGCACGGATGCGACCGTCTCGTCATGATCTGGACCGGCAGTACCGAGGTCTACATGAAGGAGACCGCGGTGCATGCCACCGTGGCGTCATTCGAGAAGGCGCTCGAACAGAGCGACGACGCCATTCCGTCGAGCATGGTGTACGCCTACGCGGCGATCCGTGAGGGCATCCCGTTTGCGAACGCCGCGCCGAACCTGACGGCCGACATCCCCGCGATGCTGGAGTTGGCCGCGCGCACCCAGGCGCCGCTCGCCGGCAACGACATGAAGACGGGGCAGACGCTGATCAAGACGATTATTGCGCCCGGCCTCAAGGCCCGGCTGCTCGGCGTCCGTGGCTGGTACTCGACCAACATCCTTGGCAACCGTGACGGCGAGGTCCTCGACGACCCCGAGTCGTTCAAGACGAAGGAAGAGAGCAAGAAGTCAGCGCTGGATTACATCTTCCAGCCGCAGCTCTATCCCGAACTCTACAAGGACTTGTGCCACGTAGTCCGCATCAACTACTACCCCCCGCGCGGCGACAATAAAGAGGGGTGGGACAATATCGATCTGATCGGGTGGCTAGGCTATCCGATGCAGCTGAAGATCAATTTCCTGTGCCGCGACAGTATTCTGGCGGCGCCGATTGTGCTCGATTCGGCCCTGTTCCTCGACCTCGCGAAGCGGTCCGGCATGTCGGGCATCCAGGAATGGTTGTCGTTCTATTACAAGGCACCCATGCACGCTCCCGAGGTCTACCCCGAACACGATCTGTTCATTCAGCTGATGAAGCTGAAGAACACTCTTCGCTATATGAAGGGCGAGCAGCTGATCACGCACCTCGGCCGGGAGTATTACGACTAGTCCGCACGACTGAAGGAGTTGTCATGAGACGCACCGTGATCGGAATCGGCGCCCTGGCGCTGGTCGCGTCGGTCGGCACCCTCAACGCTCAGGATCACCCTCACCTCGCCGCCGCGAGCGGCGTGCCGCACGGCATCCCCCGCATCTGTGCTGACGCGACAGTCACGTCGGTGGCGAGCGGCTCCTGGTCCGCGCCGTCGACATGGTCGACGCGGCAGGTGCCCGGTGCGGGCGCCGCGGTGCGCGTCGCGTCCGGCACGCGGGTCGCCTACGACGTTGTCAGCGACGCGGCCATTCGGTGTGTCGACGTCGAAGGCGAACTCAGATTCCGGACGGACGCGGATACACGGCTGACGGTAGGTACCCTGACCGTCCTGGAGACCGGACGCCTTGAAATCGGCACGGTCGACCAGCCGATTGCCGCAGGGGCGACGGCGGAGCTCGTCGTGGCCGATCAGCCGATCGACACCGCGCGCGATCCGGAGCAGATTACGGGCGGTCTCATCGGGCTTGGGACGATCCGGATGCATGGGGCGGTGAAGTCCCCGACCTTTGTTCGAGTCACGGCCGAACCGCTGGCGCGCCACACCACGCTGCAGCTCGAAGAGGCGGCGTCAGGATGGGCGCCGGGCGACAAGCTCGTGATTCCCGACACGCGCCAGCTTCGCCAGAACGAGCGGGGGACCAGCTACGTCCCTCAGTGGGAAGAACTGTCCCTGGCCGCCATCACCGGCCGGACAGCGACAATTGCGTTGCCGCTCCGGTTCGATCACCGCGGCGCTCGTGCCGCCGACAACCGCATCGAGTTCCTGCCTCACGTCGGCAACGTCACCCGCAACGTCGTCGTCCGTTCGGAGAATCCGCAGGGCACACGCGGACACGTGATCTTCGTGATGCATCCCGATGTCGACATCCGGTACGCGGCGTTCAAGGACCTCGGCCGCACGCGAATGGGCGTGCTCAGTAATACCGAGTACGGGACCGACGGCGGCGTGCGACGCGTCGGGACCAACCAGATTGGACGCTACTCGCTCCACTTTCATCACGCGTTTGGCCCGCGGACGCCGAATCCGAGCGGATACCAGTTCACCCTCATCGGCAACGCGATAGACGACGCCTCGAAGTGGGGCATCACGATTCACAACAGCCACTTCGGCCTGATCCGCGACAACGTCGTCTACAACTCGCGGGGCGCGGGCATCGTGACCGAGGACGGCAACGAGAGCTTCAACGTCTTCGATCACAACTTCGCGATGCGGTCCGAGGGATCAGGCGAGTTCGCGCCGCGGAGCGGCTACGGCGGCGCAACGGGCGATCCCGGCGGCGAGGGCGCCGGCTTCTGGCTGCGCGGGCCGAATAATACGCTTCGGAACAACGTCGCGGCCAACGTCGACGTGTTTGGCTACGGCATCGCCGCAGGCGCGATCGAGGCGGTGCGCGTGCCAACGTTCAAGGGCGCGGACAACAGCAAGAACGGCGAGTTCACGACGATCGATGCCGTCGATACGCCGCTCCTGGAGTTTTCCAACAACGAAGCCTACGGCGCCATCCAGACCGGCATGGCCATCGGCTGGAACGGCATCGTCAAGGGCCTGCGCGTGTGGCACACGTCGCGGAATGCCATCACGGCGTTTCCTGCCGATCGCTTGGAGATCGACGGGGCCGTCGTGCGGGGGGATCCCGCCGTCCTGTCCGGCGCCTTCGAGAACCCCACGGGCATCTGGTTCAGTAACTACGTCGCCAAGACCGTGACGGTGCGCAACAGCGACGTGCAGGGGATGCGCGTCGGCGTGGCGAGCCCGTTCTTCTCGCGCATCGACGCGGAGCCGGGGCGCGGCGACGGCGTCGCGACCGTCGAGAACAGCTTCCTGCGGAATTACGTGGGGATCGCGGTTGCGACCGCGTATCGGCCGGAAACGACGCAGGCGCCAGTGAAGAAGGGCGTCATTCGTAACACGCGGTTCGAGCCGCTGGCGGGGGTGACACCCGCGATGTATCCGGCCGCGGCCATCTCGATGAATTACGGGATGTCATCGGGCGACATCACCCTTCGCGATCCGCTGGTCGTGTACGACTTCAATGGCAAGGCGGGCGACACGTTCCGGGTGTTCTACTCGCACGAGGTGCCGGCCACCGCGGCCCCGGCGTGCAACGCCCCGCGCGCCGACATCGGCGGATTTGTGTGTGCCGGGGATGACGGTCTTCAGGAATCGAGACGCTGACTGAGTACGCGGTTGCCGCCGGCCGCGCCTGCGCGGCCGACGGCAGCCACCGCCTGCTCGAGCAGCACCTCGGCCTTCATCGCGCGCGCGGCTGACGGCACGACCAGCACTCCCACCGACACCGTCACCGCGTAGGCTTCGTCCGATCGATGATCGTGGAGCCGCATCCGCTCCTGCACGGTCACGCGGATCCGCTCGGCGAGCCGCTCCGCATTGAACCCCTGGATGTCCGGCATCAGCACGCCGAACATGTCTTCACCCAGCCGGCCCACCCAATCCGTCTCGCGGAAGTAGTTGCGGACGACGATCCCGATGCGCTCGATCACCCGGTCTCCGGCCCCGCGTCCGTGCTTGGCGTTGATGTCCTCGAGGTCGTCGACGTCGAGCACGATAACCGCGAACGGATAGCCGAAGCGCTCGGCGCGCTGAATCTCCTTCTCGAGCGCCGCGACGAACACCGCCCGTGTATGCAGGGTCGTCAGCGGGTCGACAATCGAATGGCCGCTGCGGCCGACATGTTCTGACGCCGCGGCACACACGTCGAGCGAGGCCCGATGCAGCATCTGGGTCAGTGTCGGCCACGGTTCCGACTCGATGCCGAAGGATTCGTCCTGCGCGAGTTGATCGAGCGCCGACCGCTCCATCAGGTACATGACCGTGAACAGCAGCCTGACCGACACCTCGTGCTGCACCGCCAGACGCCCAAGGTCCGCGACGACCGGGTAGTCGGCATCCAGCTCGCCGTCCCTGACCGCGGTCGTCAGCAGCTGGAAGGCGAGATCCCCGAGCCTGGCCCGGTCCTCGGCGCCGACGTGCTCGATCCCGGCAAACGGGTAGACGCCCAGGGTGTCGGTGACGATCTCACCGGCGTGGCCCTGGAGAATACGCGCCACCTGCGTGCGCAGTTCGACGGATTCCTGCACGTTATCGGGTATCGGCGTGAACCAACGGATTCACCACTGTACTTACAAAATCCAAAACCCTACCGTAAACTGGCACGTCGGCCGAAACGCAGTGGGGAACGTGTTCACAGATTCTTGGGGGTACCCGTGCGTACGATGATCGGTGAGTGTCTCCGCCAGGCGGGGATCATCACCGAGGACAATCTGCAGACCGCGCTGGTGGAGCACAAACGCTCGGGTGAGCGTCTGGGTTCGGTACTGATCCGCCTGAATATGGCGACCGAGCGCCAGATTGCGGAGGCGCTCGCCTACCAGCTGGGGTTCGCGTACGCGGACCTCGTTGCACATCCGCCGGATCCCGGCGCGGTCATCCTGATTCCCAAAGACGTCGCCCTCAAGCGCAACTGCATCGGCGTCGCCGTCGAGAAGAACGTGCTGACGGTGGCGATGTCGGATCCGCTCCTCTTTACCCTGGTGCAGGATCTCGAGTTCCAGACGGGATACCGCATCAAGCAGGTCGTCGCGACGCGCGGCGAGATCATCGAAGCCATTCAGGCCTGGTACCCGGACAAAGCGCTTACGCGCGTCACCCCGGGCAGCATGCAGAGCCGGAGCCGCGACGACGTGGCGCGCGGGGGCATGCTCGCGCCGCGCACGCCCGGGACGCCCGCCGTCGTGCGCGACGAGGACATCTTCGAGCAATCGACCACTCACACGACCGGGACGGCCGAGACCGCCCCGATCATTGACATGGTCGAGCTCGTCATCAGGAACGCGCTGAAGAGCCACGCCAGCGACATTCACATCGAGCCGACGGAGGGTGACGTGGTCGTCCGCCATCGGCTGGACGGGCTGCTCAAAGAAGTGATGGACCTGCCGAAGTGGGTCCATGACGGCGTCGTGGCGCGCGTGAAGATCATGGCGGGTCTCGATATCGCGGAGAAGCGGCTGCCGCAGGACGGACGCATTCGCACCACCGCCGACGACGGGCAGGACGTCGATCTGCGCGTCTCGACCCTCCGCACGATCTTCGGCGAAAAGATCGTGATGCGCGTGCTCGACCACCGGAAAGGCGTGCCGCCGCTCGAAGAACTCGGGTTTTCGGCGGCCTCGATGGAGCATCTCCGTTTCTTCCTGCGCCATCAGCACGGCATGATCCTCGTCGTCGGACCGACCGGGTCCGGAAAGACGACCTCGCTGTCGTCCGCGCTTGCGTCGATCCGGTCAGAACGGACGAACATCATCACGATCGAAGACCCGGTGGAGTACCAGATTCCCGGCGTCAACCAGACGCAGATCAACACGAAGATCAACCTGACGTTTGCGAGCGCGCTGCGATCGATCCTCCGGCAGGATCCCGACGTTGTCCTGGTCGGAGAAATCCGCGATCAGGAGACGGCGCGCATCGCGATGCAGGCCGCGCAGACGGGCCACCTCGTGCTGTCGACGCTGCACACGGACGACGCACCGTCGTGTGTGACGCGTCTCACCGACATCGGCATCGAGCCGTATGTCTCGGCGTCGGCCCTCATTGGCGTTGTCGCCCAGCGCCTCGTGCGGCGGCTGTGCTCAGACTGCCGTCGTCCGTACACTCCCGAACCTGAAACGCTGCGGGCGATGGGCGTCTCCGAAGCGGACGCCGGAGCGCAGACGTTCTATCGCGCTGATGGTTGCGACAAATGCAATCAGACTGGGTATCGGGGACGCGTGGGCATCTACGAGATCATGGCGGTGACCGACAGCCTGCGGCGGCTCATCGCGCAGCGCGGCGCCGAGGCGCAGCTTCGTGAAGCCGCGATTTCCGCCGGCATGATCACGCTTGGCGAGGACGGCTTGCTGAAGGTCAAGGCGGGGATGACCTCGCCCCAGGAACTGCTCCGCGTGGTCACCGAAGTCCGGCAGACGCGCGCGCTGTGCCCCGGCTGCGGCGCGGCGACCTCGCCCGATTTTTCCGTGTGTCCGACCTGTGGCCACGGACTCGGCGGGGGATGCCCCCATTGCCGGCGCCCGATCCAGGCCGAGTGGAAGTTCTGCCCGTATTGCGCCAAGACCACTGCGGTGAGCGGCGCCAAAAAGGCTTCGCGTCGTCTCGACACGCGACGGTCGATTGCCGAGCTACCCGCCGGGCGCAACGTCGCGGAATTCAAGAAATAATCCCGTCTCGTAGATGTCCACCAGTTTCTACGAGCTCCTCGGCGTCGCTCGCGGCGCCCCTGCGGATGAAATCAAGCGCGCCTTCCGGCGTGAGATCGCGAAGTATCACCCCGACAAGGTCCAGCATCTCGGGAAAGAATTCCAGGAAATCGCCGCCGTCAGGTCCGCGGAGCTGACGCGCGCGTACAAGACGCTGACCGAAGACTCGGCTCGCGCGGAGTACGACGAGGGTCTTGGCGACGCGCCCGCCAGGCCTTCGCCGGTGACCCCTGCCGCCGACGCAGGGTCGTCGCCGCCGCGCCGGTCGGAGCCTGTCGTCACCTCGACGCCGCCGCGGCCGGCGTTCGGGTCGTCTGCCGACCGCGCCGGCGCGAGCGATCTCGTTCGCAAGGCCGCCGTCGTTCGATTTCGCCAGGCGGTGAACGAGGAATTCGGACGCTGTGAGGAAGCCCCCGCCGTGGGTTTCGAAATTGCCTGCGCTCCGGCCAAGGGCGCCTTCTGGAACAAGGTGCCTCCGCGGATCCTTGCGCGGTTTGTTCCGCAGGTGGACGCCGCGGCCATCGCGGAAACCTGGGCGCTGGCGTCCCGTGCGCAGCGCGACGGCCAGCGCGAGATCTGTGTCTTCGTGATGGGACCGGCCGTCTCTCCCGTCGCGCAGCTCGCACGCGCCATAGCCGATGAAATGCGCAGGCAGACGGCCGCGGTGAAACTGTCGATCGTTCCCGTCAACACGCGCACCTGGTCCGCGGATATCCCGAAGGACGCGCCGCCCGCCGTGAAGTCGCTGGCGGCGCGGCTCAAATCGCTCTGACAGGACCGATGGCGCTGATTGAGACGACCGACCTCTGGAAAACCTACACGATGGGGACAGAGGACGTCCACGCGCTCCGCGGCGTGTCGCTGCAAATCGAGCGTGGCGAATACGTGGCGATCATGGGGCCGTCAGGATCCGGCAAGTCGACGCTGATGAACCTGATTGGCTGTCTCGACACGCCAACCAAGGGGACGTACCTCTTGAACGGCAAACGTGTCAGCGACATGAACGACGACGAGCTCGCCCGCATCCGGAACGAGGAAATCGGGTTCGTGTTTCAGACGTTCAACCTGCTGCCGCGTGCGTCGGCGCTCCACAACGTGGAGCTGCCGCTGGTCTACGCCGGCGTGTCCGGGGCGGACCGCACGGCACGCGCGACAGCCGCGCTGGAGAAGGTGGATCTGGTGTCCCGCATGCGGCATCGGCCCAATGAACTGTCAGGGGGCCAGCGGCAGCGCGTGGCTATCGCGCGCGCGCTCGTGAACAACCCGTCGATGCTGCTGGCGGATGAGCCGACGGGAAACCTCGACTCAAAGACGGGCGCCGAGATCATGGCGCTGTTCGACCGGCTCCACGAGGCGGGCAACACCATCCTTGTCGTCACGCACGAGGCCGACGTTGCCGCCTTCGCGCACCGCGTTCTCCACTTTCGCGACGGGCAGATCGAACGCGACGTCCGACGCGCGGCGTAATGCGCGGCCACGCGCCAGGGCGCTAGACGGCCGCGAAATGCGAGGCGCCGACCGGCCGCAGCGGCGCGTCCGGATTGAACGAGCTGGGGTCGAGCACGATGCGATCGCGCGGGGCATCGGGATCGAGGGCGGGAACGGCGCTCAGCAGCGCGCGCGTGTACGGATGCGCCGGGGCGGTGAACAGCGCACCTGTCTCACCCATTTCGACGATTCTCCCGAGATACATCACCGCGACGCGGCTGCAGATGTGTTCGACCAGCCTGAGATCGTGCGCGATGAACAGGTACGTCAGCTTCAGGCGTTCGCGGAGTTCGAGCATCAGCCTGACCACCTGCGCCTGAATCGACACGTCCAGCGCCGACACCGCCTCGTCGGCGATGATGAGCGCCGGGCTCAACGCCAGTGCCCTCGCGATGCCGATCCGCTGGCGCTGTCCGCCACTGAACTCGTGCGGATAGCGTTGGAGGTGGTCGGGCTCGAGCCCAACCATCTCGAACAGCTCGGCGACGCGCTGACGCCGTTCAGGGCGCGCGCCAAGGCTGTGAATAATGAGCGGCTCTTCGACGATGTCGCCGGCGCGCATGCGCGGGTTGAGCGACGAATAGGGATCCTGAAAGACGATCTGCATGTCGCGGCGCGCCAGACGCATCCGTTCGCGTGAGAACGCGAGCACGTTCTCGCCTCGAAAGAGCACTTCTCCTGCGGTCGGTTCGATGAGGCGGAGGATACAGCGTCCGGTCGTGCTCTTGCCGCTGCCCGACTCACCGACGAGGCCGAACATCTCGCCCTCATGAATGGCGAAGCTGACGTCGTCGACCGCCTTGACGACTGATGGCGGTTGAAACAATCCGCGCCTCCGCACGAAGTGCTTTACGAGCCCCCGCACATCAAGGATGGGCGTCATCGTGGAGATGGCGCCTGACCGCCCCTGTCCTGGGTCGTCCCCGGAACCGCGGCGAGGAGACTGCGGGTGTACTCGTGCGCCGGCGCTCGGAGGATCTGTCTGACCGCGCCCTGCTCGACGAGCGATCCTTTGTACATGACGGCCACACGGTCGGCCATTTCGGCGATGACGCCGAAGTCATGCGTGATCAGCAGCAATGCAAGATTGAACGCGGTGCGCAGCTCGCGAAGGAGATCGAGCACTTGCGCCTGGATCGTGACATCGAGGGCCGTCGTCGGCTCGTCGGCGATGATGAGTGCCGGCCGGCAGGCCAGAGCGATGGCGATCATCACTCGCTGGCGCATGCCGCCAGACAGCTGGTGCGGATAATCCCTGACGCGCTCGCCGGCGTTCGGGATGTGCACGGCTTCGAGCAGTTCCACCGCCCGGCGCTGCGCCTCCGCGCGCGAGGCCATCCCGTGGACCGTCAGCGCTTCCCCGATCTGGTCGCCAACCCGCATGACGGGATTCAGGGCCGTCATTGGTTCCTGAAAGATCAGCGAAATGCGCGCGCCCCGCACCTGGCGCATCTCCCGCTCCGGAAGCGTCAGCAGATCGCGTCCCTCGAAGAAGATCTGGCCGGCGGAGACGCGTCCCGGCGCCTGGAGAAGCCGGAGGATCGCGAAGGCGGTCACCGACTTGCCGCTGCCGGATTCACCCACCAGCCCCAGCGTCTCTCCCGGCGCGATGTGGAAGGAGACGTCGTTCACCGCAGTCACCGTCGAACGGGCTCCGGCAAAGGTGACCGTGAGGTTGCGAACGTCGAGCAGCGGCGCGGTCATGTTGGGCTCCGCACGTCGAGATGTTCCCCGAACACCTGTCGAAGCGCGTCGGAGATCTCACCAAGCGTGGCGTGTGCCTCTACCGCGGCGATGATGGGCGGCACCAGATTCGTTCCATCGCGGGCCGTTCGATCGACCCTCGCAAGCGCCGCGCGCCAGACGGCGTCGCTTCGGCCCGCGCGCACCTGGCGTACCCGTTCAATCTGACGACGTTCGACCTCCGGGTCGAGCTGAAAGACATCTTCGATGCGCGCCTCGCTCGCAAAGCGGTTCACGCCGACGACGACCGTCTCCCCCCCGTCAATCGACTGCTGCGCGCGGTACGCGGACTCCTGGATCTGTTGCTGCGTAAAACCGGATTCGATGGCCGCAATCGCTCCGCCTCGAACATCAATCGCCGTCATGAGCTCGACGGCCTCATGCTCCAGCCGGGTTGTCATGGCCTCGATCGCGTACGACCCGCCCACCGGGTCCGTCGTATTGCTGACGCCGCTTTCGTGGAGGATGACCTGCTGCGTGCGCACGGCGAGCGTCGCGCTGTCTTCGGTCGGCAGCGCCAGCGCCTCGTCGCGGCCGTTGCAATGCAGCGACTGGGTGCCCCCCAGGACCGCCGCGAGCGCCTGCAGGGCCACACGAACGATGTTGTTGTCCGGCTGCTGCGCGGTGAGCGTGCTGCCAGCCGTCTGCGTATGAAAGCGGAGCTGCTGCGCCCGGCCGGTTCGCGCGCCGAATCGATCGCGCATGATGCGCGCCCACAGGCGGCGCGCGGCGCGGAACTTCGCGATCTCTTCGAGAAAATTGTTATGCGCGTTGAAGAAGAAGGAGATCCGCGATCCGATCGCTTCGACGTCGACGCCCGCATCGATGGCGGCCTGTACGTACGCGCAACCGTGCGCGAGGGTGAACGCGATCTCCTGCGCCGCCGTCGATCCAGCCTCGCGAATGTGGTACCCGCTGACGGACATCGGATTCCATTGCGGCATCTCCGCGGCACAGAACGCCACGATGTCGGTGACGATGCGAAGGGACGGAGCGGGTGGATAGATGTATGTCCCGCGCGCCACGTATTCCTTGAGGATGTCGTTCTGCAGCGTTCCGGTCAGCACGCGAATCGGTGTGCCATGACGCCTGGCGACCGCGGCGTAGAGTGCCAGCAGGATGACGGCCGTCGCGTTGATCGTCATCGACGTGGAGATCCGATCGAGCGGCACGTCAGCGAGGAGCACGTCCATGTCCTCGATGGAATCGATGGCGACGCCGACACGGCCGACTTCGCCGGCTGCGAGGGCGTGATCGGAGTCGTATCCAATCTGTGTCGGCAGATCGAATGCGACGCTCAGGCCCGTCACGCCCCGTGACAGCAGATAGTGAAAGCGTCTGTTTGATTCCGGCGCGCTCGCGAAGCCGGCGTACTGCCGCATGGTCCACGGGCGGCCGCGGTACATGTCCTGACGGATGCCGCGCGTGAACGGAAACTCTCCGGGAGCGCCGATGTCGCTGATGGGATCCACCGCCCGAAGGTCATCAGGGGTGGTGAACGGACCTTCCACGTGGCGGGAATTGTACGTCGGTTTGTTGACACCTTTCGGCGCTGCCTCTACAATGCCTCCAGCCTTGCAAGAAGGCGTAAACCCCTGTAGATAAACACTTTTGGCGCCTGAGCCCTGCTGATCTCCCCGGTCCGCGGGTTCGGCTCAGGAGACGCTTCCGGATCCCGGCCCGGCGGCGGCTGAGGAGGAACAGGAATGGATGACGTCGTCAACCGGTTCGCCCGAGAGCTGGCCGACGCGATTGCCGCTGCTGTCGCCGAGAGCCCCCAAGTGGAAGCCTGCCGTGCCAGTGCGCGGGAGGCTGGTTTCGAGATGCGAGTAACGCTCGAAGCCGTGGTCGGATTCGTGAACCGGACCAATGGTGGCGCGGTCACCAAGATCACGACGCCCGCGCGCCTGCTGCCGGCGCGCCGGAACTTCGACCTGACCTCCAACGATCGCCGCTTCCTTCGTTCGCTCCGCATCGGCGCCGACGAAGCCAAGGAAGAGAAACCGGTCGAATAGTTCCTCGACCCGAACGTACGCATCAATATTCCAGTAGACCAGCCAGCGGAATTCGGGCTAATCTGTGCCGCCTTGTCGAGTACTGAGACGACAAAGAAAAGGCGAAAATTATCAGCCATGGCGTTCGGCGGATCACATCGGGTCGCGTTCCTCGCAGCCGCTTTCGTCGCAGTCACGTTTCCGGACGTGTTCCCGCCGGCGCACGCGCAGCGCGCGGCCCCGCCGCCGCCGGCAACCATCTTCGGCGTCGGGGACATCATGCACTGTTCTTCGCCCCAGCGCGCGGAACAGACCGGCCTGCTGATGCAGCGGCTGCTGAATGAGACGCCCAACAGCATCGGTGTCACCTTTGGCGACAACTCCAACGACGATGGTTCACCGGAGAGCTACGACTGCTTCGACCGGTCGATCTGGGGGAAGCTGATGAGCCGCCTGATCCCGTCGCCCGGCAACCACGACTATGGCGTCGACAAGGATCTGCCGTTCTACTTCCTGTATTTTCCGCAGGCCGGTCATCCGCGATTGGGCTATCAGGCGTTTGATTTCGGCGGCTGGCGTATCTACGCCCTCAACAGCGAGCTGGTCGCGCCCGATCTCAGACTGGGCCAGCTTCAGTGGCTGGAGCGCGATCTGGCGGCGCAGTATCGGAAGTGCGTCATGGCCTATTTCCACAGGCCGCCGTTTTCGTCCGGCAACTTCGCGAGCCCCGCGTGGGTCATGCCGATCTTTCGCAAGTTGTACAAATACGGCGTAGACCTGATCGCCACGGGCCACGAGCATTTCTTTGCGTCGATGCCGCCAGTGACGCCCGACGGCGTGGTCAATGCCGCTTACGGCGTGCCGGTGCTGGTCGCGGGGACGGGCGGAGCGGTGTTCTTTAATCGGCCTCATTCGTTGAAGTTCGGCACCTGGGGTGAGCAGGTCGTGACGCACGCACTGGGCATCCTGAAGATCACGCTGAAGCCGACGGCGTTCGACTGGGCGTTTGTGCCAGTCGATTCGACGGTGAGGGGGCCCTTCGGCAGCGGGCAGTGCCACGAGAATCCCCCGGGCTTCGTCGAGTAGGCGCGCCGCGGTCCGTCAGCGGGCCGCCTTCCCCTGATTCGCCATGGCCTGCGTCGCGCTCCTGATGGCATCCTGGTCGCCCAGATAGAATTTCTGCAGCGGCTGGAGATCGTCGTTGAGCAGGTATACGAGCGGGACGCCCGTTGGGATGTTCAGGTCGACAATCTCCTGGTCGGAAACGTTATCCAGAAACTTGACGAGAGCGCGAAGGCTGTTGCCATGGGCGGCAATCAGCACGTGCTTGCCGCTCTTGATCGTCGGCGCGATCGCGCCATGCCAGTAGGGAAGGAACCGGTCCACGGTGTCCTTCAGCGATTCGGTCAGCGGGAGCTCGTTCGGTGACAGATCGGCATAGCGCCGCTCGCGCGACGGATGCCGCGGGTCGTCCACCGTCAACGGCGGAGGCGGAATGTCATAGCTCCGGCGCCAGAGCTTGACCTGCGCTTCCCCATGCTGCGCAGCGGTCTCCGCCTTGTTGAGACCCTGCAGCGCGCCGTAATGCCGCTCGTTCAGGCGCCAGGAGCGGTGGACGGGGAGCCACATCATGTCGAGCTCGTCGAGCGCGATCTGCAGCGTGCGGATGGCCCGCTTGAGCACCGACGAATAGGCGACGTCGAACTCGTACTTCTCGGCGGCGAGGATCCGGCCGGCCTCGCGAGCTTCGTTCAGGCCTTTGTCGTTCAGATCAACGTCTGTCCATCCCGTGAACCGGTTTTCCCTGTTCCAGGTACTTTCGCCGTGGCGCAGCAGCACGAGACGATGCATATCAGTGTGGGACCGTTGCGAGCTGCCGGATCGCCCCCCGGCCCGCGTAGGTCGCGGCGGTGCCGAGCTCTTCTTCGATGCGGAGCAGTTGATTGTATTTGGCGATCCGATCGCTGCGGCTCGCCGAACCCGTCTTGATCTGGCCGGACGACGTACCGACCGCCAGATCCGCGATGGTGCTGTCTTCGGTTTCCCCTGATCGGTGGGAGATCACCGTCGCGTATCCCGCGTCACGCGCCATCGCGATGGCATCGAGCGTTTCTGAGACCGTACCGATTTGATTGAGCTTTACAAGGAGCGCGTTCCCGACGCGTTCGGCAATTCCTTTTCGCAAGATCTCCGGATTCGTAACGAACACGTCGTCGCCGACCAGCTGCACACGATCGCCGAGCGACCTCGTGAGCATTTTCCAGCCATCCCAGTCGCTTTCGCCCAGGCCGTCCTCAATGGCGATAATCGGGTACTGCGCCGTCCATTCGGTGTACATCTCGACCATCTGGGCGGGCGTCCGCGCCGGCTCGCCTGATTTCTTAAAGACGTACTGGCCGTTCTCCCACAGCTCGCTGGCGGCGACGTCGAGCGCGAGAAACACGTTCTGCCCAGGCTTCGCGCCGGCCTTTTCGACGGCCTGCATGACGAGATCCAGCGCCTCGCGGTTGGAACGGAGATTGGGCGCGAACCCGCCTTCGTCGCCGACGCCTGTCGAGTGCCCGGCCTTCTTCAGAATTGACCGCAGCGCGTGGAAAATTTCGGTCCCCACGCGCAGCGCTTCGCTGAACGTCGGCAGGCCAAGCGGCAGGACCATGAACTCCTGGAGGTCGACGCTGCTGTCGGCATGCGCGCCTCCATTGAGAATGTTCATCATGGGCACAGGCAAGACGCGCGGTTCGTTCGCTCTTCCGCTGATCCGTGCGATATGGGTATAGAGGGGCTCGCCGGCCGCGACTGCGGCGGCCTTCGCGGCGGCCATCGAGACCGCGAGCAGCGCGTTGGCGCCAAGCCGGCTCTTGGTCGGTGTCCCATCGAGGGCAATCAGACGGCTGTCGATCGCGCGCTGATCGAGCGGCTGACCGCGCAGCGACGCGGCGATCTCTCCGTTGATATGGCCGACGGCCGTGCGAACGCCCTTTCCGAGGTACCGGCCCTTGTCGCCGTCGCGCAACTCCAGCGCTTCGCGCTCGCCCGTCGACGCGCCGGAGGGCACCGCCGCGCGGCCGAACGCGGTGCCAGCCCAGAGATCCACTTCAACCGTCGGATTGCCGCGGGAGTCGAGAATCTCCCGTCCATGTACACGCGTTATTTGCACAGCATCCTTACAATCTGACTCTTGACCGTTGTCCTGTAGCTGTCAAGTCGCTGCCGAGCCGCCACGATCCGCATCGGCTTCCGCACGCAGCGACTCGTCGGTAATGGGTCCGATGAGCGGCTCATCCTCCGCGGTGACGACGACGACGCCGCCCTCGGTGACGGTGTGGCGCCGGCGATCCTCCTCCGGGTTGAAGCCGATGAGCGCGCCGCGCGGGATGAGGACGTCGCGATCGATGATCGCGCGGCGGAGCCGCGCATGCCGGCCGACGCGGACGCCGGGCATCAGAATCGCCTGCTCGATCTCGCAGAAGCTATGGACTCGGACATTCGGGCACAAGATGCTTCCGTTGATGCGGCTCCCTGAAATAATGCAGCCGCTCGAGATCACGGAATCGAGCGCCTGACCGCACCGCTGGCCCTCTTCAGCGAATACGAATTTTGCGGGGGGCGCCTGCGGCTGATTTGTCCGCAGGGGCCACTCCGGATCGTACAGGTTGAACTCGGGATTCACCTGACACAGATCCATGCTCGCGTCGAAATAGGCATCGAGGGTCCCGATGTCGCGCCAGTACTTCGACGCCTTCTTGTTCTCGTCGTAGAAGCGGTAGGAATAGACGGGTCCGTTCTGAATCAGCGCCGGGATGACGTTCTTGCCAAAGTCGTGGTCGCTGGCGGGACGCGCCGCGTCCTCCTCGAGCGCGCGCACGAGCACGTCGGTGCGGAAGATGTAGATGCCCATCGACGCGAGCGCGACGTCCGACGAGCCGGGCACGGGCCGTGTCGTGACGGGTTTTTCCTCGAACCCGACGACGCGGTCGGTTTCGTCCACATGCACGATGCCGAACCGCCGGCTCTCGCTGACAGGAATTTCAATGGTCGCCAGCGTGGCGTCCGCCTGGCGATCCAGGTGGAACCGCAACATCTTCGAGTAGTCCATCTTGTACACGTGGTCGCCCGACAGGATGATGACGTGGCTCGGGGACTCCTGGACCACCGAATAGACGTTCTGATACACGGCGTCGGCCGTGCCCAGGTACCAATGTTCGCCGACGCGCTTCTGCGGCGGCAGGATCTCGATGAACTCGCCAAGCTCCTCGGACACGATGCTCCATCCCATGCGGATGTGCCGGTTCAGGGAGAGCGACTTGTACTGTGTGGCGATGAAAATCCGGCGCAGGCCCGAGTTGATGCAGTTGCTGAGGGTGAAGTCGATGATGCGGTATGGCCCGCCGAAATAGACTGCGGGCTTGGCCCGTTCCTTGGTGAGGGGATACAGCCGTTCGCCAGCTCCGCCTGCGAGCAGGATGACGAGGATATCATCCAGGTCCATGCGCGTTGTAGGTCAAACCCTTTGACCTACCGGGGTCATGAAGGGGTGGCGATGATAGCACGCGATCGCTGGACGACCGGCTCGGCCGCTCGCGCGATTTTGCTCAGCAACTTCTGCTGTTTGGCTGTTTGACTTGCCCAATATTCGTGCCTATGATCAGTCGATTCGGATTCTTGGATAGCCCTGCACCGGGCGTTTTCTCACGAGAGAGGCATGATGCATATCCGTCGGGTTTTCACGGTGGCCGCCGCGGTTGCCGCGCTTGCTGCCGCGTCGCCGGTTCTGATTGCGCAGCAACAGCAGCAGAACAACCAGCAAGACCGTCGCGAGCAGGAGAAGCGGAGTCAGCAGGAACAGCGCGACATCGAAGCGCTGGTGCAGCTGGTGGATGCGGTCAGCGCAGGCAAGCAGCCGGCTCCAACCGACATTCCCATTGCGTGGCAGAGCAACCACTTCGTGAAGGGCAGCGAAGGAGGGACGTACATTCCGTTCACTCTGACGCTCGATTCGACCAAGCTCACGAGCCCGGCCGTGGCGATGTACGTGCGCGCCGTCGATAAGGCCGCCGCCGCCGCCGCTCCAGTGCAGCCCGCCCCTCAGCAGAACAACAACCGGAATCAGCAGGCTGCGGCGCCTGTCTATCCGTGGGATGACATCAACTTCATCCAGATTCCTGCCGGCGGCAAGGTCCAGCGCGCCGTCATGCTGAAGCCAGGCGAATACGACCTCTACGTCGCGATCAAGGAACGCACCCCGCAGCAACAGCAGAGGAACGCGCCGCCCCAGAAGTCGGGCGTGCTCAAGTACACGCTGAAGGTTCCGGACTACAACAGCACGACCGACATCACCACCAGCACGCCGATTCTGGCGAAGGACGTCATGCCGCTGACCGCGCCGCTGAGCGTGGAGGAACAGCGCGTGAAGCCGTACACGTTCGGCGGAACGCTGCAGATTACGCCAGCGGAGACGCCCGTCTTCAAGACCGCTGAGGATTTTCAGCTGCTCTTCTGGGTCTACGGCGTGCAGGACAAGGGCGGCGTGCCCGATGTCACGATTGAGTACAACTTCCACGTCAAGGGAGCCGACGGCGCGGAGAAGTTCTTCAACAAGACCCAGCCGCAGGCGCTGAATGCCCAGACGTTGCCGCCCGGCTTCAGTATTCAGGCGGGGCATCAGGTGCTCGGCTTCCTCGGCGTGCCGCTGAAGAGCTTCCCGGCCGGCGAGTACCGCGTCGAGTTCAAGATCACGGATAAGATTTCAGGCAAAACGATCACGCAGAACCAGTCGTTCACCGTTCAGGCCTAAAGGGCAGGGAGGGCCGCCGCACGACGATGACCTACCGCTTCACACTGAGCACGCTGGCAGCGGGTATGTGTGTGGCGGCTGCGGCGGCTCCCGCGTCGGCCCAGGTCGAACAGCGCCGGCCGGCCATCGTGCTGGCGCACGCCTCCACGACCCCCCAGGCAGACGTCCACGGCATCGTGCTGGATGACGAAGGACGTCCGCTGGCGGGCGCCGTGATTTCCGCCTTCGGTTCGACGACCGCTTTTGCCGTCTCCGATCCCGCCGGACGGTATGCATTTCGGAACGTCCCGTACGGCCCCTATCTTCTCCGGGCGCATCTGCAGGGATATGCACCGCCGCGTGCGCGCGTCCTGCAGGTGAACCGCTCGTCACTCACAGTTTCCGCGATCGCCCTGACTCGCCACGCCGCTGAGGCAGATGCGGTGACGGTGCTCGCCGCGGGGGTCGGCGGGACCGACGCAGCGGCCACAGCCGCCGCCGACGCCGACCAAGACGACGCCGAGACGCACGATCACGGTGAAGTGGCCTGGCGCCTCCGTCACCTGAGGCGCAGTGTGTTGAAGGACGCGGCGATCGGGCTGCTTCCGACAGGCAACGAGCCGTCGTTCCTCGACGCGCCGCTGGCCAACCTTGGACGTGCCCTCGAATCATCGACTCGGATCGCCTCGCTCTTTGCCGACGTGCCGTGGAACGGCCATATCGACCTGCTGACGAGCGCCTCGTTCGATCGACCCGCGGAACTCCTGTCCCCGCAGGGATGGCCGCCGCGTGGCGTTGCGTTCCTCGCACTCGAAGCACCGACCACGAGCGGCCACTGGACGATGAACGGCGCGGTTACGCAGGGCGACCTGTCCTCGTGGATTGTGGCGGCCTCGTTCAAGCGCGCGCCCGCTCTTCACCGCTACGAGGCGGGGATGACCTACGGGACGCAGTGGTCATTCGGACGGAACGGCCTGGCGGCGCCGGTGCTCGCCGATGGTGGACGGAATGCCGGCGGCGTCTACGCCTATGACGAATGGGTGCTGTCACCGCGAGTGACGCTGAACTACGGCGCGAAGCTCGCGCGGTACGACTACCTGGCGGATCGCAGCCTCTTCAGTCCGCGCGCCAGCGTGACGCTCACGCCGACCTCGGACGAATCGTTCACGCTGCGCGCGGCGGTCTCGCGTCGATTGACGGCCCCTGGCGCCGAGGAATTCATGCCGCCGACGATGGGCGTGTGGGTGCCGCCGGAGCGCACGTTCTCCGCGCTGTCAGCACGCACAGCCCTCACCGCCGAGCAACTGGATCACCTGGAGATCGCGGTGGAGCGCGCGTGGGCGGGCGATGTCGTCGTCGGCGTGCGCGGATTTCAGCAGGACGTGGACGATCAGCGCGTCACGCTTTTCGGCGCCGTGCCCAGGACGTCGACGGGCGACCTGAGCCACTATTACGTGGCGTCCGCAGGCGACTTCGATGCCCGAGGCTGGGCGGTCAGCGTCAGTCACACCGCGGCGGAGCTCGTCAAGGCATCGATCGACTACTCCCGGGTAGACGCGGCGTGGCGCGGGCGATCGGGGGATGCCTCGGTGTTGTCTGCACTCGGTATCGCGGCGCCACGCGCCGATCGTGAGCGTTTCCATGACGTCACGGCGTCGCTCGCCAGCACGGTTCCCGTCACCGACACGCGCGTCTTCCTTCTCTACAAGTTGAATTCGCGCTTCGCGAATCCGGATGCGACGGGTACGTCGCCTCGCGCGCGGTTCGACCTGCAGCTCACCCAGGCGCTGCCCTTTCTCAGCGCCAGCGGCGGCGAATGGGAAATGCTGATCGCCGTTCGAAGTCTCTTCCGCGAAGAACTGCTCGACACATCGGTGTACGACGAAATCTTCGTCGTCCGTCCGCCGAAGCGCGTCGTCGGCGGCGTCACCGTCCGGTTCTAGACCCTTTTTTTGGCCATTTTTGGCATCCATTTTGTTGAACGAGGCATTCTTGTCATTGGATTCGGGTCCGCCAAAACGTCGCCAACGACGGTATAAAGCGAATACCATCAGTGAGTTACGAAGATTCTGACAAGACCACTCGTGGTATATCGTTTGCTCGGTGGAGTGATCTTGCCGGCAAATCCATGACGGACGTGTCTCTTCCACGTTTCATCGCACGCTGGAGTCAGCCTGGGCTCCCGGTCCTGGTGGTTGCCCTGCTGCTGGCGCTCGGCACCGCAAATATCGTCTCCCGGGCGACGTTCAGCGAGGCCGAAGACGGCGTGCTGTGGACGCGAACCGCCGAAGGCGTTGTGGCGACAGAGATCGCGCCCGCGACACCTGGCGCGGACGTCGGCGTCCAGAGAGGCGATGTGCTGCTCGCCATCGACGATCGTCCGATCGAGTCGGTTGACGATGTGGTGGCGGCGCTGCATGCCTCGGCTCCGGGGTCGAGCGCGCGGTACACGATCCTGCGGCTCGGCGCTCGCGAGGTCATCGATCTCCGCATCGCACTGATTCCGAGCGGCGCACGGCCGCTGTACTTCCTGTTTGCCGGCATCGGCATCTTCACGCTCCTGATCGGCGGGGCCGTGCGGCTGCTGCGCCCGCGCGATCCGGCGACGCTGCACTTCTTCTGGCTGTCGGTGGCCTTCTTCGGGCTTTTCACGTTTTCATTCAGCGGCCGCCTCGACCGTCTCGACTGGATCTTCTACTGGGGCGACGTCATTTCCATTCTGCTTCTGCCTGCCCTCTTCCTTCACTTCGCGCTGGTATTTCCGGAACGGCGGCGGCGGTGGACGCTCACGGGCCTCGGCCGGCTCGTCGTGCCGTTGATCTATGTGCCCGCGGTCCTTCTTGGGGGCGTGCGCGTCGTCGCGCTGGCGCGCAGCACCGTGGATGCACCGCTCTTCGTCGGCGTCATCGCGGCGCTCGATCGCCTCGAGTACGGCTATCTGGCGGCGTGTCTTGTGCTGGCGCTGGTGGCGCTGACGCGAGCGCTCGGCGAGGTGCAGTCGATTACGGCCCGCCGGCAGCTGCGGTGGATCGCGTGGGGCACGACGCTGGGGACGGCGCCGTTTGCCGTCGTGTACGCCGTACCGTGGACGCTGGGCGTGGAGCCGTCGCTGCCGATGCAGCTGTCGGCGATTCCCCTGAGCCTCGTGCCGCTGTCGTACGCCTCGGCCATCGTCCGCTACCGGCTGATGGACGTCGAGATCATCTTCAAGCGGGCGGTCGTCTCAGCCGCGGCGCTTGCGGCGGTGGTCTCGATGTATGCGCTCCTCCTTTACGGCTTCGAGCGCATCTTCACACGCGGTGAGGCGGGGTCGAACTGGGTGCTCGCCGCCATCGTGACCGCGATCGCACTCGTACTGGCACCGACCGTCAAGCAGGCGGTACAGGACGGCCTCGATCGGATGTTTTACCGCGATCGGTACGACTACCGGCGTGCGCTCGTCGCGTTCGCGCGCGACCTCAATAGCGATCTTGACCTGAACAGGTTGAGCGAACGGCTGGTCTCGCGGGTCGTCGAGACCCTGCTCGTCGAGCGGATGGCGTTGATGCTCGCCGACGACGATCTGCGCCGGTTCGCGCCGGTGAGTGCCTCGGGATTCGACGCAGGCGCTCCCCCGTCTCTGGAAAAGGAAACCGAGATGGGATCGCGCCTTCAGGAGGGCCACGTCGTCTCGCTGGATGACCCGCTGATAGCGAGCCGCTTTCCCGACGAGGAAGTCGAATTCTGGCGCGAAGCGGGCCTCTCGTACTTCATCCCGTGCGTCTCAAACGAGGGGACCATTGCGGTGCTCGCGATCGGGCGCAAGGAAACTGGCGAGCCGCTGAACAGCGAGGACACGGCGCTGCTTTCGGCGGTGGCCGGACAAATCGCGACCGCGCTCGAAAACGCGCGGCTGTACCGGCAGCTGCATACGAAAGCCTCCGAGCTCGATCGCCTGCGCGCGTTCAACGAGAACATTCTGGAATCCCTCGACGACGGCCTGCTGGTGACCGACCTGACCGGCCGCATCGTGCGGTGGAACCGCGCACTCGAGCGGCTCTACGGGGTCTCGCGCGAGTCGGCGGTGGGCAAGACGCTCGACGATGTGTTCGACGCGCCGGTTGTCGAGGCGATTCGGGCGGCACGCCGGGATACGCCCGCCGGCGAGACGCTGTCGCGCATCCGGCTCGTCGCACGGGATGCTGCCGACGCCCGCGCGATGATCGTGAATGCCGCGGTCGTTCCACTCCGCGCGTCCGACGAGCAGATGGAAACCACGGTTGGCACAATCGTGATTCTCGAGGACATTACGCAGCGCGTGGAGCTCGAGGAGCAGCTTCAGATTTCCGAGAAAATGGCATCCATCGGATTGCTCGCGGCCGGTGTCGCGCACGAAGTGAATACGCCGCTGACCGGCATCTCGAGCTTCACGCAGATGCTGCTCGAGAACGCGTCCCCCGACGATCCGCGGACGCAGCTGCTCGAGAAGATCGAGCGTCAGACATTCCGCGCGGCAAAAATCGTCAACGGGCTGTTGAACCTGTCGCGTCCCCCGTCTGCGGCGTCCACAGAAATGAGCGCCGTCGACGTGAACGGGGTCGTCAACGACGTGTTGTCGCTGCTGGAGCATCAGTTCGCGCTGCAGCATGTCAAGGTCAGACGCGAGCTGTACGCCGGCGTGGCGATCGTGACCGGCATGGAGCACAAGCTCCAGCAGGTCTTCCTCAACCTGTTCCTCAACGCCAAGGACGCCATGCCGAAGGGCGGCTGGCTGTCGGTGACAACGTCGATCCGGGATGACAAGGTCGTCGTCGAGGTCGCCGATACCGGGTCCGGGATTCCGAGCGAATACATCGCGCGGATTTACGACCCGTTCTTCACCACCAAATCGATGGGCCGGGGCACCGGTCTCGGGCTTTCCATTACGTACGGCATCGTTCGCGAACATCTCGGGTCGATCGACTGCGAAAGCATCGTCGGACAGGGAACGCGCTTCCTCCTCGAATTTCCCCCCGCGGCTGCCGAGCGGCCGATGCGGGCCATGCATTCATAAAAGCAGGTATCCATGCGGCGTAATGCGTCCATTCTGGTCATCGACGACGAAGACATCATGCGGGAGATCCTCGAAGCGCTGCTGACGCGCGAGGGCTATTCCGTCAGGCTGGCGGCATCCGGCGCCGAAGGTCTCGAGCTGGCCAAGTCCGTGCCGTTCGACGCGGCGATTGTGGACGTCATGATGCCGGGCATGGACGGCATCGCGGCGCTCGAGGAACTGAAGAAAATCGATGACGAGCTGCCGGTGCTGATGATTACCGCGTTCGCGTCCGTCGAAACGGCGATTTCGGCGATGAAGCGCGGCGCCTTCGACTACATCACGAAGCCGTTCAAGAACGACGAAGTGCTCGTGGTCGTCCGGAATGCCGTGGAGCGGCGGCAGCTGAAGGCGGAGAACGTGGCGCTCCGTCAGACGCTCCAGGCGCAGTATCAGAACTTCGCCGGCATCATCGGCAGGAGCCCGCGGATGAAGCAGGTATTCAACCTGATCATCCAGGCGGCGCCAAGCCGATCGACGATTCTGATTACGGGCGAGAGCGGCACCGGCAAGGAACTGGTGGCCCGTGCGATTCACGTCCACTCGGCGCGCTCGGATCGTGCGTTCGTGACGGTGAACTCCGGCAACCTGCCCCCGGACCTCCTGGAGTCGACGCTCTTCGGTCACGTGAAGGGGGCGTTCACCGGCGCGGTCTACCCGAAGAAAGGCCTCTGTGACCTTGCTGACAAGGGGAGCATTTTCTTCGACGAGATCGGCAACATTCCGCTCGAGACCCAGGCGAAGCTGCTGCGCGTGATTCAGGAGCGCGAATTCATGCGGCTGGGCGGGATGGAGACGATCAAGGTCGACGTGCGCATCATCGCCGCCACCAATTGCGACCTGAGGGAGATGGTGACCGGCGGCGGCTTCCGGGAGGACCTCTATTACCGCCTGAACGTCATCAGCATCTACCTGCCGCCGCTCCGTGAGCGGAAGGACGATATTCCGGTTCTGGCGCAGCACTTCCTCGAGAAGTACACACGCGAGAACAACAAGCCCGGGCTCGAACTGACGGGCGACGCACTGGACATGCTCATGAGTTACGACTGGCCCGGCAACGTGCGAGAGCTCGAAAATGTCATCGAGCGCGCGGTCGTGCTCACGTCGGGCCAGCGCATCGACGCCGACCTGATTCCCGAGCACGTGCGGTCGTCTCCTTCGTTCCACATCCCGCGGTTCGTCGTGCCACCGGAAGGGATTTCCTTCAAGGATGTCATCACGAGCGTGGAAAAGCGGCTGATCGAATCGACCCTGGAAGCGGCCGGCGGCGTTCAGAAGCGTGCGGCGGAGCTCCTGAAAATCAAGCCGACCACGTTGAACGAGATGATCAAGCGGTATGAAATTGGCCCGCGCCGCCGGAAAGCCGGCGTGGACGACGAGACTCGTCCTGATGAGGCGCCGCGCACGCGCCCTCGGCCGACACTGCCGACCACCCAGCTCAGTCGCGAGTAAGCGATCCGGCCGGCGGTGTACGCGCCTCGCACAGGGCGAGGGCGTCTCCGGAAGTGACGAGACGAACGTCAATAAAGCCCGCGCCTCGCAGCGCGCTCAGTTGTTCGTCGGCCGTCATGAACAGGGCCGTACTCCTCGGCGAGTCATCCTCCGGCGTCCGGTCGCCGACGAGGAACAGGCCGGACGGGGCGAGAATCTCGACAATGTCGCGATAGAGCGCGGGCACGTGTCGTTTGTGCCGGACTTCGTGCACCGCCTGTGTCGACACGACGGCATCCCACGGGCCCGGAACGCGGATAGCCCACGAGCGTGTCCTGAAGTCCCCCACCACGAACTGCGCTGCGGCAAACCGCGCCGTCCGCTGCCTGCTCATGGCGACCATCGGCTCCGAAAAATCGAACAGGGTGTACGTTCCGAGCGCGGAGCACTGTGACAGGACCTGTTCAGCGAGCAGACCGGGGCCAGAACCGAGCTCCAGAACACGCGCGCCGTCGGGCAGCGCCTTGATTCGCTCGACGATGGCCAGGCGGATGGGGAACCGGTGCGGGCGCTTGCGATCAGCGGCGTCGGCCCACGCTCTCGCGCCTTCTGGGCTCTGCAGATCCTCGCCGTACGGGACGTCGGCGTCAGGATCGGGCTCGGACGCCACCTTCAGGGTTGTTTGACGCGGGCCAGCAGCCGTTCGAAGCGGCCCAGGACCGCGTCCCACCGGCAATGCTGGTTGATGTATCTGCGGCCGCTTTCGCCCAGGCGCTGGCGGAGGCGCTGGTCGCCCATCAACAGCCCCATCGCGTCGATGAATTCGTCGCGCGTCGCGTAGAACAGTCCGCCGTTGCTGCGCTTGCAGTGATCGACGGCCGCGAGGTTGCGCGCGCTCGCGAGCACCGGCGTCCCCACGGCAAGACTTTCCAGCACGGAGGTGCCCAGGAGATCCGCGGAGTCCGGCGCCAACGTCACCTCGGCAGCCTCGCACGCGACCATCCGTTCGCGGTCGGGGAGAATCCCCGCCATGCGCACAAAGCGAGGCTCCGGAACCGTCATCAGCTTCACGCCCATCAGCACCAGCGGGGTATCCCCGTTTCCGCCGGCATAGGCGTCGAAATACTCGAGCATTTCTTCGGAGCCATTGTCCGGTTGCAGACGGCCGCCGTACAACACGAAAGGCCCGTACAGGCGATGACGCCGGCGAAACAACACGCCGCGTCCGGCTAGATACTCGTCGGCATCTTGTGTGGAATCGGGCGGCGACGGCTGGTCATCCTCGGACTCTGGCTCGTCGGATGGGTCCTGCTGGTGGCGAGGGTACGACTGCTGCGCCGGCACGTCGACGCCGATACCGACAAATTCCTCGTTGACGGGCACGCGCAAGTAGTCGCGGATCACCGTGCGCTCGGAAGGCGAGAAGTAGCCGACGGCCTTGACGGCGCGAAAGACATCCTGCCAGATGCCGAAGCGCAGAACCGGATCGACCTGCACGTGGGGAAACAGAACGGCCCGTTCAGCGGCCGCTTCGACGCCAAAGACTGTGGTGGCGTGGTACAGCGAGAAAAAGAGAACCGCGTCGAAGGAGCGGTGATGTCGCTTGAGATGGTCGATCAGTCCAGGAGAATTCGGACCCAGCTGCCGAACCCACTCGCGCTCGTCTTCCCGGCCGTGCGGCATCCCGGCCATCTCGTTCGAAAGCCGGCGAAACGCGTCAGCGTCGTGCTGCTGGTTGACCGCGAAGCGACGGACCAGGACACCACGCACGCGGTCGGTGCCCTCGGAAAACTCATTGGCCCACGTTCGGGGGTCGCGCGCGCACGTCGTGAGCACTTCGACGTGGTGACGGCCGCTGACATGCTCGGCGAGCAGCCGGCACGCATGCTCAGCGCCAGACGCCACATCGGCACCGTACCGAGGGGTGACGAACGCGAGCTTCATGCCGCGGCCTCGGGTGCGGCGCCGCTCGGAAGTCCGGCGACCACGTCGATAGCGGCGGGTCGGTCCGGCCGCCGACGTGCGAACCAGCCGGGGAGGCGTTCCATCGCCGTCGCTCGTGGCTCTGATCTCAATCGATCGAACATGGTCAGATACTTGTCTTCGATGACAGACCAACTGTACTGCGCATCGTAGTACAGCCGCCCGCGGCGGCCGAGATCCGCGGAAACCGATGGGTCCGCCAGCAGGCGTTCGAGCATCGTTTCAAAATCGCCGAAGTGCGCGTAGCAAAAGCCCCCCCCGCTGCGCCGGCACTGACCCACGAGCACGTCACAGCGGGCATTCGCAAGAACGGGCCGGCCGAGCGCCCATGCCTCCAACGTCACCATTGACAAGCTTTCGTAGGCCGAGGGCATCACGAGAGCTTCTGCCGCCGCCAGCACGTCGAACTTGTCCTGATCGGCAACATACCCGAGATGACGGATCCGCGGGTGCTCCGGAATCGGCATCGCAGCTGTTCCTACGAGCACGAGGTCAATCGGTCGAGGAGCGGTCTGAAGGTAGCGAAGATAGAAATCAAACAGCTCCGCGCACCCTTTGTTTTCGTCGATGCGCCCGACGTACAGCAGGAAAGGTCCGTTCAAGCCAAACGTCTTCCGCGCCTTTGCCGCATCGACTGTGGCGGGGATGGCTGACCCGACGCCCACCACGACGCCAGGAACCGATTCGTTGTGCGACAGCGCATGGATCGCGGCGCGCTCTTCCGGCGAGTTGTACATGATGGCGCGCACTCCACGGAAGACAGGCTGAAACATCGAGAGCCCCAGTGCCGGCTCACGCTCCGCCGTCGGCACGAGCACGGCACGATCGGAGAGGGCTCGCGCCCCGTAATACGTCTGGTGGTATCGCACGCTGAACAGGATCACGAATTCAAACTCGTCCCGCGACCGGCGCAGCCGCGTCAGCAATCCGGGGCTGACCGGCCCCTGGCTCTCGATCCAGTCGAGCTCTTCCTGCAGCGTGTGCGCGCGGACGAACACCCGCCGCGTCTTGATGCCGAAATCCGGCAGGTTCCGCTCGCGCGCAACCGGGAAGCGCTCCACCTGGATGCCGTGGACCGTGTCGGCGCCAGGGGGAAAGTCGTTTCGCCAGCTGACATAATCGCGCGCGCATGTCGTGAGGACGCGAACGTCGAATCGCGAGGCAAGTCGCTCCGCGATGTACCGCGCATGGAGCTCGGCGCCACCGTTGATGTCCGCGCCATAACGCTGAACGACAACAGCGAGGCGGCTCAATCTGTCGGATCACCCTCGGAATCGTCGCCGGAAGGTGCCGCGTGGGATTCTGCGCCCGGGAGCGGACGCGGCGCTTCCGGCGGGGTGTCATTCTGAGCCGCCGCGTGGCTCTCCACGTCCGAACCAGCCCCATCGCTTTCGTGCTGCTCTACCTTGCTGGACGGCTGCGCGCCTGCTGAGGCCTGCGTGCCTTCCGGCCCACCGAATGAACCGCGCCGCCCGCGGCGGCGGCGGCGCCGCCGCCGTGCGGCGTCCGGCGACCCCTCGCTCACAGGCTCGGGCGTCGTCCCAGTCTCGGTGATTACCGTGGCCGCCGGTGCCGACGCCGCCGGTGATTCAACGACCGGTCGCGGCGCCGGACGGGCGACAGTCGCCGGGCTCTCCATGCTCCGGACGCGCCGGTCGTTGAAGTCCACACGTCCGTTCAACGATTCCACGCGCATCGTCAGCGACTGGATGTCCAGGCTGAGTCGTGAGATCTCCGTCACCAGGCGCTGCACGATTTCGTAGTGCAAGGCATTCCACTCGGTCTGCCGCCGTTCGCGCTCGGCCTCGCGCGTCGCCGTCTCGACATTCAACTTCGCCTGAAGGTGCAGCGCCCGAATCAGCGGATTCGGGTTGAAGAAGAGCTTGAGGAGCGGGTTGAGGAGGCGCCGGATGAATCGCATCAGCCCGCGATGCGAGTCATAGATCGTCGTGTCCTCGAAGGTGTAGATCGGTTCGCTTGACGCCTGCGCGGGCGTCGCCTGCCCGGTGGATCCGGCCCCACGGCGGAGCGCCTCCAGGAGTGAGGGCTTGATGGCGCGGGGATCGAGAACGGATTCGAGCTTCCGGGCCGCGAGGTCCTGGATCTGCTGCGTGGAGAAGTCGACCCCCTGACGCTGCGCGATGCGCGAACGGATGTCACGCATGATCTGCTCGACATCCACCTGGTCGCGGGGCTGGCCCTGCTGCTGCGGAGGCGGCGAGCGGCGGTCCGAGCCGCGCCGATCGGGTCCGCGGCGCCCCCGGAAGTGCCCTCGCCGTCTTTCCTGGTTGTGATCCATCGTCAGTACTTTCTAAAGAGAGGACCCCACTCGGTCCGCATGAACTTGCGAATGCGCGAACGGCCGACGGTGGGATACCAGAAGCCATCGTGGTAGAGATTCGAAGCGAACGGCGCCCAAACCATGAGCGGCGAATGCAGCAGCAGCCGTTCGAGTGGACGGAGGAAACCGCGCCGGATCATCTGGTCGCCCCAGATAACGAGCGACCGGCGCGTCGTGAAGCCGAAGTTTTCTCCCGAGATGTCGTCGCCGACGAGCTCGATGTCGCGCGGATCCGCGATACCGAGGCCGCGTTCGTGCGCCATCCGCAGGAAGGGGATGGACAGAGGATCGAAACCCATCAGCCGCGCAGCGATGGCGTCGATCGCGACCGAGTCCGATGCCGCGAGCAGCACGTTCGTCACACGCGGGATCATCGTCCGCGGGCCCGCGCCATCCCCGGAGATCGTCCCGTCCATCGCCGTGAAAATCGCCGGATGGAGCTCCTGCTGCATGTACAGGAGATCAACGAGGACTTCGTGCATGTACTTGTGCGCGTAATGCCGGACTTCGCGGAGCAGGCCGCCGAACGAGTTCTTGACGGATCCGGTCATGACCGCATGGCCGTGCGTCTTCACGGTGGGCAAGTGAAGAATTTGCCGTCCCGGATACATCGCCGGAATCTGGATGCCCTCGGGAAAAATGTGATTCAACTTGAGGAGTGGACTCTTGAACGGGTACACGCGCCATTCGACTTCCGTCAGCGGTGTAAAGGTGAGCCCATGCCGTTTGAGAACAGGTTCCCACCGATTGTTCCGGCATCCCTCCCACGGCTCGGTGACGACGGTCTTGTTTTCGATTGGGATGAGCCGCGCCGGATTGAACCCGTCGGCCAGCATCTTCGTCACGACGCCGTCGACCTGCCAGGGCTGGGACGAGCACGCCGGAAAATACTTCGTCCAGGAGAGGTTCAATTTCAGCAGCGTGTCGCGGTCCCGCGACAGGACGTCGCGGTAGCCGGCAAGATCCATCACGCGGGCGTAGTCGTCGATGACGGTTTCCGGCCGGGTGCGAACGACCGCCACGCGCGCAGTCGTCCGGCGCGAGTCTCGGGCGGGTGTCTCCGGAGCGTCGAGGACGACAGGCATTATCGGCCCAGGGGCGAGTACATCAACAGCACGATCGTGACGGCCCACAACGCCACGCATGCGAGCAGCGGCGGGTCAGTCGCGAGCATCGCTGCCGGATTGCCCCCGCCACGCTTCTGGTGCACTAGATAGAGATATCGGAAGATCCCGTAGAGCACAAACGGGATCGTGAGGCCGAGATAGCCGGTGCCCAGCCGGGCGGCGGTCTCCGCACTGGTCGCAAATACGGCGTACGCGATGACCGTCGACGCCGTGACGACGGCAATCATCTGGTCGAGAAGGTACGGCGAATACTCGTCTAGGCTCCGGCGGTGCTGGCCGGCGTCTTCGCCGAGCAGCACGAGCTCGTGGCGACGCTTGCTCAACACCAGAAACAGCGCCAGCAGGGTCGTGCACGTCAACAACCATGACCGAATCGGCACGTCCACCGCTACTGCACCGGCGCTCGCCCGCACCACAAACCCCGCCGCCACCGCCAGCACATCAACGATCACAATGTGCTTGAGCAGGGTGGAGTAGAGGAAGAGGAGCGCGGCGTATGCCACGGCCAGTTCCGCGAAGGATATTCCCAGCATGGTGGCCCCGGCGATCGCAGCGGCCCCGATGGCCGCGGCAGCGCCCAGCGCCAGTCCCACCGACAGGGCGCCGGAGGCAAGCGGACGCGACCGCTTTAACGGGTGACGTCGGTCGGCGTCGCGATCCCACACGTCATTGACGATGTACATCGCGCCGGACAGCGCGCAGAAGATGACAAACGCGCCGAACGCGGCGCCCACCGCGCTGGGGTCGAGGAGCCGCCCCCCGAAAATCAGGCCGGCAAAAAGCAGCAGGTTCTTCGTCCATTGTTCCGGACGAAGCGACGCCGCGAGAAGCGCGATGGCCGAAGACCCGGCCTCGCGGCGCGATTCCACGATCACTGGAGGTCAGACGTTGGCGGACGAAGAGAAGCTGCGCACCGCGTCGGCTTCCGTCTCGTACGTCTCGAACACCGTCAGCAGCTTCGTGATCGAGAGCAGGTCGGTAATGCGCTTCGTCAGGCTCAGGAGCTTCAGGCTCCCGCCCTGCCGGCTCACCGTCGTGTACGTCCTGACGATTTCACCGAGCCCGGCGCTGTCAATGTAGGGCACGCCGGCAAGATTGAGGACCAGCTTCTTCTTGCCCTGATGCACAAGGCTGTTCACCTTGTCCTTGAGTATTTCGTCGCCCTCGCCAAGCGTCATCCGGCCCTTCAAATCGAGGATCGTGATATCGCCTGCGGAACGCTCGTCAATCTGCATGAAATTTCCCCCAGAATGAGACGACGGCCAGACCCGAAGGTCTGGCCCGTCCTGATGTGATGTGAGTGGCGAGATGCGCGGCGTGCGCGACGTGTTTAGACGCCGCCGGCGCCGGCGAATTTCTTCTGCTGGAAGCATTCCTTACAGAAGACCGGCCGCCCCTGCGTGGGACGGAACGGCACCGTAGTGTCCTTGCCGCATGCTGAACACTGGGTGTGCGTTTCCACCCGTTCGCGCGGGGCGGACCCCACGGTCATCCGGGTAGCACGCTTGGCCTTGCAGTTCTTACACCGCTTCGGCTCGTTCTTGAACTGCTTATCCGCGAAGAAAAGCTGTTCGCCCGCCGTCCAGATGAACTCCGTGCCGCAGTCCACGCAGTTGAGACTCTTGTCCTGGAACTCCATCGGTCGCCACCTCGTGATCGTCGCTCACGCCGGCGCGTCTATTCCGCTTCGCGTCGGAGTTTCTTCCGGTTCCGCTTTCGTGCAAGGGCTTGTTTTGCCCGCCGCTTATCGCCTGGTTTCAGATAAAAGGAGTGTTTCTTGATGTCCTTGATGATGTCCTCTTGCTGCACCTTGCGCTTGAAGCGACGGAGGGCGCTCTCGATTGACTCGCCTTCCTGAAGCTTGACTTCAGCCACGCTTGAAAAACACCCCCTCACCGGCCTTCGGTTCTACCTGTAACGGCCTTCGACATACGTCGAACATGCTAGGCTATCATGGGCAGGCGTGGATTCTAGGCGCTCGGGGAGCCTACGTCAACGAAATAAGCGGGAAAAGCCGCCCGTTTTGCACCCCTTGGGGCACCGTACGCGCAGCTGCCATCCCAGGCCCTCGTCGGTCGGCAAGTCGTTATCCGCCAGCTAATTACCCTCCTTTCGTATGAAGATTCTCGTGATCGGCAACGGCGCCCGCGAGCACGCCATCGCCTGGAAGCTCGCGGCGGAACGGAGTGTCACGGAGGTCGTATGCACACCGGGGAATCCGGGCATCGGGGCCGTGGCGCGCTGCGTACCGGCGTCCCTCAACGATCCGGCCGCCCTGCTGGCGGTCGCCGCCCGCGAGCAGGTTGACCTCACCGTTGTTGGCCCCGAACTGCCCCTGAGCCTGGGCGTCGTCGACCTGTTCACTGCTGAAGGGCGTCCTATTGTCGGCCCCACGAAGGCGGCCGCGGCCCTCGAGTCCAGCAAGTCGTTCGCGAAAGACGTGATGAACCGGTTCGAGGTTCCAACGGCGCGTTTCGAGACCTGCGACAGCGCTCAGGCCGCGCAGGCTGTCATTGCGTCCGGGCGTCTCGGGTATCCGCTCGTGCTCAAGGCGGACGGTCTGGCGGCGGGCAAGGGGGTCGTCATTGCACCCGACAGGCAGGCGGCCGAGGCAGCCGTCCGCGACGCGATGGTGGAACGCCGTTTCGGAGATGCCGGAAATCGCGTCGTGCTCGAGGAGTTTCTCGCCGGCGAAGAGGCATCGTATTTCGTGCTGGCCGACGGTACCGACTTCGTGCCGCTCTCCTCCGCGCAGGATCACAAGCGCATTTTCGATAACGACGAGGGACCGAACACGGGCGGCATGGGTGCCTTCGCCCCAAGCCCGCTGATGACGCCGGCGATGGAAGAACGCGTGCACGCCGAGATCGTCCGGCCCGTACTGAACGGCATGGCGGGGGAGGGGAATCCCTTCCGCGGCTTCTTATACGTCGGCCTGATGCTGACCGCAACGGGACCGAAGGTCATCGAGTTCAACGTGCGCCTCGGCGATCCGGAAGCCCAGGTGTTGCTGCCGCGCCTGGACGAGGACCTTTCGTGGCTTCTTGGCGCGGCTGCGACAGGGGCCTTGCCGACCCGCCCGGCGAAATTCCGGCGCGAACCGCACGTCGGTCTCGTCCTCGCCTCCGCAGGCTATCCTGACCAACCGGTCACCGGCGCGCCAATCAGCGGGATTGAGCAGGCGGCCTCAGTCCCGGGAGCGCTCGTGTTTCACGCAGCCACAGCGCGGCAGGATCGGCAGCTCGTGACGGCGGGCGGCCGCGTGTTGACCGTCGTGGGGCGTGGCGAGTCGTATCAACAGGCGATCGACGTCGCATATCGTGCCGCCGGAGAAATCCGGTTCGAGGGAATGCAGCTGCGCCGCGACATCGGGCGCAAAGCGCTGACGTCATGAAGTACGCGGTCGTCACGTTCGGCTGCCGCGTGAATCAGGCTGACTCACTGGAGATGGAGGATGCGCTGCGTGCTCGAGGCGGCGTGTGCTCTTCCATCGAGGACGCGGAACTCGTTGTCGTCAATACATGCTCGGTAACCGCCAGCGCCGACCAGGCGGCGCGTCAGACCATTCGCCGCGTGGCCAGGGTCAATGCCGCGGCGAAGGTCGTGGTGACGGGCTGCTATGCCACGCGACGGCCGGACGACGCCTGGTCGCTGCCCAACGTCATTCGAGTCGTCTCCAACATCAATAAGGAGTCGCTGATCGAATCCATCGGCGAGGCCGTTGGCATGACGACGGCGGCCAGGGACGGAGATGGCCCCTGCGGGAGCACGCTTGCTCCAGGCGTCGCGGGCCGAACGGCCCTGACGCTGCGGGTCCAGACAGGATGTGAAGAGCGATGCAGCTACTGCATCATCCCGTCGACGCGGGGCGCGAACCGGTCCCGCCCCGTCGCGGCAATTCTCGAGCAGGTGGCGCACGCCACGAAGGCGGGCTATAAAGAGATCGCGATCACCGGCGTGCATCTCGGGTCGTACGGCCGCGACCTCGATTCACCGTCCTCGCTGTTGCAGCTGCTCACCGCTCTTTCGCGCGCCGAGGCTGCGGTTCTCTTTCGAATCAGCTCACTCGAACCGATGGATTGCTCGGATGCCATCGTCGATCTCGTGACGTCGTCACCGCGGTTCGCGCCGCATCTTCACCTGCCTCTCCAGCACGGGTCAGACGCCATGCTGCAGGCGATGCGACGGCCCTATACGAACAGTTACTACCGCGGGCTTGTGGAGCGGATCCGGTCCCTGATGCCTCACGCGTCGATCGGGTCGGACATCATCGTCGGATTTCCCGGGGAATCTCCGGAAGAGTTTGCCGAGATGCAGCGTGCCCTCGATGGACTGCCGCTGACCTATCTCCACGTATTTCCCTATTCCGATCGCCCGGGCACGGTCGCCGCGGCACTGCACCCGAAGGTGGATGGCCGTGTTGTCCGCGCCCGCGCCGCAACCATCCGCGAGAAGGCCACGGCTCTGTCGCGCCAGTTCCGGGAGTCGCAGATCGGCAGCACGTTGCGCGCCCTGACCGTGGACGATGGCCAGTCGGTGGTGACCGGGAATTACCTCAAATTGCGGCTGGACGCGCGGCGGCCGCGCAACGAATGGGTGGATGTGCGCGTGACGAGCGAGCGCGACGCGACTGTCGTCGGCGTCGCCGCCTAGTGGCCTGTCCCGAGCGAAGGCGAGGGGCCCACCAGCAGCGCCATTTGCTGCGCCGCTGACTTCTTCGAACCCCCTTCGACAATCAACTGGCCGCAGGCGGCTCGGATGTCGCGCCCCCGGCTTTTCCGCACTGAGACGGTCATGTGGCGATCCGCCAGTATTTGCGCGAAACGATCGACGCGGGCGTCGGACGGCCGCTGATACGGAATGCCCGGAGCGGGGTTCAACGGGATCAGGTTGACCTTGGATTTGATGCCGGCGAGCAGCTTGACCAGTCTGCGTGCGTCGTCAGGCGTGTCGTTGATCCGATCGAGCAGCACGTACTCGAAGGTAATGCGGCTGCGCTTCTTGAGCGGGAACTTCCGGCACGCGTCGAGGACGGCCGCCAGCGGGTACTTGCTGTTCGGTGGCACGAGCGCCGTCCGCTGTTCGTCGGTCGTCGCATGCAGCGAGACGGCGAGATTCGGCATCAGGGGCTCCCGCGCGAGCCGTTCGAGCGCCGGGACAATGCCGACGGTCGAGAGCGTGATCCGTCGAGGCGACATCGCAAACCCGTGCTCCGAATTGAGGATGCGCAGCGCCTTCATCGTGTTGTCGTAGTTATGGAGCGGCTCCCCCATCCCCATGAGCACGATATTGAACGGGTGTTCGAGCATCCCTGTCGCGGCCGTCAGGACGCGCACCTGGCCGACTATTTCGCCCGCGGTCAGGTTCCTGACGAGGCCCATCTTGCCCGTCAGACAGAAGCCGCATGACATGGCGCATCCGACCTGGGTCGAGATACAGAACGTCATGGAAGGCGTATCCGGGATGAACACCGCTTCGACACGGCGTCGGTCGGCAAGCTCCAGCAGAAACTTGCGTGTGCCGTCGGTCGAGCGCTCGTCGCCCGTGACGAGCGGCGTGGTGATGGTGAAGTCGGACCGGAGCGTCTCTCGCAGCGACCGGCCGATGTCGGTCATGCGGTCGAGATCCGTCACGCCGCGTTTGTAGAGCCAGCGAAAGATCTGCCGCGCGTGGAATGGCTGAACGCCGCGCGCCTGCAGCGCGGCTTCAAGCTCGGAAAGTTCGAGCTCGGCCAGGTCGGTCGACGCGCGCATCGCTATGTCTCGCATTTCCATCAAGATGCGGGCATTTGATTGTACATGCTAGAATGATCAGCGTCTTCTAATTCCCTGTCTGTCAACGGTTTGCAGCGAGTTGCTGCAGCGGTTCACGGGCGCGGCCGAGCGACGATTCCAGAACATTTGTGACGCCACCAACGATTGTTCGAGAGGTCCTCCCCAGCGGTCTTCGACTCGTCACCGAGCGAATGACCCACGTCCGCTCGGTGAGCATTGGTGTCTGGCTGGCCCGGGGGTCGCGGCACGAGCCTTCCGAACAGAGCGGCATAGCCCATTTTGTCGAGCACATGCTCTTCAAAGGCACCGCGACGCGCAGCGCCGAGGATATTGCGCAGACCATCGATTCCATCGGCGGGCAGATGGACGCCTTCACTGCCAAGGAATACGCCAGCTACTACATCAAGGTCCTTGACGAGCATCTCCCGCTCGCGGTTGAAGTGTTGTCGGACATCGTCATGCACCCCGCGTTCTCGCCTGACGACCTCGCGCGCGAGAAGAAAGTTGTCCTCGAAGAGATCAAGATGGTCGAGGACACGCCCGACGACCTCGTCCACGAACTGTTCGTCGAGCGGTTCTGGCACGACCATCCGCTGGGGCGGCCGATTCTCGGCACGAAGGAGACGGTCGAATCGCTGACCATCGAAGGTCTGCGGCAGTACTTCAGCACCGTCTACACAGCGCCAACGCTCATTATTTCGGTCGTCGGCAACATCGAACACCAGGCGGCCAAGGCGCTGGTCGAGAAGTATTTTGACGGACTACCGACGACGAGCCTGCCGATTATGGACGTCGCGCCGCGTGTCATGTCTTCAGTCCTCGTCCGGAACAAGGAGCTCGAGCAGAGCCACGTGTGTCTTGGGACGCGCGGGTATCAGCAGGATCACGCCGATCGGTATTCCAGCTACATCCTGAACACGATTCTCGGCGGCTCCATGAGCTCGCGGCTGTTCCAGAACGTACGGGAGAAGCGCGGTCTTGCGTATGCGGTGTTCAGTGGCCTGAGCGCGTACCGTGACACCGGTTCGATCACCATTTACGCCGGCTGCGCCAATGACGCGGTCAGCGAGCTGATCGATGTGGTGATCGCGGAGATCCGGCGTATGAAAGACGAGCCGCTGCCCGAATCCGAGCTGCGCCGTGCGCAGGATCATCTCAAGGGCAGCCTGATGCTGAACCTCGAGAGCACGTCGAGCCGGATGTCGCACCTGGCGCGGCAGGAGATCTACTTCGATCGCCACTTTGGTCTCGACGAGACGCTGGCCGGCATCGAAGCGGTCACGGTCGGCGAAGTGCAGCGGGTGGCGCGCGACCTCTTTGCGGACGGCGGACTTTCCGCGACCGTGCTCGGCGCGGTCAATGGCTTGACACTTCCCCCGGAGAAACTCTCGCTGGCATGATTCGACGCTACACGGGCGCTGACATGGGTCGCATCTGGAGCGACCAGCGCAGATACGAGGCGTGGCTGCAGGTCGAACTCGCTGCGCTCGACGCCATGGCCCGCGGCGGCATCGTGCCCGCGGAGGCCGCTCGCGACGTCCGGGACCGCGCGCGGTTCGACGTGGCCCGCATCGAGGAGATCGAGCAGGTTACCCAGCACGACGTCATCGCCTTCACCACCGCCGTTGCCGAGCACGTCGGCCCTTCCGCGCGATGGCTGCACTTCGGTCTCACATCATCAGACGTCGTCGACACTGCGCAGGCGCTTCAGATGCGCGAAGCGTGCGATCTCATCCTCCAGGACCTTCGAGGCGCGATGCAGGCGGTCCGGGCGAGGGCGGCCGAGCACCGGCACACGCCGATGATCGGACGCACGCACGGCGTGCACGCCGAGCCGATGACGTTCGGCTTGAAGCTGGCACTGTGGTACGCCGAGCTGTCGCGGAACGTTGACCGGATCCAGCGGGCGCGCCAGGTGGTGTCCGTCGGAAAGTTGTCCGGTGCGGTCGGAACATTCGCGCATCTCCCGCCGACGATTGAGGCGGACGCCTGCCGGTCGCTCGGTCTCGATCCTGCGCCCGTGGCCTCGCAGGTGATTCAGCGCGACCGGCACGCGGAGCTTCTGTCGGCGCTGGCAATTACCGCCTCGTCGCTTGAAAAGTTCGCGCTCGAGATTCGCGGACTGCAGAAGACGGAAATTGGCGAAGTGGAGGAGCCGTTCGGCAAGGGCCAGAAGGGCTCATCCGCGATGCCGCACAAGCGCAACCCGATCGGGTGCGAGCAGATCGTCGGCCTGGCGCGGTTGCTGCGCGCGAATGCGGGCGCCGCGTTCGAGAACAATGCGCTGTGGCACGAGCGGGATATTTCGCATTCGTCGGTCGAACGGGTGATCCTGCCCGATTCATTCATCGCCCTGGATCACATGCTCAGACGCTTCACGCGGATCGTGACTGGAATGGTGGTATACCCGGATCGCATGCGCGAGAACCTGGACCGGTCGCGCGGCGTTGTGTTTTCCGGAACGGTCCTGCTCGAGTTGGCTCGCCGCGGCGCATCGCGCGAAGAGGCCTACGAATGGGTCCAGCGCAACGCGATGCGGGCGTTCTCGGAGCAGCGGGATTTCAAACAGCTTCTCCTGAACGACCCGGACATCACGAGGGTGCTGCCGCGTCCGGATCTCGAACGGGCTTTCGACCTGAACGATCAGCTTCGGCACGTCGACCACATTTTCGAGAGAGTGTTTCAGGAGGTAGCGGTCTGATGCGAGCGCGCGTGTTCGTCATGCTGAAGCCGTCGGTGTTCGATCCCCAGGGCACGACCGTCGCCGACGCGCTTCATACGTTGGGCTACGCATCGGTGACTGCCGTGCGCCAGGGCAAGTATTTCGAGCTCGACATCGATGCGAAGACCGAGGACGAGGCGCGCCGCATCGCGTCGGAAGCAGCCGACAAGCTGCTGGCGAATCCGGTGATCGAAAGCTATCGCATCGACATCGAGAAGACGGAGGCGGCGAAGCGATGAAGTTTGCCGTGGTTGTCTTCCCGGGATCCAATTGCGACCACGACGCGTATCACGCCGCGCGGCATGTGCTCGGGCAGGACGCGGCGTTCGTCTGGCACAAGGAGACGAGTCTCGGCGGCGCCGACGTGGTCGTGCTGCCGGGAGGTTTCGCGCACGGCGATTACCTGCGCACGGGCGCCATCGCGCGGTTTTCTCCGATCATGCGGGAAGTGCAGCAGTTTGCTGACAGGGGCGGCCCCGTGCTCGGCATCTGCAACGGCTTCCAGGTGTTGCTGGAGGCGGGTCTGCTGCCGGGCGCGATGCTGCGAAACCGAAGCGTCAAGTTCCAGTGCGAGCACGTCTTCGTCAAAGTGGAACAGATCGACACGCCGTTCACGAATGCCTGCCGTCCCGGCCAGATCCTGCGGATTCCGATTGCGCACGGGGAGGGCAATTACTACGCCGAGCCCGGCGTCATCGAGCGGCTCGAGAAGAACCGGCAGGTGATTTTTCGCTACACGACGGCGGACGGCGCGATGATGCCCGAAGCGAACCCGAACGGATCGGCCGCCAACATTGCGGGTATCTGCAACGACGCGCGTAATGTCGTCGGACTGATGCCGCATCCGGAACGGGCGTGTGAGCTGGCCCTGGGCAGCGCCGACGGCTACGTCGTGCTCGAATCCGCGGTCAAAGCGGTCACCCACGGCATGTTTGCCGCTGCGCGATGACGGCCTCCGATCAGATCCTCCAGCAGCACGGCCTGACGCGCGACGAGTATCAGCGCATCCTCGAGATGCTCGGGCGCGAGCCGACCGTTACCGAGCTCGGCATCTTCTCGGTGATGTGGTCCGAGCACTGCAGCTACAAGAGTTCCCGCGTCCATCTGCGGAAGTTGCCCACGACGGGCCCGCGAGTCCTCCAGGGTCCGGGAGAGAATGCCGGCGCCGTCGACATCGGTGACGGCCTGGCGGCCGTGTTCAAGATCGAATCCCACAACCATCCGTCGTTCATCGAGCCGTATCAAGGCGCGGCGACCGGCGTCGGCGGGATCATCCGCGACATCTTCACGATGGGGGCCCGGCCGATCGCGCTGCTCAATTCCCTGCGGTTCGGGCCGCTGGAGGACCCGCTCGTCCGCCGCACATTCAGTGGTGTCGTACGCGGCATCGCGGGATACGGCAACAGCATCGGCATCCCGACCGTCGGTGGGGAGATCGCGTTCGACGAGAGCTACACCGGCAACCCGCTGGTGAATGTCTTCTGCCTGGGCATCGCGAAAGCCGACGAGATCATCAAGGCCGCCGCGTCCGGCGCCGGCAATGCCGTCTACTACGTCGGTGCCAAGACCGGTCGCGACGGAATCCATGGCGCGACGATGGCTTCGGCCGAATTCGACGAGGCGTCCGCGGAGAAGCGTCCCGCCGTTCAGGTGGGCGATCCGTTCATGGAAAAACTGCTCCTCGAGGCGTGCCTCGAGGTCATGAAAACCGACACGCTGGTGGGCATCCAGGATATGGGCGCCGCGGGCCTCACCTGTTCGACAGCCGAGATGGGTTCGCGCGGCGGTGCAGGTATCGCGATCGACGTCTCGCTGGTGCCGCAACGCGAGACCGGGATGACGCCCTACGAAATCATGCTGTCGGAATCGCAGGAGCGGATGCTGCTCGTCGTGAAGCAGGGGCGAGAAGCCGAGGTAGAGCGGATCTTCGAGAAGTGGGACCTGCACGCCGTGCGAATCGGCGAGGTCACAACCGATGGCCGCCTGCTCGTGAAGCACCACGGCGACGTCGTCGCGGATATTCCCGCCAGATGCCTGACTGACGAAGCGCCGGTGTACCAGCGGCCGATGGCCGAGCCCGCATACCTGGCTGAAGCGCGGCGACTCGACCTGTCATCGCTTGGACCGCCGCCGCCGCCCGCCGACGTCTTCAGGCGGCTGCTGGCATCGCCAGGCATCGCCAGCAAGCGCTGGGTCTACCGGCAGTACGACCACATGGTGCGGACGAATACGCTCGTCGTGCCAGGAATGGGAGCCGGTGTCGTCCGGGTCAAGGAAACAAACCGCGCCCTGGCTCTGTCCACCGATGGGAACGCACGGTTCGTGTATCTCGACCCGTTCCAGGGAGCGCAGCTGGCTGTCGCCGAAGCCGCTCGCAACGTGGCGTGTGCCGGCGGAGAACCGATTGGCGCGACCAATTGCCTGAACTTCGGCAATCCCGAGCGGCCCGAGATCATGTGGCAGTTCGGTCAGGCCGTGGAGGGCATTTCCGCGGCGTGCCGCGCGCTCGGCATTCCCATTACTGGAGGAAATGTCAGCCTCTACAACGAAACTGACGGCCGCGGCGTGCTGCCGACGCCGGTGCTCGGTGTGGTGGGCCTTGTCGAGGACGCCTCCAAGATCGCGCGGCGCGCGTTCGCTCATGACGGCGACACGATCGTGTTGTTAGGGGTTGGCCGTGGTGAGCTTGGCGGAAGCGAATACCTGAAGGTGATCCACGGACTGGTTCGTGGAGTGCCGCCTGTTCTGGACCTGCCTGCCGAAGCCGCGCTGCAGCGGTTGCTGGTCGCCGGGATCGCTGCCGGTCTCATTCGCTCGGCGCATGATTGTGCGGAGGGCGGCGTTGCCGTAACGCTCGCCGAGTGCTGTTTCGATACCGGGCTCGGGGCCACGATTGACGTTCCGACGATCGAGGCTGCCGCTGGGGCCATGGCGGCAGTGTCGACCCTCTTCGGGGAATCTGCGTCGCGGGTCATCGTGTCGGTTGAGCCCTCGCGCGCGGCCGAGCTCGTGAGGCTGGCAGCCGGCGCCGGCGTCCCCGCGGCGATCGTTGGCCGGGTTGGTGGCGACCGCATTCGCGTCACGATCGGGCGGGAAACCGCCCTTGACGAATCGCTGGCCGACGCCGAGCGCATCTGGTCGGAGGCGATAGGCGCCTATTTCGATCGCGAGCGCGCTATTGCGTAAGGCCGTACACTAAGAGTTCCCTTGCTGGATAAGTTCCGCGACGAATGCGGCGTGTTTGGCATCTTCGGACATCCCGAGGCCGCGAACCTCACGTACCTCGGGCTGTACGCGCTGCAGCACCGGGGACAGGAGAGCGCGGGGATTGCCGCCTCCGACGGGATCCAGATTCGTCACCGCAAGGCGATGGGGTACGTCAACGAGGCGTTCGACGCCACGGCGCTCGGGACTCTCCCGGGAACGATGGCGATTGGTCATGTCCGGTACTCGACCGCCGGCGAGAGCCGGGTGGCGAACGCCCAGCCGATCGTGATCGACAGTACCCACGGGCAGTTCGCCATTTGCCACAACGGCAACCTGATTAACGCCGGCGAGGTCCGCGACGCGCTCGTCAAGGTCGGCGCAATTTTCCAGACCAGCAGCGATACCGAAGTCGTCGTGCATCTGTTCGCGCGGTCGCGCGAGGACGGCAGCGAACACGCGATCGTCGACGCGATTTCGCAGGTTCGCGGCGCATTTTCGTTTGTCATGATGACGAAGGACCGCCTGATAGGCGTCAGGGACCCGAACGGGTTCAGGCCGCTGGCGATCGGGCGCCTCGGCGACGCCTGGGTGCTCTGTTCCGAAACATGCGCGCTCGACCTGATCGGCGCCACGTACGTCCGCGATGTGGAGCCAGGTGAGCTTGTCGTGATGAGCGCGTCGGGCATGAAGTCGATCAAGCCATTCGCGCCCGCGCCCGCGTCGCAGTGCATCTTCGAGCACGTCTACTTCGCGCGGCCCGACAGCTATGTCTTCGGCGAGAGTGTCAACGAAGTGCGCACCCAGCTCGGACGGCAGCTTGCGAAAGAGGCGCCCGTCGAGGCCGACGTCGTGATTCCAATCCCCGATTCTGGCGTGTGCGCGGCCGTTGGCTTCGCCGAGGCGTCCGGCATTCCGATGCGGATGGGACTCATTCGGAATCACTACGTGGGGCGCACCTTTATCGAGCCGCAGCAGTCGATTCGGCACTTCGGTGTCCGTGTGAAGCTGAACCCGGTGAAGAGCATCATCGACGGCAGACGCGTCATCCTGGTGGACGACTCGATCGTCCGCGGCACGACAAGCCGGAAGATCGTTCGGATGGTCCGCGGCGCCGGCGCACGGGAAGTGCACATGCGGATCAGTTGTCCGCCGACCGTGTCGCCCTGTTTCTACGGGGTCGATACGCCGCGCCGCTCGGAGTTGATCGGTGCGACTCACTCGCTCGAGGAGATCCGCAAGTACCTCGACGCGGACAGCGTCGCCTATCTCAGTCTCGAGGGATTGACGTCCTGTGTGTCCGGCGGATCGACGAAGTACTGCACGTCGTGCTACACAGGGGTGTACCCCGTCGACTTTCCGCGCGACGAAACCGCCTACCTCCAGCTTGCGCTCAAGCTGAATCCCGACGGCGGGAACGTGGAGCCTCGCGAATTCGCGTTTCCGGCGCTGGAGAAAGACTCCGTCACGAGCTGACGACGTGCTGCGACGATTCCCGCTCGCCACCCTGATGGTCCTGGCGGCCGCGCTGTGCGCTTCGGCGCAGAGCCTGTCCGACGCCGACCTGAAGCGCCATATCGACAGCCTCTCAGATTTCAATTATGCGACGCGCATGACCGCGGCGCGGATGATTCGCCGCGTTCCGGCCGCCTCGGTCGTGCCCGCGCTCGCCGTATCCGCACGCGCGCATCCGGACGAGTTCGTCCGGTATCGCGCGCTCGTCATCCTGACGTCGTTCAACGACGGTGGGACCGCCGCGCTGATGCGCACCCTGATCGCCGACAGGAATGATCGCGTGCGCGAGGTCGTCTATCGCTGGTTCGAGCGTCATCCGAGCGCGGACCTCACCGATGCGCTCCTGGCCGCGCTCAGCGCCGAGCAGTCGGAGTTTGTGCGTCCCGCGCTGATTCGTGCAGTGGCAGCGCTGCCGGCGAATGAGCGTGTGCAGCGGGCGCTGCTCGGAGAGATCGGCCGAGGGTTCGATTTCTTCCGGAGCGCCGTGGTGTCGGCGCTGGGCGACCACCGGGCGACATACGCGGTGGACGCGATTGCCGCACTGGCGACGTCCGAGGGCACCCTGCAGGACGACGCGGTCCTCGCACTGGGACGGATTGGAGATCGACGGGCGCTGGGCGTGTTGACCGGATTGACGAAAACCGCCCCGGACGTCACCGCCGCTCTGCAGGCCGCACAGTGCCTGCTCGGCGACTCGTGCGAGTCGAGAATCGCGTGGCTGGACGAGTCCGCTCGCAACGCACTGACACGCCCCGACGCCGTGCGCGCTGCCGTCGCAGCGCTCGCGGCAATCGGCGAGACCGACGCCGCCGCGCGCGAAGCGCTCGTGCGATCGGCGGCTGGCGCGCCCGATCGTCTCCGCCGCGACGCGAGCCTCGCATTGTCGGCGCTCGCTCTCAGGCGGCCTGCCGAAGTGATTGCCTGGCTGATCACCGCCTCCGACGAGGTGCGCGCGCTCGGTACCGAGTTGCTGCGGGAGGGCTTCGAGAGTCTGGAGGAGGACTTCGCCGAGGAGCAGTTCTTCGGAGCCGCCCGCGCCGCGTACTGGCAGGCTGCGGACGCGTCTACCGGACGTACGGTCACAGCCACGTTGATTGACAGGCTGGAATTCTGACTATGGATTACAAGAGCGCCGGCGTGGATATCGACGCGGGCAATGACACGGTCCGCCGAATCCGGGCGCTTGCACGCTCCACGTTCACGACCGGCGTGCTGTCGGAGATTGGTTCGTTCGGCGGCTTGTTTCAGCTCGAGACCGGCCGCTTTCGCGAGCCCGTGCTGGTTGCCAGCGCCGACGGCGTCGGTACGAAGCTGAAGGTCGCATTCCTGGCCGGGCGGCACGACACGGTCGGTATGGATCTCGTGAACCACTGCGTGAACGACGTCCTCGTCCAGGGCGCGGAGCCACTGTTCTTTCTGGACTACCTCGCGACGGGACGGCTGTCTCCTGACGTCGCCGAAGCGGTGGTGGGCGGCATTGCCGCCGCGTGCCGCGACAATGGGTGCGCGCTGCTCGGCGGCGAGACCGCCGAGATGCCCGGCTTCTACAGTGACGGCGAGTACGACATGGCCGGCTTCATCGTCGGTGTTGTGGACAAGACGCGCCTGATCAACGGCCGTACGATCGGCATCGGTGATGTCCTTGTCGGCGTGCCCTCATCGGGGCTGCACACCAACGGGTATTCGCTGGCGCGGCAAATTGTCTTCGAGCGGCTGGGCCTGACGGTCGACAGTCACGTTCCTGAACTTGGCAAGACTGTCGGTGAAGCGCTGATGGAGCCGCACAAATCGTACCTGCCGTACATTCGCCCGTTGCTCGATGGCGGCCGTATCAAGGGCATGGCGCACATCACCGGCGGGGGCATCACCGACAACCTTCCCCGAGTGCTTCCGCACGGTACCGCGGCCGTGGTCGATGCGTCGGCATGGGAGATTCCGCCGATATTCCGGTGGCTGCAGCGGAGTGGCCAGGTGCCGATCGACGACATGATGCGGACGTTCAACATGGGGATCGGTCTCATCATCGTCACTGGCCGCGACAAAGCGGAATCACTTCTCGACGAGCTCGCCGCGCGCGGCGGCCGCGACGCGCGCGTGATTGGTGACGTCGTTGCCGGAGAGCCCCCCAGCGTGACCTACGTCAATCTCTCGTGAACCGGTTAGGCGTCCTCATCTCTGGCCGGGGGAGCAATCTTCAGGCGCTGATCGACGCGATACGCAACGCCGAGCTGAACGCCGAGATTGCGGTCGTCATATCGAACGAGCCTGAAGCTTCCGGCCTCACCAGGGGGCAATCGGCGGGCATCGAGACACTCTGTATCAATCACCGGGACTATTCCCCGCGCGAAAGACACGACCAGGCGGTCGTACGCGCGCTGCAGGAACGGCGCGTCGGCCTCGTTTGTCTGGCCGGCTACATGCGGCTTGTCGGCAAACCGCTATTGGACGCGTTTCCCAACGCGATTCTCAATATTCACCCGTCGTTATTGCCGTCTTTTCCGGGAACCGATGCACAGCGCCAGGCACTGGACCATGGCGTCAAGGTCAGCGGCGTGACCGTGCACATCGTGACAGGGGAACTGGATGGCGGGCCCATCGTGCTTCAGCGGACCGTTCCGGTCATGCCGGGCGACAGCCCGGACAGCCTTGCGGCGCGCATCCTGATCGAGGAACACCAGGCCTATCCCGCTGCCGTGCGAATCATGCTGGCGGGACGGTGGAAGATTGAAGGCCGGCGGTTCGTAAACGCCTAGATATCCGAGCGTCGCTCCAGAGTCACCAGCGCCACTTCCGGCGGACAGTTGATGCGAACCGGGACGTAGACCGTTCCAATCCCACGGCTCACGAAGATCGACGTGTCATCCCTCTGGCCTAACCCGGCGAGGACCGGAAACGTCCGCCTCGCGACGGCGCCAAAACCGGGAATGACCACCTGGCCTCCATGGGTGTGGCCCGACAGCACGGCGGGCACGCCGAGGCTCGACGCTTCGACGAGGCGCCGCGGGTCATGCGCGAGCAGGAGCACCGTATCGGTGCTGTTCCGCAGCACGCGTGCGACATCCTGCGGCCGCCGCGTCCAGAAACGCAGTCCGGCGAGTTCAAGGCGCTCGCCTCGAATCTCCAGCCGTGTCCGTGCGTCTTTCAGCACGTCGATATGCTGCGTCTCGAGCGCCGCCGCCATATCCCGGTCGTCGTCATGATTCCCGAGGATGGCAAACACCCCGTGCGGCGCTTTCAACGGTGCCAGTAATTCGGCAACCGGTCCCACAAACGCTCTATCGCCGAACGTCACGTAATCGCCGCCCAGAACGATGACGTCGGGATTCTGCGCCAGCGCCAGGTTCACGGCAGCCGTCACGTCGTCCGCGGGCACCGTGCTGCTGTGATGAATGTCTGTGAGAAACGCGATGCGGAGTCCGTCCAGGGCAGGCGCAAGCCCCGACACGGGCAACAGCGCGCGCGTGATCCCTATCTGATGGCGCTCGTAGGCAGCCCCGTACGTCGCCGTGCCGGTCAGAGCCCCGACACCGGTGGCGAGCAGTCCTTTGATGACGGCGCGGCGGCTGAGCACCATAGCGCCGGTTTATAGTAGCGGCTGATGGACCTCTATGGCGAGTTCGAGTGGCGCGGCCTCGTGCATGACGCCACAGAGGGAGCGCGCGAGGCGCTGGGGCAGGGCCAGGTCACCGGCTACATCGGCTTCGACCCGACTGCTCCGAGTCTGCACGTAGGCTCGTTGCTCGTCATGACCGCCCTGGCGCACATGCAGCGCTGCGGCCACGCTCCGATCGCGGTTGTGGGTGGCGGCACCGGGCTGATCGGGGACCCGAGCGGCAAGACCGTTGAACGTCAGCTGCTGACGGGTGAAAAAGTCGAAGAAAACGTCGCAGGTATTCGCGCGCAGCTCGCACGGTTCCTTGATTTCGACAGCACTACCGCGCCGGCCCGCCTTGTCAACAACGCGGAGTGGCTGAACAAGATCACCGCGATCGACTTCATGCGTGACATTGGGAAGCACTTCTCGGTCAACGCGATGCTGGCCAAGGATTCCGTCAAGAGAAGGCTCGAGAGCGAAGACGGCATCACCTATACGGAATTCAGTTACTCGCTCCTGCAGGCCTACGATTTTCTCGAGCTCTTTGATCGCTTCAACTGCACTCTTCAAATGGGCGGCAGCGATCAGTGGGGGAACATCACGGTCGGCATGGACCTCATTCGCCGAGTGAGAGGGGCGAAGGTGCACGGCCTCGTGCTCCCGCTGATTACGACGGCATCAGGCACAAAGTTCGGCAAGACCGAAAGCGGCACGATCTGGCTCGATCCGGCGTTGACGAAGCCGTACGAGTTCTACCAGTTCTGGCTGAACACGCATGACCGCGACGCGGTCAAGTATCTGAAGTTCTTCACGTTTCTCCATCGCCCGGAAATCGAAGAACTCGAGCGGATGACGGTTCGCGAGCCGGAGCGGCGCCATGCCCAGCGTAAGCTCGCGCATGAAGTAACCCGTCTCGTTCACGGAGCGGAGGCGGTACGGGACGCCGAAGTCGCGGGACAGAAGCTGTTCGGCGGATCCCTCGCGACGATGTCGGTCGCCGACTTGCTGCAGGTCTTTCCGAATGTCCCATCGACGACGGCTGACTATGTCGACGCGGGCTGGCCCATCGTAGAGTTCCTGGCGACGTCCGGAGTAGTGACTTCAAAAAGCGAGGCGACACGGCTCATCCGAGGCGGCGGCATCTATATCAACGACGAGCGCGTGACTGATGAGAAGTTTCGGCTGCTGCCGGTACACGCAATTCAAGGTCAGCTGTTCGTCGTCCGAAAAGGTAAGAAGGACAACTACCTGGTCAGGCTGGTTCGTTAACAGGTGGCCGGGTTGACATCGACGGCGCGGCCACATACTCTTAGAAGGTTCGCCTGACGGACGCCAGTCCGGCAGTGGCAGATCGGTCTCGACAGCACGTCGGTCCCCGATATCTCCACACGCAACCTCGAACGGCGCTAAGACGTTCAGAGCCACGCAGGTAGACGACCTATTTGGCATTCTGCTCCCTACCCATCGAAAAATGGGTTGACAGAGGCAGAAGCCGATAGTAACCTTAGAAGGTTCCCCTAAAACCGGCTGAGACGCCGATCGGAGGGGACCGCCGATGAGGCCGCAAGGCGGATTCGACGCATCCGGTTCTTTGAAAACTAGATAGGACGTACAAGCACAACGAAGTCAGCTGAAGTCCCGTAGCCGAAAGGTGAAGGGATGGAAGCGGACCCGTCAAATGTCAGCTTCGTCCGATGCATTCGGCTGAAGTCCCGCAATAAGGGGCGGACGCTGGGGCAATCGGACAACGGCTCCGGAGAAACCCCGCAAGGGACGAAATCGGAGCTGCGTAAAGTACTACAACAACGCAGAGCCATGAATTCAACAGGCGCTCGCGTTATTGAGTTGCTCCCGTCATAGCGCTGCAAGGCGCAAAAGCGGGACAGCGTCTTTAACATGAGAGTTTGATCCTGGCTCAGAATCAACGCTGGCGGCGTGCCTAACACATGCAAGTCGAACGCGGTTACCCCGCAAGGGGTAACTGAGTGGCGAACGGGTGAGTAACACGTGGGTGACCTACCTTCGAATGGGGGATAACGTCCCGAAAGGGACGCTAATACCGCATAACATCCTGCCTTTGAACAGGTGGAGATCAAAGCCGGGGATCGCAAGACCTGGCGTTTGAAGAGGGGCCCGCGTCTGATTAGCTAGTTGGTGGGGTAATGGCTCACCAAGGCTACGATCAGTATCCGGCCTGAGAGGGCGGACGGACACACTGGGACTGAGACACGGCCCAGACTCCTACGGGAGGCAGCAGTGGGGAATTGTTCGCAATGGGCGCAAGCCTGACGACGCAACGCCGCGTGGAGGATGAAGGTCTTCGGATT
>CAMDNQ010000009.1 GCA_945903265.1 Candidatus Sulfopaludibacter sp. SbA3
AGCCAAAGACGCGCACAAGGAAAGCCTCATCTGCCTTGATGCGAAGATTGAGCCGGAAACCGTGGACCAGTTCAAGAAAGAAGACATCGACCACTTCCTCATCTGCCTAGAGCTGGCGCTCGACACGACGAAGAAGTGGAATCTCAGGCACCACCTCGGCGACAAGCTGAAGGCATTCTGAATAAGCTCAATCAGTCGTCCTTCGCCGGCAACCGGTCTTGTCAGTGCTGCGCCGGCCAAGCGCGCGTTTGGTGGCCCGCTGAGGCCTGAATAAATGTGGGATAAATAGAGGTATTGAGCCGTTTAAGACTAGATTAAGTCGTTTATATACTTCTATTTATACGGTTTAATTGGCGGAGAGAGTGGGATTCGAACCCACGGTAGGGTTTCCCCTACACACGCTTTCCAAGCGTGCTCCTTCAACCACTCGGACATCTCTCCTCTGAGTGGAATCAACAGTTTAGCGTGCGCTGTGCGAGGTTCACAATCGGCATGTCCGACTGTGAGACAGCCGTGGTTTTCAGACGAAGCGGCGGGGCGGAATCCGTGGGTGCGTTGTCGCGGCCATCGAACACGTCGCCGACCACGAACCGTCAGACGACAAGAACTCCAGTATCGGCCTGGGCGGCGTCAGCCTTGGGCGTTGCCTCCCAGCCTGGGCTGGCACCGACCGGAAGGGTCACCGTGAATGTGGCTCCCTTGTCCTTGCCGTCGCTCGCAGCGATGACAACGCCGCCATGGAGCTCGACGAGGTGGCGAACGATCGCCATGCCGAGACCCAGTCCCCAGTGCACGCGCGTGGCCGAGCCGTCGGCCTGTGTAAAGCGGTCGAAGACATGGGGCAGAAACGCCGGGTCGATGCCCTGACCGGAGTCGGCGATGGTCACGACGATGTCGCCCGCGTGCGCGCGCAGCTCGACGCGGACACGTCCGTCCTTCGGCGTGAACTTGATCGCGTTCGACAGGAGGTTCCACATGATCTGCTGGAGGCGGTCCCGATCGGCAATGATCGGCGCCAGGTCGGCGAGCACCGTCTCGATCGTGATGCCCTTGGCGTCGACCGCCGGCTCCACGGCTTCGAGCGCAGCCTCGATGACCGTACGAAGACTCACCAGCTCCAGCTTGAGCGTGAGCCGGCCGCCGATGATGCAGGACACATCCATCATGTCGGCCACGAGGTGCGCCTGCGCCTGCGCGTTCCTCTTGATGACCCGCAAGGCGCGGTCGATGGTCGCGTTGTCCCGGGCGCCCGTTTCCAGGATGTGCGTCCACCCGAGGATGGCGTTGATCGGCGTGCGCAGCTCGTGCGAGAGGGTGGCCAGGAACTCGTCCTTCAACCGGGTCATCGCGTCCGCCTCGAGAGAGCCCAGGTGCTCGCGTTCGAGCCCCTGCGTGCGCTGGAGCTCCACGCTTTGGCGCTCCGCCATTTCGGCCTCGAGCGAATGGTTGGTCGCCGCCAGCTCGCTCGTCCGTTCCTCGACCCGGTGTTCCATGTCGTCGTACGCGCGTTTCAGCGCGTCGGTCGAATCGTTCACGGCCTGCCGCTTGACGTACAGATCGACGAAGACAGCGACCTTCCACAGGAGCACTTCAGGGACGAAGGGCTTGAACAGGTAGTCGACGGCGCCGACCGCGTACCCACGGACGATGTGCGTGTCGCTCCTGACGTTCGCGGTAATGAAAATGATCGGCGTATAACGGGAACTCTCGCGCCGTCGAATCAGTTCGGCCGTCTCGTAGCCGTCCATGTCGGGCATCATCACGTCCATCAGGATCAGCGCAAACTCCTGCAGCAGCAGCGCCTTCAGGGCTTCGGCGCCCGACCGTGCGCGTACCAGCTCGTAGCCCGTGCCGCCGAGGATGGCCTCGAGCGCCAGCAGGTTCGCGGGGTGGTCGTCGACCATCAGAATCCTGACGAGTGTCATCGTGCCTCCTCCATCCGTCCGGCCAGGGTGCCGAGCAGGCGCCCGAGATCGGACAGCGCCAGCGTGTGATCGACGGGGGTCGCCGCGAGCGCCGCCCGCGGCATCACGTCGCACGCCGCGGACGCGGGGTCCTGGACCAGGGCGCAGCCGCCTCGCGCGCGAATCGCGCGGAGCCCCTGGCTGCCATCCGCACTCGCGCCCGTCAGGATCATTCCGATGACGGCTCCTCGATAGGCCTCCGCCGCGGTTTCGAACAACACGTCGATAGACGGGCGCGCCCAGAGGACCGGTCCTTCGGTGGAGAGCGCCAGACGGTCGCGGGTTTCAATCATCACGTGATAGTCCGCGGGCGCCACATAGACACGTCCCGGCAGAATCGGTGCCTTGTCGACCGCGTCGCACACGACCAGCGAGGTGTAGCGCTGCCAGATCGACTGGAGCTCTCCGTCGGACGGCGGCACGGTGGCCCGGTGCTGCGCAATGACAATCGGCAAGTGAAACCCCTCCGGCAGCGCGGCCAGCAGCGTGGAAACGGCCTGGAGCCCCCCGAACGACGACCCGATCACCACCACGCCGTAATCCATACCCTTCAGTGCGCCCGCCTGAACAGCTTTTCACCGGGCACAAGCGCCTCATACTCATCGCCCACCCGCCCCGGCAGCGACTCGTGCGACCCGATACCCAGCAGCCCGAACGTCGCGAAGCTCCGCGCGAATAGATCGTGCACGCGTTCCTGCAACGGAGCTGTGAAATAGATCATCACGTTGCGGCACAGGATCACGTTGAACTCGTTGAAGGCCCCGTCGGTCGCGAGGTTGTGCTGCGCGAAGACCACGTGATCGCGCAGCGACTGCCGCAGGACCACATGGTCGTAGGCGGCAGTGTAGTAGTCGGACAAGGCGCCCGTGCCCCCCGACGCACAATAGTTGGCGGTGTACGTCTTCATCACATCGATCGGGAAAATCCCGCTCCGCGCCTTCCGCAGCACGAGCTCGTTCATGTCCGTGGCGTAAATGCGGCTGCGGTCGTACAGCCCTTCTTCCTGAAGCAGAATCGCCAGCGAATACACCTCCTCGCCCGTCGAGCAGCCCGCCTGCCAGATTCGGATGAAGGGATACGTCCGCAGCAGCGGCACCGCATGCTGGCGGAACGCCAGGAAGAACCGCGGATCCCGGAACATGGCGCTGACGTTGACCGACAGCCCCAGCAGCAGGCGCTCGAGATCGATCTGATGATCCGCCTGGCGGAGCTGACGAAAACGCGGGTCGGCTTTGACGGCTCGAAGCGGCCCGAGCACCTCATCGTGCGCCTCACCGACGACGAGCTGTTCCAGTGCCCGTTCATCATGATGCAGGAGGTCGGCAGTCTCTTCTTCAGCGATGAAGACGCGGCGAAGCTGCGCACGTATCTGCTCAAGGGCGGGTTCCTCTGGGTGGACGACTTCTGGGGCTCGTATGCGTGGGAGGCGTGGGCCGGGCAGATCCGGAAGGTCTTCCCGCCGGGTGAATACGCCATCGAAGACATCGGACCCGATCATCCGATGCTGCACAGCCATTTCAACCTGCCCGGCGTCCCCCAGATCCCGAGCATCAACTATTGGTACGGCAGCGGCGGCGGCACGTCAGAGCGCGGGTCCGACAGCGCCCAGGTGCACGCCCGCGCGATTTCGGATACGGGCGGCCGCATCATGGTGCTGATGACGCACAACACCGACGTCAGCGACTCGTGGGAGCGCGAAGGCGACGACCCGCAGTATTTCCTGAAGTTCTCGGTGCCCGGCTATCAGGTGGGAATCAACGTGCTCATGTACACGATGACGCACTGATCTGTTGGCAGTTGGTGGTTGGTAGTTACGGCTTGAAGTACTTGGGTTCGTTGCCCTTCGCCCATTTGATATTGCAGCCGAGGCTCGGGCGCTGGTCCTGCGCGATCGGCGTGCCTGCCAGCAGCGCGTCAATCGCCTCCTTCAGATCCTTCCCCGTCACCGGCACGTCGCTCTTGGGGCGGCTGTCGTCGAATTGCCCTCGATAGACCAGCCGCTGCGCGGCGTCGAACAGGAAGAAATCCGGCGTGCACGCGGCGTGAAACGCCTTGGCCACGTCCTGCGACTCGTCGAAGCAATACTGGAACGTGTAGCCCCCCTCCCTGACCTCCTCCCGCATCCCGTCAGGGCTGTCGTCCGGAAATGCCGTCACGTCGTTCGAGTTGATCGCCAGCACGACGATCCCGCGCTGCTGCGCGGCCGCCGCCACCTGCGTGAACACGGTGCGGATGTGGCGGACGAACGGGCAATGCGGGCAGATGAACGCGACGAGCACGCCCCTGGCCGCCGTGAAATCCTTCGACGTGACGGCCTTGCCATCGAGATCGCGCAGGCGGAACGGCGGCAGCACCGTCCCGAGTTCGAGCATCGTCGACGCGATGGCACCCATGCGTCACATCGTAGCGTAACGACGAAGCTTCCTGAAGGCGGCCAGCATCTCCGCATACGTGAAGTTCGCGTTCCGGCCGCTCGGGTTGGGAAGCACGAACACCGCGGAGGCGCCGATGCGCTCCTTCTGCAATCCCAGCGTCACCGACCCTTTGTGTGCCGGACACATGGCGCGGAAGACCGTGACGCCGACCAGCGCGACCACCGACGGACGGTAGCGCAGGATCTTCGCGCGGAGCCGGGCGCGGCCCGCCACGTATTCCTCCGGCCGGAGCGTGTCGATCCCCGGCGTCGGCCGCCGGATGAGATTCGTGATGCCGTAGCCCCACTCCGGCAACCGGTCGTCGTCGGTGAACGTGATCGGCACCGGCACGAGACGCGCATCGACGAGCAGCTTCCAGAAGCTGTTCGAGAAGCCCGCGAAGTGGTGGCCGGTGATCGACGACCGGACGCCCGGGTTGATGCCGACGAACAACACGCGCACGCCTGGTTGAATGCGATCGCGCAGCGGCGGCAGGGGGGCGTCAGGCAGTCTCGATATAATCCGGGCCATGGCGCAGTGGCTGGTGAAGGAAGAACCCGACAATTACAGTTACGACCAGCTGGTGCGCGATCGCAAGACCGTCTGGGCTGGCGTCCGCAATCCCCTGGCACAGAAGCACCTCCGCAGTATCCGCAAGGGCGACCGCATCTTCTATTACCACACGGGCAAGGAGAAGGCCGTCATCGGCGTGGCGAAAGCCACGAGCGACGCCTATCCGGATCCGAACGACGCGTCCGGCAAGCTCCACGTCGTTGATGTCGCGCCCGACGCGAAGCTACCGCAGCCGGTGACGCTGGCCGCCATCAAGGCCGACCGCGCGTTCGCGTCGTTCGCGCTCGTCCGGATGTCACGGCTGTCGGTCATGCCGGTGACCGACGAGGAATGGACGCGCATCACTGACATGAGCCGCAAGGGTTGATTGTCCTGATCCTGGCCGCGGTCCTGGGCGCCGCGTCCCTGGCATCCGCACAGACCACCGACCTTCCAACCATCCTCGTCACCCGGCAGCTCGCGGAACGCGAGCGGCTGGCGGTTGGCGATACCGTGCAGCTGGCGCGCGAGGCAGACGGCGCCAACCCCGGCACGTTCCGTATCGCCGGCATTTATGAGCCGGTGCCGGATCCGATGCGCCTCGGGCAGGCCCCGCTGGAAATCCGGCTCCATCTCCCGGACCTCCAGGGCCTGACGCGCAATCCGGCGACGCCTGTCGGCGCGGAGCGCGTCGATCAGATCAACATCACCCTTGTCGATCCGGCCGACGCGGAGCAGTTTGCGGACGACATCAATGGACGAACGGCCGGCGTCTTCGCGATGCGGGCGACCGACGCGGGCGGATCGCGAGAGACGTTTCTCGTGCTCGAGCGGTTCCACTACGCGATCGCCACCGTCACCATCATTGCGGCGACGGTGTTCCTGCTCGCCCTGACGATCATGCTGGTGGATGAACGGCGCGAAACGGTCGGCGTGCTGCGTTTGATCGGTCTTCCGGCCAGACGAATCCTGATGCAGGTCTTCATCGAAGGCGTGCTGATTGCCGCCGCCGGCGCCCTGTTCGGCCTGCTCCTCGCCATCGCGTGCGAGAGCCTGCTCAATCGCTTTTTCCAGTGGCGGTACGACACGGCACTCGTGTTCGTCCGCATCAGCCCGCGCGTTGCGGCGACCTGTGTGGCGATCGCCGTGCCGCTTGGCGCCGCCGCCACGGTGGTGGCGTCATGGGCACTCCTGCGGCGCAGCGGCTTGAGGCTCGCCCGGCGATGAGCAGCGTGCTGTCGTTCGCGTGGCGCAGCCTCGTCCGCCAGCCGGCGCGATCGACGCTCGGCATTCTCGGCGTGGCCGCTGTGGGCGCGCTGCTGTTCGATATGTTGCTGCTCTCCGAAGGACTGGTCCTCTCGATGCGCGACATGCTCGACCGCATGGGCTTCGATGTCAGGGTAACGGCGTCGGAGCCGCTGCCCGGGCAGGGCGCCGATATCGAACACGCCCCGGGCGCGAAACGCGCTCTCGAAGCCCTGCCCGCCGTGCGCTCCGTCACCAGCGTTCGATCCGAAGCAGCCGTGATGCGGGGAAACGGGATCAGCGTGCCTGATGCCATGTTCATTTCCGTCGACGGCCCGACGCACCCATGGACCGTGACCGACGGACGCGATATCGCCGCGGACGACGAGATGGTCGTCAACCGGTTCACCGCCGACACGCTGAAGCTCAGCCCCGGTTCCGTCGTCAATATCAGCGCCTCGTGCGGCGGGCGCGCCGAAGCCCCTCCCCGCACCGACTTTCGAGTGGTGGGCGTCGTCACCATTCCGTTCGAGGCGCCGCAACGCGCGGCGGGCGCGACGACCATTCCGGGCCTCGAAGCGGCGTGCGGCGGAACGCGGGCGGGCATCGCGGATTTTCTGGCGGTCGCGTCGGCAGGCGATACCGCCGCCGCCCTGGCTGCCATCGCCGCGGCGCGGCCTGACCTGACGCCGTTCACCAACGAGCAGATCGTCGGCCGGCTTCAGCAGGGCGGCTTCGCGTATTTCCGCCAGATCTCAACCGTGCTCATCACCGTCACGGTGTCCTTCGCGCTGCTGCTTATTACGGTGCTGCTGACCGTGTCCGTGAACCAGCGTCTCGGCGAAGTTGCGGCGTTGCGGGCACTCGGCTTCTCGCGCCGCCGGGTGGTGCTCGACGTGTTCTGCGAATCGGCCCTGATCGTCGGCATGGGCGGGCTGCTGTCGCTGCCCCTCGGCTGGGTGCTCGCAGCGGCGCTCGACGACATTCTGAAGCGCATGCCCGGTATTCCCGAACAGCTGCACTTCTTCGTGTTCCGGCCGGACGCACTCGTCGTGCACGCGGCCTTGCTGTGCGCGACGGCGGTGCTCGCGGCTGTCTATCCGATGCAGCTGGTCGCACGGCTTCCGATTGCCACCACGCTGCGAAACGAGGTCATCGGGTGAGCGCGCTTCCTTCCTCGACGATCGTCGAGGCGACCAGCGTCACGCGTCAGTTCCAGATGCCGGCCGGCCCCGTCTTCGCGGTCCGTGATCTGTCGCTGACGATTGCGGCGGGAGCCTACACGGCGATCCAGGGACCGTCAGGCTGCGGAAAGTCCACGCTGCTCCACATCCTGGGGTGCGTCGACACTCCCTCATCCGGCAGCCTCACCTTTGACGGCCAGGACGTGGCCAGGCTCCGCGATCACGCACGGAGCCTGCTCCGCCTGCGCCAGATCGGATTCGTGTTCCAGCGGTTCTATCTGCTGCCGATGCTGACCGCGGCCGAGAACGTCGAATTGCCGCAGGCCGAAGCGGGGGTGTCGAAACCCACACGGCTCGAGCGCAGTCGCGAGCTGCTCGAGTATGTCGGACTGGCGGCGCGCGCCGGCCACCGGCCGTCGCAATTGTCGGGCGGCGAAATGCAGCGCGTCGCGATTGCGCGCGCGCTGGCGAACCGGCCCCGACTGTTGCTGGCGGATGAACCGACCGGCGAGCTCGATCAGGCGACCGGCGAACACGTGGCGGCCCTGCTCGATCGTGTGAACGCCGATGGCACCGCGGTCGTCGTGGTCACGCACGACTCCGCGCTGGCGTCGCGCGCGCGGCGCGTGCTGACCATGAAGGACGGCCGAATCGATCGCGAGACGACCGCATGATCGGCCGGCTGGCGATCCGGTCGCTCACGGCGCATCCGGTGCGCAGCGCGGTACTTGCGGCGGGGTTCGGCGCGGGCGTCGGCGTCATGGCGATCCTCCTCGGCGTCGCGGACATCGTGCTCGAACAATCGACCGCGCCTGCGCTGGCGGGCGGCGGTGACGTCGTCGTGTCGCTGGCGCCTCAGGTGCCCGCCCGCATGGTGCTTGCGGGAGTCCTGCAGGGCGACAGTCTCCGCTCGCGGATACAGACGGCGTCGCCACGGGATCAGTCGCGTCTCTATCTGGTCCGGAACGGCAAGACGATCGAGGTCGGCGCGGTCGGCGAGATCCCGAGTCTCCAACGCAAGCTGGGCGATGCGTCGATCGCCGGTATCGCCGCATGGCGGGATACGCCCGCGGACATCGAGTGGACGCAGGACAGTCCGGAAGCCATTCTGCGGTTCGTCGATCGATTCCATCGCGTACCCGATGCGCCCGAGTGGTCCGATTCGTGGGCCGAATGGCTGTATTTCAATGGCCGCGCCGGCGACGCGCGGTTCTACCTGACCTTCCTCGTCGGCCCTCCGGCCGCGGGCGGAGGACGCAGCGCAGGAGTGCGCCTCCAGCTCGATCGCGGCCATGGCGTTGAAACATTCGCCGCGGGAGCGTCGCTGACCGATGACCAGGTGCTCCGTGCGCCCGATCTGACAATCGGGGCGAGCTCCGTGCGGCTCGAGGGACTGCGGTACCACATTCATCTGGACCTGCCCGGCGCGGGGGGAACACGGGTGCTCGGTGATGTCACGCTCGATGCGGCGCCGGGGCGGTTGATTCCTCCGTTTGAAATCACCGGCGCACGCGGCTGGCAGACCGGCTACGTCGTTCCGGTGATGTCAGGCGAGCTTGGGGGGCAGCTGGATGTCAGTGGCTCGACGATCCCGCTCGCCGGCGGGCGCGGCTATCACGATCACAACTGGGGCTTCTGGGAAGGCGTGTCGTGGCAGTGGGGGCAGGTGCAGTACGAAGACCTGTCGATCATTTACGGGCGCGTGTTTCCGCCTCCTGATGCGGCCGACCCTGAGCGGCTGCCGGTGTTCGTCGGCGTCATCGGTCCCGACGGTCCTCTCGGATACGCCAACAGCCTTCGCCTCACGCCCGGCGATACGAGCGTCGTGACGATTCGCGAAACCGACGACGCGCGCGGGGACCCGCGGCTCGTATCGGTGGTCGCGCGGAGCGGCGTCCTCGACCTCGAGCTCACATTCGAGGTCGAATCCCGTGTGGCGACCCAGGGCACTCCGGGATCGGGGCCGCTCCGTGGCCAGCTCGACTTCCTCCAGATGCGCGGGACCTACGTCGTCAAGGGACGCGCCGGCGGCCGCGTCCTGAACTTCAGTGCGCCGGGGAGCGCGGAGACGTTCCGAGGCGCTTCACCCACGCCGTGACCAGCGCACGATCTCGACTGAAGCAGCCCATCGTTTTCCAACAGGGGAAAGCGATTTGCTTACAGAAACCCATATGGCCAACGCATCGCTCTCACCCAGGCAGTTGGCTGCTCTGCTCGCGTGTCTCGACGATGCGCAGCGCGTCATCGCTACCATTCGTGGCCAGATCATTACCGCGATGGCAGCACGACGTCGCCCCGGGGTGAAGCGCGCGGCCCCCAGGCGCGTGAAGAGCAGGCAGCTCTCATAGCCTCATCAGTAACGACGGTCTCTTCGGTGGTACGGGACGTGCCTACGAACCCGGCTGCCGAGGAGACTCCATGCGAAACCAAGACGTCATCCTGCTCGTCAACGACATTCCCGACCACGCCGTTACGTACGGACGGGCGCTCACTGCCCACGGATTCCACGTGCAGCTGGCGCGCTCGGGCGCCGACGCGCTCCAGCTCGCGCGGTACACCGTCCCTGATTGCGCGATCATCGATCTCCGCCTGCCGGATATGTCGGGCTGGGAGCTCTGCAGTAAGTTGAAAGAGCGTGGAGTGAGAAAGAACATGCGCATCGTGGTCCTAACGCCCGATCTGTCGAAGGTCTGCGCGAAGGACAGCGCGGCCAACGGCTGCGATGCGTGGCTGGCGCACCCGACCGTCGCCGAGGATCTCGTGCGGACGGTGAAGCGTGTGCTCACCCTCGAAAGCGCCGGGCCGGCATCCCCTGACGACGCGCTGCTCGATATCAAGGTGTGCGGAGCCTGCGGGTCGGAGGAGGTCAGGCCGACGCTCCGGATGGGGCTGATTCAGTACTACTGCTGCAAGGCGTGCGCGTTCTGCTGGCGCGCGGAGGTGCTGATGCCCGCGTCAGCGTAGCAACACAGCCGACCGCGGCCTAGACGGCGCGGACAAACGAGGGCAGCCGCATATCACGCATCGTGCGGAAGCCGGGCGGTGACGTGATCACCGCGGGGATCGAATTCACGACCATCGACGCCGTCGCGATGTCGCCATGGACGCCGCCGGTGATCTTCGACTCAATGCGCGGCGACCCCTCAATCACCACCGAGTCGAACGACTCCGGCGCGCCCAGATACGCTTCGAGGTGCAGCCGGATCCGCGGCTCGTCGCCCACATAGCCGACGCCGTCCTGCACGATGCCGCACACGTAGCCGGGATCGACGGCCAGCAGCTCGGACTCGATGGTGACGGTCGCCATCTTCGGCTCGATCTCATCGGTGATCCGGTCAATCTTCCATCCCACCGCATCGGCAATCATCTGAATGGATTCGGTGAACCCGACGTGCCGCAACGTGCCCCTCTGGACGCCGCGCCGGAACTGTTCCTGCGTCAGCCCCGCGCCAATCTTCTGCTGAAACGGGAGGCGGCGAACGCGCGCGTCCTGGACGCGCGTGACGGCAATCGCGTCGACTCGCGCGCAGACGGCCGTCAGCGCGATCGGCAGCGCGTCCATGATGAAGCCGGGATTGACGCCGGTGCCCAGCACGGCCACTTTGGCTTTGCGCGCGGCGGCATCGAGCTGGCGGGCGATCGCGCGGTTGCGCGGGGCCGGGTACGCCGCTTCCTCCGTCGTCGTGATAATCGGGAGCCGATGCTTGAGGAGCTCGAGAAACTGGGGAAGAACTTTTCGCAGCGAGGAGCTGGTGCAGACGACGGCGATGTGCGGCTTTGTCTTCTTGACCGTCCGGGCGAGATCGTCGCTGACGGCGACGCGGAGCCGGCGTCCGAGCTGGAGGACGTCGCCGGCATCCCGCCCGAGCTTGTGGGGATCGACGTCGATCGCGCCCACGATGTGAAAACCCTTGCGGCCGTCGAACTGCCGCGCGACGGCCGCGCCGATAGGCCCGAGTCCGACGAGCAGCACGCGTATCGACATGGACGGATTATAGGGCCGCGCTCCCCGCACTTTCGGTGGCCAGCATGGGAGGAGGCGTCGACTGCGTCAGCGCAGCTGCCAGTATCTGACGTAGACGATCAGCATCGACAGATTCGACTTCGAGCAGCTCGTCGGCGAGCGCGCGGACCGCGCCGCGCTGGCGCTCGATGATCATGCGCGCCGTTTCGTAGCCGCGCATCACGAGCGTGCGGATCTCATCGTCCACGCGCCGGGCCGTCTCCTCGCTGAAGCCCGACGCACGCGAATCGCTGTCGAATGCGCCCGACGGACGCCGGAAGTGCAGTGGTCCGAGCGGCGACATGCCCAGCTCGCACACCATCCTGCGCGCGAGATCAGTGGCCCGCTCGATGTCGTTGGCGGCGCCGCTCGTGACCTGGCGCAGGAAGAGCTCCTCGGCCACACGGCCGCCCATCAGAATGGCGAGCTGTGACTCGATGTAGGGCTTCGAGTGCGTGTACCGATCCGCCTCCGGCAGCTGCATCGTCACGCCGAGCGCGCGTCCGCGCGGAATGATCGTCACCTTGTGCAGCGGATCGGCGTCCGGCAGAAGCGCGGCGACCACCGCATGTCCGGCCTCGTGATACGCGCAGGTGATGCGCTCGTGCTCGCTCATGGCGACCGACTTGCGCTCCACGCCCATGAGCACCTTGTCACGCGCGGCGTCAAGATCGGTCGTCGCCACGGACTGCCGGCCGGAGCGGGCCGCAATCAGCGCCGCCTCGTTGACCAGGTTGGCGAGATCGGCGCCGGAGAACCCCGGGGTCCCGCGCGCGATCGAGCGCAGGTCGATCTCCGGCTCGAGCGACACCTTCTTCGTATGGACACGAAGAATCTGTTCGCGGCCCCGAATGTCAGGATTGCCGACCATCACCTGGCGGTCGAAACGCCCGGGCCGCAGCAGCGCCGGGTCGAGGATGTCGTGGCGGTTGGTCGCGGCGACCACGACGATGTTGTCGGACTGGCTGAAGCCGTCCATTTCCACGAGCAGCTGGTTGAGGGTCTGCTCGCGCTCTTCGTGGCTGAGTGAATTGCCGCCGCGGTTCCGTCCGACGGCGTCGAGCTCGTCGATGAAGATGATGCAGGACTTGTGGCGGCGGGCGTCCTTGAACAGGCGGCGCACGCGCGAGGCGCCCACGCCGGCATACATCTCGACGAAGTCGGAGCCGCTCGCGGAAATGAACGGGACGCCCGCTTCACCCGCCATCGAACGCGCCAGCAGGGTCTTGCCGGTGCCGGGAGGGCCGATGAGCAGAATGCCGCGCGGAATCCGGCCGCCGATCGTCGAAAACCGCGCTGGATCCTTCAGGAAGTCGACGATCTCGCTGACTTCGTCCTTCGCTTCGTCGACGCCGGCCACATCGGCAAACGTGACAGGCACCTGTTCGAGATCGACGGTGCGCGTGCGCTCGAGCGACGGGACGCGTCCCGTCATCATGCGCATCAGGACGAGACCAGCCATCACGAAAAACAGGAATCCCATCGCGATGGCGCCGTACCGGCCGGCATTGGACGGCTTCGGCTGATTGACGTCGAGCCGGACGCCGCGCGCCGTGAGGCCGGTGACAAAGGTCGCGTTCGACGCGATGTAGCCCGGGGGCGCGATCGTCTGAAACTTCGTGCCGTCGAGGCGCTCGAAGAGCACCGCGTCAGGCTCCACGGTGACCGCGCGGACGCGCCCCGCCTCAACGTCGATCAGGAATTCAGAAAAGGCGACCGACGTCGGAACCGTCCCGGTGGAGCGAAAGACGAAGAAGGCCGCAATGCCGAGCGCCACGACGGCGACGGCAGTGCCGATCCAGAACAGACGGGGACGCCGGAACGTGCCTCTGAGCACTCGAGTACTCCCTCAGGTCGCAGTAGAGCCGAAAACACTGCGGACACCCGAGTGCAGAACGGCCCGATTTGTGTGGGATTGCAGGGCGGCGGGACACTCCGCCGCCATGCGTAGAACGATTCTATCGGACCGGATGGTGGCTGTAAATAGCTATTACTGCAGGACTTGCGGAACTCGGCGGTATTCGGAGCCCGGCCGTATGCGATTATGGCCGCGATGGGACACGGAACGGCGGGGCTGAGCCCGGAGGTCGACGCCTTCCGGAAGCGGTTCGAACAGATGTCGGCCGACGCCGATGCGGTCTCGGTCCCGCTGAGCGACGCGCAGTTCGCGTGGCAACCGTCGCCTGAGTCGTGGTCGGTGGCCCACTGCCTCGATCACCTCAACGCGACAGCGCGCTCCTACCTTCCCGTGCTCGATGAAGGCATTGCCGATGCGATCCGGCGCGGGCTGTACAGCCCCGGGCCGTACACCTATAACTGGATCGGCCGCGCCTTCGTCTGGGTCATGGAGCCGCCGGTGCGTGTGCGCACCAAGGCGCCAAAGCCGTTTCAACCGGCACCGTCACGGTCGCGGCGCGACATCATGGCGGCGTTCCACGCCTACCAGGTCCAGTACGTCGACCGCCTCCGACAGGCCAGTGGACTGGACCTCGCCCGCGCGCGCGTCTCGTCTCCCGTCGTGCGGTGGGTGCGCATGCCGCTCGGCTCGGCCTTCGCGATGATGCTGGCGCACGAACGCCGGCATCTCGAGCAGGCGCGCCGCGTCATCACGCAGATGGACGGGGGGGCGTGAGCACCGTCAAGCTTTCCACCGTTCTTTCGGCCATGTCCTACGCCCTCGATCTCACCGAGGGCCAGCCGCTCGGCCATGCCGGGCGGAGCTGTTTGATCGGCATGCGGCTGGCGGACCAGCTGCGGTTGTCGCCGGACGACCGCTCGGATCTGTTTTACGCGCTGCTGATGAAGGATGCGGGCTGCTCCAGCAACGCGGCGCGCGTGAGCCAGCTGTTCGGCGGTGACGACCAGAACGCCAAGCGCGGGCTCTGGGAGCGCGACTGGCGGAACTGGCGGGAGAAATTGGCGTATGCCCTGGAATATGTGGAACCAGCGGGGTCGCCCCTGCAGCGTCTCCGGCGATTCGCCACCCTCGCAACTTCCAGTCGTTCGAGCAACCGGGAGCTCTTCGAGATCCGCTGCGACCGGGGCGCGAACATCGCCCGCGCGCTGGGCGTCTCGGAACCGACTGCTGTCGCGATCCGCTCGATGGACGAACACTGGGACGGCGGCGGCTACCCCGAAGGACTCCGCCGCGACCAGATCCCGCTCTATGCCCGTATCGTCGGCCTCTCCCAGGTCGCCGAAATCTTCTGGGGTCTGCACGGCACCGACGCCGCGCTGGAGGTCATCCACGCGCGGCGCGGCCGCTGGTTCGATCCGGAGCTGGCCAGGGCGTTCTGCGCGATCGGCTCCGGCGACCGGCTGTGGGAGTGCCTGCGCGCCGAGACGCTGCCGGACGCGATTGCCCGCGCCGAGCCGGTGGAGCGCGTGATTCCGGCCGACGAATCACGCCTTGACCGCATTGCCCATGCGTTCGCGCTCGTCGTCGACGCGAAATCGACGTTCACCTACCAGCATTCCGATCGCGTCGCGGCGGTGGCCGATGCCATCGCCGGCCAGATGGGCGTGCCGGATGTCGAGCGGGTGCGCCTGCGCCGCGCGGCGCTGCTGCACGACGTCGGCAAGCTGTCGGTGCCAAACCGCATCCTCGACAAGCCGGGGAAGCTGGACGCGGACGAATGGGATGTCGTGCGCCGCCATCCCCATTTCACCTACGAGATTCTGGCGCGCGTGCCAGTGTTCTCGGATTTCGCGTACGACGCGAGCTGCCATCACGAGCGGATCGACGGCCAGGGATACCACCGCGGCGTGCCCGGGGAAGGCCTCTCGGAGACCGCGCGCATCCTGGCGGCGGCGGATGTGTTTGATGCGCTCTCGGCTGCGCGGCCCTATCGCGAGGCGATGCCGCTGGAGCGGGTGCTGTCGATTATCGGGGAAGATCGGGGCACGCATCTGTGCCCCGTGACGGTCGATGCGCTGACGGCGGTGGCCTACAGACCTTTGACCGCCGCGACAATCTGACGCGCGGAGATGCCATAGACGTCGAGCAGTTCGGTCGGCGTGCCGCTTCTCGGGATCTCGCGGACGGCAAGCCGATGGACCGTGAAGCCGCTGGACGCCACCGCCGAGGCGACGGCATCGCCAATCCCGCCTGCGGCGTAATGATCCTCGACGGTGATCACCTTCCCCTTTGTATCGCGGGCGCACCGCACGAGTCCGTCCACGTCAATCGGCTGCACCGAGTAGAGGTCGATCACGCGGATATTGATGCCGGCCTTCTTCAGCTCGTCATGCGCCGTCAGCGCTTCGAATACGGTGACACCGGCGCCGATGACGGTCACCGCATCGCTGGCGCTTTCGCGGAGCACCTTCATGCCGCCGACCTCGAACGTGTCTGCGTCGGAATAGATCACCGGTGTCTTCGGGCGGCTGGTACGCATGTAGGCCGGACCCGGGTGGTAGGCCATCCGCTCGATCAGTTTCTCGGTGCTCACCGCATCGCACGGATACAGCACGGTGACGTTTGGCTGGGCGCGCATCATGGCCAGATCTTCGAGCGCCATCTGCGACGGCCCGTCTTCGCCAATCGACACACCCGCGTGGGAACCCGCCATCTTGATGTTCAGCCTGCTGATGGCCGCCATCCGGATGAAGTCGTACGCGCGGGTGAGGAACGCGGCGAATGTGGAGGGGAACGGGATCGCGCCGCGGCTCGCCAGCCCCATCGCCGCGCCGATCATGACCTGCTCGGCAATGAACGACTGGTAGAAGCGGTCCGGGTGCGCCTGCTCGAACTTGTCGCTGAACGTCGAATTCTTGACGTCGGCGTCGAGCGCGACAATCCGATCGTCCCCCGCGGCCAGCCGCGCGATCGCCGCGCCGTACGCTTCGCGTGTGGCCACGCTGTCGCCCAGCTTGTAGGTGGTCCCTGCCAGACGTGACGGCGCGGGTGCCGGCCGTTTCACGGACTTCGGCGGCTGCGGCCGGGGCGCCGGACCCGCGTCGGGCAGCAACTGCGCCTGCAGCTCGCCCAGCGCGCGTTCGAGCTCCTCGCCCTTCTTGATCGGCTTGCCGTGCCAGCCGCCCTTTCCTTCCATGAACGAAATGCCCTTGCCCTTCAGCGTCCGGGCGAGAATCATCGTCGGACGTCCACGCGTCTGACGCGCCTTCTCGAGCGCATCCAGGATTCCGGGCAGGTCGTGTCCGTCGATCACAAGGGCATGCCAGCCGAACGCGCGCCAGCGCACGGCCAGCGCGTCGAGGTCGTGCTGCCACTGCGTCGTTCCGCTCTGGCCGAGCGCGTTGACGTCTGTGATGCCGCAGATCGAGTCGAGGCGGTCGTGCGCGGCGACGGCCGCCGCTTCCCAGACCGATCCCTCGGCCGTCTCACCGTCGCCGAGCAGCACATAGGTCCGGTAGTCGGACGTGATGCGGCGAGCGTTCAGCGCAATCCCGACGCCGGCGCACAGCCCCTGGCCAAGCGACCCTGTCGCCACGTCGACGAACGGCAGCCGCGGCGTCGGATGTCCTTCGAGATCGGAGTCGAGACGCCGCAGCGTGACCAGATCGTCGCGCTTCAGGAAACCCGCCTCCGCCCAGGCCGAATACAGAATGGGCGCGGCGTGCCCCTTGGAGAGCACGAACCGATCGCTGTCCGGGTTCTGCGGATCGCGCGGGTCATAGCGCATCTCCGCAAAGAACAGCGCGGCGACGATTTCCGCAGCCGAACAGCAGGTACTGGGATGTCCGCTTCCCGCTTCGGTGGTCGCGCGCACCGAGTCGATGCGCAGGCGGGTGGCGATGTTCATCAACGCGGGAATACGGACAGATGTGTCTACCGACAAAAATTTCCTCCGGGACGGGAATTATAATGCGCGGATGCTCGCCCTGCGGTACGTCTACGTGCTTGCGCTCGTGATTTGGCTCGGCGGGATGGTGGTGCTCGGCGCGCTGGTGGCGCCGACGACGTTCAACGTGCTGCAGGTGCTGGAGCCGGATGGCGGCCGCGCGCTGGCCGGCGCGGTGTTCGGCGCCACGCTCGCCCGGTTTCATCATGTGGCGTACGCCGCGGGCGCGCTGCTGCTCGTGACGCTCGGAATGATGCGCATTCTCGGTCCGCGGCCGGCCCACTTCGGCATCCGCGCGACGATTGTCGTCCTCATGCTGGCCGTGGCGGCCTACTCCGGCCTGGTCGTGCTGGACCGCATCGATGCGCTCCAGGCACTCGCGGGCGGGCTGATGTCGGCGCTGCCGGTGTCCGACGGCCGCCGCCTCGAATTCGACCGCCTCCACCTGCTCTCGACCCGCCTGATGATGCTCAACATGGCAGGGGCACTGGTGTTGCTGTACTGGGAAGCCAGGGAGAAGGCGTAACTGACACACACCATCACGCTCATTCCAGGCGACGGAATCGGCCCCGAAGTCACCGAAGCGGTCGTCACCATCCTGGAGCGGGCCGGACTGGCGGTCGAGTGGGAGCGGCATCTGGCAGGCACGGCCGCGCTGGACAGCGGGAACAGCACGCTTCCCAACGAGCTCCTCGAGTCCGTCCGCCGGAACAAGGTCGCCCTCAAGGGGCCGCTGACAACGCCCGTCGGCGGCGGATTCACGAGCGTGAACGTCGGGTTGCGGAAGGCGCTCGACCTGTTCGCGAACCTGCGGCCGGTCTGGAATCTCCCGTCAGTGACGTCCCGCTACGACCATGTCGACCTGGTCATCGTGCGCGAGAACACCGAGGACCTGTATGCCGGCCTCGAGCACGAGATCGTCCCGGGCATCGTCGAGAGCCTGAAGATCACGACCGAGAAGGCGTCGCGCCGAATTGCGACGTTCGCGTTCGATCACGCGCGTGCGCACGGGCGCAAGCGGGTCACGGCCGTCCACAAGGCCAACATCATGAAGAAGGGGGACGGCCTCTTCCTCGACTGCTTTCGCGCGGTCGCACAGGGGTATCCCGAGATCGCCGCCGACGATCGCATCGTCGATGCGACCTGCATGCAGCTCGTGATGGACCCGACGCGCTTCGACGTTCTGCTGCTGCCGAACCTGTACGGGGACATCGTGTCGGACCTCTGCGCCGGTCTGGTCGGCGGGCTCGGCGTGGTACCCGGCGCCAATCTGGGCACCGAGATCGGCGTGTTCGAGGCGGTGCATGGCAGCGCGCCGGATATTGCCGGTCAGAATGTCGCCAACCCGACGGCGCTGCTGCTCTCCGCGGTGCTGATGCTTCGTCATATTCGCGAGGGGGCGATCGCCGATCGCGTGATGGCCGCGCTCACGGCTGTGCTGACCGAGGGACGCATCCGGACGCGGGATCTCGGCGGTACGGCCAGCACAACCGAGTTCGCGGAGGCAATCGCCCGGATGGTATAGTCCGAGGCTGATGCTCGACGAGATCACCGAAGCCGTCCTCGCCCGCGAGGAGGTTGCGCGGTATATCGAGGGCAACCGCGGCGCCGACGGAGCCCGCGAGCGGATCGAAGGCTATCTCGAAGAGCTGCGCACCACGCAGCGCTACCCCATCTACCGCGCCCTCAGGCACCCCCTCTATCCGATTCTGCGGAAGATCGAGCGTGTCGCCGAACACATCGATCGCGCCGTCGCCGCCACGCACGCGGGACGTGTGGTGTACGCCTCCAACCACAAGAGCCACACCGACTATCTCGTCGAGCTGCTCGTGCTCGATGAAAACGGGGTGCGTCCGCCGATCATCGCCGCCGGCATCAACCTGTTCGGCGGCCCGCTGGGACTGCTGCATCGCCACGTCACCGGCGCGATTCCGATCCGGCGGAACACCAAGGACCCGGCGTACCTGATCACGCTCAAGGCCTACGTCGCGGAACTGCTCCGCAAGCACGACCTGTTCTTCTATCCCGAAGGGGGCCGGAGCTACAGCGGCGAGATCAAGAGTCCGAAGACCGGCCTGATTCACGCAGCGCTGCAGGCCGAGCATCCGGGCCTGCTGATCGTGCCGACGGCGGTCGCGTACGACCTGGTGCTCGAGGATCACGTGCTCGCGCGGCAGCGCGTCAAGCGGACGCAGCGTCCCTTCAGCCGCGAGCTGGGCGAGATGGTCCGGCACGCGGTCGGCTACCGGTCGCGCGCCTTCGTGACGTTCGGCAAACCGATCGCCGCTGACGTCGACCCCTCGTCGCGGCGCGACGTGCTGGATTTCGCGCATACGGTGATGGAGGCGGTCGGCCTGCTGTTCAAAGTGCTGCCGACCGCTGTGGTCGCGAGCGCGATGCGCCCGTCGATCACCCGGCGCGACCTGACGTCGCGCGCGGATGCCATCATCGACACGCTCCGCGCGAAAGGCGCGAATCTCGGCGTGGCTTCCGGCGCAGAAGCGGTCGAGTTCGGCCTCGCCCCGCTGGCCGGCCGCGGCGTCGTCGTCGTGGAGCACAGCCGCGTGCGCGTCCGGGAACGTAACGTGCTTCGGTATTACGCACGGACCCTCGATCATCTACTCGCCTCTCCCTCCCGCCGAACGCACTGACGCGGATGCGTGAGCCCGCCTGATGTACGCCGGCTCCAAGGCGTTCTTCTACACCCTGTCACGCAGCGCCGCGCTCAAGCGACTGGCATCGCGCTACGGGCTGGCGACGGAGGGCAGCTTCGCCAGCAGGTTCATCGCGGGCGAAACGATCGAGGGGGCGATTGCCGTCGCGCGGCGGCTCCAGACCGAGGGGCTGCTCGTGACGCTCGACCATCTCGGGGAAAGCGTCCGCACCCTCGAGGAAGCGTCGGCGGCCACGCGCGAGTACGTGCGGCTGATGGAGGTGATCGTCGCCGCCGGCATCGAGCGGAACATCTCGCTCAAGCTGACCCAGCTCGGCATTGATGTGGACCGCGCCACGTGCGTGGACAACATGCGCCGTATCCTCGAGCCGGCGACCCGCAACGGGTTCTTCGTGCGCATCGACATGGAGAACTCCCCCTACACCGAACGGACGCTCGAGATTTTCGAAACCCTGTGGGAGCAGGACTATCGCAATATCGGGGTGGCGCTGCAGTCCTACCTCCGGCGAACCGAGAACGATGTCCGCCGCATGAACACCCTCGGTGCGCGCGTGCGACTGGTGAAGGGCGCCTATAAGGAGCCGCCTGCGGTGGCCTACCAGCGCAAGGATGAGGTAAACGGGGAGTTCGTGCGCCTCGCCCGGATCCTGCTGGACGAGGGGACGTACCCCGCAATCGCCACACATGATGAGGAAGCCCTTCAGCAGGTGCGTGCATATGCGTCGGCGAAACAGATCGCGCACGATCGGTTCGAGTTTCAGCTTCTGTACGGCATCCGTCGCGACGTGCAGCTAGGCCTGGCTGGGGCGGGTTACCGCGTGCGCGTCTACGTTCCATTCGGCCGCGAATGGTTTCCCTACTTCATGCGACGGCTCGGTGAACGGCCCGCCAACCTCAGCTTTGTCCTGAGATCGCTCATCCGTGAAGGTTAGGAGATACGACCTCTACCGTACGTGACACAGCTGTTTCCTACTGAGTGTCGCGTCCTGCCTACTCTCGCGACAGTCTCTCCTTCCTGCTGACTTGTCAGCCGATACAGACACTCCTGCTGACGTGGCATTCCTCTTGAACTGAGAGTTACTGCCATGCGGATGAGCGGCGTCGAACGCTACGTCGAAGCTCAACGGAAAGGGAAGGCAATGTTTACGGACCTGGCGCAGCAAGACACGAATCAACTCGAGGGCGTATCCACCGGACTTCTGGAACGAACCACTGTCCAGGTTCGGCAGTTCTTCTGTGGACTCCACGGCCACGACGCCCTGCTGCACTTCGAAGACAACCGGATCTCACTGCTCTGCACGTCGTGCGGCCACGAGTCCCCAGGCTGGGAATTCGGGCGCCGGGCGGCACGCAGCGAGCGTGCGGCATCGCAGCCGACCGTGCGCATGCCGCTCGTCGGCCAGCGCCGCGTCGCCTGACCGACACGAACCAGTCCTGCCACAGGAGACCAGGCGCCATCGCCTGGTCTTTTTCGTTGTGATGTCCGTCAGCGCGCAGTGAACGCGCGCGCCAGCGCCACGAGCGTATCGCGGCACATCCGCACATCGGCGACACGCACGTATTCTTCGCGGCTGTGGAGACCCGCGCCACCCGGCCCAAACAACACCGTCGGAATGCCCGCGGCCGACAGGATCGCCGCATCGCTCCAGAAGCTCATACCGACGCGCCCCGGCTGACAGCCCGCACCGTTGGCTGCGTCGATCAGCATGGACGGCAGTGGCTGTCCCGCATCGACCTCGTAGGCAGTGCGGTTGAAGACCCCACGGGCGTCCCCTTCGAATTCCTCGTCCTCACGGCGCAGCGCATCGAGAATCGCGTCCACTTCCTGACGGCCGATGCCCTGTGGTTCGCCCGGGAGCGTCCGCCGCTCGATTTCAAGGACGCACCGCTCGGGATAGCTGCTCCATTCATGGCCCCCGATGACACGTGAGGCGTGAAGCGAGGCGGTGCCGAGCAGCGGATGCGGGTCGCGCTTCTGCAGGCGGCGATCGTGAGCCTCGAGGCGGCCGAGGACGCGGCCCATCCGCATGACCGCGTCGCGGCCGTCGCGCGGGCGGCTCCCGTGGGCGGCGATGCCGCGGGTTTCGACCTCCACCCACTCGAACCCTTTGTGGGCCACGGCGACATCGAGGTCGGTCGGCTCCGTCACCACGGCGCCATCGGCCCGCCATGTCGCCACCAGCGCTTCGGCGCCCAGGCTCGCGTGCTCCTCATCGACGACCGCCGCCACGATCAGGCGGCCGCGCGCCAGCCCTTCGGCCGCCATCTGACCGGCCGCGCCCAGCATCGCGGCGAGGCCGCCTTTCATGTCCTGCGCGCCGCGCCCGTAGAGCCGGCCGTCGCGCTCGACTGGTGCAAAGGGCGCGGTCATGCCGCTGACCCCGACGGTGTCCATGTGCCCGCAGAACATGAGCGTCGGGCCCGGCGTCTTTCCGTCGAGGACCGCAACGACATTCGGGCGGCCGGGAGACACCTCGGCGATGTCGACTGTCAGGCCCGCCGCGCGGCATTCGGCGGCAATGCGCTGCGCAATCTCGCCCTCGCCGCGCGCGCCCGGCACGAGCGACGGATTGACCGAGTCGATGGCGACCAGGTCCGCAAGAAGCGCGATGGTGGGATCCATTCCTCGCACAATCGAAGCACAATCTCAGACACGATGTCACTGGATCTCGCCCGCGCCATTGCCGTCGCCGTTCGCGATGCCGGCGGGCGCGCGCTCATCGTCGGCGGCTGGGTCCGCGACCGTTTGCGGACTTCGGCAGGCTCAGCCCGCCAGCCTTCCAAGGACATCGACCTCGAGGTATTCGGCATCCCCGAGGATCACCTGTCCCGACTGCTGATGGCGTTCGGGCGCGTCGAAGCGGTCGGCCAGAGCTTCGCGGTTTACAAGGTCGTCGGCGGCGGCAGTGGATCAGGCGCCATCGATGTCGCGCTGCCGAGACGCGAATCCAAGGCGGGACGCGGCCACAAGGGCTTCAAGGTCGTGGGTGACCCCTCAATGTCGTTCGCGGAGGCGGCGCGGCGGCGCGACTTTACGGTGAACGCGATTGGATGGGATCCGCTCAGCGACGCCTATGAGGATCCGTTCGGCGGCGGCACCGACATCGAGCGCCGTGTCCTGCGCGTCGTTGATGCCGAGACGTTTGGCGACGACAGTCTGCGTGTCCTGCGCGCGATTCAGTTTGCCGCCCGCTTCGAATTCTCCCTGGCCGACGACACGGCCGACCTGTGCCGGCGCATCCCGCTCGACGACCTGCCGGCCGAGCGGGTCTGGGGTGAATTCGAAAAGCTGCTGCTGCAGGCCGAGCGTCCGTCGATCGGCCTCGCGCTGGCGCTCGATCTTGGTGTCGTCGAGGCGCTCCTGCCGGAGCTGAAACCGCTCGTCGGGTGCCCGCAGGAACCGGAGTGGCACCCGGAGGGCGATGTGTGGACACACACGCTGATGGTGGTCGACAAGGCCCGCCTCCTCAACGCGGACCTGCCGCGGCCGCAGTTGATCACCCTCATGCTGGGCGCCGTCTGCCACGACCTCGGCAAGCCGCCGACGACAGCCGTGATCGACGGACGCATCCGGTCGCTCAATCACGAGGAAGAAGGCGTGGCGCCCACCGTGAGCGTGCTGGACCGGCTGAACATCCACACGATTGATGGGTTTGACGTTCGGTCGCAGGTTGTGGGCCTGACCGCGCATCATCTGAAGCCCGGGATGCTCCACAAGGCGCCGCAGGTCGGCGACGGAGCGTTCCGGCGGCTCGCGCAGAAAGTCGACCTCGAGCTGCTGGCACGGCTCGCGCGCGCCGACTGCCTGGGCCGCACCGGCGACTTCGATTGTTCGGCGATGGACTGGTTTCTCGAGCGCGCCCGGGCCCTCGGCGTCGAGCATCAGCCGCCGCCACCGCTGCTGCTCGGACGGCACCTGCTGACGCTGGGGCTGTCGCCCGGTCCGCGCGTCGGCGAAATTCTCAAGCAGGTCTACGAACGGCAGCTTGATGGCCTCGTCACAACGGTCGACGACGCCATCTCTGAGGCGAAACAGCTCCTTTAGCGCGCGAGCAGGCGGGCGTGATCTTCGGGCGAGACATTCCCGCCTGAGATGACCGCCACTGCCCTGCCCGTCGCAGCACCATCGCGCAGGACGGCTGCGACGGCCGTCGCGCCGCTCGGTTCCGCGACGATGCCCGCCTGCCGGTGCAGCCACCCCACCGCCGCACCGATCTCGTCGTCGGTGACGGTCACGATGTCGTCGACGAACGCCTGGACGTGGGCAAAAGTGAGGTCTCCCGGCCGCAGCGGCAGCAGGCCGTCCGCGATGCTCGATGTCGTGTCCAGCTTTACCGGATGGCCGGCCGCACGCGATGCGGCCATCTTGGCCGCGCCGGCCGGCTCGACTCCGATCACTCGCACGTCCTTGCGCCTTCCCTTGACCGCGGCCGCAATGCCCGCGATGAGTCCCCCGCCGCCGACCTGGACGTAGATGGTCGTCACGTCGGGCTTCTGCTCGAGGATTTCAAGGCCGCACGTTCCCGCACCCGCGATGATCCACGGATGATCGAACGGCGGCACCATCGTGAGGTGTCGCGCCGCGGCTTCGGCTTCCGCACGGGCCTTGCGGTCCAGCGACGTCGTGCCCGCGAAGATCACTTCTCCGCTATACGACTTCACACCCTCGACCTTCACACGGGGAGCCGTCTCGGGCATGACGACGACGGCGACCATCCCCAGGCGCTGGGCTGCGAGCGCGACGGCCTGGCCGTGGTTGCCCGAGGAGTAGGTGATCACACCGGCGGCCCTCGCCTCCGGTGGCAGCTGGGCGAGGAAGTTGACGGCGCCCCGGATTTTGAACGCGCCCATCGGCTGCTGGTTCTCGCACTTGAGCGCCACGACAGGCGTGTCAACGAGGGACGTGCGGACCGCGACGCCCTGGATGCGCGCCGCGGCAGCCTCGATGTCGGCGACGGTAACCAGGGCGCTCAATTCGTTGCTCAAGGTGTCCCTGCGCGCGGACGGGCGAACTGTTCGTTCGGGTGATACGACGGCTTCCCGGCGAGATTGGCAATGCGCCATCCCAGCTCCGCCAGGAATCGCACGTCGTTGATGGCCCCTCCATAGTTCCAGGACGGCAGTATCTCGTCATCGACGTTGTGATACCGCTTCGCGTTGTACTCCTCCCAGAACCGCCTGGACGCGGCGGGATCGGGACCGATGAAGTCGATCGGCTCGCCAACAGACACAGCGGGGATGCCAATCTTGGCGAGCGGAAAGTGGTCGGAGCGGAAGAAATATCCGCGGCCCGGCTCGGGATCAGGCCCAACGACCCGATCGGTCTCGGCGGCAAGCTGCGCGGCAAGGGCACCGAGCGTGGAGCGCTCCGCGCCCAGCAGCACGATGTCACGGCTTGGGCCGGCCATGTTCAGCGAGTCGATATTGATATTCGCGACCCACGCATCAGCCGGGAGCACCGGGTGATCGGCGAAATAGGCGGCGCCCAGCAGGCCGGACTCTTCGGCCGTGGTGAACAACACATAGATCGAGCGACCGGGTCTCGTTCGAGCCCGCGCCAATGACTGGGCGACTTCAAGAACGCCGGCAAGGCCGGTGGCGTTATCGGTGGCGCCGTTGGAAATGCGATCCACATCGGATGGCTCGCCGGGCTTCGATTCACGAACGCCAAGGTGGTCGTAATGGGCGGTATAGATCACCGCCTCGGACTCGTTCGCGCCGCGCAGCACGCCGATGACATTCGGCGAGGTTTTCTGCGCCACCGTCTGCGTGATGCTGCCCGAGGCCTGAACGCCAAGGGGAACGGCCGTGAACCCGCGCGCGACCGCGCCCGTCCGCAGCGCGTCGAGGTCCTGTCCCCCGCGCTTGGCGATCTCACGGGCGGCGCGATCCGTCACCCATCCCATCAGCGACAGCCGCGGCGCCCCTTCGACCGCCGGAATCGAATACTGCGTGCCGGTCCACCCCGCCTGGACCACCTGCCAGCCGTAGGTGGCCGATTCGTCGGTGTGGATCAGCAACGCCCCGGCGGCGCCCTGGCGCGCCGCTTCCTCGAACTTGTAGGTCCATCGGCCGTAGTACGTCAGCGCCGGCCCGCCAAACAGCTGCGGCTCGCCGCCCGTCGCCGGCGGATCGTTCACCATGATGAGCGCGACCTTGCCGCGCATATCGATGCCGGCATAGTCGTTCCAGCTGTACTCGGGAGCGACGATGCCGTGGCCGACGAACACGACGTCGCCGGCCGCACGCACCTGCGGCTCCTGGATGCCGGTGACCGCCACGACGTCCTCGAGATATTTGAATGGAGTCCCGGGGCCGGCGGTGAGGGTAAACGACGGATCGACGAGCGTCTCGACGATCGGCACCTGCTGGAAAAACGTCCCGTCGGCGGCGCCGGGTCCGTAGCCGAGCAGCGCCAGTTGAGCCGCCAGGTACTTCGCGGCGAGGTCGCCGCCTCGTGTGGAAGGCGCGCGGCCTTCCAGGAGATCATCGGCAAGAAAGTGCACGTGTGCGGCAATGTCTTCCCCGCGAATCTCAGCCAGGACCGCGCCGCTTCGCGCCGTTCGCGCGTCGGGGCGGGGCGATCCAGGACGCTCCTGAGCGGCAAGAACGCTCGCAATCACTAGGGCAACCACGCCCGACAGCCACAGGCCTGTGCGCATGGGCCCAGTATATCGACGCGGAAAACGCGACAGGAACCCTGTTTGCAGTTACGAAAGGCGTGCCCGACTCGACTGTTCCCGACAGCGCTAGTCCAAGTGTCAATCCAAGCGCCAATCCAAGCGCCAATCCAAGCGCCAATCCAAACGCCGATCCGACCCATCAATCCGAGACCACGGCCCCGGACGAGCGGTCGCAAATGGCTTCGTACGCACCGGCTCCGTTCCGCGACCTGAACGACCGGCTCGTATGGGACCTGATCGAAGCCGTCAAGCAGGTCCTGCGGAAAGAATCGTCGGACCGGCTGCGCGACATCTATCTGGTGGGCGATATCGAGAAGGATCCGACGCGGGCGGTGATCGAGCGGCTGCGGGAGCTGGCCAACGACAACACGCGCCCGATCACGCTCTACATCAACAGCGCCGGGGGCAACGTCACCGACGGCCTCGCGCTGCACGACTCCATCCGCCAGATCGTCAATCGCGGCATCGAAGTGACGATCATCGTGCAGGGGATGGCGTACTCGATGGGGTCGGTGATTCTGCAGGCGGCGAGCCCGGGGCGTCGGCTCGCGCAGCCGCACTCGTGGATCATGATCCACGAGCCGGCGAAATGGGCGGGATGGCAGTCGACGTCAGCGGCCGCGCAGCATCTCGACCGCCTGAAGCAGATGCAGAAGCAGATCTACGAGATCCTCGCGAAGCGCTCCGGCAAGCCGCTCCAGAAGATCATCCGCGACACCAAGCGCACCGACTTCTATCTCGATGCGACGATGTCGCTCGAATACGGCCTGATCGACGGCGTCGTGGAGAGCTAGTTCAACAGATCGAACTGGCGCACGTACTTCACAATGAACGTGCGGTTGACCGGCCCGAATCCATTCAACCCCTCCGTATCGTTGTAGACGACAAAGAGGCCGGTTCCTGCCGTTTCCAGCCAATGGAAACGCAGGTTCGTCGACCAGCGATCGGTGCGGTCGTTGTACTGCAGCAGGCTCTGCACGAACACGGACGGCGAGAAGTTGTAGGTGACCCGCATGTTGCCGAGGTTGGTGTGGAACGCTCCCTGCGGCAGATCGATCTCGCGGTAGTTCCAGGTCGTGTCCACCGCCAGCTTGCCCCCGTCACGCAGGATCACCTGCACGGTCGGACTGCTCTGCGTGCCGGTCATGAACGCCCCGAGATCCCACTGCAGGCGCGTGAACCACCACTTCCGCCGGTCGCTGTTGTAGCGAAATGTCGTGCGCAGCCCGCCATGCTCCCCCGGCGGCACAATAACGCCGGGATAGATCTGAAAGGGCTCGCGCAGCCCGTCCCATGTGCCATTCAGCCCGACCGTGATGAACTGGCCGTTCTCCCAGTCCCAGTGATTGTCGACGTGCATGTCCGCCGTGAGGAGGCTTCCGTCCAGGTAATTGAACCGCGTGTAGTTCATGTGCGGGTTGAGTTCGCGGAACCCAATCGACGTGAATCGGTCCTGCCGCCAGACTTCGCCGTAGCTGACACGGTAGCGGCGATACCCGCCGGGGGTTTCGAGGAACCCCACTTCGGGGTTGAAGTTCTCGCCAGTCCCGCCCCACTCCAGCTGTCCTTCCCGGTAGCCGTTGTCGTACTGCACGTTCGTGTTGAACGCGTAGTCGTTGCCAGCGCGCCCCGGAGTGTCGGTGTTGGCGGTATACCCCGAGACCGTCATGTGCTCGCCAACGCCCAGGCGGGCGTCCGCGCCGTACGTGCGGTTGTACTCGTTGTAGCCGCGAAGGCGCGAGAGGTCTCCCGTCGCGGACCGGTTCACGAACATCAGCCCGACTCCGGACCGATTTCGCAATTCGCGGCTGGCGCGCACCACCGAGAAATTGTTCGAGGGGGATGACAGCGTGTCGTCGGTCTGCATGTTGAGCACGCCGACGTTGAAGCCGTTCACCTTGCCGGTCAGGCGGCCGCCGCCCCGAATCGGCACGAGCCCGCCGTTCTCATCGAGACCGATAGCGCGGCTGAAGAACAGATCGACTTCGTTGCCCTGGCCAATCCGGAAGAGGCCCGAGTTCTCCTGGAAGAACGGCCGCTTCTCCGGAAAGCGCAGGTTGAAGCGCGTGAGATTGATCTGCTGGTTGTCGACTTCGACCTGCGCGAAATCCGTGTTGTAGGTCGCGTCGAGGTTGAGGCTCGGCGTGATGCCGATCTTCGCGTCGAACCCGAAATCGCCGTCGTAGTCGCTGTTCGCGCTCGGACGGAAGTTCCGGTTGGCCGACGACGTCACGTACGGCAGCACTTTCAGGTTGCGCGGCGCCTGCAGCTGCAGGCCGCGCAGGTCGCCCGCGGACGAGAGGCGGCTGATGTTGTATTCGCGCGGCAGCTGCGACCAGTACGTGCGCTCGCGCGACCGCTGAATGTTCCGGTAGGCGTTGACGCCCCATGTCTGCGGCGCCGCCCCGTAGCGCAGGGTGCGGAGCGGAATCCTGAACTCGGCAGTCCAGCCGGACTCGGTCACGTTGGTCTTGACCTCCCAGCTCCCGTCCCAGGTGTTGCTGGCGTTCCCCTGATCGCGCACCTGCGCGTCGTATTGCACGCCGAGCGCGTTGGTGCCGAAGACGAAGCCGTTCTGCTGGTCGCGATACGTGTCGAAAATGATCTGGAACGAGTCCATCTCGCCCAGGTTCGCGTCGCGACGCGTGTCGGTCGTCACGATCTGCGAGGGATCCGTGTCGTGCAGAATCGCCCCGACGTAAATCGAGGTGGCATCGAAGAGGATACGGACTTCGGTGCGCTGGGACGCGGGCTCGCCCTGGAGCGGCTCCGCCTGGGTGAACCCGTCGAGCGGGATCGCCTTCAGCCACGCGCCTTCGTTGAGCAGGCCGTCAATCATCGGCGCTTCACCGACCTGGATGGCGGTCGCGATGCGGCGCGACGAGCCATTGGCAGCGGCTCCACCGCCCTGGCCGCCTCGCTGACCCTCGGCAAAGGCAGGGGCATCGAGACCAAGAATGAGTGCGGCGGTACAGACGATGGCCGCAAATACGAACGAAACACGCTTAGACATAAGTTTTGAAGGTCCCCGCGCAGAACCGGTGGTCCTCGCCGGGCGCGGGGCGCCGGACGGGTCTCAAGATGATAGCCAACCGCTTGTAAATACGTCAATTACGGGCGATCTGTTTAGCCGCGTTCCGGGCGCCCGAAATCGATGAAAATAGCCCCGCCATGCGCACCAGGACCAGCCGCCGGATGTTCATGCAGGCCGTGGCAGGCGGCGCCGCGGCCGGGACACTCATGGAGGCGCACATCATGGCAACAAGGCAGGTGGGGCCGATCGAGGCGCTCGCGTTTGACGCCTACGGAACCCTGTTCGACGTGTTTTCCGTTACCGCGCTCTGCGACGAGCTGTTCCCGGGTCGCGGCACAGCTCTGGCGCAGGCCTGGCGCGCCAAGCAGCTCCAGTACAGCCTCCTGCGAAGTCTCATGGGACGGCACGCCGACTTCTGGCGGTTGACCGAAGACGGCCTCGTCTGGGCTGCCAAGAGCCTGCAACTCGACCTGACGGCGGCGCGGAAGACCCGGCTCATGGACGCCTACCTGGGTCTCACGCCCTTTCCCGACGTGGTGCCGGGTCTGAAGGCGCTCAAAGACCGCGGGATCCGTCTGGCGATTCTGTCGAACGGGGAGCCGAAGATGCTTCACGCGGCTGCCGCGAATGCGGGACTGTCGTCGCTGCTCGATGCCGTCATCAGCGTCGAAGAAGCCGGGATCTTCAAGCCGAGCGCCCAGGTGTACGCCCTCGCCGCGAAGCATCTGGGCCCCGGTCGCCGTATTGGCTTCGTGTCGTCGAATTCGTGGGACATTGCCGGCGCCGGATCCGCCGGCCTCACCACCTTCTGGATTCAGCGCACTGCCGCGGAGCCGCCGGAGGAGCTCGGCTTCCCCGCCGCCTACGTTGTACGCTCGCTGACGGACATCAGCTCGCTCATCCAATAGAGGAAGGGATACATATGCGCAGACTCGCCATTCTGATCGTGCTCCTGATGCCGCTCGTCGTGTTCGCGCAGGCAGGCCCCGGCGGATTCATCAGCTCGGAACAGGACGCCCAGCTGAAAGGCCCGTGGAGCGACGGCGTCGAGCCGTTCCCCATCATTGCCAACATCTATTACGTGGGCGGCGTGAACATCTCGTCGTACCTGATTACGACCCCGCAGGGACACATCCTGATGGACACCGGCATGCCGCGGATGGCGAAGACGGTGCTCGCCAATGTGGAGAAGCTCGGATTCAAGCCGAATGACATCCGGCTCATGATCTCGAGCCACGCGCACGTCGATCACATTGGCGGGCATGCGGAAGTGAAAAAGGCCACGGGGGCGCAGGTCATCGCATCCGCCGAAGATGCCAAGGCGCTCGAAGCGGGACGCGATATGTCGCCGGTCGAATACGACGGGTGGCCGGCGGTGCGCGTCGACCGCATCATCAAGGACGGCGAAACGGTGACGCTCGGCACGGTGACCCTGCGCGCCGTCCTGACGCCCGGGCATACACCGGGCGCCACCACCTGGGTGACGACCGTGCAGGACGGCGGACGCAGCTACAACGTCGTGTTCCCCGGCGGCGCCGCGCCCAACGGCGGCCCGCTCGTCGTCGGCAATCCGAAGCACCCGAACCTCGCGGAGATCACGCTCGCCACGTACGGCAAGCTGAAGCAGCTCAATCCCGACATCGTGCTGCAGGGCCACCCGCAGCAGGCGTTCATGGGAAAGGTCGACGCCATGAAGAAGGGCGCGCGGCCGCATCCACTGCTGCAGGAGCCTGGCACGTGGCTGAAACAGCAGGAACAGGGCGAAGCCAACTTCCGGAAACGCATCGAGGCCGACAAGGCCAAGATGTCGGGGCGGTAAGCCGGTGTTCCTGCCGAACCGCCGTGCGGTACGAACGCTGCTGTGCGTGGCGGCGGCGCTGATCGCCGCGCCGACCGTCGAGGCGCAGCAGACCGCCGAAACCGGCCGCCGCAGCGTCCGCGCGACCCGCATGAGCGACGGCGAAACGATCGCGCTCGACGGCCGGTTCAACGAGCCGGTCTGGCAGCGCGCGACGCCCGCCGACAAGTTCGTCCAGATCGACCCGAACAACGGACAGGCGCCAACCGAGCTGACAGAAGTCCGGATCATCTTTGATGAGGATGCGCTGTACATAGGGGTGACCGCGTTCGACTCAGAGCCGGACGAGTGGCTCGGCTACGAAATGCGTCGCGATATGTTCCTCGGCTCGGACGACCGGTTCATGTGGACGATCGATACGTTCCTCGACGCCCGCTCCGGCTACTTCTTCGAGATGAACCCGTCGGGCCTGATGGCGGATTCGCTGATGGGCGTCAACGGGGACAACCGCGCGTGGGACGGCATCTGGGACGCGCGGACCTTCAAGCACGACAAGGGATGGAACATCGAGATCGAAATTCCCTTCCGGACGCTGAACTTCAATCCCCAGAGCGACACGTGGGGCATGAACTTCCAGCGGACGGTCCGCCGCAAGAACGAGGAATCGATCTGGACGGGCTGGGCGCGCAACCAGGGGCTGCGCCGCATGACGAACGCCGGCCACGTGACCGGCATCACCAACGTCACGCAGGGGCGAGGCCTCGAGCTGAAGCCGTACGGCGTCTATACGGCCAGCGCCGCCCCCGGCCGCGGCCAGACCGCGCTCGACGGCGACGGCGGTGCCGGCTTCGACGTGTTTTATAACCCCACGCCGGTGCTCCGGACGAACCTGACCGTCAACACGGACTTCGCGCAGACCGAGGTGGACCAGCGCCAGGTCAACCTCACCCGCTTCAACCTGTTCTTCCCGGAGAAGCGGGAATTCTTCCTCGACGGCGCGATTTTCTTCGACTTCGGCAGCCCGGGGTCAGGTGGCGGCGCCGGTGGCAACCGCGGCGGCCAGGGGAACGATCTCCTCGTGAACCCGTTCTTCAGCCGGCGAATCGGGTTGAGCGAAGCGGGGTCGCCGCAGCGCATCGACGTCGGCACGAAGATCACCGGCCAGATGGGTGGACAGGACGTCGGCGTCCTCTACGTCCGCACCGGCGACGATGGCGACTTCATCGGCGAGGACTTCATGGTCGCGCGCGTCAAGCGCCGGATGCTGACGCAGTCGTACGTCGGCGTGATGTACACGGGGCGCAATGCGCGCCTCGGGAGCATCGCGCGGCCGGGACTCGTCGACGGGACGCAGCATACGACCGGCCTCGACATGCGGCTCGCGACGAACCGCTTCCGGGGTTCGGACAACCTCTCCAGCACCTTCTGGTTCCTCAATGCGGCCCGTCCGGGCGTCACCGGCGGCACCAACGCATTCGGGGCGCAGCTTGATTATCCGAACGACGTCTGGCAGGCGAGCCTCGGTGTTCGTGAAGTGCAGGAGAATTTCGACCCCGGGGTCGGTTTCGTCTCGCGCAACGCGTACCGCCGGTATCAGCCGACGCTGTCGTGGAACCCGCGACCGCGGGGCCACCGGTATATCCGGCAGTTCGGGTTCGGGCCGGACGTCGATATCCAGACCGATCTCGAGGGCCGTACGCTGACCCGCAACGTGGGACTGACGCCGTTCGAGGTGAACCTGCATTCGCAGGAGCAATTCGCCGTCGAACTCGACTGGTCTCACGAGCGCCTCGATCGGCCTTTCAACATCAGCCGCGGGATCACGCTGCCGGCCGGCGCCGAGTACGACTTCATGCGGTGGAGCCTCCGCGGGAGCACGGCGAACCGGCGGGTCGTGTCGGCCTTCATGCGCTACTCCGGCGGCGATTTCTATTCGGGGACGCGGCGGCAGTTCATGTCCACGCTGAACTTCCGGCTTCGCCCTGGACATATGTTCTACCTGACCGGCGAGTGGAACGACGTGGACCTGCGTGAAGGCAGTTTCGTCTCGAACGTCTATCGCGTCATCGGCGAGACGCAGTTCTCCCCGTTCCTGTTCGTCGTCAACAACCTCCAGTTCGACACCGTGAGCCGCGTGGCCGGATGGCAGTCGCGGTTCCGCTGGATCATGAAGCCAGGCAACGATCTGCACCTGGTGTACACGCACAACTGGCTCGAGAACCCGGTCATCGATCGCTTCGCCAGCCTCGACCGCCGCTTCGCGTCAAAGATCCTCTACACGCACCGGTTCTGATTGAAAGCCGTCGTCCTTCGAACAACCGGCAGTCCGGACGTCCTCCAGATGGAGGACGTCCCCGATCCGGCTCCCGGCGCCGGAGAAGCCGTCGTACGGCTGCGCGCCGCGGCGCTGAATCACCGCGACATCTGGATCCGCAAGGGGCAGTACGCGGGTATCAAGATGCCGATCATCCTGGGTTCGGACGGGGCCGGTGACGTCGCGGCGGTCGGTGCCGGCGTCGACCCGACATGGGTCGGCACCCCGGTGGTCATCAATCCCTCGTTCAACTTCGGCGATGACGAACGGGCGCAGGGACCGGAGTTCCAGATTCTGGGCCTGCCGCGCGACGGCACGTACGCCGAACTGGTCCGCGTGCCGGCGACGGCCCTGCACAAGAAGCCGGCCCATCTCTCGTTCGAGGAGGCGGCGGCCCTTCCCCTGGCGTCGCTGACGGCCTACCGCGCGCTGGTGCCGCGTGCGCAACTGCAGGCGGACGAGACGATCGTGGTGACGGGCATTGGCGGCGGGGTGGCCACCTGCGCCCTCCTCTTCGCCATCCGCCTGGGGGCGCGCGTCTACGTCACGTCAGGGAGCGACGCCAAGCTCGAATCGGCGCGGGCGCACGGCGCATCCGGCGGCGTGAACCACCGCGACCCCGAGTGGCCGAAGGCGCTCCAGGCGCTCATCGGCGGACGGCCGGCCGTCATCATCGACGGCGCCGGCGGCGAGACGTTCAACAAGGCGCTCGATCTCGTGACACCCGGAGGCCGGGTCGTCTCCTACGGCGCGACGCTCGGCGCGGTCCCGAATCTCGAAGTGCGGCGGATTTTCTGGAAGCAGCTGAACGTGCTGGGCAGCACGATGGGCAGCCCGCGCGACTTCGCGGCGATGCTGCAGCTCTATGCGGATGGATTGCGGCCGGTGGTGGATGGGGTCCTGCCCCTCGACCAGGCGGCGGCTGCGCACCGCCGCATGGAAGAAGGCGATCAGTTCGGGAAGATCGTCCTGCGAATCAGCTAGCGGAGGTGGCGGAGGGAACGGGACAAAAACACAGGAGAAACGGAGAAACGGAGGAGAACGGAAAACCTAAAAGATCTCCGTTCGTCCCCGTTACTCCGTTTCTCCTGTGTTTTTGTCCCGTTCCCTCCGTCCCCTTCCTCGATTAGAAGGCTGCCCTAAAGCCCAATTGCAGCACGCGCGGCGCATACGCGATGTTCGCGTGTGCGTTCGGCTGGCCGAAGCGGGCGTTGCGCTCGTTGATCTCGTACGACTCGTAGTTCGCGCGGTTGAACACGTTGAACACTTCCAGCACTCCGTCGATGCTGGCGCGCCCGCCGAGCGGGATCCGGCGCTGGGCGCGCACGTCGAAGCGGTGCATCGACTTGCGGTCGAAACTGTTCCGCTCCACCAGCGTGCCGTTGGCGCGCAGCCGCGTGCCGGCACCGCCGGTCGCACGGACGTCGATGCCGCTGGCCGGCGTTTCGTACCCCTCGTCACCGAAGATGTACAGGCCGCTCAACTGGAAGCCCAGCGGCGCGTCCCAGATGCCGTTGAACGTCGCGCGATGGCGCTGGTCGCTCGCGAGGTACCAGTCGTTCTCGGCAATGTCGGAGGCCAGCGTAATCGGCACGTCGCACGTGAAGCCGGTCGTCGCCGTCCACGTCATCGGGTTCTCGCAGCCGGGATTCAGCGGCAGCTGATCGAAGTTCCACTGCGCGCCAATCGAGTAGGTCGCCGACGCCTGCCAGCGGTTGCTCATCCGCTTCGTCAGCCCCATCTGCAACGCGTGGTAGCTGTTGTCCAGGTCGGGGCGGTTGATGCTGAGATTTCCCCACGCACTGAACGGACGGCGCGCCGTGTTCGTGAACGGAAAGTTCGCGCCGGTCGCGGGGTCGTACGCGATGTTGATGTTCCGCGCGGTCAGGATGTCGCGGTTGCCCGTGTAGACCCAGTCGGCTTCCACCGCCATCGTGTCGGTCAGCTGGCGCTGCACGCCGGCCGACGCCTGGTGGCTGTACGGCGACTTGAGGTCGTCGGCGACGAAGTTGCCGACGTTGGCGCGCAGGCACGTGGCGGCCGTATTGACGGTGCACAGCAGCGCTTTCGCCTGATCGTAGGTCGGCGCCGGACCGTTGAAGGGGTTCGACGCGAAATCCGCACGGCCGTCGTTCAGGATCTGCGGCGTGATCTGCTGCACGTTGCGGAGCGTGAACACCGCCGGCTGCCCGGTGACTTCGGCGTAGTAGATGCCGTAACCGCCGCGCACCACCGTGCGCTCGGTCAACGAGTACGCCAAGCCGACCCGCGGACCGAAGTTGTTGGTGTCATTCGGCCGATCACCGCTGAGGAACGGGGGGAACTCGACCCAGTTCACGAAAGCGCCGAGCGACACGTCATAGCGCAGGCCGAGGTTCACCGTCAGCTTGTTCGACACCGACCAGTTGTCCTGGACCCAGCCCGCGAAGACGTTTCGCGGTGCGTACTCCGTGAAGCCGTTGTTGCCCGCCGGACGTGAATACGGTGAGCTCGTCATGCCGATCGCGCGGGTGTAGAACCGGGCGATGTTCGACATCGCGTTGAGGTTCCATGTCGACACATCGTTCACGTCCCCGATGAGCGCCTCGAGATTCGCCGGCACCGGACCGCCGCGCAGGTCGAGCTGACCCATGCACTGGTTGCAGACGTCCTCGAACGTGAAGTGGTACATGTACTCGCCGCCGAGGCGGACATCGTGGCGGCCGGCCTTGTTGAACGACAGCGCGAGGTCGTCGCGGAGCGTGTAGAAGTCCTCGCCGATGTCCTGCGGCGTGATCGCGTGGCTCTGGCCCAGCGTGAACCCGTTCATGAGGATGTTCGGCGCGCCCACACCCGCCGTCATGCCCGGCAGTGTGTTCGAGTTCTTCACGTGCGGGAACTGGTTCCAGTGGAACATGCTGTGCCCGCCCTTCACCTCATTGACGCCCCTGGATCCCAGCACCTGGGTGAAGGTCGCCTGGATCTGCTCGCTGCGGCGGTTGGTGCCGATCGCCGAGGCGGGCGTGCGGTCCGAGCCGCCAGTGTAGCGCGAGTCATAGGGCACGCGGTTGTCGTACCGCGAGCCACGCACCGACAGGCGCTTGGCCGGCGAAAACTGATAGTCCACCCGGGCGAGTGACTTGTACTCCTTGCGGGTGCCGGTGAGGCTCGTGTTGAACTTCGGATACGGCGTCGTATAGGTGAACGTCTGCGGTTCGCGCTCGTATTCGTAGCTCGCGAAGAAGTGGAACCGATCGCGCTGGATCGGGCCGCCGAACGTGGTGCTGATCTGCTGGTTCGAGTACGGCAGCACACGCTTGACGACGGGGTCCGCGGCGTTGAACTTGTCGCTGCGGAAGTAGCCCGCGAACGTGCCGGCGAACTGGTTGGTGCCGGACTTGGTCACCGCGTTCACCTGGACGCCCATCGAGCGTCCCTGGCTCGCATCGAAGCGGTTCGAGACGAACTCGAACTCGCCAATCGCGTCGCGGCTGTAGCGCGGCTGGCCGAACCCGAGCGCCACCATGTTCGTCACCTGCTGGCCGTCGAGGTTCATCTGCACGCCGACGCTCGACGCTTCCGACGTCACCGGCACTTCGCGGACCGCGTTCACGCGGCTGCCCGGCGCGAGCATCGTCAGGTTCATCCAGTTGCGGCCCTGCACCGGCAGTTCCTGCATCTGGCGCGGATCGATATTGCCCGACGCGCGGGACCGCGTCACGTCGACGAGCGGCGCTTCCGCCGTCACGGTGACCGATTCCTGCAGTGTCGCCGGGGTCATCTGGATGTTCGCCGTCACCTGCTGGCCGACGAGCACGTCGAGCCCCGTCTGCGTGACGGTGTTGAAGCCGGCGAGATCGGCGGTGACGCGGTACGCGCCGACGCGCACGGCCAGGCGGAACGCGCCCGTGCCATCCGTGACGGCTTCATAGCTGTTGCCCGTCGCTTCGTGGACGGCCCGAACGACGACGCCTGGGAGGACGCCGCCGGTTGTATCAGAGACGGTGCCGCCCAGTACCGCCTCTGCCTGCGCAAACGACGCGGTGGGCAGGGCAAGCAGTGCGGCGAGAAGGATGACGACGCCGAAAATACGCTGTGTCATGGCGGTAAATAATACTCCCTGCGATTCCTATTCCTGTTCCCCGAAGCGCTTGATGTCCTCTGGAGCGTCCTGCAGGTCCACAGGGCCATCCCCCTGCACCTGTTTGCGGATTTGCTCGACGATTTCCGGATTGGCGAGCGTCGTCACGTCGCCGGTATCCACGCGATTGGAGATGGCCGCCAGGATCCGGCGCATGATCTTGCCGGATCTCGTCTTCGGCAGGTCCGCCACGATGTGGACCCCCTTCGGGCGCGCAATCTTTCCGATCATCGTTTCGACCGCGCGGATGATGTCCTCAGTGACCTGTTTCGTGTCGGTGACGCCAGGCTTCAACGCCACGTAGATAGCCGGCACGCGCCCCTTGATTTCGTCGACGACAGGCACGACGGCCGCTTCCGCCACCTGCGGCACCGTCAGGCATGCCGATTCGATCTCCTTGGTGCCCAGACGATGCCCGGCCGTATTGATCACGTCGTCCACACGGCCAAGGATGCGGTAGTAGTTGTCCGCCGCCAGCACCGCGCCGTCCGAGGCAAAGTACGGCCAGTCGCGCCAGTCCGTGCTCTTCGGATTCTTGCAGAACTTCGCGTAGTACTGCTGCACGAAGCGGTCGTCGTTATTCAGGATCGTCTGCATGATGCTCGGCCAGGGATTGCGAATGCCGAGATTCCCTGCACGCCCGGACCCCGCCGCGATCTCGTTTCCTGCCTCGTCAAAGATGACCGGAAAGATGCCGAGCGCCGCGGGGCCCGCGCTCCCCGCTTTCATAGGGTCGAGCGCCGGCTTCGTCGTGATCAGAAAGCCGCCCGTTTCGGTCTGCCACCAGGTGTCGACGATGACCGCCTCGCCCTTGCCAACAACTTCGTGGTACCACCGCCATGACTCCGGCTCAATCGGCTCACCCACAGTCGTCATGTGCTTGAAGTGGTAGTTGTACTTCTGCGGTTCGTTCGGACCCGCCTTGCGCAGCATGCGAATCGCGGTGGGCGATGTGTGAAAGATGTTGACGTCGAGCTGCTCGGCGATGCGCCACGGCCGGCCGGCATCCGGATAATTGGGCACGCCTTCGAACAGCACGTTCGTGGCGCCGAGCGACAGCGGCCCATAGACGATGTACGAATGGCCCGTGATCCATCCGATGTCGGCCATGCACCAGTAGACATCCTCGGGATGAATGTCCTGGTAATACTTCGCGGTGGCGGTCACGTAGGCGAGATAGCCTCCGGTGCGGTGCTGGCACCCCTTCGGTTTGCCCGTTGAACCGCTGGTGTACATGAGAAACAACGGGTGCTCGGCATCGACCGAGACAGGCGCCACCTTCACGCGCCGGTAGTTCTTGAGCAGCTCCTCCATGTAAAAGTCGCGGCCCGGCACCATGGGTGTGTTGGAGAGATCCTCGCCGTCGCGGCGGCGCCAGACGAGGACCTTGTCGATCGTCACGCCCTCCGCCGCGGCGGTCTTGACCGCAATGTCGGCGCTCGCCTTGTGATCGATCAGTTTGCCGTTGCGGTAGTACGCATCGGCGTAAATCATCACGGTGCTGCCGGAATCGGCGGCGCGGGTCCCGGCGGCCTCGCCGCTGAAGCCGCCGAACACGACCGAGTGCGTCACGCCGATCCGCGCGCACGCGAGCATCGTGATCGGCAGCTCGAGGATCATCGGCATGTGGATCGTGACGCGGTCGCCCGGCTTGAGGCCGCAGAAGTCCCGAAGCACCGCCGCGGTTTCGTTCACCCGGACATACAGCTCCTGATACGTGAGCGTGTACGTCGGCTCCGTCTCCGCTTCCGGCACGAAGATGAAGGCTGCCTTGTTCTTGTGTTTCGGCAGGTGCCGATCGACGCAGTTGTAACAGGCGTTCAGCTTGCCGCCGACGAACCACTTCCAGAACGGCGGGTGACTCGTATCGAGGGTGGTGTGCCAGGACTGATCCCACGAGAGCATGTCCGCATACTCGCGGAAGCACTCCGGAAAATTCTCGAGGCTGAACCTGTCGGCGATGGAAGGGTCCGCGAGATTGGCCTGGCCGACGAATTTCGCCGGCGGCTGCACGTACCCCTCTTCCTTCCAGTGAACGGCGATATCGCTTGTCTCGGTCTTTCCGACAGTGGCCACGCGTGGTCTCCTTTGGGGAACGGGCGATAATAGTAGACTTCCGCCAGTGGCAGCAACTATCGACGCCCGCTTCGTGCGCGAACTGGAGCGCATCTGCGGTAGCTCCGGCATCGTGCGGGAGCCGCTCGAGCTGCTGACGTACGAATGCGACGCGCTGCCACACCTGCGAGCCGTACCGCCGGTCGTCGTGCTGCCGGATTCGGCCGCGCAGGTCCAGCAGGTCGTCAGGTTGTGCAGCCGCGAGAGCGTGCCCTTCGTGGCTCGCGGGCATGGCACCGGTCTGTCGGGGGGCGCGGTTCCCGTTCCCGGCGGGGTCGTCATCGGTCTCTCGCGCCTCAACCGCGTGATCGATGTCGACATCCCCAACCGGCGGGTGACGGTTGAACCGGGCGTCACCAATCTCGAGATCACCCGGCAAGTGGCGCCGTTCGGCTTTTACTATGCGCCCGACCCCTCGAGCCAGCAGGTGTGCTCGATCGGCGGGAACGTCGCCGAAAACTCTGGCGGCGCGCACTGCCTCAAGTACGGCTTCACGGTCCACCACGTCATCGCCGTCGATGCGGTCATGCCGGACGGCGAGCTGGTGCACCTCGAAAGCGCCCTCACCGATGCACCCGGTCCCGATCTCGTGTCGCTGCTCGTCGGTTCGGAGGGGACACTCGCGATCGTCACGAAGGTGGTTGTCCGGATTCTCCGGAAGCCGGAGAGCGTCCGGACGCTGCTCGCGGCATTCGACACGATTCGCGGCGCCGCCTCGGCGGTGTCCGAGATCATTGCCGCCGGGATCATCCCCGCCGCGGTGGAAATGATGGATGCGTTGTCCATCCGCGCGGCCGAAGCCGCCGTCCATCCCGGATTTCCCGCGGCGGAGGCTGTCCTCATCGTCGAGCTCGATGGGAATGGCGCCGAAGTCGCGGAACTGTTTCCGATCGTCGAAGAGATCTGCCGCCGCACCGGAGCGACGAGCATCGAGATTGCCGCCGACGAGCAGCAGCGCGCCCGCATCTGGAAGGGGCGCAAGGCCGCCTTCGCGGCGATGGGGCGCGTATCGCCGAACTACTACGTCCAGGACGGAGTCGTGCCGAGGACGAAACTGCCGGAAGTGCTCGAGCGCATTCGCGCGCTCGAGGCGCGGTGCGGCCTGCGCATCGCCAACGTCTTCCATGCCGGCGACGGCAACCTCCACCCGCTGATCTGCTACGACGAGAAAGTGCCCGGGGAGGCGGACCGCGCTGTCGAGGCGTCTGGCGAAATCCTGCTGTACTGCCTTGAGGCGGGCGGTTCCATCACAGGCGAGCATGGCGTCGGCGCGGATAAGAGCGAGTTCATGCCGAAAATGTTCACCGACGAGGACCTCGACCTGATGCTACGGGTCCGCGCGGCGATCGATCCGGGACATCTCTGCAATCCCGGCAAGGTCTTCCCGACGCCACGGCTCTGCGGCGAAGTGCCAGGGCCCTATCGGCAGCATCCGGCCGAAAAAGCCGGCCTGGCCGAGCGGTACTGATGACGCTCTCCACCGACGCGCTCCTCCAATCGTCATTTCTCGCGGGAGCGATCGCCCGCAGCGGCAAGGACGCCGACCGCATCGACGGCGTCGCGCCGCGCCTGGTCGTCGAGCCCCGCACGCCGGAGGAGGTGGCCTCGATTCTTGCCGCCGCGTCCCGCGAGGGGCTGACGGTCGTCTTTCGCGGGGGCGGCACCAAACGGGGTTGGGGGCGCATCCCGGCGGGTGTCGACCTGCTGATCAGCATGCGCGGACTCGCGCGCGTCATCGCCCACGAACATGCGGATCTGACCGCCACGTTCGAAGCGGGCGCAACCCTCGACGAGGTGAACGCCGCCCTCGGCCGCCACCGGCAATGGCTCCCGCTGGATGCGTCTGGCGACGGCAGCACCATCGGCGGCGCCATCGCCACCAATGACAGCGGGCCGCTGCGGCACCGGTTCGGCACACCACGTGATCTGCTGATCGGGATCCGGCTGGCAACAACCGACGGGCGCCTCGTCAAAGCCGGTGGGAATGTCGTCAAGAACGTGGCGGGCTACGACCTGGGCAAGATGATGACCGGCTCGTTCGGCACCCTCGCGGCCATCGTCAGTTGCACGTTCAAGCTGCTCCCCATGCCCGCGGCATCACACACGGTATCGGCAGCACTCCCCGACAAGGAATCTGTGACGCGCGCGCTTGTCGCCCTCAATGACAGCCAGCTCGAGCCGCTGGCTGTCGAACTGCAGGCGCAGGCGGGCCGAGCGCCCTATCGGCTACTCGCCCGGTTCGCGACGTCGCCCGCTGCGGCGGTCGCCCAGGCGGCGCAGGCACAGGGCCTTATTGGTGGGGGCGAAATCATCACGGGCGATCAGGAGGCCGCGATCTGGCGGCGCTATCAGGGTCGCGCGGCCGCGTCGGCGGGTACTGTTGTGCGCATGAACTGGCTGCCTGCCGCACTCCCTGGCGTCCTGGCGTTGTTTGAAACGCTGGCGCAGGCACACGGCAGCGTCGAACTGGTGGCGCGCGCCGCGCTGGGCGCGGGACTGATCCGCATCGACGGCAGCATCGACTGGCAGGCCTCCGTCATCGAACGCCTGCGTGCCGCGGATGTCGTCCGGCACGTGACGATCGTCGATGCGCCGCCAGACGTCAAGCGGCAGGTCGACGTCTGGGGAGCGCTGGGCGCCGGCGGCGTGATCTCCTCCGCGATCAAGCGGGCGCTGGATCCGGCCGGCCTCCTCAACGCGGGACGCGGACCGGTATGAGCGTGCCCACCACCACTCCCGGCGGACCGCCGGCATTCGACATCATCGAGCCGCCGTCCACGGCTCTCATCGACGCGTGCGTGCACTGCGGCTTCTGCCTGCCCACCTGCCCGACCTATCTGCTCTGGAATGAGGAGATGGATTCTCCGCGCGGTCGTATCTATCTGATGAAGGCGGGGCTCGAGGGACGCACACCGATGACGCCCACGTTTGTCGAGCACTTCGATCGGTGCCTCGGCTGCATGTCGTGCGTGACCGCATGCCCGTCCGGCGTGCAGTACGGACCGCTGATCGAGAAGACGCGGGCGCAGATCGAACGCCTGTACCCGCGCAGCGCCGGCGACCGCGCCTTCCGGGCGCTCTTGTTCAGCGTGCTGCCGTACCCGGGACGTCTTCGGATCGCGCTGGCGCCCCTGGCGCTCCTCTCCTGGCTGCCGAAGGCGCTGGACCGGGTGGGCCTCCTCGGCCTGCTTCCGTCACGGATTGGCGCCCTTCTCCGGCTGGCGCCGCCAGTGTCGTTCGCAGGGCTCGCCGCCCGGTCACCCGTCGAGACTCCCGCGGCCGGCGAGCAGCGGATGCACGTGGGGCTGCTCACCGGCTGCGTGCAGCGCATGGCCTTCCCAGGGGTGAACCAGTCGACGATCAACGTCCTGTCGGCCGAAGGATGCCGTGTGAGCGCGCCGGCCGAGCAGGGCTGCTGCGGGGCGCTCTCGCTCCACGCAGGCAATGTGGATCAGGCCCGTGAGCTCGCCCGCCGGAATATCGAGGTCTTCGAGCGGTCCGGGGCTGACCGGATTGCTGTGAATGCGGCAGGCTGTGGCTCCTGCATGAAGGAGTACGGCCACCTGTTCAAGGACGACCCGGCGTGGGCGGCGCGGGCGAAGGCGCTCGGCGACCGGGTGCGTGACGTATCAGAAGTGCTCGTCGAGGTCGGCGAGCCGCGGGCTCGACGCCACCCGATCCCGGCGCGGGTCGTGTACCACGACGCCTGCCACCTGGCTCACGCGCAGGGCATCCGCGCGGAGCCTCGCGCGCTGCTCGCATCGATCCCCGGTGTGGAGGTCGTGACGCCGGCCGAATCCGAGATCTGCTGCGGCAGCGCCGGGATCTACAACCTGGTGGAGCCCGAAGCGGCGGCCCAGCTCGGTGAGCGCAAGGCCGCACACATCGCGCTGCTCAAGCCGGACATCATCGCGACCGGAAATCCCGGCTGCACGCTGCAGATTGCGGCCGCCGGCCGCCGGCTCGGACACACCTGGCGCATCGTGCATCCGATCGAACTCCTCGATCAATCCATCAGCGGGAAATAAAAAAGGCGGGTCCAAAGGACCCGCCCCACAAGTCGGACGTGTAGGCCGGGTCCCTTCGGACCCGGCTCACATGTGTTTAGAACGTCAGCCGGACCCCCAGCTGCATCACGCGCGGCCAGTAGGCGATGTTCGAGTTGAACGCGGGCTGCCCGAAGAGGGCGTTGCTCTCGTTCGTCGTGTACGACCCGTAGTTCGCGTGATTGAGCAGGTTGAACACTTCGAACATGGCATCCACCCGCATGTTGCCGCCGAGCGGAATCCGCTGCTGGAGGCGCATGTCCGTGCGGTGGATCGGCTGCCCGACGAACGTGTTGCGCTGGACGATGGTGCCGTCGGCGCGCAGCCGCTGTTCGGAGATGCCGCTTTCGGCACGGCGATCGACGCCGGTGTTGACCGCGAGGCGTTCACCCGAGCCGTAGAAGTAGACGCCGCTCACCTGCAGCCCCCGGCCGATGTCGTAGATGCCGTTGGCCGTGAAGCGGTGGCGCTGGTCGCCCGTCGCGAACGTGTAGTCGCCGCCCATGTCCGATGCCAGCGGGAACGAGATCTCGCTGCTCGTCACCATGCCGTCCGACCCGAAGAACCACTGCTCACGCCGCGGATTCGCGTCTCTGAAGTGCGCCAGCGTGTAGCTGCCAGACATCTGCCAGTTGTCGCTGTAGCGCTTCGTGAGAGTGAAGTCGGTCCCGGCGTAGTTCGAGCGGCCGGCCAGCCACTCCATGTTCACCGTGCCCCAGTGCGGAAACGGCCGCAGGAGGGTGCCCGCGGCATCGCGCGCCGTGAACGCGTAATTGGCTCCAGTCGCCGGGTTATAGGCGAGGTTGGCGTTCATGCCCTGTTCTTCACGGCGTCCGCCGGTGTAGTTGAAGTTGGTCTCGAACGCCATCGCGTCGTTCAGCTGGTGCTGAAACCCGATGCCCGCCTGGTGCGCGTACTGCGGCGGGCGGCCTTCGTAGTTGATCTCCTGCGTCAGTGCGCGGAAGACGCAGCCGGCGCGCGAGTTGTTCACGTCGCAGGCGCGCGCGACGGCGTCGAGGCCCGTCGGCTTCGGACCGCCCCACTCGCCTTCCTTGCTCGCGCCGGGCCCGAACCAGTTGGTGACGAAGTCCGGCCTGCCGTCCGGGAAGATCTCGTTCTCGAACCGGGCGCAGTAATTCGCCTCGGTCGAGCAGAGATAGCCCTTGGTCTGCTGCACGCCGTCGTTGGGCTGGAACGCGAAGAACAGCCCGTAGCCGGCGCGTATGACGGTGCGTTCCGCCAGCTTGAAGTTCATGCCGACCCGCGGCGCGAAGTTCGCCCAGTTGGGCGACCGCTCGGTCACCCACGGACGGAACTCCAGCGTTTCGCTGTTGCCGTTGCTGTCCCAGTCCCAGCGAACGCCGAGATTCATCGTCAGCCGATCGCCCATGGCCCAGTCGTCCTGGATCCAGGCGGACAGGAGGTTCCGGGTGACGTCGTACGTGTGCTCGGTGCTCGTCAGCGAGTGCTGGACGTTGACGACGAGCGGGTTGAGGGGCGCGAGATTCCAGGTTGACGCGTCGTTCCAGACGGGGAACATGGCGGCCAGCTGCGCGTTATTCGGCGCCTGCGCCGGCGTGCCGCCGCGTGCGTCGACGCTGCCCATGCAGCGGAGGCACCACCGGAAGTCATTCAGGAACCACATGTACTCGCCGCCGATCTTCAGGTCGTGGCGGCCGCGCCATTCGCGCGACGTCGTGAAGTCGTCGCGGATGTTGGCGGTGTTCTGAATGATGTTCAGCGGGCTGACGCCGATGCTGTAGCCGCGAAGCTGCGTGAGCACCGTGCCGCCCTCGAGCACCGGCGAGTACGGCAGCGGCCGCTGTCCCTTCCAGGTGATCGTCGCGGACTGGTCCTGACGCTCGTAGAAGGTGGCGCCACCGCGGACTTCGTTCACCGAGCGATTGCTGAGGACCTTGGTCAGGGAGCCGGTGTACTGGCTCGTGATGCGGCCCCGCTTGCCCATGCTCGCCGGGTGGTTCGTCGCGCCGCCGCCCTCGAAGAACGTGGCGTTGTAGAACGAGATGCGCGACGACAGGCGCGTCTGCGGCGTGATCTGCCAGTCGAGACGGCCGAGCGGCTTGTGCGCGATGTTCGTGAACGAGAGATCCATGTTGAACGCGGGATACGGCCCGACGTAGGAGAACGTCTTCGGCTCCCGCTCGTACTCGTAGGTCGCAAAGAAGTGCAGCCGGTCACGGAGGATCGGCCCGCCGAATGTCCCGCTCGTCTGCTGGTTCGAATACGGCAGCACGCGCTTGGCGACGAAATCCTCGGAATTGAACTTGTCGTTGCGGAAGTAGCCGGCGACCGTGCCCGTGTAGGTGTTCGTACCGGACTTGGTGATCGCGTTCACGACCATACCCGTCGAGCGCCCCTGCGTGGCGTCGAAGCGGTTGGCCACCACCTGGAACTCGCCGATGGCGTCGCGGCTCCACTGCGGCTGCTCGTTGTCGCCGCCGGAGTGGTAGATCGTCGTGACCTGCTGGCCGTCGACGTTCGTCTGCGAGTAGCCCTGGCGGTTCTGCACGAAGCCGCCCGACTCGTTGCGGCGCGCGCCCGGCGTCAGCAGGGCAAGGTCCATCCAGTTGCGTCCGTTGATCGGCAGATCTTCCATCTGCCGCGGATCGATGTTGGCGCCGACGGCCGATTCGGTCGTGTCGATGAGCGGCGCTTCGCCGGTCACGGTCACCGTTTCCTGCAGTGTCGCGGGGGCGAGCTCGAGGCCGAGGTTCAACTGCTGGCCGAGCAGCAGCTGGACACCCGTTCGCGTGACGGTCTGGAAACCCTGGAGCTGCGCCGTGACACGGAACGTGCCGACGCGAACCGGGATACGAAACGTGCCGGAGCCCTCGGTGACGGCCTCAAAGGTGTTGCCCGTCGCTTCGTGCACCGCGGTAACCGTCACGCCGGGCAGCACGCCGCCCGTCGTATCGGTGACGGTGCCCTGCAGCACCGCTTCCTGCGCCTGGGACACGGCCGGGAATCCGGCGATCATCGCGATCGCAAGACACCAGCCGATAAAACTCGACCTTCTCATAGATCCTCCTGTGCTCCCTGGGTGACGGTAGATCGACGTACGAGGACGTGGTCTTGCCCGGTATGAAAGGTGCCGTATTCTAGGGACGCTTCCCCCTGGACGTCAACAGATTCAGCGAGCGCCGGCTTTCTGCACCGCCGGAGGCACCGGCATGATGACGTAGGGGTTATAGGTGTTCGTCTTGTCGATCATCAGCTCGAGGACGGCCTGGCCGTCGACGGTGCGCACGACCTTCGCCGGCATCAGGATGTCGGCTTTGTAGTCCGCTTCGTTCAGATCCGCGTAGCCGGAATACGTGTTCACGTACTTGCGGCCGCGGAACGTCACTTCGACCTGCGCCGGCCGGTACATCGCGTCGAGGGTGATCTTCATCAGCGTACCACTGAGCTCGCCGACCGTGACCGTCGTCGCGTTCTCGGGCTTGCCGTTCACCAGCGGGAACGTCACCACCGAGCGGCCGTTCTCCACGGTCACCTTCGCCTGATCACCGGCGGCGCGAGCCGCCTTGACCGCCCCGGCCGGCGTCATCCAGAGACGCAGCAGCCGATCGGCGACGGCATCCATCGCGGGCGTCGCCGTACCCCATTCGGGCGCGAGCCCGCCGCCCAGTTTGTCGGTCTCATTCCACGCGAAGGTTCCGCTCACGACCTGGATGTCGCGGCGGCCGTCCCCGCGGACGGTGTCGATACGCATGCCGGGATGGTCGTAGGCAATCTGCGAGTAATAGCTCTTGAGCGGCACGGACGGCCCGACGCCGGTCGCGGTGACGTCGCGCATCGTGCCACGGCCCCAGAACTCCACCGTCATGAAGGTGTCGACCTCGTTGACGGTGCGAAGCATCCCGAGGCTGTTCGCCATGCTGTAGAAGACCTTCTGGCGGTCGGTCTCCTGGGCCTGCGCCGTGCTGGCAAGCCCGACTCCCGCGAGCACGGTCAGGATTCCGAATACGGCAATGGTCCGTCGCATCTGCATCTCCGATAAAAAAAGGCGCCTCGAAGCATATGCCGAGGCGCCTTCAAGCCTGTCCGACGCCGTGAGCCACGGCGCTGCCCGGCGGTCGTTACCGTCCCGCAGCCTTCCGGACGCTGTCCGGCACCGGCATGAGGACGTACGGGTTATAGGTGTTCGTTTTCTGAATCGTGAGGTCGAGCACGTTCTCGCCGTCGACGGTCTGGACGATCCGCTTCGGCATGAAGATGTCGGCCTGATAGTCGGACTCGTTCAGGTCGCCGTACTCGGAATACGTCGTCACATAGAGACGGTTGTTGTAGCGCACTTCGACGCGGGCCGGCTGATAGCGGGCGTTGAGCGTGACCTTGACCGGCGTGCCTTCGAGCGCGCCGACGACCAGGTTCGCGGTGTTCCCCGGCTTGCCGTTGCTCAACGGGAAGGTCAACGTGACCGCGCCGTTCTCGACCGCCGTCTTGGCGCTGGCCTGCGCCGCGAACGCCGCCTTGTAGACGCCCATCGGGCTCGTCCACATCCGAAGGAGCCGCTCGGTCACTGTGTCCATGGCGGGAACGGCGCTGCCCCACCCCGGCTCGAGACCGCCGCCGATCTTGTCGATCTCGTTCCACGCGTAGGTGCCGCTGACCACCTGAATGTCGCGGGTGCCGTTGGCGCGCGTCATGTCCACGCGCATCCCCGGGAAGTCATAGGCGAACTGGACGTAGACACTCTTGAGCGGTACCGATGGGCCGATCTTGGGGCCCACCTCGCGCATCGTGCCGGTGGCCCAGTACTCGACGGTGAGCACGGAGTCTTCGTCCTGCACGCCGCGATGCAGACCGAGGCCGACCTCGTTTCTGAAGCCGCCCCCCCCGCCACCCATGCGGTAGAGGACCCCCTTGAGGTCACTGACCTGCTGTTGCTGCTGCGCGACGAGTGCCGGCGATCCCATCAGGACCGCCAGGCCGATGGCTGCTGCGTACCTTCGCATCCGACCCTCCAGAGTTCTCAACCGCGTTCCTTGGTAACCATGTGCTGCAGGTCGCGCTCGACGCACGGCAGCGGTTCTTCGAGCTCCGCCAGCGGATCGGTGTTCAGGAGCCGCCGCTGCGGGCCGGTCTTCCACGGCCGCATCAGCACGGAGTCGGTGACTTCGGCTTCCCAGGTCAGCGTGTTGCCGACGCGGCGGATCCGCTCGGTCACGCGTTTATCCGGCGACGTAAACCATCCCGGCCAGCCGAGCCACTCCAGGCCGTTGAAATCGACCGACGAGATCACGAGGGTGTCGCCGTCCCACGTCCCGACGGAGTGCCCGAACCAGGTGCCGAGCCAGTGCTCCTCGGGCGGGTGCGGACGGCCATCCATGTAGATCCGGCGCATGTGCAGCGGGTAGATGAAGACCATGTGCCGGTCGGTCTGGATAATCTCCTGCGGGAGCCCGATTCGCGGGACGCCGGCCGGCATGCACAGGAAGTCGGGGTCCGGCGCGAGCAGCGAATGGCCGTTCACGTCGTTGAACTGCACGCGCTCCCAGTGCTCGGGCTTGTACCAGGGCCGGCTCTCGCGCGGGAACACCCGCTGCCGGACGCCCGCGTCCCGCTCGAAGTCGACGGCGGCGCCGGTGCGGCCGCGGAGCACGTTGTCAAAACTGCCGGTCTTCTGGTCGAGCGCCGCAGGCACATTCTTCCCGCGCGGAACCGTGGCGACCCACAGACCCGACAAATCGATCACCCCGTTCGCCCGCTTCGGCGTGGGTTTCGACTCCGCGTCCTTAATGGCGGCAGGCGTCATTCCACCGCCGCCGCCAAACTGCGCGGCGACGTCCGTGGACCCCACGCACGCCGCCACAAGGAACGCACCGATACCGCTGATGAGGAAACGATTCACGATGACGCTCCTGACGCTGTTTTACCGGTTCCCGGATGCATCCCCGAACCACAGCTGAATCTTGCGGCCGTCGGGGAAATGAATCGCGGTCGTGAAGATGCGCTCGCCACCGTCGCGGGCGGCAAAGCCCTCGAACGTGTAGAGATCGCCGATCCGGAGCGACGCGGGGCCGCGCAGGAATCCGGCCTGGCGCAGCGCGGCTGGACCGACCGTCTCGGCGCCCCACTGCTTGACTTCGCCCTTCTCGTCCTTCACGTTGAACCAGAAGTACGCATGGGGATTAATCCATTCCATGCGGGCGAGATTGCCTTTGAGCGTCATCGATTTCTCGGTATCGAACTGCGCCTGCAGCGCGTGATGCGCCGACACCGACCCGGTCCACAGCAACAGGCCGCACAGAACCGCCACCGCACCAAGCATGTATTTCATAGCCAAGCCTCCAGGAAAGAACGCGACCCCTCCGTTTTCCGCCGGAAATCTACGCGGAAAGTACAGCAGGGCAACCCCCGAGTCAATATACCGAAACTTCGACCATCCGCCCCATCTAATTGAGCGCAATCGGCGCCGGACGCTGGAAACGGTTCGCGTCCACCGGCGCATTGAGGCGCACGTCCTTCAGCTTGTAGACGACGCGGTTGTTGGTCCACGCGCGGACCCACTGGAATGGCTTGCGGATCGCGCCCACCTGGCGGTAATCAGAGAAGTCGAACCGCGTCGGAACAGGACCCACTGCCGTATCGTTCCAGCGCACCAGGCGCACGAGCATCCCCGCGTCGTTGAAGTACAGGTTGACCGGGGTTTCGCCCTTGTTCGTGCCCTGCAGCACGGTCACCGGTTCGTCGCCGACGAGGTCCTCGCTGACCTGCCACTGCGCATACGCCTTCTGCACGGTCTGCGGCGCCACCTGCAGCAGGGCGTCAATGCGGAAGCCGGTGAGGTTGCCACCCGTGTAGTTCAACGTGAAGTTCGGGGCCGCCGCATCCACACCTGCGAACCAGGCATTCATCCCGTTGAACACGAAAATGTTGTCGCCTTCCTTGCGGTGAACCATCGTCGTGAACTGGTTTGGCGCCTGCGCAAAGAAGTCCACGGGCACTTCGACGTGCGAGGTATCCCAGCCGGCATAGGTCCCGGCCGCCGTGAAGCTCTTGACGCCGGCCCAGGCCTGCGCGCCGCCGATTTCCTGGATCCACTTCGCGAAAATCGCGTCGACGTCCTTGGCGCGATCCGGCAGCACGACGAACTCGAGGCGATCGGGGTTGTCCTCCGGAGGCGTGCCGTACTGGATCGACAGGTTCGGCGTGCGGTGCGGGAATGGCACGCCACTGTGGCACGTATAGCAGGTGACACGCCTCTGGTTGCCGAAGAAATTGCGGTTGATGGTGTTCGTCATCACCGTCATCTGGCGCGCGCGCTGAATCAGAGGAGTCGAGATGGCGAATGCCTCGCGGCTGCCGCTCAGAATCTCGGGCGCGTGACAACCGGTGCAGTCCCTCGTCGTGGCGGCCGCGAACATGCCCATGGTGTCCATGAACTCGTCGACGGTGATGCCCTTGAGCACCTGCACGTCCTTGAACACCTGCTCGGCCATCTGCGGCGCCTGGCCGCCGGCGGCCTGCCCCTGCCCCGCGGCGTTGGTCACGGCGCCGGTCATGACACCGGTCACGCACGCGACGAACGCCGCTGCCACGCAGAGAATCACCCCCCGAATCACCCGCCGCACTCCCACTTGCATGCTCACTCCCCTCGAAGTCACGGTAGGGGCCGGCTGCAGCCGGCCCCTAAAACCGACGAAGTATACATCGCGCCGGTCAGCGACCGGCGAGCTGCTGCGCACTGCCCGAACGCGGGTACGTCAACCACGTCTGCGGCGACCGCTTCCCGACGCCAGGACGACTGTAGTCGCAGACGCCGCCCGCGAAAATGTCGCGCAGCGCCGCCAGCTGCGCGTCGCTCAACGGCGTCTTGTAGTCGGCGCGCTCGATTGGCTTGAGCTCGCACTTGACGCGGTCGTGCGTCATCGGCTCTCCGGCGACGAGGCGCGGGTTCGCGGCGACCGGAAACAACGCCCGGCAGCGTGATGGATCAGTGACCGGCTCGAGCGAGGCAAGGTAGCAGGTGTCGACCAGGTTGCTCGGCTTGTTGCGCACGACTTTGTCGAGGGCGCTCGCCGCCGGCGCGGTATCGCGCGCCATGCTGCTCAGCCACTCGTCCATCGCGTCCAGGACATAGCGCTGCGCTGCCTGAATCGGTGTGCCGGGCGCGTAGGTGCGAAACACCTGGTTGTTCGCATGACCGTTCGCCGCCACCAGCCGCGCGCGCGTGATGTGATTGGCGACGATATCGTGCACATCGTCATCGCCGTCGGTGTACGGGCGGACGTCGATGATCGGCACCATGCTCAGCCCCCGGCTCGCGTCGTTGATCCGTCCCGTTTCGTACGCGATCCGGAGCGCCTCGGGATCCGCGATCGTCCGCTGCGGCACGAGAGTGCCGTCGATGTCGTGGCCGCCCGCCCGGCGGTTGACATCGACGAACTGCTCGAAGGTGATCCGGCCCTCGTTCAGCGCGCGGAGGCCGTACTGAATGCCGACGTTGTCGAACGGCCGGCGCGCGAATCCCGTGCGGGGGTCGAGGCCATAGACGTTGACCAGGTTGTCCTGATACGTGCACCGGGCTCCGGTGCGATTCGTCTGCGGATGGTAGACGGATGCGGCGGGCAGCGCGTCCGGATCGCAGTTGGTCGCCCGGAGGTTCGGATAGCCCGTCCCGTTGCGGTTGCAGTACGCCCATGAGGCATGTCCGGCGACGGCGGCCTTCTGTTCCGGCGTCCACGCGAGCGACGACGAGTTGAAGGCCTGGTTCAGCACTTCGCAGTCGAACAACGGTTCCAGGAAGGTCAGGTTGTCGGCATAGCTCGCGGTCGGGATGATGCCGTCCAGCAGCCCCGGATAGTTGTTGGCGATCATGTGCTGCTGCATCGAACCGCCCGACCGGCCGCTGCCAATCGTGTAACGCGGCACCCCGAACCGCTCAGCGAAGTGTTCCTTCACCATCATCATCGTCTCGGCCGAGATCAGATCCGCGCAGCTCGTGCCAAAGACGTTGAGCGATCCCCCGGCAATCGCATAGCCGCGAGCGATCGCGTAATCGCCCACCTGCGACTCCTCGAGATAATGGCGATTGGCGGTCAGACCACCGATCGATCGGCCCTGGTGATAGCCCGCGCGGCACCCACCACCGAAGCTGTAGAGCAGGCGGCCGTTCCACGATCCCGCCGTCCAGGGATCGGCCAGCGGCGTCCCCGGCTCGTGGAGAAACGCGATCACATAGACGGCGCGGTTGATCGTCCCCATTTCACGACGCACGATGTACGGCACGGTGCGACCGTCGGTGGTCGTCGTCTGCGCCAGGTCCGCCGGCCGCGGGCCGGCCGGATCGAACGGCCTGAATGGATTCTGCTGCTGCGCGTTTCCAGCGCCACCGCCACCACCGCCGCCAGCGGCAGGCGCCGCCTGGTCGACCGCCGCGAGCGCGGCTGCGCTGTTGGCGCCGCCACCAGGGGCGGGCGCCGCCACCGGACGCGCTGCACCAGCCGGCGTCTCCAGCATCGGAGTCGCCGGTGTCCGCACGCGATAGAAGTATTCGACGCGCGTCTTCACCGTGCAGTTGCTGTCGACGGCCGCTCCGAGACCAAACGACTCGGTTTCGCAGACAAACGGCGTCTGGTGCGGGCCCGCGATGACGGGTCCGGCCGACGGGTGGTTGACGAGTGTGAGCTGTGCGGCTCGCTGTCCCGGTGCAGACGCTTCGAGGCGGTTCGATCCCACGTTCAACCCGGTCACGAGCCCGACAAGGGTCTGCGGCTGAGCGCCAGCGCGGAACGCGGTTCGTACGTCGCGCCCATTCAGCGTGACCGTGACCCGATCGGCGGCGGCGGCGCGGGGGACGGCGACCTGCACGAGCACTTCCCCCCCACTCACCGTGTCGGGGCGCGTCGAGAGCGTCCGAAGCTCCAGCCCCGGAGGGCCCGCCGGAGTCTGCGCTGACGCCGGCAGCGTGGCGATCGCCGCGAAGGCCGCAAGGCCAAGTGCGCGCATGCCTCTCATCTCGTTCTCCCTAATGAAAAATGCCCAATGCCCACGCGTGTTGCGCTGAGCATTGGGCACTGGACATTGCGCCGTGATGTGTGAGGATTACCCGCGCTCCCTCGTGACCATGTGCTGCAGGTCACGTTCGACGCAGGGCAACGGCTCTTCGAACTCCGCGTTCGGTGTGGCATTCAGCGTGCGCGTCTGTGGCGCGGCCTTCCACGGCTGCATCAGAATCGGGTCGGTCACCTCAGCTTCCCAGGTCAGCGTGTTCCCGACGCGGCGGATGCGTTCGGTCACGCGCTTGTCCGGGGATGTGAACCAGCCGGGCCATCCGAGCCACTCGAGGCCGTTGAAATCGACCGTGGAGATCACCAGCGTGTCGCCTTCCCACTTGCCAACCGAATGCCCGAACCACGTGCCGAGCCAGTGCTCCTCCGGTGGGTGCGCCCGGCCGTCGATGTAGACGCGGCGGATGTGCAGCGGATAAATGAACACCATGTGCTTGTCGGTCTGCAGGATTTCCTGCGGCGCGCCGATGCGGGGGACACCGGGAGGCATGCACAGGAAGTCCGGGTCCGGCGCGAGGAGGGAGTGGCCGTTCACATCATTGAACTGCACCTGCTCCCAGTACTGCGGCTTGTACCAGGGCCGGCGCTCGCGCGGGAATATCCGCTGCCGGACGCCCGCGTCGCGCTCGAAATCGACCGAGTTCTTGTTGCCATTGCGGGCATTCGCCGTCGTCCGGAAGTTACCCGTCGCCGGATCCAGCGCACCAGGCACCACGCCACGCGTCGGCGTGTTCACCCAGATGCCGGTAAAGTCCGGCACGCCATTGCGGCGCGGCACGTCGCCGCCCGCCGGCGTCTGCGCGGCCAGCGGTGCGCCGGCGAACGCCACAAGGGCGGCAATGCAAAACGCGAGGATCATCCGCATGTGATTCTCCCTTTCGGCAGAAAAAATCCGAAGAGTACAGCGCGAAACGTACTGCAAACCCCAGAACGGGTCAAGCGATTCTAAGAGGGGTCAGGCGGCGACGCGGGCGGTGCGGAACTCTTCGAACAGACGCGGAACGCTGCCGGCAACCGAATGCAGGGTAGGCGTCCATCCGAGTCCCCGCGCGCGGGAACTGCGAACGATCTGATTCAGGACCAGGGCGTCCGCGTACGGGCCGAGTTTCCCCCGCGCTTCATCGAGCGGCATGTGCCGGATGTCGGGCTCCATCTTGGCGTGCTTCGCGACCGCCTCGACGATGTCGTTCACCCGCTCGTCCGCCTCATCATTGACGTGGTAGATACCGGCAGCCTCGGGCTGCGTCGCAGCACGTACATATAGGTCGGCCAGGTCACGGTCGTAGACACAAGCCCACCGGTTGCCGCCATCCCCGACGATCCGGATGAGGCCGTTGGCCGCATCCTTGAGGAAATCCCCAACAATTCCGCGCGCGCCGCCGTACACGACCCCCGGACGCACCACGACCGTCCGAAGCACGCGGCCACGTCCCGCGTCGAGAACCAGCTTTTCGTGCTCCGGCCGCCAGTCGACAACCGTCGTCGGCCGCAACGGCGCTTCCTCGCCTGCGGCTCCCGAGGTGTTGCCGAGAATCCACAGGTCGGACGTATAGACGAAGGCGACGGGGTTACCCTTCGCGGCGCGGCGGATCGCGGATCCGAGCAGGGTTTCAATCGCCTGCCGATCGACCACCGCGGCGCGCTTCGATTGTTCGAGCGCGGTGTGGACGATCGCGTCGCACCCTTCGGCGATCGACGCATACGATTTGGGGACAGACAATTCGCCCACCACGCTCTGAACGCCGCGCAAGCTCAGGCGCTCCGCGCGTTCCGGATCGCGAACAAGCGCGGTCACGTCGTGACCGCTGCGAAGGAGCGCGTCGAGGACGGCGGATCCGATATATCCGGTCGCCCCGGTCAGAAAGATGCGCATGGGGGAGCCACATTGTAGTCGTTGAGCCACCCGACACAACGATTGATGAATCGGTGAAATGCCCAACCTGAGAAATACGGATCATAATTCCGTCGTGCCGCGCGAGACGCTGATCGGGTTCTTTCAGGACCTCGGAGATATCCGCGCCGAGTTCCTCGTCCATGACGACGGCTTTCGGCGCCGAAGCTATACGTACGCGGACGTCACACGCAGCGCGCGTGGTTTCGCCGCGAGGCTCGCCGCCGCCGGCGTGGGCTGCGGCGACAAGGTCATCCTGTGGGGCGAGAACCGCCCTGAATGGATCGCGTGCTACTGGGGCTGCGTCATCTCCGGCGTGATCGTCGTGCCGATCGATTACCGATCGTCGCCGGAGTTCGTGGCGCGCGTCCGCGGACTCGTGGACGCACGCGTGGTCGTGGCCGGCGACGACGTCGTTGCGGATGCTGTCCCCGCCACGATCTGGCGATTCGAGGATCTGGACTGGAGCGCCGACGGACCGATGCCGGCGGTGGCGGTCACGCGCGACGACATCATCCAGATCATCTTCACGTCCGGGGCGACCGCCGAGCCGAAGGGGGTGGTGATCCGTCACCGCAATGTCCTGGCGAACATCGTTCCGGTCGAGCAGGAAATCGCCAAATACCGGCGGTACGCGCGCCCGATCCACCCGCTCCGCTTCCTGAACCTGCTGCCCCTCAGCCACATGTTCGGGCAATCGATGGCGACAAACATCCCGCCCATGCTTCGCGGGACCGTGATTTTCACCCGGAGTTTCAACCCACATGACGTGGTGCGGCTGGTCCGCGATCGGCGTGTCACGGTGCTCGTCTGCGTCCCGAAGATTCTGGACGTCCTGCGGGAGCACGTGGTGCGTACCTTTCCGGAATCAGCGGAGCCGCCGCCGGCCGGCACGTCGATCCCCGGACGATGGTGGAAATACCGGCGCGTGCATTCCGCGTTCGGCTTCAAGTTCTGGTCGTTCGTCGTCGGTGCGGCTCCCCTGTCACCGGAGCTCGAAGAATTCTGGCGGCGCATGGGGTTTGCCGTCATTCAGGGATACGGCCTCACGGAGACCGCGCCCATCGTCACGTTGAATCATCCCTTCAAGAAGTCGCGCGAGGGGTCGGTCGGCACACCGATCTCCGGCGTCGACGTGCGCATCGCGGAGGATGGCGAGATTCTCGTGCGCGGGGAGAACGTCACGAGCGGGTATTACGGCGAGGCGCCTGCCGCCGGTGACGGATGGCTGCATACCGGAGACATCGGGGAACAGGACGCCGAGGGACGCCTCTACATCAAGGGGCGCAAGAAGGAGATGATCGTCACGCCCGAAGGATTGAATGTCTTTCCGGAGGACGTGGAGCGCACGCTGCTCGGGTCTCCTGGCGTGCGTGAGGCCGCGGTCGTCGGGATCGCTCAGGACAGCGAGGAGCGAGTGCACGCGGTGGTCGTACTGGAGCCCGGCACCGACATCGACCTGGTCGTCCGTGAGGCGAACGCCAGGCTGCAGGATCACCAGCGGATCCGCGGCGCGTCGGCGTGGCCGGGTCCGGAGCTTCCGCGCACCGAAGGGACGCGCAAGCTGAAACGCGCGGCGATCCGGGAATGGGCGATGTCCGGCAGGACGACGGTGGAGACGGCAGGCACCGACACGCTCGAGTCGCTCATCGCGCGATTCGCCCGCGGCCGCGACGTCTCCGATGCCACGACCCTCGAAGAGCTGGGACTGAGCTCTCTCGATCGCGTCGAACTCATGGTGGCGCTGGAGGATCGGTTTCAAACCACCGTCGACGAAAGCCGATTCGCGGAAGCCGCCAGCGTCGAGGACCTGAAGCGCCTCGTGCGGCCGCAGACGGCTGTGGCCGAGTCGGAGGAGCCGATCGCCTTTCCCACATGGAACCGGCGCTGGCCGGTGCGAGTCGTACGGCGGCTGTCGCTCGCCACGTGGATCCTGCCGCTCGGCCGGCTGTTCGCGCGCATGCAGGTGGACGGTCTCGAGCATGTCCGCCACCTCGATGGGGCGGTCGTCTTTGCGTCGAATCATCAGAGCCACCTGGACGTGCCGATCATCCTGGCGGCCCTGCCGGGCCACGTCCGCGCGCGGGTCGCGCCGGCGATGCTGAAGGAGTTCTTCACCGCGCACTTCCATCCCGAAGGGCACACGTGGCGTCAGCGCATCACCAGCTCGCTGAACTACTACCTCGCGTGTCTCTACTTCAACGGCTTTCCGATTCCGCAGCGCGAGGCGGGGACGCGGCACACGCTGCGCTACATGGGCGACCTGCTGAACGGCGGCTGGTCGATCCTGATCTTTCCGGAGGGGGTGCGCGCGGAAACGGGTGCCCTCAGGCCGTTCCGCGGCGGCGTCGGGATGATCGCGTCGCGCCTGAACGTGCCGGTCGTGCCGGTGCGCCTGGACGGGGTCGACCGCCTGCTCGGCACCACGCAGATGATGGTTCGCCCTGGCCGGGTCCGCGTAGCCTTTGGCGCTCCGCTCCATCTTCATGGCGACGACTACTCTGCGCTTGCCTTACAAGTGGAAGATCAGGTGCGATCGCTCGCTCCAAATAACACGATCCGTTGAAGTTGCGCCGCGCCGTGACGTGTGGCACACTCATTGCTTCGGAAAGTTGAAAGGATGAGCTGATTGAGCAAAGACGATCTAATCGATATGCAGGGCACTGTTGTTGCCGTCCATTCTGGCGGTCTGTATCGCGTGCAGTGCGACGCGGGTCACGAAGTTCTCGCCCAGTTGAGCGGCCGGATGCGCCGCTTCCGCATCAAGGTCGTCCCCGGCGATCGGGTTACCGTCGGCGTCTCACCCTACGATCCCGTCCGCGGCATCATCACATTCCGGGCCCGCTGAACCCTTGAAAACAAGCACCCCACATTCCAGCGCGAAACAGCCCGGGCATCGCGGCCCCTCGCGCGGCCGCGGCCGCCGGTCATCGTCCAGCCGTCCGCCCGAGTCGCCGGCCACACAGAACGCCGCACCGATCCCGCCGACGTACGATTCGGTCGTCTTCGATCCGGCCCCGATCCCCTTCGACGCTCTCGGCCTCGATGCGCGGCTGTTGAACGGCATTCACGACCTGGGCTGGAAGGCCACGCGGCCGGTCCAGAGCGGTGTCATTCCGATTGCGCTCTCGGGCGCCGACGTCATTGCGTCGGCTGAAACAGGGACCGGGAAGACGGCCGCGTTTCTCGTCCCGATCCTCCAGAACTTTCTGACAACGGTCCGCCCGGGACCGGCGATGACCAAGGCGCTCGTCCTCGCGCCGACGCGTGAGCTCGTCGTGCAGATCGAGGATCAGGTCCAGGGCCTGACGTATCACACGGGGCTCTCGAGCGTGGCGGTCTATGGCGGCGTCCCGATGGATCCGCAGGAACGTGCGCTGAAAGCGGGCGTGGACATGATCGTCGCGACGCCCGGGCGCCTGATGGACCACATGCGCCACAATTCGACCAATTTTTCCGGCCTCGAGATCCTCGTGCTCGACGAAGCCGACCGCATGCTCGACATGGGGTTCTGGCCCGACGTGCAGCGCATTCTGTCGGCATTACCCGCCACGCGGCAGACGCTGCTCTTCTCCGCGACGATGCCGAACGAGGTCATGCAGCTGACGCGGGAGTTCATGCACAACGCGAAATACGTGCAGTCGGGCGGGCTCGGCGCGCCGGCGCGGACCATTTCCCATTCGGTGCAGACCGTGTCGAAGGGCGAAAAGATCGACTGGCTGGCGAAGTGGCTGCGCAACGACGCCGAGGGGCCTGTGCTCGTGTTCTGCCGCACGAAGATCGGCGCCGACCGCGTCGCCTCGAGGCTGAGCGGCATGGGCATTCGCGCCGCGGTCGTGCACGCGGACCGGTCGCAGCAGCAGCGAATGGCAGCCGTCGAGGGGTTCCGCTCGGGCACGTATCCCGTACTCATCGCCACTGATGTCGCGGCGCGCGGGCTCGACATCGACGGCATCGCGCACGTCGTGAATTTCGAAGTCCCGGACACGCCCGAGGCGTACGTGCACCGTGTGGGCCGGACGGGTCGGTCCGAAACAACCGGACGCGCGCTCACGCTCGTCGCACCGGAAGAATTGCGCGCGCTTCGCGCGCTGGAGAAGGCCGTTGGCGTACAACTTCAATAACAGCGTGTCGGGAGTCGGGGATCAGGGATTGGGGGTCGGCAACCCGATTGGGAATCAGAGCCCCGAGGCGGCCGCGCCGGCACCCGCTCGTGAGAGCCCGATGCCGAGTGCGCAGTCGCCCACGCCGATCCCGCTGACGCCAGTGCCCCCGGTGACGTCCGATAACCTCGAGTCCGCCGCCGGCGTGCGGTTCCGGTCGTGCCGGTGGATGCAGAAGGAAGACAGCGGCAACCAGGCGTTCTGCACGCACCGCGAGGTCAAGCCGTACGCCGGGATGCAGGGATTCGACGCGGATGCGTGGTGCCCGGAGTGCCAGTACTACAAGCTGCGGCGCGCGCCGAGGAAACGGGACGATAGCTACACGTACTGACCTCGTTCGCGGCCTAGTCTGAAAACTCCTTCGCCAGGTCCACCCACTCCCCCTTCGGCGCCAGTTGCTGGTACGCACGCCAGTGCGCGCGCGCGTCCTTCGAGTGCCCGCTCTTCTCCAGCGTCACGGCCAGGTAGAAGTGCGCATCCGCATAGCCGGGATTCAACTTCAGCGCGTCGCGGTAACACAGCTGCGCCGACGGATAGCGCCCGAGATCGTGAAAGATGTTCCCCAGATTGAAATGCGCCTCGAAGACGTCGGGTTCGAGCGCGATCGCCCGCTCGTAGAGCGCCTGCGCCTCCGCGATCTCGTCGCGCGCGTAATGGATGTTGGCGAGATTGATCAGCGCGGCCACCAGGTACGGATCGATCTCGAGGGCCCGGCGGTAGGCGGACGCCGCCGCATCGAAATCAGCCGGGTCGCCGGTGTCGGCGATGGACGCAGCCGTGAAGTACTGCTCGGCTGAGGAATCGGGCAGCGCGGGCGACGTGTCCATGAGGGCCGCGAGCGGCGGCGGCTCGCGGCGGCGCAGCTGCAGGACCTTCGCGGGCTGCGCCTCGATCCGGAAGTCGAGGGTGAGCTGCCCCGCGCGCGAGGCGAGCAGGTTCCTCAGGACCGCGCGAAAGTTCCCGCCTTCCGCGATCGCCTCGTCGGCCTGCCGGATGACCGCGAGGTCGGCAAACGAATAGAGCTCTTCGCCATTCGCCCGGTGGTCGGGACGGATGAGTCCCCACTTCTGCATGTAGCGGAGATGGTCGTCGCGGAGATGCGCGTAGCGGTCGAGCAGTTGCCGACGCGACGCGAACGCAGAACCCGTGGTCGTCACTGCGCGTTCACTATAATCTACGCCATGGGTGCGCCGCGACGAGGTTCGCCGGCCGTGTTGCTGGCTGGCGACGTCGGCGGGACGAAGACCTTCCTCGGACTCTTCGAGCCGGCTGCGCCGCGGCCGGTGCCCCTCGCCATCCACACCTACTCGACTGCGGCGTTCGCGAGCTTCGCCGACATGCTTGGGGCGTTCGCACGCGACGTGAACCAGCAGGCGCCGATTCAGGCGGCAGCGATCGGAGCCGCCGGCCCGGTGATCGACGCGCGGGCGCGTCTCACCAACATCACCTGGGATATCAGCATCCAGGGCGTCTCGGCACGTCTCGGTACCGCCAGGGTCAGCCTGCTGAACGACCTCGAAGCGATGGCCTCCAGCGTCGACGTCCTGTCGGCGGACGACGTGGTCGTGCTGCAGCGGGGCAACCCCAACCCGGACGGCAATGCGGTCGTCATTGCCGCAGGTACCGGACTGGGACAGGCGCATCTCCATCGCGTGAACGGACGGCTTCAACCCGTCGCATCCGAGGGCGGACATGCCGATTACGCGCCTCGATCCGATCGCGAGATTGCGCTCCTCACCATGCTTCGCGCAGCGCACGGCCGCGCGGAAGTCGAGGACATCCTCAGCGGTCCAGGCCTCGTGAACGTGCATCGATTGACACACGCGTCGCAGCCATGTCCCGCGCTGGTATCGATCGCAGCCGACGCGTGGCCCGCCGCTATCTCCACGGCCGGCCTGTCGGGCGCATGCGCGGCCTGCGTCGAAGCGCTGGATATCTTCGTGACCGTCTACGGCGCCGAAACGGGAAACCTCGCGCTCAGAGGCGTTGCGACGGCCGGCGTGTACGTGGGGGGAGGGATCGCGCCGAAAATTCTTCCCGCGCTGCAGGACGGCCGCTTCCTCGACGCGTTCAGGGCGAAAGGTCCGATGACCGCACTCATGGCCGCGATGCCGGTCACCGTCATCGTCAATCCGGCTGCGGGACTCCTCGGCGCCGCCGTTCGCGCCCAGGAACTGCTCGATTAGCGGTTCATCTTTTCCAGCGCGGCAACGCCCGACCGCATCCCGATCAGCCAGGTCGCCGCGCTGAGGGCCACCGCGCCGGCGAAACTGGCGACCATCAGCGCTTCACGCGCCGCCGAGAGCCGGATGCCCCGCAGGCGGCTGAACAGCCACATCGCCGATGGCCAGCCGAGCAGCACGATCATGATGATGATGTAGAGGACGGCGAGGACCATGAACGCGACGCCGCCATACGACCCGGCCGCCTGTGTCGCATCCGCGCCGAACCGCGGGTAGCGCGCGCCCAGCCCGGTCGCCAGGCCCACGAGGGCAAACGTCATCAGGCCGACGGCCACGACCGCGACCACTTTCAGGAGCGGATCGATCGCCATCAATTCATTGGCGGCAATGGTCAGCCCCTCGATGAACAGCAGGAGCGGGACAAGACCCGTCCAGAACTTGGACCACAGAAAGTCGCGCATCGAGACGGGTGACGTCCGCACGATCCAGAACGCGGCGCCCTCGATTGAGACGGCTGGAAACACGAACCGCACGGCGACCGTCGCCAGGACGAAACCGGCCATCGCCAGATTGACCAGGGCGTAGACATTCTTCACGAAGCCGCTCATATACGGGATGCGATCGAGATCCAGCGCGCGGAAGTTATAGAGGTACAGCAGGACGAGTGCGAGGAGCGGCAGCAGCTGCAGCCACTGGCTGACGTCCCGCAGAAAGACCTTCGCGTCTTTGACGAGCAGCTGACGCCGCACCGGTGAGAGCGGCAGCACCTGCGCGAGTGTTTCGACGATGCGCAGCTGGCTGGCCCGCACTTTGGGCGCCTCCTGCGATCGGCTGTACCCCGAGAAATGCCATCGCCGTTGCGCGCCGCCCAGCATCACGATGCAGGCGAGCGCCGTCGTCCAGAGCGCAGCGCCGTGCAGCAGATCCCGGCCTCCCTGCAGTTCGGCAAAGAGCGATTCGCCGGCCCAGAACGACGGCAGGAGCGGCGTGAGCGGCGACTGGAGCGTCGCGAAGAAGCCGGCAATGTCGGGCAGCGATTCGACCCGGAGCAGCCGCTCGGGCTCCATGAAACGCAGCATCAGGACGAGCGCCGCCGCAAACAGCAGGCTCACGAGCATCAGGACGTCGCGCGTACGACGCGCCGGCAGGACGTTGACGAGGAACAGCGTCGCAGCCGCCCCGGCGGCGACCGGGATTGCCGCAAATGGCGCCACGGTCAGCACGGCTGCGACATAGAACGATGGCGAGGCGCACCGTGCAGCGCCGATCCCGAGCAGCACCGGTGTGAGGAACATGACGACCATCCATGACGACTGCCCCACGGTTCGGGCAAAGCGCGCAAGAAACAGACGCCCCGGCGGAATGGGCGCGGCGAGGAGCAACCGCAGATCGTCGGCGAGAAAGAACGTCGACAGCGACGTGACGACGCCGCTGAACGCCAGAAATGCCAGGAATGTGAGAAAGAGCCACGAGAGTCCGAGCCGGAGCAGGTAGTCGCCAAATTCCTGGAACTCGGCGAGCCGCAGCGCCAGCCAGTACGCTCCGGAAAACAGCGCGACGCACACCAGGGTGCCGATGATCCCGAAGAACGCGGCTCGGGCGAGATCGCCCCGCTCGCGCTTCCGCGCACGGTTCCGCATCGCCCAGACCTGCGGCAGCAACAGGAAGGTGAATGGCGTCTGCATTACAGGAGCTCGTCAATCTCCTGCAGGCCGCTGCCGCCCGTCAGCCTGAGGAAGACGGACGTGAGCTGATCGTCCTCGCCGCCGGAGAGCCGCAGCACCTCGTCCACCGTTCCCTGCGCCACGATGCGGCTCTTGTTGATGATCGTGATGCGGTCGCTCAGTTCCTGCGCGACTTCGAGGGTGTGCGTGCTCATGAGGATGGCCACGCCCCGCTCGCTCATCTTCCGGAACACGTCCTTGATGAGGCGCGCGCCCCGCGGATCAAGTCCGACCATCGGCTCGTCCACCACGACCGCCCGCGGTCGATGAAGAAAGGCGGCGCTCATGACGAGCCTCTGCTTCATGCCGTGCGAAAAACTTTCGACGAGCTCGTCCTCCCAGCGGCGGAGATCGAAGAGATCGAGCATCTCGTGGACGCGTTCCGTGACGGCGTCGCCCTCGATGCCATAGAGGCCGCCGTGAAACCGCAGGAATTCGCCCGCGGTCAGCTTTTCGTAGATGTAGGGGCGATCGGGGATGAAACCGAGCGACGTCTTCGCCTCCACCGGATGGGTCGCGAGGTCGTGACCGTTGACCAGAATCCGGCCCGACGTCGGTTCCAGCAGGCCCGCAATCATCCGCAGCGTCGTCGTCTTTCCGGCGCCGTTCGGGCCCAGGAACCCGTGAATTTCGCCCGGCTGGACGTCGAGCGTGACGCCATCGACCGCGGTGAAATCGCCGTACTGCTTGACGAGATTCTGGAGCGCGATCATTGGCTGTCGCACTCGCACGCGCCTGCGGCCACGGGCGTGGGGACGGCAAGCGCGGGCAGCTCCGTTCTCTCGCTGCCCACCAGGATCGGCGTGGACTGCGGAGCGAGGTCGAGATCGAGCACGGTAATGCGGAGACGGCCGATCAACGGCACGATTGCCGCCTGCTGCTCGAGGCCGCCGCGCACCAGCCGCAAGTGCGTGCCATCCGCGGGGAACTGGTTCAGCGTCGGATCCACCGGCAGCCAGAGCCCGCGGCCGCCACCTTCATCGAGATAGACCTCGGGCCAGGCATGGTAATAGAACGCGCCCTGCGCTCCTCGGATGTAGACAAGCCCGACGGCAATACGCGCGGGAATGCCCGCGGCGCGAGCCATCGCCACGTAGAGCGCGGTGTGTTCGTTGCAATCGCCGATCTTCGTGCGCAGGACCTCCAGCGCGGACGGAATACTGATGGTCGGCTTTTTTTCGAGCAGCGCGTTGACGTAGCGCGTCAGTCGTTCGGCACGGGCCCGCGGACCGACCGCCCCTGCAACGGCGCGCGTCGCCTCGGCGATGATCTCCGGCGCGTCACTCTCGATCAGCGGTTCCGGCGACAGGTAGCTCCTGCTGGACGCGTCGCCCGGTCCCGCCCGAAGCGTCTGAGGATCCCGTATTTCGACGACGTCGCCGGCGATGGTCTGGCCTACGCCGTCCATGTCGGCACCAGGTCGATCGAACCCCTCGAGCCGCAGCCGCAGCCGCCGGACATCGCGCGGTTCGTCGATGCGCTGGCGCATGACCGGGACCACCGCCGACATGCGCAGCAGGTCCTGCTGCACGCGGCCCGGAACGGCCAGGCCTCTGGCATCCTCGGGCGACTCGCGTATCGTCATCAGTCCGAGCGGGCTTTCCTCGCGGACGACCTCTCCCGTGTCTGTCACCCATGCGGTCGTGGTCAACCCCTGGTACCCCAGCTCCACGCGGAAGGCCGGAATGAAACCGTCCCGGGTCCGCACAACCTCCCGCTCGCCGATACGGAGTTCGACCGGCGCATTCCGCAGCGTTGCCGGATCGAACATGGTCCACCGCTGCGTCGTGCCGGCTTCGATGCCGCGGCTGGCCAGGATTCTGGAGAAATTCAGGCTCAGGACCGGCACGCTCTCGAGCTGCCGGATCTCGGTGCGCGATCCGCCGCCGGACGTGACGGTGAGGCGCAGCCGAGGGGCGCCGGAGCTGCCGGCCTCGGCTGGAAGCACGTCCCCGGCGACCTCGATCGCGCCGGTCCCGGGGTCGAGGGAAAACGTGAATGATGTGAGCGCAAACGTCTCGTCCACCGTTGCAGTGGTCCGAAGCGCCGTCGCCGACGTGGATCCAAAGAGCACCAGCTCGAGGCGCGCATCCTCCTGCAGCTCGAAACCGGTGTTGGTGCGAACCGTCTGGCTGACTGTGAATCCGATCTTCTCGCCGCGATAGTAGACGCCGCGCCAGGTGGCGGTCGGTCCGTACCGCGCCAGGTCGGTCGCGAGGTTTCCGGGCGACGCCTGCACGTAGGTCCGGTGCACCAGCAGGGCCATGCAGGCCACCCAGCCGATCAGAATCAGCGCCGATACCGCCCGGGAGACCGCGCGGGGGATCGGCCGCAACAGCTTCATCGGCAAGGCCTTACCTTGACTTGCCGCGAGGGCGCGCGGTACGCTGATTTATCCTCGCAGCCGCGTCCTTGTTCATCACGCTCAACGGCGAACCTCACGAACTCGACGGGCCGCTTTCGATCGCCGACCTGTTGACGAAGCTGTCTCTCGATCCGCGCCGCGTGGCCGTGGAGCACAATTACGCCATCGTCAAACGAAAGCTGTTTCCCGACGTGCGGGTCAATGATGGCGATCGGATCGAAATCGTGAACTTCGTCGGCGGCGGGTAGCTTCACAGGAACCTTTGTCATGGACGACACCGCTTTCGTCATCGCCGGCCGGCGCTTTACCTCGCGCCTGATCGTGGGCACAGGGAAATATCCCTCCCACGCGGTGATGGCACAGGCCCATGCCGCGTCGGGAACCGAAATGGTCACGGTCGCCGTCCGCCGGGTCAACATCTCGGATCGGTCGCGGGAATCTCTCCTCGACTATATCGACACGAACAAGATCTTCCTGTTGCCCAACACGGCCGGCTGCTACACCGCGGACGACGCGATACGGACCGCACACCTGGGACGCGAGGCGGGGTTGTCGAACTGGGTGAAGCTGGAGGTGATCGGCGATGAACGCACGCTGTTTCCCGACACCGAGGCGCTGCTCGAGGCGACCCGTGTGCTGGTCAGGGACGGCTTTGTTGTCATGCCCTATACCAATGACGACCCCATCGTCTGCCGGAAGCTCGAAGACGCGGGTGCCGCAGCGGTCATGCCGCTGGGCGCGCCGATTGGCTCGGGCCTTGGGATCCAGAATCCCAACAACATCCGGATCATCCGCGAGTTCATTCGGGTGCCGCTCATCGTCGATGCCGGCGTCGGCACCGCGTCGGATGCCGCCGTGGCGATGGAGCTTGGAGCGGACGGCGTGCTGATGAACACCGCGATTGCCGGAGCCCGGGAGCCCGCCGCGATGGCCGAAGCGATGAAGCATGCCGTCATCGCAGGCCGCCTGGCGTATCTGGCGGGCCGGATTCCCCAGAAGCTGTACGCGACGGCGAGCAGTCCCGTCGAAGGCCTCGTCAACCGCTGACACGATGAGCGACACGCCGCCGCGTCCGGCATCCCCGCCTCCCCCCGACCGCCAGCAGCTCGAACGCATCAACAGCCTGTACGACCTGTTGGCGACCGGGCCGAGCCACGGGTGGCGCGGGGCCCTGAAAGACCGCCTGCGCGCCTATCTGGTACGGCTGCTCTTCCGGCAGCAGGAATTCAACGTCGCTGTCGTCGAGCACCTGAATCGCAACGCGCTGGTCGATGTGGACGCGCATCAGGCCAATCTCGAGGCGCACGACAACGCCCGCCGGACAATCGATGCCGCGGTTGGCGAAGTGCGGAGGCAGCAGGACGTGTTCAATGCGTGGCAGCAGCGGATGACCACCACCGTCCAGTCTGTCGCCGCGTCCCACGACGAGCTTCGCACGTCATTGAGCGTGCTCCAGCAGGCGGCGCAGAATCTCAAGCATGAAGTGAATCGGCTTGCGGGCGGCGGGAACGCGGTCGCTCCGCGGGCGCCGCAGCCCGGCGCGCCGCCGCTCGCCATGGACGCCCTCGACAGTCACAAGTACGTCGGATTCGAAGATCGGTTTCGCGGCGCGCCCGAGGACATCCGCCGGCGCGTGTCCGAATATCTGCCGTTGTTTGCGGCTGCACGTGACGTGCTCGACGTCGGTTGCGGACGAGGCGAGTTTCTCCGGCTGCTTCGCGAGCAGGGCGTCACCGCGCGTGGCATCGACGTCAATGCAGCGATGGTGGAGGTCTGCCGCGGCCACGGCCTCGACGTGACCGAGGCCGATGCCCTGAGCTACCTGCGCGCGCAGCCAGACGGGTCGCTGGGCGGTCTGTTCGCGGCGCAGGTCGTCGAGCATCTCGAGCCTCGATACCTGATGGCATTCCTGGATGCGGCGTTCGATAAACTGCGGCCGGGCGCGCCGATCGTCCTCGAGACCATCAACCCTGCGTGCTGGTTCGCGTTCTTCGAGAGCTACATTCGCGATATCACGCACGTCCGCCCGATCCATCCCGACACGCTGCAGTATCTGCTCGTCGCGTCAGGATTCCAGCGCGTCGAGATCAAATACAGCGCTCCCTATCCCGACAGCGACAAGCTCCAGCCGATCCCCGCCACGCCGTCGCTGGGCGAATCCATCAATACGTTGAACGCCAACGTCGAGCGGCTCAACAATCTGCTCTTCACCTGGCTGGACTACGCCGCAATCGGACGACGCGCGTGAGCCTTGCCGGCATCGTGCTGCGGGCGCTGCTCGGTGGCGTGCTCGCGTGGTGGGTGGCTGTGGCCGTACCGGCACCCGAGATTCCTCTGGCAGCAATCGTGGCGGCCCTGGTCATTGCCGGGCTGACCGCGTGGCGTCCCGCCGTCGGACTTGTGGCCACTGTCGCCCTCATGCCGGCCGGTGCACTCCTTGCTCCGGCGCCCGCCCGCGGCGCCGAATTGTTCGCGGCTGCCTTTGGCGCCGCCTGGCTCCTCACTCTGTGGCGGCCTCTCTCCCGCCGTCCCTGGCCGCGCGGACTCGTCGTTCCAGCGGTCTTGTACGCCGTTGCGCTGGCCGGCTCGTGGGTGAGCCTGCTGGTGGCGTCGGCGGCAGGAGTCTCGTTGACGGCGCTGCCGCAGTACCTGTTGCACGCGATTCCACCCGATCACCTCGTCTTCTCCAGCCCTGAAGCAGAAACGTGGACGCTGCTGCAGGGATCCGCAGGCATCGGCCTGCTGCTGGCCGCCGTGGGGCTGACGAGAGACTCGCCCGATCTTGCCCGCCATCTGGCGCGGACCTGCGTTGCCGTCGCAGCGGTTCTTGGACTGGCGACGCTGGCGGCTGTGGCGATGGAGTGGTCGACCGCCGGCTACGCCGCGGCATTCCTCGCGCGATACCTGTCGGGAGAGCGCTTCGCGCTGCACGTTGCGGACATGAACGCCGCGGGTTCCTGGTATGCGCTCGCCGCCGTGGCGGCGACAGCCGTTGCCATTCTGTCCACCCGCCACCGCGCGGCGGCCGCTGCGGCGCTGGCGGTGATTGGCATCGCCATCTGGCTCACCGGATCGAGGTCCGCCTACCTCGCCGTGACCGTGGGCGCATTCGTGCTGGCCCTCGGCCAGCAGCGATGGCCGCTGAACCGGCGGCAGATGGTGACGATCGCAGGGCTTCTTGCGCTGCTGCTCGTCGCCGGGGCGATTGCGAGCGACTGGCGCGCGAGCGCCACGGGCAGCACGTCGACGTCGGCGCGACTGCGGTCGCAATTTTTCGTAGCGACTGTTCGCATGTTTGCCACAGCGCCCGTCTTCGGCGTCGGCATCGGGCGTTACTTCGATCGATCACCCGAGTTCATGTCCGAGGAGCTGCGGATGCTCTACGGCAATGAGAACGCCCACAACTATTTCGCGCAGCAGTTTGCGGAGCTGGGTGTCATCGGTGGCGTGCTGTTCATCTGGCTGGTCGTCGCGCTCGTTCGCTGTGGCTGGAAGGCGGCGCGCCAATCGAGCGCGGAGCATCTCGGGCTGTACGCGGGAGGAGTCGGTTACCTGACGTCGTGCCTCACCGGGCACCCGCTGCTCGTGCCTGAGGCGGCGTTGCCGTTCTGGGTGGTCGCCGGCGCGGTGGCGGCAGGCGGCGAACCAGTCGTCCACGCGGAGCGCCTGCGAACGTGGGGCGCGGCCGCCGCCGCCGCGGCTGTCGCCGCCGGCGTCGCCGCTGCCGGCCTCGCATACGCGCGCCCTGCCCCGGAACCCCCGCGCGAGTACGGATTCCACCAGCCGGTCACCGACGACGGCGCCACGTTTCGGTGGATGGTCCGCCACGCCGTGATGTACGTGCCGAACGGAGCGGGGTTCCTCCGTCTGCGTGTCCGCGCGCCGCAGGAAACACGCAACGACCGGCCGCTGGTCCTCGAAACATCGCTAGCGGGTCGCGTGGCCGATCGCCGCGAAGTGCCGTCGGATCGCTGGTTCACCTACGACATCCCGGTCAGACAGGCCGCGTCGGGCCCGTTCCAGCGCATTGACCTTCGGGTGAACCAGTGGTGGCAGCAGGAGGTGCGGCTCGGCCGGCGGCGGGCGATGCGGCCGATCGCCGCGATGGTCGCCGAGGCCCGATGGATTCCGCTGTCGGAGGCTGGCCGCTAGACGTCGCGTCGCGACATTCCAGGGAAGCTAGAGCCGGAAGATATTCTCCCCGGTCAGGCCCTTCAGCGCATTCCGCGTATCCACGACCAGCGGAAACCGCTTCGCGATGCTCGCGTAGTCGAAGACCCGGTGATTCGTGCAGACGACGGCGCAATCGATGCCGGAGGCGGCCTTCTCGTCCGGCACTGACGTCAGGTCGAGATCGGCGTGCCGCAGCACCGGGACGTACGGGTCGGTGTAGCTGATGGTGGCGCCGCGCCGCTGCAGGAGCTCGAGGACGTCGAGGGCCGGCGACTCGCGCATGTCGCTCACGTCCTTCTTGTAGGCGACACCGAAGACATGAATGTTCGATCCGTTGATCGCCTTCCGCTTGGTGTTCAGCGCTTCGCCGATCCGCTCCACGACGTAAGCCGGCATCGCGCCATTCACCTGGCCGGCGAGCTCGATGAAGCGGCATTCGAATCCGCTCTGACGCGCCTTCCATGAGAGGTAGAAGGGGTCGATCGGAATGCAATGCCCGCCGAGCCCGGGTCCGGGATAAAAGGGCATGAAGCCGAACGGCTTCGTGCCGGCCGCATCGATGACCTCCCAGACGTTGAGATTCATGCGGTGCGACATGAGCGCAATTTCGTTCACGAGGCCGATGTTCACCGCGCGGAAGGTATTCTCGAGCAGCTTCACCATTTCGGCGACCTGCGTCGAGCTGACCGGCACCACGGTGTCGATGATCGCGCCGTAGAGCGCCGACGCGAGCTGGGTGCTCTCCTCGTTGCAACCGCCGACGACCTTCGGGATCGTGCGCGTCACGTGCGTCTCATTGCCGGGATCGACGCGCTCCGGCGAAAACGCCAGGTAGAAATCCTTCCCGGCCCGAAGCCCCTTTTCCTCGAGCGCCGGCCGCACGACTTCGTCGGTCGTGCCCGGGTATGTCGTCGACTCCAGGATCACCAGCTGGCCCGGCTTGATGTGCGCCTTGACGGCGTCCACCGCCTTCACGACATAGGAGAGGTCGGGATCCTTCGTCTTGCGCAGGGGCGTGGGGACGCAGATATCGATGGCGTCCATGTCCTTCAACGACGACATGTCGGTTGTCGCGCGGAACTTCCCCGCCTTGACGGTCGCCGCCACGTCCTCGGTCTTCACGTCAAGGATGTAGCTGCGGCCGGCGTTGATGTCGTCGACCTTCGACGTATCGACGTCGAACCCGGTGACGTCGAAGCCATTCTTCGCAAATTCCACGGCCAGCGGCAGGCCAACGTACCCGAGACCGATGATGCCGACCCGGGCGGTCCGGTTCTGAATCTTGTCTTTCAGTAGTGCCATGAGTCTTCGTGTCGTCCTATCGTGCGGCGGCGATGTGAGTGGGCCTGTCCGACAGCCGAGCCAGATCGGCATCGACCATCATTCCCACGAGCTCTTTGAATCCCACCTGCGGCTCCCACCCAAGCACACGCCGTGCCTTCGATGAGTCGCCAATCAGATGGTCCACTTCGGCGGGGCGCAGGAACGCCGGGTCGACACGGACGTACTTCTTCCAGTCCAGGCCGGCATACCCGAAGGCGGCTTCCACGAGCTGCTGCACGGAATGGGACACCCCGGTGGCAATGACGTAGTCGTCCGCTTTCTCCTGCTGCAGCATCAGCCACATGGCGCGGACGTAGTCGCCCGCAAATCCCCAGTCGCGGCAGGCGTCGAGATTTCCGAGGCCCAGATGATCGGCGAGACCGAGCTTGATGCGCGCGACGCCGTCCGTCACCTTCCGCGTCACGAACTCGATTCCCCGGCGCGGTGACTCGTGGTTGAACAGGATCCCCGACGCCGCAAAAATCCCGTAACTCTCGCGGTAATTGACGGTGATGTAGTGGCCGAACACCTTCGAGACGCCGTAGGGGCTTCGAGGATAGAACGGTGTCATTTCCGTCTGAGGAACCTCGCGCACGCGGCCATACATCTCGCTCGACGACGCCTGGTACAGCTTGATCGACGTATCAACCTGGCGAATCGCCTCCAGTACCCGTGTCACGCCCTGTGCGTTGTACTCGCCGGTGAGCATCGGCTGGTCCCACGACGCAGGGACGAAGGACATGGCCGCCAGGTTGTAAAACTCCTGCGGCCGCACATCCTGTATGACCCGTACCAGGGAGAGCTGGTCAAGCAAGTCCGCCGGGCGAAGCGTGATGCGGTCGAGCAGATGCTCGATGCGCCAGCTGTTCGACGCGCTCAGACGCCTGACGACGCCGGTGACTTCGTACCCTTTTTCAAGCAACAGCTCGGCAAGATAGGAGCCGTCCTGCCCGGTGATCCCGGTAATAACCGCTTTTTTAGCCATCAAAACCCATCTATTGTAACGTGCCGGCGCGCCCGCCACGGGCCGCCACCCATCGTTGCAGCGCCTCCTGCCACGTCGGCATGGAGAAACCAGATGCGGCCAGCTTCGCATTCGACAGCGCACAAAAGCGCGGGCGCGTGGCTGGAAGCGGAGCGCTTTCCAGGGTGATCGGCTCCAGTCGAGCTGGAATCCCCAGAAGCCGAACACACTCCTCAGCCACGGCGTACCACGTCGCCTGGCCCGAATTCACGCAGTGATAGACGCCCGGCGCGGCGCCGGAGTCGATCAGGTGACGCGTCGCGAGGGCCACATCGGGTGCGTAGCTGGGCGACACGACGCGATCCGTGAAGACGCGTGTGGGATCGCCACGCTCCAGGCTGCCGATGATCCCGTCGAGCGTGCCGGAACGCCCTGTCCATCCCCGTGATGCGCCAAACAGACTTTCGACACGCAGCACATAGCCTCGCGGCACGTCGAGCGCGAACCATTCGCCCAGAAGCTTGCTGGCAGCATAGACACTGCGCGGTGCCGGGGAGTCGTCCTCGACGTACGGCTGTGCCGCGTCGCCGTCGAAGACGAAATCGGTGCCGTAATGCATGAACGTGGCGCCGCTCGACTCCGCCGCCCTGGCCATGCTCCGAACCGCCAGCGCGTTCACGCCAAGCGCCTCACCGGGGTTGGTTTCCGCGGCGTCGACGTAATTGAATGCCGCGCAGTTGATGACAACCGCTGGCGCGGCCGCCGCTACGGTTCGAAGCACCGCGCCCGAATCGGTGATATCCAGCGACGATCGTGTGTGGGCGACGACGGGTCGGTCCGCGAACGCCTCCACGATTGCTGCGCCCAGACGTCCGGCGGCGCCGATGACGAGAATAGGGCCGCTCATCACGCTCCGTACCGACGCTTCACAACACCCGGCAAACTCCGTATCGTACCATTTCCCTGAAAACCATGGATACGTCACGGATTGATGTCGTCGTCATCGGCGCGGGCGTCGTGGGGCTCGCGGCGGCCATGCATATCGCCCGGCGCGGCCATACCACCTGTGTGCTCGAGCGCGAGCCGAAGCCCGGCATGGGTACCAGTACGCATAACAGCCAGGTGATTCACGCCGGCATCTACTACCCGGCTGGCAGCCTCAAAGCGCAGCTGTGTGTGGAGGGCGCACGCCTGTTGTACGAGTTCTGCGAAACGCACAACGTGCCGTACGTCCGGTGCGGCAAGCTGATCGTCGCGCAGCATACTCGTGAGTTCGAGGCCCTCGAGACATTGAAGGCCAGAGGCGATGCCAACGGTGCGCCGGACCTGCGGATTGTGGACGCAGCGTTCATCCGCCGGCGCGAACCGCACATTCGCGGGCTCGCGGCCATCTACTCCCCTTCGACCGGGATTCTCGAAGTCGAAGGACTGGTCCGCGCCCTCGTGCGCGCGTGCACTGCGGTGGATGTCGCAGTGCTGCCTGGCAGCCCCGTGATCGATGCGGCAGGCGGCGCCGGCACGGTGGAAGTGCGAACACCTGCGGAAACACTGATCGCACGAGCGGTCGTCAACGCCGCGGGCCTGTACGCGGACGACGTCTCACGACTCCTCGGTGGTCGTGAGTTCACGATCTACCCGTGTCGGGGCGAGTACGCCGAAATCGTGCCGGCCAAGAGATCCCTCGTGAACGCCCCCGTCTATCCCCTTCCGCATACCCACGGCCTCGGTGTCCATGTGACGAAGACGACGCGCGGCAACGTGACGCTTGGACCGACGGCGTCCTTCCAGGCGAGCAAGGACGACTACGAATCCAATCGCTTGTCAGTGGAGGACTTCCTGGCGCCGGCGCAGGAGCTGCTGCCGGACCTTCGGCTGGAGGATCTCAGGCTTGGCGGCACCGGCATAAGGCCAAAGCTTCACCCTCCCGAGCAGACGTTCGCGGATTTTCTGATTGAGCGGGACCCCGCCTGCCCCATGCTGGTGCACGCGGCGGGAATTGAATCACCAGGCTTGACGGCCTGCCTGGCGATCGGACAGCGCGTTGGCGCGCTCGTGGATGAGATTCTTCGCGGAGCCTGAATTCAGTCCGTGCGACTGCGGGGGGCAGCGGCCGCGCCGGCCCATTCGTGCAGCGCGTCGCGAATCGCACGCGCCACGATCTGCTTGAACCGCTCGTCCTGGAGCGCCTCGTTGTCGGGGGTGCGCCTGTCCATGAACGCGATCTCGAGGATGATCGCGGGCCGGGACGCCAGCCGGTTCTCGCCCTTGCAGCCGTTGCACGACCGCAGTCCGCGGTCCACCCACTCCGGGTTGTACTCTGCGCGGATCGCGGAGACCACGCGGCGGTTGACGATCTCGGCGAGCCGCTGGCTCGCGGCTTCATGGCCGTTGGTCGCGTCGAACCAGGTTTCGGTGCCGGTGGCTTCACCGCCGTTGTTGTGAATCGAAATCACGGCGACGGCATCCACCCAGTTGGCGTAGAACGGTCTCGTGTTGATGTCGCGCGCGTAGTCATCGACGCCGATATTCCAGACATCCGGCGGCACGGCCGCGGTTTTCATGAAATACAGCGCCGCTTCCTGCCACGCGGGGCGTCCTGACACGCCGGGCCGATCGTCACGATCGGGTTGCCGGACCAGCACCGCTTGAAACGGCGATCCCGCCAGCTGCGCGGCCAGATAGTTCGTGATGTCCCAGTTCACCAGGTCTTCGACGATGCCCCACAGGCGCGGCCGCTGCAGCCGCCAGTCGCCAAAACCTTCGTTCCAATAGACCCCGTGGCCCGCGCTGATCACCACGCGATGAGCGCCCGGATCGGCGAGGGTGCGCGCGGGCTGCGACGGTCCGGCCCGCGGCAGGAACTCGTCCAGGGGCAGGCCCTCCACCAGGAAGCGGTATTCGACAGCGCCTGACGTCAGCGGGGCCGTGCTCGCGATCACCGCATCGACCACCGCCTCCACGTCACCGGTAGGATCGTACGTAAGCGTCTTCTGACTGAGATCGATCGTGATGCGCGTGGCCGGGCCGAGCTGTTCCACGCGCAGGTCGAGAACCCGCACGCCAGTCTGCGAGGGCGATTGCAGCGCCTCGAAGCCGAGGGGCGCCGACGTGAGCCCGCGCTCGACGGCAGCTCGCAGCGCGCCGGCGCTCGGAGCCGCGCTCGGGGCGACGCTCGGGGAGACGACAGTCCGCTGTGCGTGGCTGGTCGCTGCCCCGGCGGCGATCAGCGCGAGCGCCACGACGACCTGCCGCAGCGGCTTACCGCGCAATCTTGTCCAGTGGAACACCATCGACGAGGACCCGGTAGTCTTCACGGCGCGGCAGTGGCGGCGTGCGTGATGACGATGCCGCCGCCAGCAGGCGATGCAGTTCGTCTTCGAACGCCCCACCGGTGCCAGCGGCGACGAGCTCCTTGCTGAAATCGAGGACGATCGTGTCGCCCACCCTCTCGACCGACAGCAGCCGCACGTTTAGCAGGAACGGCGCGCACCCCCGCCCGCACTGCAGCGCATCGTGGACGGCGGCGCGAATACGGACGAGCTCTACGTCCGCCGGTTTGGCGGCCGGCGCGACGTCCGTCGGCCCTGGAACAGTCGCGCACCCCTGCACGGCGACGAGCGCAGGGATCACGGCGGCAAGACACACACTCATCAGCGTGGCGGTGCGGTGCAACAGGTATGCCCGTGGGGTGGGATCAGCCCAGTCGCGAACGAATGCCGCTGCGCGCCATCAGGAGCACGCGCGCAAGCGCCCGGCGCGCAGGAGACGCCGGTGCCACATGGGTGGCGTAATAGAGGTAGGCGCTTTCATGAAAAGCCCGAACCGCCGGCACCCTGACGCCACGGCTCGAATGGCCGCCCTGGTGCACCGCGGTGGCGGCAGGCGCATAGCGCACGATGTGACCGCGCGACCGGAGCCGCCGGCACAGGTCTGCGTCTTCCCAGTAGAGGAAGTACCGCTCATCGAAGCCACCGACCTCGGCGAGCGCGTCGCGCCTGGCGAGCATGCAGGCCCCTGACACCCAGTCCACCGTCCTCGCACTGCCGTCGGCGTCGTCCACGACGTTGCGACGGGACACCGTGAGGCCGGGAAGCAGGCGCCGCAGGATCGAGGTGCGCCCGAAGATTCCAGTGAGCATGTCCGGATCGCCGCGCGCATTGCCCTGCACCGTCCCGTCCGCGTTCAGAATGCGGGGCGCGACGATCGCCGCCGTCCGGGTCTGCTCGATTTCACGTTTCATCTGCGCGAACGCGCCGGCGAACAGCCGGCAGTCGGGATTCATGATGAGGACCAGCGGCGCCGTCGACCCGGCGATCCCCTGGTTCACGCCGCGGGCGAACCCGACGTTCTCCTGATTGGCGAGTACGCGCACGCGTGGCGCGAAGGTGCCGGCGACCGCGCGACCGTCGTCGGAGGAGGCATTGTCCACGACAACAGCCTCCCATTCGTAACCGGCCAGATCGCCGGCCAGGGACTGAAGCGCTTCCCGCAGCACCGACGCGGCGTTGTAGCTCACGAGCACCACGCTGACGTCCACGGTCAGCGCGCTCCCGCCGTGAGGCTCACGTCGAAGCGCTTCTCGCGCCATTTTGCTGCCAGCCATCCGCGCGTGAGGTGGCGCTCGATGGCCTGGCTGTCGACGCGGCGGGTGCGCTGAATTTCGCCGCGCTGCCGCAGCACGCGCGGGACGGCCGCAAGCGCGGCGCCCTTCGCCTTCAGGAACGGCACCAGCATGCCTCGTCGCGCAAAGTACGCCGCCGCCGCAAGGTCGTACAGGAGGTGTCCGGCGATCGTCCGCACGAGCAGTGACGCTGGTGTGTTCTTCAGGTACACCCACTCGAGATTGCGCTGCCCGTGGAAGACGGCGAAGGGACTGACCCGTCCCAGGGTCGCGCTCCCGTGGTGCCGCACGACGGCATCGGCGACATAGCCACACCGGTAGCCCCGCAGGCGCGCGCGGTACGACAGGTCGACATCCTCATGCGACGCGAAAAACGCCTCGTCGAATCCACCGAGCTCGTCGAAGACGTCGCGGCGAATCAGGCATGCGCCCCCGCACACGCCGAACACCTCGCCCGAGACGAGAGCCTGTTCGGCGCGGCCGCCGTGATGGCGCTTGAACGCGCCGCCCCACCGGAACATACCGTCGCCGGCGCTGTCGACAATCGTGGCGTCATGCATGTACACGATCCGGGACGTTGTCAGCAGAACTCCAGCGGCCTCGTCTATCCCTGCGCGGAGCGCCGCCAGCCACCCGGCTTCCGGCACCGTGTCGTTATTGAGAAATGCGACAAAGCGGCCGCGCGCGGCGCTGGCGCCCGTGTTGCTCCCGCCGGCAAAACCGCGATTCTCCTGGAGCGTGACCAGCCGGACGGCCGGAAAGCGCGACGCGACCAGCCCGCTGGTGCCATCAGTCGATCCGTTGTCCACCAGGACGACCTCAAAATCGGGCCCGCGCTGTGCGAGCAGGGCGTCGAGACAGGGCTCGAGGAACCTCCGGCCGTTCCACGAGACGATGACGATCGAGATGTCAGGCGACACGGCGATAGACATCCCACGTCAGCCTGGCGGTACGTGGCCAGGTGAAGGCGGCGGCGCGTGCCAGACCGGCCTGCCGCATCCGGGCGCGCACGACGGCGTTACCAACCACTTCTGATATTGCCGCGGTCCATTCCGCCGTATTGGAAGGATCCAGCAATGTCGCGGCGCCGCCTGTCACTTCAGGGATGCAGGCAGCGCGCGACCCGAGCACCGGCGTTCCGGCTGCCATCGCTTCGATCAGCGGGAGGCCGAACCCCTCGTACAACGACGGGTACACGAGCGCCTCGGCACCGCGATACAAATTCACCAGCTCCTCTTCGCTGACGGACGTGAGATGCACCACCGCATCCGTCATGCCCGCCGCGGCCGCCCGGGCGCGCAGCGCGCCCCAGACACCTCGGTCGGAGCCTACCAGCACGAGCGATAGCGCTGCCGCCGGACCGCCGGCCCGGCGCGCGGCGGCCACCGCGTCGATGACCATCGCCAGATTACGGCGCTCATGGAGATCGCCGACATGCAGCACGTACGGGCGGGAGACGCCGTGACCCGCAGGTGCCGGATCGCCGGTCGACGGGCTGAATCGGGGATCCACACCGAGATGCGCGACGGTGATCCGGTCCGGGGCGATACCGTAGGCTGCCGTGATCTCAGTGGCGGAGAACGCGGACATGGTCAGGATGTGCGCAGCCACGTGCGCGCTCCGCCTGTAGAACATCCGCCGAATCGGATCGCGGCGGTACGGATACCACTCGGGATGACGAGCGTAGCTGACATCGTGAATTGAAAGGACGACCGGGACCGGCGCCCACCACGGGGCGGTGTACGCGGGGGCGTGGATCACGTCCACGCGCGCGCGGCGCGCGGCCTGCGGCAAGCCCACCAGAATCCATCCCGCGTTGGTCGGAGGATGCCGGGGCTCGGCCTGGTGTGCCACGCCAGCCGGCACGAGTTCCGGCCGTCCGCCCAGCGCCACTATCTCGAGCGGCTCGCCCAGCGCCAGTAATGCCGGAACGAGGCTGCCCACATACCGCCGGACCCCAGCCGCCGGCGACGAAAACGCCCGCCCGTCGATGCCGACCCGCAGCGCTACCGGATCTCCATGTGCAACCGGCGGACGGGCCGATTGAGCGCCGCGCAAGTCTGGCGAATCCGCTCTTCGATGCTGCCGTTGATCGCCGCGCTGCTGAGGATGACTTCGTCGATGGCGTAGCGCTGAAGCGTGTCCTGCAGATGTTCGAGATTGCCCCGTACCGGCACGCCCATGATCCAGCGCCGGTGCTTCATCGGGTCGTCGTCCAGAAAGGCGATGGGATTCATCTTCCATCGCGGGTTGGCGCGCATCTCGCGCACCAGCGTCTGGCCGAATGCGCCGGCACCACAGACCAGCACGCGCCGGCTTCGCTTATTCCGCGCCGATGCCAGCAGGTTCATCGAACGGAAGGACGCGCGTGTCGCGACAATGGCGACTGCGAGGAAGAGCGCGTCCAGGACGTACACCGTCCGCGAAAAGCCCTCCAGCCGGTACAAGTACGCCGCGGCCATGATCGACAGGAGTGACCCGAAGCCGACGGCCCGAACGACGGTCGACAGATCGCGGAGTCCGAACGTTTCCCACGATCGCCGGTACAGGCCGGAGAGATACATCGCCAGCAGCTTGCAGCCCAGGACCGCCGGCAACGACAGGGTGAAGTACGGCAGGAAATTATCGAGATCCTGGCCGTCGAAGCGAATCCGGTACGCGAGGTAGTACGCCACGGCGATGAGGACGATATCGAGCAGGACCTCGCCGACATGAAACCGGAACGCCAGATCCTTCAGGAACGGAGCGAACGACGATTTCTGGAGCGCACGAAAATCCTCGGCGTTATACGCCGGCACACGCGCGAGATAAATCCCGAGCAGGACGATGCCGACGCTGAACAGCGCCACCACAGGCAGCACGGGCTCGATGCCGCCGCCCTGCATCACGAACCAGCCGGTGCCGCCCCCGACGATGCCGAGCGCATACAGCACCCGGACGGCGCTCCGCTCCGAGAACCCGAGCGACACCAGACGATGCGAGACGTGGTCGGTGCCGCCCTTGGTCGCCTGCCGGCCCGCCAGCCGCCGCAGCACGAGGACGAACGCCGTATCGAAGAGGGGGACGATCAGGATCAGGACCAAGATGACCGTCGGGCTGATGAACGCCAGCGGGCCGCCGAAACTGGGCACCAGCGAGATCGCCCCAAGAAGGCCGCCGATAAAGAGACTCCCGCAATCTCCCATGAACAGGCGCGCGCGGCTGCGGTTCCAGTAGAGAAATCCGAGCAGAGCGCCGGCGAGCGCCACGAGCCACAGCACCAGCGCCGGGTGGAGAAACTCCGGCAGCAACAGCGCCGCAAAGGCGGCCGCGATCAGCGCCACGCCGGCGGCCAGTCCATCCATGTTGTCGAGGAGGTTCATCGCGTGGCTGATGCCCGCGAACCACACGATCGCGACAAGCGTGTAGAGCGACGGCAGGGCGTTGCCTGGATCCGTGCCCCCGAGCGCGAGGACGAGAAACGCGCCGACGATGAGCGATCCCACCAGCTTGGCGACCGGCGACAGCTGCAGGCGATCGTCGAGCAGCCCGAGGACGAACATGGCGAACGCCGCCGCGGGAACCGGGAGCCACTCGGCCGGGTCGCCAATCAAATCGGGCTGGAGGAGGATCGCGAGGAATCCGGCGACGGTGCCGGCGGCAATGGCGATGCCGCCCATGGTCGGGGTCGGGTCGCGGTGCCATCGGTCGGTTCGCGGCGGAACGACCGCGCCCGCCGCGGCCGCATAGCGCCGTACGAGACCGCCGCCCGCGACGCTGCAGGCCGTCGCGAGGACAAAGACGATCACGTAAAGGACCATCAGCAAGCGTTCAACTGCCGGTCGCCCTCGCCAGCGCGCCAGCCTTCTGTTCGTCCAGGACGAACGGGCGGCGCTCGAGGATACCGTTGCAGATTGTATCCAAGCCGCGGGAGGCTCCCGGCCGCAGCTCCTCGAGCCCCCGCAGCCGCAGCCGGTAGATCGGGAACCCCGCCCTCGGCTCGACGAACGGAAGCGGAATCATGCGGTTGAAGAAGAAGTGGTACGCGTAGCGCCGGGCGCGCGCCAGATGTGACCCCGTCAGTCGATCCGCAAACGGCAGCCGGCCGAGAATCTCGAAGTATTCCGCCGGCGTGCTCGCGTCGTACGTCAGCCCCTTGTTGCGAATCCAGGCTTCGCCCGCCACGATGACCGGCACACCGACGCTGGTCAGCTCGACCCCCGTCTTGGTGCCGTAGATGATTGCGGCGTTGCAGAGCGACATCAGCGTGTAGGTGCTCATGTCGCTGTCAGGCGGGACCACGACGATGTTGGGAGGCAGCTGCGGGAGCCGCTTGCGCAGCTCGGCCAGCACCGGCTGGCGCGACTGGGGGAACCCGCTGATCTCCGCCGGATGGACGCGGATCAGCAGCTGCAGATCGGGGCGCGTCGCGAAGTACTCGCACGTGCGCACCAGCCACTCCACCATGTTCGGAAACGCGTTGGCGGGATAGTGCAGCTGGGCATCCCACGTAACGTTGGTCAGCAGCCCGATGACGGGGCGCGCCGGATCCAGCCGGAGACGCCTCGCGGTCTCCGCCGCATCTGTCCGTTGCGGCCGGTGAAACACAATCCAGTCAAAGAGACCATCGCGGCGGCTGGCGAGATAGCGGCCCAGGGCGGCATCCTCGGCGGGAGACAACTGCCGCTGCTCCCAGTGGTCGCGCGGCTCCGTCATCAGCGTGTGGTGGTAGGTATCGTCGTGGCTGAAGATGAACCGCCGCTTGCGGTAGGCGACGTTCCAGGCAACCACGCGCACCTGTTCGCTGCGCGCGACCTCACCGACAATGCCCCAGGGCACGTAGATGCCGTGTGTGAAGACGGCGGCTTCGAAGCCCACGCTGCGCATCAGCCGGCGCGACACGTACGCCGTGCGCAGCGCGCCCTCGAGATACCGCCGCAGCACCGCGTCGCCCATCGGCTCCGAGTCCAGCGACCCGCTGGCGAAAAACCGGAGCGCCCCGGCATAGGCGTGCTCGCCAATCGCGACGCCGTCGAGCGTGAACGCCTGGATCTCCGCGGCCGGCAGCGTACGCGCGGTTTCCCGAGCCGCCGCGGCGTCGTCCGGCGTGATCCAGTCGCTGTACTTGTGGACGGTGAAACCGAGCGTCCGGTACACGCGCTCGGCAGGCCACCGGCAGTCCCGGCACAGATCGGGCGCCGGGCCGGCCGCGACAAACTGGGTGAGGTTCGGGTAGAAGGAGGCCTCGCACTCGGCGCAGGCCGGGAGCGCGGCGTCGCACAGCAGCACGTGCACGTCGGCGCCGCGAAACGTCAGCGCGGCGCCCAGCGCGCTTTCCAGGGTGACCGCGTGCGCGTAGCCCCCAATCGAACTCGCGAGGAGGACGCGCCGGCCGCCGGCCGCGGCGGTCCTCGCGTTCTGCCACATCCGCGCGTCCGCGGAAACGATCGGCTGCCAGTCGGGATAGGCGCCGAAGCGCGCGTGATACCAGCGGCGCGCCAGCCGCGTCGCGCGCCACAGCGCCGGCAGCCGGCGGATCACACGCCTCATGCAGACGTCGAGTGCGCGGGGTCGCCTGGACCGGGCCGTGGGTGTCCGTCGATGAGCGCGACGAAGTCCTCCACCGGCGGCAATTCCGCGAATGCCCTCCACGGCTGGTGAGCCTGCAGTTCATCGAGCGTGTACCCGCCGGTCGCCACGGCAATCGTGCGGGCACTGATCGCATTCGCGCACTCGATATCGTGCGGGGTATCGCCGATGACGAATAGCCGCTCCTCGGCGACGGGCGCCGCGCGCTTCGCGAGTTCGAGCGCCCGGCGCGCGATCGACGATCGGTCGCCGGCGTCCTCGGCGAACGCTCCGTCGGGAAAGAACTCCGTCAGGTTGTAGTGCGCGAGCTTGGCGCGCGCGCCGCCCCGCGTGTTGCCGGTCAGCAGGTAGGAACGCACATCCGGGCGGGACCGCAGCCGCTCGAGAATCTCCCGCACGTTCGGCAGCACGCCCCCGACGCGGAGCGGCAGGCTCGCCGGCAGGAGTTCTTCGTATCGCCGGACCATCCGCTCGAGCAGATCGCCCTCGGGCCGCACCCCCACCACGTCGAAAGTCCGGGCGGCAATCTGGTAGTCGGTCATGCCGGCGATCCGGACCTGGGTCCGCAGGTCGAAATCCTGGCCGGTCACTTCCTTCACCGAGTCATTCCAGGCGAACATCCCCGCCCGGCCCGTCGTGAGCAGCGTGCCGTCGATATCCCAGAAGAGAACGGTCACGCGAGCTCCGATACCGCCCGGCCGCGCCGAGCCTGCAGGGCGGTTGTAAACGCCGCCGCGAGCGACGCGATGTCGAGACAGTGGTACTCGAGGACTTCGTCGTTCGTGCCGCATTGCGGCAGCTCGGTCACCCCGAGCGACGACACGGTCACCGCCGGGTCGAGTCCAAGCCGCGCGATGGCCGCGGCCAGCATCTGCCCCTGGCCGCCGTCCAGGTAGTGATTGTCGAGCGTCACCACCTGGCGCGCGCCGCCAATGGTGTCCTTCAGCCAGACGGAATCGACGCGATTGAGCCAGGCAAGATTGACGATCTTGATCGTGGCCCCGGCCTTGCGCTGAACGTCCTCGGCCGCGTGCCACGCGTTGGACAGCAGCCACGGCCCGTACCCGAACACGACGAGGTCGCTGCCGTCACGCACGGTCCATCCGCGCCCGACCTGCACGCGCTGGTCTGCGGGATAGGCAAACGGCACCGGCCACTTCACGGAGACGAGACGGAGATACGCGCTCTCCGCGGCGGTCGTGACGAAGTAGTCGAACAACGCGGTGACTTCGGCTTCGAGAGCCGGTTCGGCCAGCACCAGATTCGGCACCGCGCCCAGCGCGCTGATGTCGCGCACCGACTGGTGCGAATGTCCCGGACCGCCAGGCAGCAGGCCGGCGAGGGACCCGACGTAAATCACCTTCGAGCCTTCGCTGCACTGGTTGTAAATCTGCTCGTTGGGCCGCGCGGCCAGAAAACAGGCGAATGAATGCGCCACCGGCAGGTACGTGCGGTGGGCCATGCCGCAGGCCATCGACACCATGTCCTGCTCCGCGATGCCGCACTCGACGAACCGCTCGGGGTACTTCTCCGCGAATGGCACAAGCCCGCAGTCCTTCACCAGGTCCGCGTCGAGCACGATCAGGCGGTCGTGACGGCCGCCCTGGGCGACGAGCGCGTCGCGGTAGGCCGCGATGAGGTTCTGCGTATCGCGCGGCTCGCGCCGCGCCGGCCGGCGGCCGGTGCGGGTGGCCAGCGCGCCGAGGCCCGCCGCTTCGAAGAGCCTCTGCGCGCGTGTCAGCAGTTCGGCAGACCCGCGCGCGTATTCGTCCTCGGTTGGCGCGCCCGAGTGATACGCGTAGAGCTCGCCGGCCTTCATCGACGGCCCTTCCATGAAGGACACGCCTTTCCCCTTCACGGTGTCGGCAATGAGGATCTTCGGCCGGTCGGTGACGCCATCGAGCGCGCGGAACGCCGATGCCAGACCCGCGATGTCATGCCCGTCCACGCGCGAGACGTGCCATCCGAAGGCGCGCAGCTTGGCGTCGAGATCTCCCAGGTCGCTGACATCGGCCACCCACGTGTCCGACTGGATCTTGTTGCGGTCGACGATGACCACCAGCTCGCCGAGGCGGGCGTGCACCGCCGACGGGAGCGACTCCCAGAACTGCCCTTCCTGCAACTCGCCGTCGCCGGTCAGCACGAAGATGCGACGCGGCGCGCCCGCGAGACGATTGGCCAGCGCCATCCCCTTCGCCTTCGAAATGCCCATGCCGAGCGACCCGGTGTTCGCCTGGATGTAGGGCGTCTCGACATGCGGGTGGCCGGGAAGGCCATGCAGGCGACGCAGATGATCGAGCTTGTCTTCGGGCAGGAGGCCCAGGCCGATGAGCACCGTGTAGAGCGCCGGCGCATCGTGTCCCTTCGACGAGAAGAAAATGTCACACGCCGCCGGCCCCCGATCGAGATCGCGGATCTCATTCAGGAAGAGCCAGCTCATGATGTCGAGCGAGCTGAAGCTGGTGCCGAGGTGGCCCGACCACGCGCGCGCAATCATGTACAGGACGTTCACCCGCGCCAGCGCCGCGAACGCCTCCGCCGTGAGGCCGGGCGCGAGTCCGGCGGCCCTGAGGCGGCGGAATTCCTGCGCCGGGATGTAGACGAGCTCGTCGCTCGCTACCTGATCGAGCTGTTGTTCACCCATGGATCCTCGTACGGCGCCTGCGGCACCGGCGGCAGGGACGCGTCCCCGCCCGCCACCACGCGCTCGGCCACCATCCAGTCATATTGGTCGTTGATATCGAACCCTTCATAGCCTTCGGTGAAAAACGGCACGATCACGTCGCCCGCGATCGTGCGGCCGTCCGCCACCACCCGCGTCCATGCCATCTCGAGTGACGCGTTCTGCACGTAGACGGGCGGCAGCGCCTGGTACGGCGTGCTGTGCCACGGCTGCCCCTTCGGCGCACCAGGCAGGAGCGGGGACATGCGATCGCCGTCCACCACCCACATCTTGCCGGGATGCTGCGCGCACTTCTCAACGGCCCGCAGCGAGTCCGCGCCCGGCTGGCTGCTGAACCGCGACCAGGCCCGGCGGATGGTCGCCGCGGTCCGGAACGGGCTGGTCGGCCGCAGCAGGCTGAAGCACTCCCACGTCCGCCCCTGGCGCTTCAGCTCCGCCAGTGTGTACTCCACCCACTCGATGTCCGGCGAGGTGTCGCCCGCGAACTGTCCCGGCCGCAGGAACGGCACCTCGGCGCCGTAATGACGGGCGAGCGCCGCAATCTCCTCTGAATCCGTCGAGACGATGACCGCGTCGAACACGCCGCTCTCGAGCGCCGGCGCGATCGTGTACGCGATCGCCGGATGCGCCCCGAGCCGCCGCACGTTCTTGCCAGGGACACGCTTGGAACCCTGGCGGGCGGGAATCAAGGCTACCGCTGTGCTCACTTCTACGTTCTCGCTGCTCGGTTCGTGTTCACGTGCGGTTCGCCGTTCATGTTCGGCCTTCGCGTTCGACGTTCACGAACCGAACCCCGAACCTGAACACGAACCGAGAAGAGAGAACCCAGAAGCGTGAACGACACGGGTTCAGACGCCCTGTGGGTTGTGGTTGATGTAGACGGTCTTCAGGTCCGAGTAGACGTCGAGCGCCTGCGTGCCCGCCTCGCGCCACCCGTTTCCTGACTGCCGCAATCCGCCGAACGGCATGTGCGGCTCGCTGCCGTAGGTCCCGCCGTTCACGACCGCCACGCCCGACTGGATGCGGCCGATGAACGCCATCGCGCGATTGATGTTCTGCGTGTGAATCGACGCCGTCAGCCCGAACGGCGAATCGTTGGCGAGCGCGATGGCCTCTTCGAAGCCGCTGACGCGATAGAGGCACGTGATGGGACCGAACAGTTCCGCGCGCGAAATCTCGTCGTTCGGCCCGACATGCTCGATGATCGTCGGGGCCACAAAGAACCCGTCGCCGAATGCCTTGCCGGTAAGCCGGTGCCCGCCCGTGAGCACCACCGCTCCTGCAGCCTTCGCGCGATCCACCGACGCCAGCATGCCCGTCATCTGCTCGCCGTTGATCACCGGACCGTAATCGTCGGTATCCGCGGTGCCGACCTTCAGCTTCGACGCGGCGGCCACGAGCATCTGGCGGAACGCCTCGTACACCGCGTCGAACACGATGATGCGGCTGCCCGCGGCGCACCGCTGCCCGGCGTTGCTGAACGCGGAGCCCAGCGTCCACGTCACTGCGTTGGCGAGATCCGCGTCGTCGCAGACGATGAGTGGATTCTTGCCGCCAAGTTCGAGGCACACTTTCGCGAGCCGGCGCCCGGCGGTCGCGGCAATCCACCGGCCGACTTCGCAGGAGCCCGTGAAACTGATCACGGCGACGTCCGGATGCTCGACCAGCGGCGCACCCGCCTCTTCGCCCAGGCCGTGAAGCGTGGTGTAGACACCGTCGGGGACGCCGGCCTCACGGGCGAGCACGCCGAATGCCCAGGCGGAAAGCGGCGTATCTTCCGAGGTCTTCAGAATCGCGGCGTTGCCGCACAGCAGCGCCGGGAACGCCTTCCAGGCGACATTGGCGATCGGGGTATTCGCAGCGATGATCAGCCCGGCGACACCGAGCGGCTGGCGAATCACCATCGCGGACTTATTGGGCACCGCGCTCGTCGTCGTCTGGCCGTAGAACCGGCGGCCCTCGCCGGCGACGAAGAATCCCATCTCGATGGCGGCGTCGGTTTCGCCGAGGGCGTCCTTGCGCGACTTGCCCGTTTCCAGCGCGACGAGCTCCGCGATGGCGCTGCGGTGCTCGCGCATCAGAAGCGCGATCTGACGCAGGATATCGCCCCGCTTCACCACGGTTGTCGCGGCCCACGCCGGCTGGGCCTTGAGCCCGGCGCTGACGGCGCGTTCGACATCCGCGGCGCCGGACCGCGCCACCTCGCAGAGCGGCGCGCCGGTGGCGGGATTGAGCTTCGAGAACGTGCGCCCATCCTGCGAAGGCGCGTCCTGTCCGCCGATCTGATTCAGGACCACCGCGGGAACGGCCGACAGGCTCACCATGCCGTAAACCCGCCGTCGACACGCAGCTCGTGGCCGGTCACATACGTCGAGGCATCCGAGGCGAGGAACACGAGGGGCCCTTTCAGATCCGCCGCCTGGGCCATGCGGCCCAGCGGAACGCGTGCCGAATACTTCGTCTTGAACGACTCGTCCTGCCCGGCGAGCACGCCGCCGGGCGAGAGCGTGTTGACGCGCACACCGGATGGTCCCCAGAGGGTTGCAAAGTATTTCGCCAGATTGACCACGGCCGCTTTCGAGGCGCCGTACGCCGGCGATTTCAGGAACGGAAGGTCGCCGGCAAGGTGATCGTAGAACCGCTGATCGGGCGACACCGACGCATACAGCGACCCGATGTTGATAATGGACCCGCGCGACGCGTCAACCATCCGCTGACCCGCAATCTGCGTCACCTGGAACGTGCCGAGCAGATTCACTTCCACCATCCGGCGAAACTGCTCGATTGGCAGGTCGTCGATCCGCGACCGGTTGCCACCGGAGTCGGGCGGCTGGTCGACGCCAGCGTTATTCACGAGAATCGCCGGTTCGCCAAACTGGCGGACCAGGGCCTCAACCGCCGCTTCGATGGAGGCTCGCTGCGTCACGTCGCAGTCGAAGCGCCGCAGCCGGTCGCCCGCGCGGCTGGCGAGCGCGGTAAACGCCGGCGAGGGTGCGGCTCCCGGAAGGTCGAGGGCCGCCACCGTTGCGCCCGCGTCGAGCAAGGCCTCCGCCCAGATGGGACCGAGCTTCCCGGTCGCCCCGGTCACCACCGCGGTACGGCCGTCGAGTTGGAACAGCGGCTGGCTCACGAACGCGCGAAGGCCGCGCTGGCTTTGCCGCTCAGCACGTCGTAGGACAGCACGTCGTCCTCATGGAGTGCCGCGTTCGTCGTGCGGCCGATGACCGCCTCCAGTTCGTAGGGCGGAATTCCGCCGCCGGGCGACTTCATCACGATGTCGGCCGCGGTCAGGACGTGGCCGGCCGGGAGGTCGCGCGCGACCACCAGGCTCTTGCCCATCTTCACGATCGGCGCCTTCTCACTCTCGTAGATCTTCTTCACCCCGTCCCCGAGCGCCTCGTGCGTGCGCTCGAGGTCGCGAACCAACTTGCGCAGGCCGACCGGCTCGAGCGAGAACGCGTGGTCGGTCCCCTTCATGGCGCGGTTCAGCGTGAAGTGCTTCTCCACGACGCGCGCGCCGAGCACGTAGGCGGCAACCGACATAGCGATGCCGCTGTCGTGGCCCGAGAACCCGATGACGGCCCCGGGGAACTCGCGGCGGTACTGCTCGATGACGCGCAGGTCGAGTTCCTCGAACGCGGCCGGATAGCCGGCGGTGCACTGGAGAATGGCGAGCTGCGGGTTGATCGGCATGATCGTGTCGTACACGCGCCGGACGTCCTCAAACAAGGCGCCGCCGGTGGAGACGATCATCGGCTTGCCGAAGGCGGCGACGTGCTTCAGGAGCGGCAGGCTTTTCACATCGCCCGACGCAATCTTGTAGGCCGGCATGCCGATCTCTTCGAGGAAGTCGGCGCTGCGGGCGTCGAACGCGGTGGCGAAAAATTCGATGCCCAGCTCTTTCGCATACGCCTGCAGCTCGACGTACTCCTTCCGTTCGAATTCGAGGAAGGCGCGATGCTCGCCGTAGGTCGGGCCGAAGCTGTTTTCGTTGTCGTACGGCTTGTTATACGCGGCCCGCGTATACAGCCCCCGGTTGTCGCGCTTCTGGAGCTTCACCGCGTGCGCGCCGGCGAGCTTCGCCTCGTGGAACAGCTCGCGCGCTTTCTGCAGGCTCCCCTGATGGTTGTGCCCGATTTCCGCAATCACATAGCACGGGGTGCTGTCGCCGATCTCGTGCCGCCCGATGCGCATGCTGCCTGCCATCCTGAGTGCTCCTGTGGTTATGTCCGGACCATCGGGCGCAGCTGCGCCACGAGCTGGTCCCACCCGTATTCCTGGGCGATTTCGCGCGCCGACTGGCCGATCCGCGTCGCCTCGTCAATGCCGGGCAGGCGATCGCACCGGTTGATGTCGATGACGTTCTTCATGTGGGCGATGCCCGCGGGCGAGTGCTCATCCAGGTTCGTGATGACCGCACAACCGCACTCCATCGCGGCGTTCACCGTGGTGTTGTTGGCGCGCAGACCTTTTTCGAAGAAGGCGGCCAGAAACGTGCAGTCCATCAGCTGGTTATAGACGGCGGTATCCGACAGATACCCCATGAAATACACCTGGCCGTCGAAGAGCGCTTCCAGTTCCTTGAAGCGGACGACGAACGAATCGTCGAAGCTCGTGTTCTCGTGGAGCGCCGTCGACACGTAGATTGAGTACGTCTGACCGGTCGCCGCGAGCAGATCCCGAAGGCGCCGGTACAGCGGCACGCGAATCTTGTGCGCCATGCCGAAGGTGAACACCGACAGATCCGACCGCTGAAAGCGCTGCGGGTTGAGAAGCGTACCCGGGCAGAACGACTCCTGGATATCGGGCCGCAGGGGACTCAGCTTGTGGAAGAGCTCCCGGTTCCCGCACGACACGCGCGCGGCGGCCGCCACCAGCCGGCGTTCGACCTCCGTCCCGTCGTACGCATGCAGGAACAGCTCGAAGCGGCCGCGATGCGCGGCGCTCCACATGTCCAGGTCGGCCACATCCGCCGGCGAAAATTCCGACAGCTTCAATGACAGGAGCGGCAGCCGGAAGTCGCCGAGCTCCACGGCGCGCAGGCCGACCACCGGGACCCCGAATTTCGCGGCGAGGATCTCGTTGAACTTGGCAATCCCGCACGTCCACGGGTTGAGGTGATATCCGGCGATACAGTCGATCATCAGAAGTTGAACCGGGGTGGCGGAACGCGTGGAGGGCGTCGCGAAGCCCAGGTCCCGCCTGCTATGTCCTCGGAAGTTCTGATTTTACCGTATGTTGGGCGGTCCTGGACTCCACGACGTACCGCGGCCGGCTCCGCACTTCGTCCAGGGCCCGCCACACGTACTCGCCGACCCCGGCCAGCATCGCGAGGCCGATCCCCGAGAGGACCATCATCGCGCCCAGAAGCACGACGTGCGCGGGCGCCAGCACCCCCAAGGGGAGCCCCAGCGCGCCTGCGCCAGCCAGCGCCGCGCCCGCGACGGTGAGCACCAGCGCCGTCACCCAGCAGAGAGCCACCGGCACATCGGAAAACGCCGTCACGGAGTCCACGACCAGCTTGAGCTTCCTGCGGAGGGTCCACCCCGACGCGCCGTGGAGGCGCGCCTGTTTGTCGTACTCAACCTGCTCCTGACGAAAGCCGATCCACGTGATCAGCGCAAACACGCTGGTGTGGCGCTCGTGAAGCCGCCGGAAGACGTCGATGACCGCCCGGTCGATGAGAAAGAAATCAGCGCCCGCGGCCGGCATATCCTGCATTCCGACCACCCGCCGCATGATCCAGTAATAGAGGCGGGAGAACACCCCCTCGTGCGAGGCGCCCGGCACGCGGCGGCGCGACGCCCAGACGACGTGAGCCCCGTTCTGCCAGCGCGCCATCAGCGCCGGGATGACTTCAGGCGGATCCTGAAGGTCGGCGGCGAGGACCACCGCGGCACTCCCCTTCGCCTCGTCCAGTCCGCAGGTGATCGCCGCGTGTGAACCGCCATTGCGGGCGAGGCGGACGCACCGGACCCTGGGATCTCGAAGGGCAAGCTGCTGCACAGCGTCGAAGGTCTCGTCGCGCGAGTGATCGTCAACGACGATCCATTCCCAGGTCAGTCCGCCCGGCTCCAGCACCGACCGCAGGCGCTCGTAGAGCACAGGAAGATTGCGGGCCTCATTCCAGGCGGGCGTAATAACCGAGAGGCTCACGCTGTCCATGCTGGTGCTCAATCGGCCCCCGAGCAGATCTCCCGCAGCGCGGCCATTACGGCGTCCTGGTCGGCATCAGTCATCTCGGCGTACAGCGGCAGCGCCACGCCGTGGTCCTGAATCGCTTCGGAGGTCGCGAGCGTGCCGGCTGCGCGCCAGGTGCCGTCCGGGTACGACGGCTCGCGATGCGCGCACATCACGCCGCGGCGGGTGGGGATGCCCCGGTCCAGCAGGCGCTGCATCACCATCCGCTGATCGAGCCGCTTGTCCAGGACGACCGCGTAGGTCTGCCAGTTACTGCGGGCGAAATCGCGCTCCGCAGGGAGATGAATCGCACCGCAGCCGAGAAGACCCTCGCGATAGCGTGCGGCGAGAGCGCGCCGGCGCGCGATGATCGCCGGCAGCCGCTTCAGCTGCTCACGGCCGACCGCGGCCTGGATGTCGGTCATCCGGTAATTGAACCCGAACGTGTCGTAGGACTCGAAGATGACCTGCGGCGCAGCGTGCCGGACGGTATCCGGCACACTCATGCCGTGCTGGCGGAGCCTGCGGAACCCGGCATCCAGCTCCGCGCTGCCCGTCGTCAGCATGCCGCCGTCACCTGTTGTCAGCACCTTGCGCGGGTGAAAGGAAAAACAGGCGACATCTCCGTGCGGCCGGCCGATCCGTGCCCAGGCACCGCCAACCTGGATCTCGCTTCCAATAGCGCAGGCGGCGTCTTCGACGAGCGGGAGGGAACGGCGGCGGGCGAACGCGCCGAGCGCGGCGAGATCGCACGGCATGCCGAGCTGGTGGACGCAGAGGATCGCACGTGTCCGCGGTCCGGCCGCGGCCTCGAGCTGGTTCGGATCGATGTTGTAGGTATCCGGCTCGACGTCGACAAACACCGGAAGCGCGCCGCAATAACGAACCGCATTCGCGGTCGCGATGAATGAGTGGCTGACGGTGATGACTTCGTCGGCGGGCCCCACGCCAACCGCGAGCAGCGCCAGATGGAGCGCCGCTGTGGCGCTCGACACGGCGCACGCGAATTCGGCGCCGACAGCAGCGGCGAACTCGCGCTCGAACGCCGCAACCTCCGGGCCCTGGCTGACCCAGCCGGACAGGATCGCCCGGCGGGCGGCTTCCACTTCAGGCTCGCCGAGACTGGGACGCGCGAATGGAATCGCGCGCTTCATTGCGGTTGCGGAACCGTCCAGTTGCGAACGACCTCATCCTCGAGAAGGGTGTCGGGGTCGACGGCGAGCGATGTGTACCAGGCCATCAACCGTCGTACGCCGTCTTCGAGCGTCACGCGCGGACGATAGTCCAGGAGTCCCGCCGCGCGTGTGACGTCGGCGCACAGGCGCAGGATGTCCCCGGGTCTCATCACGTCATGCTCGACGGTCACCGGCCGTCCTGCGACCCGGGCAATCGTCGCAGCGAGATCGTTAATCGCGATCTCGGCGCCGCTACCCAGATTGATCGTTTCCCCCGGCGTGCGGTCGTGCTCGCCCGCCTTGAGAATGCCGCCAGCCGTGTCGCTGACGTAGGTGAAGTCCCGCGTCTGCGATCCATCGCCAAAGACGATGAGCGGGCGTCCCGCAAGCGTCCGCAGCAGGAACTTCGGAATCACTTCTCCGCTGTCGCCCTCGTGATGGCTGCGCGGACCGTACGTGTTGAACGGACGCACGACCACGGTCGGATAGCCGTACGTACGGTAATAGGCACGAGTGTAGGATTCGCCGGCCAGCTTCGAGGCGCCGTATACAGTGCACGGGCTCGTGGGATGGTCCTCCGTCATCGGCACCCATCGGGCGGTCCCATAAACCTCAGAACTGGAGACGTAGACGAATCTGGGTACACCCGCGGCGCGGCAGACCTCGAGCAGCCGCAGAGTCGCCGTGGCGTTGACCTCGTGATTTTCCTGGGGCGCATGAATCGAGTGCCGTACGCCGAGACACGCCAGGTGGAACACGATCCGCACGCGCGGCAGGATCGCAGCGAGACGCCCGGTGTCGCGGATATCCGTGGTGTCGAGGGCGACGCGGTCCCCGAGGATGTCATCGACGTTCTCGCGACGCCCGTTCACCAGCGTATCGACGATGACGACGCGGTCGCCGCGCGCGTGCAGCTGGCGGACGAGCTCCGAGCCGATGAATCCGGCCCCGCCGGTCACGAGCACTACGCTTCTATCCACGCTCTATCCACCCGCCGGCTCGGTGCGGTACCGCAGCAGCCGCGCTGGGACGCCGGCCACGATCGCCAGCGGAGGGACGTCGTCGGTCACGACGGCGCCCGCACCGACGATCGACGCCCGGCCCACGCGCACGCCCGGCATCACGACCGCGTTGACGCCGATGTCGGCCCACGCCTCGACCGTCACCGGCTGGATCTCCAGCTCTGTCTGGATGACCGGCAGCTCGATCGGTTCCCCCGTGTGGGTCGAGCCAAGAACTTTCGCCCCGGGCCCCCATCCCACGTATTCACCAAGTGTCAGGTGGCGCGCGTCCAGAAACGCGTGGGGGCCGATCCAGGTATGCGCCCCAATCCGGCAGGTGCCGTCGATGCGGCCCTGGATGACGGCGTACTCCCCAATGAACACGCCTTCGCCGATCTCGAACGTCTCCGGATGCCGGAACCGCGCACCGCGCTCCACGCGCAACCCGTCTCCGACCTGACGCACCAGGGCGCGCCACAGCACGCGGCGCATCATGCCGTCGAAGGCCGACTCGCCATCGACACATCGTCCGTACAGCGCCAGCCGCTCTTCAACGGACGTCGTGGCACGCAGGTGCGCCGCGAGTCCGACTTCGTGGGCGGGGTCGGGAGTGATGACGCGCTGGCCGTGCACGGCGGAGACTTTCATCGGCCTCTAGACAGGTGTAGCGGCCGGTGTGGTCGCCGGCGAGGCGGCTCGGATAATCCCTGCGACCGTCTCAATCTGACCGTCGGTGAGCTCGGGATACATCGGCAGCGACAGCACTTCACCCGCGATGCGCTCCGCCACCGGAAAATCGCCTGCCCCGTAGCCGAGATCGCGGTACGCAGGCTGGAGATGGAGGGGAATCGGATAGTGAATCCCCGTTTGTACGCCCGCGGCCGTCAGCTGCGCGCGAACTGCGTCGCGATTCGGCACCCGAACGGCGAACACATGATAGACATGCCGCACGCCGGCGCGGACCTGCGGAATCACCGCAGCAGTACCGGCCAGGTAGCGTGCGTACACCTCGGCGCGCTGGCGGCGAGCCTCGGTCCATCCTTCGAGGTAGCGCAGTTTCACGCCGAGCACCGCGCCCTGCAGGCCGTCCATCCGGTAGTTGAATCCGCGGCGCGTATGGACGTAGCGCGTGTCCTCGCCCCAGGCGCGAAGCGACCGCATGGTGGCGGCCAGCTGCGGGTCGCTGGTCACCACGGCGCCACCCTCGCCGCAGGCGCCAAGGTTCTTGCCGGGATAGAAACTGAAGCAGCTGATGACGCCCATCGAGCCGCACCGGCGGCCGTGGTACTCCGCGCCGTGCGCCTGGCAGGCATCTTCGATGACGGCCACGCCGCGCGCGCGGGCGATCTCGAGAATCGGATCCATGTCCGCAGGCTGGCCGTACAGGTGCACCGGGACGATCGCCCTGGTCCGCGTCGTCATGGCGGCCTCGAGTTTCGCCGGATCGAGGGTGTAGTACGCCGGATCGATGTCGACAAAGACAGGCGTGGCGCCGGCGTACTCAATCGCCGCAATCGTCGCGACGAACGTGAAGGGGGTCGTGATGACCTCGTCGCCGGGACCCACGCCGGCGGCCAGCAGCGCCAGATGGAGCGCGCTCGTGCCGCTGTTGACCCCGATGGCTTCGCGTACGCCGCAGTACTCGGCGAAACCCTGTTCGAACTCGGCGACGGCGGGCCCGAGGGCGAAGTGGCCGCTCTCGAGCACCTGGTGGACGGCGGCGTCCAGTTCGGGCTTGATGGCGCGATACTGCGCCTTCAGGTCCAGAATGGGGATGGTCGTCATACGGTCACTCGATCGAGACTCACGAGCTGGCCGCGTCCGGCCATCGACGCGGTGGCCGCCTCGAGCAGGCGGACGACGCGCAGCCCCGCCTCTCCATCGGTCATCGGGCGCCGGCCGGTTGCCACGCATTCAAGGAAATGAGCGGCACCGACCTGCAGCGCCTCCGTGAGCCGCAGCTTCGGCGCCCACATGTCTCCCGTGCGATAGCCCACCAGCATCTCGTGGATGCTCTCCGGGCTCGGATCGACCGAAATGCCGCGGTCGTACACCTTGATCTTCTCGTTCGTCTCGAGATCGTCGAACACAATCATGCGCTTGCTGCCACCAAGCAGCGTCCGCCTCACCTTGACCGGCGCAAGCCAGTTGACGTGCACGTGCGCAATCAGCCGATCGTCAAAGAACATGGTGAGGTACGCGATGTTCTCCGGTTTTCCGGCGACGTGAGCCAGGCCGGTGGCGGACACGGCCGTCGGCTGCCGCTGCAGGACGTAGTCCATGATCGACAGGTCATGCACCGCCAGGTCCCACAGCACGTTCACATCCGGCTGGAAGAGACCCAGATTGATGCGGACCGAATCGTAGTAATAAATGTCGCCGAGCTCCCCCGCGTCCGTCAGCTCGCGCATCTTCTGCACGGCCCCTGTGTAGACGAAGGTGTGGTCCACCATCAGCGTCAACCGCCGCTGCGACGCCTCGTCGATGAGCCGCGCCGCCTCGTCTGCGGTCGAGGCCATCGGCTTCTCAATGAGCACGTGCTTGCCTGCGCGAAGCGCCGCCATGCCGAGCCGGAAGTGGTCATCCGCAGGGGTCGCAACCACGACCGCATCGACTGTGGGGTCCTCGAGCACGTCGGCGGCACGATCGGTCACGCGGACATGCGGGTACTGACGGGTGACGGCGGTGCGCCGCCCTTCACGAAGATCGCAGACCACGCGGACCGCCGCGTCGGACTGGTCGGCGAAGTTGCGGACCAGATTGGGCCCCCAGTAGCCGTACCCGATGACCCCGATGCCGATCACGCGAGCGGTGCCCTTCCCCGCGCGCGAGCCGGTACCCCGGCGACGGTGGTCCCGGCCGCAACGTCCCGGGTCACAACAGCGCCCGCACCAACGAGCGCGCCGGCCCCGATGGTGACGCCGCACATGACTACGGCGCCGCTCCCGATCGAGGCGCCGCGCTCGACACGGGTTGGCACGACCTGCCAGTCCGCCTCCGTCTGCAACTGGCCGCCGCGTGTGGCACGAGGGTGGCGATCGTTGATGAACATCACGCCATGGCCGACGAACACGTCGTCATCGATCGTCACACCCTCGCAGATGAACGTGTGCGACGAGATCTTGCACCGGCTGCCGACCTCCGCGCCCTTCTGAATCTCCACGAACGTCCCGATCCTGGTCTCCGCGCCGATGCGGCACCCGTACAGATTCACGAGATCCGGATGGCGGATCGTGGCGCCCGCGCCAAGCACCACGTCAGGAGCGATCGGCATGCACCTTTTCGAGGACGAGAACCCGGCCCTTTTTTCCCCAGTCCAGCTTGTCTTCGAGATCGGGCCGCGACCGGCATCCTTCGAGGACGAACAGGAGCCGGAGCATGTCCTTGTTCAACAACGTGATGTGCGACGGATCTACGTCGAACTGCGTCGTGAAATCGAGCAGGCTCGCCGGAGCCGGATGGAAGCGTGTCGTGACGTAGACGTACCGGGAGGTCATCCGCACCATGTTCGCGACCGCCTGCCGTACCTGCAGCACGGTGAGGTGCTCCAGCACTTCGCGGCAAATCACGAGGTCGTACGCGTCGGCCGGTTTCAGCGTCGCGTCGGTGACCAGCCCGACCGAGATGCGATCACGCACCTCCGGGGTGGCCAGCCTCACGCTGCTGTCGGCGAAGTCGATGCCCTCGACGTTGACGCCAAGCTCCCACAGCAGATGCATGAGTGCGCCAGGACCGCATCCCAGATCGAGGACCTTCTCCGGCTGAAACACCTCTTTAATGAGGAAGGGATTCCTGGCCTCGATCTGCCGCCGGGTCTCGAGGGAGTAGTTGTTACCCCCCTCGCGCCATTCTCCGGTGAAATACTCCGCATCGTAGTGTCCCGACGCGACGGATGTCTGCGCGTGCACGCGCGTTTCAAACTCGGTGATGTTCATCGCTGATTCTGTTGGCTCGCAAAGTGTTCGAGCAGGCGGGTCGACGAGTCGACCACCGTGTCCAGATACACGATCTCGGTCCCGTACTGCTGGCAGATTTGCACCTGCTCTGCCGGGAGACGGTTCCGCCAGTCCTGCCCCTTGATGTAATAGCGCGGCTGGAGCTCGCGCAGAGTTGTTTCGGTGTCGACGACATAGAGATGCGTATAGGTGATGTACCGGATGGCATCGACGACGGCCACGCGATGCGCTGCGGGGAGCAGCGGGGGATGCTTGGTCCGTACGTACGCGTCCGACGCCACGTTACACAGGAGCGGCACGCCGAGCTCCGCCGCCGCGCGGAAATACTCGATATGCCCCTGATGCAGCGGGTCGAACGCCCCGTCCACCATTCCGACGCGGCCGCGGTACTCCTTGAGCTCGTCGAACAGGACGACCACTACCGGACCAGCAGCCCTTTCTCGCTCAGTTCATTGAGAGCGCGGTCGAAGAAATCCTCCGCCACATCGGGCGTCGTCTTCGCCCACTCGATGAGCTCGGTGAATCCCTGCTCGAGCGAGACCGACGGCGCGTATCCGAGCGTCGTCTGCGCGCGTGAGATGTCAGCCGTATTGTGCCGGATGTCGAATCGCCGGCCCGTCTGGGTGATCTGCGGCTCGATATCGGAGCCGAGCAGCCGTGTCAGCAGCCGCGCGATGTCGAGAATCGTCACGGTCTCTCCGGAACCGATGTTGACCGGAAGGAAGTCGGCGCCGTTCTGCTCGATCATCAGCACCAGGCATCTGACCACATCGTGGATGGAGACGAAATCGCGAAGCTGGCCGCCGTCTTCGAACACGACCGGTTGCCGGCCGTTCAGCAAGCGGCTCAACCAGATTGCCGCAACGCCGGCGTACGGGTTACTCAGGCTCTGGCGCGGGCCATACACATTGAAAAACCGCGGCGCCACGGCTGGAATCCCGTAGGTCTTGCCGATGAGGAGCACCATCTCCTCCTGGTGGTACTTCGTCATCGAATAGATGTTGTCGCGGTACAGCGCCTTGTCCTCTGGAGTCGGGATGGACGCCACGTGCTCACCGCAGGACGGACAGCGCTGCTCCCAGTCGCGAGCCGCGAGCGGGGCTTCGGCACGGATGCCCGGCGCGACAACGCCGTGAGTGGCGCAACGGTACGCCCCCTCGCCGTAGACGCCGATTGACGAGGCCACGACCACCTTCTGTATGTGATGCTTCGCATTCACCAGGATGTCGAGCAGCAGCGCGGTCCCCCGCGTGTTCACGTCGACGTACCGGTCCACCTGGTACATGCTCTGGCCGACGCCGACCGCCGCCGCAAAGTGCACGACGGCATCGGCAGCCAGCATCAGCGCTTCCAGCCTGGCGCGATCACGAACGTCGCCCTGGATATACGTGGCACGCGGATTCGCGTAGGACGGCCACGTGCCGGACCGATGCACCTGCGGGTCGAGATTATCCAGGACGGTCACGCGATAGTCGCGGGCCACCAGCGCATCGACGAGATGCGAGCCGATGTAGCCGGCGCCGCCGGTGACAAGGATGTGTTGGATTTTCGTCATGTGTCCTGCGTCAACGATACTTCGCCTCACCGGGCGCCTGGCGCGCGTCGAGCAGATCCGGCGTCCCCAGTGAGGCGAGCGCCGTGTGCGCCATGGTCAGGTGCGCGCGGGAGAACGCCGACGCATCAGCGTAGTACGCCGTGCACGGCACACCGTAAAAGGGGGCGAGGTACGAGAAACCGCCGTAAGTGCCGACGAACCTCTCCGCGTTCGCGACGATGGCGCTCTGCACCCGCAGGTTCTCCGATGGGGGCGCAATCGTGGCCGGATCGATCGACTGCCCCCCCGCCGACAGACAGGCGCCATGATCGTCGAGCGCCACGCCAGTCGTGAGCAGGATCACAGGGGCCTCCGTCGACAACTGCGCGATCACCTGCGACACGATGGCGCGGTTCTCGTCCGTCGCCGGAAAGCAGTCGTTGTAGTAAAACTTCGCGGCGATGTACCGGTCCGGCAGCGGGACTTCCCCGATCCGCCCCGGCGCCACAAGCCGCTCATAGCGCGCGTGCCGGAGTATCCACTCCTCGTCCAGATGCCGCCACCAGAATGGATTCATCAGGTCGTACATCACCGACGGATGCAGTATGACGCTATCCCGCGGCAGCCCTTCGAGCACCTGATCGAGAAGATTGCGCTCGCGCGCCGTGACCCGCGTCTGCTTCTGTTCACCGATCTCCGCGGCGTGGTCGCGGCGCGACTGCCGGAACTCGGACGGCGAGAGATGATCGAGGACGTCTTCATAGCGGCCGGCGACAGGGGCGTACCACCCGGCCGTGCCGCCCCGCGACACGACCGTCAACCGGCCGGGAGCGACCTGGAATTCAGAGGCGAACCAGCGGATAAACGGCGCCCAGTACAGGATCTCGAAACCAACTTCGCCCATCCAGGGTCCGGCGACGATCGGTGTACCGCGTGCCGCGAGCGCGCCCAGACGCCGCCGGATCGCCGTGCCCCGGGACTGCCCGACGACAGCGGCCAAGCGGCGGCGGACCGCCGATGGAACGAACGAACGAAAGCCGCTCACGTCAGCGCGCCGCCAGCGCGCGCTCGGCGGCGGCCCAGTCCGCCTCCGTATCGATCGAGAGCGACTCGGCAGGATCGATCAGCAGGGGCCGGCAATCCTCCCCGTAGATCGTACCGGACAGTCGAACCGTGTCCGTGAGAAAGGCGTACACGGTGCCATCCCGCACGAATGCCGCCCGCGCGTCCTGCCGGCGCACCACGCGCGGGCCATCCGCGAGAAATGGCCGCAACCGCCCGTCCTCGATGCGCATCACGTAATCCGGCGAGAGGTGCGGCGGTAGCTCGACGACCGTGACCACCGAGTCGGCGCCTGAGCGGCGAAGCAGATCGACGGCCGCACCGATATGCCGCGGCGTCCTCAGCGGTGACGTCGGCTGCAGGAGGACGACGATATCGGGCTGCCAGCCGGCGCGACCGAGCTCCTCCAACGCATGTTCGACGACGGCAAGCATCGGAGTTTCATCCTGCGCAAGCGCAGCGGGCCGCAGGAACGGGACATCGAGGCCGAGAGTCCGGCCGCAGTCGGCGATCTCGGCCGCGTCGGTCGACAGCACGACGCGGTCGAACACGCCAGACGCTGTAGCCGCGTCCGCGGTATATGCCAGCAGGGGCCGGCCGGCCAGTGGCCTGATGTTCTTGCCGGGGACGCCCTTGGAGCCTCCGCGCGCGGGGACGAGTCCGAGTACGGTCGCCATCAGGCGTCAGCCGCTCGTCCAGGCGTGTTCTGTACCAGACGCACCTCGCGAAGGAGGTCGTGCACGCCAGCCGGATCCGGGAGCGAGGCCGACGGCTCGCCAGGCCGGCAGACGTACCCAATATGCAGGTGATCCTGCGCGTAATCGGACCGCATCACCTCGAAGCCCGCACGTGCCAGCAGCGCCGTCATCGTCGACTCGGTCAGGTAGTAAGGATGATCGATCTTGATGGCGTCCTCGACCGACCAGCCGCGCAGGTACGCCGCGCGGAAATCCACGATGTCCACGAAGAGCACGCCGTGCGGGTTCAGCAGCGAGCGCAGGCGCCGGAGGGTCGCGCTGATATCCAGCAGGTGATCCACCGTCTGGCACAGCAGGACAACATCGAACCGCCGGTTTCCGAACTCGTGGTGTTCGACCATGCCGCTCAGCGTCTCGATACCCTGACGCCGGGCCTCCTCGACCTCGGGCGGGGCGGGATCGATAATCGTCGCCGCCAGCCTGAACTCGCGGGCTACGCGGGCCGCCACGACGCCCGTCGAGCCTCCGACATCCAGCAGCGTCGCGTGTGCCGACGTGACGAATGGCCGGAGACACTCGAGCCGCTGCGCCGCATACTTCTCCTGCTCGGGCTGAATAGTCTTCGCGTCGATCAGCCGTCCGTGAAATGCGCTGACGAGCGGGCGGTATACCGATTCGTAGAAGCGGCCGTACGCCGCCGCCGTAAGGCGCGGATTCAGAAACACGAGGCCACAGGCGGCGCAGGCATGCGCCTCGGCGGCGAATCCATACCGATCGCGGTGCGAGATGACGACGAACTGGCTGCGGCCGCAGAGGTTGCATCTCTCCACGGACTCACAGGACTGCGCGGCATAGTCGAAGTTCACCGACGCAATGCGCGCTGCGCGTCCGGCGGATATCCCCTCCGTCATTCAGTACGTCAGGTGCTTGTCGATCGACAGCGCCGCTCCGGCCACGCAGTCCGCAATGCGCACCCCGGCGCGGCCGTCGCCATACAGCGAGTCGGACGCCGGCCTGCCCCGGCGCGCGTGCTCGCCTAACGCGGCCGCAATCTCCGCCCGATCGTGCCCGACGTCGATGACGTTGGCGCCGCGCTCGCGCCCGCGCTGGCGCGTGCCGATGTTGACGGCCGGAACCCCAAGGTAGGAGCACTCCCGGATGCCGACGCTCGAATTACCGACAATCGCCGTCGCGTTCACGAGCAGCCGCAGGAAGTCCTCTGGAGACATGCTGCGAAACCAGTGGAAGCCGTCAGCCCTCTCATGCTCCCGGAACACGCGAATGCCCTTCGATGTGTCGTCAGACCCTGCATCGGGGTTCGGCCAGAACCAGAGCACCGGCAGGCCAGCGCCCTTGGCGGCATACAGCGTCTCCTCCACCTGCGCCCGCGCGCGTTCGTACTCGGTGGTGACGGGATGCTGCATCACGACAAGGTATCCCCCCGACAGCTCCGCCCGTTGACCGACTCCGCCGTACCGCTCGAAAGGGTCGAAGTCCAGCTGGGGGTTGGCCGCGACTTCGGCGGCAATGTCGATCGACGGACAGCCGGTGACGATCACCGTGTCCTCGCGTTCGCCGAGCTTGATGACACGCTCGCGCGCCAGCTTCGTCGACACGAGATGCAGATCGGACAGTTTCGTGACCGCGTGCCGCACCTTTTCGTCGATCGAACCCGTCACTTCCCCGCCCTGGACGTGGACGACGGGAATGTTCATATAGGCGGCGGCGACGGCGGTCGCCAGCGTCTCGTAACGGTCGGCGACGGTCACGACCGCGTCGGGCGCGAGATTGTCGAAGGCAGTGGCGAGCTCCGACACGCCGATACCGGTTGATTTCGCCGACGTGACGAGGTTCTCACCCTCGAGAAGGAGGTAGACCCGCTGGGAGATCGTGAACCCGTCGCGGGTGATGGTCTGCACGGCGCTGCCGTAGCGGTCCAGGAGCGCCGACGCCGCCACGACGACCTGGAGCTCGAGGTCAGGGTGATCCGCGATGGCGCGCAGGGCGGACCGGATGCGTGAATAGCTTGGCCGCGCCGTCACGACCACGCAGACTTTTCGCGTCATGACGCCGACAGTCCTTCAACGTCTTCGACCGCGAGGACCTCGTCTGCCTCAACGGATCGGCGCAGCCGCTTGCCGATGACCGCGTCGAGACGCTCTGGAGCGATCCCCGTGCCTGGCTTCTTGATCGCGAGATGTTCGCGCGTCAGTACAGTGCCCGCCGGAAGCGTGTGGCGCGCCACCAGGCTTCGCGTGAACAGCCGCCGCAGCTGCGCGGTGTCCTTCGCGGCGATGTCTTTGTCGACGGGATTCGCCCGCATCGCTTCGATGAACCTGATGCCATCCACGAGCTGTCGCAGCTCGCCCGTCGTCACCGATGCGACGACGTCCGGTCCGAACATGTCACGAGACAGCGTCACGTGGACTTCCAGCATGTCTACGCCAACGGCAGCCGCCGCGAGCCCCGCATAGATCGTCGCGGAGTGATCCGACAGGCCCACCCAGCATCCGTACCGCTGACGAAAGACCGGAATCAGATTCAGGCCGATGCGCTCCGGCGGACACGGGTACGCGGTGGTGCATTGAAACACGCCCACCGGCGCGCCGTGGGAGCGGACGAACGCCACGGCATCGTCAATCTCCGCCAGCGGGCTCATTCCTGTCGAGAGCAGCACGGGGGCGCCGGTCCGCGCGACCCGCTCCAGCAGATGCCGGTTCGACGTTTCGCCCGACGGCATCTTCCACAGCGCCTGGCCGACCCGCTCGAGCATGTCGACGGCCTCGAGGGAGAACGGCGACGACATGAAGATGACGCTGCGGTCGCGACAGTGGTCGGCGAGGCCCCGCCACTGGTCCTCGGTGAATGCTGTGCGCTCCCAATATTCATAACGCGATGCGTCCTGCCGGCTGAACGCGACGCGAAACGGCTCCGCGGGGGTGCTCTCCGCGGCCGCAATGTGCGTCTGAAACTTCACGGCGTCGGCTCCGGCGTCCGCAATGGCATCCACGAAGGCATGCGCCACGCCGAGGCTGCCGTCATGGGTCAATCCCACTTCGCCGACGATCAGGCACCGCCCGTGACCCAGTCCGGTCAGGGCGGGATGATTCGAACGTTGCGAATCGCTCATCGGGGTTTCTCTCCCTGCGCTCCCGGGGACGCCGTCAGCGCGGCCTGCCGCGCCGGATCCAGTTCACGCGGCGATCGGACGAGGCGGTCGCCGATCAGCCAGGACGCACCGCGCACCACTCCGCCCAGCACGGCGCGCATCCAGGCCGGCGAGCTCACGCGGCCGGGAGCCGCCGTGGCTGACCCGAGCGCCTCCACCGCCTGGACAAACACAGGGGTCGCAGGACTCGCGAGGCCATGCGGCCTGATAAAGGCTGCCAGGAACTCGCGATGAGGATGCTCCAGGGATGCGGGTCGCCGGAGCGCCGTTCCCAGCTGCGCGACGTGTTCGTCCATCGACCGCGCAATGCGCAGCATCCCCCCACCGACCTCGACCAGATACCGGAAATGCGCCGTGCCCATCTGGTTGTCGTGAAATCGTGGCACCAGGAGTGTGAGCACTTCGCGCCCCGCGATCGCGCCTTCGATGAAGGCGCTCGTATTCAAGCCGACGACCGCGGCGCTGTGAAACAGCGAATCGAAGTAGTCGGCGCGCGACCGCTCGTCGATCGGGTTGCCGCCCCAGACCGCGATCGGGCCGTACGGAGTGAGATCGACGCCTTTCCAGACCCCTGCGGTCGACGGATAGGGCCGGATCAAGACGGACGCGCCCGCGACCGACGCGTCTGCGCTGCGCCGCAGAGCCTCGAGCCATTCGATCACGAAGTCGACCTCCGGCGGACTGCCCTGAATCACCCCGGTGCAGACGTACAGAATGATGGGCCGATCGGCCGGCAGCTTGAGGTGCGCGCAGAATTCATCCCGGCTGCGAGAAGGTTGCCTCGTAAACCAGTGGTCGAAGCACTGGGCGCCGGTGACGACGACCCGCTCCGCCGGCACGCGGTGCACCCGCACCGCTTCGTCGCGCTGGGTCTCGTTCCAGACGAGCACGCGGTCCGGATAATCTCGAAGCAGTGCCTTGCTCGTCAGGTGGTCCCAGCTCCAGACAGGGAGGCCGCACGGGATGCGAAGACGGCGCGCGGCCCTGACGTAGTCAATCTGCTGCGATCCCAGATCCACAAGGGGGGTCACGAGCAGCACGTCGGGCGCCTCGCGCGCCAGGTAGCTGATGACGGACTCCGACGGCGGGACCGCGGCATCAAGGGCATGCAGCAGACGGCCGTAGAAACGGCGCCAGCGAGGTCCCCCGACCATCGGAGGATTCGCGCCAGCGGCCAGCAGCCGTGGGGTCCGGTTCCGGGCACGGACCCGACGCAGCGGGGCGTCATCGTAGAACGGGTCGAGATAGCGCAGATAGTCGATCGCCAGCCGGATCCGCGGCGCGATGCTGCTCCACGTATCCGGACGTGACGAGGGGATGGTCCCCACCGTGACGCCGGGAGATTCGTCCGCGAGGGCGCGCACCGCTCCCTCGCCGCCCAGCTTGTCTTCCACTTCGACCGCAAGATGCACGCGGTGCCCGTGCCCGGCCAGCATCCGGATCGCCGCATCGTAGTTGCGGAAATACGTCCAGTGCCGCGCGATGAACAGGATCTTCACAGCGCGTTCGTCCGGGCGCGCATCAGCAGATTTCCGGCGCCGGCGGGGTCGAGTCCGCGCAGATCGGTCACCGCGAAGCGTCCTGCGTCAAGCTTGTGATACGCGCGCATCCCGACGGCGACGTGCGCGTGAAGCCACTCGGGATTGACGAACATCGCCGACGTATCCACGCCGAAACGGGGCAACAGCCACGCGATGCTGCCGCACGTGCCGACGAACCCCCGCGCGCCGGCGGCAATCTGCGTCTGCACTCCAAGATTGGTCTGGGGCGTCATCCAGTCCCGCGCGCTGATGACGTCCGCGCCGCCGAACGTGTAGTCGCCATGATCGTCGTGCAGCAGCAGCCCCGTGTCGAGCAGCACGACGGGCATCTGCTCGGCGAGCGCCGCCACGATGCCTCGCAGCATCGCGCGGACGGGCGGGGTGTCGGGCATGGACCGGGCTCCGTAGAACTTCACGGCAATGTAGTCGCGCGGCAGCAGTGACGGATCGATGATCGTGGGCGGCGTCTGCCGCGTGAAGCGCGTGTGCAGATCGACGAACCCCATGGCCCGATGCCCGGACCAGTAGAGCGAAAACAGCCGGTACATCAGGCCGGGGTGAATGACATCGAAATCGCGGGTCCCAATCTTCCGCGCAACCGCCTCGAGCACGTCCTGGTCGAATGGTGACGGCTCGTAGTGCTTGACGAGGCCGCGCTCGGCAATCCGCTTCGCCGCGTCCGTAGGATCGAAGTGGTCCCAGATTTCCACGTAGCGGGACGCCACACCCTGATACCAGGACCCGACACCGCCGCGCGACACCGCGACCAGACGGTCTTCAGGCAGGCGGAACGCCACCTTGAGCCACTGGAGGAACGGTACCCAGTACAGCGCCTCGAACCCGACTTCCGAGAGCCACGGTCCGACGACGAGCAGCCGCTCGCGCCGCACGATGGTCTCGATCTCACTTTCGATCTCCCACTCGGTGCGATGAAATTCCCAGTGCTCGCGGATCTGGGCGCTGCGGCGGTGCGCGGACCGGACCGGACGGCGTAGCCGCCGATACACGTCCTTCACCGCGTTGAAGACCACGTCCCGGCTGCGGCCGGCGGCGCGCCGCACCGCGATCCGTCCATCATTCGCGCCTTCTCCGGCGACCTTCGTCGTCCACCGGGCGCGCCTCCACACGCGTCGCAGTTCCTTGCGAAGACGATTGTCCGCCGCAGACGTCCAGTTCGTCATCGCCGCAGTGACTCGATGAGCGCTCCGGCGCCGCCGAAGCCGACCTTCACCACCTTCACGGCTCGGGTCTCGAGCTCCACGAACGCACCGCACCGCAGTCCGGAAAACACGCGCTTGGCGACCTCCAGGTGGTCGAAGCGGAAGGTCGTCGGCCGCGAATAGAACGAGAGCGTGTCGACGCCGAGCAGCGGCGCCAGGTAACAGAAGCCGCCGTAGGTCCCGACAAACGCCTCGGCGCCCCGGATCACCTGCGTCTGGATTGCGAGATTGTTCTCAGGCCTCATGAGGTGATCGATCCGGTGGATACGCCCCTTGAGTTCAGGCGGAAAGTCATGGTGATCGTCGTACCGATCCGCCGTATTCAAGAGGACGACGTCGGTGTGCTGCGCCAGGTCGGCCAGAAACGACGCCACGAACGCGTGGTTCTCGGCGGTGCCCGGCAGGGCGCTGTTGGCGTAAAACTTCGCCACGACGTAACGCTCCGGAAGCTGATCGCGCAGCGCGAACGGGGGCGTTGGCGGCAGCACTGAGAACTGCGTGAACATTTCGATCAGCGTCACCGGAGCGCGCTGAAACCAGAAGTGTTCGAACAGCCGGTACATCACCGACGGATGCAGGAGCTCCACATCGCTGAGACCGCGAGCTCTCTTTACGCGATCGATGATTTCGCGGTCGAATTCAGTCACCTCCAGGTGCTTCATCCGGCCATCCTGCGCCGCGACGCGGGCTTCATTGCGCTGCCGGAATTCGTCCGGCGTGTAGTGCGTGAGCAGCTCCTCGTAGTTGGACGTCAGATGCGAGTACCAGGGAGCGGCCCCGCCCCGTGAAACGACGATCAGCTTTGCGGGATCGAGATTGGCGTACGCCTTCGCCCATGCGACAAACGGAATCCAGTACAGCAGCTCGAACCCCGTCTCGGACAGCCAGGGCCCTACGAGAATCGGCTTCCGGCTGCGGCCGAGCAGCGTGACGAGCTCGCGCGCCTCCTCGGCCTCGACGCCGCCCCATTTCCACGACCGCTTCGCCGGATCGCGATACCGCCCTGGCTTCGGCGTCAGCGCAGACGGCGGCAGGACGCCAGGAAGCTCCGACTTCGCAGTGGGCGCCAGCCGGAGCACGAACCGGCGTATTTCCCTGACGCCGTTCCGTTTCACCTTCTTGAGATTCTTCCGGAGCCGGTTCCGCACGCGTTTCGACTGCAGCCGCAGGCGGGCGCGGCCAATGACGAGCGCCGTCATGGCGTGCAGCGGCAGCCGGAGGAGGGCGTCTGCAACGCCGGCCCGGTCGGGCGCCGGCGCCGGCACGGCGAGCGACTGCTCGATCGCGGCAACGAATCGCGGGGTGGCCTGTTCGCCGGCGCCGAAAGGACGCACGAACATTCCGGCGAAGGCGCGCGAGCGGGGATCGTCCACGCCTTCGGGCAAGAGCGTGTCGCCAAGCTGCCGTACGTGCTCGTCGAACGACCGCGCTCCATGCAGCAGTCCCGCCAGGACGTACTGGAAGTGGATGGTCCCTTCCTGGTTCGTGAGCGAAATCTCGGGGAGCATGATGGTGTGGACGGGGCGCCCGACCACGGCGGCTTCGATGAACGCGCTCGTGTTCAGCCCGACGACCGCCGCGCTGTAGTACATCGAGTCGAAGTAATCGTGCTTCGATTGCTCATCGACCGGGTGATCGCCGAAAAACGCGACCTGAGAGAATTCCGACAGATCGACGGATTCCCATTCCTTCAAACGCGTCGGATGCGGCCTGATGAGAAGACCGATATCCCTGAGCCGGGGGTCGGGGCTGGACCGCACCGCGCGAACCCAGTCCACGACAAACGGCGGCTCGTCCACGGTGTTCCTGAACAGCGTGGAACAGACATAGAGAATGAACGGCTTGTCGGCCCGAAGCCCCACGTGTTCGCAGAATGCCTGCCGCGAGCGCACCGGGGTCCGGCCCCACCACTGGTCATAGCACTGCGCGCCCGTGACGGCCACTCGAGGCGCCGGCACGCCGTGCATATCGACGGCTTCTGTGCGCTGTTCCTCGTTCCAGACGATGACAGTGTCGGGAATGACCCGCAGCAGGGCCTTGGTGGAGAGGTGATCCCAGCTGCACACCGGCAGCACCGTCCGGGTGCCCAGCGCCTTGGCGGACCGCAGATAGTCGATCTGCGGCGAGCCCAGGTCGACGAGCGGCGTCACGAGCACCATGTCAGGCCGTTGCGCCGCGATGAATGCGTCCACCGACGCGGAGCGCGGCAGCGCGCGCTCGAAGGCACGCAGGACCCGCGCCACCAGTCCGCGCCCGAATGGTGTGCGAAGCCCCGGCATCTCCAGCAGCCTCACCACGACGGCAGGCGTCCGCTGGGCCGCCCGCGCCCGCAGCTGAATGGTGTGCTCGTAGCGCGGCTCGAGGTAGCGCAGGTAGTCGAGACTCAGTCGGAGGCGGCGCCCGAGGTCGAACCACGGACCGGCGACGGCTGGTGCCTCGCCCATCGACAGGTGCTGCGGATGCCGCGCGACCATCCGCTCGGCCATCTGCTGCCCGCCGAGCGACTCGGGGACGCTGGCCACCATGTGCACGTGGTGGCCACGCTCCGCGAGCGCTTCAATGGCGGATTCGAAATTCCGCAGGTACGACCAGTGACGCGCGAAAAACAGCAGTTTCATTACGGTCTATTTTGTGGATCCGGTCGAGCCACGCATGGCCCCCAGCCGGCGAAGCACGAAGCGCTTGGGATTACCCAGCAGGCGCATCCTCCACTGCAGATAACCCTTGCGCGCGCCGCTGCGCAGATGCTTCCAGCCGACGGGTGTGCGCTCCGACAGATCCGTCCACGCCAGGGCGGCGTACAACGGCAGCCGCAGCGCAACCTCTGCGAGCGTGGCGCGCTCCGGCGTGGGCGCCGGCGATGCAAGCACCTGCTCGATGACGCCCACGAACCGCGGGGTCGCGGGATGCTCCTCGCCGAACGGGAGGACGAAGCTGCGGGCAAATGCGCGCGACCGCGGATCGCTGACGCCTTCCGGTACCAGGGAGTCGGCCAGCATCCGCACGTGCTCATCGAACGACCGCGCCACGTAGAGCAGGTCCGCGGCCAGGTAGCGGAAATGAATGGTGCCTTCCTGGCTGGCGGTTGAAATCTCGGGCAGAAGCACAGTGTGGCACGCGCGGCCGGCAACGGCGGCCTCGATAAACGCACTGGTCACGAGGCCGACCACCGCGCCGCTGTAATACATCGACTCGTAGTAGTCGTCTTTCGACTGCTGGTCGATCGGGTGGTCGCCGAACAGCACGACCTGCGGGTATGCCGACAGGTCGATCGGCTCCCACTCCTTGACCCGTGCCGGGTGGGGACGAATCAGAATGCCGATGTCTTTCAGCCGCGGGTCGCCGCTCGATCGGATCGCACGAATCCAGTCGAGCACAAACGTCGGCTCGTGGGTCGTCTTCCTGAGGAGGGACGAACATGCATACAGGACAAAGGGTCTGTCGGATCGTAGACCCACGCGCTCGCAAAAAGCCCCACGCGAGCGAGACGGCTGCCTGCTCCACCACTGGTCGTAGCACTGCGCGCCAGTGACCACGACGCGGTCGGCGGCGAGGCCATGCATCTCCACCGCTTCGGTCCGCTGGATCTCGTTCCAGACGATGACGGTGTCGGGAACGAACCGGAGAAGCGCCTTGGTCGAGAGGTGGTCCCAGCTGCACACCGGCAGCACCGTCCTCAAGCCGAGCGCCTTGGCCGCGCGCAAGTAGTCGATTTGCGGCGACCCCAGGTCGATGAGCGGCGTGATGAGCACCGCGTCGGGCTGCTGCGCGGCGATAAACCGCTCGAATGCCGGGACGCGCGGAATGGCCCGTTCGAGCGCACGAAGCGCGCGCGAGAGCCACCGGCGCCCCGCATCGCCGCGGAAGAGCCGCCGCTGAAGCAGTTCCAGGATGAGGCGAGGCGTGCGTTCCTCCGCCCGCACCCGCAGCTGCGGAGTGTCGGCATACCGGGGTTCGAGGTACCGCAGGTAGTCCACGCTCAGCCGAAGGCTTCGCGCCAGCTCGAACCATCGTCCTTTGGCGGCGGGCGCGGTGCCCATCGAGAGCTGTCCCGGGTAACGCGCGACGAGCCGCTCGATCATCCCCTGGCCGCCGAGCGTTTCGCCGACGCTCACGACCATGTGCACGTGATGACCGCGCTGCGCGAGCGCCTCGAGCGCCGACTCGAAGTTGCGCAGGTAGGACCAGTGGCGGGCAAAAAACAGCAGCTTCATCGACGTCAGCAGACACTCCGGCGCGCGACACGCTTGGCCGCGGCACCAGCGCCGCGCACTCGCGCAACGACCTTCTTCCTGGTCCGCCGCAGCGTCTTCTCGATCTGTCGTGTCGACTCGTACCAGGCGCGCCAGACCTGCCGGCGGACCCTCTTGCCGGTCTTGCCCGCGTACTCACTCGCCGCCTCCTGCGCCCTGAAGCCCGCCCCCCAGAGGGCAACCCCACCTGAGAGCAGAGGGGTCGTGGCGAACGTCCAGAGAGGGCGATCCTGCGCCAGAGCCCGCGCCAGCCGTGCGAGGACGAACGCCGGCGGCCGGCACGCCAGCGTCCACCACGACGGGCGCTGCTGCACCGGCCGCGCGAGACGCACGAGATCGTCGATCGCCTGGCGGAAGACCGTCGTCGATTCGACGTCGAGACCGTGCGGGCGAATGAACGACTGCACGAAGTCGCGTCCGGCGCCGTCGGTCACGCCTCCTCGCAGGACCTCCGCCAGCTGCAGGCCATGCTCATCGAAGTTCGATGCGACTCGCGCCAGTCCGCCTCGTGCGGCCGCAAGATGCTGGAAGTGGAGCGTGCCTTCCTGTGCGTGGGCGAACTCCGGCGCACGAATCGTGAACACCGGCCGTCCCACGATCGCCGCTTCCAGTTGCGCACTTGTATTGATACCGACCACCGCGGAGCTGTAATAGAGCGACTCGAAATAATCGGACGACGACTCCGGAGCGCTCGGGTCGGCACCGACGGGCGGCCATATCGCCACGTCTCTGAACGCGCCGGCATCGAAGGCCCGCCACTGACGGGCATTCGCCGGGTGGGGCCGGATGAGGACGCCCGATGACGCCACTTCCGGAATGGCGGAAGCCCGAAGTGCGACGAGCCAGCGCTCGACAAAGGGGACTTCGTCGGGTGCGATGAACACCGACGATCCCACATAGAGCACGTAAGGACGCGCGGGGTCGAGTCCGACCGCGCGGCAGAACGCCTCCCGCGAGCGTTGCGGCCGGGCGGCGAACCACCGATCGAACAGGTGCGCCCCGGTCGTGATCACCTGCGCCGGCGCGACGCCATGCATCTCCACGGCCTCGCGCTTCTGTGCCTCGTTCCACACCAGCACGTGGTCCGGCACGACGCGGATGAGCCCCTTACTGGTCAGGTTGTCCCAGCTCGCCACGCAGAGGGCGCTGCGGATGCCGCGGCGGCGGGCGCACTTGACGTAGTCCACCTGCTGCGAGCCGAGCTCGATGAGCGGAGTCACGAGCAGGAGATCGGGACGCTGCTCCCGCAGAAATTCCTCAATGGCCCGATTCGGCGGAATCACCGCCTCCGCCGCCTGCAGCGCCGCCGCCAGGATGCGTCGGCCCGCTCGAGTCCCGGCCGCCCACGCGATGAGGCCGCGATAAATGCGTGGCACGCGCTTTTCCGCTCGAGCGCGCAACGCGGACGCCCGCGTGAACACCGGGTCAAAAAACCGCAGGTAATCGAGCAGCAGCCTCACGGTCGTGCCGAGGCTGTCCCACGATTCTTCGCGCCCCTCGCGCGACCAGGAGGACACGCCGCGCCCGCCGCTGCGCGTCGCCTCGCGGTCGCCGCGCGCGAGAAAGTCCCGCACGCTCTCACCCCGTTCCGGCGTGGCGCCGAACGTCAGGCGCGGAGACGCGGCGGCCAGGCGGGTGGCGATCGCGTGTTCGCCAAGCTTCGTCCGGTCGGTTTCGAAGGCGACGTGCACGTCATGACCGGCGGCCGCCAGCGCCTGCAGCGCGCTGTCGTAGTACCGGAGAAAGCCCGGATGCAGCATGACGAACAGAATCCGGTTCACCGTGCCCGCTCCGCCTGCACGCGAGCGAGGCGCCCGTCGCCGACGAACCCTCCAGCCGCGTCCCACTCGATGACGTCGCGTACCTGCGATGCGAGCGCCACTCCCGCGTCAGCGACCGCCCGCCGGAACTGCGCCTGTGCGTCGGTATCCCGCCACCCGTGGCGTACGCCCTCGATCATTTCGGTGACCGCCGCCGCGATTTCGCCCGCGCCCGTCGGCCGGTAGCCGCAGTTCCGGCTGTTGCGGAAGTACCGCGCGGTCAACAGTTCGGGGATGGCAAGCGCGTGCCCGGTATCGAGATCGATGACCGTCGCAAGCGTATAGATGCCATGTGTGCGAATGGGATATGCCGTAATCGGATCGCGTGCGTCGAGCCGCAGTGACGGCGTACCGGCCGCGTCGGCTGCGGACTGTCCGTCGGAACTGGTGCACACCACAAACGCGCTCCTCGCGACGAGGTATCGCGCGAGCAGCGGCGCGTCGGCGGTGTCGGCGGCGACGTCGACGACGGCAGGCAGACGGACAACTTGGAACCCTTCGTCCCGTAGAACGGCGAGCGCCGGGGCCCACAGATCCGGCCGGTTCAGCGTTTCGACCGTCACAATCGGCTGCCCGTCCGTGAGACCCAGTGCGGCGGCACACCGCTGCGCCTGGCGAGTGTCGGCGTCTGACAGGGTGGCGGGCGCGGCAGTCCGGACCGCGAGGCGATTCACCCGCGGTGCGATCGCGAGCACCTCGTCGACCGCGCATCGTTGATGCGTGCGATCGGCCATATCCCGGAGAGCGGTGCGCACGGGATATGGAAGCCGCTCATCGCCTGAGTGCCGCCGCAGGTCGCGGTAACACTCACGCCAGAACGACGCGAGCGCTGCATGAACACCGTGGCTGACTCCCATGTGCCCTGTTACGGTGTCTGGCCGCGTCCCCGGAGACCGAGCCGGTGCGTTAATACGAGCACCTCGTAGAGCGCCCGTTTCGCGATCCGGCGGAGCCGGCCACGTGCCGTCCGCGCACCCACAAGAGTGCTGTAGAGCGCGTGCCGCGCATAGTGGGAGACGAGCTTCCGGCTCCACCAGACACGGCCCGCTGCGCGCTCGACCACGTGTGACAGGTCACTCTTGCGGAACCCCTTCCATCCGTACGCGACCTGGTACCGGAGCAGCATCCCGAGCCACTGCGCTCGTGTAATCGGATACGGCGGCGGCACCGGGCTCGCGTACTCACGCCACAACACGACGCTGTGCTGCAGCCACGGAGCCCACGAAAACCACCACGGGGCGGCGCCGGGGAGCATCAGAGTTGTCCGCTGCCGCGACACGCTTCTGGCGCTCGACTGCCGGCGGAACCAGAGCTCCTCCGGGACCTGACGGATGCGGCCCTGCAGCGTCAATTCGGCAATCAGAAGGCGGTCCGGGCGGAGCACCGTGCGGAATGTGCCGGCACGGCGAAGCGCCTCGAGACGTATCAGTCCGTACACCATGTCGCCGGCGCCGACGACATCGCGACAGAACGCCTTCCATCGTTCGTGAACGTCACCATAGGCGGCCGTGTCGAACAGGCGCGGGTCCTTGTCGATGACGGCGCCTCCCGGAGTGACACGACGCGTCATCGGATAGGCCAGCACCGCCTCGCGGTCGGCATCGAGCTCCGCCATCATCCGCTCGAGCCATCGGGAATCCCAGATGTCATGGTCGCTGACCCACGCGTAGTACTCGGCGGACGGACATTCACCAGCGGCGATATCCACAACGCCGCGCCATGTGGCGATCATCGCCTGCCGGGCCGCATGGCGGTGATACCGGATACGCGAGTCACGGGCGGCATAGTCCCGGCAGATCGCTGCGGTGTCGTCCGACGACGCATCGTCAAGCAGGACGAGGACGAACGCGCGGTGGGTCTGCCCCAGCAGAGAGTCGAGCGCACGCGGCAGGTGCGCCGCGTTGTTGTGGAGCGTCATTCCCAGCGCGACGCGCGGAACGGTCACACCTGTTCCGTTGCAGAGAGAAGACGGCTGATCGCCTCCGCGGTCGAATACGGAGGCAGATCGCGGGTATCGATACGTGGCAGTTCAAAACCCGGATCGTCGAGCCGCAATTGCCGCCGGACCGTATTGAAGGCGAGCGAGTAGCCCGACTCGCCAAGAATGCGCACGGTCTCCGCGGTATACGTGTGAGGACCGCCCCACGGATAACAGAACGGCACGGCCGCCTGGCCGGTCATTCCGCGGATCCAGGCGACACCACCCGAGAGCTCGTACAGCTGCTCTTCCGGTGACAGCCGCGCAAGCATCCGATGCGTGCGGGTGTGCGACCCGAAGGTCATGCCGCCTTCCGCCATCTCACGAACCATCGCCGGACGGACGTAGAAGGTCTTCGCGAACGCGACCGGGTCGCCGACGTGACGCACGAACAAGTCGTCGAGAATCCGATCCGCCTGATCGAAGGGCAGCTCATGAACCACGAGGCGCTTGACCGCGCGCGCATCCTCGTCTTCCCAGCGATCGCTGCCGAACACCTCGGCGGCTCCGGCCTGTCGCGGCTGTCCGCTGGCGGCCAGGACGGCCTGCCCGAAGGCATCGGCGCCGAGACAGGCCAGCAGAAACTGGGCTTTGTGAACGGGCAGGAGCCTCGGCGTATCGCTGCAGGCGTCCTCGGTCAGGAAGAACGTGCCGTTCAGGCCTCGCCGGCGAAGGACCGGAAATACCGTCTCGTAGTGGTCGATGAGACCGTCATCGAATGTCAGGACGGCGGCGTTACGCGGCAGCGATCCATGGCCGGCCAGCGCGTCCGTCAGGCATGACAGGGGGACCACGTCGTACTCGGCCTGCAGCCAGTCGAGCTGCTGCTCGAAGAGCGCGACCGGCAACGCGCGAATATCGGGAAACGGCGTTCGGGCCGTGTCGCGGACGTAGTGATACATCACGGCCAGACACGAGGAGCCGGTCATCGCGTCACCTTGTCCAGCGACACCAGCGACAACGCCGCATCCCTCACGGTCTTGTCTTTCAGGTACGCGCCAATCATCCCTGACTCGAAGTTCTGGTAGAGCCGACGCACTGCCGCAGCCGAGAAATCAGCCCGCTTGTAAAGGCGCCCTCCACTCTCCTGGGGAACCCCGACAAGCGTTGCGTCCTCCAGCGCATAGGCAGCGTCAGCCAGCGCATCTGCAGCGGCGACAATCGTCTTGTTGCCGATGTCATGGGGGCCGTCGGCGTCGCACATGTCGGGACGCACGTGGGCGATGATCGGACCGGTATCGACGCCCGCATCAAGAAAATGGATGGTCGCTCCGCAATACTCCGGCTCACCGTTGACCAGTGGCCAGAAATTGGTTCCGGCGCCGCGGTAGTACGGGGACAAGCCGAGATGTATGTTCAGGATGCGGCCCGGAAAGGTCTCAATGAGCGGCACCTTGAGCAGGCCGGTTCCGAACACGAGCACGACATCCGGCGCGAGATCCCGCATACGGGCGATTTCCGCGGAGTCGTTGCAGCCTCCGGGACCGACGGAGCGGCTGGGAGCCGTCACGCTCGACTCCGCCGCAAAGTACGCCTCTTCTGACGTGTCGCGCGCGGTGAAGTGCTGCGCGATGACTGCGGCGTCCTCGTCCGATCCTGCGTATTTCAGCGGCTCGAACGTCTTCTGCTCCCGCCACACGCCCGCCACCGGCAGCCGCGCAGCCAGCCGGTTCGCGACAAACGCGTGTCGCCGGAGTGAACTCGTCAGAACGATCGCGCGCATTCGATGATGAGAGCTACTTGTCGTTCCGCGGGTTTCCGGGCAGTTCACCGCGCCAGACGCCCGTCACATGCAGCGTGCGGTACACGGTGACCGCCGTCCGGTGGCGGGCGGTCATCAACAGGCTTTTCGTGACTTTGGCCGCGCGCAGTACCTTGTCACGACCACTGACGAGGCCGCGAATGATCGCTTTCTTCTTCTGGTGCCGTTCGTTGTAAAAGACCCGCCGTAAACGCGCCGCCTCGCGCCAGAGCTTATGAACCACGAGCGCGTCACCACGCGGATCTCTGACCAGCCAGCCGCCCATGACGCCGTGGGTCCTCCCGGCGAGAGCGACCGCAGGCCAGCGCCCCCAGGTCATCGCTGGCGGAGCCGCTGTGGAAGGCCCGCTTCGATGCAACCGCTCGAGCGCATCGATAAAGGCAGGTGTTGACGGCGTCTCGAGTCCGGCCGGCCGGACGAACGCATGAAGAAAAGCGCGGTTCCGCTCGTCGCGGGCGCCGCGCAGCGCGAGGGCTTCGGCAAGGTGGGTGAAGTGCGTGTGGAAGTCCGCGGCCGTTCGCAGCGGGCCGCCGTTGGAGTCCATCAGGTACTGGAAATGGATCATCTCCTCCTGATGCGCGCGATACTCCGGCAACGTGATGGTCAGGACCTGCCGGCCGACGATGGCCGCCTCGAGGAATGAGCTGGTGACCAGTCCGATGACGGCGTCGCTGTAGTACAGCGCGCCGAAGTAGTCGTCGCGCGCGGAAGGGTCAATCGGGTTGCGGCCCCGAAAGGCGACGTTCTCGAATCGATCGAGACGAATCCCCTTCCACTCTTTCATCCGTTCAGGGTGAGGCCGCACGAGGACGCCGAGCTCCCTCAGCGCCGGGTCGGGATGCGCACGCAACGCCTCGAGCCACTTGACGACGAGCTGCGGCTCCGGAGGTTCCGGCGTCGGCGTGAGGGCCGAATGGACCCAGAGCACGAACGGGCGATCGGGCCGGAGCCCCATCGCGGCGCAGAACTCGTCTCGGCTGCGCTCCGGCCGGCGCGTGAACCAGTGGTCGTAACACTGGGCGCCGGTGGCAACGACGCGCTCGCCAGGAAGGCCGTGCATCTCGACGGCTTCCTGACGCTGCCGCTCGTTCCAGACGAGGACCATGTCCGGCACGATGTGCACCAGCGCCTTGCTGGAGAGATGGTCCCAACTGAGAATCGCGGCGGCGACCGGGATATTCAACTCGCGCGCGGCCTTGAGCAGATCGTGCTGCCGCGATCGCGCGAAGGTCAGCGCACTCAGCACGACCACATCGGGCGCATGGCGCCGCAGGTACGCCACCATGTCGCGGCTGGCGGGAAGCAGTTGCTCGAACCGCGTGAGCCCCTTTCGGGCGGCCGCCCGTCCGCCGGGGGCGCGCGTCGCCCACCGGATGACGCGTGACGTGCGCGGCAGCGCGCGGAGCCGCAGCTTTTCCGGATACCGCGGCTCGAGCGCGCGCACATAGGTCAGCGACTCGCGCATCCGCTGGGCCGCGTCGAACCAGCGTTCGTGTTCCAGCGACGGAATCCGATCCCACGTGATCGATGCATGGTCCGCCGCAAGCTGATCGACAAGCGCCTGACCACCCAGCGTTTCCGGCTCCTCGTCCGCGAGATGAACCTGATGACCCCGCTCCGCCAGCCCACGCACGACCGAATCGAAATTCCGGAAGTGCGCGTAGTGCAGCGTCGCGAACAGAACTTTCATCTATGACAGAGAGGGCTTTCGTCCAATGACGCGCAGGTTCTTCCCGTAGGCGCCAGCGTTGGCAAAGAACTGGAGCCGATCGGCAATCGCCTCGACCCCCGCGTCATCCGCTCCGTGAACCTCCCGCCGGTACCAGAGGTAATCGACGATGTCGAGCCCTTCCGTGGCCACATACTCCGGCAGCAGTCCCTCGCGGCGCAGGAGATTTCTCATCGTGATCGGCGTGTAGTAGTTGAGGTGATGCGTCGGCCAGATGAAGTGCGCGTCGCGGCCCATCAGCAACCGGGACGCGGAGTCGTAATTGGGCACATACATGAACAGGATCCCGCCGGGCCGCAGCAGCCGGGTGCACGCCTGTACCGTGCGGACCGGTTCGAGCAGGTGTTCCAGGACGTCGAACAGGCAGACCGCGTCGAAACTCCCCGGTTCCAGCTCCGCGTCTTCGAGGGCGACGTCGCGCAGGTCGAGCCCACGGCTGCAACCAAACTCCACGGCCGACGGGTTCAGATCGAGCCCGACGGCGTCCCATCCGCGATCGCGCGCCGCTTCCACCACGAACCCCGTACTGCAGCCGACATCCAGCATCCGTGGGCGCGGGATAGGCAGGTGGCGCGCCATGATATCCACCCGTTCCCGGCCAAACCGCTCGACGCGATAGGCATGACTGCGGATCCCGAGGTCCCGGACGATGTCCTGGTACTCCGTTGACCGGTACACCTTCTTGTAATGGGATTCGTCGAACACCGGGCTCACATAGACGAGATCGCACGCCGTGCAGCGCACGATGCGCATGTGGTCCTTCTCGAGTTCCGGCGTCGCTTCCGCGCCGCCGCACGTCGGGCACCGCCGTGCGGACAGGAGATCGTCGGGAATCTTCCCGTGCACCCGCACAAGTTCGTCGATTGGATGCGTCCGCTTCTCGATCAGCTGCTTGTACGACCCGCCTGGCCGCAGCTGCGCCACATCGACCGGCTCGTATTCATCCGGCCGCCTGTACGAAATCCGCAGGCGATCGTCGCCCAGCGTCCGCTCGATCAACCGCACATCGTCGGCGCTGTCGATATCGAGCGAGTCGGCCGCGCTCATGACGAACGGCCGGCAGTCATCGCCGTACAGCGACCCGCGCTCCAGCACTTCCGCACGAACCGCGAGCACCGCCGGACCGTTGCGGGCATACACGCGCGGCTTGTCCTGGCGGCGGGTCGGGAGCGGACTCTCCGAGTACGGGCGCAGCCGATCGCCGTCAAGCCGCATCACGGATGCCGGTGAGAACTGGTGCGGCACTTCCACGACGCTGACGACCGAATCGGCCTTGCTGCTCTCGAGCAGTTCTATCGCCCGGTCGATGTGTTCGGCCCGCCGCAGCGGCGAGGTCGGCTGGAGGAGCACGATGACGTCTGCCGCGGTTCCCTGCCGCTTCAGCTCCGCCACCGCATGCTGCAACACCGCTAGCATGGGAGCCTCGTCGCCCGCGAGATCGGGCGGACGGAGAAATGGGACGTCCAGACCGAGCCCGCGCGCCGAGTCCGCGATTGCGGGATCGTCCGTGCTCACAATTACGCGCGTCAGCCGCCGGCTCGCCAGCGCTGCCGACGCGGTGTAGGCAAGGAGAGGACGGCCCGCGACCGTGATCAGGTTCTTGCGCGGAATGCCCTTGGATCCGCCCCGGGCGGGAACGACACCAATGACGTTCATACAGCCGCCGGCGTGAAGACGAGCCGCTTCTGCGCTTTCAGGGGCACGCGGGCCAGCAGGTCGGCGATTCGATCACCGGCTTCGCCATCTCCGTAGAGCGGATTTGAGGGATAGCGCCCGTGCGCCACCTGTTTGGCGATCGCCTCGGCGATCTCACGCCGGTCATAGCCGACGTCGATCACGTTGGCGCCGCGATCCCGGCCTTCCTGCCGGGTGCCGATATTGACGGCCGGCGCGCCGAGAAACGCGCCCTCCCTGATAGGCGCGCTCGAATTGCCGACGACGCAGGAGCACGACAGCATCAGGCGCACGTAGGTGTCGATCGGGAAGTTCTTGTAGAAGCGCACGTACGTCGGTTGGCGCTTCTCACGGAACGTGCGCATGCCGCTCGAAATGTCTTCCGATCCGGCATCGACGTTGGGCCACAGCATGATCGTCGGCATCTTCAGATCATCGAGCGCCAGCAGCGTCTCCCAGATCTGCTCTTTCCCGTGTCCGTACTCCGTGGTTACGGGGTGCTGGTTCACGAGCAGGAAGGGCTGCGTCGGGTCGATGTGCGCGCCGACGCCTTCGCGCGTCAGCCACTCGGCGTGCGGCATGGCGTCGGTGCTCCGCGCGATCTCCGCGACGAGGTCGATGCGGGGACAGCCGACGACATGCACCGTGTTGGGATGTTCGCCCATGCGGACGATGCGATCGCCTGCGGCCGCATTGGCGGGAAAATGAATGTGGGACATCTTCGTCACCGCATGACGAATGCTCTCGTCGATCGTGCCGCTGATCTCCCCTCCCATCGTGTGCGCGACTGGAATGTTCATGTACGCGGCCGCAATTGCGGTCGCCATCGTTTCAAATCGATCGCCGACGCTGACGACCACATCCGGTTTGAGGAGCTCGAAGATGGTGGGCAGTTCCAGCAGCCCGAGGCCGGTCGATTTCGCCATGGTCGCGGGCGTCTCCCCTTCGACGATCATGGTGACGCGGGCTGATGGCGTGAACCCGTCGGACTCGATCAGATCGACGACCGCTCCGAAGCGGTCGAGGAGCGCTGACGCGCCCACGACAAGCTGGAGCTCCAGGGACGGGTGCGCCTTGACCGCGCGCATCACGGACTTGATGCTGCTGTAGTTGGCGCGAGAGCCGATGAAGATGCAGATTTTTCGCACGTTGGTATCCCGATTGATGACTGGTTAACGGCCTTCTCCACCCGGTTTCGCGGGCCGCTGCAGCACGACCGTCGCGACGTAATAGCGTGCGAGCCTGAGGCTGCGCATCACATGGCGAGGCACTTTGCGGAGATCCCGGCCGGCCGCGCGCGCGACACGCGAGGTGCGGCGGCCGAGCCCACGGCCGAGCCTGCGTCCGGCGGCGCGGACGGCCTGCCCCAGGCCGGTGCCGGATGGCTCAGGCGCGCCGGGCGCCGGCGTCCCGAGCCAGAGCATCGCCGCCAGCGGCCAGAACAGCACGCGCAGCACACGCGACGTGCCCCGTTCGCGCTCCTCGGATGCGGCGCCCTGTAGCGCGAGCTGCTGAATCGCATCCGCAAGAATCGGCGTACACGGTCTGCTGACGCCGTGCGGCCGGAGGAAGGACCCCACGAACCGCTCCGTCTCGCTGCGCACGAGCGCCGGATCGCGCAGCACCGTGACGAGCTGTTCGAGATGGTCCGGGAGTGAATTGGCGACCCTGACAAATCCGCCGTTTTCCGGACGCAGGTAGCGGAAATGGAGCGTCCCGTCCTGGGTACCGGCGAATGTCGGCGACAGCAGCGACAGCACCGGCTTGCCGAGAATCGCGGCCTCAATCATCGCACTGGTGTTGATGCCGACGACGGCCTGGCAGTAGGAGAGCGAATCGAACAGCGTGGCGCGCGCATCCTCCGCCACCGGCGTGTACCGCGCCCTGGGCCAGATCGCGACGGCGCCGAGATCCGACAAATCGGCGGTCGTCCATGCCACCGGGTTGAACGGGTGCGGCCGCACGAGAATGGCGGCCTCGCGGAGCAGCGGATCGCTGCTGGCCCGCATGCCTTCGATCCACTCGCGCACGAACGGGACCTCGTACTCCGAGCGTGCGATGAAGACCGACGATCCGGTAAACAGCACAAACGGGCGGTCGTCCGGCAGGCCGACCATCCGGCAGAAGTCGCTCCGGCTCTGGCTCGGCTGACGCTCGAACCAGTGATCGAACGGCTGGGCGCCGGTGACGACGACGCGATCGGGTTTCACGCCGTGCAGCTCGACGGCCTCGAGCTTCTGCCGCTCGTTCCACACGGCGACCGCGTCGGGCTCGACGCGGATGTGACCCTTGTTCGTGAGATTGTCCCAGCTCGCGATGGCCGCCATCACGGGAATGCCCGCTGCCCTGGCGGCACGAACCGCATCCACCTGGTCCGACGCGGCGTCAATCAACGGCGACACCACGAGCACGTCGGGCGCCTGGCTGTCGAGGAACTGCGCCATTGACGCACTGACGGGCACCGCGCGCTCGCAGGCCTGCAGGCCTCGAATCAGTCGATTCACGCGTGACGGCCGCATCGACCGGATTCGATTGAGAAGGCCGAGCCATGACGGCAGCACCTTGCGATACATCCGGTTCCGGAGCACCGGCGCATCGGCGTACCGCGGATCGAGATACCGGACAAAATCCATCGTTCCGCGAATCGCGCGCGCCAGCGGCATCCAGACGTCCTGCCGCTCCGGCACCACCCCCGCGATCTCGATCCGGTCGTCGTCGATCAAATCGAGCCGGGCGTGCTTCCGCTCCCGCAACGAATTGACCGCCAGGACGACGCTGTGCCCCCGATCGGCGAGGAGCTTCATGGTGGAATCGTAGTACCGCAGGTATTCCGGAGACGCGACCGCGAACAGAATCCGCATCGAGGGCCCTGGCGCGGTGCGCGGGGTGCGCCGTGGGTCTCGCTGCTGCCGGAGCAGCACCGCCACACGAGCGCTCGCCGCCACCGGCCATAACGCCAGACGACGCACGGCCACTGACCACGTATCCGGCCGGCGCGAGACGGCTGGCGCCGCCGCGCACGCTTCGAGCGCGTCGACGACGCGCGGCGCGGCCGGAACATCCAGACCATGCGGCCGCACGAAGGCTTCGACAAACGCGCGGCTCTTCGACGGGTCGTAGGAACCATTGAGCGTCCTGGAGAGCTGATCCAGGTGCTCGTCCATCGCGCGGCCGACCTGCAGGAGTCCGCCATTGACCGTCTTCAGATGCTGAAAGTGCAGTGTGCCTTCCTGCTGGCCGGCAAACTCGTCGGCGAGCAGCGTGAAGACGGGACGCCCGACGATGCCAGATTCGATGAGCGCGCTCGTGTTCACGCCGATGACCGCAGCGCTGTAGAACATGGAATCGAAATACTCGGCCCGCGCGTTCGGGTCGAGCGGATTCGCGCCACCTCGCGGCCATATCGCGACGGCGTCAAGCGCTGTCGTGTCGACGTCACGCCATTGCCCCGCGTTCTGCGGATGCGGCCGGATCAGAATGGCGGCCCGCTGCAGCTCCGGGTCCGCGGCGCTCCGTACGGCGTGGATCCATCGGCGCACGAAGGCCACCTCGTGAGGCGTGATGAACGGCGACGAGCAGAGGTACAGCAGCAGAGGACGGTCATCCGGAAGACCCGCGGTCCGGCAGAATTCGCTCCGCGACACGCTGGGCTGCGAGGTGAACCACCGATCGTAGGCCTGCGCGCCCGTCACAATCACGCGCGACGGATCGATCCCGTGCAGTTCCGCCGCTTCGCGCCGCTGCATTTCGTTCCAGACCATCACGTGGTCTGGCGCTTCATGGATGAGGCCCTTGGTCGTCAGGTGATCCCAGCTTCCGACTCCGAGCACGGTCCGGATGCCGGCGGCCCGGGCGGCGCGTACGTAGTCCACCTGGGTGGATCCGAAATACAGAAGCGGTGTCAGGAGCAGGAGATCCGGCTGCTGGTCCCGCAGCAGACGCCGAGCGCCGTCGGCCGGCGGCATCGCGCGCTCCAGCCACGCCACCACGCCGCGCCAGATCCGCATCGCCGCGGAAGAGCCGACGAGAGGCCAGCGCGGCAGGCGGACGGCCAGCGCTGGCGCCTGACGCTCCGCGCGGGCCCGCAGGCTCGCCGCGTTGTCGAACCGGGGACCGAGATAGCGCCAGTAGTCGAGCGTCAGCCGCAGCGCCGACGCCAGGGGATGCCACGGCGAACTCCCGCGGGACGCATACGCGTGCGTGATCTGCGCTGGATAGTCACGCTCGAGCGCTTCGACGGTGCGCATCCCGCCGACGCTGTCCTGCCGGTCAGCGACCAGATGCACCCGGTGGCCGCGGTCGGCAAGCAGGCGGAGCGCCGGCTCGAAATTCCGCAGGAATCCAAAGCTGCCGAGACAGAAGAGCAATTTCATGACGCGCGGACCTTGACGGGCAGGCGAAGGCGCTTGAATCGCTTCGACCGTTCAGCCGTGACAGCCGCCCAGCCGCCGGTCGCGGCGGCGGCCTGCAGCCGCTCGATCTGGTCGATGGGAAGCCGCTCGCTGTGGTACGTCGTCGCGGGCGTCCCACAGAACGCCGCAAGGATCGCCATGTCCCCGTAGGCGCCGACGAACGCCGCGGCGCGCTCCAGCGCGTCCACGCGGTCGGCCAGCGGCAGCCGGTCGAGGCTGACCACATCGCCGGCCGCCGAGGCGTGTCCGGCGAGTTCGGTCAGAAACTGTCGATGCTCCTCGGTGTCAGGCAGCGCAGCGGTGCATTCGCCGCTCACGGCCACGCCCGACCGCACTGCGGACGCCTGAGGCGCCGCAGAGGGCGCCGCGGAAAGCGCCTCGTACTTCAGGATCTCCGCGAAACGCGCCAGCTCGCCATCAGCCTGCAGACGGCGGAACGTCCGGAACAGCAGAAACGGATGCAGCACCTGCGGTTCTGACAGATCGAACGCGCGCGCCGCGCGCTCGACGATGTCCGCATCGAACGGCGACATCACCGCCTGCTTTGGATCCTGCTCACTCTGAGGGACGGTGCGCCGTGCCCACTGCGCACCCTCGGAGTCTGAAAACAGCGTGGCGGTGTCCAGGAACCGGTGGGCAATCGACCCGTACCAGTCACGCTGGCCGCCGTGCGACAACACCACCAGCCGCTCGGGCGGAATGGCATACGCCGCAACCACCCAGCGCACGAACGGAATCCAGTACAGCAGCTCCAGCCCAATCGAGTCGACCCAGGGGCCGACAAACACCATGGCGGTTCCCTGCTGCACTTCTTCGAGCGCCGTCCTGACAGGCCGCAGTGAGAGTGACGTGCCGATGACCGTCGAATCGGCCGCGAGCTTCTGCGATCCGCCGCGCCGCCGCAGCCACAGGTACAGTCCGCGACGAAGAGGCGCATAGACCGGCGTGGATGCCTGCGGACGCTTGCGAACATCGGCGGCCGCCCGTTCGATTTCGGCGGCGAGGAGCGGAGCCACTGGCCGGTCGATGCCGTGCGGCCGCAGGAACTGCCCGGCAAATGTCCGGCTGCGCGCGGCGCAGATCGGATCCTGCCCGAGGAGCGGCACGAGCTGCCGGTGATGCTCCGGAAAGTCATGCGCCACGGACGCGAGCCCACCGTAGGCCTCGACGAGGTAATGAAAGTGCATCGTGCCAGTCTGGCCTTCGTCGAAGCCGGGCATCACGAGCGTGTGCACCGGCCGGCCCACGATGGCGGCCTCGAGCATGGCGCTCGTGTTGAGACCGACAGCGGCGTGCGCGTGATGGATCGAATCGAACAACTCCTGGTCTCCGCCCCGGCTGGCATCCAGCGACAGCGCCACATTACCCAGATCGGAGAGGTCGACCGACGTCCATGAATTCCGCACCGCCGGGTGCGGCCGCACCAGAATCCCGCAGGACCGAAGGCGGCTGTCGTCCGCACGGCGGATTGATTCCGCCCAGCGCCGGACGAGTTCCATTTCGTTGGGCCCGGTCAACTGGGACGACCCGAGGTACAGCACCATGGGCGTCTGCGCATTCAGCCCGAACGATTCGAGAAATTCCGTTCGGTTGGTCGAGGGCGTTCGCGAGAAGAAATCGTCGAACCGGGCGGCGCCCGTGACCGCCACGATCTCCGGGGGGCAGCCGTGGAGTTCGATCGCCTCCTGCCGCTGGATGTCGTTCCAGACCAGGACGCGGTCCGGGAGAATGCGCATCAAGCCCTTGTTCGTGAGGTTGTCCCAGCTGAATGGCACAAAGACCACAGGGATGCCGAGCTTGTGCGCGGCCTTCACGTAATCGGTTTGATACGACTCGAACGTGACGAGCGGCGTCACCAGGATCAGGTCGGGGCGTTCTTCGCGAAGAAACGCCTCGAACGCGGCGTCCACCGGGATGAGGTCCTCGCAGAACGCCAGCGCGCGTCCCAGGAGCCCTGGATGACGCTTGATCCACGCGTGGCGCTCGCAGAAGAGCGCGAACTCGGTCGGCGCAATTTCGTATGCGCGGCGGACCAGCCGTGTCGCCTGCGCGTAGCGGGGAGCGAAATACCTGGCGTAGTCGCGAGCGCCTCGCAGCAGATCGACGAACTCGCGCCATTCGTCCGCACGCTGCGTCGGATTGACCCGGCCGGAAATCCGTTCGTGCGCGACCGCCGACGGCAGTTCGAAGCTGCCCTTCCTGAGCCGGCCGGCGAGGCGAATGTCATGCCCGCGATCGGCGAGCAGCATGAGCGTGTCGCGAAAGTTGCGAATGCGGCTCGTCGCGCCGAGGAGAAACAGGATCTTCATTCGGAAGCGAGCGCCGGCCGCAGCCGGGACAGTTCACGGCGTGTGGAGAGTCTCAGCTGCAGTGCGGCCAGCTTCAACCCGGTCCACCTGGAGATCGCGGCGCCTCCGCGGCGCCGCACCGCGAGATCCCACAGGAGTAATCCGAAATGCTGGACGTTCGGGGGCAGGTACGCGTACGGAGGAACTCGTCCTGCAAACAACATCCGGCGCTGACGAGGCAGGCTGAATCCCCCCGCGACTTCGCGGTACCAGAGCATTTCAGGCGCGCAGGTGAACTCTCCGATAAGGGCGAGGCGCACAAGAATCTCGAGGTCAGGCATGAGCACCGGCCTGAAGACACCCGCATCCGCGAGGGCGCGCGTCCGGAACAGCCCGTAGACGCAGTTACCCGCCGCCGCCGCGAGAGCCGTCCGGCGCAGCCGCTCGCCGGGATCCCGGACGCCTGCCGTCTCGAACGGCACCGGCATCCGGCGGCGTTCACGCGGGTAGACGCGCACGGTCTGGGGGTACGCGAGCACCGACCGTGGATTCTGGTCAAGGATCGAGACGAGCACCTCGAGCCACCGCGGATGCCAGACGTCGTGATCGCTGACCCATGCAAAATAGTCGGCGCCTGGAAACAGCTCCCTCCCCCGCTGAAACGTCCGGCGCCAGTTGCCAATCATGCCGAGGCGTGTCGCGTTCACCTCGTACACGATTCGGTGGTCCACCGACGAATAGGTGCGGACGATCGCCTCAATGGCAGGCGAAGGCGCGTCGTCCACGATGACGATCGCGAAATCACCGAAGGTCTGATCGAGCAACGACTCCAGCGCGCGCGCGAGCGTGTCCGGCCGGTTGTAGGCGGCCAGTCCAAGAACCACGCGCGGGCTGGGCGTCATATCTGCTTCCGCCGCCATCCGATGAGGTGCGAGTACTCCGCGCCAGCCTTGCGCAGTTCCACGCGCGACGGAACGGGATGGAGCCAGTACAACCGCTCGATGGCACGCCACAGCGTGGGGGATTCACCGTCTGCCCAGTCGCCCTGATGCAGGGAATAGAGGTACCGGCAACCAGCCTCAAAGGCGTGCCGGACGTGCCGGCCGACGCGTTCGGACGTCATCTCCCGCAGCGCGAGGAGGTCCAGTGTGAGGTCGAGGCGAGGCGGACGCAGCGACGCCAGCGCCTCCTCCGGGGCGAAGATGAAATCCACGTTCTCCCAGTCGTGCCACAACGCGTCGGTGGACGATTCGCCGAAGAACCGGCAGCGCGCGCCTGGGAATGCGGTCATCAGATACACAGCGGAGACGAGAAACGTATCGGGATTCCCGGTGATCAGATAGGTCACGTTCGGGCAGACCGTCTTGAACTGGTAGGCGAAGCCGCCCCACCCGCCGCCGATCTCCCACACGATGCGGCGTGGCTGCTGCCGGAATGGGGGAAGTACCGCACCGTCCTGCAATGCAACCAGCACACTGAAAAACCTCAGGGTGTCCTCGTTGCACCGGCCCTCGGTCGTGCGGCATCCGAAGCCGCCGAGGAACGAAGGCTCCTCGACGAAGAGGTCGCGGCCGACCTGCACGAAGAGGCGCTTCAGGTCCCGGCGAATCGCCTTTTCTATCCGCGACTCTGGGCTCTCATAGTCCGCGGCGGACGCACCGCCGACCGGGTCGGCCCATCGGCGAAGCCCGGCGATCGTGTCTGGTGACGCATCCCACAACGGCGCGAGCGCGCGGGCGACCGCCAGCTCGGTATCAGTCCGCGCGGGCTTTCCAGGGCTGTCGAGGGCACCCATCCGGCGCGCCCAGTCGCGAACGCGGAGATAGTGCTCGTACGCGGTCACCAGCGCGCGAGCAGCAGCTGTTCGGTGCGGGTATCCCAGACGTGAAACCGCACATCCGTCTTTCCCAGGTATTCGAGCGTCGCGGTCGGTACTCCGGTGCACCGCGGCGACGAATAGTCGTCGACGACGATGACGCCGCCCGGCGACAGCCGTCGTCCGAAATACTCCAGGCAGTCGAGCGTCGGCTTGTACAGATTGGTGTCGATGTGCACGAAGCGGTAGGCAGACTCGGGCAGGTGAACGAGCATGGCGCTCACGTCGCCCTGGTGGATCTGCATCTGCGTAAACGCCGAAAGGTACGCCACCACCTTTTTGTACTTCGCGCCTCCCCAATGGCCGGCCCCATGAAACGAATCGTGTGCGGTCACCGCGTCCGGGGGGTGGCCTTCGAACGTGTCGAAGACGTGCATTGGCACCTCGCTGCCCGTCAGCGAGAGAAATGTGCTGGCGATGAAATACGCGGAGCCGCCGCGATAGGCGCCGATCTCCGCCGCGGCGCCCGGTACGCGGACGACGTTATGGACAGCCTGCCAGATCGCGTACAGCTTGTCGTACCCCATGACGGTCCGGCGTGACTTGATGATGGGCTCCGCCGCGTCAAAAAATGCGGCAGTAGGACGGTACGCCGTGTCGATGCGGCGCCACTCCTTGCCAAGCGCGCGCGATCCCCAGTTGGCGGGGTCGCGCTTCGGCCGATCCGGCTCCGGGGCGGGAGTTACATCGTCTGAATCCATCTCACCTCGCTTGATCCGGCCGCTGCCGCCACACATACAATTTCTGGATCGTCATGCGCCAATCGGACTTCGGACGCTCGAGATCGCGCACACACGACCACCAGAGCTGACTGCAGGCGTAGCGCAGCCCCGCGAGACGCCCGAATGCAGGCTGCCCTGCCCCCCGGATCGCAAAGTCCCACAGCAGCGTCGCGAAGTGCTGCACGTGGGCTGGCAGATAGACATACAGGGGCGCGCCGTTTGGGAAAAACACCTGCCGTTGCCGCCCGACGTCGAACACGCGCAGGACCTCGCGATACCAGAGCACTTCCGGCAGCTGACGCACCTGCCCAAAGAGCGATAACGCCAGCAGCACCTGCCGGTCCGGTGTCGTCACGCGCCTGAAGACGCCCGCAGCATTCAGGGCCCGCACGCGTATCAGCCCGTAGATCATGTCGCCCGACAGCATGTAGCGCGCCGAGCGGCGCAGGCGTGCGGCCCGATTGCGCATCCCGAACGTCTCGAAGGACTTGTCGGTCATGCGCCCATCGCCCGGCATCATGCGCATGTTCCTGACATACGCGAGCGCCACATCGGGGTGCGCGCCGAGAACCGCCACGAGCTCCTCCAGCCAGCGCGCGTGCCAGAGGTCATGGTCGCTGACCCACGCGAAATACTCGGCCCCGGGGTACTGCTGCGTGGCGCGCTCGAAGACGCGCCGCCAGTTGTCGACCATGCCGAGGCGCGTGTCGTTCGCCTCGTACCGCACCCGCCCGTCCTCGCGCGCATACGCTTCGGCAATCGACGTGGTCTCGGCGGATGGACGATCGTCCATGATGACCACTGCGAAATCGCGGTACGTCTGCGAGAGCAGCGATTCAAGTGCTCGCGCGAGCGTGTCCGGCCGGTTGTACGCCGGCAGTCCGAGCACCACGCGGGGCCCGGTCGCGCTGCCGGTCATACGTGCAACCGCCGCCAGCCGAGGAAGTACGGCAGCGCGGCCGCCGAGTCCCGCGTCGTCAGGACAAGCCGTTTCGCCACGTAACCCGGAGACGACACCGGGTGCGGCCAGTAGAACCGTTCCAGGATTGTCTGCACACCGGATGAGGAGATGACATGCCGGCAGCCGAGAGCGTGCGCACTCCGCGCATGCAGGGTCGCTCGCTCGCTCGTCATGTCCGCGAGAGCCCCGCAATCCACTGTCAGGGCGAGCGCGGGAGGGTGCAGCTCGCCCGCGATCGATTCAGGCGCAAAGGCAAAGTCGACCGACTGCCAGTCATGCCAGAACGCGTCCGGCTGCTCCGCGTCGTAGACGCGGACCCGGGCGGCCGGAAACATCGCCGACAGATACACCGCCGACAGCAGCAGCTGCTCGGATGGTCCGGTCATCAGGTATGTGACGCCCGGGCACAGCGTCTTGAAGTGAAACGCAAATCCGCCCCACCCCGCGCCAACCTCCCAGACCGTCTTCGGCGCGGCGGCCGTACGGAACTCGCCAAGCAGCGCCGCATCCTGCAGCAGCGACAGCACACGGAAGTGCTGCAGCGTGTCCTCGTTGTACCGTTCGACACGGCCGTTGAACCCGAAGCCCCCGAGCACGGCCGGCTCGTCCACCCACAGCGTCGAGTCGCCTTTTTCGAGCAATAGACGCAGATGTCGATCGAGACGGTCCTTGAGCGGCGTGTTCGCCGGATCGTAATCACCCGCCCGTACACCCGTGATGGCCTCGCCACACTCGCGGAGCCGGACGACGGTATCCGGCGACGCCTCCCACAGCCCGGCGAGGGCGGTCCGCCGTTCCTGCTCCCGCGGCGTCAGCGCAGCGTCCGGCAGATCGGCTGCACGCAGGCCGCGCATGCCGTCGCGGATCCGGACGTACTGGGCGAAGACGGTATCGGCGGTTGCCTGCGTCCACACGGCATCCTCGTGCGTGCGCAGCTGTGCCGCCTTCTTCTTTCGCGCCTTGTCCTTCCGCTGCCGGAGCTGCTGGTCAACGGCGTCCGCTGATTGCTCCACCGCCGCGGCCGCGCCGGCGAGCGCCGGCCGGACAAGTGGGCTCCACCATGAGTTGCCGGCCGGCCTCCGTGTCCGAGCCGCAGCCTCGAGCGCCGCAACAAGCCTGGGCGCAGCCGGCTCGCCGATTCCATGCGGACGCACAAACGCCTCGACGAACCGCCGGCATGTCTCGCGATGCAGGGCGGGGTCCCGGACCGATCGCTCGAGCTGCGCGACATGCTCCTCGAGACTCGATGCCACCTGCAGGACACCGTCCTTGGCGTTGCGCAGGTGGTGGAAGTGCAGCGTGCCGTCCTGGGTATCGCGGAACTCGGGGGCGTAGGCCGCGTGGACCGCACGCCCGACGATGGCACTCTCAATCTGGGCGCTGGTGTTCACGCCGACGACCGCCGCGCTGTGATAGATCGAGTCGTAATAGTCCGCCCGCGACTCTTCGTCCGCCGGGTTGGCTCCCTCTCGCGGCGAGATCGCGACGTTCCCGAGCGCGCTCAGGTCCGCGTCCCGCCAGGCGGCGGCATTCTGCGGGTGCGGACGCACCAGCACACCAGCGCCCCGAAGTATCTCGGATCGGTTTCGAATGTCCTCAATCCATGTCCGGACAAACGGCCCTTCGTCTGGCGCAATGAACCGTGAGGAGCAGAGATACAGGATGTACGGACGCCGCGGGTCCAGGCCGATGCGGGCGCAGAACGCGTCGCGATCGTCGCGTGGCGCCCAGCTGAACCAGTGGTCGTAGGCGACCGCGCCCGTGACCGCTACGCGGCTCGCCTGAACGCCGTGAAGTGTCGTGGCTTCGCGCTTCATCGGCTCGTTCCACACCGTCACCAGGTCGAGGGCATCGTGGATGAGCCCCTTGTTCGTGAGGTTGTCCCAGCTGTAGACGGACAGTGCGGTCGGAATGCCGAGCGACCGCGCCGCGCGCAGGTATTCGGACTGCGGCGACCCCGGCTCGACGAGCGGCGTGACGACCACGAGGTCGGGCCGCTGGTCGCGCACGAACGCGGCAATCGCCTTATCCACCGGTACCGCACGATTGGCAATCCCAAGGAGCCGCGCGAGCATCGAACGACCGGCGGGCGTCGGCACCAGCCGCTGCCAGAATCCGGCTGATGCGAACAGCGGCATCTTCAGTTCCGCGCGGAGCCGCAGCTTCGGGGCGTTCCGGTATTCCGGCCGGAAGTATCGGAGATAGTCGAGCCCCTTGCGCAGCTCGATACCGAATCCGACCCACCGTGCCGACGCCGGGGCCGGCGGGCGTCCCTGCGTGAGACCGGGGTACTCGCGGCACAGACGTCCCAGCAGATCGGTGGGATCGAGATGCTCGTGCGTCTCCGCCACGATGTGCACCTGATGCCCGCGATCGGCCAGCAGCCGCAGCGTCGACTCGAAGTTCCGCGCGTAGATGTTGCTGCGCATGAAAAACAGGACGCGCACCGGTGTGCTCGCTATCGTGGAGGGGCCTCGGAGGACGTGACCGGCCCCTCGCCGCCCCGCACGAAGAGTCCGTACCACACGACGTGCTCGCCCGACTTGCTCCTGACGCTCACCTTGGATTCAAGGCGGAGCCCGTGGCCTTCCAGCACGTCGCCCACGGCCGTTGAGAGCGCCGTCGACACTTCCACGAGCATCGTTCGCAGCTCGGGCGACGCGATCGCGCGGGATGCGCCGTCGAGCACCTCGAGTTCTCCGCCGTCGACGTCGAGCTTGATGTGATTCGGCTGCGGCAGCCCGAAGCGCTCCATCAGGTCGTCGAGCCGGTACATCATCACCGGCTGCTGATAGAGCGTGGGCCCATCCTCCGGGGGGTCATAGCCCAGCACATGACGCGCGGCCCCCGGCTCGAGGTCGCGGAGGCTGAACACGTTCATCGCGGTCGTGCCCGACAGCGCGACGGGCATCGGCGTGATCTGTGCGTCCAGCTTGTTGAGCGCGATGTTCGCGCAGAGCGACGCGATGCTGGCGTAGCTCGCCTCGAACGCGAAGACCCGGGCGCCGCCGCCCGGCTTCATCGCCGCCACCAGCGAGTAGGCGCCGATATTGGCGCCGATGTCGTACAGCACCTCGCCCGGGGCAATGCGCCGATGAATCCAGTCGACGGTAAAGGGCTCCTTGTGGCACGCGCGCAGCCGGAACTCCTCGCCCTTCGTGTGCACGCGCATGTAAATGTCCGCGTGCTCGTACTCGAGGCGTCTCGGAGGCGTGGCCGCGTGCAGCTCGATGAACGAGCTCGGCGGAAAGTGCTCCATCATCGAACTGAGCACCGTTCGCCGCCGCACCTCCCCCAGCGACTGGAATGTCGATAACAGCAATTCCGTCTTCTGGTTCGCGTTGAGCCGCTCCTCAGGCCTGGCGGTTCGCGCGGCGTCTTCGACTCTGGCTTGCTCCGCCTGGCGGGCCTGCTGCGCCGCCACACGCGCCTTCCGTTTGGCTTGCCGCGCCGCCTTGGCGGCCTGCCGGGCGGCCTTCGCCTTGGCCGCCTTCTCCGTCTCGTGCGCGAGGATCGCCGCGCGTCCGGCGAGGCGCGACCTCAGGAGAGGCGTCCACGGCGGCAGCCGCACATGGGGACGGGTACGGGCCAGTTGCTCCAGCGCGTCGGCGAGCCGCGGCGTGGCAGGCACGTCCAGTCCGTTCGGGCGCACAAACGCTTCGACGAAGCTCCGGCACCGCGCCGCAGCGGCCGACGGAGGCTCGGCCAGCGCGGCGTCGAGCTGCGTGAGGTGCTCCTCGAAATTGCGGGCGGCCGTCACCACGCCGCCGCTGACTCGCTGCAGGTGATGAAAGTGCAGCGTGCCTTCCTGCGTGTCGCGGAATTCAGGCGCCAGGATGGTGAACACCGGCCGTCCGACGATGGCGCTCTCGATCTCTCCGGTGGTATTGATGCCGACGACGGCGCTGCTGTGAAAGATCGAATCGAAGTAGTCGCTGCGGCTGCCGGCGTCGACAGGCGCGGCGCCGGCGCGCGGCCAGACCGCCACGGCGCCAGCCTCCTCCAGGCTCTCCTGTTCCCAGAGTTCGGCATTCTGCGGATGCGGCCGCACGAGGATGCCCGCCTCGCGCACACGATCGGACGATGAGCGCCGGATCTGCTCGACCCACGTCCGGATGAATGGCGGCTCGTTCGGAGCAACGAACTTCGACGAGCAGAGATACAGCACGAACGGCCGGTCGGCCGGCAGGCCGGCGCGCGCGCAGAACTCCCCGCGTGTCGTCCGGGGCCGCCAGTCGAACCAGTGATCGAACGCGGCAGCCCCTGTGACGGCCACCTGTCCGGCTGGTACGCCGTGCAGCTCCACAGCCTCGCGCTTCATCGCGTCGTTCCAGACGGTGACGAGATCCACCGGGCCGTGAATCAAGCCCTTATTGGTCAGGTTGTCCCAGCTGGCGACGCAGAGGGCGGCCGGAATCCCGCGCGCGCGCGCGGCCCGGACGAATTCGGCCTGCGGCGCCCCCGGCTCGATGAGCGGCGTGACCGCGAGTACATCGGGGCGGATGTCCGCCAGGTACGCGTCGATAACCGGGTCAATCGGAATCGCCAGGTCCTGCGCCCGCAACCAGGCGGCCAGTGCGCGGCGGCCTGCGGCGGTACGAGCCGTCCCGTGCGTTGTCCGATCGAGGACGTACTGCGGCGCTTCGCGCAGTGCCCGCTGCCGCAGCTTGGGGGCGTCGTCGTATTCCGGCGTCAGGTAACGCAGATAGTCCAGACCGAGGCGCAACTGGCGGCCGAGCAGACCCCAGCCATCCCGCCGCATCGGCATCCGGCCGTGTGTGAAGTTCGGATACCGGGCCGCCAGCTGCCCGGCAATGTCCGCGGGGTCGAGCTGCGCGTACTTCACGGTGCCCTGAAACGCGAGATGCACGTGGTGGCCGCGGTCGCACAACATCCGGAGCGTCGACTCGAAGTTGCGGACATATCCCGCGTGCCGCATGACGAACAGCAGTTTCATTCGACGCTGAGCAGTCCGTGCGAGACGAGCTGATCGACCAGCGGATACAGATCCCAGACGGGTACGCCGCACTCGTCGGCGATGTCGACGAGCGACCTGGTTCCGTCGGCCCACGTAATCAGATTCAGAATCAGCGGCACCTGCGCTTCCGGCGTGGAGAGCTGCGCATAAAGCCCACGCGGTCCGAGCTGGGGCTCCCCAAGCACGGTGACGCGCGGAAAGCAGTGCCGCTCGATTGTTTCGAGCGCGAGCCGCACGGCGTTGTAGCCGCCGTCGAGTCCCGCCGGCGTCACCACATTCGCGAGGTCGTCCATCGAGGTGTGGTACTCGGGATACCGGTCGAACTTCGAGCGCATCATGCACGCGACCGGCAGGTCGATCCCTGGCGCGCAGTACTGGCGCTCGTCGCTTCCCCGATCGGCCCACCGATACGTCACGAACCCCGCATCGACCCATGTGAGGACGTGTCTGGCGACCCGATCGCTGAGCGTGCCCCCGTTGCGCGACGGCAGGTACGCATAGCCACGCTCATCACCGATGCACGACAGGTTGAATCCGGCGATCACATGCGCCTTCAGCCAGTCGAGGTTCCGGCTGAGATACGTGATGGACCCGATGGTCTCGGGAACAAAAACGATGCGGTAGGAGTACTTTCGTGCGGGGAGCGAACGCAGCCACTTGGCGAGAAAGGTCGTGACCGTCGGACCCGACAGCTCGTTGTTGGCCATCGAGGGATGGCACACGTAGGTCGACAGAAACACTTCCTGCGACGTGGCGCCGGGAATCAGCACTTCGCCGTAGGTCAGCGCGCCGTCGAAGAGCTCCGAGTCGATCACGACCCGGTACATCCCCTGCTGCAGCTGGATGCGCTGATTGTGGGAGAGGCAGAAGCCCCATCGCTCCTGGTAATACGACGTGATGAATGGAACAGCGTCGGGGCGGTCCGGCAGCGAGTGCAGGTGGGCGTTCAGCTCCTCGAGCGACAGCGTGCGGTCGACCGGAGTGCTGTAGCCGACCACGTGCAGGTTGTTCACCGCGAAATCACAGATGCGCCGGCCGTCGGGGGTCACGATGTAGGCCGCGCGAATCTTCCACTCACGGGGCACGACCCAGTCGAAGGCCCGCGTTCCCGTCGGCACCTCGTGCACCGTCAGCTCAGGCAGGTGCAGCCGCTGGATGATGCGAAGCGTCTCGCGCACGCCGTCGCCCGTGATGCTCCGATTGAGCGGCCACAGCGTCTGGGCGAGGCGGTGAATCTCCTCGCCGATCACGGTGTCTGCTTGATGGAGTACATCGTGCCGAGTGCCCGACCGGTGTCAATGAGATCCGCGAGGAAGTCGAACATCGCGCGCGCTTTGATCGTGCGCAATCCTGAACCGACCCCAGGCCGGTCACCCCTGTACAGGCCGCGCGCCCACATCATGTCGGACGCCGGGTTGCCTTCGGTCGTCACGCCTTGGTCAACGTCGCGCACATACAACCGGTATGTCCGGGTGCTGGCCACCCCATCCCAGTCAGTGTAGGTGCCGGTGAACTCCTTGAAATAGCGGTACGGCACACGCTTCAGCTCCTCGACATGGTGATAGAACGTCATGCTGTTGTATTCGTCGAGGTCAAGCGCGCCGACGGTGCCATCGAGCTCGCGGAGGAGGGCAAACGGCGAGTCCTCGCCGAATGCGCTGATGTTGTCAACGCCGCGAAACCGCTCCGCCTGTCCACCGATGGCTGCGAATGAATAAATGGGGTGCCCGGTGCGAACCGCGTCCGGATGCTTCCGCCCGGCCTCGGTCAGCACGCCCATTTCCGACGGGGTGTTCCGGATGTCGAACGGCAGGCCTTTGGTGAAACCAAAATTGAAGAGCGGCAGCAGCAGCGTTCCGCCGGGGCCCAGCGCGTCGAGCAAGCTCTCGAGCACGTCTTCGACGGACACCGGTCCGGCGACGCGCCTGCAGGTCCGCAGCGTGCGGATGATATTGCTGTGCAGCAACATCGTCGTGCCGGACTCGACGCCGGCGGCCGACCATTGCCGCGCGAGCATGCCGACGGCGCTCTCGGAGTGACGAGGCGCGGTCACGCGCTCACGCTCCCCGCTTCGGCCGCTTCCGCGCGCGCGGGCGCGTCCCATCCGAAGAGCCGATCCAGTTCTTTGGGCGCCACGCGCCAGGGCTCGCCGACTTGCTGCGCCCCCCATGCCCCCTGCACGCCCGCCTGATCCGGCTCGACGAACAGGAACGGGTAATGCGCGCGGAGCGCCTCTCCCGAGCAGAGGGCGCAGGCCTGTTCAAGCAGCTCGGGGAACATCTTGGCGCCGTGCGTCTCCCGCATCCGCTCGCGGGGAAACTCGGCGAACGGCCCCCAGACGGAGATTCTGGCCCCACAGTACGCGGCGATCGCGATGTGCGACCCGAAGCCATTTGTCGTCACATACTCGAAGGTCTCGAGAATCTTCCGAAGGCGCATCAAGCCGCGGGGGTCCGCCAGATCCGTGGTGGTAAACACATCGATCCCGCGGCGCCGGAACGATGTGACCCACTGGTCCTGCGCGATGTCGCCGTCGCTCAGGCCGACCCACACGTGTTCAAACCGTGAGCGGATTGCCGCAATGGCCTCGGCATAAGCCTCCGCCTCGACGTCCTCTGGTCCGTGCGTGCGGTGGCCGTGCGGCGGCATGACCAGCAGCGAATTCGGCACGCGGCGCGCACCCGACGGAGGGACATAGGTAATCGGGAGCCCGATGGCCTTGGCATGCCGGTAGCCGTGCGCCGCGAGGAACTCCGCCTGGTCAGCGCGTGCCACCCACTGCGGTACCTGCTCCCTCTCGACGCGAATCTGTCCCTCGAAATCGTACCCGTCAGACTGCCCCGCCCGCTTATGGTGGGCAAGGAGCAACGGGTGCACGTTGTGATACGCCGGGAACCAGCCGTGCATCCAGTAACCCGGCACGACACGGTCCGGAGTGCGCCCGCAGTACTCGGCGGCGACCAGATGCGCCCCGTAGGCGTGCGAAATCGTGTGCCGCTTGACGCCCGTCCGCTGTGCGCGCTTCTTCCGGCCAATGTTGTCGACGCGCGATCGGCAGAATTCGGCGAGCCGGTCGGCGTAGGTGCCGGGCTCCCTCGTGACGATTCGTTCCAGGACATCGGCACGATACTTCGCGTGCCACTTGTGGCGGCGCCCGCTCAGCAGATCCGCGGTCTCGTCGATCATCCGATCCGCCTGATGGCACCAGCGCAACGCCGGTGAATCGCGCAGCTCCGCGACATGGGTCGTCTGCGCGGTGACATCCGGCGTGTAGCGATGCTTGCCGTCGCTATAGGCGATGGCGAGCGTCGGCTTGTCGAGGATGAGCGATTCGATCAGGAGCGTCGACATCGGCGAGATGACGGCATCCGCCGCGGACAACAGCGCCGACAGATAGGCCATGTCGAACATCGGGCCGCGCCGCTTGAGATACCCGGGCTCGGCCTGTTCGCGGAGGTAGCGGTCGCGCATCGCCGGGTCGAAGACGACGTGCGACCACTCGAAATCGAAAAAACTCTGTTCGTGCCTGCGGGAGGCGCGCCAGGGATGCGGTCGATACACAATCCGGGCTCGCGGCAGACGCCCATCGGCAATGGCCTGTTCGAGCCGCCGCAGCGCGGTCGTTTCGTCGAACTGGCGGAACGATCCGCCGAAGAGGACCAGCCGCTCGTCCCCGACTACCCCCAGTGATTCGCGAAGCGCCTGAACCTCGGCCGCGGGAGCGGGCGCGAGGCACTCGTACTGGGCCGCGCCCAGCAGTGCGATGCGCTTGCGAGGAATGTGCTGCAGGGTGACTGCGTGCGAGCGCGATTGCGGCCCCCAGCACCCGAGAAACGGCGTCCGTCCGTAGACTCGCCCCTTGCTCGACATATTGTCCCAGCCGCTCTGAAGCAGGACACAGGGCACCTCCACGGCCTCGCAGGCCCGGACCACTTCGTTGCAGAACAGATCGAGCAGCGACGTCGGAACGATGCAGTAGACGGGCGTGTAGCGCGCGAGCAGATCGAGGATCGCAGGAAGCGGTTCCGTTCCCGCGAGCATCGACGCCACCGACGTGTCGAAGGCATCGTGCAGGGCCTCGCGGGTGTCAGGCGTCAGCGCGACCCACTCATCGCGCCAGGTCGGATTCACCTCGAGACCCGCACGAATGGCAAACGACGGCGACAGGTGCGCGTAGTGGACGCAGGCAGCCTGAAAGATCTCGGTCCATTTCGCGAACCGATCCGGCGGAACGGCGAGCGTGGTCGAGTTCTCGGCCGTGATGGCCGGCACGGCCTGTCGAATCGCGTCCGCTTCTTCAGCAGGCAGCACATAGTGCAGCTGCCGCGTCGCCGCCAGACCCGTAAAGGCACCGGACACGACGAACCGCTGCACCTCATTCGTGTTTGGCAGAAAGACAAGGACGACCGGCCGCGCGTGAATGAGCGGTTCGATGCCCGGATGGATGCCTGGGGTCACGCTTTCGGTGTCTGCGGGGTTCCGAATTTTTCGCGGTACTTGTCGCCCGGGCCCACACTTTTCTCTGGCTGCTCGGGATCTTCGTCGCGGACCGCCAGCAGGTACCGCTGCAACGGCGTCAGCCTGGCGAGCGTTGCGGGTGACAGGTACTTTTTCTGATTCAGGAGCTGCGGCAGATCGCGCCGGCGAATATCAATCAGAATGCTGCGGCGCCGATCGCCGGTCTGGTTTTCCGCGCCGGCGTGCCAGAGATTCAGATTGAACAGAATCACCGATCCGGCTGGGGCCTCGGCTCGCCGCTCGTCGGGGTGCACCACGTTGACGTCAATCACGCTGTCGGGCCAGCCAAGACGCGTGTGAGTACCGGGGACGTATCGCATCGCCCCGTTCGGGATCGATGCATCGTCCAGCAGGACCATGCAGCCGACGCCACCAAACGGCTCGTCGTCTCGTTCGCGTGGCAGCCAGTCGATATGCAGCGGCTGATGCCCGTGCCCCTTGTGGGGCTCGCGCATACCGACGGACCCGATCTTGAAATCGGTCAGGATCGTGCGATGAGCCGCCTCGAGAAGCGACGGCAACGTGATGAGATCCGCGACGAAGGGAATCTTGTCGACCAGGTTTCCAAGCCGGTTAGCCCCCTGATCGAACTGTTTGCCTGGAGCGAAATGCTGCTCCTTTCCCTCCCAGCCCGCGCGCGAGCCTTCGCTGGCCAGCAGGCGATCGACCGCCTCGCGCAGCGCCGGAAGCTGCGAGACGATGACCGGATTGGGCGGAAGAATCACGATGCCGTCGTCATCAATCGCGCGCGTCTGCCCGGCAGTGAGGACGCCGACGTCGTACGGCGGTCGATCAGCGTGCATCCTGTGATTCCTCTTGCAGCAGCGCCCAGGCGAGCGGCGTCCCCCGATCGATGTCGAACGCGGCGCGGCGGCTGAGCACCTGGTCAAGACATCCCGGCGGCAATCCGAGGCCCGGCCGGATGGCGCGGACGTTCTCCCGCGTCAGACGTTCTCCTGCCTTCACGTGTTTCACCACGTACAGCGAGCGGCGGAACTGCAACGATGGCGTTTCGCTGGCGGTCGCGCCGTACCGAACGCTGCCTCGCGCACGCCATGCGCGATCGGCTTCTGTCACGAGCTGTGACATTTCGTCGGGTTCGGCGGAAAACGTACTGTCAACGCCACCCTCGGCGCGCGTCAGCGTCATGTGCTTTTCGATCACCGTCGCGCCGAGCGCAATCGCCGCGATCGCGACGCCGATTCCCGCCGTGTGATCGGACAATCCGACCTCGCAGCCGAACCGGTCGCGCATGTCGACAACGGTCCGCAGATTGATGTCGTCTGGAGCCGCCGGGTAGGCACTGGTGCACTTGAGGAGCACCAGCTCCCGGCACCCGGCCGCGCGCGCGGCGGCCACGCTTCCCTGCAGCTCGTCGACCGTCGCCATCCCGGTTGAAAGGAACAGCGGCTTGCGGGTCGCCGCGACGCGCCGGATCAGCGGAAGGTCCGTGTTTTCAAAGGAGGCGATTTTGTAACAGGGGACGTCCAGCGTTTCCAGCAGATCGACGGCCGAGGCGTCGAAAGGTGTGCTGAACGCCACCATGCCCAGCGCCCGGGCGCGCGTGAAGATCGGTTCGTGCCAGCTCCAGGGCATCTGGGCCTCGCCGTAGAGGTCGTAGAGCGACCGGCCGGCCCACGGGCTGGTGACATCGGCGATGTGAAATTCGCGCTCGCGGAGATCGAGCGTCATCGTGTCGGGCGTGTAGGTCTGCACCTTCAGCGCATGTGCACCCGCGTTCGCCGCGGCGTCGACGATCGCCAGCGCACGATCGAGCGAACCGTTGTGATTGCCCGACATCTCGGCAATCACGAACGGCGGATGGTCCAGGCCTATCGATCGGCCGCCGACGCTGATGGCAGTGCTCACGCCCGACGCAACGGTTTCTCGTACCTGGAGGTACGCCACTGATACCCGGCTGACCCAAACAGCCGATGGGACCGCTCGTTCGATTCGAGCACGTCGGCCGTCAGCGTGGTCACGTCCGGTCTTCGCGCACGCAACCACTCCTCCGCCGCGGCCAGCAACCGGCCACCGAGACCGGTACCCTGAACGCCCGGCACGCGATAGATGGATACCTGTGCCTGCGATCCAGCGATATCGAAACGCACGACACCAGCAGATTCGCCATGGCGTTCGCCGATCAGCAGAACGCGGTCCGCATCGGCCAGCACCGACGCCAGCCACGCGTGATGCGCATCGGCATCGATTGGATCGGTACGGCGCGACGAACGACGAACCGTCTCGTCATTCCTCCATTCGAGGAGGGCGGCTTCATCCGCTGACGTCGCCGGGCGCATGCCAATGGCGTCCGGATCCAGCGCCGCCAGGACCCTCGCCGTCCCTTGTCCATCGACAGCATCCATCCCGGTTCGTGACAGCCGTTCACGAAGAGGCTGATCGTCGGCCACCGACGCGATGTGTTGGGTGAGTGCCGCTGGTGTCTGCACGCTCTCCGGCATCGCATACACCAGGCCCCGACGCGCTGCTTCGGCGACGACGGCCTGTTGATTTGGCGCAACAGCGAACGTCATCGCCGGCAATCCGACGCAGCAGCGTTCCCACGTCGACACGCCGCCCGCGCCGACCGCGAGATCCGCGCGCGCCATCAGCGCGGCGAACGCGGCCGGCTGGACGTGGCAGGTGAAACCGAAAGTCCCGCATGCCGCCGTCATCGCCACTTCATGGCGATGACCGGCGCCTATCACCACGTCGACGCTGTCGAATCGGTGCCGAAGCGGGGCCAGGGCCTCAATCGCGCGGCTGGTCCAGTCGCCGGCGTCCATGCCGCCAAACGACACGAGTACGCGCCTGACGTGGCCGCTCCTGGGCGTGGCCGTGTGCCGGGCGCGTGCGAATTCCTCGCGCAGCAACGCGTAACGCGGACCCACCAACTGCCTGCACCGCGCCGGAACCTTGCCGGCGTAGCGCGTGACCATGTCCGTCCAGGCATTCTGGTCGAGCAGAACGTCGCAATCATGGACGCGGTCCGCGAGGTCATCGATGGCCAATATCCGTGGGACGGTGCGGCGCACGAGGGCTTCCCACCGCTCGCCGAGGGCGTAGTGATCGACGACAAGCCAGTGCCACTCTGCGCCGGCAAGCGCTGCGGATGTCTGCTCGGCATCCGCAACTTCGTCCGACCGATGAAGCGTCACGGCGGCAAATCCGCGATCGCTCAACATCGACAGAAGATGCGGTGGCAACGTGCGTGTGACGAAGACCACCTGCGCGCCACCGCGTCGCGCGGCGTCGGCGAGCGCGAGGCATCGCATGAAATGTCCTGCGGCGATGTCAGGCCCGGCATCAACGCGGAACGCGATGTTCACGACTGGCTGACCGCACCAGCGAACTGGTGACGAACGGGGACACCAGCGTCACGGAGAGCCGCCTTGGCGCCGGCAGGCGTCTGCTCGGTGAAGTGAAACATGCTGGCTGCCGCCACCGCCGATGCGCCACCCGCACACACGGCGGCAACGAGATCGGCGTACGTGCCGGCGCCGCCAGAGGCGATCACCGGTACGGGCAGCGCCGAGAGGGACCGCAGCAAATCGATGTCGTACCCGGTCATGGTTCCGTCGCGATCGACCGACGTCAGCAGGATTTCACCGGCACCCCGTTCGACCGCCTCCCGGGCGACGTCCAGCGGCTGACAACCGGTGTCGCGGCTGCCTGACCGGCTCACACACACATGAAGGCCGTCGCCGGCGCGCCGGACGTCGATACTGGCGACCACACACTGCGACCCGAACTGGCGTGCCGCCTCATTCACGACCTCAGGCGCCTCATAGAGCGCGGTATTGACGGCGATCTTGTCGGCCCCTGCGCGCAGGAGCGCGGCGATGTGCTCAACCGTCCGAATGCCGCCGCCAACCGTCAGCGGGACCGAGCACGCATCGGCAAAGTCGCTGACGGACTCATGGTCCGGCGCACGGCCGTCGCCGGATGCGGTGATGTCGAGCAAAATCAATTCGTCGACATCGCGGGAGTTGTAGACCTTGATGGCGGGCAGCACCGGGCCAACACGCCGCCAGCTGTCGAACCGCACGCCCTTGACCAGCCCGACATCCTTCCAGAGCAGCGTCGGGATGACGCGAACCTTCAGCACCGCCCGTAGTCGAGGAAGTTCTTCAGCACCTGGCGGCCCGCCCTGGAACTTTTCTCAGGGTGAAACTGCGTGCCGAACACATGCTCGCGCTGCACGGATGCCACGAGAGGAACGTCATAGGCCGTCGTCGCGCGAACCGTATCCGGAAGGCCCACCTCGAATGCGTAGCTGTGCACGAAGTAGAAGTCGGTGCCCTGCGGGATCTTCGCGAAGAGAGGCGACGCGCCGTGGTATTCCACGTCGTTCCATCCGACATGGGGAATCCGCAGCGAACAGCCGAGCGCATCGAGCCTGCGGACCCGGCCCGCAATGAGACCAAGACCGTCATGGGTTCCGTTCTCGTCGCTCGAGTCCGCAAGCATCTGCATGCCGAGGCAGATGCCAAGGAGCGGCCGGCCCTGCGGGACCAGCCGGCGCAGCGCGTCGACCCACCCGCCCGCCCGCAGCCGCGCCATGGCCTCACCAAACGCGCCGACACCGGGAAGCACGACCCGGTCGGCGCCGGCGAGCGCGTCATGATGCTCGGCCAGCACCACGTCGGCTCCGAGATCGACGAGCGCACGCCGCACCGATCCGATGTTGTTGACGCCGTAACTGACGATGGCGACCGTCATACGTTGTCGTAATTGACCTTTTCGAGATTGCCGCGGCTATCCTTCAGCAGGCCGCCGGCGCTGTTGCGCTTGAAAATCTTCTTGTTCGTGAAGCGATCGCAGACGTCGATGAATTCGTCGACCGACATCTCGAGCGGCTCGAGAATCTGCGCCAGCGGCTTTCCCAGGTACGTCCACGGAAATCGCCCGTCGTGCGCGACGACAATCTTCAGCGCGTCCGCGCGTGTGAGGCGGCCGCGGCGCACGTGAAGGCTGGCGATGTCGCTCGCACGGGAAAACCCGAACTTCAGGAACTTGAAATAGTCGTGGATCCCGGTCTGGTGATTGTCGAGGTTCTCGTAGTCCACCATCGAGCCCTCGACGATGCGCTCCAGCGTGACAAAGCCGTTCGCCTCCGCGATCAGGGCATTCGTCAGGCCGTCCCAGGGCAGGAAGTATCCGAGGAAGAGGCCCGTGACGCCGACCCGATTCAGGTCGTCGTCGGTCGGGTACTGAAACGGCAGCAGGTGTTTCTGGTCGAAACCGTAGGTCGCCGACAGATCGCTGACGCGCAGTCCCAGCAGGCCGCCAAACTCCTCCAGCCAGCGCCGGTTCAGCACGTGATTGTCCGCGGCCGTGGCAGGACCACCGTACTCGTTCTGTGAGTTCTCACCCCAGATGATCAGCGGGACGTTGAACTGTACGGCTGCGCGAACCGGGATCGTGAAGATGGCCACGTGCTCGGGCCACGAAATGTCGCCAACCTCCGTCAGGCCGATGCGATTGAGCCTGGCGCGAACGATCCGGTTCGACGTGAACTCGACATGGTCCACCCCGAGCCGCGAGATGTTCTCGAGGTTCTTGCGGCCAATCGGCGACAGATCGCACGTCGTGGCCGTCACGCAGAGGGGCGCCAGGCCGA
>CAMDNQ010000010.1 GCA_945903265.1 Candidatus Sulfopaludibacter sp. SbA3
GGCATCCGTCAGCGGGCGCGTCATCGCGCTCCCGGCGCCGCCGATGAGGGTGGGAAACCGCTGGCTGGTGCCGGTCGACTTCCTCCCGCGCGCACTCGGTCCGATTTATGACGCGCGCATCGAGTACCGTCGCGCGGCGCGCCTGCTCGTCGTCGGCGACGTGACCGCCGATGCGGCACCTCCGGTGCCACCTGCGCCGCCCGCTGAAACAGCCGCGCCCGCACCGTCCGCGCCGCCGCCGTCGGCATCGTCGCCTCCAGGAACCGCCGAACCGGCACCGCCTCCAGCGCTCGCCACGTCGCGCGCGGTCCTGCAGACGATGGTCATCGATTCGGGCCATGGCGGCGACGACATCGGCGCCCGTGGCGGCGGCGGGGCGGAAGAAAAACAGATCACGCTTCAGGTCGCTCGCCGGCTCCGCGCACTCATCGAGGCCCGCCTCGGCATCCGCGTCATCCTCACGCGCGACGACGATACAAAGATGTCCCTCGACGATCGGGCCGCGGTCGCCAACAACAGCAAGGCGGATTTGTTCCTGAGTCTCCACGCGAACGCGTCGCCGGTCGCTGCGGTCAGCGGCGCCGAAGTGTTCTACCTGCGCCTGGATCGCGACGGCGAAGAGGCGCTGAGAACCGCCGCGACGAACGCCGTTGCGCTTCCGGTCCTGGGCGGCGCGATGCGGTCGATCGATGTCATCCGCTGGGATTTAGCGCAGGCGCGTCATGTCGACGCCTCCGCCGCCTTCGGCAGCATGATCGAAGAAGACCTACGCGCGCAGGTCAGGATGAGCCCCCGGCCGCGGCACGCGGCGCCGCTCCGCGTGCTCACGAGCGTCAACATGCCAGCGGCCCTCGTCGAGATGGGCTACCTCACCAACAGCGATGAGGAACGATCGCTGCGATCCGACGAGTACCAGGCGTCTCTGGCGCAGGCGATCTACAACGCCGTCGTCAGATTCCGCGGCTATCTGGAGCAGCACCGCACACCGTGACCCGCCGGCAGTATCTTGCGATCGGAGCCGGCGTGGCGCTGCTTGGAGTGCTCGCGTGGGTGGTCATGTGGGGCGTCGAGCAGCTGACGGCCGGGCCGGAGTCCGCCGAAGCCGTCATTGAATCCGCTGCGCCACCGCCAGGCGTGCCACGTATTACGGCCACGCTCTTTTATGGCACCGAAGACGGGCTGGCGCTGGTTCCCGTGCGGCGGGAGGTGGCGCTGGCCGAAGGGACTGTTCCACAGGCACGCGAGATCCTCACGGTCCAGTTTCAGCCGGCGCCAGCGCCGTACGTGTCGCTGATTCCGGCGGGCACCACGCTGCGAGCATTCTACGCCACGGAGCGCGGCGATGCGTTCGTCGATCTGAGCACCGAGGTCATCTCGGCGCACTCCGGAGGGTCGGCGACCGAGCTGCTCACTGTCTACGCCATCGTCAACGCGGTGACCGCGAACCTGCCTGCGGTTCAGCGGGTGCAAATCCTTGTGGAGGGACGCGAAGTCGATACACTGGCAGGCCACGTCGATCTGCGGCGCCCGCTCGAGCGCGATCTATCGCTCGTACGGGACCCCGCGGCGACGCCGAATTGAATTAGAGTGTCGTATGCGCGCCGACGGACGACTTGCCGAACAGCTTCGACCCACCCGCATCACTCCCAACTACCTGAAACACGCTGAAGGCTCCGTCCTGATCGAGGCCGGCAACACCAAGGTCATTTGCTCGGCGAGCGTCGAGGACCGCGTGCCGCCGTTTCGCCGGAACAGCGGCAAGGGATGGGTCACCGCCGAATACGGCATGCTCCCGCGGGCGACGACGACACGGACGCAGCGTGAGTCGACCGCCGGCAGGGTGGGCGGCCGCACCCAGGAAATTCAGCGGCTGATCGGGCGGTCCCTCCGCGCCGTCACGCGTCTGGAAGAACTGGGCGAACGCACCATCACGCTCGACTGCGACGTCATCCAGGCCGATGGCGGTACCCGGACCGCGTCCATCACGGGCGCATTCGTCGCCCTGGTGCTCGCCGCGAACAGGATGCGCGAGCAGTCGATGATTCGCACCATGCCGATCACCGATTTCGTCGCGGCCACGAGCATCGGGATCGTCAAGGGCGAACCGATGCTGGACCTGGCCTATGTCGAGGACTCGGCGGCCGAAGTCGACATGAACGTGGTCAAGACGGGTGCGGGACTCTATATCGAGCTCCAGGGCACCGCCGAGGCGGTGCCGTTCGGCCGCGAAGCGCTCAACCAGATGCTGGACCTGGCAGACACGGGCATCCGCCAGCTGATCGCCCTGCAGCGAGGATTCGTCGGTCAGTATCTGGACAAGAAGTAGGTCACAGTCGGAACTTAGAAGTTAGAAGTCAAAGGAAACGGCCCTGCTCCGGCTGCTGATCGCCACAACAAGCAAAGACAAACTGCGGGAAATCAGGGGGCTTCTCGGCCACCTCCCGATCGAGATCCTCAGCCTTCGCGACTTCCCTCCAGTGCCGGAACCGGACGAGACCGGAACGACCTTCGAGGAAAACGCGCGCATCAAGGCCCTCGAGTACGACCGCGTCGTCACGCAGCCGGCGGCGACGGTGCAATGCGGTCCCCTCTATACCGTGGCGGAGGATTCCGGCATCGTCATCGACGCGCTGGACGGTGAGCCGGGCGTTTACTCGGCCCGCTTCCTGCGGCCCGACGCCACCTATCCCGAGCGGTTTGCCGAGATCTACCGCCGCCTTGCGGTGCGTCCCGATGCGCCGCGCACAACCCGGTTCGTCTGCGCCGTGGCTGTGGTCCACGACGGGGTGGTGATTTACGAAACGCGAGGCACGGTCGAAGGCGAACTCGCTCCGACACCCGAGGGTGATCACGGGTTCGGGTACGACCCGATCTTTTTTTACCCGCCGTACGGGAAGACGCTTGCGGCCGTCAGTGAAGAAGACAAGCTACGCGTGGCACATCGAGGCTCGGCGTTTCGAAGTCTGGCTGACTGGCTGGTGAATCGAGGAATGTAGAACGGAGAACATTGGGTTTGTTCTCCGTTCTGACCCGGTGTCTGGCCGCGGGCGGAACCGGCAATCGGTGCCGCCCGGGTTGAAAGTGGCGGGGCGTTGTGGCCCGTCGGTTTTACGGCTCGTAAGGAAGGAATTTCACCGACAGGCCTGGCAGGTCAAACTGTCACAGTCGCGAGGCGCGGACCTGGTCGGACCGCACGAAAGCTCCATCCCGGGTGCGAAACAGAAACTTGGAATCAACGAGCGCGCCCAGGAGTGTGTCGCACGCCGTCTGATCCAGTCCCCACAGCCGTTGCGCCTGCGGCAGCGTCAGTCGAAGGCCTGGCATTTCCAGATATTCACCCTGCACGCGTCGAAGTACGTCGTCGAGCGGCTGCTGCTGGGCTGACATCATGCGGCGCTCCTTAAAATTCGGGGTCTGTGAAACGTGCGTAGCGTCTTTTTTTCAGAGCAACGCGCATGCCACGCATGACGTGGAATTCATGTGCGAGCGCACCTCGTCAAAACGTTAGATTTTTCGCTTTTGCTCAGCAATCACCTGAATTCTTGACGTAATTTTTGGCGTTCGACCGCTGCCGGCCATGTAGCGTCCCGCGCGCCTAGCTGTACGGAATCCCATCACGGTTCACCAGTGAGGCACGGCGGTTGCACTTCCCGAGCGGGAGACTCAATGCCTTTAAATCTCGAACAGCACCGCGGCGGGCCGAGCGTCTGGGACAGCAGCTGCGCCTATGCCCCCGCCGACCACGAACGCTGGGCCGCGGCCCTTATGGCCGGCGCGCTCCTTATCGCGGGTTCGCGGCGACGCTCCGTGGCCGGCCTGCTCATGGCAGCCGCCGGGGGAGGACTGGCCTGGTGGGCGGCGTCCACACTCGACACCCGGAGCCACCAGCGAGGACGACTGCGGGCGGCGCTGCCCTATCGTCAGGAACAATTCGGAGACACGGTCGGGGAAGCCTCGGAAGAGTCCTTTCCTGCCAGCGATGCCCCGTCCTGGACGCCAACGACCGGCAACACGGGGACGACCGCGAAACGCCCTCCGGCGCACTGAGACGCACCGATGGCCTTCCTGCTCGCCAACTTGAAGGTGCCCCTCTCGTGGGGCCAGATTTTTCAGCGCACGGTCAAGGAGTCCCTCGCGGATGGCGTCCTGGGCATGGCGGCACAGCTGGCCTACTATTTCTTCTTCGCCCTCTTCCCGGCGCTCCTTTTCCTGCTGGCGGTGGCGAGTTACTTCCCCATCGATTCGCTGATCGACGACATCGTCGCGATGATGGGCGGTTTCGCGCCGCCCGAGGTCCTCAGCATCATCACGGAACAGATCCGCAAGATTTCTGACGGCGAACAGGGCGGCCTGATGACCATCGGGTTCGTGCTCGCCATCTGGAGCAGCTCCGCGGCGATGACCGCGATTATCGATACGCTGAACAAGGCCTACGACATCGAGGAAGGCCGGCCGTGGTGGAAAGTGCGGCTGACCGCGATGGGGCTGACCGTCGGCATCTCGCTCTTCATCCTCGTATCGTTCGCGCTGATCGTCGTCGGGCCGGCGGCGGCGCGCTGGATCGAACAGGCCACCGCGCTGGGCAACGTGTTCGTCTGGACCTGGATGATCCTGCAGTGGCCCCTGGCGTTCGCCATTGTCTGCACAGGCTTCGGCATCCTGTATTACTTCGCGCCCGACGCCGAGCAGGATTGGGTCTGGCTGACGCCGGGCTCCATCCTGGCGACGCTGCTCTGGATGGTCGCCTCGCTCGGGTTCAAGTTTTACGTCGTGAATTTCAGCAGCTACACCGAGACGTACGGCGCCATCGGCGGCGTCATGGTGCTCATGCTGTGGTTCTACATCTCGGGGCTGGTCATCCTCTTTGGCGCCGAGATGAACGCCGAAATCGAGCACGCGTCGCCTTACGGCAAGGCCGCGGGCGAAAAGGTTCCAGGGGAAAAGCGCAAGATCGGCCCGGCCGCCGAGCGCGCCTGGCTCGAGAAACAGAAGAACAGCGGAGCGCAGGCGCCGGCGCCGGTTCCCGTCGCCGCGCCACCTCCAAACCTGCGGCCACTGGCGCCGGCCGGGGGATTTTCCTATCGCATCCTGGGCGCCGGTGTCGTCGTCGCCCAGTTCTGGCTGGCGATGAAGTCGCTTCGCCGCATCCGTACCTAGCTACAACCGCCTGAGTCGGACACGACGGACGGCGTGGTCACGCCCTTTTTCGAGAATCAGATGTGCCCGCTCGCGCGTGGGGAGCACGTTCTTGCGCAGATTGACGAGATTGATGCTCTGCCAGATCGCACGCGCCATGTCGGCGGCGTTCTGCGGATCCAATTCGGCATAGCGGTGAAAATACGACGAGGGGTTGCGGAAGACGGTACTCCTCAGCGTCAGAAACCGCTCGATATACCACTGCTCGATATCGGCCTCGTTGGCATCCACATAGATCGAGAAGTCGAAAAAATCTGACACGAACATCGGCGCACGGCCGCTGCCCGTCTGGAGCACGTTCAGTCCCTCGACGATCACGATATCGGGCTGGCGAACGGCCAGGAACTCGCCGTCGACGATGTCGTAGGCCAGGTGGGAGTACACGGGCGCGCGGACCTCGTCGGCTCCGGATTTCAGATCGGCAAGAAATCGCAGCAGCCGCCGCACGTCGTAGCTCTCGGGAAACCCCTTGCGCTCCATCAGGCCGCGCTGTTCGAGCACGCGGCGCGGCCAGAGAAACCCATCGGTCGTAATCAGATCGACGCGCGGATGGTCGGGCCAGGCAGCCAGCAATGCCTGCAGGATGCGCGAGGTGGTGCTCTTCCCGACCGCCACGCTGCCCGCGAGGCCGATGATGAAGGGCACCCGAGGCGCGCTCGATCCGAGGAACGTCTCGGTCGTCTGGTGCAGGTGCTCCATGGCACCGACGTAGAGCGTCAGGAGACGCGAGAGCGGCAGGTAGATGTCCTCGACTTCGCCAAGCGACATCCGCTCGTTCACCCCGGCGAGGTCCTTGAGCTGTGCCTCGGACAGGGGCAAGGGCGTCGAGGCGCGCAGCTTCGCCCATTGCGCGCGATTGAAATCGAGGAACCGCGATACGGCGATCTGCTCGTCCGGCCCGCTCACAGCCTAAGCATAAGCGACACGGCCATGGACAGCCCGATGACGACGACGATGCGCCGCACGCCCTTCGGACCGATGCGGAGAGCGAACAGCGTGCCGCCGACACCGCCGACCAGCGCGCCTCCCGCCATGACGATGGCATCCGGCCACGACACGAGACCGGCGACGACGAAGTAGATCGCCGCGCACGCGTTGATGAACGTCGCCAGAAAGTTCTTGATGGCGTTCATCTGGTGGATCTCGGTGTGCCCCATCAGGCTGAGCGCTGCCAGCATCAGGATCCCGATCGCCGCGCCGAAGTAGCCGCCATACACGCCGACAAAGAACTGGTAGAACATCACCCACGCGAACCAGCGAGACCGGGATTCGGGCGGAACCGTCAGGTTGAACCGCTTCTGAATCGGCTCCTGCAGCATGAACAGCAGTGTCGCGAAGAGGATCAGGATTGGGACGAACCGATCGAAGAATCCGGTCGGGGTCCGTTCGAGCAGCATGGCCCCGACGATGGAGCCGGCGATGCTGGGAATGATCAGCCAGTAGATACGCCGGTCGATGCCGCGGAGCTCGCGGCGATACGCCCAGACGCTCCCCAGCGTGCCGGGCCAGATCGCGACCGTGTTCGTCGCGTTCGCGATGACCGACGGAACGCCCAGCCAGATGAGGGTGGGAAAGGTGACGAGAGACCCGCCGCCGGCCACCGAGTTGATACCGCCCGCGATGATGGCGGTCACAAAAACCAGCAGCTCGTGCAATCTCTCTAATTATTCACTTATTCACACTTCACCATCGGCCACGCGACCATGTCCTGCCGCTTCGAAAAGTGCAGCACCGGCGCCATCGAGGGCAGCCTGATGCCGGCTGCATCGGCCATCGTGTTCGTCTGAAACATCGCTTCCGCGGATTGCAGCGGCCATGGCAGGTGGTGGATGTCGAGCCGCTGGACGTGAAAGCTGTCGTCCAGGGTGTAGAGACAGTAGCGTTCCGTGAGGAAGTATTCGAGCGTGCCTGGCTGCGGCGCCTGCACGGGCCCCGTGGGCCGGTACCGCGCCTGCAACGCAGCGACGGCCCCGGCGTCGGTCCGCCGACTGCGATACGAGACCCACGCGCCTTCGGGCTCCACGTGCATTTCCGCGTTGAAATACGGCAGATGGAACATCGTCCGGGCGAGCGTCACGGCCAGCGGATTTGCAGCGTCGAGACTGAAAAAGAACACCCCGGACCGGCCGTGATGCGTGACGTACGTCCGCACATTCATCTCCGGAAACGCAGACACCCAGGGCAGCGCCGGCACGCCGCGCGGGGCGACGTTCGTCATATGAAACGGGATGATGCCCAGCCACGCCTGGTTGTCGAAGAGATCGAGTTCCAGGCCAGGCGGGATCTTTTCGCGCAGCACATCGACCGCCACGGGCCAGTGCGCGAACAGCAGGTCGTGCCAGCTCTGGGTCATGATCCACGGACTGTCGGGCATCGGCCACGGCCGATGGCGGATCTCATCGACGATGCCGGATGGAAAGTCATTTTGCACGATTACGCCCCAGCTGTGAGGGGAGCATGAACCGTTCCACCAGAGTCTTCCACCATAGAGTCAGCGTGGTATCCTGCGACCCTTTCCACCATTGAAAGAACCGAGCGTGAGTCACGATTCGGGCGAAGCGTCGCTCGTCAAAGCCATCGGCGTCCGCCAGCTGACGGCGTCGATCGTTAATTCGACCGTCGGCGCGGGCATCTTCGTCCTGCCCGCGCTTGTTGCGCAGGGCGTCGGAGCGGCGGCGCCGCTCGCATTCGCGCTCTGTGCCGCGATGATGGCGTTGATGACGGTGACGATCGCCATCGCAGGCAGCCGCGTGACGTCGACCGGCGGAATGTACGCCTACGTTCAAGCGGCGTTCGGCCCCTATGTCTCGCTGCTCGCCGGCGTGCTGCAGTGGCTGAGTACGATTCTGGCGGTGTCCGGCGTGTCCGTCGCCATGCTGGATCAGGCCGGCACCTTTGCACCGATCCTCGGCTCCCAGCCGGTGCGCGTCGCGCTGCTCGCTGCGATACTCGGCGGTCTGGCCTATCTCAACGCGCGGGGCGTCCGCCTGGGGATGCGGCTGATCGAGACGGTGACGCTCGCGAAACTCCTTCCGCTTCTGGTTTTCGTCGGCGTCGGCCTCTTCTTCGTGAATCCCGCGAGTCTCACCTGGCCCGGCCTGCCGGGCGGCGACACGGTTGCCCGTACCGTGCTCCTCCTGATTTTTGCGTATTCGGGTGTCGAGATTGCGCTGGCGCCCAGCGGCGAAGTACGGGACCCGGCGCGCACAGTGCCGCGGGCGGTGTTCTTCGCGCTCGCGATCATCACCGCGCTCTATGTCGCAATCCAGATTGTCGCCCAGGGCGTCCTCGGGCCGGCCCTCTCGCAGGAAACCGCGGCGCCACTGGCGTCGGCTGCCGGCCTGTTTCTGGGCCAGGCGGGCATCACGCTCCTGCTCCTTGGCGCCGTCTGCTCCATGTTCGGATTCCTGTGCGGCGACATGCTCAGCACGCCGCGGAGCTGGTACGCCCTGGCCCGTGACGGTTTCCTGCCACGGCCGCTCACGCGCATTCATCCGGTCTATCGCACCCCCAGCGTCGCCATCTGGACACACGGGGCGGTCGTCCTGATCCTCGCAAGCACTAACACGTTCGAGGGATTGGCCATCATCGCCAACGTCGCCCTCCTGTTGCTCTACCTGCTCTGTTGCGCTGCAGCCCTGCAGTTGACACGGCAGGGGGTTGTCGCGACGGAGGCGCCGTTCGCCATGCGGGGCGCCTCTCTGGCACCGATCCTTGCAGCAGTGCTGATGGTATGGGTTCTATCGACCGCCACGCTGCGGGAGTTCCTCTGGACAGCGGTCGTACTGGGGGCGGCGACACTCGCGTACGTCGTCAAGGCGCGGCGCTCGCCTGCGCCCTCCTCCTAATTGCCGGAGCCGCCTCGAGCGCGTGCCGCCCTGGGGAACCGCTGCAGGTTGAATCGCTGCAGCTCGGCCGGACACTCAACTCCGACAACACCGTCAACGCACACACAACCCGCTTCAAGCCGGACCAGACGGTATACGTGTCGCTGCTGTCCGTGCAGCCCGGTTCGGGCACGGTCACCGTTCGCTGGGTATTGAACGGCCAGACGGTCAGCGAAGCCACGCGCGACGTGTCATACACGCGCGAGGCCGCCACCGAGTTTCACCTGCAGAATTCAGGCGGGTTTCCGCCGGGCAGCTACCGCGTTGACGTCCTCGTCAACGGGCAGCCTGCCGGCAGCCGTCAGTTCACGGTCGAAAAATAACTCTCAGTCTTCGACAGGCTTGTTCGTGTTGCCGCCGCCGTGCGTGAGCCCGCACCGGGGACAGGCCGTAGGTGGCTGCGTGTTGTCGACGCGATGCGCGACGCCGGGGATCGTCTTGAGGTAGGCGAACATCGCCTTCAGATCCTCGTCGGTCTGTTTGCCGTACATCTGCCACGGCATGTAGTTGTTCAATTTTCGTGACCGCACCATCCCGGTGCGCATCATCTCGAGAAACAGATCCTCGGTGTAGTACGGAATCCCGCTCGCGTCCTGCGTGATGTTTCCCGATGCCACCTGGCCGTTGGGACTGATCATGGGGAATCCACCGGCAAACTCCATCCCGGGAATCGCCTGCCCCTGCTCGTCCATCGGCGTGTGACAGTCGCGGCACACGCCAATGCGCACCAGATAGTCGCCGTAGGCCACGCGATCGGTTTTGTCCGGTAACGGCACCGGCTCGGTCAGCGGCTCAGGAACCGCATTGATGAAGCGGTTCACCGGGAACGGAATCTCGGACGGCGGGAGCGGCTTGCGAACCGCAGGGATCGACCGGAGATAGACGATGATCGCCGCGAGATCCTCGTCTGCCATGTACCGGAACTGGTGATACGGCATCAGCGGGAACAGCGCTCGGCCGTCGTGGGCGATACCTTCCCGGACGGCGCGCGCGATCATGTCGTCGGTCCAGGTGCCGGCACCGGTCTCCGGATCCGGCGTCAGGTTCGGGGCCGACAGCCAGGGGATGCCCTCCTCGGCCCAACTCCGCCCGCTTCCCTCCAGCCCCGCCTTCAGCAGAAATCCGCCCGTCCAGTCGACTTCCGAATGACAGCCGATGCACGGCGACACGGCGTTGGCGAGATACCGCCCGCGTTCGATCCGTTCAGGCGTTCGCTCGAAGGTGCGATCGCTCAGGGGTCGCGCGCGGGGGCCGATGATGGGGCGGATGCCGATGACGGCGGGAATGGCGACGATGAGGAGAACAATCAGCGCGAGAACAATGACGCCGAGACGCTTGAGCCATCGCATGGGGTGCAAATATACAACACGCCGATCGCCCGGCGGGGAGCCTAGCGCGAGAGCAGGTACGTCATCTTGATGACGACCTGCTGGTTGTGGAGGTCCGGACGACCGGGCAGATTCCCCTGCAGGCCGTCATAGACGACGTACAGGTCGCTGCCAGGCTTGTAGATGAAGTTGTAGCGCACGCTGGTGCTGACCTGGCGCGTCGACGAGTTGTACTGCGAGAGGGACCGAATCGTCATCCGCGGCGAGAGGGTGTAATCGAGCCGCACGATCCCCAGGTTCACCACGAAGGCGCCCCAGGGCAGGTTCACGTCGTTGCGCTGGACGGTGAACTCCGCGGAGGCACGGCTCGAGGCGCGGACCCCCAGTGTGAAGTCCACGTCATGCCGAGTGCCGTCGTAGAACGTCTGCGGCTTGTAATTGACGCGCTCGTACACGCGCCGCGCGGGGTTGCTGTTGTAGGTCAGCGACCATTCGTAGAACCGGTACACGCCCGCGGGGATCGTGACGTTCCGCTGGATCGCGAACGGCTGGTCCAGCACGTCGAGCCAGCGGTTCAGGATGATGTTCAGATACGACCCGTTCTGGAACCGGGTGCCCACCATGTGATGCAGCCGCCGCGTCACGAGGCGGTTCTGCTGATCGGTGATGTAGTCCACGTTGAACATCGGCTCCATCACTCGAATCAGGCCTCCCGGGCGCGGATTCCGCTCGAGGTGCAGCGTCGTCTTCCGGATGCCGGTCCGCGGCACGAACCCGACTTCAGCATTGAAGTTCTCCTGGATGTCGGTGAACTCGCCGTAGGAGTTCCACTTGCTGTTCTGGAACCCGGCGCGCCCGTGAAACGCCATCTGGTCCTCGCTGACACCGGGGGACGCGGTCCTGGCGACAAACGAGTGGAGGGAAAAGCTCGGCGTCGGCGCCAGGAGCAGGTCAGCCGCGATCGTCCGGTTGAACGCGGAATCGTGCATCGCCTCCTTGTTGACCACGAGGCCGCCGATCTTGGAGCGCTCGCCGAGGTCGCGGCTGTACCGGCCGACGACGAAGTTCTCTCCCGGGCGGCCGAACGCATCTCCCGTCTGCAGCTGCATCAGCGCGACGTTGTGGTCGCCGAGCTTTCCCGTCATGCGGGCGCCGCCGAGAAGCGGAATCTGCTGGCCGGCGGACGACAGGCCGATGCGCCGGCTGAAGAAGAGATCCGCGATGCGCTGGTTGCCCTGGTTCCCGATGGTGAACTGGCCGGAGTTCTCGAGGAAGAAATCGCGTTTCTCGGGAAAGAACAGCGCGAACCGCGTCAGGTTCACCTGCTGCTCGTCCACTTCGGCCTGCGCAAAGTCGGTGTTGAGCGTGACGTCGAGCGCGAGGCCGGAGCTGATGCCGTACTTCGCGTCGAGCCCGATGTCGGTCAGCCCGCTCGCCGAGCTGCTCGATCCGCTGCGGTCCCGGCGTCCCCCCGTGACCAGGAACGGCTTGAGCCGCAGGTCGAGGCCGCGCGTCACGTCCTCCATGCCGGACACCGTCCCCGCCATGCTGACGCGCGTGATGGTATACGGCTTGGGAATCGGCGCCCAGTACACCTGCTCGTTCTTCCGGCGGATGTTCCGCATGAAGTTGACGCCCCACGTCTGGACGTCGGCATCGGGCGACCGCACCGTCACCATCGGGATGACGATCTCCGCTGTCCATCCGTCCGCTGTCCGCTGCGCCGCGGCGTCCCAGACGCCGTTCCAGTCGCGGTTGATGTTCGACGCGGCCCCGCGGAGGTTGCCGCCGCCCTCCTCGAACACCTGCTGCTCCAGCTTGGCGCCGAGCGGGTTGGTCACGAACATGTACCCCGAGCGGGAGTCCCGGAAGGTGTCGAGGATGACCTGAAAGTTGTCTTCTTCGAGCATCTGCGGCGAGTCGCGCCGCATCTCGGTCGCGATCACACCGGAGGGCAGGTCGTCGAACGCGCGGACCCCGATGTAGAAGTGCTCCGCGTCGTAGAGCAGACGGACTTCGGTGCGTTCGGACGCGGGGGCGCCGTCGGTCGGCTCCTGCTGCGTGAAGCTGTCCAGGACCGCCGCGTCGCGCCAGACCGCGTCGTCGAGCACGCCGTCGACCACGGGCGGCCGCGCCGCCCGTTTCGCGTCGATGTGATGTCGTTCGGAGGCGCCGTGGACGTGCTCCTGCCCGTAGGCAGGAGCCGTCGTCAGGAGCGCGCCAAGAAGGAATGCAAGAACCGGGGTCCCGTCGCGATGCATCTAGCGCGCGACCGGTGCTACTGCGTCGTATACGACTCTGCCGCCCATAGAGCCTCCGATGAGATTCGAATCAACGCTGCGCCGTGCTCGGCGCGGGGAAATTCGCGATGCGGCGCGCCGCCCCGCTCAACTCCAGGATGTGCAGGCCGGTGTTGGCGCGATCGCCGATATAGATGTAGCCGCGGTCGTCGACATCCGCGTTGTTGCTCTGGATGGCGATCTTGCACCGCTCCGTCTGGCCCTGGCCGATGCACCGCTTGTCGGTCTTGTCGGTCGTCGCCGGGATGAAATACGCGACTTCCTTGATCTCGTAGGGATCGCGGATGTCGAGCACACGCAGGCCGGCGTTGAAGAACGTGATGAACGCGAGACGCCCGTAATAGATCGGCGTCGCGTTCTCGTGCGACGAGTGCGCGCCGAAGCGGCCGCCGCGATCGCAGAAGTTGCCGCTCGCCTCGGGGACGTTCCAGGTCTCCACGCCCATCGGGCGATTTTCCCAGGTCACGTCATACATCCGGACGAACTGCCGGTTGTCCATGCATTCCTCGTCGGTCGTCTCGCCCACGACGAGCAGGAAGTCGCGATGCGGGCCGTTGGTCAGGCGCGGGATCTGGTCGCCATGCTCGTGGCCGGCGCCCGGCTGCGGGTCGTTCATGCCCGGCTTCTGCTTCGCGAATTCCGGCATCGGAATGCCCATCAGCGGGAGCGCCGTATGCGTCCCCGATTCCGGCGCGAGGTCGATCTGCTGGACGATCGGGTATTTGAGGTTCGCCTCGGTCGGCTCCTTGGGACCATTCAGCAGCTTCTCGCGGTCGACGATCTGAATGAGACCGTTGTTGCCGGTGCCGTGCGCGAAGTACACGCGGTTCGCCTTCACACCAAGCGAGATCGGACCGTGCAGTTCGGTCGGCACCGTGCCGGTCGACCCGGGCTGCTGGCCGTGCACACCGTAGTCGCGGATGAATTTCGGCGCCGCCGGGTTGCTCAGGTCGTAGATCTTCAGCATGCGGCGGGTGCGCCATGCCTTGTCGCCCGATACCAGGTACGCGATGCCCGTGTCGCATTCCCAGAAGTTCTTATGGGTGTTGCGCAGGTCGGACACGACGGTGGAGACCTTTGCCGGCTTCTCGGGCGTCGTGACGTCCCACACTTCGTGGCCGGAGTTGCCGTATGAGCGCAGCAGGTACACCTTGCTGCGATCGGCGTTCGGGAGGGTCGCGCCGTTGCAGACCCGCGCCATCTGCGCGCCGCCCTGCTCGCCCGCGCCGGCTTCACCGGGGATGTGGAACAGGTACCGCGGCTGCCGCGGATTCGTCACGTCGAGCACCGACGTGCCGTTGGGTTCCTCCTGCTTCGTCAACGGGTTCATCGCCCGGCCGCCGTGGTGGCCGACGTACGCAATGTAGCGGTCCCCCTGCCGATGGATGACCGGCGCGTACGCGCTGCGCGCCTGCAGATCGTTGTGCGCAAGGAGGTCCATGTTGCTGTCCTCCTGCTTGTTCTGGGCGGCGAGCCCGGCGGTCAGGCCGATTACCACTGCCGCCACCCCGAAATGCCAACGTGTCATATGACTCTCCTCGCAGATATGTGAGTGCGTGGGGGATTAGGTTTCGTACGCGTCACCCGCTTATAGAGGAAACAGCGGGCGCGGGTCAAATGGAGAAGTTTTCACCCTTTTCCCCCACAGTGTCCCACAGACAGTCCCCCTAAACCCCTAAAGCCTAAGAATTTGGCGTCACAAACCGGGTACGTCGTTTGAACAAGGCTGGGTCGGAGAACCCAAGGGAACACCTCATGCGAATGCGAAAAGCCGTTCAGACCGATGCCGAACTCGGTCCCGAGACACGCTCAGAGCTGCACCGGTGGGTGCGCGAACGGCTGCCGCTGGCATCGTCCGACGAGCAGTCGCTCCTGGAGGCCATCGACGCGGTGTTCCTGCAGCACGAACGGCTCTGGCAGCAATCCAAGCAGGAGGCGATTCAGGCCGTGTCCGCGGGCTTTACCGAGCGCCTGAACCGGATGCGCCAGGAGCTGACCGCGCGCGACGCCACCGTCAGCAGTATCTCCAACTATTTCGAGGAGCTCGTCGCCGACCTGACGGACCGCGTCCATCGCGATCCGAAGACACGGCTGATGAACTTCCGCCGCTTCGTCGAGCAGCTCGAGGCCTTCCTCGCGCTCGAACAGCGCGGGCGCTGGTGCGCGGTCGGCCTGGTCGACATCACCGCGTTCAAGACGTTCAACGACACGTTCGGCCACGCGCTCGGGGACAAAGTCATCGACCGTGTGGCGCGGCTGCTGCGGGAACAGATCCGGGGCGAGGACCTGATCGCGCAGGACGTCGCCGACCCGCGCGCCACCCAGGAGCTGCACGCCCGCTTCGGCGGCGACGAGTTCTGCTTCCTGATTCCGGACCTCGACGAGTTCAGCAGCGCGTGGGTCATCGCCGAGCGGTTCCGCGAGGCCGTCGAACGCTACGACTGGAGCACCGAAGATCCGCGCCTCGCCGATCAACCCGTGCACGTCAACGTCGGCGTCGTCTGCCTGTTCCTCGGCGACGTCAACGAGCGCCGGCCGTTCGCGCGGCAGCTCGCCGACGACCTGCTCTCACACGCCGATCGCCTGATGTACGACGCGAAGGCCCAGGGTGTCGGGCAGATCACCCCGGTGCGCATGCGAGTCATCGGGGGCGTGCTCGAAGAAATCGGTCCCGACGAACACGAGTAACACCGCACCTGCGGTGCGAAGGCGCGGCGTGGGAGAGGTGCGAAGGAGAATGGGGCGGATGACGGGTCTCGAACCCGCGACTTCCTGAGCCACAGTCAGGCGCTCTACCCCTGAGCTACATCCGCCATACAGGGAAGAATCTCAAGTGTAACACGCAGGTTTTCGCGCTCGCCTCGCACCCGCGCGCCTGCGGCAACGGTTTTGAAGAGGTGACCGGAATGCGCGTCTGGCCGGGTCAGCCGTATCCCCTGGGGGCGACCTGGACCGGGCTTGGGGTCAACTTCGCGATTTACTCCGCGAACGCCACGCGCGTCGAACTCTGCCTGTTCGACTCGCCAGAGGCTACGCAACCTTCGGCCTGCGTCCCGCTTCCCGAGCACACCGACATGGTGTGGCACGGCTATCTGCCGGATGCCCGGCCAGGCCAGCTCTACGCGTATCGCGTGCATGGCCCCTATGAGCCCGCAGCCGGCCTCCGATTCAATCCACACAAGTTCCTCACCGATCCGTACGCGAAAGCCATCGGGCGCACCGTGCGCTGGGACGATTCCATGTTCGGCTACACGGTCGGCAGCCCTGACGAGGATCTCTCCCTGGACTCCCGCGACAACGGCGCGTTCGCACCGCTGGCCGGCGTCATCGACCCCTCGTTCACCTGGGGCGACGATCGCCCGCCTCGCACGCCCTGGCACAAGACGGTCATCTACGAGATGCACGTCAAAGGCTTCACCAAGATGCACCGCGGCATCCCCGAGGCGATGCGAGGCACCTACGAAGCCCTGACGACGGAACCGGCGCTCGAGCATCTGACACGCCTGGGCATCACCGCCGTCGAGCTGATGCCCGTGCACCATCACGCGTACGAGCGTCCGCTGGTCGAGCGCGGCCTGTCGAACTACTGGGGCTACAACACGCTGTCCTTCTTCGCGCCGGATCTCCGGTATTCCATGGCCGGCACACCCGACGGCGTGGTGCAGGAGTTCAAGCGGATGGTGAAGGCGCTTCACAGCGCCGGACTCGAGGTCATCCTCGACGTCGTCTACAACCACACCGCCGAGGGCAACCATCTCGGCCCGACCCTGTCGCTCCGTGGCGTCGACAACACCACCTACTACCGATTGATGCCGGACGACCGGCGCCACTACCTGGATTTCACGGGATGCGGGAACACGCTCAACATGCAGAGCCCGCAGGTGCTGCAGCTGATCATGGACAGCCTGCGGTACTGGGTGCTCGAGATGCACGTCGACGGCTTCCGCTTCGACCTTGCCAGCGCGCTCGCGCGGGAGCTGTACGAAGTGGATCGGCTCGGCGCCTTCTTCGACATCATTCACCAGGATCCGGTGATCTCCCAGGTGAAGCTGATTGCCGAACCGTGGGACCTCGGCGCGGGCGGCTATCAGGTCGGCAACTTCCCGCTGCACTGGACTGAATGGAACGGGAAGTACCGGGACGCCATCCGGGCGTTCTGGAAAGGCGACGATCGAGGCGTGGCCGAAGTGGCCACGAGGATCGCGGGCAGCAACGATCTCTATGAGCACAGCGGCCGGCGGCCGTACGCGAGCGTCAACTTCATTACCGCGCACGACGGCTTCACGCTGGACGATCTGGTCAGCTACAACGACAAACACAACGACGCCAACGGCGAGCACAACCAGGACGGCGAAAACCACAACCTGAGCTGGAACTGCGGTGCGGAAGGCGAGACGAACGACCCCGCGATCCTGCAGCTCCGGGAGCAGCAGAAGCGCAACCTCATGGCGACGATGCTTCTCTCGATCGGCGTCCCGATGATCAGCGGCGGCGACGAAATGGGCCGCTCGCAGCAGGGCAACAACAACGCCTACTGCCAGGACAACGAGTTGAGCTGGACCGGCTGGAATCTGTCGCTCGAACAGCAACAGTTCCTCGCCTTTACGCGCCGGCTCGTGCGCTTCCGCCGCTCGCAGCCCGTCCTCAGCCGCCGGAAGTATTTCCAGGGACGGCCAATCCGGGGCGAGGAGGTCAAGGACATCTACTGGCTCGATCCGTCCGGCCGGGAGATGACCGACGACATGTGGAACGCGCCGTCGGCCCACTCGCTCGGCGTGTTGATGGTCGGTGATGCGCTGGATGAAATCGACGAGCGCGGGCGACCCGTGCGCGGCGACACGCTCCTGCTCACGCTGAACGCATACCACGAGGAGGTGGCCTTCGCGCTGCCGAGTATCGGTCCGCGCACCGCATGGGTCCGGTTTCTGGACACCATCGCCGCGCGTGTCGACGAGCAGTGCTTTGCCGGCGGCGCCGTGTACCCGCTTCAGGGCCGATCGCTGGCGCTCTTCGTCCTGCGAGCGGAACCGCGGGAGCGGACCGCCAACTCCACGGAGCGACGGCGGTGAGCGTACAGCAGCGTCGTTCCACAGCGACGACGACCGAGGCGGATCTCCAGGAAGGCCGCGGCGCCTCAGGCCCGCCGCGCGAGACACGGAGGGTCATTATCGAGCGCGTTCAGCCGCAGATTGACGGCGGACGCTTCCCCATCAAGCGGACGCCCGGCGAGTCCGTCTCGATCACGGCCGACATCTTCGCTGATGGCCACGACACACTGGCCGGCGTTCTGAAGTACCGGTTCGTTCCGTCAGGTCGGCCTCCGGCCGGACCCGCCCCACGTACGTGGCAGGAGATCGCGCTCACGCCGCTCGGCAACGACGCCTGGAGCGCGTCGTTTGTCGTGAGCGAGCTTGGCGAGTACGAGTACGTGCTCGAAGCCTGGGTTGAGGGGGAGAGCGCGGACCGGTCACACGCAACCGTCTCTGAGCCTGTACTTCGCGTCACGGTCGATCCGGAGCGCGCGCGATTCAGCGCGTGGTACGAGATGTTTCCGCGATCGTGCACGCCTGATCCGGCGCGCGGGGGCACGTTGCGCGACGCGGAGGCCAGACTGCCCGCGATTGCCGCGATGGGGTTCGACGTCCTCTATCTCCCGCCGGTCCATCCCATTGGGCGGACCCATCGCAAAGGACGCAACAACGCGCTCACGGCGGCGCCGGGCGATCCGGGAAGTCCATGGGCCATCGGCGCTCCGGAAGGCGGCCACACCGCCGTCGATCCCGGCCTGGGCACGCTCGACGACTTCAACCGGTTTGTCCAGGCGGCCGAGCGGCACGGCATGGTCGTCGCGCTCGACATCGCCCTCCAGGCGTCACCGGACCATCCATGGGTCAAGGAGCACCCCCACTGGTTCAGGCATCGTCCGGACGGCTCGATCCAGTGCGCGGAAAATCCGCCGAAAAAATATGAGGACATCTACCCGTTCGACTTCGAGAGCCGCGACTGGCCGGCGCTCTGGGACGCGCTGCGCGATGTCTTCCTGTTCTGGTTGTCCCACGGCGTCCGCATCTTCCGCGTCGACAATCCGCACACAAAGCCGTTCCGCTTCTGGGAATGGGTCATCGGCGACGTGCGCCGCAGGCATCCCGACGCCATCTTCCTGGCCGAGGCGTTCACGCGGCCGGCACCGATGCGGCACCTGGCGAAGGCCGGCTTCAATCAGTCGTACACCTATTTCACCTGGCGCAACAGCGGCGGCGAGCTGCGCGAGTACCTCACAGAGCTGACACGTACGGAGCTGCAGCAGTACATGCGGCCGAACTTCTTTGCGAACACGCCAGACATCCTGCACGAGTACCTGCAGACGGGCGGAAGGCCGGCGTTCGAGGTGCGGTTGATCCTGGCGGCCACGCTGTCGGCGACGTACGGGATCTACAGCGGGTTCGAGCTCTGCGAGAACACTCCTGTCCGGCATGGGTCAGAGGAGTACCTGCACTCGGAGAAATACGAGCTGCGTCCGCGCGACTGGCACCAGGCCGGCAACCTCAACGAGCTCATCGCGCGCGTCAACGCCATCCGCCGCGCGCATCCCGCGCTGCAGTTCAACGACTCGCTGCAGTTTCACGACACCGATAATCCGGCACTGCTCTTCTTCAGCAAATCCGTTCCCTCGCACCTCCGCACTCCCGCACCCTCGCACCACAGCAACCGGATTTTCGTCGTCGCCAATACGGATCCACATTTCCTCCAACACGGACACGTGCGGGTTCCGACCGGTGAGCTCGGCCTGGGCGCCGGCCAGTCCTATGTCGTCGAGGACCTCCTGGACGACGCCACGTATGTCTGGCGGGGCGACTGGAATTACGTGCGGCTCGAGCCGTCCGAACGCATGGCGCACATCCTGGTGATCAGGGATCAGGGATCAGGGATCAGGGGTCAGGGATCAGGGGTCAGGGACTAGTGGCCGATCCGCTCTGGTACAAGGACGCCATCATCTACGAGGCGCACGTCCGCGCCTTTTGCGACAGCAATGCGGACGGCATCGGGGACTTTCCGGGACTCACGCAGAAGCTCCCCTATCTCCACGACCTGGGCGTCACCTGCGTGTGGCTGCTGCCGTTCTATCCATCCCCGCTCCGCGATGACGGGTATGACATCGCCGACTACACCTCGATCAATCCGATCTACGGCACCCTCGACGACTTCCGCCGGTTCGTCGACGCCGCGCACGCGCTCGATATCCGCGTCCTGACCGAGCTCGTCGTCAACCACACCTCCGACCAGCATCCGTGGTTCCAGCACGCGCGTCACGCCCCAAAGGGATCCCCCGAGCGCGATTACTACGTGTGGAGTGACACCGACACGGCATACGCCGGTACGCGGATCATCTTCACCGATACCGAAAAATCGAACTGGAGCTACGACGCGGTCGCCGGCCAGTACTACTGGCACCGGTTCTTCGCGCACCAGCCCGACCTGAACCTCGACAACCCGGCGGTCCGCGCCGCCATCGTCGAGGTCATGCGGTTCTGGCTGGACCTCGGCGTCGATGCGCTGCGCCTCGACGCCATCCCCTATCTCATCGAACGGGAAGGCACCATCAACGAAAACCTCCCAGAAACCCACGACGTGCTGAAGGAGATGCGGCGCGAGCTGGACAAGACATATACGGGGCGGGCGCTCCTGGCGGAGGCGAATCAGTGGCCGTCCGACGTTCAGGCGTATTTCGGCGACGGCGACGAATGTCACATGGCGTTCCACTTCCCCCTGATGCCGCGCATGTTCATGGCGGTCCGCCAGGAAGACCGCCATCCGATCGTCGAAATCATCAATCAGACGCCAGAGATTCCCCCGGGCTGCCAGTGGGCGATCTTCCTCCGCAACCATGACGAGCTCACGCTCGAAATGGTGACCGACGAAGAGCGCGACTACATGTATGCGCAGTACGCGGCCGATCCGCAGATGCGCATCAACGTCGGCATCCGCCGCCGGCTGGCCCCCTTGATGGAAAACAGCCGGCCCCGCATCGAGCTCATGACCAGCCTGCTGCTCTCGATGCCGGGGACGCCCATCATCTACTACGGCGACGAGATCGGGATGGGCGACAACGTCTACCTCGGCGATCGCAACGGCGTCCGGACGCCGATGCAGTGGAGCGGCGATCGCAACGCCGGCTTCTCGCGCGCGGACCCGGCGCGCCTCTATGCCCCCGTCATCATGGATGCGGTCTACGGCTACGAATCGATCAACGTCGAGGCGCAGGAGCGATCGCCCTTCTCGCTGCTCCAGTGGACGAAACGATTGATCGCGCTCCGCCGGCAGCATCCGGTGTTCGGCCGGGGCTCGATCGAGTTCATCCCCACCACGAACCGCAAGGTGCTGGCGTACGTGCGCCGGCTCGAGGGGGATATCGTCCTGTGCGTGGCGAACCTGTCGAGGACCGTCCAGCCGGCCGAGGTCCCGCTGGAAGCGTTCGCGGGCCTGGCGCCGGTTGAAATGCTCGGCCAGACCGAGTTTCCGCGCCTGGGCGAGCACCCCTACTTCCTCACCGTCGCGCCGTACGGCTTTCTCTGGTTCCAGCTCGAACGGGCCGTCAAGCCGCTCACCGCCCGGACAGCGCAGGCGGCGCCTGCACCCGCAGCTGTCCCAGTGCTGTTCTCGGGGCCGGTGTGGGACACGACACTCGACAGCTCGTTACGGACCATCATCGAACGTCAGGTCCTGCCCGAGTACCTGCCACGTCAGCGCTGGTTCGGCGGCAAAGCGCGCGAGATCGGCGCCACACGGTTCAGTGACTGGACCACCTTGCGGAGAGGGCTGCATCCGGCGTTCCTCGCGTTCGTGGATGTCGAGTATCGCGACGGTGGCGTCGAGCAATACGTCCTTCCGCTGGCGATGGCTGGCGGCTCCGACACGCCGGCTCAGGACAAGCTGCCGCCGTCGGCCATCGTCGCCCTCATCTCTGGCGCGCGGAAAGGCGTCCTCTACGATGGGCTGTTCGACGATGACGTCTGCGCGATGCTGCTGAACATGGTGCGGGAGGACGGCGAGCGGCCCCTGCGTGAGGGCCGCCTTGCAGGGTCGAACCGCCCCGCCTCGAAGCGGGCGGACGCACAGCCGGACCGTCCGATCGTGCGCACCGCGCCGGATCAGAGCAACACGTCGGTGCTGTTCGGCACGCGCTTCATCATGAAGCTGTTCCGGCGGGTCGAAGGCGGACCCCATCCCGAAGTCGAAGTCGGGGACGCGCTCGCGGCGGGCGGCTTTACCCGTATGCCGAACCTGGCGGGCGTCCTCTCATACGTCGGCGCAGACGCCGTCAGTGCGGTCGCCGTGGTGCAGGAATACGTCTCGAACCAGGGTAACGGGTGGCAGGTCTCGATCGACGAGCTGGGCAGGTACTTCGAGCGGGTGCTTCCGCTCCCGTCGCGGCAGACCATCCGCGAACGCTCCTCGTCCGCGTCGCTGCTTGACGATCTCGGCGAACCCGAGTCCCGGGTTGCGGAGGCGGTCGGCCCGTACCTGACGCTGGCCGGGATCCTCGGCAAACGCACCGGCGAACTCCATCTCCGGCTGGCCGCCGACTCGCAGAACCCGGCGTTTGCGCCGGAACCCTTTACGCGGCATGACGTGCGCATGACGGCCGCGGCAATGCGGCGCAATGCGGAGGAGCAGCTGTCGCTCGTGGAGCGCCGCCTCGATGGCCTGGACGACCGGCGCCGCGGTCTCACCCTTCAGGTGCTCGCGCACCGCGATGACACGTTGCGCCTGTTCGACCAGATCGACGGTATCGAAGGCAGCGGTCAGCGCATTCGATGCCACGGGGACTATCACCTCGGTCAGGTCCTCGTCACCGAAGGCGACGTCATCATTTTCGACTTCGAGGGAGAACCCGCGAGGCCGCTGGACGAGCGGCGCCAGAAGTGCTCGCCGCTGCGGGACGTGGCGGGCATGCTGCGGTCGTTCAGCTATGCCGCCCTGACCGGACTGACCGCCGCCACCGCCACCCGTCCCGAAGATCTGGAGCGGCTCGCGCCGTGGGCGGAGCTCTGGGAGCGCTGGGTCGGCGGCACATTCCTGCGCGCGTACCTCGACACCACCAGGACCTCGTCCCTCCTGCCCGTGCGTCCCGAGGATCTCGAGGCGCTGCTTCATCTGTTCCTGATGGACAAAGCGGCGCATGAGGTCAACTACGAATTGAACAACCGTCCCGACTGGGTGCACATTCCGCTGGCCGGCATGCTGCGCCTGCGCGCACCAGCGGGACACACCGTCCCACAGACCCGATAACAGGAGGGCTGCCAGTGGCCATGCACAGCATCCAGGAACTCTTCGAGCACGTGGCCGAAGAAGTACAATCCGCCTGAAAGAGTGATTCGCCATGGCGAAGAAAACTGCTGATGCGCTGTCAGTCCCCCGCCGCCGCACGACAGGAACACGCCGTGCGCCCGCTGCCGCCAAAGCGGCGCCAGGGTCCGTGAAAGAACCGACGTTCGAGGAAATCGCTGAGGCGGCGTACCACCGCTACCTCAAGCGCGGAGGCGATCAGGGCAAGGACTTCGACGACTGGCTCGAAGCCGAACGCGACCTGCGGGAGCGTCGCAAAACTCCCAGATAGGGATCTGGGATTTGCAGGACAAAGCCGCATAAGCTGCTGAACATGTGGCGTGACGACCCGGCCGCCGTACGCCCCATGCTGGCCACGACCGGTGCCGCGCCGCTCGACTCCGCCGAGCTCGCCTACGAACCAAAATACGACGGCATTCGAGCCCTCGCCTCGGTCATCCCGACCCGCCGGGGCGCCGATGTGGCGTTCTGGTCTCGTCTCGGCAACGACAAGACCGCGCAGTATCCCGATATAGCCGACGCCCTGGAGCGATGGGGCCGGACGCTCGACCGCCCGGTACTCGTGGACGGAGAGCTCGTCGCCCTCGACGATCGCGGCACGCCGCTCGGTTTCCAGCACCTCCAGCGGCTGCACATGACGGCCTCCTCCACTTCGCCCGGACCGCGCGTGGCGTATTTCCTCTTCGACATCCTTCGTGACGGCAACGACGACCTCCGGCCCCTCCCGCTCACTGAGCGGCGCGCCCGTCTCGTGGCGCTGGTAAAAGGCGTCAAGGACCCGCGGCTGCACATCAGTGAGCAGGTCGTTGCCGATGGCCGGGAGATGCACGCGCGCGCGCACGCCGGCGGCTGGGAGGGACTTATCGCCAAGCGGCTCGATGCGCCGTACACCTCGGGCAAACGCTCGCCGCACTGGCGCAAGCTGAAGCTGGTGAGCCGGCAGGCGTGCGTGATCGGCGGCTGGACCGACCCGCGCGGATCCCGTCCGTTCTTTGGCGCACTGCTGCTCGGCATTCACGACGACGCCGGCCGGCTGCAGTACATCGGACACACGGGCGCCGGGTTCACCGATGCCGAACTGGGGCGCCTGTGGCGCAAGCTGCGCGCGAACGCCGCGAAGCGCTCGCCGTTTGCGAAGACGCCGAAGACCAACGCGCCTCCGCACTGGGTCGAGCCGACGCTCGTCGCCGAAGTGAAGTTCACGGAATGGACCGCCGACGCGAAGCTGCGCCATCCGACGTACATCGGCCTTCGGGAGGACATCAAGCCGGAGTCGGTCCGCAAGGAACCCGACACCGTCGTCCGCCAGGCGATCCGGTCGGATGGTCGGCCCTTACAACGGGCGGCGGCAGGGGCCGGTCTTCAGGCCGGCCCGCGGCGCGACCGCGCGGCCGAACGGGCGAAATCCGCGGCGCTGAGCAAAACCACCATCGCCAGGCTGCTCGATCAGATCGACGCCATCCAGGACGGCTCTGGCAGCGGTGTACTGGAATTACCGGCCGGGGAACGACTCGAGATCACGAACCTCCGAAAGGTGTTCTGGCCGAAGCTGAAACTCACGAAGGGGGATCTCTTCCGGCATTACGTGCGGGTGGCGCCCTACCTCCTTCCGGTGCTGGCCGACCGGCCGCTCGTGATGAAGCGCTATCCGAACGGCGTTGACGCCAAGCCGTTCTATCAGCACCGCGCGCCGGACAAGTTCCCGTCCGGTGTGCGCGTCGAACAGGCGACGACGGAGACTGAGACGCGCGCGCACATCGTGGGGGGATCGCTCGTCACGCTTCTGTACACGGCACAGCTCGCGTCCATTTCGCAGGATCCCTGGTTCTCGCGCGTCCAGTCCGAGGAGACCGTCGATCACGTCGCCATCGATCTCGACCCGCCGGATGGCCTGCCGTTTCCGCGCGTCCTGGACGTGGCGCAATGGGTGCGCGACGAGCTCGATGCCCTCAAGGCGCCCTGCTATCCGAAGACATCAGGCGCCGGGGGGCTGCACATCTACGTGCCGATGCCGCCGGGGACGTCCTACCAGGCCGGCCTGCTCTTCTGCCAGATTGTCGCAACGGTCGTGTCGAGGAAACACCCGAAGGTGGCGACTGTCGAACGGTCGCTGAAAGCGCGGGGCCGCCGGGTGTATATCGACTACCTGCAGAACAGCCGCGGGAAGACGCTTGCGAGCGCTTACAGCGCGCGTGCGAGCGAATTTGCGGGCATGTCGACGCCGCTGACGTGGGCAGAAGTTGAGGACGGCGTGTCGCCGCGTGATTTCACGATTCGCACGGCTGCCGAACGGTTGGCGGCGGTCGGAGATTTGTGGGCACCGCTGCGGAGGTCGAAAGGACCCGACCTCCGCGCGGTGATGAAGTATGCGGAGCCCTAGCTAGAACGTGAACCGCACCTCGCCGACAACCTGGCGCTTCAGCACGTCGCCGAAGATGTGCTGCATCACTTCCTGATTCGCGAGGTTCGTCACCTTGAGGCTGGTGACGACGCGCTCCCCAGACCAGCGCACGCCAAAGCCTGCATTCACGAGCGTGTAGGCGTCTGTCGTGCCCGCGAAACGCGCGTCGAGCACGTCCTGCCAGTACGCCTCGTCCGTGTAGTTGACGGACATGTTGCCGAGAAACCGGCTGTAGCTGAAGTCGAACCCTGCATTGACGCGATTCTTCGCCGGCCAGTTCACGTCGTTGATCGACGTGCCAGGCGGCAAATCCTCGGCGACCGGCATCGCCTGGAACGAATAGTTCGCGAACGCGTTCACGAGACGGTTGAGGCGCCCGTCCACGCCAAGCTCGAATCCCTTGTCCCTGATGGTGCCGAGGTTCAGGTACGTGAACCGTGACGGGAGCAGCACGGGCGGACTCAGCGACGCGAGGATGCCGACCACGACCGGCGGCAGACCCGGCGGCGGCGCCAGCGGCGTATACGCGGCGTTGGGCGTGAAGTAGATCCCATCCTTGGTCACGTTCCAGTAAACCGCCGCCGTCACGGTGGCGCGATTGGCGACGACCCCGGTGTACCCGATTTCGTAGGCCGTCATCGTTTCCTGCCTGAGGTCCGCGTTGCCGACTGCGCGAATCGGGAACACGAAACGCGCGAACGCCGGAGAAATGGCGCCGAGGTTGACCTCGCTCAGGATGGTCGTATCGACGTGGTTGTTGATGAACGACGGTGCGCGGAACGCGCGATTGAACGACACGCGGAACGTCTGCGCGGCGCCGGGCTTGATCATGAACGTCGTCCGCGGCGAGAACACGGGATCGTCGATCGACGAGAATTTGTCGACGCGGCCGCCGAGCACCCACCGGAAATGATCGTTCAGAAAGATCTCATCCTGGACGAACCCGCCGCCTTCGCTGCGGTCGTCGCCGGCCGGCGCCAGTGAAATGTCGAAGCTGTTGCGGCGGAAATTACCGCCGTAGGTGAGGACGTGGCGCGTGCCGGCCGCGCGCACGTCTGAGGCCTCGACGTCGAACGTCTTGGTGTCGAAGTCGAGCGGCAGCGGCTGTCCGTTGGTGCCGCGCGCCACCAGGTTAGCCGCGTCCCCCTGGAGCATATTGGTGAAAAAGGCGATCCGGCGGCCGGCGTTCTGGTACCGGGTCGAGAGGTACGTCATCCGCGTATCGCTGTCGATATCGAACGGGCCGAGGCCGCTGTGGATCAGACCTTCCGTACCTGCGACGCCTCCGCTGATCGTGACGATGCCACCCGAGGCCAGGTCGTAATCGACGCGCCCGTCGAACTTCGGCTGGGAAGTGCCGTTGTTCGCGAACGGCGGGTAGGGCGTCCGGAACGCGTTGGGGATCGTCCCGACCGGCCGCGCCAGCGGGTCCTGCGTGAAGTAGCCCGCCGACAGCTTGAATGCCCAGCGATCGCTGACCGCCTCGGCGTGCGACCCGTTCACGTAGAACAGCGACCCGCTGTCGGCGCCGGAGTCGGCGACGCTGCGGTTGAACGCCCCGACGCCGATTGTGAGCGACGTGCCCCCCTGCGCGGCGAGCTCGCGCGGCGTCTTCGTGATCACGTTGACGACGCCGGACATGGCGTTGGCGCCCCAGACGGCCGACGCCGGGCCGCGAATGACCTCGATCTGCCTGATGTCGTTCGGGTTCGACGGCACCAGGTCCCACATCACCATGCCGAAGAAGTCTATGTAGACGCTGCGCCCGTCGACGAGCGCGAGTTGCGACGTGGAGAGCGTCGACGTCGCGCCACGGGTCGTGATGTTGATGTCGCGCGCGGACGCCTGCATCACGTTGATGCCGGGGACCGACCGCAGCAGGTCGCCGATGTTGGTCGCCGGCGAGTTCTGGATCGTCTGGGCGGAGACAAGGGTCACGGCGGCCGGAGCGTTGACCAGCTGCTGCTCTGACCGCGACGCGGTCACGACGACCTGTTCCTCGTAGACGGGCTGTTCTTCTTCCTGCGGGTCGGGCTGGGCCGGGGCCTGCTGCTGCGCGTAAGCCGGCACGGTCACCGACAACGCGGCGGCAACCAGAAGTGCGCGAATACACATCACGGAGTTCTCCTTGTCAACGGGACTGGGGGAAGAAGCGCGGACATTGTGATCTGAGCGCCCGTCAGGTGCAAGCGACGGGAGAAGAGTGGTGCGCCCGACAGGATTCGAACCTGTGGCCCTCAGCTCCGGAGGCTGATGCTCTATCCAGCTGAGCTACGGGCGCGTGAGAGGTGTTGGCCTGCCAGCCGAAGCGCGGGCTTGCCGGCGCGAAGGCTGGCGCGCCCGGCAGGACTCGAACCTGCGACCTACGGATTCGAAGTCCGACGCTCTATCCAACTGAGCTACGGGCGCAACGTGCTCAGTCTACCGCACTCCAGTCCTGAATCTTCCACGTCCCTGTGCGGCGAACCAGTGAAAAGCGCCATTCGAGTTCGCCGGCGTCTGACGTGGTGATCCGGGTCGACGCCGTCGCGGCGTCGCAACCGATCGAGCCTGCTTCCCCTTCGACCTGGCTCACCGCCCCCGCACGCTCGCGAAGGGATGTGCCCTCAGCGGTCAGCATCGCGTCCGCGCCGTCCGCATCGTCAAGGTGACGCGCGGCCCGGTCATACCGCCCCGTCGCCAGTGACCGTACGAACTCCTCGGCGACGACTTCTGGAGGCGATACGAAGGTCATCGTGTCGTGACCAGGGCCGACGGCAAGTCCGACCACACCGAGGGCCAGCCCCGTGACACCGGCGATCCAGACGATCTCTTTCATCGTGCGAGCCCGGCGCGGTATCGCACGTAGTCCACGGCGGCGTGCACCATGAATAACGATCCAGCCGCCACGACAAACACACTCGCATTGACTTCCGCCCACACGGCGTCGTCAACGAGGTCACCCGCGATCAGCGCCGTCACGAAGTCCAGGGGACTGGCGTGTTTGACGGTTGTCTTTCCTGCCAGACGGACCAGGACCAGGAGCAGGACGTAGGCGCATGCGACCCGGACGACGATCCGCAGGGGATCCATCTCAGGCCGCCTGTTTCGGTTTCCGGCTGACGGGCTGGTCCAGCGCGTAGGAAGAGTCGGTGCGCTTGTTTGGCGGCGGGGTCTCGGCATCGCCGATCACGTCCCTGCGCGCCTGGACTTCGTCTTTCACGACGTCGGATTTCTGCGCGGCCTCGGCCCACGAATGTCTCAGGACGCTGACGCTGCCGTCGTGCTCGACGATGGCGAGGTCCACCTCGCGCATGTCGTGAATCCCCTGGTGCCGGAGCGAACCCAGCACATCTTTCTCGTTCATCCGCTCCGCGCGCATCCCTTTCCGATCGAACTCGCCGTTGCGGACGATGATCGTGGGCTTCCCTTCGAGGATCGATTCCATCCCGTGGTCGAAGTATGCGAGCCAGGAGTCCGCGTACGCCAGGGCACCGATCGCCACGATCGCCACCGTGCCCTGCATGAACCGGACGTCACCGTAGATGATCTCGTCGACGACTTCGCCGAGCATCAGCGCGACGAGCAGGTCGAATGCCGAGAAATTTCCGACCGTCCGCTTGCCGAGCGCGCGGATGACGACAAGCATCAGGACGTAGACCGCGGCCGCGCGGGCGGCGGTCAGCAGAAGTTCGTTCGGGTCCATGCCCCACACGGCCTGCATCCGACGTTCCATGGGTTAGAATGTGATTTCGCTGGGGCGGTAGCTCAATTGGCAGAGCAGCAGACTCTTAATCTGCGGGTTGGGGGTTCGATTCCCCCCCGCCTCACCACATCTATTCAGGCCGCGTCGTTGTTGTCGTGCTCCGATTCGCCAGGCAGTGGGATGCGGGGATTACGGCGCCGGTCGGGATAGAAAGGACGCCGCGACAGGGCCTCCCGCACGTATGTGCCTGTCCGCTCGGCTTCCCTGCACACGCCGTCGACACCCTCAATGAGGGCATCGAGTTTCTCCGACCAATCCTTCCGGCTGTCCACGCCTTCTTGGATCGCAAATCCTACGCCCAATTCAGCGTTGAACGGCTGAGGCGGTTTCTTTACAATGCATGCGCGTTCCGTTAATCTCGGCGGTCCACAGAAGGGGCTTATGCGCAAATCCGCACTCTTGATTTCAGGTGTTCTCGTTGTGGCCGTGCTCGCCACGTCGCTGACAGCACAACAGGCCAAACCGGTCGCCACGACGCAGAAACCAACCGACGTCCCCACCCTGCTTTTCGAGATGGCCAACACGATGGGCATGCTGCGCGCCATCCAGCAGGAAGATTCGATCATCACGCTGGAACACTGGGCCAAAGGCACGGTGACCGTCGGGACGCAGAAGTACGACGTCCCCGAGTACCGCATGAGCGTCAACTACGCGGTCCCGGGTGTGCGCGTCGACTATCAGCGCCAGATGGGCACGGGCAAGCCCCAGCGCACCATCGAGGTCGTTGCGGGCGGCGCCGCCTGGAACGAGACGGATCGCGGCATGGGCGCCACGGCGGCCCGCGACCAGGCCAAGCAGCGCGCGGTGCTGCTGTGGACCACCCCGATGGGCGTCGTCAAGGCGGCAAAGATGGCCGGCAACCGCGCGACGATGAAGGCGGCCGGCGCGAACGCCTGGACGCTGACCTTCCCGCTGCCGGCACCCGCCGAGGACGTAACCGCCGTCGCGACGGTCCGCCAGGATGCCAGCCTCCTGGGGCGGGCGAATCCCGCGGCCCTCAAGATCCTGACCGGCACGTACGTCGCCCAGGTCGAAACGACGGGGGCGGTCGTGTCCCAGTCGACGTACTCTGAATATGGCGACTGGAATTACGAGGATTACCTGGCGGATATCTTCCAGCCGCGCCGCATCACCCGGCGGGTGGGCGACACGACCTTCGACCTGACAACGGTCAATACAAACACTTATAATCCGTACGTGATCATGCCGGTTCCGGCAAACGTCAAGTAAAAGGAAGCTGCCAATGAAACTCAAGAGCGCTTTTGGAATCCTCGCCCTCGTGGCGATTGCGATGTTCTCCTCGTCCTCGGCGGTTGCGCACCACGCCATCCAGGCCGAGTACGAAATGGACCAGACCAAGGGCTTCACGGGCGTCATGACGCGGTTCGCCATGATCAACCCGCACTGCCGCTGGTTCTTCGAAGAGACCAAGGCGGACGGCACCAAGGTGGTATGGGAAATGTCGGGCGCCGGTCCCGGCGCGCTGCGCGCCTCCGGCCTGGTCCGCATCTTCCAGATCGGCCAGCCCTACGAAGTGACCTTCGCTCCCGCCAAGAACGGCGCGAACGTCGGCCGCGTGCGGACGATGAAGGGGCCCGATGGCAAGGTCATCACCTTGTTCCATGAGGATCCGACGAATCCGCTCAACAACTAACGCCTTCGAAGGGACGCAATCATGATGCGACGTATTCGAACGAGCACCGTCCTGGCGGGCGTCCTCGGCGCTGCGCTCTGGCTCACCGCGGCCGATGCCACGATGCAGCAGGGTGGCGCCGCGAAGCCTGCCGGCCCGACGCCGCGCGTGGCGGACGGCAAGGTCGACTTCAGCGGCATGTGGGTGAACACCGGCGGCGGCGGCGACATCAAGCCGGACGAGAGCGGCAACGTCACGGTGCTGAGCCGCGGCCGTCCCTGCCACCCGGGCCAGGAGTGCAAGCCCGCCATCAATTTCGAGCGCGACAGCGGCGTCCGTCAGCGGCTCGCCTACGGCACGAACGTCCCCCTCTACAAGCCGGAGTACTGGGCGAAGGTCGAGTACAACGACGTGAACGGGAACTTCGTGGACCCGGAAATCAACTGCTATCCGGACGGGCTGCCGCGCATCGGCGCGCCGAGCAAGATCGTCCAGACGGCGAACGAGTTGATCCTCCTCTACGCGAGCCACAACCAGTTCCGCGTGGTGCGGCTTGACGCAACCCAGCATGACCCGATCCGCTCGCAGGACCTCACCTATTTCGGTGACTCGATCACCAGGTGGGAAGGCGACACCCTGGTCATCGAAAGCATCGGGTTCACCGACGAGTCGTGGCTCGGCTGGCCCGGGTACCTCCACTCGAACAACATGCGGGTGGTCGAGCGTGTGACGCGCAACGGGAATCAGCTCACCTGGCAGTTCGAGATTCACGATCCAGAGGTGCTGATGCAGCCGTGGACCATGACTCCGCTGCGCCGTGTCCTGAACGCGAACCCGAAGGCGATGCTCATCGAGGACCTGCCCTGCGAGGCGCGCGACAACAAGCACATCGTCACGCGTGAGCGCGGCTAGGAACACTCGAGAGTAAGATCAAGGGCAGCCCGCTTCGGCCGGCTGCCCTTTTTTTGTGTCTATTGAGACGAGGACCGAATGACCTTCAGAGCACGTCGTGGTTTCGTGGCTGCGGCCACCGTTGTGATCGTCTGCCTCCTGGGCGCTGGATATGAAGCGAGCCAGGCGCCCAAACCGGCCGCTCCGGCGCCAAAGCCCGCTGCACCCGCGGCACCGGCCGCTTCCGGCGCCGCCCAGGGCCAGCCCCCGATGGCCGAGAACGTCTATCTCAACGTCCAGGTCCTGAAGGGCATTCCGGTCGACCAGTTCAACGACGCGATGGGCATGTTCGCCTCCGCGCTGCTGCTCGACTGCGTCGGCTGCCACCACGGCACGATCACATCGGACCCGAAGGCGTTCGCCATCTCGACGCCGCGCATCGAGCGCGCGCGGCAGATGGTCGTGATGATGAACAACATCAACAGGCTGTACTTCGGCGGCCAGAAGCGCGTCACCTGCTTCACGTGCCACGCGGGCGACCCGACGCCGGAGCCCTCGCCGAGCCTGAGGCTGCAGTACTCGGAACTCATTACCGACACGACATCGTTCGAGTTCTTCCCGGACATCGCCGCGCCGCCCGCGGAAAAGGTGCTCGCCCGCTACATTGAGGCATCCGGCGGGGCGAAGGCACTGGCGTCGCTGCGCAGCTTTGCGGCCACCGGGACCTATCTGGGCTTCGAAACAAGTGACACGGAAGTGCCGTTCGAAGCCGTCGTCCGCGCTCCCGAGCAGCGTGCGGAAAAGGCGGAAACAGGTGCCAACGACCTGCTCTGGTACTTCAACGGCAATCAGGCCGGCCGGTACCATCCCGACACACCAATCCCGCTCATTCAGTTCACCGGCTGGAGCCTGATTGGCTCGAAGATCGACACCAAGAGCTTCTTCCCCACCGAACTGGCCAAGGCGTTCCAGACGTTCCAGATGGGATACGGCGAGGTGGAAGGCAAGGAAACCATCGTCGCCAGGGGAATCAACAAGGGCGAATCGCCGGTCAATCTCCACTTCGACAGCGCGACGGGCCTCCTGGTCCGTCTGGTGCGCTGGGTGGACACGCTTGCGGGCCCGGTGCCCGTCCAGATCGATTATTCTGACTTCCGCGACGTGGCGGGAGTGAAGATGCCGTTTGCCTGGACGCGGACCTGGACCAACGGTCAAGGGATCATCAAGATCAAGGACATCCGGCCGAACGTGCAGGTGAACGACGCGCAGTTCGCGCGGCCCAACGTGCCCACGACATCGCTTCGATAGCGGAGGACCCGTGAAAAGACTCAGCGCCTGCATCATCGTCGGCCTCGCGGCCATCCTGACGGCCGGTTCGGTCGCCGGCCAGAGCACCGACACGCTCGTGGTCTGGGGGGACCTGACGTATTTCTTCGGCCCCGGCAAGCCGCTCAACTGCACCATGAGCAACCGCTACAAACGCGGCGAGCCGGTCGGCTTCCGCGCCACGGCGATCAATCCGACGACCAACGTGCGTGACAAGGGGACGAAGCTCGTCGTCCACCTGTCGTACGCGGGCCGCACGCTCGACATCCCGATGCGCGATCGACAGACGGCGCAGCAGCCGGAGCGCGAGTTCTGGGTGGCGAAGTGGATCGTGCCCGAGGACGCGCCGGTCGGAGTCGTGCGCTACACCATTACGGCGACGGATCCGCAGGGCCGCACGGGCGAGTTCAAACCGTTCGACGTGGCGGCGTCGCACCTGACGATCATCGAATAGCATCGGCTGTTCGCGTAACATCGAGCCGGGCTCCCGTGTCTCACGACGGGGGCCCGGCTTTTTTTATGTTCCCACTTGTGTCGCAGCGCGTGAACGCCGAGCGGATCGTGGTCCTGGGCTGGCCGCGCGCCATTCTGATGCAGCTGGCGCACCCGCTTGTCGCGGCCGGCGTCGCGGACCACAGCTCGTTCCGCACGAGCCGCGTCACCGCGGTGAAGCGGCTGCACTACACGATCCGCGCGATGCTCGCCCTGACGTTCGGCGACGATCAGGGCCGTCGAACGGCCCTCGAGGGCATCAGGACGATTCATCGCCGCGTCAACGGCACGCTGCGCCACGCCACCGGCATCTTCCCCGCGGGCACCCGGTACTCCGCCGAGGATCCGGATCTCGTGTTGTGGGTGCATGCCACGCTGCTCGAGACACTTCCGCTCGTCTACGGCCTGCTCGTCGGCCCCATGACGCCAGGGGAGCGCGACGCGTACTGCGCGGAGGCGGCGCCAGTGGCGATCGACCTCGGGGCCAGGCCCGCGGACGTTCCGCGAACATGGACGGAGACCTCCAACTACCTGGCTCGGATGTACGCGGCGGGTGCGATTGCCGTCGGCCGCGATGGGATGGATCTGCAGGCGGCGGTCCTGTCGCCACTTGGGGCGATCGCGGCGCCAGCCGCCTGGATGAATCGCCTGCTCACCGTTGGGCTGCTCCCCTCCCCCATCCGCGCCCAGTATGGATGGACGTGGAGCGACCGGGATGCACGCTCGTTCCGGGGCCTCACAACAGCAATCCGGGCGGGACGCCGCCTCGCGCCCGCGCCGGTGGCGCTGTGGCCCGAAGCAAGGCGTGTATCATCCCGGACGTGAAGCTTCACAATAAGCTGGCGATCGCGCTGATCGCCGGCATCGCGCTCGGCACAGCCCTTCACGGGTACGCCGATTCCCCCGCGCTCGCGGCGTTCAACTTTCACATCCTGCGGCCAATCGGCCAGATTTTCCTGCGCGGCATCTTCATGATCGTCGTGCCGATGGTGTTCTCGGCGCTCGTGGTCGGGGTGTATCAACTAGGCCGCGGGCGGGATCTGTCTGGTGTGGCGGGCCGCACCCTGGCGTACACCGTGCTCCTGAGCGGCGCGTCGGTGCTCATCGGCCTGGCGCTGGTGAATCTGCTCCGCCCTGGCGACAACGTGCAGCTGGCGGGCGATGCCGCCGCCGTGCAGACGATCCAGGCGAACGCGGCGGCATCGAAGCCGCTCAGCGACGTGCTGATCGAGCTCGTGCCGAGGAATCCGCTCGATTCCGCGGTTCGCGCGCTTGACGGTGAAATGCTGCCGCTGATGGTGTTCGCCGTGATCTTCGGCGTCGCGATCAGCCGGATTGCCCAGCGGACCCGAGCGGTGCCCATGAAAGGGGCTCTGGAGCTCCACGAGGACGACGCTCCGCTGCTCATCCGCTTCTTCGAGCAGATCTTCGACGCCTGCATGTGGATCGTGCATTTCGTCATGCTGCTCGCCCCGTTCGCGGTCTTCGCCATCGTCTTCAACACCGCGTTCACGTTCGGACTGGACGTGATCAGGACACTGCTCTTCTACGTCGCCACTGTGGTAGCGGGCCTGCTCCTGCAGCAATTCGTCGTCTACTCCGCCGCGCTCTGGACAATCGCGCGCCGCTCGCCGCTCGAGTTTTTCCGCGCCTGCCGCGAGGTGTACCTCTACGCATTCTCGACAGCCTCGTCCAACGCGACATTGCCGCTCGCGCTCGACGTGGCCGATCGGAAGCTGCATCTCCCGCCGGATATTGCGCGGTTCGTGCTGACCGTCGGATCGACGGCGAACCAGAACGGCACGGCGCTGTTCGAGGGCGTGACGGTGCTGTTCCTGGCGCAGGTCTATGGACTGGATCTCACCGTCGCACAGCAGGTGCACGTGATGTTGATGTCCATCCTCGCTGGTGTGGGCACGGCTGGGATTCCGGGCGGGTCGCTGCCGATGGTCATGATCGTCGCGCAGTCGGTTGGCATCCCGGCCGAAGGCATGGCGATCATTCTTGGCGTCGACCGCTTCCTCGACATGTGCCGGACGGCGGTGAACGTCAGCGGCGACCTGGTGATCGCCGCGCTGGTCAGCGCGAAAGAAGGCGCGGCTCAAGAAGGCGCGACAGAGAGGAGATGAGTGGTGCGGAAGAAAGGACTCGAACCTTCATGACCTTGCGGCCACTAGCTCCTGAGGCTAGCGCGTCTGCCAATTCCGCCACTTCCGCACAGAAGGACCGCCGAGGCAGGAAACTTAGTTTACCTTACTGAAACGTAAAACGCCTGGCCTGCTCCGGCTCGCAGCCGAACCGCTGGAGCCGCTGCTGGGGAACGTAGTCCCATTCCGCGCTCGCGGTCAGCGGCTCTGCCAGGTATTCGGGGTCTTCGACGAGGAAGTCGATGAGCATCCTCGTCCCGTCCTCGCTGAGGCGGTACCGCTCGACGACATGCTTTTGCGATCCTGCCGGCAGGCCGGCCGCGAACGCCGACCCGAACGAATTCCCTACGCGGTGGTCGGCAAACAGTACCGTGTCGACTACCAGCACGTTCTTCTCCCAACGCCCAATCGAGTGCCCCTGCCTGGTGCGCATGCCGTCCCGTGGATGCGGCCGCCCATCCATGTGGACCGTGCGGTCCACGTTGAAGAACTCGCTGCGCATGATGACGCTGTCGCCGCGGACGTCGATTTCGGTCAGGTACGGCAGCGTGGGCAGCTGCGGGGCGACGTGCGGGACGCACTCGGCGATCGGACTCGCGGCCTCGTTGAACGCTTTCATGGCCGCCAGGCCCTTCGGCGTCGGCGTCAACGTCCCGAAACGCCGCTGGCCGAAGCCACGCAGGCTGTTCCAGACGCCGGCCAGGCTGGTGGCGCGGACGGCCGTTCGGGCCGCCGGCGCGCGGGGGACGAGGACCGGCCCGGTCCCGGTCGAGAGCGAGACCAGAAGGGCGTGATTCCGGCTCCTGTTCCGATCCGGGTTTGCGCGCACCGTCACCGTTGCGCCGACCTTCACGGAGTCACGGGTCCAGCCGCTGCGCGTGAGAATGGGGGTCGCGTCCGTCTCAATCATCCAGCGCTCGGCCGCCCCGCTCGCGCCCTTTGTATCGATATGGATATACACGTGCGGGTTCGTCCACTCCACGCGCGCAACCGTCCCCTGGATCGTGACCGGGGACGCCGGGTCGAACTGGGACGCGCTGTGGTGAGCGGACGCTGGATTCGCGGCGGCAAGACCGGCCGCGAGCACGCAGATGGCTTTCATGTTTGGCTTCCCTACCTGAGTCTTATTCCGTGGCGAAACAGTAGAACAATCCGACGCCGCCCCAGCTGACGAGATCTCGCTGGCTGCAGGCCGTCGTGGCGTGCGACGAGTTCCATGACTGATTGCCGTTGCCGATGCGATCAGAGTGGCCTACCTGGGCCGACCCCGCGCCGTTGCTCGTCCAGTTGTTGCAGGTGTGGTCGGCGGTGTCTGCGAAGGCACGACCATCCGGTTGCGATCCGGTCAGGATGTCGTGGCGAGTTGGCATCGGGTCACCGATGCCGTTGACCAGCTCGCCTTTCTCCGTCAGCGCGAACTCCTTCGTCAGGTTGCTGCCCCGGCGCGCCTCGTCCAGCGTGTCCCCATGGATCTCCGACGAGATAATTGGCCGGCTCAAACGACGGTTCAGATAGTCCGGGACGCGCTCCTTCGCGCTGAACCACGGTCCCTTGCCGATCCGATCGCGAGCGTTGACCGCGGGCTGTCCCGGACGGGCCTGGGTACTGAGATACGCCCGCCACGTCCTGCTGCCAGCGCCCACCGCCGTCGCCAGCGTCTGGCAATGAGCGTCGGCGCCCGCCAGGCCGCCCAGATTCCCCCCGTCGCCGATAGGCTCGCTTGTCACGAAGAACGTCATCAGGCTGGAGGGAATGCGATCAGGGGGCGGGATCGGGCCGGAACCCTGTGCGTCCGCCGCGCCAGGCGCGGCGACGATGCCGACAAACAGCCACCAACAAAGGCGTTTCATGGCTTCCTCAGTTGATCGCGAAGCAATAGAACATCCCCACGCCGTGGGTCCTGTTCAGCGCGGTCTGACTGCACCCGTTTGTGCCGTGCGAGGAATTCCATGAGCCATTGCCGCCGCCGTTGCGATCGGGAAACCCAATCTGCGCATTCGGCTTCCCAGGCGCAGGCCCCATCCCTCCGGGCTGTCCGGGAGCGGGATCGGCGCTGCTCGTCCAGTTGCTGCACGTGTAGTCCATGTCCGGCGGAAACGCCCGGCCGTCCAGCTGGGATCCGGTGAGCATCTCGTGCCGGTTGGTATACGGAGTCGTCCTGCTGTACTCCCAGTCAGAGTCGCGGGGCACCTGGTAGTCATTGAGCCCCGGCACAATCTGACCCTTCTCGGTCAGTCCCGATCGCTTGTGCAGGTTGTTCCCCAGCCGCGCGAGCTCGATCGTGTCTCCGTGCAGGTGGGCGACACTGCTGGCGATCATCACGCCGTCGACGTTGTGCCAGGGGCCGGCGCCGATGCGGTCGCGCGCGTTGACGGCCGGCTGGCCGGGACGGGCCTGGGTGCTGAGATACGCCCGCCACGTCCGGTTGCCCGCGCCGACGGCCGTCGCCAGCGCCTGACAGTGCGCGTCCGCGCCGGCCAGGCCACCCAGATTGCCGCCCTCGCCGATCGGCTCGCTGGTCACGAAAAACGTCATGGGCGTTCCACCCGGCATGCCGGACTGCGCGTTCGCGACCGACGGCGCCAGGCCGCACAGCGCCACGAGGGCGGCGGGAACGACACCCGCTTTCATCCATCGCTTCATGTCGGGGCATTCTAAGCTACCGGCGCCCCGCTCCATATAATGTCGCGCATGGCAAAAGACGGACTGACACGGCGCCGAGTGCTGAAAACCGCGGGCAGCCTGGTCGTGGCTGCCGGCCTGCCGGGGCCGGCCGCAGCCGGCCGGCGGCAGGCCACATCGGCGCCCGCCAGCGGCGACGTGACGGGACGGCTCGCCCGTTACATGGTGGCCGCGCGCGACCGGGATCTCCCACCCGACGTGGTCCGCGAGGCCAAGCACCGCATCCTCGACACGATCGGCGCCATCGTGTCGGGCGCGCATATGAAGCCGGGCGAGGCGGCGATCACGTTCGTCCGCGGCCAGGGCGGGACGCCTGAAGCCACCGTCCTCACGACCAACATCCGGACGTCAGCCATCAATGCCGCCCTCGCCAACGGCATGTTCGGGCATGCCGACGAGACCGACGATTTCGAACCGGTGACCAAAGCCCATCCAGGCTGCGCCGTGGTGCCGGCCGCCTTTGCACTCGCCGAACGTGAGGGGCGCTCGGGTACCGAATTCCTCCGCGCGGTGACGCTTGGGTACGACCTCTGTTGCCGATTCCTGATGGCGCTCGGGCCGGATCACGTGCGCGCGACCCATCGATCCGCCGAAGGCACCAGCGCCACGTTTGGTGCGGTGGGAGCGGCGGCATCGCTTGCGCGGCTGAACGAGGAGCAGATGCGGTACGCGCTGTCGTACGCGGCGCAGCAGGTGTCGGGACTCTGGAGCTGGGTACGCGACAACGAGCACATCGAAAAGGCGTTCGACTTCGGCGGCATGGGCGCGCGCAACGGCGTCACCGCCGCCCTGATGGTGCAGTCCGGATTCACAGGGGTTCGTGAGGTGCTCGACGGCGAGCACAACATGATCGACGCGATGTCCAGGGAACCCCGCCCGGAGGAGATGGTCGCCGGCCTCGGCACCCGGTTCTTTGTCACCGAAACCGCGATCAAGACCTTCTCGGTGGGCTATCCGATTCAGGCCCCGCTCGATGCGCTGCTCACGCTGCGCCGCCAACACGGTCTCACTGCCGACAACGTCGAGCGCATCGTCGCCCGCCTCCCCGAGGATGGGGCGAACATCGTCAACGGCCGGGCGATGCCCGACGTCAACATTCAGTACATCCTGGCGGTCGGCCTGCTGGACGGTACTGTGACGTTCACTGACAGTCACTCGTTCGAGAAGCTCAAGGATCCGCGGGTGATGGCCGTGATGAAGCGCGTGGAGCTTGTCGGCGACCGCGCCCTGGTCGTGCCTGACGCACCGCGCAGCGGCCACGTCGAGGTGACGCTGCGCGACGGGCGCCGGGTCAGCCACTTCACCCGGCACGCGCCCGGCACGAAGGAAAATCCGGTCGACGCCGCAGCCATCAATGCAAAGGTTCGCGACCTCATGACACCCGTGATCGGCGCACCGCGCACGGAGGAAGTCATCAGAACCGTCCACGCCATCGAACAGGTGAAGGACGTGCGCGAGTTCGTCCGGTCGCTGCTGGGCGCATAGTCATGGAACGACGAATCCTCGACCGTGGAACGCTGGGCGAATTCCGCACCTTCATCGCCCGCGGCAACGTGATGGATCTGGCCGTCGGCGTCATCATCGGGGCCGCCTTCAGCAAGATCGTGACATCGCTCGTCGAGGGCATCCTCATGCCGCCTCTGGGGCTCGTGCTGGGCCGTGTGGACTTCTCGAGCCTGTTCACCGTGCTCGATTATTCGAACGGGGTGCCCCAGTCGCTGGCCGAGGCCAAAGCGCGGGGAATCCCGGTCATCGCCTACGGGCAGTTCATCAACGACGTGATCGGGTTTCTGATTGTGGCCCTCACCGTCTTCCTTCTGATCAAACAGGTGAATCGACTGAAGCGGCCCGCCGAGATTCCGCCCGAGACTCCGGCGAGCAGGGAGTGCCCCTTCTGCGTCTCGGCCATCGCGGTCCGCGCGACCCGGTGCCCGCACTGCACGTCCGCGCTCGCGTGAGGCCGCACGAACGATGCGCTTGATCTTCGAACAGATCCGGTCGGGCGGCGACCGGAACTTCGGATATTTCCTTGCCGACCGCGAGGCGCGAGCGGGTGTCTTGATCGACCCGTCGTATGCGCCGGAGATCTTCGTGCAGCGGGCGGAAGACCAGGGCATCACGGTGACGCACGTCATCAATACGCATTCCCATCCCGATCATGTCAACGGCAACGAGGTGGCGCTGTCACGCACGCGGGCGCCGCTCGTCGCGCACAGCAGCGCCCCGACGTCGCCGTCTGTGACGGTCGAAGACGGCGACGAACTGAAGGTCGGAAGCCTGCGCCTGCGGTTTCTCCACGTGCCCGGCCACTGCCACGACCACATCGTGATCTTCGAGCCGAACTACAAGCTGCTGATAACCGGAGATCTGTTGTTCGTCGGGAAGGTTGGCGGGACGCGGTCCGAGGAGGATGCGCGGACCGAGTGGAACAGCCTGCAGCATGTCGTCCAGGCGATTCCCCGCGACGCCACCGTCTGGCCGGGGCACGACTACGGCATCAGGCCGAGTACAACGATGGCGCTCGAGCTCGAGACGAATCCGTTCCTGCTCTGCGCGGACCTCGCCGCGTTTCTGCGATTGAAGGCAGACTGGGTCCAGGTGAAGACCGCGCTGGGGCTCAAGTAGCCCCCCTCAGTCCCCCGCGTCATTCCACACATACAGAAACTCGTCGTCGCTGGCCGTCGCGACGCGCCGGTGAGACTTCCGCGTGGCGCGATTCAGCGCCGATCTGACGTTTTCCTTCCCCTCGACGAGCTGCGCCAGCGGTACCTTCAGCGCCGCTCCGTCCTTCAGCTGATCCAGGTCCGACAGGATCTTGGTGACGATGCCCTTGTGCTTGCCATTGCGGCCTTGCGGCACGTCCGCCTGCTGCATGCTTTTGAAGTTCATCGCGCCGTTTTTCGACCCTGCCATTGCCCCCTCCCGGACGGCCTAACTCATACGTTAAACTAACGTGACGCTATCGTATCCTAAAGATACCCGTCCTGTCACTCCCGCACTCCTTTAGAAAAACCTGTGCCAAAACCGGCGCGATTTACCCCCAAAACAGGTGACCCGTAGGGCCATACGGCGTGTAGGGTTGGGCAATGGACGACAAGGAAACACACGGGCAGACCCATTTCGAGCAGGTCCCCCTCGAGACCGTCAAAACAATCATGCGCAGGGGCCTGACAGTGGTCGTTCGCGAAGGCCGTTTTGAGAAGACGGAACCCTACAGCGTCCCGCCGACCAGATTGAAACAAAATGGCCGCTAGGCCCGCGGCCACGGTGGCCGGCGCGCCTGAACGGCCCGCCTTGCTGTTCGTTGACACTGAGGCCGCAACGCAATCGCTGGCGCCCGCGCTGCGAAGTGCCTTCGCATTGACGTCGCATTCCGACGTAACAGCGGCGCGCGAAGCCCTCCAGCGGATGCGGCCGGCGCTCGTGACGGTCGACGCCGACATGATGGGGGCCGCAGCAGCCGATTTCTGCCGCGCGGCGAAAGCTCTGACGTGCCGTCCGACCGTCCTGGTCACAACAGAAGCGGTGGAGCATGTGCCCGGGTTGCTTGCGGCAGGCTGCGACGAGGTGCTCCTCAAGCCGTACGCACCCCACCTGCTGTATACGCGGATCGGCGGCTGCTCCGTTCACCTCGAGCGACCGCACGCGCCTCAACGTGCCCGCATTGCGCGCAGGATGCCGCCAGGCGCTTCGAGTTCGCGAGTCACCGGCGCGCCTGGTATGCCTGTCTCGCATGCAACCAGGTATGGCTGGCGAAAGCGCTCCAGCACCTCTCCTGAATAGCCGCCTCACATAAAAAGGGCCGACCCGAAGGCCGGCCCATTTCCCGAGCACCGAAGTACCCGCGAACGCGTGAACCGCTCTTAGCCGCGTTCCTTCGTGACCATGTGCTGCAGGTCGCGCTCGAAACACGGCAGGTCTTCCTCGAGCTCCGCATTCGGATCCGGATTTAGCCGGATCATGCGCGGTGCGAGGACCCACGGCTGCAGGAAGAACGGGTCTTCGACGGTCGCCTGCCAGCGCAGCATGTTGCCCTCGCGGCGGAGACGCTCGGTCACCTTCATGTCGATCGAGTGGATCCATCCGGGCCATCCGAGCCAGGTTTCGTCGTTGAAGTCCACAGTCTCGATGACGAGCTCGTCGCCTTCCCAGCGGCCGCGCGACACGCCGTTCCACAGCCCGATCCATTCGGCCACGGGCGGCATTGGACGCCCGTCGATCGGGATGATGCGCGTCATGCGCATGCCGTACAGGAAGATCAGTTCCTTCGGTGTCTGGACGATCTTCTCGGGGGGCCCCATGCGGGGGACGCCTTCGGGCAGGCACCTGAACGCCGGGTCCGCGGCGTTGCCGTCCTTATCGAGCTGATTGATCTTCTCCCAGTGCTCCGGTTTGTACATCGGCCGGTTGCGCACGGCGCGCTGCGACAGGCCGCTGTCGCGCTCGAAGTTCAGGATGGCATGCGCGTAGTTGGCGTCGGTGCCTGCTGGAGCCGTCTTGTCCAGTTCGGGCGTCCGCGCGCGCAGCAACGCCACGACGCGATCGTCATCGACCGGAGCCGCATTCGCATTAATGGCTCCGCCGCCACCGCCGCCGGCCCAGATCCCGCTCAGGTCCGGCTTGCCGTCCGCGGTGCGTGGCGTCGCACCCGCCGGTGCGGTCGCCGCCTGCTGCTGGGCGGCGAGTCCGGCCGTGGACGCCGCAAGAAATCCCGCCAGGAGAATGGATACGGGTGCCTTCATCGTCATCACTCCAGGAACCTCAGGCGTTTACTTCGCGAGATCGGCTTCGCCGTAGACGCCGCGCGTGAACGTGCGCCCGTCGGCAAATGTGATCGACCTCAGGAGGCCGGTGGTCGATCCGTCGCGCGCCGCAAACGCCGTCGCCGTAATCGGATCGCCAATCTTCGCACCGCCGCGGGCCGACAGCGGGAAGCCGTTGCGCCGCAGCTGGTTGGCCGCCGCCATCTGGAGCTCCCAGTCTTCTTCCTTGCCGGTCTGCTCGTTCTTCACCGTGATGAACAGCTTGGCGTGCGGATTGATCCACTCGGTCTTCTTGAGGGTGCCCTTGATGGTCACCGCCGGCTTGTTGATGTCGAACTGCGCCTGCACGGCGTGATGCGCGGCAACAGGCGTCCCGGCGACGAGCAGCGCGGCGGCGAGGAATCCACCCAGAAATCGGAATGACATAGTGCCTCCAGCTAGTGCGTTGAAACTGGGCTCATTGTGCATCGCGCCGAGGTCTCTGTCCAGACCGCGGAACGGTCAATCTTCAGGCGTCCGCAGCCGCGAAAGGAGGCCCGACAGATCGCGTGGCAGCGGGGCTTCGAACACCATCAACCGCCCGGTTCGTGGATGCGTAAACGAGAGTTTCGCCGCGTGAAGCGCCTGGCGTGGAAAGGCAATCGGGCGGTCGGTCTCCGGACCGTGGACATACAGACGTTCGCCAACCATCATGTGGCCGTGCAGCCGCGCCTGGATGCGGATCTGATTGCGCTTGCCGGTCTCGAGGCGCACTTCGACAAGCGATGCGCCCTCCAGTTCCTCGACGACGGCGTAGTGGCTGATTGCCTCCTTGCCGTGTTCCTCGCGCGGGTGGGCCTGCTTCTGCAGCAGCGCATTGGCGTCCCACTTCAAGTGATCGCGCCACGTGCCGCGCGACGGCTGTGGATGGCCGTAGAGCACGGCGAGGTAGACCCGCTCCGGCCTGCGCCGCTCGAAGTCCGCCTTCAGCGCCTGCTGCGCGCGCACGCTTTTCGCAAACACCACCAGGCCCGAGGTATCGCGATCAATCCGATGGACGACGAGCGGGGCGCGCTTGCGCGCGTGCAGATGTACGGCGAGATGTTCCTGCACCGACGCGGCCTCGCTGCGCTGCGCCAGCGGAACGGTCAATAAGCCCGCAGGTTTGTTGACGACAATGACCTCGTCGTCTTCGTACACGATCGCGAGCGAGCCGCCGGCAAGGCTGCCGCGGCGCCTGCGGGAGCTGCCGGGACGATCCTCCCAGTACTGGACCACGTCGCCCAGGTGCACGTGGCGACCGGCGTCGCGCAGACGCATTTCGGTGCCATTGAGGAATAGTTTTCCCTTTCTGATGTATTCGACGACGCGCCCGCGCGACCCGACGCGGTCCGGGGCGGCGAGAAACTTGTCGAGGCGCGCGCCGGAATCATTGGCGCTAACGGTCCACGAGGGCTGCTTTGACGTGAGTGGCACTTTTTCTGCTCAACCGGGGGTACATGTTCCTATTCCCAGCTCTGCGCGGCCGAGTAGTCATTCTCTGCTCAATCGCCGCCATTTGTCTGCTCCCGGCGTCTCCGCGGGCCGACGAACAGAGCGTCACGTGGACCAACGTCGTCAACGCGTCGGTGTCGTCAGAGAACACTCTGACGAAGACAGGCGGACAGAATCAGTCGGACGACGCGGGCGCCACCTCGGCCGAGGAACTGACCGCGGGCGAGGGCTACGTGGAATTTACGGTCGGCGCAGCCAATATGGAAGCGCTCGTCGGCTTGAATCACGGCAGCCAGGGCACGTGGTACTACGAGATCGATTTCGCGTTCCGATTCATGCCTTCCGGGTCCGCCGACGTCATTGAGAACGGCGTCTACCTGAATGGGGGCGACACTCCGTACACGGTCGGCGACCGCTTTCGCATCGCGGTCGTCGACGGCCGCGTTCGTTTCAGCCGGAACGGCATCTTCCTGACGGAGAGCACCAATCCCGTCACGTACCCGCTTGTGCTCGACGTCTCGATGTTCTCGATGGGCGCCGCCGTCGCGGACCCGGTGCTCGGCGTGACGCCGCCTCCGCCGCCGGGTGGCGGGTTCTTCGAGACTTCCGGGTTCCAAACCCCTCGACCGCGGTACACGCCGGAGCAGATCAACGCATTCCTCCCGACTGGCGGCGCCGCCGGCGCGTTCCAGTTTCCCGCGCCGTATAACACCGCGGCCGTTCGCCTGACCGACGCCTCGCTCTGCGCGGAGGGGCAGGACTGCCTCTGGTACGCCGGGTACTCCTACTGGCGCAACATGAACAATCACGTCGGCAGCGCCGACATGTATATCTTCCTGGGGACCGATCCTGCGCGCGGCGGCGCCGGACCGACGTTGATCCGGTACAACAAGGCGCTGGACGCGGTGCAGGACGTCCAGCCGATGTTCGACGAGGCGAGTCCGTACCGGTACAGCACCGGGGAAGGGTGGTACTTCAGCGCCCAGTTCCCCACCCGCCTGTATGCGACGCGCGTCGGGTCGTCGCAGCTTCGACGCTACGACATTCTTGTCCGCCAGTTCGAGACCGCGCCGGTCTTCGACCTGTCGGCGTGCGCCCGTCCGCGCGTGTGTCCACGCGGCGCGGCATCCATCACGCAGGCGCATTCGAGCGATGACGATCTGGTGCACTCCGCAACGGTGCAGGATGTGAACTGGGCGCGTATCGGCTGCGTCGTGTACCAGACCGCCGCCCGCCGCTTCACGTACTACGCGCCTCCGAAGAATTACGCGCTTGACGAATGCCACGTCGACAAGTCCGGCCGGTGGCTGATGCTGCTCGAGACACGCGCCGACGGCTCGCGTCACAACCGCGTCGTCAATCTCGCGACCGGAAAGATACGGACGATCACCGATGTGAACGGAGCGCTCGGGCATCTCGACATGGGACATGGATACGCGATTGGCGCGGACACCTTCAGCGCGCTGCCGAACGCCACGATCCGGCTGGACTTCCCTGTCGCGACCACCACGCGCCCGATCGGGCCCATGGTGCATTTCAATAACCGATGGGACGTGGCTGCGGCCAATCACATCGCCCATGGCAATGCCCGCCCGTTGATGACCGGCGAGCGCCCCTATGCGTGCGGGAGCAACGCCAGCCGCGTGGGCGACGTCGCCGACGAGGTGGTCTGCTTCTTTGCCGACGGCGCGACGAACGCCGACGGCGCGCTGGATGTGCTGGTCATTGCCCAGGTCCTGACCGACCTGGACGCCGCGGGCGGGAACGATGTCGACGGCGATGACTACGAACAGACCCCGAAAGGCAACCTCGATGTCACGGGCCGCTACTTCCTGTGGACCACCAACCTCGGGGGTGGGCGCCTGGACGCGGTATTGGTGAAGATCCCTGCGGAACGGTTTACCGGCCGCTAGGGTTCCTGCTGCTCCTGATCCTGCTCTAATTCTTCGATCTGCCAGTCGGCCAGCGGTTGCGGGCCGGGGACGATATCCGCGATGTCGGGATCGATCCCGTCAGCAGGCCGCTCCTGCTCCGCCTTCCGCTGTTTGACGTCCAGCCGCTTGGCGGCCTTGTCCTTCCGCTTCTCGGTCAGCGCCTTTTCGCGCTCGCGTTTCGCTGCTGTCGGTCGAGCATTTCGTGCCATGCCGTACTCCCAGGCGTTCAGTCCGCCATCAGGCGGATGTCGGGCCGGCTGATCCCGCCCTCAATTATTCATCGTGGTTACCAGCGCGGGTCGGTGCGACGTCCGCCGCCTCCGCCCCTGCCGCCACCACCGCCGCCGCGGCCGCCGCGGCCACGATCGCTGCCGCCGCCGCCAAATCCACCGCCGGCGCCGCGCGGCGCTTCCGGACGCGCCTCATTGACGGTGAGCGCGCGGCCGCCCATCTGGTGGCCGTTGAACTGCGTCGTGGCCTTCTGCGCATCCTCGTCGTTCGCCATTTCGACGAAGGCAAATCCGCGTGCCCGGCCCGTCATCCGATCGCGGACGACCGTGACCGTCTCCACCGCTCCGGCTTGCCCGAATAACGCTTCGAGGTCCTGCTCGGTCGTTTCGTATGGCAGGTTCCCGACGAAGAGTTTGCGACTCATGACCCTGTCCTCCTGCGGCCTCAGGCTCTGGCTCGTGAGCGCGAAGATGCGAGTCCGGAGGCTCGGATCCGAAGCGCAGTAGGCGGGCTCAGCGTCGGGCGGCACGCCCAGCATACCACCGATCAACTGGCCTCCCGGGCGAGGCCGCGTGCTACGATTTCGCTCTGCCCGCCGCCCGCATGCGTGAGATTTCCCTGAGCGATATCGAAGACGCCGCGCGTCATATCTACGGCCCGGTTGTGCGTACGCCGCTGGTGCAACTCCACGAGAATCTGTTCCTGAAACTCGAGTCGCTCCAGCCGACCGGCTCGTTCAAACTGCGCGGCGCGCAGAACGCCCTCCGCTCGATCCCGGCGAGCCAGCTGGCATCCGGCGTCTGGACGGTGAGCGCGGGCAACGCGGCACTCGGCGTCGCGTACGCGGCGCACCGCGCCGGAGTCCCCTGCTCGGTCATGGTGGTCGATACGGCGCCCGCCACGAAGCTCGAGGCCCTCAGGCGTCTCGACGCGCGCATCGTGCCCGCGCCGTACGAGGAATGCTGGCGCACCGTCGAGACGCACGGATCGGAGCGGATGCGGGGCGCATTCATTCACCCGTTTGACGACGATCGGTTCATTGCCGGCAACGGCACCGCAGGGCTCGAGATTGTCGATGCGCTGCCCGACGTGGATACCGTGGTCGCGGCGGTGGGCGGTGGAGGCCTGCTGGCCGGCGTCGCATCAGCCCTCAAGGCGCTGCGGCCGGGCGCCAGGGTGTTTGCGGCAGAGCCCGAAACCGCGTCGCCGTTTGCGGTCTCCCTCGCACAGGGCCGTGCGAGTACATTCGAGGGGTGGCAGCGCTCGTTCGTCGACGGCGCCGGCGGCCGCTCGGTGCTGCCGAGCATGTGGCCGCTGTTGTCGCGCCTCGCCGCCGGCTCGATCGTCGTCAGCCTCGCCGACATCGCGGCGGCGATGAAGCTGGCGGCGGAACGCTGTCATGTGATTGCCGAGGGCGCCGCGGCATGCGCCATCGCCGCCGCGTTGACGGGCCGCGTGACAGGAAAGGTCGTCGCCATCGTCTCTGGCGGCAACATCGATTTGCCGACGTTCGCCTCGCTCGTCGGCGCATCCAAGGAGCAGTAAACGCGTGAGTCCGCGCCACGATCTGAATCGCCTCGCAGAGCTCGCGCACAACCTGTGGTGGAGCTGGACGCCTGACGCCAGAAACGTGTTCAGGCGCCTCGACTACCCGTTGTGGCGCGATACGTCGCACAACCCCGTGCGCATGCTCAATCTCGTCGCGCCGGAGGCCCTCGAACGCGCGGTGGCCGATCCCGCGTGGCTGGCCAACTATGAGCGGGCGCTCGCCAGGCTGGAAGCCGCCAGGGATGCGCGCGGCACCTGGTTCCAACGCGAGTGCCCCGAACAGATCGGAAAGACCATCGCGTACTTTTCCGCGGAGTTCGCCCTGCACCAGTCGCTGCCGATCTATGCCGGCGGTCTCGGCGTGCTCGCGGGCGACCATTGCAAGGAGGCCAGCGACCTGGGCGTGCCGCTCGTCGGCGTCGGGTTCATGTATCCGCAGGGCTACTTCCATCAGGAAGTGTCGGCGGATGGCTGGCAGCAGGAAATCTACGAAAAACTCAACTGGGGCGATGCCCCGGTCACGCAGGCGCTGACACCCAACGGGACGCCGTGCGTCACGGCCGTCCCTCTCGGCAGCCGGACGGTGCTGATGTCGGTCTGGCAGGTGCGCGCGGGACGCGTGACGCTATACCTCCTGGATACCGACCTGGAAGAAAACGCGCCGTGGGATCGCGCCCTGTCCGCGCGTCTGTACGGCGGCGACCGCGAAACGCGCGTGCAGCAGGAAATCCTCCTCGGCGTCGGGGGCGTGCGGGCGCTGAAGCTGCTGGGCATCCAGCCGAGCGTCTATCACCTCAACGAAGGGCACGCAGCCTTCGCCTCGCTCCAGCGCATCCGGGACCTGGCCGAAAACGGCGCCGGCTTCGATGCGGCGCTCGCCGAAGTCCGTCGCAGCACCGTGTTCACGACGCACACGCCTGTGGCCGCCGGCCACGACGCATTCCCGTTCCACATGGTCGAAACCCATCTTGCGGGAGCCTGGGGCGATCTCGGCACGTATCGCGAGCGCTTCTTCGCCCTGGCCCAATACGACAACGGCAGCGGACCGATGTTCAACATGACCGCGCTGGCACTTCGCACCGCCGGCGCCGTCAACGGCGTCAGCCAGCTGCACGGCGAAGTCACGAAGACGATGTGGCAGCCGATCTGGCCCGAGACGCCGCGCGAGCAGCTGCCCGTCGCGTTCGTCACCAACGGGGTCCACGTCCCCACGTGGATGTCGTCCGAGATTGCGGCGCTCCTGGAGAAGCACCTCGGGGCCGACTGGATCGATCACCATGACGATCCCGCCTTCTGCCAGCGCGTGATGGACATCCCCGACGGCGAGCTCTGGGAGGCGCGGCAGGCGCTGCGCAGCTTTCTGTTCGGCTTCATTCGCGAGCGCGCCCGCAACCGCTGGACGCAGGACGGCGTCGCCGCCACGCGCATCGTCGCCGCCGGCACGATGCTCGATCACAATTCGCTGACGATCGGGTTCGCGCGCCGGTTCACGGGATACAAGCGGCCGGAGCTGATCTTCTCGGACGCCGATCGGCTCGCCCGGATCCTCAGCGCGCACGGCCGGCCCGTCCAGATTCTCTTCGCGGGCAAGGCGCATCCGGCCGATGACGTCGGCAAGCACCACCTGCAGGACATCTACCGCCGCACCCTCGACCCGAAGTTCGGCGGCCGCATCGCGTTTCTCGAGGACTACGACCTTCACGTGGCGCACTTCCTCGTCCAGGGATGCGACGTCTGGCTGAACAACCCGCGCAAGCCGCTCGAAGCCAGCGGCACCAGCGGGATGAAGGCGGCCATCAACGGCACCCCGCATCTCTCGATCGGCGATGGATGGTGGGCGGAAGGCTTCACCGGCACCAACGGGTGGCTGATCGAGGGGCAGGCCGACCCGAACGATCACGGGGCCCAGGACTGGGCGGACGCCCAGGCGCTCTACGCCATCATCGAGGAGCAGCTGGTACCAGCCTTCTACGAGCGAGACGATCGCGGCATTCCGCGCCGCTGGCTCAAGATCGTCAAGCAGTCGATCCGGACGGTGCTGCCGCAGTTCAGCGCGCGCCGGATGGTCAAGGAATACGTGAAGACGATGTATCAGCCAGCACTCGGCGGCCAGCCCGTCGCGCGGTAAGATTCAGACATGGCTCGCAAGTCCACGGTAGCCAAATCGAAGTGCGCCCTCTGCGGCGCCAAGGACGTCTCAGAGCCGCGCGGCGAGGAACGCTACTGCCGCGACTGCTGGGAAAAGAAGATTGCGGTCGAGGAGATCGTCGCCCGCGAGTTCGCCCTGAAGCGGTACATCCGCGCCCACAGCGCGGAGAAGTACCTGATCTATCACTCGACGATCAAGCGGCCGTGCGGCCAGATCATCGTGGTCGACGACGGCTACGACCTGTTTCTGACGATGGTGCTCTACCCGAACTTCGGATGGGAGGAAGAGGCCTACCACCTCGAAGGCGACCCTGAAGGACGGACGTTCGCGGAGATCCTCGTCGACGTCGTCGCCACCGAAGTCATCGAGCCGTGGGGCGGCGGCAAATGGCACCTGGAAATCTTCCGGTCCTCGAATCCGGAGCCCGAGGACTGGAACGGCGAAATGTAACCCCATATAATGCCGAGTCGCGTGACGGGAGTACCCGTCCGGGAGGACTTCATCATGAAATTCGAAAGATTCGCAGCGCTGGCGGTAGCCGGCGTTCTCGCAGCAGCAGTCACGGCAACGGCCCAGGCTCCGAAGCCAGCCACCCCGGCGTCACCCGCAGCACCCGCGGCCCAGGGCGCACGTCCGCGCCTGCTCGCGCCGGTCCGCGGCCTCGCGCAGATCAGTTTCACCAAGCCCAACGTGAAGCGGGGCAAGGTCGGGGGCAAGGACTTCGTCATCACCACCATGCAGATCAAGAACATGGCAACGGGGCCGATTGCCGGCCTGAAGGTCGATGACTTCTGGTACGACCGCGCCGGAGCCCCGCTCCCGAGCGACAGTTATCGGCACCCGCGTCCGATGCTTCCCGGCGAAGTGATCACGGTCACCCTGGAAACGCCGGCCGATCCGCGGATGAATCGTAATCAGTGGCAGTTCTCGCACGCCAACGGCGAGATCAAGCCGATGCTGGTTGCGAAGATGTAGCAAGCCGATCGACCCACCGGGCGGCGACGGGTATCCTCCACTCGTCGCCGCGCGCCACTTTCCACATCGTGACCCCCCACAGCAGCACGCCCGCCGTCCACGTCGCCATCGCCGCGGTGACGAGGAACCCGAAGGTCGAGGGAAGGAAGGACAGCGACGCGAGCGCCAGTCCGCCGAGCAGTGCGATCAGCAACGCGGCGGATCCGAAGACGACCACCGCCTGAGCGGCATGGAAGCGAACGACCGGATCCCGCCGCTCAACAATCCAGAGAATGGTCCCGGTGACCCACCACCCGCTGTAGGCGAGCGCCGCCGCAGCGCGTGAGGAGAGACCGAGGGAGCTCATGCCCGAGGCCGCTGCAACGGCGAGGCCAGCTATTGGACCCTGATGAGCACGTCGCGGCCGGCGGTGACATCCCCGCCTGACGCGCGGGAACGGCCTTCGACGCGAATCACGTAGGTGCCGGGCTCGAACTCGCTGAGCGGAATCCGGACGCTGAATCCGTACCCGCCGGACTTTCCCTGCAAATCGGTCGAGGACCGCTGTTCGCGATTCTCGAACACGACGCGGCCGTCATTCGCGCGCACCGTGGCGCTGAGATCGATCCCGTGCGGCGGCGCGTTCCGGACGTTCTCGTAGAACTCGGCGAACAGCGCAATCGTGTCGTTTCGGCCGAACTCACGCAGCGCCGCCATGGGGCCAGGCAGCACATCGCGCAGCGGATCCTGCGCCCGGACGGACGGCGTGGCGCTCGCACCGGCGGACGTGACCGCGACCCCGCTCATCGCGAACGGCGCGGCATGAAAATCAGGCACATCGAGGTCAAAGAACCCGCTGCCGGATCGATTCGCGCCTTCCTCCGCCGCGCCCACACGCAGCTGATATCGCCCCGGCGGCAACTGGACCTCCGAGACGAGCCGCATCCCGCGCGCGCGCGTGGCCGCGGCTGTCGCCGGTGTCATCTCCATCGTCAAAACGTGTTTCTGGCCGGGCCGCACGACGCCCTTGGCGTCGAGCGTCGAAAACGCGACCTCCACGCGGTCGAACAGCATGTCCCCCTTCTCGGCGAACGTGAAGGCATCGGCGCGCATCTCCACGGAGAGCGCCACGGCCGCGTTCGGCGCGGTGCCCTTGAACGCCGCCGCCGAGACGGTGAGAGGGATACCGGTTGTCGGGACCGGGCTGTTGAGCGCCAGTCCCACGGCGGCGTCCAGCGGAGCGCCGCCGCCGGCGCGCGTGTTCGGGGCGCGTCCGCGCGGCGCGACGTAGCCCCGGCGCGACCGCACCTGCAGCCCCGGGCGCTTCACGCGCACCTCGATACGGCGGAAGCGACCGTCGCGCCGATCGTTCGTCGTGTTGTAGCCGAGGACGTAGTAGGTGCTGTTCTCGCGAACGACCCGCTCGAATGCGCCCGCGAAGTCATTGCGGTTGATCGCGGCAAAGCCGCCCGTCTCGTCGGCGAGCACCTGCAGGCTCTGCTGGGAGAGCCGCTGGGAGTCGAACAGCGTGCGCTGGAGATTGAAATCGCCCGGCGGCACGTCGCTCGGCGTGCCGCTCGCCTCAATTCCCTCATCGAAGCCGCCCAGGCCGCGCGGATCGATCGCGTAAATCGCCATGTTGGCCCGAGTTGCGGCCGCCACGGCCTCATTCGCCTGCTGAAGAATGATGCCGGCCGACGAATTGTTGATGACGTCGTAGACGTTGTAGCTGATCCCCTCGCTGATGAGCAGCATCGATTTCCGCCTGCCGCGGACGCCCTCGAGGAAGGACGCGAGATCCCGAACGGCGGTCAGCGTCGTGCGCGCGTGGTAGGCACGCTCCATCTCCAGGGGATCCATGAGCTTCAACTCCCGGTCGCTCGACGGATCGCGAACTGACGTGTTCAGGGAATCGGCGATCTCCAGCGCCTCCGCGCGGGGGCGCCGGCCGGTGAACCGGTCGATGGCCTCGAGCAGCAGGCGCCGGCTGTTCGTGAACTCCTGCCCGGCGGTCGCGCGGCCGCTCGTATGGACGATTGCCGCAAGGTCATTGGCGCCGAAGTTCCGCTCGACGAACTCGCGGAGGAAGCGTTTGACGCGAGGCGTGTTGGTGAAGTTCGTATGGAGGTCGTCGAGGACAATCAGGTAAATGCGGCCGTCCACCACCGTGTTGGCCTGGACGTCCGGCTCGATGGGGGCCCCCGCGAACAGCGGCTGCACCCCGCGCTCGATCGGCAGGTCGACCAGTGAAAAAGCCGTCACCTTCTGCGGCCGCCCGTCTTCGAGCACCTCGAACTCGGCCTGGGTCAGGTCCGTAACGATCCGGCCTTCGGCGTCGGTCACCACGGCATCGACCTCGACGTAGTTCACCTCGGCGCGGAAGGTCACCTGGGCGCCAGCGGCCGAAGCCGCGGCGCACGCCAGGAGCAGGGCAACGAGCAAACGGGCTCTCATGGGTCTGACCTCCCGAAAATTATAGAACCGACTTTTCGCCGGGGTCTCTCGTCAGACCAAGTGTAGGGCCGGCGAAGGTGGGGCGGCTGGACCCGCCATAATGAAAGACGTGGCGCTCGATATTCCCGCGGTTCAGCGCGCGCTCCGGACGGACGGGCTCGATGGCTGGCTGCTCTACGACTTTCACGGATCGAATCCCATTGCCGGACGTCTTGCGGGCCTGACCGGCGGCGGGCACATGACGACGCGGCGGTGGTTCTACCTGATTCCGGCCGCGGGGGAACCGCGAGGCGTGGTGCATGCAATTGAGCGGCACAACCTGGATCGGCTTCCCGGCGCGAAGGTCGTCTACGCGGGGCGGCACCAGCTGGAGGCGGCGCTGACGCAGCTGCTTGCGGGCATGTCGACGGTGGCGATGGAGTACTCGGCCGACTGCGCGATTCCGTATCTCTCGCGGCTCGATGCGGGCACGGCGGAAAGCATCCGTCGGCGTGGCGTGACGATTCGGTCTTCGGGCGACCTGGTGCAGCAGTTCGAAGCGGCATGGGACGAGGATCAGCTGGCGTCGCACAGGCTCGCGTCGGAGGCCCTGTATCGGATCAAGGACCGCGCGTTTGCGGCGGTGGTCCAGGCGCTCAAAGACGGCGTCACGCTGACGGAGTTCGAGCTGCAGCAGCAGATGGTCCGGTGGTTCGACGACGAGCGGCTCGAGACCGACTCGCCGCCAGTGGTGGCGATCGGCGGCAACGCAGGCGATCCGCACTACTTGCCGTCAGCAATTGGGAGCCGCCCGATCGTTGCGGACGAGGTGCTGCTCCTGGATCTGTGGGGAAAACAGAGGGATGTCCCGGCCGTGTTCGCGGACATTACCTGGGTCGGTTTTACCGGTCGCACCGTTCCCAGTCCGGTCGCCGAGGCGTTTCGGGCCATAGTTGAGGCACGCGACGCGGCCGTCACGCTGGTCGAGGACGCGGCGGGCTCCGGCCGGGACTTGCGAGGCTGGGAAATCGATCAGGCTGCACGGGCCGTGCTGATCCGCGCCGGATACGAGGACCGTATCCTGCATCGGACCGGGCATAGCCTGGGGGAGCAGGTGCACGGCAACGGCGTCCATCTCGACGATTTCGAGACGCACGACGATCGGCGGGTGCTTCCAGGCGCGGGCTTCACCATCGAGCCCGGCCTCTATTTCGAGACGTTCGGCGTGCGCACGGAAATCAACATGTACCGGAGCTCGCACGCGGCGTTAGTGACGGGTCCGCGCCAGATGGAGATAATTCGTTTAGTGGAGTGAGGGTCGTTCAATGACGAATCGTAAGACAACACTTTTCTACGCTGTGCTCATCGCCATCGCGTCGCTCGCGGTCGGAATGGTGATTTCGTCCCGGCTGGGCATGACGCCCTCGTCGTCCGCACAGTCAGTCGCCCCGCCGATGAACAGCGCCCCCATTACGGGAGCGCTCACGGCGACGACGTTTCGGGACATCGCCAAGGCGGTCTCGCCGGCGGTCGTCAATATCCGCACCGAGTCGCGGCAGCGGGGCCAGGATCTCAACGACTTCTTCGGCGGCCAGGGAGGCGGCGATCTCTTCGAGCGCTTCTTCGGCCAGCCGATGCCGCGGCAGCAGCAACCGCAGCAGCCGCGGGATCAGCTCGTGCAGGCCGCCGGCACCGGCTTCATCATCGACAAGGCCGGCTTCATCCTGACCAACAACCATGTCGTCGAAGGCGCCACCCGCATTCAGGTGTCGCTTTACGGCGAGGACGAGGACCAGACGTACGACGCGCGCATCGTCGGCCGCGACCCGCTGACCGACAGCGCCCTGATCGAATTGACGGAAAAGCCTGACCACGTCCTCCCCGAAGTGAAGTTCGGCGATTCGGGCCAGGTCTTCCCGGGTGACTGGGTCGTCGCGATCGGTAATCCGTTCGGCCTGGCGCACACCGTCACGGTCGGCGTGATCAGCGCCATCGAGCGTCCGTTCCCGATTGCCGAGTCGCGTTTTGCGCAGGTGCTGCAGACCGACGCGGCCATCAACCCGGGCAACTCCGGCGGCCCGCTGCTGAACCTTCGCGGCGAGGTGGTCGGCATTAACACCGCCATCATCAGCGAGGGACGGCCCGGGAACGTCGGCGTCGGATTCGCGATGCCGATCAACGTCGTGCGGGAGCTGCTGCCGCAGCTGCGGGTCGGCAAGATCACCCGCGGACGTATCGGGGTCGGCATCGGCTCCGTGCCGATGGACGCCGTCGACGAGTTCGGGCTGAAGGATCGCAGCGGCGCTGTCGTGCTGAACATCGTCCCGGGAGGCGCAGCGGCGAAAGCCGGTCTCGAGCCGGGCGATGTCATCATTTCCTACAACGGCAAACCCATTCGCAACCGCGACGAGCTCGTGGCGATGGTCACCGCGACCAAGCCCGGCACGAGCGTGCCAGTCCGGATCGTCCGCGACAGGCAGGAACGCACGATCACCGTCAACGTCGAGGAGCTCGACCTCGAGGCCGAGAGCTCGCAGCGAGCGGCCAACAGCGACAACAACAACGGCGGCGGTGCGCAGGAAACGACCAGCGGGTTCGGCATCACGCTCGGCAACGTCACGCCCGACGTGGCGCAGCGCCTGCGGCTTAATCGCAACGCGCAGGGCGCGGTGGTGATGAATGTGGAGCAAGGCAGCGCCGCGGCGCGCGCCGGTCTTGCGGAAGGCGACGTCATCGTGCGCGTCGGCCGCGAGAACATCACGAGCGCCACGGAAGCAAGCCGGGAGCTCGGACGGGTCTCAGCCGGCGGTACGGCGTTTCTCCGCGTGCTGCGCAACGGCCAGGAGACGTTTGTGGCCGTGACCAAGGAGTAGTCCGAGGCTGGTAGAACGCGAAGTCAAACTGCGGTTCGACACGCCCGAAGGGGCGCGTCGAACCATCCTCGCCGCCGGCGCGACATTGCTTCGTGGCCGGCGGCTCCAGGAAGACGCCCTTCTCGATACGCCTGACGGAACGCTGCGCCAGCGGCAGTGCGCGCTGCGTGTCCGTACCGAGTCGGGCCGCAGCATCGTCACGTTCAAGGGCCCCGTGCAACCCGGCACGATGAAGATCCGGGAAGAAATCGAAACAGCCGTCGGCGACGGCGACGTCCTGCTGCAGGTCTTCGAGCAGCTCGGATTCCGGGTCTGGTTCCGGTACGAAAAGTACCGGGAGGAATACGCCGGCGACGACCTCGTCGTGGCGATCGACGAGACGCCGGTCGGGACCTTCGTGGAGCTCGAGGGCGGCGAAGCGGCGATTCAGGCCATGACCCACGCGCTGGGCAGGACGGAAGCCGACTACGTGCTCGACTCCTATCGCGGCCTCTTTCTGCAGCACCAGCAGAAGTACGGCTACGAGACGCCCCACATGTTTTTTCTCGACGACGACGAATGATTCCGGCGCTGGTGCTCACGGCGGGTCTCGCGACGCGGCTGCGTCCGCTGTCGCTGGTGCGCGCGAAAGCCGCCATGCCGGTGGCTGGCGAGCCGCTCGTCCGGCGCATTCTGCGGCAGCTGCGCGACGCGGACATCACCGACGCCGTGCTCAACCTCCACTACCTCCCGCACACCATCACCCAGGTCGTCGGCGACGGCGCCGATGTCGGGGTGCGCGTCAGATATTCGTGGGAGGTGCCGCTGCTGGGCTCGGCCGGTGGCCCGCGGCAGGCGCTCGCGCTCATCGGGGCGTCGCCGTTTCTCATCGTCAACGGCGATACGCTGACAGGAATTGATCTCTCCCGGCTTGTCACCGCGCACCGGCACTCCGACGCGCTCGTCACCATGGCCGTCGTGCCGCGGACGGAGCCGGAACGGTACGGCGGCGTCCGCGTGAACGACGAAGGGGCCGTCGTCGGGTTCACGCGGCGCGGATCCGATGACGATTCGTTCCATTTCGTCGGTGCGCAGGTCGTCGAAGCGGAGGCCTTTGCGACGCTGCCGGCCGGCACGCCGGTCGAGTCCGTGTCCGACCTCTACCCACGGCTGATGCGAAAAGCATCAGGGCTGGTGCAGGCGCATGTGTGCGAGGGCGAATTCTTCGACATCGGGACACCCGATGACTACCTGCGAACATCACTCACGCTCTCGAAACGCGAGGCGCATGGGAATGGCGACGGCACACGCACGCGGGTCGATCCGACAGCAGATGTGCGCGAATCAATTCTCTGGGACGATGTCAGCGTGGGAGCGGACGCGCGGCTGGAACGCTGCGTCGTGACGGACGGTGTCGCGGTGCCGGCGGGCAGCACGTGGACGCGCAGCACGCTGCGGCGCGCCGAAGGCGACCTGGCGCCTGGCGAACGGCGCGTGGGCGACCTGGCGGTGGCGGAATTCAAATGAGTACCGAGCGGCGAACATCGGACGGCGCCGACGCCCGCGCTCGCATCGATCAGTTCCTCGAAGAGGCGGGCCTTCGAAACAGCGGCGCCCGGATCGTGCCGCTGACGGGCGACGCGTCGGATCGGCGCTATTTCCGGATTCTGCTGCGCGACGCGCCGTCGCAGGTGCTGGCGGTTCATCCCGGCGCCATCGACTTCGACCGGCTGCCTTTCGTCAACGTGGCGCGGCTGTTCAGCGCGATGCCGGTGCCCGTGCCGCGGATTCTCGGGCATTCGAATGCGCTCGGCGTGATGGCGCTCGACGATCTGGGCGACGTGACGCTCCAGGCGCATCTTGGCGCCGCGTCACCGGCCGAGCATGCGGCCCTCTACCGCGAAGCGGTCTCCCTCATCGCGACCATCCAGTCGCGCGGCCGCGAGCTCGAATCCCCTGATTACGTTCCGTACGGCGTGGCGTTCGACGTCGAGAAGCTCACCTGGGAGCTGAACTTCTTCACGAAACACTTCCTGGAAGGATACCGAGGCGCGGCGCTGACCGCCTCGGAGCGCACTGTTCTTGACGCCGAATTCGCGGCCATCGCCACGGAGCTGGCCTCAGAGCCGCGCGTGCTGTGTCATCGCGATTACCACAGCCGCAATCTGATGCTGCATGACGGCAGCCTCTACATCATCGACTTCCAGGACGCCCGCATGGGGCCGGACACCTACGACCTCGTCTCGCTGCTGCGCGACTCCTATGTGGACTTCACGGAGCAGCAGATCGAGGAACTGATCGCGTTCTTCCTCGCGAAGCGGAGCGGGCCGTCCGCCGGCGAGGACGATTTCCGGCGCCGGTTCGACCTGATGGCCCTGCAGCGGAACCTGAAGGCGCTCGGCACGTTCGGGTTCCAGACCATGTCGCGCGGCAACACGGTCTACATCCAGTACATCCCGCGCACGTTGACCTACGCGCGCGACAACCTTGTCCGCTATCCGCGTTTCGGCCGCCTCCACCAGCTGCTCGCCTCGCACCTCGACGAGCTTCGCTGAGCCCTCGGAGGTTGCGGAGGGAACGGGACAGGATCACAGGAGTAGCGGAGGCACGGAGGCGCGCGGAGGCCAGAAGGCGATGATGCGCGGTCCGCCCGATGCGAGGGCAGACGCCGATGCAGCGACGTCCGCCGTGCAATTCCTGCTACGCCAACCCGCATGTCCCGCCCCGCAGCGCGCCCATCCTTCCACCCTAAGGCACACGCCATGAGCGAGTTCTAACACTTTTGAAGGTCTCCGTCCGTGGCGCTACACTGCAGCCCTCGTAGACGCATTGAATTATCCAGATCCGCGTACTATTCGTTGACCGCGCTCGAGCCAGTACCAAGAATCACCATATGCCACACGAGCCAATCAACAGGAGCCTCGACATCCTCGGCGTGAAACCGATTGCTGACGCGGTTGATACGGCCACTACGGGTGTCGTCAAGGGCGCGAGCGCCTTCCTAAGCCGCATTTGCCTGCCAGCAGCGGAGGAATTTGGCTTGCTCCTGCAAGACAAGGTTAGGTTGTGGCGCGCCAGGAATGCCGCCGCGGTCGCTCAGAAGGCGGAGCGGATTCTCGGGCCGGATAACGGTCCGACTGTACAAGCACATCCGAGATTGGTTGGTGTCGTCCTGGAGGAGGGTTCGTGGATGGATGTCGATCAGGTCCAAGAGATGTGGGCCGGCCTCTTGGCATCATCTTGCAGTCCCGCTGGTGATGACGACAGCAACCTGATGTTTGCGGATCTGCTTGCAAGACTGTCCGTTTCACAAGCGCGTCTGCTGAACCATGTCTGTTCCGTTGCTACGAAGGGTTTGAGCCCAGGCGGGCTTCTAGTGGCCGAGGGGCTTTGCCCAACCCTGCAAGAGCTGCAGGCGATCTCGGGTGTGACAGATGTGCACAGATTGGACAGAGAAATCGACCACATGCGAAGCATGGAACTGCTGACAATCAGCAGCGGGTTCTCGCCTCGCTCGAAGAACCAAGCTGACCTGACTCCGACCACTCTTGCTATTCAAATGTACGCACGCTGTAAGGGCCATCGGGGCGAGCCGGAGAGCTATTTCGGACTCTCGCCCGTCGCGGGCCCAGCAGCCTAGCAAAGGAATGGAGCCGACGGGCGAGCGCGCGCGGATCATTTCATGGCGGACGCGATCGCGATCGGCACCGCACTCGCTTAACACGGTTTGCAGCCGCCGGCGGATGCCGTGACAATGACGCGCAGGTGAAAACTTGGCTGTTAGGTGGACAGCATCACATGAAGCTCGAACGGGGGGAACTCTCGTGGCATTGACCGAAGCATACGTTCAGACACCAGGGGTGATCCCAGAACTGTTCCGGCAGATCCGCCAAGGCCAAGCTCCCAGTCAGTTCACGGTCCAGCACCTAAAGGACTTGGGGTACGGTTCATCGAATCACCGGTTGTTTCTTCCGTTGCTGAAGGCGCTGGGGTTTCTGACAGCAGATGGCAAGCCCACTGCCCGCTACTCAGAGTACCGTGACGAAACTCAGTCACGACGAGTGCTGGCAGATGCCCTCAAGCAAGCCTATGCCGACCTCTTCGTACTTCGGTCCAAGCCGGCCGACGCCGACCGGGCGCTCTTCGAGGGCAAGTTCAAGAGCACCCACAACACCAGCGATCGAATGGCCAAGTTGATGGCCTCTACTTTCTTCGCGCTGTTGCCACTCGCGGATCTCGACGCGAGTCCAAAACAGGCTAGCGCAGAAGAGCGGAAGACGGACGTCGTCGGAAAGGAAGACGCCGGCAAGGGAGATGAACAAGGGCAGCGCGGAACTGGTCGACGGGCGGGGACGAGCTTGCACTACAACATCCAGATCCACCTTCCGGCGACGAAAGATATCGAGGTCTACAACTCGATTTTCAAGTCTCTTCGGGAGCATCTCCTTGAGTAGTGACCTGAAGGACTTCAGAGACTTTCTATTTCGTGGCCTGATGCTGGAGTCGGAGGCGGGCAGCTTTCAGGCTGCTGGTATTCAGGTCGGCGCCGATATAGGCCAGGCCGAGGAGCGTCTTCTTTCAGACGCCATCGCACCCTTCGGCGTGGTGCTTCGCAACAGGGCCATTGAGATGGGGCGCCTTTACGTGGTTCTTCATTGCTTTGAGAACTCGATCCGTACTTTTATCCGTGAAACCCTTGAGGAAAAAGACGGGCCGGCCTGGGCGGAGAAGCTGCCAGCCAAGGTAAAGAAGTACGCCGAGGACCGTCAGAAGGAGTCCATCGAGGATTCGTGGCTCGAAGGGGAGAAGGGTGATCTGCTCGGCTACGTCGACTTCGCCCACTTGGCGTCCATCATCATTGAAAAGTGGGCTCACTTTGAGGACATCGTTCCATCGCAGCATTGGCTCAAGCAGCGAATGGAAGAGATGGAAAAGGCAAGGCACTTCATCGCTCACAATCGGATGCTCCTGCCGACAGAGTTCCAACGCCTTTACATGTACATCGCCGATTGGAATCGCATCATCGGGTTGTGAAGCCGCCTAACCACGGCTGCAGCCGTTGGCGGTTCTCCTAACGCGAAGGCGGGCGTTGCCGGCCAAGATGTAGTTGCCGTCGCGATCCGTTCGTCCTCCGTTTCTCCGTTCCTCCTGTGAAACCGTTGCCTCTGCGTCCTCCGCCACCGGAGTCCTCCTGTTACCATTAACTGCTTGTCCGATCACCGCTTCGGCGTCTCGACGCATCTCTTTCATGAATCGCGGCTGACGCGCGATCACCTCGTCCACATCGCGGCCCATGGCTTCGAGACCGTCGAGCTCTTTGCCACCCGATCCCATTTCGATTATCACGATGAGAAGGCGGTCGCGGCGCTGGCGGAGTGGCTGGCCGACACGCGCCTCGAGCTGCACTCGGTGCACGCCCCGATTTTCGACGGACTTCGCGCGGGACAGTGGGTCGGTCCCTTCTCGAGCGGCGCCTCGGACGCCGCCGAGCGCGACAAGGCCGTCCGCGAGGCGCGTGCGGCCATCGATCTCGCGCGCCGGCTCCCCTACCGATATCTCGTGCTGCATCTGGGTGTCCCCGACGCGGCACCGGGCGCCACGCGCAGCAACCAGCGTGACTCCGCGCGGCGGAGCCTCGAGGAGATTGCGGCTGCGGCAGCCGACGCGGGCGTCGAGGTGGCCGTGGAAGTCATCCCGAACGTGCTCTCGAGCGCCGAAGCGCTGGTGGATCTGATCGAGGAGCAACTGGACGGCATCGACGTGGGGATTTGCCTGGACTACGGTCACGCGCATCTGATGGGCGACCTCGGCGAGGCAATCGAATGCGTTGGAGGCCACTTGACAACGACGCACGTCCACGACAATCGCGGCCGCGAGGACGATCATCTCGTGCCGTTCGCCGGATCCATCAACTGGGATACCGCGATGATGGAAACCCAGAAGATTGGCTACGACGGCGTGCTGATGTTCGAGGTCGCCGACACGGGCAACCCGATCGACGTGCTCACGCGCGCGGCGGCAGCGCGCGAACGACTCGAAAACACGTTCGTCACGTTTGAGGAACTACCCCAGGAACCCTAGAACGCGGCGTGGCCCGGCGTGCGCGGGAACGGAATGACGTCGCGAATGTTCGCCATCCCAGTCGCGTAAATGATGGTCCGCTCCAGCCCGAGGCCGAATCCCGCATGCGGCACGGTGCCAAATCGCCGCAGATCCCGGTACCACCAGTAGGCCTGCGGATCGAGATGCTGCTCGACAAGGCGGCGGTCCAGCACGTCAAGGCGCTCTTCGCGCTGTGACCCGCCGATGATCTCTCCGATCCCGGGCGCGAGCACGTCCATCGCAGCGACCGTCTTCCCGTCGTCGTTCATCCGCATGTAGAACGCCTTGATCTCCTTCGGGTAGTTCATCACGATGACCGGCCCCTTCACGTGGGCTTCGGTCAGCCAGCGCTCGTGTTCCGACTGCAGATCCATGCCCCAGCGAACGGGAAACTCGAACGTCGTTCCGCTCCGCTCGAGCGCGGCGATCGCGTCCGTATATGTCATGCGCTCGAACGACGACCCGACGAACGCTTCCACGCGCGACAGGCAGGTCTTGTCGATCCGCTCCGCAAAGAACTTCATGTCGTCGCCGCGTTCGTTCAGCAGCGCAGTGAAGATGTACTTGAGGAACGATTCCGCCAGGTCAGCGTCGGCCGAGAGATCGGCAAACGCGATCTCGGGCTCGACCATCCAGAATTCCGCGAGATGGCGGCTGGTGTTGCTGTTCTCGGCCCGGAACGTGGGGCCGAACGTGTAGACCTTGGAGAGCGCGAGGCAGTAGGTCTCGACGTTCAACTGCCCGCTGACCGTCAGGAACGCTTCCCTGCCGAAGAAGTCCCTGCTGAAATCGATCGCGCCATCCGGCAGCCGCGGGATGTCGGCCAGCTTCGCAAAATCCAGCGTGCTGACGCGGAACATCTCGCCGGCGCCTTCCGCATCGCTGGCCGTGATGATAGGCGTGTGCACCCAGAAGAACCCGCGCTCGTGAAAGTACCGATGAATCGCCATGCTCAGGCAGTGACGGACGCGCGCGATCGCGCCGAGCGTGTTGGTCCGCGGCCGCAGGTGGGCGACCTCACGCAGGTACTCGAACGACGTCTTCTTCGGCTGAATCGGGTACGCCTCGGGGTCCTCAACGCCTCCCACCACCTCGATCGCGTCGGCGTGCACTTCCACCGCCTGCCCCTGTCCCTGGCTGGCGGTCAGCACGCCCGTCGCGATGACTGAACATCCGGAGGTGAGCTTCAGCACCTCGCTCTCGTAGTTCGGGAGTTGCGCGGGCGCCACGACCTGGATTGGGTTGAAACACGACCCGTCGTGCACGTGGATGAACGACAGGCCGGCTTTCGAATCCCGGCGTGTGCGGACCCAGCCGCGAACGGTGACCCGGCTTCCCACCGGAACCGTGCCGCTGATGAGTGCTGAGATGTCGGCGGGCGACATGCGGATACCTGTATCCTAGATCGATCGAACCCCCCGGAAATCGCATGAAGATTGGAATGATCTCGCTCGGCTGCCCGAAGAACCTCGTCGATTCCGAGGTCATGCTCGGTCTTGCCCAGCAGGCCGGCCACGAACTGACGCGCGACGCGGCGGACGCCGACGTGCTTGTCGTCAATACGTGCGCGTTCATCGACAAGGCCAAGCAGGAGTCGATCGACGCCATCCTCGAGATGGCGGAGCTGAAAAAGAACGGCCGCTGTCAGCGCCTCGTGGTCACCGGCTGCATGGCCGAGCGCTACCGCGACGAGCTCAAGGCGCAAATCCCGGAGATCGACGCCGTGCTCGGAACCGGCGAGGTGCCGGAGATCGTCAATGCGATCGGCGGGATCGGGGATCAGGGATCAGGGATCCGGACGATTCCGCTTCTGCGTTCGAACGGAGAACCGCTGAACCCCGGATCCCGGATCCCGGGTCCCGGATCCCTTCCCACGTACATCTACGACGCCGAGACACCTCGTCTCCTCGCCACGCCGCGCCATTACGCCTACCTGAAGATCGCCGAAGGATGCGACTACAAGTGCGCCTTCTGCATCATCCCGACGCTGCGCGGGAAGTATCGCAGCCGATCGGCCGACTCGATCGTCCGTGAGGCGACCGCCCTTGCGGAACGGGGCGTTAAGGAACTGCTGCTCATTTCGCAGGACACGACGTTCTACGGCATCGATCGCGGAGAGCGGGGGGCACTGGCGCAGCTCCTCCGGCGGCTCAACACAGTCGATGGACTGGAATGGATCCGGCTCCTCTACCTCTATCCCACGACGATCACCGACGACGTCCTGGCGGCGATTGCAGAGAGCGAAAAAGTCTGCCCGTACATCGACCTTCCCCTGCAGCATGCATCCGACGCCGTGCTGAAGCGCATGAAGCGCCCCGGGACGCGCGCCACGTACGAGCGGCTGCTGGACCGGATCCGTGCGCGCGTACCTGGCGCCACACTCCGCACGACCTTCATCGTCGGCTTCCCCGGCGAGTCGGAGCAGGACTTCGCCGAGCTGCAGAGCTTTGTGGAGTCCGTTCAGTTCGACCATCTGGGCGTCTTCACGTATTCGCACGAAGACGGCACGTCGGCGCGCGACCTGGACGATGACGTGCCGGCCCGGACCAAGCGCAGCCGGCAGGCTCAGCTGATGCGCGCCCAGAAACGGATCGTCGAACGGGCGCAGAAAAAGCGCGTGGGGACCCGCGCCCGGCTGCTCGTCGACGGTCCCGCAGCGGAGCATGAGCTCGTCCTGCGCGGGCGGCTTCAGGGCCAGGCGCCGGACATCGACCCGATGGTCTACCTGACCGACTGCGACCCCTCCGAGTTCGCCCCTGGCTCGCTGATCGACGTCCAGATCGTCGGCCATCGCGGGTACGACCTGGTCGCCCAACCCCTCGGCTGTGTTACAGTTATGGGTCGCACCTAGGTGGAGTAAGACTCCAAGTGGGCTCGTGCCCACTTTTTTTATTTAGGCCGACCTCACGGGCCGGCCTCGACGAGAAACTTGGAGCCTCTGGCGCATATCCGGACCATTGCTGAGCGGGTGGCGGCGGAGCGGGGCCTGACCGTCTGGGACGTGCAGAGCCGCCGCGAGGCCGTGGGGCACGTGGTCCGCGTGGTAATCGACCGCCCGGGTCCGGCGGCGACGCCTGAGGACAGCGTGAGCATCCAGGATTGCGAGCAGGTCAACCGCGAGATGAGCACGATTCTCGACGTCGAGGACCCGCTGCCCTTCGCCTACACCCTCGAGGTGTCGTCGCCGGGACTGACGCGGCCGCTGCGCGAGGCGGGCGACTACGGGCGATTCTCCGGACGGCTGGCGAAGATAGTAGTAAGCGAGGCGGTAGATAACCAGAAGGCCTTTGAAGGCCGGCTGCGCGGCGTCGACAACGGCGACGTGCTCCTCGAAGCATCAAACGGACGTATGCACCGGCTGCCGATGCGACTGATAACGCGCGGACGGCTGGAAGTGGAGTTTTAAGCGGTGGGAACGACAGCAATGCAGAACCCATTGATGCAGACGATCGAGGCCCTCGCGAAGGAAAAGGGCATCGAGGCGGACACCATTGTCACGGCGATCGAAGACGCCGTCCTGACCGCCTCGCGCAAGTATTACAAGACCAACGAGAACCTCAAGACCCGCTTCAACACGGAGACGGGGCAGGTCGACCTCTTCGCCATCAAGAACATCGTCGAGGAAGTGACCGACGACGCCACGCAGATTTCCCTGACGCAGGCCCAGGAGCTGTACGGGAGCGAGGCCGAAGTCGACATGGAAATCGAGTTCCCGAAGCGAACCGATGTCCTGGGACGCATCGCCGCGCAGACCGCCAAGCAGGTGATCTTCCAGAAGGTCCGCGAGGCCGAGCGCGAGAAGATCTTCGAGGAATACAACCAGCGCGTCGGCGAAGTGCTGAACGCCATGGTCAAGCGCTTCGAGAACGGCGACCTGATCGTCGAAATCGGCCGCGTCGAAGCCGCGCTGCCCCGCAAGGAACAGTCGCGCGCGGAAAGCTACACGCCGGGCGAGCGCCTGCGCGCCGTCATCAAGGCCGTGAACCGCAGCGCCAAGGGACCGCAGATCGTCCTGTCGCGGACCGATCCCGCGCTCCTCATCAAGCTGTTCGAGCAGGAAGTCCCGGAGATCTACGACGGCACGGTGATGATCCGCGGCGCGGTGCGCGAGGCGGGCGATCGGGCCAAGGTGGCCGTCTACTCCCGCGAGCGCGACGTCGACCCGGTCGGGGCCTGCGTCGGCATGAAGGGCACGCGCGTCCAGGCGATCATCCGCGAGCTCCGCGGCGAGAAGATCGACATCGTCGAGTGGTCGGACGACTCGATCCTCTTCGTGACCAACGCCCTCAGCCCCGCGAAGGTGCAGCGCGTCTCGATCGTCGACGACAAGGAACGGGTCGTGGAAGTCGTCGTCGAAGACAAGCAGCTGTCGCTGGCGATCGGCAAGAAGGGGCAGAACGTGCGCCTGGCGGCCAAGCTGACCGGCTGGCGGATCGACATCAAGAGCGAAGAAGAGAAGCGCAAAGAGGTCGAACTGCAGTTCGGCGCACTGGAGCTTGGTGAGGGCGAGACTGCCGAGGGCGAGACCGAAGAACAGCCCGACGCGTCGCTCGAAGCCTCAGTGGAGAACGGCGACAGCGAACTCGCGGCCGAGAGCACCGAGGCGGACCTGTCCGCCGAAGCTGGCGAGCCAGCCGAAGGTGCCGAGCCAGCGAAGGCGGAAGAACAGAGCTAGGCCTGGAGCGAAGGAAGCGATTTGGCAACAGTCCGGATTTATAAAGTTGCGGAGCTACTGGGCACGACCAGCCAGGAAGTGCTGGCACTGCTCAAGCGCGATCACGGCATCGAGCTGAAGAGCGCCTCGAGCACGCTCGAGGAAGTCGTCGCACGTTCCTTCGTCGAGCGTCTCGCGAAGCAGCGGAAGATCGCGCTCCCCGGCCGCGACATGTTTGCCGAAACGCCCGCGGCACCGGTGAAGGGCGGAAGCAAGAAGGCGGCAGTCGCGAAAAAGGCCGAACCGCCGAAGCCCGCCGCTCCCGTCCTCGGTCCCCCGCGTCTCGTCAAGACGATCAAACCGGTCACGCCCGCGCCAGAGGCTGAAGCGCCGGAAGAAGAAGCGCTTGCCGAGCCGGATCCGGAACCGGAGATCGAAACACCTGAGCCGATTGAAGAACCAGTCGCTCCGGCGGCTGTCGTCGTCGAACAACCGCCGGCAGACGAACCCGTCGTCGAAGAGGTAGCCGCCAGTCCGGAGCCGGAAGCGGAAGCGCCGGTCACTCCTTCGGCTCCAGCAACGCCTGCGGGCCCGCGGATCGTGCCGCCGACCCTCCGCCTGCGAATCGAGCAGCCGGGACAGCCCGTGCAGCCCGCTCGCCCGCTGGCGCCAGCGAAGCGGCCGGCGCAGAGCCAGCCGACGATGCTCCACAAGCCGGCGGCAACGCCCGCGGCGGCCACCAAGCCAGGCGCCCCCGCGGCGCCTGGGGTCAAGCGGCCTGGCGCGCCAGGTGCCCCGCGGCCCGGGTATCCGCCGCCGCCGCGACCCACAACTCCTGCGATGCTCGGCGGGCCGCGCCCGCTCCCCTCGCAGCCTATTCGTCCGGCGGGCCAGCAGGCGCGCCCCGGCATGCCGCCGCCGCGCCCGAACTATCCGCAGCGCCCGGGCATGCATCGGCCGATCGGGTCGAGACCGGTCACGTCACGCCGCGAGCGTCCGTCTGCGCCGACGATTGCCGCACCGCTGCCGCCGCCGCCGATCACCAGGACCATCACGCTTGCCGAAGGCATGACGGTGAAGGACCTGGCCGACAAACTCGACATGCGCGTCAAGGACGTCCTCGCCAAGCTGCTGATGAAGCGCATGATGATGACGATCAACAGCACGCTCGACATCGAGACGGCGAAGGACATCTCGCGTGAATTCGGCGCCGAAGTCGAGATGCGGAGCTTCGAGGAAGAGCTCGTGTCCGCGGAAGCCGTCGACGCGAATCCGGAAGACATCGGCACGCGCGCGCCGGTCGTGACCGTCATGGGCCACGTCGACCACGGCAAGACGTCGCTCCTCGACGCGATCCGTGAAACGCGGGTCGCCGAGCGCGAAGCGGGCGGCATCACGCAGCACATCGGCGCCTATCACGTCGACGTCGGCGACGGCCGCAGCGTCGTGTTCCTCGATACGCCGGGGCACGAAGCGTTCACGCTCATGCGCGCCCGCGGCGCCAAGGTCACCGACATCGTGGTGCTCGTGGTGGCCGCCGACGACGGCGTCATGCCGCAGACGCGGGAAGCGGTCGACCATGCGAAGGCGGCAAACGTGCCGATCGTCGTGGCGATCAACAAGATCGACAAGCCGGGCTCCAACGCGGAAAACGTCAAGCGCGAGCTGGCGGAAATCGGGCTGCAGCCGGAAGACTGGGGCGGCACCGTCGTCATGGTGCCCGTCTCGGCGAAGAAGAAGCAGAACCTCGACCAGCTGCTCGAGATGATTCTGCTGTCGAGCGACATCCTGGAACTCAAGGCCAACCCACGCCGGCCGGCATCGGGCACCGTGCTCGAAGCCAAGCTGGATCGCGGCCGCGGCCCGGTCGCGACCGTGCTGGTGCAGGACGGCACGCTCAGCGTGGGCGACAATTTCATCGCCGGCCCTGTCGTCGGCCGTGTGCGCGCCCTGATCGACGACCGCGGGCGCCCCGTGAAATCAGCGGGCCCTTCGACGCCGGTCGAGGTGCTCGGCCTGACGAGCCTTCCGCAGCCGGGCGATCCCTTCCAGACCGTCGCGGACGCCGCCAAGGCGCGGCAGATCGCCACGTTCCGCCAGGCGCGCGCCAAGGATCGCGCGCTGGGGGCAAAGGGCGGCCGTCTCACGCTCGAATCGCTGAAGGAGCAGATCGCCGAAGGCGGCATCAAGGATCTGCCGATCATCGTCAAGTCTGACGTGCAGGGGTCGGCGGAAGTGCTGGCCGATACGCTGACCAAGCTGTCTGACGAGAAGGTCAAGATCAACATCATCCGATCGGGCGTCGGCGCCATCAACGAATCCGACGTCCTGCTGGCCTCGGCGTCCAACGCGATCGTCATCGGCTTCAACGTCCGCCCGGATCGCAATGCGGCCGACGTGGCCGAGCGCGAGCGCGTCGACATCCGCCTGCACTCGGTGATTTACAACGTCACCGACGAAATCAAGAAGGGGATGGAGGGGCTGCTCGACCCGACGTACAAGGAAGTGCGGCTCGGCGCGGCAACCGTTCGCGAAGTCTTCAAGGTGCCGAAGATCGGCGCCATTGCCGGCTGCCTCGTCAACGAGGGGCGCATAACCCGCAGCGGCGACGCCCAGGCCAGACTGCTTCGCGACAACATCATGATCCACGAGGGCAAAATCGGCTCGCTGCGGCGCTTCAAGGACGACGTGTCCGAAGTGAAGACGGGCTTCGAATGCGGCATCGGCCTCGAGAAGTACAACGACATCAAGGTCGGTGATGTCATCGAAGTCTTCGCGATGGAGCGCGTCCTCGCGCGGGCCTGAGCCCGGGGATGGCCCAGGGACACAGGCCCGACCGGGTCGGCGATCAGATTCGGCAGGAGGTCAGCGACCTGCTGGCGCGCGGCGCCGTTCATGACCCCGGCATTGGCTTCATTACGCTGACCCGCGTGCAGGTGTCGGCCGATCTGCAGGTCGCGCACATCTTCTACACCATGCTCGGCGACGACAAAGCGCGTCGCGACACTGCCAGAGCCCTCGAGCGCGCAACGCCGTTCCTGCGGCGCCACGTGGGCAGCCGGCTGCGGCTGCGGCGTGTCCCCGAAATCGACTTCCGCTTCGACCAGGCGGTCGCCCACCAGGACCGCATCGAGCAGATCCTGCGCGACCTGCACGAAGAGGAACGTCAGCGGGCATCCAGTCCCGATGGCAGCGCGGATGACAGCGCCGACAAAAGCGCCAATGCAAGCGCCAATGCCGCACCCGATGACGACAAGCCCGAGTAGCGCCGCCCGCCAGCAGGCGGCCGACGAAATCCGCAGACGACAGCGCTTCGTGCTGTCGTGCCACGTGCGCCCGGACGGCGACGCTCTCGGATCCGAGCTGGCGATGGCGTACGCGCTGCGCGCGCTCGGCAAGCAGGTCCGGATCGTCAACCGCGATCCGGCTCCCCCGCCGCTGATGGCGTTTCCCGGCGTCGCCGACATCGAGATCGCAGGGCATGTCGACGACCCCGGCGATGCGGTCATCGTCATGGAATCGGGCACGTTGTCGCGGACCGGCGTGACGGGCCTCGAGCGCGGCTTCATCATCAACATCGACCATCACCTCGGCAATGCCATGTACGGCGCGGTCAACTGGTTCGACGTCTCGGCGGCGGCGTGCGCCGAGATGGTGTTCGATCTGGTGGCCGACCTCGGTGTCACGTTGACGCCGGAAATTGCGGTCCACGTCTACGTGGCGATCCTGACCGACACGGGGTCGTTTCACCATTCGAGCATTTCGCCCCGGACGTTCGACATCGCGCGGCAGTGCACGGAGGCGGGCGTGGATCCGCCGGCGGTCGCACGCGCCGTCTTCGACAGCAACAGCCTCGGGCGCCTCAAGCTGTTCGGCGCGGTGCTGAGCGGAATGGAGCTCGATCCGAGCGAACGCGTGGCCACGCTGTTCGTGGACCGCACGCTCACATCCGATTGCGGCGGAACCTACGAGGACACGGAAGGACTGATCAACCTTCCCCTGACGGTGAAGACCATTCAGGCCGTCGTGTTCTTCAAGGAAGAAGGCCCCGACGACTGGCGCGTCAGCATGCGGTCGAAGGGCGACGTCGACATCAACGCGGTCGCCAGGGCATACGGCGGCGGCGGGCACAAGAACGCCTCCGGCTGCAGCGCCGTCGGACCCTATGGAGCGGTCAAGCAGGCCTTCCAGCAGAAAATCCTGGAGCAGATCGAGCAATGCACGGCGTCCTCGTCGTCGACAAGCCGCAAGGACTGACGTCGCACGACGTCGTCGCCGCCGCGCGGCGGCTCCTCGGCGAAAGCCGCATCGGACACACCGGGACGCTCGATCCGATGGCCACCGGTGTGCTGGCGCTGGCGATTGGCCGCGCGACCAGGCTCGTGCGATTTCTGTCTGCGTCGGACAAGGAATACGACGCGACGATCCGGTTCGGCGTGACGACGGATACCTACGACGTCACAGGGACGGAGACCAGCCACACCGGCCTGACGCCGGACATCGATGCGGTGATGCGCGGGCTCGACGCGCTGCGCGGCGACTACCTGCAGATGCCGCCTGCCTACTCGGCAAAGAAAGTTCAGGGCCAGCGCGCATACGAGCTCGCGCGCGCGCAACGCGACGTCACGCTCGCGTCGGTGCCGGTGCGGGTGTCGCGCGTCGAGCTCGTCGAGGTGTCAGACGGGACCGCGCGTGTGACGCTCACCTGCTCTGCGGGGTTCTACGTGCGGTCGTTCGCGCACGCCCTGGGCGAGCTGACGGGGACCGGGGCGGCACTCGCCGGGCTGCGCCGCACGCGCAGCGGCGATTTCCTGCTGCAGGACGCCGTCGGCCTGAATGCCCTGGATGAGGGACGCGGCGCATCCAGGGTGGTGCCGATGGAGGCGTTGTTGCGGGATATCCCCGCCGTGACGCTGACGCCGCTGGGGCGCCAGCATGTGACCCACGGGCGGGAGCTGGCAGCCACCGACTTCGAGGCCGTCCAGCCAGCCCAGACCCGCACTCCGCGGCCTGAATGGACCCGCCTGCTCGACGCCGAAGGGTCGCTGGTGGGCGTCGCCACCGCCGGAACGAGCCCCGATTCTTTGCATCCCTCTCTGGTGCTGATATAAAATAAGTCTTTTAGGGATCCACATTTAGCGGCAACAGAGGCGGCAATAGAGCACATACGGCGGTTCGGTGGATTGCGACGACGCAATCAGGTCTGACCCGTTCGTGGAGGAACCCGTGGCGTTTACGAAAGACCGCAAGACCCCGATCATCACCACCTACCGCACGCACGACAGCGATACAGGCTCCCCGGAAGTCCAGGTGGCCCTGCTGAGCGAGCGGATCAACTACCTCACAGAGCATTTCAAGACCCACGCGAAGGACCACCATTCGCGACGCGGCCTGCTGAAGCTCGTCGGCCAGCGGCGCCGGCTGCTCGACTACCTGAAGAGCAAGGATTCAGAGCGCTACGCAGAGCTGATTAAACGCCTCGGCATCCGTAAGTAATCGACGGTTCTGACAATCATGCACAACGTCAATCTGCAGAAGCGCGAGATCCGGATCGGATCACGCACCATTTCCATCGAAACCGGCAAGCTGGCCAAACAGGCTGACGGTGCCGTCATCGTTCGCTCGGGTGACACCATGGTGCTCGTCACCGCGTGTCACGCGGCGACGCCGCGGCTCGGCATCGACTTCCTGCCGCTGACCGTCGACTACCGCGAGTACACGTATGCGTCGGGACGGATTCCCGGCGGCTTCTTCAAGCGCGAAGGCAAGCCGCCTGAAAAGGAAGTCCTGACCAGCCGCCTGATCGATCGCCCGATCCGTCCGCTCTTCCCGGAAGGCTGGCACTACGAAACGCAGATCATCGCGATGGTGATGTCGGCGGACCACGAGAACGACGCCGACGTGCTGGCCATCACTGGCGCGTCCGCAGCGCTCGCGCTCTCGGAAGTTCCGTTCCAGAAGACGATTGCGGGCGTTCGCGTCGGCCTGGTCAACGGCAACTACGTCATCAACCCGTCGCACGCAGAGCGCAAGGAGAGCGCGCTCGATCTCATCGTGGCCGGGAGCAATGACGGGATCGTGATGGTGGAGGCTGGCGCCAGAGAGGTGTCAGAACCGCAGGTCGTCGGCGCTCTCGAAGCCGCGCACAAGGCCATCAAGGACATCGTTGCCGCCATCGACGCGCTGAAGGCTGCCGCGGGCAGGAAGAAGCTCTCGATGCCCGCCAAGGACGTGGACCACGCGTTCCATGCCGAGGCCGAGTCGAAGATGCTCGGACCGCTCGGAAAAGCGATGCGGATCAAGGACAAGCTGGAAAGCTACGGTACGGTCGACGCCGTCCTGAGCGACTACATCTCGAGCCTGGCCGGCGATGACGCCGGCGCGCAGAAGACCTCGGAGGCCAAGCACATCTTCCACGGCCTCAAGGAAAAAGTGCTCCGCGACGAGGTCCTCAACAAGAGCGTCCGGCTCGACGGCCGCAAGTTCGACGAGATCCGCCCGATCTGGACGGAAGCCACCGTGCTGCCGCGGGTGCACGGGTCTGTGGTCTTCACGCGCGGTGAAACCCAGGCACTCGTCACCTGCACGCTGGGCACGGCCGACGACGAGCAGAAGGTCGAGCACGTCACGGGCGAGTACTACAAGCGCTTCATGCTCCACTACAACTTCCCGCCCTTCTCAGTCGGCGAAACCGGCCGCTTTACCGGCCCGGGCCGGCGCGAGATTGGTCACGGGGCGCTTGCCGAGCGGGCGCTGCTGCCCGTCGTGCCAGGCGAAGACAAGTTCGCCTACACGGTCCGCATCGTGTCGGACATCCTCGAGTCCAACGGATCGTCGTCGATGGCGTCGGTCTGCGGCGGATCGATGGCGATGATGGATGCGGGCGTGCCGATCAAGGCCCCCGTCGCCGGCATCGCGATGGGCCTCATCATGGACGAGAAGACCGGCAAGTACGCGGTGCTCTCGGACATCGCGGGCGCCGAGGATCACTACGGCGACATGGACTTCAAGGTCGCCGGCACGGCCGACGGCATCACCGCCCTGCAGATGGACATCAAGGTCTCCGGCATCAACTCGGATGTGATGGCGAAGGCGCTCGACCAGGCCAAGGCGGGCCGGCTTCACATCCTCAAGGAGATGGCGAAGACGCTCAGCGAGCCGCGCAAGGCGATGTCGACGTTCGCGCCGCGCATCATCACCATCCGGATTCCGGTCGACAAGATCCGCGACGTCATCGGCCCTGGCGGCAAGATGATCCGCAGCATCATCGAGCGGACCGGCGTGAAGATCGACGTCGAGGACGATGGCCGCGTGAACGTGGCGTCGGCGGACGGCGATTCGGCGGCCAAGGCGATCGGCATCATCCAGGAGCTGACCGCGACGCCCGAGCTGAACAAGACCTACATGGGCAAGGTCCAGCGCATCACCGACTTCGGCGCGTTCGTCGAAATCATGCCCGGCACCGACGGCCTGCTCCACGTGTCCGAGATCGCGACGCATCGCGTGAAGGACGTGCGGGACGAGCTGAAGGAAGGCCAGCAGATTCTCGTGAAGGTGATCAACATCGACCCGACCGGCAAGATCCGCTTGAGCCGCAAGGCGCTGCTGGCCGAGGAGGCCGGTGCCACGCCCGAGGCGGCGCCGGCGGCGAAGGAATAGGCATGACACGCAGGCGCCTTGGCCTGCTGTTACTGAGCGCGGGCGCGTTCATCGTGGCGCGCCCGCTCGTTCGACGCCTGCGGGCCCAGGAACAGGTTCCCAACCGGCCGGAATTCACGCTGGTCGGCCGCAACTACCGCTACTCTCCAGATCGCCTCGACGTCACCCAGAACGATCTCGTCAGGCTGACGATTCGCAGCGAGGATATCGCCTACAGCTTCACCATCGACGAATACCGCATCGTCCGCCGCGTTCCTGCGGGCGGGAGCACCACGTTCGAGTTCCACGCCGACCGGCCCGGCACCTTCCGCTTCTACAGCAACCTGACGAGCGACAGCAGCCACGCGGAGATGCAGGGGCAGCTGGTCGTCAAACCGCGCTGATGCATCTATGACGGACGTCCTGACTCGATCCAGGAACGGCGAGGTGGCGTGCACGGCGCATGCTCCGCCCAGGGGCAGCCTGCGGTGGCAGGTCGAAGGCTGGCAGGCCATCCCCGCGGCTGACCTCACGCCCGGTGACGAATGCCTCCAGTGCGTCCTGGCGCCATCGGTCCGGCGGGGGGACTTCGACGCGGTCGCGGCGGATCTCCGGCGCGTGGCGTCTCGCAGCCACTCGCCGCTGACGGTCATCAATCAATACATCGAGAGCCTGCCCCTTCCGATCCTGGTGGCCGACCAGGCGGGAAACTACGTCGGAGCCAATTTCGAGGCGTATGCCCTCACGGGGTTCTCACGGAAGGAGCTCCTGAACTGCTCGGTGGCGGACCTGACGCCGCCAGCCGATCTGTCGGACGAAGAACGGCTCTGGAAGGCCTTCGTCCGCTCGGATGGGCAGAGCGGAGTCTACACGCTGCGCTGCAAGGATGGTCGGACGCTGCGCGTGCGGTACGATGCGTTTACGAACATCGCTGACGGGTTTCACATCTCCTTTCTGACAGCGCCCGCGCCGGCCTCCTAGCGGATAGCTGTCGGGGCCACCGTCGACCCCGTGCCCCCCACCAGCTTCAGCGGCTGCACGACGAGCGCGAACTCGTAGGCACGCGCCGCCGCCAGTTCCTCGAGGCGCAGGCTCTCCAGCAGGAAGATGCCGTTGACGACCAGCATGATCTGGTGAACCGGATTCGACAGCTTCGGGTCGGGATCCGGCGTGACGTTCACAGGGGCGGTATCCATCCCCACCAGCATCGGGTCCTGGCGTGCAAGCCACTCGGCTCCGGCCGTACCGAGGCCTGGGTTGACCCGCATGTAGCGCGCGTTGTCCTTGCCCCAGAGCTTCCCCCATCCGGTATGAACGATCAGGGCATCGCCAGGCTGAACCGTCATCTGCTGCCGCTTCAACGCCTGCTGCAGATCATCGACCGTGATTTCGTAGCTGTCGGGCAGCATCTCGACGCCCTTGAGCGCGGCGACGTCGATCAGGACGCCGCGGGTCATCAGCGAGCCAACCTGCTCGATCCCGCCCTTCGTGAATCCGTTGCGGGTGGCGATGTCATCCACCTTGAAACAGTTGTAGATGCTGTCGCCAATGGTCTGATGGGCGAAGGTGTCGAACTGCGTACCGACCTGGCCGATTTCCGCCAGCACGATCTCCTCGTTGCTGCCGCGCCGGTTCGATCCCTGGAGCGCCGTCGTGCGCTTCGTGTGCATCTCGAACGTGCGCGTCGCCTGGAGGGGCATGTCCATCGTCAGCGGGCGACCAAGCTCGAACACCTGCCCCGCGCTGATCGGCTGCGCCCCATTTGGAGGGACACCGCGCGCTGTCAGCGGGTGGCTGCCATGACTGGGCGGATGCGGCGCCGGCCGTGCCGAGGACGAGGGCGAAGGCGATGACGGGTGCGTGTCGCATGAATGGCTCCTTCTGATTGGTGCGCAGCGGCGAATGCTACTGCACGCCTCAGAGAAATGCGAGCAGTTCGGCGAGCGTCTCGTCCGGGCATTCCTCGGCGAGGAAATGTCCCCCCGGCAACGCCTTGCCGTGAACGTCCGCCGCCTTGTCCCGCCAGATCTCCATCACAGGATCGAGGCGGCCGACGGTGCCGCGCTCGCCCCACAGGACGAGTAATGGGCACGTCACTTTTTTCGCGCCATCCTCCTGCGCGTGGTCGAGATCGATCGTGGCGCCGGCGCGGTAGTCCTCACAGGTCGCGTGGATCGTCGCAGGGTCGCTGAAGCACCGCAGGTACTCGGCAAAGGCTTCGGGCGCAATGGCGCTGGTGCCGCCTGTGGGCCGCTCGAATCTGGAGCGCAGATACATCTCGACGCTGTTCCCGATCAGCGTTTCCGGCAGCGGTGCTGGCTGGATGAGGAAGAACCAGTGGTAATACTGCGTCGCGAACGCCTTCGTGACGCGGTCATAGGGTAGCGGCACGATGTCGAGCACCGCGGCTTTCGTCACAGCGTGCGGGTGTTCGACAGCCAACCTCCACGCGACCCGGCCGCCGCGGTCGTGACCGACGACCGCGAAGCGATCGAAGCCCAGCGTCCGCATCACCTCGATCTGGTCGAGCGCCATGGCCCGTTTCGAATAGTTCGCGTGGTTGTCACCGCCAGGCGGCGTGGAGCTGTCGCCGTAGCCGCGAAGATCCGTCATGACGACGGTGAACCTCTCGGCCAGCCGCGGCGCCAGCATGTGCCACAGGACATGGGTCTGCGGATAGCCGTGCAGTAGCAGCACGGGCGGACCGCTTCCGCCGTAGACGACGTTAATCATCGCGCCGGATGTCGCAACCCGGCGCCGCGAAAAGCCTGGAAAAAACGTCACCGAGGCGGAAGACGTGGAAGGCTTTGATTCAGGACGGCCGCGAGCCGAAGCCCCGCACGCGCGAGACGGCGATCGAGGGCCGGCAGGTGCGCGCGATAGTACGCCTCGTTCACTTCGCCCTTCGCGGGCAGGAGCGCCGCCTTCGCGAGACCGTGCGATTCGATCGCCCAGGCGTCCGGCGTTCCAACTGGCTGCGTATCCCACCCGTTGGCCATGATCTGCCGCGACAGCTCCGCCATGTATTGCGCGTCACTCAGTTCACGATGTGCGAGGAGCCCCGAGTCCCACACGCCGTGCAGCTGGCACGGGAACGCCGCGCCCGCCGTACCGCGGCATTCAGGCGACCCGAACGCGATCACAGGGATACCGTTGCCTCCGCGCGCAGTTTCAAGCGCATGAAATGGCTGGTGCAAATCGCCGATGAAGTGCACCAGGAACTTCAGGGCCACCGCGCGATCCGCGCGATCGGCCGAGGTGTCCGCGAGCCGCTGCTGGTTGTACAGAATCCGATCGACGACGCAGTCACGCCAGCGGTCGCCCCGTGAACCCGCCGACACGCCTGGCTGCCGCGGGCAGTCCCGATCGCGCTCGTACCGCGTGGCGTCGAGTGGAAGATTCACAAAATGCCAGGGCCCGGTCGCGTTGTGGTCGACCCGGTGGTCGTCAGCCCACGACGCGACCTCGGCCAACGTCGTGTCCGGCAGCAGCCATTCGACATTCGCGCGCGCAGCCGGCGTGAGCCGCGCGGTCGCCACGAGCGCCACCAGCCGGTGGCCCTGCACGCCCCAGGCCTGCAGGTGCTCGGAAAGAAGACCGCCCATCGCGAGGCACGCGATGAGGGCGGCGAGATTCCGGGTGCGCATCATGGGAAGGATAGACCGATCAGACAAAGGGAGCGAGCTCACTGATCGCCGTCGAGGCCAGCAGGTAAGGCTGCTGCACGGACACCGCCATCCGGCGAGTGGCGCCGAACAGGCCTCGAATGGACGCGCGTGCGCGGATGCGGTCCCGAAGGCTCGCGCCGCTGGCCACGTAACCCCACATGTGTTCGAGCGCGTTCGCGAGGCGGTTTCGGGTTGGAACCTCGCGAAGCACCAGCACCAACTCCTCGGCCAGACCGTCGAGCGGCGCTCCACGGCGCATCCTCGCCACCCTGCGGCCGATGCCCCGATAGAGCGAAGGGTCGCGTGCGAGGACCGAATATTTGTGGTGCGCCCACAGCTCCTGCGCGGACCGTGGCAGGTGGATGCGGCCGTCCTGCCGGCCGACGTACTTTGAGGTCAGCAGGCTGTACTGCGCCGCGACGGGAGTGACGAAGAGACCCGGCCATCGAAGGCGGGGCGAGCGCCGGATCGGGGACCGATCGAGGTACCCGCGAAGCCGCATCTCGGCGACGAGCCACGCATGCCGCTGCGCCAGCCCGCTGAGACACCCGACCCATCGCAGGGTTTCCGGGTGGCGCGCATAGCCCGTCTTGCCATCTACAAGAATGGAGCGCAGGCCGTGCAGCTCACGGTGTTCACCGAGGAGACTCTGCCGGTTGAGGTAGCCGGCGGGCACATCCCAGATCCGCACGCCTTCCCATCGTCCCTACGGCGCGGCGACGGTCAGGCCGCGCACGCCATTCTGTTCTATCAGTCGCGCGACCAGACCTGACGTCTTGATGTCCCCGACGAACGACCGCAGGTATGCCGCGCCCGCCTCGCGCCCCTTCGGTGTCCCGACCCCCTGCTGCACCGTCGTGAACCCGCCGGCCAGGACGCGGGACCCGGGAAGCTTCTCCACGAACGTGAGCAGCACCGGCCTGAGGCCGGCCACCGCGTCCAGCTTTTCGTCCACGAGCCGCTTGATCGCCCCTTCCACCGCGACGGCGCGCTCAAGTTGTGCGTGCTGCAGCGTGCGCGTCAGGAAGAGATCGTAGGCACTTTTTTCCGAGACCGCGATGCGGACGCCGGCGCGATCGACATCGGCCACGTTCTGCAGAGGCGACCCTGCCGGCACCAGATAGGTCGATTCAATCTCGACATAGGCGCCCGCGAAATCGATCTCGACCGCCCGGGCAGGCTCGATGCCGAGAAACCCCACGTCCCAGTCGCCGGTTGCCGCGCTGTCGGCCAGGGCGCCGGCCGACTCATAGGCCACGATATCGACAGGGACATCTAGCCGCCGGCCCAGCTCGCGCGCGAGGTCTACCGCGACGCCGCGCGGCTCGCCGGTCGCCGGGTCTCTGCCCGTCAGGAGCACGTTGTTAAAATTAAGCCCGGCGCGCAATCGCCCGCCCGGCGCCAGGTCGGCGCGTGCCGCCTGATCCGGCGACGGGGACGCACAGGCCGAAAGGAGAACAACAGCGGCGCACACGACTGCAAGTCCGTACATCAGGTCCTTCCGGATTCCCACGCCCTCGCGGCCTCGATGCGCGCAGCCATCGGCGGGTGCGAATAGAACAGGATTTCGACCAGGCGCGATGGACGCTCTTCGGCCAGATTCTGCGCGCCCAGCCGCTTCATGGCGCTCATGAAGCCAGCCGCGTTGCCGGTCATCTCGAGAGCATACAGGTCCGCGCGGCGCTCCTGCGCACGGGAGAGGGCGTTGACGACCGGCAGCAACAGGATGGACACGGCGCCGAGGGCCAGCAGCAGCAGCGGCAGCGCCGCCACGTCGTCCTTCCCCACCAGGCCAAACCGGCCCGATGCCATGGCCAGCACGCGATCCGCCAGATAGAGCCCGATGGTCAGCAGGACTGCCTCGATCGCGAGCGCCTTCCAGATGTCGTGGTGCACGTGATGTGACAGTTCGTGCGCGAGGATCACTTCGATCTCTTCGTCTGAGTGCTCGGCCAGGAGCGTATCCGACAGGAGAATGCGGCGGGTCCGGCCAATGCCGGTGAGCGCCGCGTTCGCCTTGCGCGTCTTCTCGCTCATCCGCCATTCGAATACGCCGAGGATGCTGGTCCCGGCGCGGCCGGCGAGGCGCACCAGCCGGTCCACCAGGGCCGGGCGATCCAGAGGCCTGAATGTATAGAACAGCGGCAGCAGGTAGACGGGCGCGAGCTGCGCCATGACCACGAGGAGCACGATGAAGCAACCCGACGCGATCAGCCACCACCGCTCGGGACTGAGACGCAGCAGCGCCCAGACGATGAGCGCCGCACCGATCGCCAGCGCCATGCCCAGCGCCGCGCTTTTTCCCTGATCCGCCCACCACTGCGCCATCGCCTGCGTCGACAGGCCGTAGCGACGCTCGAGCGTCACTCCCTGGTAGAACGCGAACGGCATCTGCAGCGCCTCGCTCACAAGGACCAGCGCGACGACGTACAGCACCAGCGTGAGGATGGATATCCCGCCCGACGCGGCTGTGGCGCCATCGCGGAGGGCGGCTGACCACCCGGAGACCAGAAACACGAAAAGAAAGATGGCCGCCACGGCGGTGCCCGCGACGGCGGCGCGGCGGTGGAGGCGATGGTACCGCGAGGCCTTGTCTTCGTTCAGTTCAACTGCACCGAAATGAGTTTCGAGACTCCCGGCTCCTCCATCGTGACGCCATACAGCCGGTTCGCAATTTCCATCGTCCGGCGGTTATGCGTGATGAGGATGAACTGCGTGCGGTCGAGCATGCCGCGCAACATATCGACGAACCGCCCGACGTTCGCATCGTCGAGGGGCGCATCGATTTCGTCGAGCAGACAGAACGGGCTCGGCTTGTACTTGAAGATCGCGAACATGAGCGAGATTGCCGTCAGCGCTTTTTCACCACCGGAGAGCAGCTGCACGTTCTGGAGGCGCTTGCCCGGAGGCGAGGCGACGATGTCGATCCCGCTCTCGAGCGGATCGTTCTCGTCGAGGAGCGTCAGACCGGCGTGGCCGCCGCCAAACAGCGTGCTGAATGTCTCCTGGAAGTTCTGCTGGATGGCGGTGAAGGCTTCCTGGAAGCGCGCGGTCGATGTTTCGTCGATCCGCTTGATCGCCTCTGCCGTCTGCGAGATCGAGTCGGTAAGATCCTTGCGCTGCGTCGTCAGGAAGAGATGGCGGGTCTCGAGCTCGTCGAACTGCTCGATCGCCATCATGTTCACCGGTCCCAGCCGATCGATCTTGGCCTTCAGGGTCGTGATGGCCTCTTCGGCCGTCATCACTCCGGTACGAGCCGCGGTGTAGGCGGACTCGACCGCGTCGGCGGGTGCCCCCGCGAAGTCCCCATCCTCTGCGTCGGGATCGGGCTCGTCTGCGGTGATCGCCGCGGCGTCCGGGGTTGCCTCGCCGGCCTGCTCCATCCGCTCCACGTCGGCGAGGACTTCCTCGAGCGAGCACTGCATCGTCTCCACGCACAGCTGCGACAGATGGCCAAGGTCGCTTTCCGCGGTGGCGCGCGCGATTTGCAGCTCGCCCGCCTGGCTGCGAATCTCTTCGAGCCGCCGCCGTGCGTCACGAATCGCGATGTCCTGGGCATCCACCTTCACGCGCATGTCCGCGGCTGCCTCGTCGGCGGCCCGGACCTCGTCGCGGAGGGCATCGAGCGCCTGGATATCGGCATCCAGCGCCGTCGTGGCGTCGGCGATGGCCGCCAGAAGCCCCTCGCGCCGCGTCCGCGCCTGATCGAGTTCGGCCGCACGAGCGGTAATGCGGGTTTCGATATCGCGAGCCGCTTCCTCCAGCCGGACGACTTCGGCGGCAAGCGCCGCCGCGCGCTCGATCATCGTGGCATGGGTCGCGCGGCTCTCCGCGACGCGAGCCGAGCGTTCTTCGACCGTCTCACGGGCCATCATCAAGCGCCCCTGGGCCGCCGACAGATCGGCCTCGGCAATCCGCTGCTCCTCGAAGAGGCGCGCAATCGATGTTTCGGCCTCGGCATATCGGGCGTCGAGCGTGGCGCGCTCGTCGTCAGCCTGCCGGAGCTCGAGCGAGATGAGGTCGCCCTTCCGCGCCAGACGCGTCGACTCCTCCACCGCGCGCGCAACCTGGGCCTCCTGCCCGACGATCGCGACCTCCTGGCGGTGCTGCTCCGCGGTCAGTCCCGCAAGCGCCGCGCTCACTTCTGCGATGACGGTGTCGAGCCGCGAGCCTTCGTCGGCGAGGCGCGCTGCTTCGGTCCTCTCCGTCGCAAGGCGCTCGTGCAGCTCCTTGATCTCGCGTTTAGTCGCGAGGATGCTGCGCGACTCGACGCGCAGGCCTCCGGACACCAGATGCGGACCGCGGAAGAGGTCGCCCTCGATTGTCGCGACGGGTGCCGACGTCTGCCGTGACATCGTGACCGCCTGCTCGAATGTGTCGGCGATATACGCCTCGGGCACGACTTTCTGGATTGTGGCGACATGCGGACCGCTGATGCGCAGGACGTCCGCGATCGGCACGATCCCGGGCATTCTCATGGCCTGCTGCGGGTGGTAGCCGTTGGAGCCCGGATCGATCACCACGAAACCGCAGCGTCCGGCACCCTGCTCCCGGACGAGTCCGAGGCCCGCGGCCGCCTGGTCATGCCGCTCGACCACGACATGCTGCAGAAGATCCCCGAGACAGGCTTCGACGGCGCGTTCGTAGCGGCGATCGACGTCCAGATAGTCGGCGACCGCGCCCTGCTGACTGACCTTGCCGTTGGCCTGGACCAGCACCATCCTGGCCGCATCCCCGAACTCTTCGCGGCTCCCCTCCATGTCGGTCAGCGACGTCAGCCGCGCCTCGCTGCGGGCCAGCTCCTGCTCGCGCTCCCGGACGACCCGCGCGTGCTCCTCCTGCCGCGTACGCGCGGCCGCCAGCTCGGACTCGCGGCCGGCGGCGTCGAGCCGCACCTGCTCGAGCGCGGCGCGCGCGCGGCCCAGCGACTGTTCGGCGGCGGCACGATCGGCTTCCGTCGTCTCGGTTTCGCGCCGGAGATCCTCACGCTCGATGTCGAGCTTGCTCAGCGTTGCGGCGACACGGTCACGCTGCGCGGCCGCATGTTCCATGGCATGGCGGAGCGCGGTCGCGGCATTCAGCGCGGAAAAGACGCTCCCCCGCGTGGCTTCGACATCGCTTTCAAGCCCTTCGATCTGCTGCTGGGCGCGGGCGTGTTCCGCGGTCGCATCGGTCAGCGCGTCGGCGGCCGCATCGCGGGCACGTTCGGCCTCGCCGGCGGCCTGGGCGCGATCCGCCACGGCGACGCGCGCGGGCTCCCGGCGGCCTTCAAGCTCCGACAGTTCGGCGGTGATGTCGGACGCGCGGGCGGCCAGCATCTCCGCCTGCTGCCGATTCAGCTCCTGCTGCTGCTGCCGGCGCTGGATGTCGAGTTCGCGGGCGTGGGCGTCTTCGCGCACCCGCGCGACGCGGCTGTCGGCCTCGGCCTGCTCGATTCTGAGGCGCGCCAGGTCCGCTTCGACCTCCGCCACATGACCCGCCGCAGCGGTCTCCCGCTCGCGCGCTTCAGTGAGCCGGGACCGGGCGGCTTCGATCGCCGCCGACAACTCGCGCCCTCGACGGGCGAGGAGGACCTTCTCCCAGCGGCGCAGCTCGTCGCGCAGTTTCTTGTACCGGCGGGCTTTCGCGGCCTGGCGCTTGAGCGTGCCGCGCTGCTTTTCGACCTCGAAGACGATGTCGTCGATGCGGGTGAGATTCTGCTGCGCTGCTTCGAGCTTCATCTCCGCGGAGCGCCGGCGCGAGCGGTATTTGGTGATGCCCGCGGCTTCCTCAATCAGCTGGCGGCGGTCGGCCGGCCGCGAGCTGAGGATCATGCCGATCTTGCCCTGCTCGATGATGGCGTAGGCCTTCGCGCCGAGGCCCGTATCCATCAGCAACTCGTGCACGTCGCGAAGCCGGCAGACTTCGCCGTCGATCAGGTACTCGCTCTCACCGGAGCGGTACAGGCGGCGGGTGACTTCCACGTCGCGCGTGAAGAGCTCCGCGGCCGCGTGAACGGCCTGCAGCGTCTCGTGGCTGTGCCCGTTGCCGTTGCCGTTCCCGTGTCCATTCCCATTGCCGTTGCCGTTGCCGTTGGAATGACCGTGCTCCGGCTCCGCTGAGACTGGCTGGAACCCGGCAAGCTCGACGTCGTCGGCTCTCGGAGGAACCGGCAGCCCTGTCAGTCGCAGGGTGACTTGTGCGGTCGCCCCCGGCTTCCGCGCGTCGCTGCCGCTGAAGATGACGTCTTCCATGCGCTCGCCGCGCAGGCTCTTGGCGCTCTGCTCGCCCAGGACCCAGGTAATGGCGTCGGCCACGTTGCTCTTGCCGCAGCCGTTGGGTCCGACGATGGCCGTCACTCCCTGATCGAAGGCAAGCTCCGACCGATCGGAGAACGACTTAAAGCCATGTATTGCGAGGCGTTCTAGGCGCATGAGTTCCCTGAAATCTGAAAAAACTGGTGACTGGGCGAAGGCGGGCTCAGTCTAAACAAGGCCTACCCCTAGTGGCAAGGCCAAAGTAACACCACTATATTTTGGGTTGGGACCCCAAAAGGCGGGATGGTGCTACGACGAAAAAAGCTTATCGAGCGGCGCGCGTCGGAGCCGTTCCGAGCTTCATCAGCGCTTCAGCCTCCGGGAAGAGGGTCAGCGCGTGCTGGAGCTGCGGATCCTGTCGCGAGAGGTTGCGGCGCGCGGCCTCGACGCCGAAGAGATCCAGGTCGATTTCGAAGCGGATCATTGCGCGAATGAACGCCAGATCCTGCTGCCAGGCGGCCTCGTCAATCTTCACCCTGGCCTTCTCGACGTGCTGCTTGAACTCGGCGACCATCGCGTCGGTCACCTGGAAGTCCCCGGAGAGCTCCCGGAAACCCGACGTCGGGGTCGTCGTGATGCGCCGATCGCCCGAGCGGGAAAACCGCTGCGCGTAGGTGTCGAACAGGTTCCGCGCGAAGAGCGTCCGTCCAAAGCGCGTCGGGTTGAATCCTTCGAGCGGGCCGTCGAATCGGCGATCCGGCTCGACGCCGCCGCCGCTGTAGACCCGCCGCCCCGCGTCGGTGAACTTCAGGTCCTCGGGCTGGTGCTCCTTCGCCGCATCCTGTTCGCGCAGCGTATAGGTCAGGTATTCGTCGAACGCGCCGTCCCACGGACGCTGAATCATCCGGCCACTCGGGGTGTAGTACCGGGCTGTCGTCACCGCGACGCCCGCGCCCTCGCTGACGCGGTACACCGACTGCACGAGCGCCTTGCCGAACGTCGTCTCGCCGACGACCAGCGCCCGGTCGTGATCCTGGAGAGCGCCGGCGACGATTTCCGACGCGCTGGCACTGTTGCGATTCACGAGCGTGACGACGGGAAGCTCGGTGTAATCGCCCTGCTGCGTCGCGCGGTAGTCCTGATCCGAATTCGGCACGCGGCCCCGCGTGTAGACGATCATGTCGCCCTTCGGCAGGAAGCGATTCGCGACCTTGATCGCCTGGTCGAGCGCGCCGCCCGGATTGCCGCGGAGGTCGAACACGAGGCGCCGCATCCCTTTGCCCGTCAGGTCGCGCAGCGCACGTCCGAGCTCCTGGTCGGTGTTTTCGCCGAAGTCCGAGAGCAGGACGTAGCCGGTCGTCCCGTCGAGCATGAACGACGCGCGCACCGTCGGAATGTGAATCTCGTCGCGCACGACGTCGAGCTCGATCAGCTTCTCGTAGCCCGCGCGCATGATGGCGATGTGCACCGGCGTGCCGCGCGGCCCGCGGAGCACCCGCACCGCTTCGTCGCTCGTCCAGCCCTTGGTGTCCTTGCCCTCGATCTGCGCGATCACGTCGCCGCGGCGGAGTCCCTTCTGGTACGCGGGGGAACCCTCGAAGAGCGAGAAGACGGTGATGGCGCCGTCGACCACCTGAATCGAGATGCCGAGGCCGTAGTAGCGCCCCTCCTGCCGCTCGCGCATCTGCGCATACGTCCGGGGGTCCATGAAACTCGAATGGGGGTCGAGGGTCTGGAGCATCCCCGAGATCGCGCCGTACACGAGACGGTCGGATTCGACGTCCCCGACGTAGTTGGCCTCAATCGCGTCCAGGGCGGCTGTAAAAACCTTGTATTGCTCCGGAATCTGGTCCTGGGCGACCAGGGCGCTCCGGCCGTAAAACCCGCCGAGCAGGGCGCAGAAGGCGACCGTAAAGACGGAGGCGGATAACATCCGGTAGCGGCGCATATGTGAAAACTATAAACGGTTACCTTGACCCCGTCCAGACCGCGTTTCTATAATCGTATGAATAACTTGCGGGAAATTGAGCAGGAGTCCTAGCCATGTTTGGTTCCATTGGAATGCCCGAGCTGATCATCATCCTGGTGATCGCCCTGATCATCTTCGGGCCCCGCAAGCTGCCTGAGCTTGGCCGGTCGCTTGGCCGGAGCATCGGGGAGTTCAAGAAGGCCTCGAACGAGCTGCGCAACACGCTCGAGGAGGAGATCCGCATCGAGGAGCAGCGCGACAACCGCGCCGCGATCCGCGCGGAGCAGGATACGGCGCTGGCGGCCGCGGCGGCCCCGCCGTCCGCCACCCCTCCACCGGTGACGCCTGCGCCGCCGGCCAGCGAGACCGTCACGCGTACGCCCGGCGCCGGCCCGGCGGCCTAGTGGCGCTGTGGCGCTGATTCCCTTCCCCAACAACACGCCGGCGCCGGTGCCGGAAGACGACTTCGATCAGGATCCAGACGCTCTTCTCGACACCGACGGCGGCGGGAAGATGTCGTTCCTCGACCACCTGGACGAGCTGCGGCGGCGGATCCTGTATGCCGTCGTCGCGCTGTTCATCGGGTTCGTGATCTCGTTTTTCTTCATCAACGACATCTTCGATTTCATCATGCGGCCCCTGCAGGCGATGCTGCCCCCCGGCGGGACGCTCGTCTTCACCGAGCCGACCGAAGCGTTCATGCTCAACATCAAGATCGCGCTGATTGCGGGCCTCATCCTCGCATCGCCGGCGGTCTTCCTGCAGCTGTGGCTGTTCGTGGCGCCCGGCCTGTACTCGCACGAGAAGAAATGGGCGATCCCGTTCGTGGTGATGTCGTCGCTGTTTTTCGTGGCCGGCGCCGCGTTCTCCCACTACGTCGTCTTTCCGTTGACGTGGAAATTCTTCGTCAGCTTCACGAACGACATCCTGACGTTCATGCCGCGCATCTCGCCGGCCTTCTCGCTCTACCTGCGGCTGCTCCTGGCCTTTGGCCTGGTCTTCCAGATGCCGACGCTGGTCCTGTTCCTGGCGCGCATGGGTGTCGTCAACGCCCGGTTCCTGATCAAGAACTTCAAGTTCGCCGTGCTGATCATGGTGATCGCGTCGGCCGTGATTACGCCCGACGGCGGCGGCGTCTCGCTCGTGGCGATGACCGGACCGATGATCCTGCTCTACGGCTTGAGCATCGTGCTGGCCTGGCTGTTCGGAAAAAAGAAGACCATCGCCGCCTGACGTGGTGATCCGGTCGTCACAATCGCCGCAAATTGAACGCCTGGTGGAGGACCTCCGCGGCCCTGCGGGCAGGCGCGATGCCGCCGTGGCGCGGCTGCGCATCATCGGGCCGCGGGCCGTCGAGCGCATCTCCGCGCTCGTGGCGTCGGATGCGCCGCCGGCGGCGCGCGCCGCGGGACTGCGGGCGCTGGAGGGTAGCGACGACGACCGGGCCCTGCGTGCGGCGGCGGCCGCAAGCGGCGAGACCGACGCCGCCGTGGCGCTCGCCGCCATCGGCGTGCTGCGCGGGCGCCTCACGTGCGAAAGCGGTACCGAGATCCTCGATCTGATCAGCAGCATCGCCCTCGACGCAGAGCGATCGAAGGACGTCCGGCTCGCGGCGCTGGATGCGCTCTCAGAGCTCCCGCGCCACGTCGTTCAGCCGCTGCTGCAGCAGGCAGACATGGGCGGTGGCAGCCCTGTCGCGACAACCGGGGGGACAACCGGCTTCGACGATCCGACTGCCGCGACGGAGTGGATGGCGGCCAACGGGGCGGCGCCCCTGTCGACCCTGCACGACCTGGTGCTCGACCTGCGCGAACGGGAGCGCCGCGAGCCGTCGGCACGCACGCGTCAGCGATGGGCGCTCGCACGCGGCGCCGTCCATGCGGTACTCGCGAGGCGCGGCAGCCGGGTGGCGTTGTACGACCTCAGGGAGACCTTCGACGCAGCCAACGAGCCGCTGCCGCTCGACTTCCTGGCGGCGGCGACGATGCTGGGGGACACGGCGACGCTCGAGCCGCTGGCGCGGGCCTGGACCGCGGCAGCCGCGCGGGAAACCTGGTGGCGCGATCGGCTGCGCGATGCCGCCGCAGACATCATCAAACGGGAGAAGCTCTCGGGACGGAGCGCAGTCGTGAAACGAATCAGGAGCCGATGGCCCGGCTTCCTGGCGTGACTGTGTTTTTTAGTAGGACTTCGCGAACCAGGCGTGCACCGTCGCCGATGACCCGCACTTCACACACGCCTTCCCCGTCGCCGGTTCGCTCGCGAACGGAATATTCCTGATCGTCGCCTGCGTCTCGGTCTTGATCGCCGCTTCGCACGCGTCCGACCCGCACCAGGGCGAGATCACGAAACCCGGACGCCCGTCCATGATGCTTGTGAACTCCTCGTAGGAATCCGTGTTCGAGGTGTGCGCGTCGCGGAACTTCACCGCGCGCTCGAACAGCGCGCGCTGAATCGTATTCAGCAGCTCCTCGACGGCCGGGACGAGACCCTCCATCGGCGTGAAGAGCTTTTCGCGCGTGTCCCGGCGCGCCAGCACGACCTGCGATTTCTCCAGGTCCTTCGGACCGATCTCCATCCGGATCGGAACGCCCCGCAGCTCCCACTCATTGAACTTCCAGCCGGGCGTCTGTGAGTCGCGGTCGTCCAGAAACACTCGAATCCCGCGGGCGACCAGTTCAGCCTGGATCGACTGTGCCTTCGGCAGGACGGTCTCTTTCCAGTTGCCTCTGGGGATCGGCACGATGACCACCTGATAGGGGGCGATCTTCGGCGGCAGAATCAACCCGCCGTCGTCGCCGTGGACCATGATCACGCCGCCAATCAGACGCGTGGACACGCCCCAGGACGTAGTGTGGACGTACTGCACCGACTTGTCGCGCGCCTGGAACTTGATCTCGTAGCTCTTCGAAAAATTCTGCCCGAGGTTGTGCGACGTGCCGGCCTGCAGCGCGCGCCCGTCGCGCATCAGCGCCTCGATGGAATACGTGCGCTCCGCTCCGGCGAATTTCTCGCTTTCCGTTTTCTGGCCGTCCATCACGGGCATCGCGAGTTCGGTTTCCGCGAAGTCCTTGTAGACGCCGAGCATGCGCAACGTTTCTTCCTGCGCTTCTTCGGCCGTCTCGTGCGCCGTGTGGCCCTCCTGCCAGAGGAACTCCGTCGTCCGCAGGAAGAGCCGCGTCACTTTTTCCCATCGGACGACGTTCGCCCACTGATTGATCAGGATCGGCAGATCGCGCCACGACTGGATCCACTTGGCGTACATCGTCCCGATGATGGTTTCCGACGTCGGACGGATCACCAGCCGCTCTTCGAGCTTCTCGGTGCCGCCATGCGTGACCCACGCCACCTGGGGCGCAAAGCCTTCGACGTGCTCGGCCTCGCGCATCAGCAGGCTTTCGGGGATCAACAGCGGGAAGTACGCGTTGACGTGGCCGGTCGCCTTGAACCGCTTGTCGAGCCCCTGCTGAATCAGCTCCCACATGGCGTAGCCGTACGGGCGGATCACCATGCAGCCTTTGACCGGCGAGTAGTCGGCCAGCTCGGCGCGGCGGACGACGTCGATGTACCAGCGGCCGAAGTCCTGCGACTGGGGCGTGATCGAGGTTGGAAAATCGGGAATATCGTTTTCGTTAGACATGTAGGCGGTCAGCGACGTGTTTCTTCCAGTGTAGATCGTCGTGCGAGGGAAAATCGGCGCGAAAGTGGCCGCCGCGGCTTTCGGTGCGCCTGAGTGCCGCCCCCGCGATGAGCCACCCGACGGTCACGATGCTCGCGAGCCGGCGGGCCTCGGGATCCGCGCTGCTCGCCATGCGCCCGGCGAGGACCGTCGACGCCCAGCCGCCAAGGTGGGTGACCGCCTCCTCGAGCCGATCGTGCGTGCGGACCAGACCGGCATGGCGCCACATGAGGTCCCGCACCTCGTGGACGGACGGGCACGGCGCCTCTCTCGCGGGCACCCGTACATCGTGCCGATCGCTGCGGCACGTGCCGGCGAGGACGCCATGCGTCATCGCCTCCGCTGCGCGGGCGCCGAACACGAGTCCCTCGAGCAGCGAATTGCTCGCAAGCCTGTTGGCGCCATGCACCCCTGTGCAGGCGACTTCTCCCGCCGCGACCAGACCGGGCACGGACGTTCTTCCGTACAAATCAGTCTCAACCCCGCCCATCACGTAGTGGGCGGCCGGACTGACGGGGATGCGGTCGGTGGCCAGATCGAGACCGGCGTGCGCGCACGCGGCGGCAATCGTCGGAAACCGCCGCCGGACAAAGTCAGGGTCGAGGTGCGCCAGCGTCAGGTACACCGGCGCGCCCGTCCGCTCCGCTTCGCGGACCATCGCGCGCGCGACCAGGTCACGGGCAGCCAGATCGCCTGCCGGCTCGTAGCGCTCCATGAACGGCTCGCCCGCGCCGTTGATCAGACGTGCCCCTTCGCCCCGCAGCGCCTCCGACAGGAGAAACCGCGGCGACCCTTCCATGCTGAGGACCGTGGGATGAAACTGCACGAACTCGAGATCGGCGATGCAGGCGCCGGCACGGGCGGCCATGGCAATGCCGTCACCGGTGGCGATAGCGGGGTTGGTTGTTTCGCGAAACACCTGTCCGGCCCCGCCGGTGGCCAGGAGCGTCTGAGGCGCCGCCACGGTGCCAGTCGTATGAGCCGTGACAAAGCTGACGCCGCGGCAGATCCCGTCGTCGAGCATCAATTCCGTGGCACTCGCGTCGTCAACAACCTGTATGGCCGCCGTCTGACTGACGCGCGACCAGAGCAGGCGGGCGATCTCGCGTCCCGTTGCGTCGCGCGCGTGCAGCACGCGGCGCACGGAGTGCGCCGCCTCGCGGCCGAGCGCGGGCCGTCCGTCGGGCTCCCTGTCGAACGCGGCACCCCATTCGAGCAGTTCGCGTACGTAATAGGGGCCTTCGCCCACGAGTACGTCGACGGCTTCCGGCACGCAGAGACCATCCCCTGCCGCGATCGTGTCCTGCGCGTGCAACTCGGGAGAATCGTCGTCGCCCATCGCCGCGGCGATGCCGCCCTGCGCGTACCCGGTGTTGCTCTCACTCGGATCCGCTTTCGTGAGGACCGCGACGCGGCCGAACGGCGCCAGCGCCAGCGCCGCGCGCAATCCGGCGATGCCGCTGCCGATGACGAGAAAGTCAGCCTCGATGAGCACGGTGCTATCCTATCAACCCACCCGTGACCGTCGACCTCCTGAACGAGCCTGTACGCATCGATGTCCACGCCGGATCGCAGGTTGCCCCGATCTGGATCGGCGACGGCATCAGCGAACGGATCGGCGCAATCCTCGACGAGCACGCGGTCGGTGCGCGCCGCCTGATCGTCTCCAATCCCGTTGTCTGGCGCCTGCACGGCGAACGTATCGTGCGCGCGCTCGGGGCCGTGGAACCGATCCTGGTCCCTGACGGCGAGCGCTACAAGAACCTGCAGTCGGTATCGAAGATCTACGAGGCGCTGATCCGCGCAGGCGCCGACCGCGGCAGCGTTATCGTTGCCGTCGGCGGGGGCGTGCTCGGAGACACGGCAGGGTTTGCAGCCGCAACGTTTCTCCGCGGCATCCCGGTGGTCCAGGTTCCGACGACGCTGCTGGCGCAGGTGGACAGCGCGATCGGTGGCAAGGTCGGAGTCAATCACGCGCTCGGCAAGAACCTGATCGGCGCCTTCCACCAGCCGGCGGCGGTCCTCATCGATCCGGCCCTGCTGACCACATTGCCGAGGCGCGAATTCCGATCGGGGCTGTACGAGGTCGTCAAGTACGGCGTCATTGCGAGCCCCGATCTGTTCGAGCGCCTGCTCCGGCAGACCAAGTCGATTTTCGCGAAGGATCCCGCTGTCATCGTGCCGGCGATCGTCGAGTCGTGCCGGATCAAGGCTGACGTGGTGTCGAAGGACGAACGGGAAAGCGGGCTGCGCCGCATCCTCAACTACGGGCACACCGTCGGTCACGCCATCGAGTCGGTGACCAAATATCGCCGCTTCCGGCACGGCGAAGCGATCGCCTACGGGATGCTGGCCGCCGCGGATCTCGCCGTGGCACGTGGCGCGCTTGCGGACGTACACCGGCAGGCGATCGCGAAGCTGATCGGGCAGCTCGGTCCGTTGCCGCCGATCCTCGATCTCACGATCCCCGAGATTCTGGAGGTCGTCCGCCGCGACAAGAAAGTCGTGAACGGGAAACTCCACTTCGTGATTCCGATACAGATCGGCGCGACCGTCACGATTGACGACGTCACGGAGGACGAACTGACGGCGGTCCTTCGACGGATGGGATTGAAGCAGTGAGCTAGGTCAGGCCAAAGTCGCGCATCTTCTGCAGCAGCACTTTGTAGCTGATCTGCAGCACCTCCGCCGCCCGCTCCTTGCTTCCGCCTGCCACTTTGAGCGCCTCGCCGACCTTGCGGCGCTCCACTTCCGTCGCGACCCGGCGCAGCGCTTCTCCCATCGTCCCGGACAAGTCGATGTCCGACCAGGGATCGGCGGTCATGCCAGGCGGATCGAAGGAACCCTCGCGGTCTGCGGGCGCGCCCGGGCGGAACGACAGGTTCAGGTGCCGCGGAAGAATCGTGTTCGCATCGCTCAGGATCACCGCCCGCTCCATGCAGTTCTGCAGCTCGCGGACGTTGCCGGGCCAGGGATAGGCGCACAGCTCGTCGAGCGCCGCCACGGTGAGCGTGAGCGTCGGCTTCGTCATGTCGCGCGAAAATTTCTCCACAAAGTGATGCGCGAGGATCGGGATGTCGCCGAGGCGCTCGCGCAGCGGCGGGATGGTGATGGGAAACACCGACAGCCGGAAGTACAGATCTTCCCGGAACTGATGGGACGCGACTCCGGCCTTCAGGTTGCGGTTCGTGGCGGCGACGACGCGCGCGTCCACGTGCAGCGATACATTCCCGCCGACCCGCTCGAAGCTTTTCTCTTCGAGCGCCCGGAGAATCTTCGCCTGCAGCGGCAGCGGCAGGTCTCCGATCTCGTCCAGGAAGAGCGTGCCGCGGTGCGCCATCTCGAACCGGCCGGGCTTGCGCGCGGCCGCGCCGGTAAACGCGCCCTTTTCATGGCCGAAGAGCTCGGATTCGAGCAGGTTCTCGGGAATCGCGGCGCAATTGATCGCGACAAACGGTCCGTCGGCGCGCGGACTCAGCGCGTGAAGCGCTCGCGCGAAAAGCTCCTTGCCCGTGCCGCTTTCACCCTGCAGCAGAACCGTTGCATCGGTTCCGGCGGCGCGATGCAGCTGCTCTGAGACCTGCCGCAGGTGTGGGTCCTCGCCGATGATGCGCGGCGCGCCGCGGCGCACGGCCAGCTCCTCTTTCAGCAGCATGTAGTCGGCGAGCATGCGCCGCTGCGCGATCGCCCGTTCGACCATCAGATTGAGATGGTCGGGATCGACCGGCTTTGCCAGGAAGTCCATCGCCCCTTCCTTCATCGCCGTCACGGCGTCCTGCACGCTGCCGTACGCCGTCATCACGACGACCTGGAGCTCAGGATCCAGCTCCTTGGCGGCCCGAAGGACGCCCAGGCCGTCACCGTTCGGCAGCTTGAGATCAGTGAGGACGACGGCGGGACGCGACTGACGAAGATGCTGGATGGCTTCGGGCTCATCGCGCGCTTCGAGCACGCTGTGCCCCTGCGCTTCCAGCGCGTGGCGCAGCATGGCCCGCAGCGAATCTTTGTCTTCGACTAAGAGGACCGGAAACGAAGACAGCTACCTGACCCAGCCGGCGGGGACGCCCGTGCGCCGGGCTTCGTCCTGGAGAGCGGTGAGGGCTTTCTGCTGCTGCGCGATTTCCTGTTTGACGCGTTCGAGCTCCGCGAGCGATTTCTCGCGGTCGGCCGCGACGACGTTGCGCTGCGCCGGGTCGTCGCGGTTCACGAAGTCCGCGGTCAGCGCGTTGATGCGGCTCTGCAGCGCTTCGGAAAACGTCTGCAGCCTCGCGAGCGAATCGCGCGCCGCTGCCACCTTCTTGCGCCAGTCGGCCTCGGTCGCAGGCGTTGCGGCGGCGCCCGGTGCTGCGCCTCCAGGGGTCGTCGCGGGCGCTCCCGCCGCAGGAGCTGCTGGAGTCTCGGCGGGGGGCACCGCCGGAGCCGCCGCGGCGGGCGGAGGGGCACTGGGCCGCGGCTCGGTGCGGAGACTATCGTTCGTGTAGACCTTGCCGGGCCTGGCGATCGCCTTCCGGCGCTCGGCTTCCTGCCGGGCGACGTCGGCGAGCGACTGCCCCTGTGCCGCCGGTGCACAGAGCAGCATGAATCCGACGACGGTGAGGATGGCCTTGTGCATCAGTTAGGATTCTCCGGCCCCGCGAGGGGATCGTCAAGCACGTTACGGCGCCTCGGTCCATGAGAGCCGCTCCACGACAACACCCGTGTCCGAGGAGGTCAGCCGCGCCGTGACCGCGACCGATCGCCGGCCGCCGGCCGGTCCGAACGCGGCCGCCCGGATTCCCGCGATGCGCTCGGACGCGGCAGCATGTGACGATTCGGTCAAGTCGGCAAGCCACACGATCACGTACGGATCGACGCCACGCGCCGTCCGGTGCAGCATGTCACTGAATGGGCCATAGGCATACACCTGGTACCCCGGAGTGGCGTCCGACATTCCGGAGCGGGGCGACGCCCCGTCGATGAACGTCGAGCGCCCGCCCGTGTCGAGTATGTCCGACCAGTCGGAGCGCGCCAGTTCGTCGATCGCAAATTCCGCCGCGGCATCCGCGGCATAGAACAGCGCCGTCCCGTCGCGGAAGGAGCCGGCAATCATCGTCTCTGTTGCGCTTCCGATCGCCATCGCCGAGGACACGGCCGCCAGCACCACTCCCAGCAGCATCGTGAGCACGAGCGGCATCGCTAGCCGCCACCCGGCGCGCGAAGCGCTATGTCCACAACGACGTCCGCGGATGGGACGCGCAGCACCGTGTCCGGCCTGCGCGTGTGACGCACGACGCCTTCGACGCGGAGGACGATCCGAACACGCCGGATGCGCTCCGCCTCTCCGCAGGACGGTACGCCGACGGCATGCTCATCGAAACAGGTGAAGAGCGCACTGGCGACGTGGTCGACAACCGGGAGGTCCGTGCTGCCGTCCGCCCGCCGCAATTCAGACAGGTTCGTGCGGTCATCGACTCTTACGTAGTACGAGCGCGTGGTCATGCCGCCGCCCTCTGCAGGCATGTAGCGTACGGTCACGCCGCTCTCGGACGAGCCGGGCTGATAGGCCGTTACCGCGGGCACGCCGGGCGGCAGGCCCGACCCCGCCATCCTGATGTCGCGTGTGAGGCTGTCCACCGCCGCGCGAAGACGCTGGGTCACATCGATCGACTCGAGTTGAACGCGGAGCGCGGCCTGCGCCGGTTGTGCCAGGGCGAGCCCCGCCGCCATGATCGCGAGCGTCATCGCCATCGCGAGCAACAGCTCGACAACGGTGAAGCCGCCTACGCCACGGCTTCGGTGTCCAAGGCCGCGGACCCTCATCATGGGATTGGCTGTGCGCGGATGGTTTCGAGCCGGACCGGTGCGATCGCCCTGCCGGGCGTGGATACCTCGACGGCAATGGCAACAACAGCCCGTGGTGGCCGTGGCGTGACGGTCCACCGCCGCAACAATCTCCCGTCCACGACGTCGGAGGCATCGACCGGAGCCGCGTCATAGGGACCGGATCGCAATTCTTCGAGTTTCTGTGCCGCCGCGAGCGTCGCGCGCGTGGTGTCCCGCGCGCGCGCCGCGGCGAGGGTCGAGACGACGCTCACCTGAACCAGGGCGACGAGCGCGGTCGCCAGCACCGTGGCGGCCACGACGGTCTCGATCATCGTGAAGCCACCTTCGGCGCGAGGGTCAGGCACATCCTCCGTCAGGCAACGCCGGTGCCCGCCTCTGGCCCTTCGTGACTTGTTGACCGATAAGGAGTTAGAGGATGTGCCGCTGCGGCGTGGTGACGTTCCGGCCACTCCGTCCAGACCCGCAAAGTATCAATCCGTCACCCTCTCTTATGGGGCTGCGCACGACAGTTTTGTAATCGCTGTGTGATGAAATGCGACACGGAAACCAGAAACCCTTGAAACATCAACAACTTAGGCTCGGAATGTATCTTGTTCTAGAGCCATCCAGATTCATGCGCTCCTCTACCGCCGGTTTCACGCTGATTGAGACGCTGATCGTGGTCGCCCTCATCTCGATCCTTGCTGGCGTGGCCGCTCCCGTCGTCGCCGGCGGGATGGCCAGGTACAACCTGACCACGGCCGGTCAGCAGGTCGCGAGCACGATTCGAGCGGCGCGATTTCAGGCGGTGGGCCGCAACGTGGCGCTCAAAGTGCGCCTGAATTTTCCCGCCGCCGGCCAGTATCAAATCGTGCAGGATGCGGATGACGCGGCGGTCGGACAGGTACAGATTCTCCCGGCGGGCATCACGTTCAGCGCACCTGTCGACGTTCGGGTCACCACGGCCGGCCGATTCCTCGCGAATGCCAATTTCCGAATCACAAATGGAACCGCGGCGACCGACCGCATCATCACCGTCGCGACAAGTGGCCGTGTCATCCTCCAGTAACCGCGCGGGGGGAAGCAGCGTTGTCGAAGGCGGCTTTACGCTTATCGAAGTGATGATCTGTACCCTCATCCTCACGACGGGGATGCTGGGGATCGCAGGGCTCCTTGGCGTGACCACGCAGATGCACTTCGGTGCCCGCGAAGCCGCACGGTCGACCCGGCTGGCCCAGGAGAAGATCGACGACCTGATGAAGCTGGACCTCGACACCAACGCGCAGGTCGCCGTCGGCGGCAGCCTCACGGCGAACAACGCCAACCATTTCGAGTCGCCGCTCAACGGCATCACCGTCCGCTGGACGGTCGCGGCGCACGCCAGCGGCAACGATGATCTTCGGGTGCTGACGGTGCGGGTGGAAAACCTCCGAGCGCAGCAGTACGGCCGCCGCATCGAATTGAGCACGATCATCCGCCAATGGTGAGACAAGGCGCTTCGAGCGAACGTGGCTTTACGCTGATCGAGTTCATGATCGCGGGGCTGATCACGACCGTGGTGCTCGGCGGCACGATGATGCTCGCGTCACAGCTCCAGCAGGCCTACACCACTCAACTGGATGACGCGGCGGTCGAGGAAGAGGCGCGCTTCTCGCTCGACTGGATCGAACAGGCCCTGCGCAATGCCGGGAGCAACCCGTACTCGATCAACAGCCTGGTGTCGTCCTGCCCAGGCGCGGGGACGTTCGCGGCAATCGACATTGACGGTGACGCAGACGGGGACCTCGTGACGACCGACGATATTCGCATCCTCGCGGACATCAGCCCGCCGAATGGCCTCATCGGAAGCACGGTCGCCGGTGCCTGCGATCCAACCAGCACAAACGAGGACATCACCATCGCCTTCGACAACGCGAACCTTGTCCTCACGCGGCAGGACAATACGGTCGACGCCAACCCGGTCGTGATGACCGAGCCGATTATCACGGCCGTGCAGTTTGCCTATTTCCTGGCGGACGGCGTGACCGCCACCGCCAACGAAAACCTCGTGTCGTACGTGCGGGTACGCGTCACCGGCCAATCGGTGCCAAAACAGAACATCTACGACGTCGATAACGCGTTCACGACCACCACGCTCGAAACGATGGTCCGCATTCGGATTCGATCATGATGACTGAGCACAGACGCGCCGCCCGCCGCGATTCCGAGCGAGGATCCGCGATCATCACCGTCCTGCTGCTCCTGCTGCTCATGACGGGGCTGGCCGCCGCCCTCACCGTCAGCGGCCGGACGGAATCGCTCATTACCCGGAACCACCAGTCCCGCGCGCAGGCCCGCGCTGCGGCGGAGGCCGGCCTGAATCACGCCGTGCAAATCGCGGTCGACTACCTGCAGACGGTTGATCCGGTGAATATCCCCGGCGCGCTGGACGCCCTGCTCGTCAATCCGGTCGCGCTCGCCGGCGTCGCCTTCGCCACGCCGACGGCTGTGGCAGGCGCGATCGACGCCGCCACCTCGTACCAGGTGTTCCTCATGGACGAGGACGATCCGGACCGCGGCGCGGCGGCGACGAATCTCACCGCCGACGCCGATGCCGACAACGATGAAGACGGCGCCGAACTGACAGACAACAACAGGACACTCGTATTCCGGGCGATCGGCACAGCGCAGGGTGGCGCCACCGTGACGCTGGAAGCGCTGATTTCGCCTGTTGAACTTGGCGCGATCGTCGCCGACGGCGATCTCGACATTTCCGGGAGCGTGTCGATTACGGGTGGAGACGATGCCGACGTCCATTCAAATGGCGATCTCACGATCGACGGCAGCGCGACCGTCGACTCCGGCGGCATGACGTCGACCGGCGAATACGACGGGCCTGCGCCTGGCTACGGTGGCGCCGCTGAAAAGCCGCTGCCCCAGGTCAGTGCGGAGGATTACAAGCACCACGCCGACTATGTGCTGACGGACATGGGCGCGTTGACGTGCAACAGCGCTGGAGGCTGCACCAGTCCGGCGACCGGCGTGGCGTATGGCTACGGCGCCACCATGTGTACCGCTGCTGCGAGCGGCAACGGCTGCCGGGCGGACTGGGGATGGCGCTTCGCGGGCGGCGCCTGGTCGATGGGCAGCGCCGGTACGCCGCAGAACGGCACGTTCTACGTCGAGACCGACGTCAGCATCTCGTCGGGACCGACGCTCACGATGACGCTCATCGCGGAAGGGTCGATCGACATCAGCGGGAGTCCGAACCTCACGGCACACACAAACGAGCTGCTGTTCGTCACCGACGGCGATCTCGATATCTCCGGGGGCGTCGATACCGATGTCATCGCTCAAGGCCAGATGCTCGTCCACGAGCAGTTGAGCATCAGCGGCAACGCCACGCTGGGCGGCCAGATCATCGTCGAGGATGCGGCCAACAACCACAGCCTCGTTGACAGCAACTCGATTTCCGGCAACGTCACGATCAACTACAACGGCACGCTCGGCACCAACCAGTTCTTCGTTACCGGCTGGCGGGAAGTCCGCTAGCCGGGAACGTCAGCTCGACGGCCGCGCCTCCGGCGGCCGACTGCCCCACCGAGACACGGCCGTTGTGCATCACCACAATCTCCTGCACGAGTGACAGTCCGAGCCCGGTCCCCCTGGCGCGCGTCGTGAAGAACGGCTGAAACACCCGCTCCCGATCCGCCGCCGGAATGCCCGGGCCGTTGTCTTCGACCGTAATCCGGCCGACGCCGCGGGCATCAATCACACCTCTGATCGCAATGCGAGGTTCGAGACCGGCCGTCGCGCAGGCCTCGGCCGCATTCCGAATGAGATTGCCGAACACCTGGCGCAGCAGCGCGTCGTCGCCATCGGTCGGCGCGAAGTCGCCTGACACGTCGACGCGCGTGCCCGCGGGAAGCTCCTGGCGGAGGTCGTCAGCCGCGCGCTGCGCGATGCGCCCCAGATCCACCGGAGCAAACGAGAGCCGTTCGGGACGAGCGAAGTTGAGGAAGTTCGTGACGACCTGGCCCAGCGTGTCGGCCTCCTGGCGAATGCCTTCGACGTAAGGCCGATAGGTTGCCGGCACCGACGAAGGGTCGATCAAGCGGCTGTACCCGTGAATGGTCGCCAGGCCATTCCGGAATTCATGCGCGATCCCGGCGGTCAGCTCGCCCAGACGCGCGAGCGTCTCCTTGAGCCGCAGCTGCTCTTCGAGCTCGACGACGTTGGTCAGGTCCGAGAACAGGCAGATGACGCCGTGGTCTCGCCCGCTCCCGAGGGGCGACACGCTCACGCCAAAGTGGGACGCCGCGCCGTTCGCGGCAATCTGGATGGATCGCCGGACGATCGGGTTGGCCCCCTGCAGTGCCTCGGCGATGACATCACGCAGCGGCGCCGCATCCTGCAGCAGCACGTCGTACGACGTGCCGACCGGATCGGCCGCGATATCGAGCAGTCTGCGCGCCGCGGGATTGAGAATCTCTATGCGGCCGTCTCTGTCGACGACAAGGAGCCCCGCCGTCAGGCTTTCCACGATCTGATGACTGAGGCGCTCGGACGCGGCGGCGCGCGCGCTCATCGCCTGCTCCTGCGCGCGAAGCTTCGAGACAGCCTCCTGCAGCGCGCCGGAAAGCATCGCCACTTCCGAGCCACCGGTCTGGCGCATCCGGCGCTTCGCGTCGCGCACGCCGGCAACCAGTCTGAGCAGCGTAAAGGTCAGGATGCCGGCAAACACGGCGACCATCACCGTGAGCCCGAGGAAGGCGTAACCGTACTCGGTCACTGGTAGAACGACAGATACCAGGCGAGCAGCGGCTCGCCGACCAGCGCGGCCGCCAGCGCGCCGAGCGCGAGAAAGGTTCCGAACGGCAGCGCCGCCTGCATCGTGCCGCGGCCGCTCGCCATCAATCCCACCCCCACGGCGGAGCCCGCAAACGACGCGAACATCAACGTGAGCAGCGTCAACGGCCAGCCGAGAAAGGCGCCGATCATCGCGAGCATCTTCACGTCTCCCATCCCCAGACCTTCCTGTCCGCGGATCCGGTAGTACGCCTCGGCGATGGCAAAGAGCACCCCGGCGCCGATCGCAATTCCGATGAGCGACGAGATCCAGCCAGGCGGCAGGAACCAGCTGGCGGCAAAGCCGGCCGCGATGCCGGGCAGCGTAATGACATTGGGCAGGATCTGGTGCTCGAGATCGATGGCGAACAGCACGATGAGGGCGCACGCGAAGACTAGCCGGACGGCGAGAAGCGCGGAGAACCCGTAGACGAACAAGGCCCCGACGAAGACGACGGCGGTGATCGCCTCGACGAGCGGGTAGACGATCGAGATGCGCGTGCCGCAGGTGCGGCAGCGCCCGCGGAGCACCATCCAGCTGGCCACCGGGATGTTCTCGAACCACGCAAGGTGGCGGCCGCAGGCCATGCACCGGGAACCGGGCCAGGCCACCGACTCCCGTCGGGGCAATCGATAGATGCAGACATTCAGGAAGCTGCCGACCACGAGCCCGGCGCACGCGAACGCGAGTATCAGCGGGATCGCGATCACTGAATCAGGCGCTGCGGCTCGCGCGGCAGCGGAGACAACCGCGACCCCTCCCCCAGCGCCACGCTGCCGGCTTCGAGCCGATAGGGCACTCCCGTCGGATCGACCGGGAGGCTGCGCAGGTAGCCGGCGCGGCCCAGATCGTCCCAGCTGCGCGGCACCGCCCCGTAACGTTGCTGGAAGGCCCCCACGATCTGGAAGAGTTGATCGATCTGATCCATGGCGTCGAGCTGCTGCAGACGCCGCACGGCCTCATTGCGGAATGCCTCGTTCACTCCGGTGCGCGCGACTTCCTGCCACAGCAGGCGCGATGACTGCCGGTTGCCCCCTTCCGCCAGCGTCGTCGCGGCCAGCTGCGCGAGCCAGAATGGCGCGCCCGGGAGGTCGCCGGCGCGCTGGAACCATTCGGCCGCCTGCGCGTAGTCGTGACGCCACCAGTAATGGACGAACCCGATCCACTGGGCAAACTCCCACTTGTCCGGCTGCACCCGCAGTCCTTTTTCGAGCAGGACGATGGCGAGATCCGGCCGCCCCGGTCCGTCCGGCGGAGCCTCGGCCAGGAATGTCGAACCGAAGTAGTACGCCACGTTGAAGCGAGGGTCGAGCGAGGTCGTGAGATCCAGCAGCGGATACAGAAGGTCGTACTGCTTGTTCGGATCCGTCGAAAGCCTGGTGCCGCCGTAGTGCTGGACCGCGCGAATCCAGTACAGGTCGGCGAGCACAGCGTCGTAGGACAAGGCCATGCGCGACATCGCCGCCGGCGATCGCACGTACAGCAGATTCTCGGCGGTGTCGGGCGTCGCGGCTTCGAGCCGCCCCTGCGTGTGCTGCAGACTGACGATGGCCGCCATGAGTGCGACCACGAGCGCCCCGGACATCCAGGCCCCCCGGGGATCGGACCGCGTCACTTGAAGTCCCGCCTGGTGAACACGAGCACGGACCCCGTCAGCAGGAGCGCGATGTACGCGAGGCCGTACGCGACTGTCACCGCCAGATAGCCCGGTGCGATCGGGAGCGCGTACACGACCTGCGATTTGATGTCGAACGCGGCGAAATTCGGCAGCAGGTAGTAAAGCGCTCGCGCCAGGCCCGCCGCGACCGGCGACTCCACGATGTTCTCGAAATTCCGAAGGTCGGCATTGAAGTGGCCGATGACCCACAGTCCGAAGGTGAGCGCAGCCGACAGGAAGGGGCTCGAGAAGGTGGAAAAGAAGAGCGCGATGGCCGTCACGAGCAGCAGTTCGACGACAATCAGGGCGACCGCGCGCAGCATGCCGGCATCGAGGGCAGGGGCCGCCCATACCGATTTCTGTTCCTCGGTGAACTGCGCGTCCATGTAACCCAGCACCAGATACAGCGCGGCGGTCATCACCACGACGTTGACGAGCAGCGTCAGCGCCAGGCCCGCGTACTTGCCCAGGATGAACTCGCGCCGTCCCAGCGGCTTCGACAGCAGGCTGTAGATGCTGCGGCGTTCCACTTCCTTCCAGACCAGGCCGATGCCGATGAAGACGGCAATGAGCAGACCGAACGTGCCGATGGCCGCAAGGCCGAGATCCTTGATGATCTTGACGTCCTGTCCCGCCGTCAGCTGGCCAATCAGGTAGGCCGCCCCCATGAGAATGACGGCGAAGGCGACGAGGTTGTACAGCACCTTGTCGCGCACGGACTCCTTGAAGACGTTGATGGCCACGTGGGCGATGATCCGCATGTCAGCCATTGGACGAACGCTGTGCTCCGGTGACCTGCCGCATGAAAAAGTCCTCGAGCGTCTCTCGAATGGGCGTGAGCGACACCAGCTGCGCACCTGAGGCGGTCAACGTCGCCAGCACGCGCTCGGGTGCCGCCGACGCCGGCAGTTCCATCGCGAAGCGCTGGCCGTCGATAGGGACGGCGTTGACGATCTCCCTGTCCGCGCGCGCCTGCGACAGCGCGTCCGGCGTCACCCCCGACATGACAAGCTCCCACCCGCGTACCTGAAACGCGAGCAGCTCGCTCAGCTGCCCCGACGCCACAAGCCGGCCCGCGGCCACGATGGCGACGCGGCTGCACAGCGCCTCGGCATCGGCGAGCACGTGTGAGCTGAAGAAGACGGTGCACCCCCGGTCGCGCAGCTGGAGGATCAGCTGCCGGATCTCGCGGCGGCCGAGCGGGTCGAGACCAGACATCGGCTCGTCGAAGAACACGACGTCGGGATCGTTGATGAGCGCCTGGGCGATCCCCACGCGCTGGATCATGCCCTTCGAAAACTTCCGGAGCTGGAGGCGGCGCTCGGCGCCGATGCCGACGGTGTCGAGAAGCGACGCCGCACGGCGGCGGCGTTCGGCAGCCGGATATCCGAACAGACCGGCGAAATACTCGAGGAGCTCTTCCGCCGTGAGGTAATCGTAGAAATACGGATTCTCCGGCAGGTATCCGATGCGCCGCCTCACCTCGACGTCGCCGACCGGGCGGCCAAGAATCTCCGCGCGGCCGGAGGAGGGGTACATCAGCTGCATGAGCAGCTTGAGGGTTGTCGTCTTGCCGGCGCCGTTCGGGCCCAGGAACCCGAATACTTCGCCCGTACGGACCGTGAGCGAGAGTCGGTCGAGGGCGATGTAGGGGCGCGGACGCCAGAAGCCGACGCGGTAGTGCTTGGTCAGGTCCTCTGTTCGAATGGCGTCCATCGGTTACTGCGTGGCCGGCTGGGTCCTTTTCAGCTCGTAAGCAATCGCCGCGTCGAAATACGACGGCCGCAACGTGGAGGCGATCCGGATCCCGTTGATGAAAAAGGTTGGCGTACCCGTGATCTGCAGCTTCTGCCCCAGCTGGGCGTCACTCCGGACCGCGTTCAACACCGTCGGGTACTTCGCGTCGAAGTCGGTGACCTGGGCGATATCGGCGAGCGCCGTCTTCACGGTATCGCGCGTCAGCGTCGACTGATTATCGAACAGCCAGGCCTCCATCTCTCGATGGCGATTCTTCTCGCGCGCAAGCCTGACAGCGACCGCCGCTTCGCACGCGGCGCCGTGAATGCCGCCGGTGTTGCACTCGGACTCCAGCGGATAATCCACGTTCAGGAAGGCGACTTGTCCGGGGTACTCAGATTCGTACTTCTGTTGAATCGATTTGTAGGCCACATAGGCCTGCCGGCACGCGGGACATTGAAAGTCGTTGAACTTGGCAACGACGACCTTCGCCCCCTCGGCCGGAAGGCCCAGATCGAGGCGAGGCTGCATGGCGAGCCAGGCTTCGAACTGCGCGGCTTCTTCGGCGCTCAGCACTTCCGTCGCCGCCGGAACCTCGGAGACCACACTGGCCGTGGCGCGCTGCTCTGTGGGGAACCAGAGCACCAGCGCGATGGCCGCAACAAGAAGGCCACCCGCCGCAGCCGCGGTCGCCGGACTCGCCAGGACATCCTGGAGATCCCGTCCCACTCGGCGAGGCAACGCAGACAGGTCCGAAGCCGCGGCGCCGGAGACGATAAACAGCCCGATCACGGCCACATACATCGTCAGACAGAGTGGACACATCTGGCGGAGGACGAAGAAGGACGCATACCCGAGGTAGAGGACGCCGGCCAGTCCGATCGTCGAGAGCACGAAGATGTATCCCGCGACGCGTCCGGCCTTCTCGGACCCGGCGGGCCGCATGCCGAACACGCCGAGCAGCAGGACAGCGGCCGACCAGATGGCGCCACCGGCGGCAACAGGCACGCCGAAGAGATAGCCGAACCGGCTCGTCATCACGGCTTCGCAACTGACCGTTTCGCTGACGTCACAGAAGCTGGTGTAGGTCGGATCGGCCACCAGCCTGTAGTGCACATAGAGCGAGGCGACGGACGCCATGAGACCGGCGGCGGCCAGGAGCAGGATGAGGGTGCGCGCGTGCTTCTTCATAGAGATGGTGGGAGGTATCCTGCGGCATCCTACAACAAAAAGCCCCGGGCTCCGGGATATCACCCGAAGCCCGAGGCCTGGAGCTTGAAGCCCGAACCGCTTACTGGAGGGCGATGCCGCCGGCGATCGTCGCGATGGCCGCGTTGTCCTGACGAATCACGCCAGACTCGTTGGTCGCGAAGAAACGGGTCCCGGTCGTACCGAGAGTCTGCGGCAAGGCGGTCGCGTAGAACTGGGTCTGGGTCGCAACGGCGCTGAGGCAGATGTCAGCCGCGAGCACCGCGGCGCCCGCCGGACCAGCGGCATTCGTAAAGGTGTAGCCGCTCTTGGCCGTTCCGCCGTTGAACGCGAGGGCAAGATCGGCGGGCACGAAGGCCGGGGTATTCGCGACCGGAGCTGTGACCAGTCCCGTCGCTGCCGCGCTAATGTCGTAGCCGCCGCCGCCACAGCTCGAGGCGTACGTCGCCTGCGCGCTGCTGATGGTGCGAATCGAGCCGATGGCCGACGCCTCGTTACCCGACATGCGGGCGCGGAGCAGACCGGGGATCGCGATCGCCGCAATGATGCCGATGATGGCCACGACGATCAGCAGTTCGATCAGCGTGAAACCCTTGTTGTCCTGAATCTTCTTCATTCCAGTGCTCCTCAAATGTGGTGTCCGTGATACCGGCCGCCGGAGAGTGCCTCTCGGCACCGGCAGCGAACGGGCTCCATATCGCAACTGGTGTGCCCGATCTGAAAACGTGTTCAGTTGTTACCGTAACTTGTTGTGTATAGATGATTTACAAGACTAGTCTGGCGTTTGGCCGGCCTGTCAAAAGTGCCCTGTGGACAATTTTTGGCAGTCGCGACTGACATTCAATGTCAGTCGGCGCCGGGTCGAATGGCTGTATGTCTGTGATGCGAAAGCGGTAATAGCTCAAACCGATGGGCGGCGCTGCCGCCGAAAACCCCGAAAACCGCTCTCGCCAGGCTGGCAGCGTCTCCGCAGTCTGGGCCCGGCCCTGTGTCAGGGCCATGTCGAAGAACGGGCCGGCCGCCAGTCCCGCGGGGTTCCACCAGACGGCGCTGCTGTCGGAAGCGACCGCCACGAATGCCCCACCCATCCCCATGGCGCGGCTCCCCACGGACTCCACCACCTGCGCGGACGCAGGCGCGCCGACGCCCAGGCAGATCCCGGCGGCCGCGAGCGAAATGACCCGGCGAATGTTCATACGGGGATATAATTTTCTAAATTTTGACTAATCAAAATTACGTGGAAGACCCGTCGGTGGCCCGGCGGCAGCTGAAAAAACAGCTATCGTATCAGATGTGTGTGTGAGCGCCGTCGCCCCGCTGCCGGCCCGGATGGCTGGCATCGTCCGCAGACCGCGCGCCACCTGCTCCACGCTGAAATCCCTCCCCGTCTGGGCGGATGTCCTGATCATCACGTTTCTCATAACCGCGGCGCTCTCGGCTGCCCTGCTGGAAACACGCGTCGGACAACTGGCGCTGCTCGATCAATGGGAACGGACCGCGACGGCATTTGGGCAGGACGTCTCGGATGAACAGTACGAGTCGATGCGCGCCGCCAGTGACAAAGGCGCGGTCTATGCGGTCGCCAGCTCGCTGGCCGCGGGTCCCGGCGTGGCGTTTGGCCTCGCCGCCCTGCTCTATGCCGGTTTCCGCCTGACCGGCGCGCGCGGCGTGGCCTACCGGCAGGTTCTCAGCGTCGTGGCGCACGCGGGCGTGATCCTGCTGCTGCGCCAGGTCATCGCCACCCCCATCGTCTACGCGCGCGAGACGCTCGCCAGCCCGGTGACGCTCAATCTGTTCTTCACGGTGCTCGACGAGGCGTCGCCGCTTGCACGATTCCTCGCGGCGGTCGACCTCTTCGTCGTCTGGTGGCTTATCGTGATTGCCATCGGCATGTCCGTGCTGTCCGGCCGCCCTGCGCGCCGACTGGCGATCATGTTTGTTGCGGTATACGCGCTGCTCGCCGCCAGCCTCGCAGCCGTGATGGCACTGACGGGAGGAACCGCGTGACCAGAACACGAGTGCTCATCGCGGTCGCGGTGTTGCTGGCGATTGCGGGCGCGGGGGCCGCGGTCTGGCTGCGGCGACCCGACGTGCCCGCGGTCGTCGTTGAGGCGATCCGCAAGCGTGACCTCGAGGCGATCGTGTCCGCGTCGGGCAAGATCCAGCCGCAGCGGCAGATCAACGTGTCGGCGAACACGATGGGCCGCGTCACGCGCCTCGCCGTGCAGGAGGGCCAGCGCGTCCGCGCCGGACAGTTTCTGCTGGAGATCGACCCGCGTTCCCTCGCAGGACAGTTGCAGCGCGGCGAGGCGAGCGTCGCGGTGGCGCAATCAGCCCTGCAACAGGCGCGCACCTCGGTCGAACAGGCGCGGACGATGCTCGACCTTGCGCGGCAGAATCTCAGGCGGCAGGACGAACTGTGGAAGGGCGGCCTGACCACACGCGAGTCCCTCGAGCGCGCGCAGAACGAAGTCGACGTGCGCGAAGCGGAGCTCAAGGCGCGCGACCAGGAGATCCACACACGTGAGGAGCAGATCAAGCAGGAACAGGCGGGGCTCGCGACGACGCGGTACACGCTCAGTCAGGTCATCATCTCCGCGCCGATGGACGGGGTGGTGACCCGCCGCAACATCGAGGAAGGCGAGAACGTCGTCGTCGGCACGATGAATAACGCGGGCACCGTCCTCCTGACGATCGCCGACATGTCGGTCATCGAGGCCGAAATCGATGTCGATGAGACGGACATTCCGGAAGTCGAGCTCGGGCAGAACGCACGGATCACGATCGATGCGGTGCCCGATCGAACGTTCCGCGGCCGCGTGACAGAAATCGGGAACAGCCCCATCCAGGCCCAGGGCCAGAACACCGACAACGCGAACGCGGCGCAGGCGACCAACTTCAAGGTCTCGATCACGATCGATGACGAGGTGCCCGACGTCCGGCCCGGGTTTACCTGCACGGCAGAAATCACGACCTCGACGCGCGCGATGGCGGTCGCCGTGCCGATCCAGGCGCTCACCGTCCGCGAGCTGCTGTACGACGCCGCGGGGACCCTGGTCCGCGAGCCTCCTCCGGCGCGTCCGAGCCGCTTCGGCTTTTTCAGAGCCGCAGCGCCCACGACGCCGCCTCCCCCGCCCGAGACGCCGCCAGGGCATACGCGCAGGGAGACCGAAGGTGTCTTCGTCTTCCGTGACAACCGCGCGGTGTTCGTCCCGGTAACCGTCGGCATTGCGGGCGAACGCTACTTCGAGGTGCTGTCTGGCGTCGCCGAGGGCGACCGCGTCATCACGGGCCCGTTCACGTCCGTTCGCGAGTTCGCAGACGGGTCCGAAGTGCGCATCGAGGAACCGCCCGCCAGACAGTAATGCAGCAGATCTTCGAGTCGATCGCGATTGCCCTCCGTGCCATCTGGGCCAACAAGCTGCGATCGTTCATGACGGTGCTCGGCAACATCGTCGCCGTGACATCCATCGTCACGGTCGTCTCGCTGATTCAGGGCCTGAACGCGATGGTCTCGAGGGCCATCGTCACCGACGTCGGCGCCGACTCCTTCACCATCCAGCGCCTGCCGCCGGTGCGGACGGCGGAGGACGAAGAGCGCACGCGCAATAACCCGCCTGTCACGCTGCGGGAAGCGGAGGCTGTCGCCCGATTCAGTCCGGAGATCCGCGCGGTCATGGCGCAGGCGCAGCGCCGCGGCAACGTCAGCTACCGGGGCCAGGTGCTCGAGAACATCCAGATACAGGGGGTGACGAGCGAGTATCTCGAGTTCGAGACCTTCGATGCCGAACGGGGCCGCATGATGACGGCCAGCGAAGTCGACCGGAATCAACCCGTGGCCCTCCTGGGATGGGACGTCGCCGAACAGCTCTTTGGCGAGGTCACGCCACTCGACAAGACCCTCGACATCCAGGGCACGCATTTCCGCGTCGTCGGCGTCAGCGCGCAGAAAGGCGGGGTGTTCGGCGCGTCGATGGACGGCTTTGCGGTCATCCCGCTCGGCGCGCATCTGCAGATGTTCGGCGCGCGCCAGTCGCTGGCCCTGATGATCAAACCCACGTCTCCGGCGGCACTCCGCACGGCCATGGACGACGCGACAGTGGCGCTGCGGGTGGCGCGGCGGATGGCGCCGCGCGAGCCGGACAACTTCGGCATCTACACGTCTGACACCCTGCTCGGTATTTACGAGCAGGCGACGACGGGGATCTTCGCGGTGCTCGTCGGCGTGGTGGCGCTTTCGCTGCTCGTCGGGGGCATCGTGATCATGAACATCATGCTCATGGTGGTCAGCGAACGGACGCGCGAAATCGGGCTGCGCAAGGCCGTCGGCGCGCGGCGGAAGGACATCATGTCGCAGGTGCTCACCGAGTCCATCACGCTGTCGACGATCGGCGGGCTCGGCGGCATCCTGCTCGGGTTCCTTGCGGCACGTGGCATCTCGGCGGTCACGCCGCTCCCCGCCAGGCTGGAACCCTGGTCGATCGCGCTCGGGATTGGCATCACGGCGATCGTGGGTCTGTTCTTCGGTGCGTTTCCCGCGTCCCGGGCGGCGCGGCTGGACCCCATCGAGGCGCTGAGGCGCGAATGATTACCGCGCACTTCGGAGAAATCGCGATTCTGGCATTTGCGACGCTGCGCGCGAACAAGCTCCGCTCGGCGCTCACCGTGCTCGGTGTCGTCATCGGCATCACGGCGATTGTGGGCATGACGTCGCTCATCCGCGGGTTCGACGAGTCGCTCCGCGAAAGCATTCAGCAGCTGGGGCCCGACACGATCTTCGTCGCGAAGTTCAGCGGCGTCAGCCTGGCGGCCGGACGCGACTTCGCCGAGCTGCTGCGGCGTCCCAACCTGACGGTGGACGACGCCAAGGCGATCGAGAAGCTCTCCCCATCGGTCGGCATCGTCGACATCTGGCTCGGCGCCGGCGGGCCGCCGACCCAGACGCGCGTGTTTTACCGCGGCGACCAGACGAAGATGCTGGCGGTGCTCGGCGCCACCGAGAACTTCGTCAACATCAACTTCCTCGAGCTCCAGGCCGGACGGTTCTTCACCGAAGGCGAAGTGTCGCGGCGGCGGAACGTCGTCGTGCTCGGGCAGACGCCGTATCAGGCGCTCTTTGGCGCGACGGGGACCGATCCCGTCGGCAAGCGCGTGCGGATCGGCCCCGTCGAGTACAGCGTCGTTGGCGTGGTCGGCAAGCGCGCCGCCGCCGGCGGTTTCGATCTCGGGCAGGACGACTTCGTCGTCATTCCGGAGACGACCTACCGACGTCAGTTCGGCATTCAGGTGTTCCGCCAGGGCAACCAGACCCATCAGAGCGTCCTCATCGCGGTCGCGCCGCACGACGGGGCTTCACGCGAGCAGTTGACAGAGGAAGTCCAGGAAATCATGCGCGTCCGGCATGCCCTGCGGGTCGACGAGCCGAATGATTTCGATGTGGTCAGCCAGGACGCGGCGGTCGAGGTGTGGGAACAGGTCAGCCAGGCGACGTACCTGGCGCTCGTGGTCATCTCGTCGATCGCACTGATGGTCGGCGGCATCGGCGTCATGGCGATCATGACGATCTCGGTGACCGAGCGGACGCGCGAAATCGGGTTACGGAAGGCGCTTGGCGCGAGACGGAAAGAGATTCTGTTTCAGTTCCTTGCCGAGGCCGCGGTGCTGACATCGGTGGGTGGGGTGATCGGGATCGCGCTTGGCAGCGCGATCGGCCTGATGGTCAGTCTGCTGACCGGGTTTCCGGTGTCCCTGCCGTGGTGGTCCTTCGCCATCGGCATCGGGTTCTCCGCCACCATCGGCATCCTGTTCGGGATGGTGCCGGCGATAAGAGCCTCGAGGCTGGACCCAATAGAAGCACTCAGATACGAATAACTCCCAACTCCCAAGACACCAATTCCCAAGCTGGGAGTTGCGTGTCTGGGAGTTGGGCGTTGGTCCTAGCTCTCCTTCTCGCCCGTGCGAATCCGGTAGCTTTCCAGCACCGGGAGCACGAACACGCGGCCGTCGCCGATCTCGCCTGTTCTCGCCGCCCCGACGATCGCCTTGATGGCATCGTCGGCAATCGCATCGGGAACGACGATCTCGATCTCCATCTTCGGGAGCAGACTGACGTTGTACTCCTTGCCGCGGTAGATGGCCGTGTGGCCCTTCTGCTTGCCGTGGCCGCGCACTTCCGTCACGGTCATTCCCGAGATATTCAATTTGGCGAGCGCGTCCTTGACCTCGTCCACCTTGTTCGGCCGGACGATGCTCTTAATCAGCTTCATACGATTCCTCCAATACAGACCTGCCGTGGCGACATCACTGCGCGCCGCTTAAAACGAACCGTGGCGCGTTGCCGTTGCGCCGCCGACGTGGAGATACGCTTCCTCTCCGTGGCTCGTGATATCGAGCCCGGTTCCCTCTTCCTCGACCGTCGCGCGCAACGGCATCACGAGGCCAATCAGCTTCAGCAGAATGAAGCTCGCGCCCGCACTGTAAACGAACGCGGCGAGCACCGCGGTGCCCTGAATCAACACCTGCCCCGGATTGCCGGCGATGGCGCCGTCGAACAGTCCGTTGATGCTCTTCTCCGCGAAGACGCCCGTCAAGAGGGCGCCGACCGTCCCGCCGACGCCGTGGGCGGCCACCACGTCGAGCGAGTCGTCCAGTGACGTCTTGGCGCGGATGATCAGCGCGAAGTAGCTCGGTACCGCGGCGATGGCACCCAGGAAGATCGCGTTGATGGGGCTGATGAAGCCGGCGGCCGGCGTCACGGCGACGAGGCCGACGACGATCGCCGTGGCGGCGCCGACGGCGGTCGGCTTACCCGACCGCATCAGGTCGAGGAAGGTCCAGACGACCAGCGTGGCCGCAGGCGCCAGCATCGTGGTGACGAACGCCAGGCTCGCGATCGGGCCGGCCACGAGCGCGCTGCCCGCGTTGAAGCCGAACCAGCCGAACCAGAGCAGGCCCGCGCCCAGCAGCGAGAACGGCACGCTGTGGGGCAACACGGACTGCGAACCGTACTCGCGTCGCTTCCCCACCACAATGGCCGCCACGAGCGCCGCGGCGGCGGCGTTGACGTGCACCACCGTGCCGCCGGCGAAGTCCCACGCGCCCATGTCGGCGAGCCATCCGCCGCCCCACACCCAGTGGGCAACCGGCGCGTAGACCACGATCGACCAGAGCGAGATGAAGATGACGTAGGCCGAAAACCGCATGCGCTCAACAATCGCGCCTGAAATCAGCGCGGCGGTGATGATGCAGAACGTCCCCTGAAACGCCATGTAAAGCATGTGCGGGAACGTCAGCGGGACGATGGCGCCCGTCTCGGCGAGCCCGACGCCGTTCAGGAACGCGAACGACATGTCGCCGATCCAGTTGCTGCCCGGCGTCAGCGCCAGCGAGTAGCCAATCAGGGCCCAGAGCACGCCCACAAACCCCAGTGAGATGAAACTCATCATCATGGTGTTGAGCGCGTTCTTGGACCGCACCAGGCCTCCGTAGAAGAAAGCCAGCGCCGGTGTCATGAGCAGCACCAGCGCGGTCGATATCAACATCCATGCTGTGTCAGCTTGATTCATTCCTCACCTCGGTCAAAAAAGCCGCCGTAGAGGGCGGCGGTCCTCGCGGTTGCGCTCGTCACCGTGCCTGTCACAGTGCCTCGAGCGTGGTCTGGAGATCGACGGTCAGGGCGCGCTGCTGCTCGGGATCGAGCTTGGCGCCGGCCCTGCTGATGTGGAAGACGTCAATCGCGCGCTCGCCTTCCGTTGAAATCAGCACGAGTTCGACGTTGCAGCCGTGCCGGGAGATCACACGGCTGATGCGATAGAGGAGTCCCAGGACGTTCGAGGCGACGATGTCGAGGATCGTGTAGCGCTGCGAGACGTCGTTGTCCATGCGCACGACCGGCGCGATACGCGACGCCGTGCGGGACAGGAGCACGCCCTGCTCGCGGCCGCGCAGGAGGTCGGTGACTTCCGAGCGGCCGGACACCACGTCCTGCAGCACGTACAGGACCTGGGCGTGCGCGTCGGGGTTCAACGCCAGGAACCGTTCATCGTCGGTGAACTGGAAGACGTCGAGGATGAGCCCCTTCGGGTTGGTCAGCGCCTGGCCGCGCAGGATGTTCATCCCGAACGACGAGAGCACGCCGCAGATGTTGGAAAACAGGAACTGCTTGTCGAGCGTGACGGCAGCGAGCGTCCAGACGCCGTCCGTCTGGTCGAGCGACAGGTGCACTTCGTCCGGACCGATGTCGCGCGCCAGGCGCACGTGCTGGTAAATCGCCGCGCGTGGAAACAGCTGCAGGTACCGCTGCGGGAGTCCCTCGAGAAAGCTCGTAATCTCGGCGTCGGGCAGGTCGGCGGGCCGCCACGTCAGGAGCTCGGTCAGCCCAGACTGATTGCGCTCGATCAGTTCGTCACCGTAGCGCTGCGTGAGGTGGTTGTACGTGTCGACGTAGAGCCGCCAGACCAGTTCTTCCTTCCACGGCGTCAACGTCTCTGGGCTCACGGCCTCGATGTCGGCCAGTGTCAGGAGACACAACATCTTCAGCCGCTCTTCGGTGCCAAGCATCCGCGCGAAGTCTTTGACGATCTCGGGATCCTCGGTATCGCGCCTGAAGGCGACGAGCGACATCTTGAGGTGCTCTTCGATCAGGAACAGCACCATCTCGCGCGCTTCCGCCGGAAGCTGCAGCCGGTCGAGGACACCCGCCGCCATACGGACGCTTTCGGGAGCGTGCTCCTCGTCGCGCCACTTCCCGACGTCGTGAAGGAGCAGCGCCAGCACCAGCAGTTCCGGATTCGTCACACTCGCCGCCACGGCCTTGAACCGCTCGCGCCCCTTGATATCGGCGTTGACGAGACGTTCGAAGTTCCGGATCGTGAGGAGCGTGTGCTCGTCGACGGTGTACTTGTGGTAGAAGTCGCGCACGACCCGCCACGAGATGGCATCGAACTCCGGAAACACCTGCCCCAGCAGCCCGCAGTCGTGCATCTGCGACAGCGCGACGTAGAGGCCGGGGCGCGGTTTCAGCAGCCGCAGCAGCGCGCTCCGATCGCGCGCCTCCGCCACGAAATCCTCCGGCTTGTAGCGCTCGACATGCTGCTGAATGCATGAGAGCGCTTCATCAGTCACTTCCGTGCCCGCGTCGAGCGCCGCCTGAAACGCGCAGATCCACGACGCCGGCGTCCGCGCCGCCTGCACCGGATCCAGAAAACGGATGCCGTCTCGGGACAGCCCGAGATTGGGACCGACCGGCATGGGTGCGGTCCGCCGCGCCCACGCCAGCGTCCGGCTGACGATGCGCGCGTGGCGGAAGTAGTCGCTCATCAGCCGCTCGACGCGGTGATGGGGCTCTGCGCCGGCATACTCGAGCAGGTCCGCGGTGCGTTCCTGAAGCTCGTGGCTCAGCACGTTGTGGTTGCGTCCGGCCTCGAGGTGCAGGATCGACCGCACCCGGAAAAGAAATTCCTCGGCTTCGTCGACCCGGCCCGAATCCGCCGGGCCGCGCTGGAGCAGGAGCGGATCGGTCAACGCGGCGATCGTCCGCGCCGCCATCAGATCGCGAAGCGCCCCGGGCGCCTCTTTGACGTCCGGTTCGAGCTGATACAGCGTGTCGTTGAACTGCGCGTGGCGTTCTTCGACGAGCGTGATCAGCGATTTCACGATGTACGCGTGGGTTACCGGCGTATGGAACATCGCCTGCAGCCGGTCGAACAGCGCCGGCGCGCCGGCGACCAGGCGCGCATCGAGCAGGGCCAGGAGGAATTCGGGGTTATCGATTTCCAGCTCCGCAAACTCGTCGATTTCGCGGACCTGATGCCCGACGACCACGCCGACGTCCCAGAGCGGATGCAGGAAATTGCGGAGGAACCGTTCTTCAGACGCCCCGATGCGGCCGCCAAACAGCAGCAACAGATCGATGTCCGAATGGAGACTGAGATGGCGCCGCCCGTATCCGCCGAGCGCGATGACCGCCACAGGGCGATCCGGAACACCCGCCTCCACGTACAGGTCGGCGAGCAGGACGTCGACGCGCGAGGCGTGCCGCTCGAGTGCCGCACGGCCGCCGGCACCGCGCTCGACCTCGGCACGCAGCGCACTGCGCGCCTCGTCGAGCGAGGTCCTCAGCGAGGCGCCCGCGCTCGTCTCGGCAGTCGGCATGTGGAGAGGATCCTTGGGGTCAACAGGCATGATGCGGGAATACCGATGCGGGGAATCTTCATCGGTATTCCCGTGTCGTGCAACCTAGAACGCGAATCCGAGACCGATCGACGCGATCCCTGCGGAGTCCTGGCCGTTGTAGATCTTGACGGTGTCGCCGAAAGCCTGGAACTCGACCCCGCCGTGAATGTTCGCGTGCGCGCCCAGGGGCACCGTGACGAGGCCGCCGATGCTGAAGTAACCGAACGTCTCGTCCTCGCCCGCCGCCTCGTAGTAGTTGCTGCCGCTGAGGCCGACCTTCACCGGCACCGCCAGCGATGCGCGCGCGCCGGAGTAGCCGGGCGCGACGCCCAGCTCGATGTAGGTGCCTTTCGCCGTGCCAGCGTCCGCCTGCCCTTCATCGGTCAACTCGAAGGCGACCAGGCCGTAGGGATTCAGCGCCACGCCCCCAACCGGGCCCGGCGTCGAAAGCTTGACGGCAAGTTCCTTCACGTGCGCGAAGCGATCCGCCGGGCTGGTGTACGACGTATAGGTGAACCCGAGCGTGGCGTTCGAGAATCCGAATCCAAGGGTGCCGTAGATATCGGATTCGTACCACTTGTTGTCGTCCAGAGCGGTATGAAACGCGTTCCAGCTCCCGACATTGAGGGTCATCGTCTTCAGGCCGCCGTCGCCGCGGTAGGGCGTGAACCCAAGGTCGACGAATGGCCAGATGGACATGCCTTCCGTGTTCTGACGCAGCCCGCGGAAGTTGTACTGGTTCACGAAGTCCAGTCCACCGGTAACGACGACGACTGGAGGCGGATCCTGGGCCCACGCCGGCGTGGCCGTCGCCATCACCGTGAACACTGCCAGAGCCGAGAATCCAAACCGCATTGCGCGCATAAACGACATTAGTCTGTGCCTCCCTAGGTTGTGACGAATGGCGGCGGCGCTACGCCGCGCCGCCCCCGAATGTAATGAGTGCTACGCGTCGCTCTTGACCGGGTGCAGCATCGGCTGCAGGTTTGAGGCGCCGCCGACGGCCGCAATCGCGGGCGTCGTACCGCCCGTGTGCAGATAGGCCTCTTCACCGTGCTGCGTGAGGTCGAGGCCGACGCTCTCCTCCTCACTCGCCGCACGGAGCGGCATCACGACGCTAATCAGCTTGAGCAGAACAAAGCTCATGACGCCGCTGTAGAGAATCGCCGCCAGAACCGCCGTGCCCTGAATCAGGACCTGGCCCGGATTGCCGGCGATCGCGCCGTCGAACAGGCCATTGATGCTCTTCTCGGCGAAGACACCCGTCAGCAGGGCGCCGACCGTGCCGCCGACGCCGTGCGCGGCGACGACGTCGAGCGAATCGTCCAGTGAGGTCTTGGCCCGCAGAATCAGCGCGAAGTAGCTCGGAACCGCCGCAATGGCGCCAAGGAACATCGCATTCATCGGGCTGATGAAGCCGGCCGCCGGCGTGATGGCGACGAGGCCGACGACGATCGCGGTGGCCGCGCCGACGGCGGTCGGCTTGCCCGAGCGCATCAGGTCGAGCATGGTCCAGACGATCAGCGTGGCGGCGGGCGCCAGCATCGTCGTCACGAAGGCGAGGCTCGCAATCGGGCCGGCGACGAGCGCGCTTCCCGCATTGAAGCCGAACCAGCCGAACCAGAGGAGGCCGGCGCCAAGCAGCACGAACGGCACATTATGCGGAAGGAGCGACGACGATCCGTATCCGGAACGCTTGCCGACCACCAGTGCCGCGACGAGCGCCGCGGCTCCCGCGTTGACGTGCACGACGGTGCCGCCCGCGAAATCCCACGCACCCATGTCGGCGAGCCATCCGCCGCCCCAGACCCAGTGCGCCAGCGGCGCGTAGACGACGACTGACCAGAGGCAGATGAACGTCAGGTAAGCGGGGAACCGCATCCGCTCGACAATCGCGCCCGAGATCAGCGCGGCGGTGATGATGCAGAAGGTGGCCTGGAAGGCCATGTAGAGCATGTGCGGGAACGTGAGCGCCACGATCGCGCCGGTCTCGTCAAGGCCCACGCCGTTCAGAAACGCCAGCGACAGATCGCCGATCCAGTTATTGCCGGCCGTGAGGGCCAGCGAATACCCCACTGTCGCCCAGAGCACACCGACGAAGCCGAGCGAGATAAAACTCATCATCATGGTGTTGAGCGCGTTCTTGGAGCGGACCAGGCCGCCATAAAAGAACGCGAGGGCCGGGGTCATCAACAGGACCAGGGCCGTCGAGATCAACATCCATGCGGTGTCAGCTTGATTCATTTCCTCACCTCAGTAGTCAGCGTGCGCCGGTGGATACGGTGCCCAGTCGCGGCGCGGGGGCATCCGGGCTCCTGTTCCCCACGACCACGCGACGCGACTGGGATTCGAGTTGTTAAAACGGGAACGGCGGCGATGGTGCCGTCGTGACGCGTCGCATCTGTTTGAGCAAGATGGACGCCAGAGGTTGGAGTGCCAACAGGGCACGCGATCGACCAATTTACTGAGTAAAACACGCGATCGTAAATTCAAGACCCTCGTCACTCACGACATAATTGTCGTAACTCGAATTAACGTCGACATCATTGTCTGATTGGTCGAATGCCTTGGAACCGCGTGCCGTGTCCCACGATTTTCGCCGCGCGATGTGTACGACATCTTTGTAGCTCAGTACGAATCTGACGACACAAATGTCGAGTATCGACACGCCACCGGCGCCTGACTATGATGCGTTTCGCGCGTCGCCGGGTTTGCTCCCAGCGGGCCCGGTCCGACTCATCCGCTTCAGGCGCCAGGACTTAGCCCGGTCGGTCAGGAGGGGTACCCGTATGAAGGTCTACGACGCAACGAGCATCCGCAATGTGGCTCTGGTCGGCCACGGGGGGTGCGGCAAGACACAGCTGGTCTCCGCACTCTTGTTCGCGGCCGGCGCCGTCAATCGCCTCGGCAAGGTTGACGACGGATCGACGACCACCGACTTCGACGACGAAGCCATCACCCGCAAGCACACCCTCGCAGCCAGCCTCGCCCACGCCGAGTGGCGCAGCACAAAAATCAACATCATCGATACCCCCGGATTCGCGAACTTCCTGACCGATGCCCGCTCGGCGTTGCGCGTCGTCGAAGGCGCGCTCGTCACCGTGGATGCGGTCGCGGGCGTCGAAGTACAGACGGAAAAGCTGTGGGAGGAGGCGGCAGGGGTCAATCTGCCGCGCATCATCGCCGTCAACCGGCTGGAGCGCGAACGGGCAAGCCTCGATCGCACACTGGAGGCGCTTCGCAGCCATCTCGCCCGCGAGATCGTCCCGATTCAGCTGCCGCTCGGCGAAGAGCGGGGCTTCACGGGCGTCGTGGATCTTGTCGCGATGAAAGCCATCTCGTTCCCGGCCGACGGCAGCGGCAAGCCGACCGAGGGCGAGATTCCCGCGGAGCTCGCCGACCGCGCGACACAGGCGCGCGAGCAGCTGATCGAGATGGTGGCGGAGGTCGACGAGACGCTGATGGAGGCCTTCTTTGCCGAGGGCACGCTGACGCAGGAGCAGCTGGTGGCCGGTCTCCGCTCCGCCACGACGGCAGGCCGTCTGTTCCCGCTCGTCTGCACGTCCGGACTGCACGTGATCGGCATTCAGCCGCTGCTGGATTCCATCGTGAACTACGTGCCGTCGCCGGCGGAACGCGACTTCCCCGCCGTGTCCAGGGACGGCGCCGAAACGACGGTGAAGGCGTCCGATTCCGGACCCTATTCGGCCTTTGTCTGGAAAACGATTGCGGATCCGTTTGCGGGACGCATCACGATGCTGCGCGTCGTCTCGGGAACGCTGAAGTCGGATTCGACGGTGCACAACCTCCAGCGAAACACCGCGGAACGGCTCGGGCACCTGCTCGCCCTCCAGGGCAAGAGTCAAACTCATGTCGCCGACCTGAAAGCGGGTGATCTCGGCGCGGTGGCCAAGCTTAAGGACACCCATACCAACGACGTCCTGGCCGACAAGGCGACGGCCGTCCGGTTCACCGATATCAAGTTCCCGGAACCGGTGATTGCGTACGCCATCGAGCCGAAGACGCGCGGCGACGAAGAAAAGATCAGCACGGCGATGCAGCGGCTGCGGGAGGAGGATCCGACCATCGGGTACTCGCGCGATCCGCAGACCCACGAGCTGCTGCTGTCAGGGCAGGGTCAGATCCATATCGAAGTCACGGTGGCCAAGTTGAAGCGCAGGTTCGGGGTGGAAGTGCTGCTGAAGCCGCCGAGGATTCCGTATCGCGAGACGATCATGGCGGCGACGGAGGCGCACGGCCGGCACAAGAAGCAGACCGGGGGACACGGACAGTTCGGTGACTGCAAGATCCGCGTGGAGCCGCTGCCGCGGGGCAGCGACTTCCAGTTCGAGGACGACATCTTCGGCGGCTCGATCCCGCGTCAATTCGTGCCGGCGGTGGAAAAGGGCATCCAGGAGGCGCGGATGCGCGGCTTTCTCGCCGGGTTCCCGATGGTCGACTTCAAGGCGACGGTGTTCGATGGCTCGTATCACCAGGTCGACTCCAACGAACTGTCGTTCAAGATGGCCGGATCGCTTGCGTTCAAGGACGCCATGTCCCGGGCGCGGCCAACCATCCTCGAGCCAATCATGAAGGTCGAGGTCTACGCGCCCAGCGACTTTGCCGGCGACCTGATGGGCGACCTGAACGGCCGGCGTGGACGCATCGCCGGCATGGATACCCGCGGGCCGATGACCGTCATCCGCGCGCAGGTGCCGATGTCGGAGATGCTCAGCTACGAGCAGCACCTCACATCGGCGACGGGTGGCCGGGGCACGTATCACATGGAGTACTCGCACTACGAAGAAGTGCCGCAGCACCAGCAGACGAGAATCATCGCGGCAGCCAGGGCGGAACGCGGCCACGAGGTCGCGGAGGAAGCCTGACCTCGACGAACGCGGGCACACAGTCAGCGACAGTGCGGCTACGGTGCAGCTACTGTGTGCCCGTGACTCCTGCGCCGGTGAGCCTTACGGTGAAAGGCACCGGAGCCGCTGTTACGAACGCCCGCAGGAACTCCATTTCCGCCGGCTGATAGATCCGACGCACTTCCGCGTCCCATCCGTACGTCGGTCCGTCCGGATGCGGAGCTCTCAGCTGGATCGAGTCGTACACCGTCTGCGCTGCTGCCGACGCCGAAGCCGAAGCCGAAAACGTCTGGAACTCGTCGATCTCCATCTGCAGGAACATGTGGCGATCAGCCACCGTCCCCTCGCTCATCGAGCTGCTTCCGAACTCACGATTGACGGCGTCCGATAGCGGCGCTGCGAACCCACTGTGAGCGACCGTTTCGAACTCCCGGGTCAGGTCGAGCGAGAGAAACGCCGTGGCGCTGCGGCGAGACGCCACCAGCACGGTGCCCGGCGGTGTGCGGTTATCGAGCATCATCATTTTTTCGTGGGTGACGCCCGCGGATACGATACGCACCATTCGGAGCACCGCCTGCCGGCCGGTCGTGTACGTGACCACGAGCGCCAGCGGTCGGGTCCACACTCGAACCGTCGGATCGTGGATCTCGAACGTCGTGGGATCGGGTTCGCTGCCGTGCCGGAGCCACGTGCGACCGACGCTGCGGCCGTCCACAACGAGCGGGACGGGGTTCACGTCGCCGGTCCAGCGCGCCTCAATCTTCGCCAGAATCGGCTCGGGATGCCTTGTCGCCGGGTCGACTGGCATATTGGTCGCCAGCGTCCCCGTCACGTGGTGCGCAACGATTCGCCATGCACACGAGCGGGAATCGGTGCGGATTGTAGAAGTCGTGTTTGCAGCGGGTCCCGCGGAGGAACCGGCCGGCGCCGCGCAGAAGAACTCGGTCCCGGCGGCATACGTGGTCTGGCGGATATCGACATGCGGCACCGTAAACACCTGCGCCGCAACGGCGTCGTCTTCGGCGCCGAGGCGGCCCCTGAATACCAGTACGTGTTTCGCAGTCGCCCTGGCGTCGGAGGGAATCGCGATTCGCTCGAAGGTGTAGAGATCGCCAGGCGCCAGCCGGATCCGCTCGCCGCTGCCAAGCGTGGCCAGCTTCGTCCGGCGCTCTCGCGTTGAATCGGGATCGTGGCGTGCCCAGATCTCGAACACCCCTTCCATCTCTTCGTCGCTCGTGTTCCAGACGTCCATGCGGACGCCGGACGCGTCCCAGGTCACGTCGGTGACCGCCAGCGATCCGCGGAAGAAGTAGTCGAGCACCCCGCGCGCATAACCGACGGCCCGCGGGAGCATGTGCATCGCGACCTGGTTCCAGACGAGCGGGTCGACGCATGGATACGGCGCGCGACCTACGGGCAGGCGCAGGGACATCGCGTCGGACGCGCATTCTGCCTTGAGCGGGTTGGCAGGCAGCAGTCCCTGTCCTGGGGGCCGGCTAAAATATCGCCGAACCTTGCCGAGCGGAGTGACCAGGTTGACGGGAATCAGTCCGGCATCCGTCGGCGACGGATACTGCCCGCGCAAGGTGTCTTCGCTGAAAAAATTGGCGTTCGAGATTTCGGCCAGACCGGCGGCGACGGGCGCGCGTGAGTCGGCACCAACGGTCACGCCTGGATTGCTGCCGTCGTAATGGTCCGCATCGACGAGAGCGGCGACTGAGGTTGGCGTGACCGCAGGGATGGGCGCAGCAAGATACCTGGCCAGAAACTGCGCTTCCTGCGTCGCGTTCGCTTCGTGCTGGCTCCCGACCCACGCCTCGTAGGAGTTCCTGATCCTCATCGCACCCAGCGGATGCATGTCATTCCGCGTGTGCTCAGGCACCGATGCATCAACGACAAGGTGCATCACCTGGCCTAACGCGCGGAACAAATCGGCCCACAGTGCTTCCCGCGTGACTGGATCGTCTTCGGTCAGGGCCGAGTAATAGAGCCGGCGTGCTGCCGACCAGGACCAATCCTGGGAGGAGTCATGCATCCACGCGACTGATGAACCAACGCTCAATGGACCGACTCTCAGTCCGGCGCGATCCAAGGGCTGTAAAGGGTCATGGAAGTGGTGGGTAAAGCGGACGTGATCGTCTTCGCGGATTCCGCCCTCGCCGAGCCATTGTTCGACCGTAAGCTGCTGGCGACCTCTTCGGAGTGACGTTAACCTTCCACGCGCAAGCGCCAACCCATGGTGGAGATACGAATCGAAATTCCACAGACCGACAATTCCAGCGGCATAAACGTTGATCGTCCTGTGGGTTTCTACGCCAAGCGCAAACGCTTGCGAGCTGGCCAAACAAACACCCGAAAGGAGTAGGCAAACGCCCACCCGCTGCTTGTTCCTGTTCATCGATAATCACCGCATTGAAGCCTCGCTTTGTACGCATCCTGCGCCGCAACGAAGCTCGCCACGCTACTGTGCGCCGCAGCCATGAGTCCAAGAGGCTCAAACTTGCATTGTTCGTCCCGAGTCAGTAGCTGTCGCATCCCAATGAATGTCGGATCGACGTAAGGCCTACCCTCGCCGGTTACGACGGCAGCGCCTTCCGTCACGTAGCCGGGCACGAAGACGTCGATTCGCGGCGCATTCACCCACGCCGTCATCCATCGCCTCTCATACGGAATCTCGAAGCGACCGGCGGCATCCGTGACCGTCTCGCGTGCGTCGTAAAACGATTGACCCGAATGAAGGCTGGGACGGTCGCGGACCCACATCACCATCACGTGGGCGCCGGCGATCGGGTCGCCGGTATCGAAGTCGACCACCTGCCCGCGAAAGGGGCCCCACTGCTCCTGTCCCATCCGGCATGCGGCCGTGAGGGACAGCGCGACGAGGCAGAGAGCCATGCGCGTCAGAATTGCCATAACCGCCACCTCCCGTCAGCATCCAGCGCAAACGACACCGGGAACGAGAACATCAACCCGTCCACCGCCCGCATCATCTCGCATTCGACCCGATCTCCCTCGACACCGACGATATCGATGTCCGTGAATATCGCATCAACCTCCGCAAGCGCCGCGCCGAGCTGCTCGAAGTAGTCGCGCCAGACCTGGCGCCGTGCCGTGTGAACGAATGCTGCCGCCTGGCCGGCATCCCCCTGCCGCAGCGCGTCCTTCAGGCCGTTCCAGACGGTACGAAGAGCCAGTTCGAGCGCGGGGCGATCGTAGGCGGTGACAGCGGCGCGCCGCTGCTGCGACAGGCCATCAGCTGTTGTCACGGCGATCGTTGCGAGAAATGCGCCTGCGGCGCCATACATAAACTGCCGCTCGTCTGGCCGCTCGCCTGAATAGTCGACCGTCCCGTCGCTCTCGAGATCGATCGTGTACATCCCACTCGGGAGAGACGCGACACCAAACGACACGGTCAGCGGCACGATTCCGGCCGCTGGCACGGCCGGAATCCCCGTGCGCGGCCCGGCAGCCTCCTGCACCAACAGGTCGACCGCGTGGAGAGCCACGGCTCCCGTGCCGTCTGTCGCGGTGACCACGATGTTCTTTTGGCCGTTCAGCACCGGCACTTCGAACGCGAATCGTCCTCCAACCACCGGGGCGGTGACCGCATCCGTCAGCAGGCGTAGCTCCGCAGGAAGAGGAACTGACACCCTCAGGGGCGAGACCCCGCCCGCCTCGCCGCGAACCCATACCGTGGGTGTCGTGACCACCGTGCCCGGCTGGGGCTCGGCGACCTCAAGGCGCACGGCTCCAACCTGAAACTCCCACTTCGCAGGCGTCGCATCCTCGTTCCCTGCGAGATCGCGCGCTCTGACCTCGAAGGTGTGACCGCCCACCGCCAGCTGCTCGAAGGTCTCACTGGTGCCCGCCTGATACGGCGACCAGGCCTCGAGGTCGAGACGCCACGAATACTCGATCACTGGCGACAGAAGATCGATGCCGCCGAAGGTGAACATTGCCGATCGTTCCGCAATGTGGCGCGCTGGGTGTTGGACGAGCGAGACGTGCGGCGGCGTACGGTCGATGACGAGAAGCTGCGCCGCGCTCGCGTGATTGCCCGCACGATCCGCGGCAATCGCCGTCAGCGTATGCACACCCTCGGCGATCCGCCCGACATCCGCGACCGCCTGCGCCGCAAGGTGCAATTCGCCTCCGGCCGCGTGGGCGCCTCCAACCTCCGCGTCGTCCAGGAGAAAGCGGAGCGACGCCATTCCCGAGCCCTCGTCCGTGCCGCTGGCCGCGAGCGTGGTCGCATCGCGGACGTATGCGGCAACGGCAGGTGACGTCAGCGTCACGGCCGGAGGCCTGTCGTCATGGACAACGACGCTGCGGGCCGGCGGGCTGGCAAGTCCAGCGCCCTCCGCCCCTGTTGCCACCACGAGGACCGTCGTCGCACTGTTCGGGGCGAGTGCAGCCCTCGTTTCGAATCGTCCCGTCCTCTCGTCAGCCGTGGTCACTGCCTGGACCGCACCGTCCGCGAACACCTCCACGAGGGAAGCGCGGTCTGCCGTACCCGCCACAGCGACGGACGGTTGGTTGGTGAAACCTGGAAGCGATGTGATGGGTGCGGAGGGCGCCATGAACCGCCACAGCCGCCCGTCCGGCCAGGCGTCAGCCGCGAGCAGGTGCCCGGACGGCTCCAGCGCAACCGCCCCAGGACCCCGCAATCCCGTGGCAAACCGCGTGGTGCGGCCAGACGACTCCTCGTATTTCAGGATGCCGGCCCGTGCCGCGCCGCCAGCGCCCACGGGCCACCCGCTGATATACGCATTGCCAAACCGGTCTGCCACGATTCCCCTTGCGTGCCACCGCCGGACAATCGGCGTCACGCTGCCGACGGACCCGTCCGGGTGAAGGCGCACTCTTTCGACTGATGTCGGCGTGGCGATGAGCAGCGCCGACTCGGTCACCGCCAGCGCACGGACGGCCGGCATGCCCGACATGACGGTCACCAGACCGCCCGATGGTTCGAGGCTTCTCACCTCATCCCCGCCGCGCCCGTGCACGGCAATCCAGACCCGCCCGTCGGGGCCGACCGCGAGCGCGGACGGCTGCCTCAGATCGCCGGCCGCGACGACCGTGCTGCCACCCGGTAACAGCTGCAGCAGACGCCCTGCACGCGCCTCAAGGATGAAGACGCTGCCATCATCAGTCGTCGCGACTCCCACGGGAGCATGCAGATCGCGAAGCGCTACTTCGGCCACCCCATCTGCCGAAATCCGGCTGAGCGTGCCTGCCACTCTGTCGGCGACGAGCAGCGCGCCAGTCGGCTCCGCCGCCAGGCCGGACACGTCCGCGAAGCCGGACCCGACCACGTGAGCGGATGCGAGCGCCTCGAACCCGGGTTCATGCGGCGCTCCACGGCCCTGAGGCACTCTCGCATCACCAGGGACGCTCATCGCGGTCCCGATGAGGAACGACGCGACGCGGAGCTGCCGGAGGGAGAGGCGCCAGGAGTGAGACATCGTTGCGCATTCGCATCAGCAACGACGGCGCCTGACGGGCGAGCCGACTGGCGTGGCGCCAATCTGATGGTTCCGTGCGGGTTAGCACGATTCGTCTACGGGGGGCGGAGACAGGGCGTGTCGAAACGTTAACCCCGGTTGCGCGGCACGCCGTACGACACGGACAGCCGTACGTAGAACGGGCCGGCTCGGCAGCCGGCCCGTGCAGGAGTGATCGAGAACGAACGAACTAGGAACCGCCGGCCTTCCGCGGCGTCGTCGACCTGCGGGACGATCCCTTGGTCTGCCCGCCGGACTGCCCCTTCGATCCGCTGTCGTCGTTCTTGCCGCCGCGCATCCGGGATGCCGCGGCCTTCAGACGATCGCCGACGCCCTTGGCCTTCGGCTTCGCGGCTTCCTTGTCGGCGGCCTTCTGCTCGGCCTCGCGCGGGTTGAATTCGCTTCCCACCAGCTCGATCTGCGCAACATCGGCACCGTCGCCCCGGCGGCTGCCAATCTTGAGGATGCGCGTGTAGCCGCCAGGCCGCTCGGCAAAGCGAGGCGCGATGGTGTCGAACAGCTTGACGACGACCGCCTTGTCGTTCAACTCGGCCGCCACGAGCCGGCGCGCGTTGAGCCCCCGGCCGTTCGCCGTTTCGCTGGCCGCGGCTCCCCGCTTGGCAATCGTGATGAGCCGCTCGACGAACGGACGAAGCTCCTTCGCCTTGGGAAGGGTGGTCTCGATCCGCTCGTGCCGGATCAGCGCCACCGCCTGGTTGCGCAGCAGCGCAATCCGGTGCTCGGTGACGCGTCCGAGCTTTCGATGTGCAACGTTGTGTCTCATGGTGCGCTATTCCTGATGTACCTGCGCCGGCTGGTCGAGGCGCATCCCGAGATTGAGGCCCATGCCGTGCAGGATCTCCTTGATCTCGTTGAGCGACTTCCGGCCAAAGTTCTTCGTACGGAGCATCTCCGCTTCCGTCTTCTGGACAAGCTCGCGAATGGTGCGGATGTTCGCGTTCTTGAGACAGTTGTATGACCGCACGGACAGCTCGAGCTCCTCGACGCTCTTGTCGAGATTCTCGTTGGTCACGACGCCGCGCTCCTGGCCGCCCTGCGCCTCCTGCATGTCGTCATCCGCGTCCTCGACGTTGATGAAGATGTTCAGGTGGTCGCGAACGAGCTTGGCCGCCAGCGACACGGCGTCGCGCGCCGCTACGGAGCCGTTGGTCCAGACGTCGATCGTCAGCTTGTCGTAGTCGGTCGTCTGGCCCAGGCGTGCCGCCTCGACCAGGTAGTTCACCTTCTTCACCGGCGAGTGGACCGAATCAATCGGAATCCAGCCAATGCCGAGGTCTTCATCGAAGTTCTTGTCGGCCGACACGTAGCCGCGGCCGCGCTTGATCCGGAGCTCCATGTGGAGCTTCCCGCCCGCCGAAATCGTGGCGATGTGCGCTTCCGGCTCGAGTATCTCGAGATCCGCGTCCACGCTGATGTCCTTCGCGCGGACGATACCCGGCTTCTCCACACGGACACTCAGCGTCTTCGTCGCATCGCTGTGCATCTTCAGCGGAATCTGCTTCAGGTTGAGAATGATGTCGGTCGCGTCCTCGACCACGCCTGGAATCGGCGAGAACTCGTGCAGGACGCCGTCAATCTTCACCGCCGTGATGGCAGCGCCTTCAATCGAGGAGAGCAGCACGCGCCGCAGCGAGTTGCCAATCGTGGTGCCGAAGCCGCGCTCGAACGGCTGCGCGTAGAACCGGCCGAACCGGTCGGTGAGGGTGTCGCGCTCCAACTCGAGACGCTTCGGACGCTGAAAACCTTTCCAGAGCATGTGCGTTCCTTTCGCGAACGGGCCGGCAGTCCCGGCCTCCAGACCTGCATGTGTGTCCGCCGGCCTCCCACCGCAGGTCTGTAAGGCTGCGGGCCGACGGGTGCGAACGCGCGGACGAAAGCCCGCGCGCTACTTGCTATAGAGCTCGACGATGAGCTGTTCCTGCACGGGCAGATTGATCTGCTCGCGCGTGGGCACCGATCCCACCGTGGCCGCGAGCGCCTCGGCGTCGAAGCGGAGCCACTCGGGAACGCCGCGCCCCTTCACTTCCTCGAGCGCATGGAGAATCGCCGGCGCGTTCTTGCTGCGCTGGCGGACGGCGATCACGTCGCCCGGCTTCACCGAATACGACGGAATGTCGACCTTGCGGCCGTTGATGGTGAAGTGGCCGTGTCGCACGAGCTGCCGCGCCTGCGCACGCGAGGTCGCGAAGCCCAGACGGTAGGTCACGTTGTCGAAGCGCCGCTCGAGCAGCTGCAGGAGCGTCTCGCCGGTGATCCCGCGGGTCCGCTCCGCCTGCTCGAAATAGCGGCGGAACTGGTCCTCGAGGACCCCGTAAATGCGCTTCACCTTCTGCTTTTCGCGCAGCTGCACGCCGTAGCCGACGAGCTTCTGCTTCCGCGTCTTGCCGTGCTGCCCGGGCGCGAAGTTGCGCTTCTCGATGCCGCACTTGTCCGTGTAGCAGCGCTCGCCCTTGAGGAACAGCTTCATGCCCTCCCGGCGGCACAGACGGCAGACCGGACCTATATATCTCGCCATGTCAGACCCTTCTCCGTTTCGTCGGCCGGCAGCCGTTGTGCGGGATCGGCGTGACGTCGCGGATCGACTTCACCTCGATGCCCACCGTCTGCAGCGCCCGGATGGCCGACTCTCGACCGGAGCCGGGACCCTTCACGCGCACCTCGGCGGATCGCAGGCCGTAGGTTTTCGCCGCGTTGCCCGCATTCATCGCCGCCTGCGTGGCCGCGAACGGCGTCCCCTTGCGGGAGCCCTTGAATCCGATGCCGCCGGCGCTCGACCAGGCGATCACGTTTCCTTCGATGTCGGTAATCGTGACGTGCGTGTTATTGAAGGACGCGTAGATGTGCACGTAGCCGTGGTGCACGACCCGCTTCTCTCCGCGCTTCTTGAACGCCTTCTTGGGCTTCTTTGTCCCCTCGCCCTTCTCGGGGGCGCCGGAGGTTGCTGCTGCGTCTGCTTTAGCCATGTCTTAACTCTTAGACCGTTTTCTTCTTGGCGACCGCGCCCTTGCGCGGGCCCTTGCGCGTCCGCGCGTTCGTCCGCGTCCGCTGGCCGCGCACCGGCAGATTCCGGCGGTGGCGCAGGCCGCGATAGCAGCCGATCTCCATCAGCCGCTTGATGTTCATCGAGATCTCCTTGCGGAGGTCGCCCTCGACGCCGCCCACTTCCTCGATGACCCGGCTGATCTTCCGGACGTCGTCTTCCGACAGGTCCTTGATGCGGATGTCGGGGCTCACGCCCGCCGCGCTCAGGATGTCGTTCGACCGTTTGCGGCCGATCCCGTAGATATAGGTGAGCCCGATCTCGATGCGCTTGGTGCGCGGAAGATCGACGCCAGCAATACGTGCCATCGGTTATCCCTGCCTCTGCTTGTGTTTGCTGTTCGTGCAAATGACGCGCACCACGCCGCGGCGGCGCACCACCTTGCACTTGTCGCAAATCTTCTTCACGGACGCCCTGACCTTCATAAGTCCAGCTTTCGCACAATTCTTCCGCGCGTGACGTCACGCGCCGTCAACTCGATTACCACTCGATCCCCGACGATCAGCCGGACGAAATTCAGGTCCGGTCCGCCGCCGACGTGCGCCGTCACGCGGCTCCCGTCGATCTCCACCCGATACAAACCGCTCGGCAGCTGCGCCTCGATCGTCCCCTCGGCCAGCCGCGGCTCAGTGCTTACCAACGGCGCTCACTAACGGCAACCGCCTGGGGCACCTGCGCCGGATCGGCCTGAAGACGCGTCAGAATCTCGCACCCCTCGCCCGTCACGACGACCGTGTGCTCGAAGTGCGCCGAGAGACGTCCATCGCGCGTCACCGCGGTCCACCCGTCGTTCAGCACCTTCACGCCGGCGCCGCCCGCGTTCACCATCGGCTCAATCGCCAGGACCATCCCCTCCGAGAGTCGTGGTCCGCGGCCACCAGGGCCATAGTTGGCGATCTGCGGTTCCTCGTGAAGCGACGTGCCGATGCCGTGCCCCACGAACTCGCGAACCACCGAAAAGCCATGCGCTTCAACGTGCTGCTGAACCGCCGCGCCGATGTCCGACACCCGCGCTCCTGGTTTCACCGCGTCGATTCCGCGGGACAGCGCTTCCTGCGTCACCGTCAGCAGCGCTTCCGCGTCGGCAGCAACGCGCCCGACGGGGATCGTCACCGCGCAGTCGCCAAAAAACCCGTTCAGCTTCGCGCCCATATCCAGCGAGAGCACGTCGCCTTCCACCAGCCGCCGGTCCGAGGGGATGCCGTGCACCACCTGCTCGTTCACCGATGCGCAGACGGTGGCCGGGTACCCGTGGTACCCCTTGAACGCCGGCTCGGCGCCGGCGTCGCGGACCAGCGCTTCGGCGGTGGCGTCGATCTCCATCGTCGTCGCCCCGGGGACCACCATCCGCCGAAGCTCGGCGAGGATGCGGGCCACCAGCTGGTTCACCGTCCGCAGCTTGTCAATTTCGGCGCTCGATCGACAAACGATCATCGCCGCTCCCTACCTCTGTGCGCTGAGCGGCAGCCCCAGGCCCGCGCGCGTCGCGTCCATGATCGTCGCCTCGATCTCCGCCGTCACAAGGTCCGGCGCCTGCGCGCCGTTGACCGTCCGGAACGTCGGCCGATCGCGGTAGTAGTCGACCACCGGCTTTGTGCTCTCGTGATACACCCGCAGGCGCTCCAGCACGATCCGGTCGTTATCGTCGCTGCGGTGCACGAGCACCCCGCCACAGACGGTGCAGTTCGTCGCCGCCGTATCCAGCGGGTCGGCATTGGCTCCGCATCCCGAGCAAATCCGTCGCGTGCTCAGCCGCCGAACGAGCTCGGCTTTCGGCACCACGATATCGACAATCACCAGCGGGTCGGATCCACGTTCCACCATGAGCTGGTCGAGCGCCTGACCCTGCACCACGGTGCGCGGAAACCCGTCAAGAACGAATCCCGCCTTCGTATCCGAATTCTTCAACCGCTCGCGCACGATGCCGACGATCGTGGCGTCGTCCGCCAGCTCGCCGCGATCCATCTTCTGCTTCGCGACGAGCGCGAGCGGAAGCTCGTTCTTGATCCCCTCGCGGAGGATGTCGCCCGTCGAAATCTTCGGCAGGCCATGCGCCCGGGCGAAGGATTCGGCCTGTGTCCCTTTGCCCGCGCCCGGAGCGCCAAGCATGATGACATTCAACGCCATCAGGACTACCCGCGTCGTCCGCGGATGCGCGTCTTCTTCATGAACCCGTCGTAGTGCCGCATGATGAGCTGCGACTCGACCTGATTCACGGTATCCATGGCCACACCGACCACGATCAACAGCGAGGTGCCGCCGAAATAGAACGTCACGCCGGCGCCCTGGGTAAACCAGGTGGGCAGCGCCGCATCGAGCTGCTCACCGATGAACGGAATCGGCGCCACGCGGAAACCGGTGAGCAGGAACTCGGGCAGCAGGGCCACACACGCCAGGTACAGGGCGCCGACAAGCGTCAGGCGCGCCAGGATCATGTCGATGTGCTCCGCGGTCCGCTTGCCGGGACGGATACCGGGGATGAACCCCCCGTACTTCCGCATGTTCTCGGCGACGTCATCCGGATTGAAGATGATGGCCGTGTAAAAATAGCAGAAGAAGACGATGCCGACGACATACAGCAGGTTGTAGAGCGGCATGCCGTACGCGAGCTGGTCGGCCACCGAGCGGCCCCAGCTCCCCGCCTCGAACATCATCGCAATCGTGGCCGGGAAGGCCAGAATGGACGAGGCGAAGATCACCGGAATGACGCCGCCGGTATTGACCTTCAGCGGGATGTGCGTGCTCGCGCCGCCGTACTGCTTTCGTCCCACGACGCGCTTGGCGTACTGCACCGTAATGCGCCGGTGGCCGCGCTCGACGAAGATAATCGCGCCCACGACCGCCACCATCACCACGAGCAGGAAGATGATCCGCAGCAGGCTGATCTGGCCGGTGCGCATCTGATCGAGGGTCGTCAGCACCGCTGACGGCAGCCCGACCACGATGCCCGCGAAGATCAGCAGCGACATGCCGTTGCCGATCCCGCGCTCGGTAATCTGCTCGCCGAGCCACATGACGAACATCGTGCCGGTCGTCATCGTGAGGACGCACATGAACCTGAAGCCCCAGCCCGGATCGAACACCAGCGGGAGTCCGCCGGCGATCTGCGTCTGCCGTTCCAGGAAGAACGCGATGCCCAGCGACTGGACGATCGCGAGCGCGAGCGTCAGGTACCGCGTGTACTGCGTGATCTTCCGGCGCCCCAGCTCGCCTTCCTTGGAGATGCGCTCGAGCGTGGGCCACACCACCGTCAGCAGCTGCAGGATGATCGACGCGCTGATGTACGGCATCACGCCGAGCGCGAAGATCGTCATCTGCGCGAGGTTGTTCCCCGAGAACATGTTGTAGAGCCCGAACATCGTGTTCCGGGTCTGCTCCGCCAGGAGGGCCAGCGCCTCGGTGTTCACACCGGGCGTCGGAATCACGCCGCCGACGCGGTACACGCCAAGGATCGCCAGCGTGAACAACACGCGGTTGCGCAGGTCCGTAACGGCGAACAGGTTCTTGAGCGCGTTTTCCATCCCTACGCCAACACCTCGGTAGCGCCGCCGGCCGCGGCAATCTTCTCCGCCGCCTTGCCGCTGAACTTGTGCGCGTGAACCGTCAGCTTCTTCGACACATCCCCGCGCGCCAGCACCTTGATCTTCACGTTCTTGCTGCGGACGATGCCCTGCTCGCGGAGCAGTTCCGGGGTGACCACCGTGCCAGCGTCAAACCGCTCGGTCAGGGTGTCGATGTTCACCACGGCGTACTCGATCGCGAACTCGTTGTGGAACCCGCGCTTCGGGATGCGGCGATGCAGCGGCATCTGGCCGCCTTCGAAGCCGCGCTTGAACTTGAATCCCGACCGGGACTTCGCGCCCTTGTGGCCGCGTCCCGCCTGCGTGCCGGACCCGGACCCGTGTCCGCGCCCCACGCGCTTCTTGGAGAACTTCGACCGGTCGGATGGTTTGAGATTCGAGAGATCCATCGTTCTTACTCCGTCACTTCGATGAGGTGACGCACCTTGTGAATCATGCCGCGCGTCGCCGGCGTGTCCGGCAGCTCCACCGAGTGGCGGATCTTGCGCAGCCCCATGCCCTGGACCGTCTTGGCCTGCGTGTTGTTGAAGCCAATCGTGCTCTTGATCAGCGTCACGGTGAGCCGCTTCGCCGCGGTTTTCTGCTGTGCGGCCTTCTTAGCCATGGATGAGCTCGCTCTCTTCCTTGCCGCGGTACCGGGCCACCAGCGCCGGGTCCTTCAGCTCCATCAGGCCGCTGAACGTCGCGCGCACGACGTTGTGCGGGTTGGCGGAGCCGAGCGACTTCGTCAGCACGTTGGAGATGCCGCACGACTCGACGACCGCGCGCACCGCGCCGCCGGCAATCAGTCCGGTGCCTTCCGGCGCCGGCTTCAACAGCACGCTGCCGGACCCGAACCGCCCCACCACCTGGTGGGGGATCGTCGTGCCGCGGAGCGGCACGCGGATCAGGTTCTTCTTGGCGGCTTCGATCCCCTTCTTGATGGCCGACGGCACTTCCTTCGCCTTGCCGACGCCAAAGCCGACGTGCCCGTGCCCGTCGCCGACGACAACCAACGCACTGAAGCTCAGGTTCTTGCCGCCCTTGACGACCTTCGTGACGCGGTTGATCGAGACGACCGTGTCCTTGATATCGAGCTGGGACGCGTCGATCTTCTCGCGCATCCTGTTCATCATTCCCACGTCAGAACTCCAGGCCCGCTTCGCGAGCCGCATCGGCGACCGCTTTGATGCGGCCGTGATAGAGGAACCCGTTCCGGTCGAATACGACGCGCTTCACACCCTTTTCGATCAGGCGCGATGCGATGGTCTTGCCGATGGCCTGCGCGCCGGCGACGTTGCCGCCCTTCGCCTCCTTGGCGAGCGCGCCCTTCACCGACGGCTCGAGCGACGACGCCGAGGCGATCGTGCGGCCGGTCATGTCGTCGACGACCTGCACGTAAATGTGGCTCACGCTGCGGTAAACCGTCAGCCGCGGCCGCGCCTCGGATCCCCGGACCCGCTTCCGCAGGCGGTATTTGATCCGCTCCCGGCGATCTTCCTTGGTCTTGATCTTCACATCAGGCTCCTGTCTTCCCGACCTTCTTCTTCAGGACCTCACCCATGTAGCGCACGCCCTTCTGCTTGTAGGGATCGGGCTTGCGCAATTGATGGATGTTCGCCGCAACCTGCCCCACGAGCTGGCGGTCCGGCCCGGTCACCGTGATGTGGGTCTGCTTGTCGATGGTGATGTCGATCCCGTTGGGGATCTCGAACACGACCGGGTGCGAGTACCCGAGCGCAAAATGCACCTGCTTGCCCTTCAACTCGGCGCGGTACCCGATGCCGACGATGTCGAGCTCTTTCTTGAAGCCATCGGTCACGCCGGCAACCGCGTTGGCCACGAGACTCCGCGCGAGTCCGTGAAACTTCCGCAGCTGGTCGTCGTCGCGCTGCAGACGCGCCACGAGCGTCCCGTCCTCCTGCGAAAAGACGATACCGGGCGGCAGCACCTGGCGGAGCTTCCCCTTCGGACCCTGGATCTCGACGGCATCAGCCGCGACCTTGACGGTCACGCCCTTCGGGATTGCGATCGGTTTCTTACCAATACGTGACATACGCCTTTACCACACGTTGCAGAGGACTTCGCCGCCCACGCCGGCCTTGCGCGCGGCGCGGCCGGTCATGACGCCGCGCGAGGTCGTCAGGATGTTGGTGCCGAGCCCACCGAGCACGGGCGGCACGTCCTCGACGCCGAGATAGACGCGGCGGCCAGGACGGCTGATGCGCTCGATGCCGCTGATCACCTTCTCGCCGCGCGGCCCGTACTTCAGGAACAGGCGGACCACCTGGCGCGCCTGGCGCCCCGGCTTCACCGACGGCTCCTCCACGAGGCTGAACCCCTGGATATAGCCCTCGTCCTGCAGAATGCGCGCGATTTCAACCTTCAGCTTGCTTGCCGGCACATCCACACGCGAGTGTTTCGCGGTAACCGCGTTGCGGATGCGCGCCAGCATGTCGGAAATCGGATCGGTCATGTCTCTATTCCTACCAGGAGCTCTTGGTCACGCCGGTGACGTCGCCTTCGAGCGCCAGCTTGCGGAAGCAGAGCCGGCACAGGTTGAACTTCCGAATATAGGCGCGCGGCCGGCCGCACAGCTTGCAGCGGTTGCGGAGCCGAACCTTGAACTTCGGCGTCTTCTGTTCTTTTGCGATCTTTGCGGTTGTTGCCATAGCGTCAGTTCGTCCTGAAAGGCATGCCCATCAACTGGAGGAGCTTGCGCGCTTCTTCGTCCGTCTTTGCGGTGGTCACCACCGACACGTTCATGCCGCGCGCCTTGTCGACCTTCATGTAGTCGATCTCTGGGAAGAGCAGCTGGTCGCGCAGCCCCAGGGTGTAGTTGCCCCGGCCGTCGAAGCCTTTGGGCGAGACGCCGCGGAAGTCACGCACGCGGGGAAGTGCGATGCTGATGAGCCGGTCGAGGAACTCGTACATCTGCTCGCCGCGCAGCGTCACCATCGCGCCGATCGGCATCCCCTTGCGCAGCTTGAACTGCGCGATCGACTTCGTCGAGCGCCGGACGACGGCCTTCTGGCCGGTGATCCGACCGAGCTCATCGGCGCCGACGTCGACGAGCTTCGCGTTCTGCGTGGCTTCGCCGAGGCCCATGTTGATGACGACCTTCTGGATCTTCGGAATCGCCATCACGTTCGTGTAGCCGAACTCTTTCTTGAGCGCCGGCATCACGTCTTTGCTGTACCGATCTTTCAAGCGGCTCATTTGTCGACGACTCCCTCGCACTTGCGGCAGATCCGAACCTTCCGCCCGTCATTCAGCGCACGGCTGCCGATGCGCGTCATCTTTCCGCACTCCGGGCAGACGAGCTGCACGTTGCTCGCATCCATCGACGCCTCGCGCTCGACGATCCCGCCCTTGATGTTCTTCTGCGGGTTCGGCCGCGTGTGCCGCTTGATGATGTTCATGCCTTCCACGAGCAGGCGGTTCTTCGTCGGCAGGACCTTGAGAACCCGCCCCTTCTTGCCGCGGTCGCGTCCGGCCGTCACGATCACCTGATCGTTGCGGCGAATCGGAGTTGAGACTTTCCCCATGACTACAGCACCTCGGGCGCGAGCGAAATAATCTTCATGAAGCGCCGCTCGCGCAGCTCACGGGCGACCGGCCCGAACACGCGCGTCCCGACCGGCTCGTTCTGGTCGTTCACGAGCACCGCGGCGTTCCGGTCGAACCGGATATAGCTGCCGTCGCGCCGCCGCTGTTCCTTGGTGGTGCGGACGATCACGGCCTTGACGACCTGCCCCTTCTTCACGGTCCCGTCGGGCGTCGCTTCCTTCACCGATGCGGTCACGATGTCGCCGAGCCGCGCGTAGCGTCCCGTCGACCCGCCGATCGGGTTGATGACGGCGATCTTCCGCGCGCCGGAGTTGTCGGCGACGTCGAGAATCGAGCGCATCTGAATCATGGTGTGCTCCTAGACCTGCGCCTTGGCGATGACGCGCGTCACGACCCACCGCTTGCGGCGGCTGAGCGGACGCGACTCGGCGATCGCCACGGTATCGCCGACCTTCGCCTCGTTGTTCTCGTTGTGCGCCATGAACGTCGAGGTCTTGCGCTGGCTCTTGCCGTACAGCTCGTGCCGCACCTTGCGCTCGACAGCCACGACGACCGTCTTTTCCATCTTGTCGCTGATGACCGTCCCGGTCACCTGGGCTTTGACGCTCATGCCGTCTGTTCCTTCTCTCGCAGAATCGTCTTCATGCGCGCCAGGTCCTTGCGGACGTCACGCACCTTGGCCGGCGCCTCGAGCTGTCCCATCGACTTCTGCATCCGCAGGCGGAACAACTGATCGTCGAGCTCCTTCACGCGCACGCGGAGGTCGTCGACCGTCAGCTCCCGGAGTTCCGTCACCTTCATGACGCTTTCTCCTGCGCGAAGCGGGTCGCGAACTTGGTATGGATCGGGAGCTTGGCCGCGGCCAGCTCCATCGCCCGGCGGGCCTCCGTCTCGGTCACGCCCTCCATCTCGAACAGGATGCGTCCCGGCCGGACCACGCACACCCACTGGTCGGGCGCGCCCTTGCCCTTGCCCATCCGCGTTTCCTGCGGCTTCTTCGTGATCGGCTTGTCGGGGAACACGCGCACCCAGATCTTGCCGCCACGCTTGATGAAGCGCGTCATCGCCACGCGGGCCGCTTCGATCTGGCGCGCCGTCATCCAGCACGGTTCCATCGCCTTCAGGCCGTAATCGCCGAACGACACGTCGGATCCGCGCCACGCCTTGCCCGTCATGCGGCCGCGCTGCTGCTTCCTGTACTTGACCTTCTTCGGCATCAACATGCGAATAAATCCTTGTCGTTCACGCTTCTCTGTTCTCTCTACTCAGTTCGTGTTCGCGTTCGCGTTCAGGTTCGGAGTCGCTACGGGCGCGGCTGCGGCCTTCTCGGCGACCGGTCGCGATATTCCTCGTCGCGGCCCGTGCGCGGCACCAGGCGTTCGCCCTTGTAGAGCCATACCTTCACGCCGATCTTCCCGTAGGTGGTGTTGGCTTCCGCGAAGCCGTAGTCGATATCCGCGCGCAGCGTCTGCAGCGGCAGCTGCCCGTGCAGATACCACTCGGAGCGTGCGATCTCGGCGCCGTTCAGCCGGCCGGAGACGCGTACCTTGATCCCGCGCGCGCCGAAGCGGAGCGCGGATTCGACCGCCTTGCGCATCGCGCGGCGGAAGGCGACGCGCTTTTCGAGCTGCACCGCGACCGATTCGGCAATCAGCTGCGACTCGAGTTCGGGCTTCTGGATCTCCTGGATGTTGATGAAGACCTCCCGGCTCGTGCGCTTCTGGACTTCCTGCTTCAGCTTGTCGACTTCCGTGCCCTTGCGCCCGATGATGATGCCCGGCCGCGAGGTGTAGATATCGATCTTCAGCTTGTTGGCCGCCCGCTCGGTCTCAATCCGCGAGACGCCGGCGTGCGAGAACCGCTTCTTGAGGTCCGCGCGCAGGGCGAGATCTTCGTGCAGCAGCTTCGCGTAGTCGCGGTCCGAGAACCACCGCGAGCGCCACGTCTTGTTGAACCCGAGCCGGAATCCGTACGGGTGAACCTTCTGACCCACTGTCGTTATCCCTTCGCTGCCGCGGCCTTGGGGGCCGTCTTCTTCTTCGCGCGGGACGCGCCGCCCGCTGTCTTACCCCGGGCCTGCCGGGGGGCTGCATCGCCGCCCTCGGCGACGCGTGCAATCTTCAACGGCCGCTCAGCCACCTGCACCGTCAGGTGCGCGCTGCGCTTGGTAACCCGGAACGCCCGGCCCATCGGGGCAGGACGCACCCGCTTGAGGGATGTTCCCTGGTTCGCGTAGCACGCCGACACATAGAGACGCTCGACGTCGCCGCCGAACCCGTCTTTCTGCTGCGCGTTCGCCACGGCCGACCGCAGGACCTTCGCAATCTCACGCGCGATCGTCTTGCGCGTGAACTGCAGGGTGGCCAGCGCCTGGTTGACGTCCTTGCCGCGTATGAGCGCGAGGACGAGGCCGGCCTTCTGCGCCGAGGTGCGGATGCCCTTCGCGGTTGCGTGCGCCTCGATCATGACTTGCCACCTCCGCCCGCCCCGGCGGCCGGCGCGGCCTGCGCGGTCGACGCCGCCTTCTCCGACTTCGTGGTGTGGCCCTTGAACGCACGCGTCGGCGAGAATTCGCCGAGCTTGTGGCCCACCATGTTCTCGGTCACATACACCGGGATGAACTTCTTCCCGTTGTGCACCGCCAGCGTGTGCCCCACCATCTCGGGGATCACCGTCGACCGGCGCGACCAGGTCTTGACGACCTTCTTCTCATTGGCCTGGTTCATCTCCTCGATCTTCTCGAGCAGCGAGGTATCGATGAACGGGCCCTTCTTCAATGAACGGCTCATGGTCCTACTTAGTCCTTCTCTGGACGATGAAGCGATCCGTGTCCTTGCGGTGACGGGTCTTGAACCCCTTCGTCGGCTGGCCCCACGGCGAGACCGGATGCCGGCCGCCGGACGTCTTGCCCTCACCGCCTCCGAGCGGGTGGTCAACCGGGTTCATGGCGACGCCGCGCACGTGCGGCTTCTTGCCCAGCCACCGGTTCCGGCCGGCCTTGCCGATCGAGACGTTCTCGTGCTCGATGTTGCCGACCTGGCCGATCGTCGCGACACACTCGACGTTAATCTTGCGAATCTCGCCCGACGGCATCTTTACCGACGCGTACTCGCCCTCACGCGCGATGAGCTGCACGGACGATCCCGCGCCGCGCGCAATCTGGCCGCCCTTGCCGGGACGCAGCTCCACGTTGTGGATCATCGTGCCCAGCGGGATGTTCTTCAGCGGCAGACAGTTGCCCGGCAGGATGTCGACGCTGTCGCCGGCAATCACCGAATCACCCACCTTCAGCCCGAATGGCTGGAGGATGTAGCGCTTCTCGCCGTCCGCATAGGTGACGAGCGCAATCCGGGAGGAGCGGTTCGGGTCGTACTCGACGGTCGAGATCTTTCCGGGGATGTTCTTCTTGTCCCGCTTGAAGTCGATGATCCGATACAGCCGCTTGTGACCGCCGCCGCGCCACCAGGACGTCAGGTGTCCCTGGTTGTTGCGGCCGCCGGACGGCACCAGCTTCTCGGTCAGCGGCGCGTACGGCTCGTTGGTCGTGATCTCGTCGAACGTCAGCGACGTCTTCTGCCGGACGCCGGGCGACGTGGGGTTGTACTTGCGAATGGGCATGATGTCCTACGCTCCCTGCAGGAATTCCGGGAGCTTCTCCCCTTCCCGCAGCTTCACGTACGCCTTCTTCCAGTCCGAGCGCCGGCCCGAATAACGGCCCTGGCGCTTCACCTTGCCGTGGAAGATCGACGTCCGTACGCTTTCCACCTTCGAGCCGAGCAGCGTCTCGACTGCGCGCTTGATGTCGATCTTGTTGGCGTCTCTCGACACCTCGAACACCAGCGTCCGGCCGTCCTCGCGGATGACCGTGGACTTCTCCGTGATGATCGGCCGCCGGATGACGTCGGTCATTTTCATGACAACACCTCCTGCAGCTTCTCGAGCGCCGCGCGCGTCAGCACCACCCGGCGCGTATTCATCACGTCGCGGGCGCTTACCCGGTTGCTCGCGACAACCCGCACGCCGTCGATGTTGCGCACCGACAGGATGAAGTTGTCTTCGGGCTTCGTGTCGACGATCAGCGCCCTGCCCTCGACGCCGAGCCGCCGCAGCATGTCGACCGCGGGCTTGGTCTTGATCTCGCTGACGCTCAGCGCGTCGACGACAATGACCGCGCCGTCGCGCAGCTTCTGGGCCAGCGCCGCGCGCAGCGCGCCCTTTTCGACCTTCTTCGGCAACTGGTAGTCGTAACTGCGCGGCTGCGGGCCGAACGTCGTGCCGCCCTTCCGCCACAGCGGGTTGCGGATTTCGCCGACACGCGCGCGGCCGGTGCCCTTCTGGCGCCAGGGCTTCTTGCCGCTGCCGGCGACCATGGCGCGCGTCTTCGTCGCGTGCGTGCCGCGCCGATCGGCGGCATTCGCGCGGACGACCGACTCGTGAATCAGGTCCGTCTTGATGCGCCCGCCGAACAGGTCATCGCTCAAGTCGAGCGAACCGACCTTCTCGTTCTGCTGGTTCACAACATCAACAGTCATGGCTATTTCTTGCCCTTCTTCTTGACGGGCTCGACCTGCGCGACGCGAATCGGCTTGGCGGCAATCGCCTTCCGAATCACGACGATGGCATTCGGGCCGCCCGGCACCGCGCCCTCGACCAGCAGGAGGTTGTTCTCCGCGTCGACGCGCAGCACTTTGAGGTTCCGCACCGTGACCCGGTCGGCACCCATGTGTCCGGCCATCCGCATGCCCTTGACGACACGCGACGGATAGGACGACGCGCCGATCGACCCGGGCGCGCGGTGGAACATCGAGCCGTGCGACGCGCGGCCGCCCGCGAAATGGTGCCGCTTGACGACGCCCTGGAAGCCCTTGCCGCGGCTGGTGCCGATCACGTCCACGCGATCGCCGTTGGCGAACATCGACACGTTGACCTGGTCGCCCGGCTTCACCGGATCGCCGCCTGCCTTCAGCGTCACTTCACGCCGCAGGCGCGTCGCCGGCACGCCGGCCGCCTTGAAGTGTCCCTGCGAGGGCTTGTTCTCTTTGCTGGTCTTCGCATCGACGAAGCCGAGCTGCACCGCCTCGTAGCCATCGCGGTCGACGTTCTTGACCTGCGCGACCACGCACGGACCGGCCCGCAGCACGGTCGCCGGCTGGACGGTCCCGTCCTCGGCGAACAGCTGCGTCATGCCGACTTTCTTACCGATGATTCCTGTGACCATGTCGGTTCCTGGCTCTACTTCCCGTGTTCCTTGCCGAACGCCTTGATCTCGACGTCGACGCCCGCGGGCAGGTCGAGCTTCATCAGCGCGTCCACCGTCTGCGATGTCGGCTCGAAGATGTCGATCAGGCGCTTGTGCGTCCGGATCTCGAACTGTTCACGCGACTTCTTGTCCACGTGCGGCGACCGCAGTACCGTCCACTTGTTCTTCGTGGTCGGCAGCGGGATCGGTCCCGCCAGCTGCGCGCCTGTGCGCTTGGCCGTCTCGACGATCTCGCCGGTCGACTGGTCGAGAATCCGCGCGTCGTACGCCTTGAGACGAATGCGAATCTTGTCTGACATGGCCATGGCCCTTACTCAATAATCTCGGAGACGGTGCCGGCGCCGACGGTGCGGCCGCCTTCGCGAATCGCGAACCGCGCGCCCTTTTCGAGCGCCACCGGCGTGATCAGCTCGCCGGTAATCGGCGTGTTGTCCCCCGGCATCACCATCTC
>CAMDNQ010000011.1 GCA_945903265.1 Candidatus Sulfopaludibacter sp. SbA3
ACTGGCCGAACTCGCTTCCCATGAACATCAGCTTCTTGCCCGGGTGGCCGTACATGAAGCCGTAGAGCGCGCGCAGGTTGGCGTGCTTCTGCCAGAGATCGCCCGGCATCTTGTCGAGCATTGAGCGCTTGCCGTGCACGACTTCGTCGCGCGAGAACGGCAGGATGAAGTTCTCGGTGAACGCGTAGATCATGGAGAACGTGATCTCGCCGTGATGCCAGCGGCGGTGGATCGGATCCTCTTCGACGTACTGCAGGACGTCGTGCATCCACCCCATGTTCCACTTGTAGGTGAACCCGAGGCCGCCGGTGTAGACCGGACGGCTCACCGCCGGCCAGGCGGTCGACTCCTCTGCCACGGTGATCGTTCCGGGCACGCGGCCGTGCGTCACGGTGTTGAGATGACGCAGGAACGAGACGGCGTCGATGTTCTCGCGGCCGCCATACTGATTGGGGATCCACTCCCCTTCCTTGCGTGAGTAATCCAGGTAGAGCATCGACGCGACTGCGTCGACCCTCAACCCGTCGAGGTGAAACTCCTCGAGCCAGAAGAGCGCGTTGCTGATGAGGAATCCGCGGACCTCGTTGCGGCCGTAATTGAAGATCAGCGTGCCCCAGTCGCGATGCTCGCCCTGCCGCGGGTCCTCGTGCTCGAAGAGCGCCGTCCCGTCGAACTGCGCCAGGCCGTGCTGATCCTTCGGGAAGTGCCCCGGCACCCAGTCGAGGATCACGCCGAGCCCGTGGCGATGGCACTCGTCCACGAAGAACCGGAAGTCGTCCGGGGTGCCGAAGCGGCTCGTTGGCGCGAAGAAGCCGATCACCTGATAGCCCCACGACCCGCCGAATGGGTGCTCCATGATCGGCATCAGCTCGATGTGCGTGAAGCCCATCTCGCGCACGTACGGCACGAGCGTCTCGGCCATCTCGCGATACGTCAGCGATCGGTTGCCTTCGCCGGGCACGCGCTTCCACGACCCGAGGTGCACTTCGTACACCGACATCGGCCGGTCGTGCCAGCCGCCGTACGATTCGCGATCCGTGAGCCAGTCGGCGTCTTTCCATTGATACCGGCCGTCGGTCCAGATCACGGAGGCGGAATTCGGCGGCACCTCGAAGTGGCGGGCGAACGGATCCGCCTTCTGCAGGAGGTGGCCGGCAGGCGTCCGCACCTCGTACTTGTAGTTGTCGCCCTCGCCCAGGTCGGGGATGAAGATCTCCCACACGCCGGACGGGATCAGCTTGCGCATCGCGTGCACGCGGCCGTCCCACCGGTTGAAGTCGCCAATCACGCTCACGCGCTGCGCGTTCGGCGCCCAGACGGCGAAGTGCACGCCGGTGGTCGTGCCGACCGTGATGCGGTGCGACCCGAGTTTTTCCCAGACGCGATAGTGCGTCCCCTCGGCAAAGAGATGCAGGTCGAAGTCGGTGAGGATCTGCCCGAAGCGGTAGGGGTCGCCGGCGTCGCGCGTGACGCTGCCTTCGCGCAGACGGAACCAGTAGTCGAACCCGTCCTTCTCGCCGTCGAGCGGGACCTTCGTCTCGAAGACGCCGTCGCTGCGCCGCTGCATGGCGAAGACGCGATCCCGCGTCACGAGCTGCACCTCCGTCGCCGACGGCTGGAGCGTTCGGATGAGGAGGGCCGGACGCCCGTCCACGACCACGCGATGGGGGCCGAGGACGGCAAAGGGATTGTCGCTCGTGCCCGAGACGAGGGCGTCGAGCACCTCGTCAGCCGGCGCGCGCGAAGGAGCGCTCATGACCTGATGATATCCTTCTGAACATGCCCTCTGTTTACGCGAAGTTCGACACGACCGAAGGAACATTTACCGCCAAGCTGTTCGATGAGCAGGCGCCGAAGACCGTTGAGAATTTCGTGGGGCTCGCGGAGGGCACCAAGACCTGGACCGATCCCCGCAACAACAAGAAGGTCACCGACCAGCCCTACTACGACGGCGTAATCTTCCACCGCGTGATCGACGGCTTCATGATCCAGAGCGGCGACCCGCTCGGGCAGGGAATCGGCGGGCCGGGGTATCAGTTCGCCGACGAGTTCGCGCCGCAGCTCCGCCACAGCAAGGCAGGCATCCTGTCGATGGCCAACGCGGGCCCCAATACCAACGGGGGGCAATTTTTCATCACGCTCGGGCCGACGCCGCATCTCGACAACCGGCATTCGGTCTTCGGCGAGATCGTTGAAGGGCTCGATGTGGTGCAGAAAATCGGGAGCACCAAGGTCGGCCCGCGCGATCGTCCCGTCAAGGACATCGTCATCAACAAGGTCACCATCGAACGGCGGTAGATGGATCAGGCAGCGCACGCGCCCCGTCGCGGCGCAATTCTGGTGATCGAAGACCGCGATGACGTGCGGCAAGGGCTCGGACAGCTCCTGGAGCTGCACGGCTATCTGGTCGAAGATGCGATCACCGGCGACCAGGCCCTGCAACACCTCAATTCAGAGCCGGACGGATTTGCACTCATCCTTCTCGACCTGATGCTGCCCGGCACCACCAGTGGTCGCGACGTGCGGCGCCAGCAGCTGGCCGACCCGGCGCTCGCGACCATCCCGACGATCGTGGTCACCGGCACCGACATCGATCCGCGCGAACGTGTGGGCCTGCATCCCGAGGCGTGGCTCGAAAAGCCGTATCGCTTCGACGAGCTGCTCGCGCTGATCAAGCGCTATGTGGTGTCAGAAGGAAGCGCGCTCCAGGCCGAGTAGCGCGTCACCGCGAAAATTGAAATGACACGCCGCCCGCGAGCGAGAGCGCCCGGGTGCCGCCGCTGAACGTTTCGCCGATACCCCCGTAGACCGAGACGACGCGCGCGACCGGGTGACCGACGAAGAGCGTCACGTCCGTCAGATTCTCCGAGCCCGTTGCGAGCCCCCCTTCCGCGACTGAGATCGAATGCGCGAGTGCTCCCGTGAGCGACGTGCCGCCCGACGACGTCCATTCGACCGCCCCTGCCGTGAACACCGCGCCGCGCGAGAAATAGCCGGCGGTCCCATACCCGCGCACACCGCTCCCCCGCACTTCGACGCTGACCGGCACCGCCCATTGCACGCGCGACATGTCCTGCGTGCCCGCGCTCAGAATTTCGACCACCGATCCGACGGCCAGTCCGAACCGGCCATCGACAGAGGGATCGACGAGGGCGAACTTGCCGCTGATGTACATGTCGTCGAGGCCGCTGGCCGTGGCGCCGGAATAGCTGACGCGATAGAACGGCACGGTGACGCCGAACTGCGCGCGATCGGTCACGCCGTAGCTGACGTTGAGGATCGGCGCGTCGATCTGGCTGATGCCCGACCCGCGCCAGTATCCAACACCGATTCCCGTGGAGCCCGATCCGGCCGCCCACGTACTGGCGTCGTCCAGCCAGGAGCCGAACTGGGGAAAGCGAAAAAGGTCAGAAGGTGCAGCGGGTTCAGCAGGTGCGCCCTGCGTGGGCGACGCTGTTGCGCCGCTCACCTGAGGCGGGCGAGGACGACTTTTACCTCGCCCCTGAGCCGACGCGGCGTCAGGGACGAGTAATAGGGCTAGTGACAATGCGCACAGGATGGAGGCGGCCGCGCGCATTGACGTTACGGGTTGGTACCGGTCGTCGGCGCAGGACGCAGTTCCTGAATCGCCTGGCCGAGACTGAGCGGATTGGCGCCGGTCATTTTCGCTTTCAGATCCACGAACGCGATGTTCTGGTTCTTCGACGCTTCCAGCGCGGCGATGAACTGGCCCTGATTGCGGAAGCCTTGCGCCCCCTGCTCCAGCGTCATCCCTGACGGCAGCATCGCCTGCAGACGCGCCTGCTGCTGCGGATTCCGCGCGATATTCTCCGCGATGGCACGGCCTTCCTGGCTGCCCTGATTTCCGCGATTGGCCTGCTCGGGCCGATCGGTCCGCGGTCCCTGGGCCTGCGCAGGCCGATCGGTCTTCGGACCCTGCGCCTGCGTCGGACGCTGGGCCTGCCCCGAGCCCGGTCGAGGGGTCTTGGGACCCTGTGCCTGCGTCGGACGGGTCTTCGGGACCTGCGCCTTCGCACCCTGCGCGGCACCAACCGACGCCACCGCAAAGGTGAGAGCCGCCGCCACCATCACAACTTTTGAAACGTGCATTTACGATCCTCCTGTCGAGATCGGGTCCAAGAACGATGCCGTTATTGAACTCTCCATATTTAAACGACTTGCGGCGAATCGACGGAAACAGGCCGTTTCCGAACTGTCGCGGCCGAGCAAAATTTGCACGGGTCCCCCAACAAGGACAGCGCAGCCCTGATGGATACAAAAGCCGCGTTTTTCGGCTCATCCATATCGGCATGACCGTTGCGAACGGCGGTCCCGCCTGCCCGGAGACCTGTTCATGCGTATCCCCCGAGCGTCACTGACGCTCCTGGTTCTGCTTGCTGCTGCCCTGTTCACCGCCGACGATGCGAGCGCGCAACGGCGCGCCGGTCGCGGCATTCGTGCCGTCCCAGGACGCGTCGTCGTCATGCGCGCGTACTACGCGCCGCTCTTCTACGACCCCTGGTTCAATCCGTACGGATTCGGATACGGCGCATACCCGCCGTATGGGTACGGTCCCGCGTATCAAGTCGGCGCATCGCTGCGCATTCAGGCCGAGCCGCGCGAGACGGAAGTGTTCGTCGATGGCTACTACGCCGGCAGCGTGGACGACTTCGACGGCTTCTTCCAGCGGCTGCATCTGGAGCCGGGCGAGCACGACGTGACGCTCTACCTCGCGGGACATCGCACCGAGCGGCAGCGCGTCTACCTGCAGCCGGGCAGAACCTTCCGCATCCGCCACACGATGGATCCGCTGCCGGCCGGATCGGCGCCCGAGGCGCGTCCCATTTCAGCGCCCATCGTTCGCCGCGGCATCAACGACGCGCCGCGTCGCGCGGTGGATGCTCCGCAGCCTCCCGCCTCATTGCCCGCGTTGTCGGCGGAGGCGGGCACCATCGCGATCCGGGTCCAGCCCACAGGCGCCGAGATCCTGATTGATGGAGAGGTGTGGGAAGGACCCGCAGACAACGAGCAGCTCGTCGTGCAGGTCGCGCCGGGCGCGCACCGGATTGAGATCCGGCGCGAGGGGTACCGCGGCTACTCGGCCGACGTCGACGTACGGGCGGGCGCGGTGTCGCCGCTCAACGTCAGCCTCGCGCGCTCCAACTAGCACTTCCGGCCACGGGAAGCGAAATGGCCGCGGGACCCGGCGGGGCGTGATACCGTGAAGGTGCTTTCCTGAGTGCCGCTTTCGACCCTCCCGCGGCCATCTCTCATCAAAGCTTCGTAATACGCAACATCCGCAATCGCCGGCGATTCGCGGAGCAAGGGTGACCCTCATGATCGCGCGCCGTCCATACGACTCGAACGCCTATGAATTTGTCGTGATCGCGTCGCGTCGCGCGCACCAGCTCATGGCGGGATGCATCCCCACGCTCGCCGGCGTGCACAAGGCCACGACAATGGCGCAGATGGAAGTCGCGGCGGGTAATATTGTCCGCGTCCCGGCTACCTCAACGGTCGTTGACGGCACTCTTCTTGTAGAGGTCTGAGCCGCCGCGCTCGCGCGGCAGATACCTACGTGAGACATCTCACTCGCCTTGCCGCCGTACTCGCCGCCACGCTGACATTTGCCGGCGTGGCGCCCCTCGCGAGCGCACAGAGTGCGACGCTCGACGAGGCGCATCGCCTGTTCTACAGCGGCCAGTACGAGGCTGCCACCGCACTGGCTCTCTCCGTCCGCGAATCCGATCCGCAGAACCTCCTCGCCTACGAGCTCCGTTCTTCGTCACTCCACTTCCAGATTCGACGCGCGCTCGGAACGTCCGACGATCGCGAAAAAGCATGGAAGGCCTGCGCGTCGTGCCCGTCGCTGATGGCCGCGTTCCTCGAGGAAACAACCCTCGGACGCGCCGCCGCGCGCGAGCGGCTCGCACGGCATCCATCCGATCCCGAGGGGATGTTCTTCCTGGGCAAGCTTGACCTGAACTACGTGTGGCTGCAGCTCTCGACGCTCGGCCGCAAGACCGGGTGGAGCGAATACTGGGAAGGGCGCAAGACGCTCGACGCGCTGCTGAAGATGGACCCCACGCACGTCCGCGGCCGTGTCGCCCGCGCATGGATCGACTACATCGTCGCGACGAAGGTGCCGCGCGGCGTCCGCTGGCTCGTCGGAGGCGGCAACAAGAAGCGCGGGCTGGATATCGTCCGGGAGGCGTCGCTTGTCGATGCGCCGCCGTACGTGCAGGCCGAGGCGAGGTTCGCGCTGTGGGACATGCAGGTCCGCGAGAAGCGGGTGCCGGACGCGGTGGTCACTGCCCGCGGGCTGACGCGCGAGTTTCCTGAAAACCGCGAATTGACGAGATTCCTCTCAACACACGATCTGCAGACCAGCCGCTAGGTCCGGCTATCCCGCCGCGCTCTCTCCCGCGATCCTTCCGAACACCGTTCCAATCGTCATCCCGATGCCCGCGATGTAGCCGCGCGTCAGGATGTTGCCCGCCATGATCTCGCCGGCGGCGTAGATGTTCTTCGCGCGCTCGCCGCTCGTGAGGATGACGCGCGCGCGATCGTCGACCTTCACGCCGAGATAGGTGAACGTGATGCCGGGACGAAGCGGGTATCCCCAGAACGGCGGCGTGTCGATGCGCTGTGCCCAGTGCGACTTGGGCGGCGTGAGTCCGTCGGTCCGGCAGTCGTCCAGTGAGCGGTGGTTGAACGTGCCCGGACGGACGGCAGCATTAAACGACGCGACGGTCGCCTCGAGCGAATCGGCTCCGAGCCCGAGTCCCGCCGCAAGCTCGCGAATCGACGACGCCACGATCGGGGGGAACACCGACGGCATGAACGTGCCGCGCGTCTTCGCGTCGACGATCGAGTACGCAATCTGATCCGGCTGGCGCGCAATCAGCTTGCCCCAGATGGCGTAGCGCTTCGGCCACGCGTCCTCGCCCTCGTCGTAAAAGCGCTGGCCGTCGCGATTGACGACGATGCCGAAGGGGAGGGAGTCGAGGCGGGTCACGATGCCGCCGTCGAAGCGGGGGGCGCGCGCGTCGACCGCGATCGCGTGGCAATCGTGCGGGTCGCCCACCGGCTGGGCACCGGCGTCGAGCAGGAACCTGATCAGCGCGCCCTTGTTGTACGGCGTGCCGCGGATGATGAAGTTGTCGGCCGCGGGACCCCAGATCTCCCGCAGCCAGTCGACGTTGGCCTCGAAGCCTCCGGCCGCGACGACGACGCCTTTTGCTTCGACACGCTCGGTGCGGTCGCCAACGCGAACCGTTGCGCCTCTGAACTCGCCATCCCTTACGTCGAGCGCCGTCACCTCGGCGTCGTACCGCACGTCGATGCCGGCGCGCTCCGCCGCGGCGTAGTAGCTGTTCATCAGCGCCTTGCCGCCGCCGAGGAAGAACGCGTTCGTGCGCGAGAGGTGCAGGGTGCCGCTGAGCGACGGCTGGAACCTGGCGCCGAACGATCCCATCCAGCCTGGACATGAGGCCGATCGATCGACGAGCAGCCGCGCCAGCGGTCCGTCGGTCTCGTTGGCGGTGACCCGCATCAGGTCGGCGAGGAACTCGTCCTCCGAATAGGACTCGGTCAGGACGTCGGTCGGCGCACCGTGCGCGCATCGCAGGTTGCGCGTGTGGCGGCTGTTGCCGCCGCGGAAGTCGCGCGGCGCGCCCTCCAGCACGATGACGCTGGCCCCCTTCTGCCGCGCCGTCAGCGCCGCAGATAGCCCGGCGTTGCCACCGCCTATGACAAGAACGTCGAACACGTTGTTCACCCTTCTGAATTCTCGCTTCTCAGTTCGTGTTCACGTTCGAGGTTCGACGGAGAAGCATTGGGCCGAACAGTGTCAGCGCTGCGACGAGCAGGAGAACGGCCGACAGCGGGCGCGTGAAGAACACGGACGGATCGCCTTCGCTGATCGCCATCGCGCGGCGGAAGTGTTGCTCGGAGAGCGGGCCGAGAATCAGGCCGAGCACCGCCGGCACGAGCGGAAACGCCTTCACGCGCATGGCACAGCCGACGGCACCGACCAGGTACAGGAGGAAGAGATCGAGCATCGAGCGGTTGAGCGTATACGCTCCGAGCGAGGCGAGCACCAGGATGCCGCCGAAGAGCAGCGGCCGCGGCACGAGCATCACGCGCGCCCAGACGCCGGCCAGCGGCAGGTTGAGGATCAGCAGCATCACGTTGCCGATGTAGAGACTCGCGATGAGCGTCCAGACGAGATCCGGCCGCGTGGAAAACAGGAGCGGGCCCGGCTGCAGCCCGTACTGCTGGAACGCCGCAAGCATGACCGCCGCAGTGGCAGACGACGGCAGGCCCAGCGTGAGGAGCGGCACGAGCACGCCGGCCGCGGCCGCGTTGTTCGCCGCCTCGGGTCCCGCCACGCCCTCGATGGCGCCCTTGCCGAACTCCTCCGGGTGATCGCTGAGCCGCTTTTCGGTGAGATACGACAGGAACGTCGGGATGACGGTGCCGCCCGCCGGCAGCACGCCGAGCGGAAACCCGATCGCGGTGCCACGCAGCCACGGTTTCCAGGAGCGCCGCCACTCCTCGCGGTTCATGCCGGTGAAGTCGTGCAGCGTCACCATCTCGAATTGCTGCCGTCCGTAGCTCCAGGCCTGGTACAGCGTCTCCCCCACCGCGAAGAGACCAATCACGAGGATGACGACATCGATGCCGTCGAGGAGCTGCGGGATGCCAAAGGAAAAGCGCGCGTCGCCGGTAAGGGGATCGATCCCGATGAGGCCGAGCGCCAGCCCCATGAACAGGCTGAAGAGCCCCCGCGTCAGCGAGGTGCCGAGCAGGGCCGACACCGCCGTGAAGGCCAGGATGGTCAGCGCGAAGTACTCGGCCGGCCCGAACCGCAGCGCGACCGACGCGAGCATCGGCGCGAAGAACGTCAGCAGAATCGCCGACAGCGTGCCGGCGACGAACGACCCGACGGCGGCGGTCGTGAGCGCGGCGGCGCCGCGACCGTTCTTCGCCATCATGTGGCCGTCGATGGCGGTCGCGATCGACCCTGTCTCCCCCGGGGTATTCAACAGGATGCTCGTCGTCGATCCGCCGTACATCGCGCCGTAGTAGATGCCGGCGAACATGATGAACGCGCTCGTCGGCTCGAGGTTGAACGTGACAGGGAGGAGCACGGCTACGGTGAGCGCCGGCCCGATGCCCGGCAGCACGCCGACCGCGGTGCCGAGGGTGACGCCGACGAGCGCCCACCCGAGGTGCGGCAGCGTCAGCGCGCCGGCGAACCCGTCCCTCAGCGCGGCGAGAATCTCGAACATCAGGGGATCAGATCAGGCCGGCGAGCACGCCGGCGGGGAGCTGCAGGTCAAGCACGCGGCCGAACAGGAGGAACGCGCTGACGGAGACGGCGACGGCAAAGAGCGCGTCGCGGACCGGATGGCGCGGGTCGAAGGCGCGGGCGACACACCAGAAGAGGGCGACGGAGGCGATGATGAAGCCGCCGGTTTCGGCGAGGAGCAGGTTCAGGAGGATGCCGGCGGCGATGAGGACGACGGGGCGCCAGTGGGTGGTGGTCGGCGAGTCGGCGGTCGGCGGGTCCGCAGCTCGCTGGCTTCGCTTCTCGCCGCGGAGCCGCCCTACGTACGACAGGACGCCGAACAGCGCCAGGCCGCCGAGGATGACGGCCGGATATGCGGCGGAGGCGTTCAGCGACGCGTCCTCCTCGTCGCCACCGAATTGCGTGAGGATGTTCTGAACGCGGCGCTCTTCGCTGGCAACGAACCGGAGGAACTCCGGGCCGGCGAGATAGCGATCGATCCAGCGGAACTTCACGAGCGCGGCCTGCCATTCCGGCGACGCGACGAGCGACGCGACGGCGGCGTCCATGCGCTCGCGGTCGGCGGCGCTGAGGCCGGGCGGGCCGACCACCGAGCGCCAGTTTTCGAACTCGACGTCCACGCCCTGCTCGCGGAGCGTGGGAATGTCGAGACCCGGCAGCCGCTCTCCGCTCGAAATGGCCAGCGCGCGGACCGTTCCGGCTTCGATCTGCGGCGCGAACTCGGCAAGGCCGTTGATCCCGACCGACACCTGTCCGCCGAGAATCGCCGAGAGCGACTCTCCTCCCCCCGAGAAGGCGATGTAGTTGACGCGGCGGGGCGCGACGCCGAGCGCGTCGGCAATCAGCCCGGCAAGAATCTGGTCGCTGCCGCCGGCCGATCCGCCACCCCATGAAATGGCCTCGGGCCGCGCCCGGAACGCGCGGGTGAAGTCGCCCAGCGTCCTGAACGGCGAGTTCGCGGGGACCGTGAGCACCTCGTACTCGCCGGTCAACCGGGCAATGGGCGTGACGTTGGCGAACGTCACCTCGGACTGCTGTGTGACGATCGCGCCGAGCATGATGAGGCCGTTGACCATCACCGCGTCGCCGTTGCCCCGCTCGGCGCCGATGAAGCGGGCGAGACCGATCAGGCCGGCGGCGCCGGGGATGTTTTCGACGGAGACCGTCCGCGCCAGTCCGGTCTGCTGCACCACCTGCTGCATGACGCGCGCGGTCTGGTCCCAGCCGCCGCCGGGGGCGGCGGGTGCAATGATGCGGAGTTGATCGTAGGTTTGCGCGCCCGCCGCAACCGGCAGGAATGCGAGAAGCAGGACGCCTACGGCGCGGCGCACGCGAAGTTCTCGGCCTGATCGATGCTGCCGGTGCCCTTGTATTTCGCGAGCTGCGGGAACGGGCAGAGCGGACGCGTCCGCGTGACCGTGCCGTTCTCGACACGCGAGGCGAGGATCGACGCCGGCGCCTTCCCGTGCTCACGCCACTGCTCGAGCGCCGACAGCATGTCGAACTCGTTCGGTCCGCTGCCGCCGCCGCAGTGACCCATGCCCGGCACCATGAACAGCCGCACCGAGTTCTCGACGTCGCGGCCCATCGCCCTCACCAGCTCGTTGCGGTAGCTGACCGACGAGCGCGGCGGAATGTTCTGATCCTCCCAGCCGTGGAACACGATCATCTTCCCGCCGCGGCTCACGAACGGCGTGAGGTTCGTCGACGTCGCGCCGAGGACGCCGTTATCGGCTTTGCGGGCCCGCTCGAGATCCCGCGTGATGTCGAGCGTCCGGTAGTCCCACGCCGGATCCTGAAACACGATGAAGCGGAGCAGGTCGTTGTACATCGGGTGCGGCGTGCTGCCCGACACCGATCCCCAGTGCATCTCGCTTCCGGGCTCGAGCCCCGTCGAAATTTCCTTGCCGCTGCGGTCGTAGACCGCGCCGTAAATCATCCGCGCCGCGGCAACCTGGGGTTGTGTCAGGCAGTTCGCGCTGTCGGCGGCCGTACAGGCCATGACGCCTGGGTCGAACCGGCAGGCCGTTGGATCGGCGATGAGGCCGTCCGCGAGCCCATCGGCCGCGTCGCACGCCTTGAGCGCCGCCTGCCGGATCGCCGGGTACTTAGCCGCCGGGATGAAGCTCTCAGGCGTCTTGTGCGTCGCCTGGATCATCTGGACGGTCTGAAACGCCGCGTCGGTCCGGTTGTAGCCGGGCGCGCCCGCCACGATGCCGTCGAAGTCCGCTGGATAGCGCTGGGCGGCCATGAACGCCTGGCGGCCGCCGCCGGAGCAGCCGTTGAAGTACGAGAAGCGCGGCGCCGTGCCGTAGAGCGCCTGCACCGTGGCTTTGCCCTGCACGGCGGTCTCGTGCACCGACCGGTAGCCGAAATCAATCAGCCGCTCCGGATGGCCCATCGCGAAACTCGCGTCGGAGCCGGTGTGTCCCGTGTCGGTGGACGCGGCCGCGTAGCCGCGTTTCAGCGCGTCGGTGAGTGCGGCGTACTGAATCGATCCGCCCCAGGCGCCGTTGCCGACCGCGAGGAACTTGCCGTTCCATCCGGTAAGCGGCAGCCAGATCTCGGATTTGATGTCGGAATCGCTGGAGGGCTTGATGGTCAGCGCGACGCGGCAGGATGCGGGCAGGCCGGCATCAGCGGACTTGACCGTCGCGCTCGTGACTGTTGTGTGCGGCAGCGTGAGCGACGCCGCGAGGCGTTCGCACGCTGCGGAGGGAACTGGCGCCTGTTGGGCCAGTACGGTCGCGGGCACGAGAACGAAGCTGAGAAGGGCTACGAGTCTCATGCCCGCGATTATAGGGCGCTTACCAGGTCATGCGGATCGCCAGCTCACCTTCCTGGCGCGGCTGCACGCCGAGGATCTGGCCGAAGGCGTTCGACAGCGCGTTGGTCTGGCGGCCGACGCCGATGCCGCCGCGGTTGATGTTGCCGAATGCGTTGAACAGCTGGCCGATCAGCTCGACCCGCCCGACCCCCAGCTGGATCGCCTTGCTGACGCGCAGGTCGAAGCGCTGGTACTTGTCGCTCTCGATATTGGCTTCGGCGATCGGGCCGAGCGCGCGGCTGGCGCGGAAAGCGTTGACGAATCCGAGGAACTCGCCCATGTCCATCCGGTTGCCGTCGCCCTTCTTGGTCCCCGGCACGTAGTCGTTGTTCCGGTTGCCGTCCAGGTCGACGCCGGCGCTCGCGGTGAACGGCCGTTCGGTGCGGTACGTCCAGACGGCGCCCGCCGTGACGCGCCACGGCAGCACCATCGCGCCGCTCGCCACGACCGAGTGACGGCGGTCGGCGAGGCCGTAGCCTTCATCGAGCTCCGGCTTGTAGACGTTGTTGATGTTGCCGGTCGACGTGCCGCTGAAGGAGTTGTCGACGACGCGGCCCAGCGTATACGACACCGTGTACTGGTAGTTGCTGGAGAGCCGCTTCTGGAGCCGCGCGAGGAGTGCGCGGTAGTCCTGCCAGCCGACCGCCTGGATCTGGTTGATGCGGCCCCACTGCGGATACGGCACCGGCCCGCCGACCGTCCGCGCCTCGTTGATCTGGTTGCCGGCGTTGAACTTGTCGGACTTGATGTAGACGCCGTCGACGTGCAGCGCCATGTCGGCGCCGAGCTCCTGCGACGCGCCGACGGTGTACATGTCCGAGTACGGGTTCTCCCACGCCGTGTCCGGGAACGGGTTGTCGGCCGCGAAGTCCGACATGATCGTGATCGCGGGCGGCGTGGTCGCGATGAACGATGCCGGCGGGCGGCCGCCATACGGATCCGGATACGTCGGATTGCGGATCGTGATGCTGTTCTGCAGGAGCGCGCCGAGCTCGCCCTGCGGCACGCCGTTCATGATCACGTTGTACTGCCGCCCCGCCGCCATCCGGACGACGCTCCGGCCGTCGTCACGGACGTCCCACGCCAGGCCGACACGAGGCGAGAAGTTGTTCGTGTCGCCGCGCGATCCGAAGTCGACAAACGGCAGGGGACGCGGATAGTAGGTCGCGTTGTTCCGGTCCTCGCCCCAGATCTTCGTTTCGATTTCGTAGCGGAGCCCGAGGTTCAGCGTGACGTTCGACCGCAGCCGCCAGTCGTCCTGCAGGTACGCCTGCCAGTAGTCATGCGGCTGATCGCGCACGAGCGGCGGAAACGACGCGGTGAACTGGTTGATGGGCCCGCGCAGATTCGCCAGCACCGACGGACTGTCGGCGTCGAAGAACTGGTCGGTGGCGAACTGCCACGTGCCGAGCTGGTTCCCCTGCGCGTCTTCCATCAGGTGGAGGTTCTGATACGCGCCCCCCAGCTTGAAGTTGTGGTTCGAGGTGGACATCGAGAAGTCGTTCCGGAACTCCGGCTTCACCGGCGCGTGGTGCACGAAGAACGACGTGTCGGGGCTGTAGCTGAAGCTCGGGAACGTGTACTGCGCCTCCAGGTACTTGAACCGGTCCGGACCGAAGTCCTGATAGTCCTTCCAGAGCGGGACGCCCGTCGGCGCCTGGTACTGGCTCTGGCCGCCCCACGCGAACCGGAACTCATTCAGATACTTCGTGCCGAGCACCCAGGTGTGGCCGGCGACGAGCGACGCGCGCGGAATGTAGGTGTCGCTGCCCTGATAGGACGAGCCGCCGCAGCCCTCGCACGGATTCCAGTTGCCCTGATACGCCCAGCGGACGAACGCGTTCTGCGCGCCCGACAGCTGGCCGTCGCCGCGGACGAAGAACATGCGATCGCGGCGGGTGTCCGGGAATACACCCTCGTACTTGCCGTAGAAGTCGGACCGGCCGGTCTGCACGCGGTACGGCTCGTCCTCGCTGGTCTGCTCCGCCGCGACAAAGAAATGCATCCGGTCGCGGATGATCGGTCCGCCGATTGCGCCGCCGAACTGGTTGCGCGACGTCTCGAACTCCGGCAGGCCGCGGGTCTTCAGGTCCGCCGCCGTGAGCGGATCCATCCGCTGCATGGCGTTATTGCGGAAGTACTCGTACGCCTCGCCCGAGATCGCATTGGTGCCGCCGCGGGTGACGACCGAGACGACGCCTCCCGCGCGGCCGCCGAACTCGGCGGGCGCGGAGCTGGTGATGACGCGCACTTCGCGGACCGCCGCCTGCGGGAAGTCCTGGCGCGGCTCGCCCGCCTTGGTCGACATGTTGAGCGTCCCGTCGGCCAGCGCGAGTGTCGTGAACTGGAGCGTCCCGGCGCCGACCTGCGCGTTGTTGCGGCGCGGGCGCGTGCCGTCCTGGCTCGTGCCAGGCAGCAGCAGCGACAGCGTGACGAGCGCCCGGTTGGTGACGGGGAGCATGTCGATCTGCTCCTGCGTGATCACCGCGGCGATTTCGGTCTTCGAGACTTCGACCACCGGCGCTTCGGCGGTCACCGTGACGCTTTCCTGCAGCGTCGCGACCGACAGCCGCAGGTTCTGCCGGACTTCCTGGCTCGTCGCCAGGTTGATCCCGTTGGCGGCGACGGTCGTGAATCCGGGAAGCTCCGCGCTGATGTCGTAGCGGCCCGGCAGCAGCGCCGGCACACGATACTGGCCATCGGCTTCGGTGACGACGACGCGGACGGTTCCGGTATCGGCGTTGCGGACCGTGACGGTGACGCCGGGGAGGACCCCTCCCTGTTCGTCGGTGACCGTCCCGGTGACCGCGGCGTTGGTGCCCTGCGCGGCGGCGACGCCGGCAGTCGCGAGGATCAAGGCGAATATGAGCCCGAGCAGCTTGCGCATGTCTCAGTGATCTCCCTTGAGAGAAGTAAAAACGGTGGGCTACTCTACCACCGTCAGGGGGATCAGGGATCAGGGATCGGGGATCGAGGGATCCGGGATCTCGGGCCTACATCTCGACCTGGACGCCCAGTTCGACAACGCGCTCGGGGGGCAGCCTGAAGAAGGCAGTCGCGCGGACGGCGTTGCGTGCCATCACCACGAACAGCTTCTCGCGCCAGACCGCCATCCCCTTGCGGCGCGTCACGATGATGGTCTCGCGTCCAAGGAAATAGGTCAGGTCCTCGGGGTCCATCACGAGACCCAGCTCGCGCGCGCGGACCAATGCCTCGGGGACGTCGGGATCCTCCATGAAGCCGTACTGCACGCGCACGTTATAAATATCGTGGCCGAGCGGCTCCAGCGTGACGCGTTCGTCCGGCGGGACGTGCGGCTGTTGCGCGGTCGACACGGTCAGCACGATCACGCGCTCGTGCAGCACTTTGTTGAAGCGCACGTTGTGCGCGAGCGCCGGCGGCGTGCCGCTCGGCTGCGCCGTCATGAAGACCGCCGTTCCTGGCACGCGCAGCGGCCGCACGGCGGCGACGGTGGCCATGAAGTCGTCCAGCGATAAGGCACGCGCGGTCAGGCGCTCCGCGAGCAGCCGGCGGCCGGTCTTCCAGGTCGTCATCAACGTGAACAGCGCGAGCGCGACAGCCAGCGTCACCCAGCCGCCCTGCAGGATCTTCAAGGCATTGGCGCCGAAGAACGCAAGGTCGATGACGAGGAAGACCGCCATCAGGGCCATCGCCGTCGGCTTCGGCCAGTGCCATCGCTCAGTCATCACTACATACAGCAGCAGCACCGTGATGACCATCGTCAGCGTGACAGCGATGCCGTAGGCGGCGGCGAGCGCGCTCGACGAACCGAAGCCGATGACGATGACGAGGGTGGCGAACATGAGCGCCCAGTTGATCTGCGGCAGATAAATCTGGCCCATTTCGCGCGCCGACGTGTGCTCGACCTCGAGCCGCGGCGCGAGCCCGAGCTGGATGGCCTGGCGGGTGATCGAGAACGAGCCGGAGATCAGCGCCTGCGACGCGATGACCGCGGCTGCCGTCGACAGCACGACCAGCGGCAGCAATCCCCAGGACGGCGCCAGCCGGAAGAAGGGGTGAGTCACAGTCGAATCGAGCAGCAGCAGCGCGCCCTGCCCGAGATAGTTGAGGACGAGCGACGGCAGCACGAGCACGAACCAGGCAATGCGGATCGGCCGGCGGCCGAAGTGTCCCATGTCGGCGTACAGCGCCTCGCCGCCGGTCACCACCAGGAAGACGGCGCCGAGCACCGCGAAGCCGGTCCACCCGTTGCCGACAAAGAACGCGATCGCATGCCGCGGATCGAACGCTCCCAGCACCGCGGGCAGCCGGACGATCCACCCGATGCCGAGCGCGGCCAGAGTCACGAACCAGATGACCATGACCGGCCCGAACAACCCTCCCACGCGGTGCGTGCCGTACTTCTGGATCAGGAAGACGCCGATGAGGATCACGACCGTGACGGGCACGATGTACGGCTGGAACAGCGGGGTGACGACCTCGAGCCCTTCGATGGCGCCGAGCACCGAGATCGCGGGGGTGATCATTCCGTCGCCGTACAGCAGCGCGGTGCCGAAGATGCCGAGCGCGACCAGCACCGGCCGGCCCACGGCGAGCCGCGACGCGCCGCCGGCGTCACCCGCGCGGCCGGGCACGAGCGCGGTCAGCGCGAGGACGCCGCCTTCGCCCTGATTGTCCGCGCGCATCACGATCGCGACGTACTTGATCGAGATGACGAGCAGCAGCGAGTAGATGATGAGCGAGAGGACGCCGAGCACGTTGGCGTAGGTCGGCGGCACGGAGTGCGAGCCGAAGAAACACTCGCGCATCGCGTACAGCGGACTGGTACCAATGTCGCCATAGACGACGCCGAGCGCAGTGATCGTAAGGGGAAATAGACGACGAGCGGCGGGATCGGACACGAGGCCCTCCAAGTGCCGACGGGGTTAGCTGTCGGGCTCGAGGTTGGAAGTCCTCTACCAGCGGAATGCTGGATGCGCCCCTGGAAGTCATTCGCGACTTCCGGTGGTTCCCCCGTATCGCGCGGTGCGCGAATTAGGCAACTTCCATTATGCTCCCTCCATGAGCCCGAAGCGTCATCCCCCTGCATCACCCGAACGACGGACATTCCTGCAGAAGGGCGCGCTGGCCGGGGCGGCGCTCGTCGGTGCACCCGCGGCCGCCGCAGCGCAGGCTGCAGCGCCACCCGCCGCGGCCCAGGCGCCGCCGCCGCTGACGCACGCGGTCGAATCCGCAGAGCCTGAAGACATCCAGGTCCTCGGCGACAACGAGCGCGCCGGCTCCGACTACATGATCGACGTCTTCAAGTCGCTCGGGTTCGAGTATTTCTTCGCCAATCCTGGATCCAGTTTCCGCGGGCTGCACGAGTCGCTGCTCAATCACGGCGGCAACACGGCGCCCGAGCTCATCACGTGCACGCACGAAGAGAACTCGGTCGCGATGGCGCACGGCTTCTACAAGGTGGACGGCAAGCCGATCGCCGTCATGGCGCACGGCACCGTCGGCCTGCAGCACGCGTCGATGGCCATCTACAACGCCTGGTGCGACCGCGTGCCCGTCTACGTGATCCTCGGCAACCACGCGGACGCCGCGATCCGCCGCGGCGCAGAGTGGTATCACGGCGTGCAGGACGCCGCCGCGATGGTCCGCGACTATACCAAGTGGGACGACTTCCCTTGGTCGCTCACGCACTTCGCCGAATCAGCCGTCCGCGCGTACCAAATTGCGATGACGCCGCCAATGGCGCCCGTCGTCATGGTGCTCGACGGCGGTCTCCAGGAACATCCGATCTCGAGGAACGAGCGGCTCCCGATTCCCCGGCTGACGATGCCCGTGCCGCCCGCGGGCGAGCGCGGCGCGGTGGAGGAAGTGGCGAAGATGCTCGTCGCCGCCGAGAATCCTGTGTTCGTGGCGGACCGCATGGCGCGGACGCCAAACGGGATGAAGATGCTCGTCGAGCTCGCCGAAATATTGCAGGCGGGCGTCATCGATCAGGGCAGCCGCATGAACTTCCCGTCGCGCCACCCACTGAACCAGACGCAGCGGGCGCGCGCGGCGGTGGTGGACGCCGACGTCATCCTCGGTCTCGAGCTCGTGGACTACTGGGGCACCGTCAACGCGTTGCGCGATCAGCTGCACCGCACCACGCGCCGCGTCGCGAAGACGACGGCCAAGCTCATTTCGATTTCAACCGGCGACCTCTATATCAAGGCCAACTACCAGGACTTCCGTCGTCTGCAGGACGTCGACCTCGCCATCGCCGCGGACCCGGAGGCGACGCTCCCGGCGCTCATCGATGCGGTGAGACGACTGGTCACCGGCGACCGCCAGCGCGTCTTCCAGGAGCGGGGCGCGAAGCTGGCGCAGGCGAGCCGCGCGGCCGCAGAAGCGAATCGCGTGGCGGCGACATTCGCGTGGGACGCGAGTCCCGTGAGCGTGGCCCGGCTCTGCGCCGAAGTCTGGAACCAGATCCGGAACGAGGACTGGTCGCTCGTCTCGAGCTACTACAGCAACGACCAGACGAACTGGCCGCGGCGGCTCTGGAACTTCGACAAGCCGTACCAGTGGCTCGGCCACGCGGGCGGCGGCGGCATCGGCTACGGCGCGCCGGCATCGGTGGGCGCGGCGCTCGCGAACAAGAAGCACGGCCGCCTCTCGGTGGCCATCCAGACGGACGGCGACATGATGTATTCGCCCGGCGTGCTCTGGACCGCCGCGCATCACAAGATTCCGCTGCTGAGCGTGATGAACAACAACCGGCAGTACCACCAGGAAGTGATGCACGTCCAGAAGATGTGCAACGCGCGGAACCGCGGCATCGATCGCGGCGAGATCGGCAGCCAGCTGTCGAATCCGAACATCGATTTCGCGAAGCTCGCGCAGTCGATGGGCGTGTATGCCGAGGGTCCCATCAGCAATCCGAACGAGCTGGGTCCCGCACTGGCCCGCGCGATCGCCGTCGTCAAGAAGGGCGAGCCGGCCGTTGTCGACGTCGCCACACAAGTCAGATGAGAAACCTGCCTCGTCGCAGAGCGCATGCTTCAGCGTGCGCGTTGCTCGCGGTGACACTGACAACAATCGGCATTGCGCAGGCGCAGAACGCGCCCGCGCCGAAGCCGGCCGCACCGGCGGCCGCCCCCGCCGGCAAGATTGACAACGGCGGCGTGCTGTTCAAGAAGGTCGGCTGCTATCAGTGCCACGCGAACGAGGCACAAGGCGGCCTGTCGGGCCCGCGTATCGGCCCGGCGCTATTCCCCTGGGCACGCTTCCTGGACTACACCCGCAAGCCGAGCGGCGAGATGCCGCCCTACTCGGCGAAGGTCCTCACCGACCAGGATGTCGCCGACATCTACGCCTGGGTCAACGCCCGGCCGCGTCCACCCGCCGTCAATTCCCTGCCGCAGCTGGCGCCGTAGCAGGCGCCCATGACTCCGTACGAAGAGCTGATCGCGCATACCCGCGAGACGTACCTGCTGGCGGCCACCGGCGAGCTCCTGCAGTGGGACCAGGAGACGATGCTGCCGCCAGGCGGGATCGCACATCGCAGCCGGCAGCTCGGACAGATTGCCGGCCTTGTGCACGAACGCGCGACGACGCCGCGCGTCGGCGAGCTGATCGCCGCCTCTGAGGCGATCCGCGAGCTGAGCGCGGATCCCGCGTCCGATTCGGCCGTCAACCTGCGCGAGCTGCGGCGCGACTACGACCGTGCGACAAAAATCCCCGCCGCTCTCGCGCGCGAGAAGGCGGAAGTCGCCGCCACCTCGCAGCACGCATGGGTCGAGGCGCGTGAGAAATCCGACTTCTCGCTGTTCCGCCCGTTCCTCGAAAAGAACCTCGAGCTCGCACGCAAGACTGCGGAGTGCTACGGCTGGCCGGCGGATGGCGAACCGTGGGACGCGCTTGCCGAAGATTTCGAGCCGGGCATGACGGCCGCGGGCGTCAGTCGCGTCTTCGTGCCGCTGCGCGAGAGTCTTCGCAAGCTGCTTGGCGAGCTGATGGCCGGAGGCCGTCGTCCGGCGCGTCCTTTCGAGAAGATCGTCATGCCGCTTGCCGCACAGCAGGCGTTCGTGCGGCATGTCGCAGAGCGCATCGGGTTCGACTTCTCACGCGGCCGTCTCGACGTCTCGGCGCATCCGTTCTGCTCGGGCCACGATCCGGGCGACATCCGGCTGACGACGCGCTATCGCGACAACCGTGTAGGCGATGCGCTGTCGTCGGTGATGCATGAAGCGGGTCACGGGATGTATCACCAGGGTCTGCGGCCGGATCACGGCGGCACGCCGCTCGGGCAGCCGGCGTCGCTCGGCATCAACGAGAGCCAGAGCCGGACGTGGGAAAACCAGGTTGGACGATCCGAGCCGTTCTGGCGCTGGTGCCACGGAGAGCTCCCTCGATTCTTTGGCGACGCGGCGGCCGGGGTCTCTGTTGAAGAACTCTATGCCGGCGTGAACGTCGTCGGACCGTCACTCATTCGCGTCGAGGCCGACGAAGTTACCTACAACCTGCACATCATGGTGCGGTTCGAGCTGGAGCGCGCGCTCATGGCCGGCGACCTCGCCGCGGCGGATCTGCCCGCGGAATGGAACCGCCGCTACAAGGAATATCTCGACGTCGTCGTGCCGAACGACGCGCAGGGTTGCATGCAGGACGTGCACTGGTCGATGGGCGCGTTTGGCTACTTCCCCACCTATACGCTGGGGAATCTCTACGCGGCGCAGTTCTTCGAGAAGGCGTTGGCCGACCTGCCGGGCCTGACCGATGCGTTCGCCGCCGGCGATTTCTCAGGTCTGAAGCGGTGGCTCAATCAGAACATCCACGCGCACGGAAACCGCTACCGGCCTGCCGACCTCTGCCAGCGAGTCACTGGGAAGCCGCTCTCGCCGGAACCGCTGCTCAAATACCTCGCGGCGAAGCTCAAACCGCTTTACGGCGTTTGATCAAACCACGAAGGACACGAAGACCACGAAGGTACGAAGACTGCAGATAATGACCTCCGTGCCGACAAAACGCCTCTTTCTGTCCGGCTTTCTGGCCGTCTGTGTCCTCGGCGGTGTGCACGTGGCCGGTCAGCAGCCGACCTTCCGCGGCGCCGGCGATGCGGTCCGCGTGTTCGTCACCGTCACCGATCGTGACGGCCGGCTCGTCACGAATCTCACACAGGACAAGTTCGAGATCAGGGACGAGGGCAAGCCGCAGCCAATCACGCTGTTCGACAACTCTCCCCGGCCCATCCGGCTCATCGTCATGCTGGACGTGTCCGGCAGCATGGAAGGCAACCTGCCGTTGCTGCGTGCCGCCTCCGAGCAGCTCTTCATGCGGCTTCGACCCGACGATGCGGCGCGTGTCGGCTCGTTTGGGCGTGAGGTCGTGATCAGCGAGGAATTTACGCGCGATACGGCGCAGCTCCGGCGCGCGCTGCCGGAGTTCATCGCTACCGACTCGCCCACGCCGCTCTGGCGCGCAATTGACGAATCGCTCGATGTGTTCGAAGGCGGGAGTGACGAACGTCCTGTGATCCTTGTGCTCAGCGACGGCAAGGACAGCGGTCCGATCAGTTTTCGCCAGAACAATTCGAGCCAGGTCGAAGTCATCGATCGCGCGCGCGAAGAGGACGTGATGATTTACGGCATCGGGATGCGCAGCCGGAGCGCGCGGCCCCAGATGCCCGGGCTCGGCCCCGGCGGGCTGCAGGCGATGATGGTGGCCGACCTGCCCGATCCGGGCCTCGCGCGCGTCGCGGAAGAGACGGGCGGCGGCTACGCGGAGATTCGCTTCGGCCAGGACCTCGGCGCCGCGTTTGCCCATGTCGCGGACGAACTCCACAGCCAGTACCTGCTTGGATTCGAGCCGCCACGACGCGACGGCAAACGCCACGATCTCGACGTCCGCGTCAGCGAGCGGGGACTCACCCCTCGCGCGCGTAAGAGCTACGTCGCGCCGAAAGAGTAGGCGGCAGTCCCTAGTCTTTAGTCTCTAGTCCTTGCTGGCCCACGTAGACGCCCGCGAGGACGAGCGCTCCGCCGATCGCCACCCAGACGCCGAACGGCTCGTCGAGCATCGGCACCGCGAGCGCCAGCGTGGCGAGCGGCTCCAGATAGAGATACATTCCGGCGCGCGCCGCCCCCAGCTTCGCGACGCCGTGCTGCCAGAACCACTGTCCCAGCACCGACCCCGCAACCGCGAGATAGAGCAGCGACGCCAGGCCGCGTCCCGACAGCGACAGTATCCGTTCGCTGTCGAACGCGGCGATGAACGGCACCGCGATGCAGATCGCCGCGGCCATGGAAATGCCCAGTGTCACCACCAGCGGGTCGCGCCGCGTGACCACGTTCCTGGTCGTCACCGTGTACAGCGCCCACGTCAACGTCGACGCGAGGATCATCCAGTCGCCCACGCTCCGCACCCACCCGAGATCGGCGGGATTGCCGCGCGAGACGAGCACCACGATGCCGAGCGTCGCGATCGCGATGCCGCCGGCGATGCCGCGCCCGATCCGCTCGCGCAACACCGCCCACGACAGCAGCGCCAGCGTCAGAGGCGTGAACGCGATGATCCAGCCGGTATTCGTCGCGGTCGTGGCGCGAAGCCCGGTGAGTTGCAGGACGAAATGAAACGCAAAGATGCCGCCGGCCGCGCCGATGGGTACCCAGTCCGCGCGCGAGAGCTCGAATGGTGTCCGGCGGACCGCGAGGATGACGATGAGCAGCGGCAAGGCGATCGCCAGCCGCAGCGCGAAGATCTCGACCGGACCCAGCTCGTCGAGCAGGATCTTCGTCGCGATGAACGTCCAGCCCCAGAGGGTGACGGCAGCGAGAAGGAGTAAATGCGGACCGATTACCGGATCTTACGCGGTCATGACCGGAGGCGCGACGCGAGCAGTCCCGTCGCTTCGGCAAGGTCGATGTCGGCAACCAGCAACCCGGCTTTGCCGTACGGCTGCCAGGCGAGCACGGTTCCATTCGGACGGATGATGGCGGATGTCGTCGCCGATCCTTCGCTGGCGCAGTTCACCGTGGCAAAGAACACGGTGTTCTCGGCGGCGCGGCAGAGCGCCGCTTTTTCATGAAAGGTGTTCGCGGGATCTGCGAACGCGCTCGGACGATGACCGCTGGGCTCGGCTTCGTGCAGGTGCGGGTGAAAGACGACCTGCGCACCGTTCCCGGCGGCCCATCGCACGGTCTCGGGATAGCGCCAGCCCTCGTGACAGATGGCGACGCCGAACGTCAGCGGCCCCGAGGTGAAGAGCTCCCGTCCTGAGCCGGGCACGTACGTCTCGTCCTCCGACGGATCGAGCTGCACCTTGTCCTGAAACCCCGCCTTCGTGCCGTCGCGGTTGATGACGAGCGCCGAGATCATCACGCCCTCATCAACGACCCGCTCGGTGCCCAGGCGCGCTGCAGGAACATCTGGTCGGGCGGCGGCACCGTCGCGCCCATCAACCGGTGGCCCGGCACGTACGCTTCGGGAAAGCAGAGGATGTCGGCGTTCGCGTGACCCGCGTCTTCGATTGCCGCGACCGCACGGGCCACGGAGTCGTCGGGAGAGGATGCGCGCACGATGTTCGCGAGAGCCACGCGGACCATGACATAGGATATTCGCCCATGCTGAAACTCGCCATCGTCGCTGCTCTGCTCGCGTCCTCCTTCGCCAGCCTTCCGTACGCGCAGGCGCCTGTGCACCTCAACCGCATGATCGAGCGGCTGGCACAGGGACAGGTCGCCTTCGGCGTCAGCAACGAGGACATGTCGCTCGAGAACGCGCGGACGCTCGCGGCCGAGGATCTCGACTGGGTGTACATCGACTACGAGCATGCGCCGATGAACTTCGAGACGCTGCGGATGTTCCTCGTCGGCATGATCGATCGTGCCCATGCCGCGCGCACCGGCAGCGTGCAGCCGAAGGTCACGCCGCTCGCGCGCTTCGCGCCGTACGCCCGCGAAGGGGCGGAATGGCCGGTCAAGCAGGGTCTCGATCAGGGGCTGATGGGCGCGATCTTCAACAGCGTCGACAACCGCGAGCAGGCGCTGCGGCACGTACGCAGCATGCGCTATCCACAGCGGCGCGGCTCGCCGCGCATGGAACCGCTTGGGCTGCGCGGGTCCGGTCCGGACAATGCGCTCTGGTTCTGGGGCATCCCAATGGCGGATTACATGCAGCGCGCCGACCTCTGGCCGCTGAATTCTTCCGGCGACCTGATCGCCATCATGATGATCGAGACGGCCGAGGGCGTGAAGAACGTCGATGCGATCGCGCAGGTGCCCGGCGTCGGCGGCTTTTATCTGGGAGCATCCGACCTCTCCAATTCAATGGGCGTCGCACCCAATGCGCCGGAAATCGAAGCCGCGATTCAAACAGTGCTCAAGGCGTGCCTCACGCACAAGGTCGCGTGCGGCATCACGGCGAGCGCCGCCGACATGCCGCGGCGCGTCAAGGAAGGATTCAGGATTCTTGGCGGCGGCGGGATCACCGGCGGCCTGTCGGCAGCGGCCGACGCAGCCATTCGTGCAGGCCGCGCCGTCGCGAAATAGTGCCTGGTGCCTTGTGCCAGGTGCCTAGTGCGTGCGTAGTGCCTGGTACTTAGAGACCGAGAAAATAGTCCCTGGTGGCGGTATCGAAGCAAATCGGCGATCGATAGAGCGGCGAGATCGTCCGTGTGTTCGGGAGCTCGTCGCGGATCGCCATCGCCAGCGGATAGATCGGCATGTCGGGCCTCGCGCCGCCGCCTTCGTCATCATGGTGCGTCGGGATGACGTAGCGCGGCTTCGTCAGACGGATGATCGGCAGCGACTCGTCGTTCTGCCGCGCGGCCAGAAACCGCCCCTGATACCCGACCATCGTCACATCGAGATTGCCGGTCTTCGCGATCATCTGCTTGAGGCCGTCGGTCGGCGGGCCGGCGGTGTCGGTATAGAGCAGCCTGAACCCGTTATCGAACGTGAACAGATAGGCATACGTGCCCGTCTGATCGATGCCCTGGCCGGGTCCGCTGCGATCGCCAATCGCCTCCCACTCCTTCTCTTCCTCCGGCGAGCGCGCGCGGATGATCTCCGCGAATGCCTTTTCGTACGCCGACATCGCCGTCTGTACCGCGGGGGGGCGCCCGGGGCTGTGGCGATAGAGGATCGGCTCGACGGTGAAGCCGTCGAACTTCACGACACCCGCGGTTGCGGCCGGCTTGATCTGCGCGTCCGGGATGCCCTGCGCCTTCAGGTAGTCGACGACCTGCGGACCGCCGTACACCGGCGCGCCGGTCTGCTTCGCCGCCGCGATGACGTCCCAGACGTGATCGCCATGGCCGTGGCCGATCATGATCGCGTTGGCACGCTTCGCGTCCGCGACGCGGAACCCGACGGGGCGCGCCGGTGCGGTGCGCGACCAGGCCGCGTCGAGAAGGATGACCGTGCCGCGGTAACTCAATTCGTAGTTGGCAATGCCGAGCCAGCGGAGCGCGAGCACCGAGCGGCCGCGCGGCAGCGTGCCGCCCGCGGCACCTGGCGTCAGCGTCTGGCACGCGGGGTCAGCCGCGAGCGCGCCAGCCGTCCCCTGCGCCGCTGCGGGCGTGACAAACGTGGACGCCATGAACGCCGCCCCGACACATCCAAGAATCATTCGCATGTAGTGCCTTGTACAACGCCTTGACTTGCCCCGACAAGCCCGGTAGGTTCTCCCTCTACTGGAGGCGACTCATGCCGTTGTCACATCTCCGCCGGGCCGCCGTTCTCGCGATCGTCCTCGCGGCGCCTGTCGCCGCGCACCATTCGCACAACAACTACGCCATCGCGGAGTTCACCAATCTCGAAGGCGTCGTGAAGGAAGTGCACCTCATCAACCCCCATTCGTGGGTCTATGTCGAAGTGAAGGACGACAAAGGCGCCCCGCAGCTCTGGGCACTCGAGGCGACCGGACCGGGCGGACTTCAGCGCAACGGCATCAAGAAGGAAGACGTGCAGATCGGCGACAACGTGAAGGTGCGCTGCCACAAGCTGCGCGACGGGTCGCCGGGCTGCCTGCTGGGATTTCTGACGCCAAACCACGGCGACGCGGCGCGTGGCCATGGCGTGGAAAAAGAGTGGGATTAGGGATCAGGGATCAGGGATCAGGGATCAGGGATCAGACAAATTAGGAGGACACGTGCGGTTCACAACTTCGGTTCTCGCTGCGGCGCTCGTCGCCGGCAGCACGGCTGGCCTTGGCGCGCAGGCGTTGACGCAGCGGAATATGTCGCTCGAGATCGCGCGGGCGCTGGCAGATGCATCGATGGCGTGCGCAAAGGCGGACGGCTATGACGTCTCGGTGGCGGTCGTCGACCGCGCGGGCGACATGGTGGTGCTGATGCGAGGCAACCTGGCCAATCCACATAATGCCGAGCTCGCGCGCCGCAAGGCGTACACCGCCCGCACCTACGGCGTCTCGACGATGGAGTTCAGGAACCGGACGAACGGGACGGACCTGGCCGGGCAGCGTGAGCTGGTCGACATCATTCCGCTGGGCGGCGGATTGCCGGTGCTGATCGGAATGGAGCGGATCGGCGGGCTTGGGTTGAGCGGCGCGCCGACGCAGGAAGCGGACGACAAGTGCGCCCTGCAGGCGATCAAGGGCGCGGCGGCGCTACTCAAATAACCACGAAGCCACGAAGAAAAGGCCACGAAAACCCTTAAAGGGCTTCGTGGCCTTTTCTTCGTACCTTCGAGTCTTCGTGGTTCCTAGGACTTGCAGCGATCGGTGCCGAGCCCGCCGCCTTCAGCCGTCCCCACGTCGCGATAGACCTTGTGGCAGTTCGCGCAGGTGTCGTTCAGCCGCTCGGAGAGCGCGGCGACGGCGTCCTGGTTGCGCGTCTGCACCGTCTTGTAGATCTCGCGGGAGAGCGTGATGAGGTCCTGCGTGAACTTCTGGTAGTCGGCGTTCTGGATGGGCACCGGCTTGCCGTTCTCGCAGCGACGTCCAGGCATCAGAAAGAGCGGCGTCGTCTCGATCAGTGCGAGCGCCGCCTGATCGGTTGTCTGCCAGCCGTAGTACACCGTGTTGCCCCAGAGCGGATAGTCGAAGGGCACCGGGTTCTGCGGCTTCATCGTCCCCGGGTCCTTCAGCTGCGTGTTGAAGATGATGTTCGCGTTGGGGAACGTCACGCCGCGCATGTACTGCGCGAGGTTGGCGACCGGCGGCACGTTGACGGTGCCGGCGGCGGGTGCCGCGGCGGCGCGCGCGGCGGGGAACGTCACCTGGGCGAGCTGCCCGGCGCCGAGCGCGCCCTGGCCCGCCTTGAAGTTGCTCACCTGCAGCATGTAGGCGGCGATGTCGATCGACTGCTCCTGGCTCAGGGAGCCCGGGGCCTGCAGCGGCATCGTCTTCTGGATCTTGTCGACCAGTTCCGCGACGGGACGCCCGCCCCAGACGGTCACGAAGTCGGGTCCGGCGAGCATGGGGCCCACGAGGCCCTCGAGCTTTTCACCGTGGCAGGCGACGCACTGCGCCTTGTACAGGGCCGCGCCGCGCTGGGCCTGGGCGGCTGAATAGACGCCGTCCGCGACGGTCCGGGCCTGCCGGGCGTGCAACGTCAGGGACGAAACCCCGGCGAGCGCGAGGACGCAGACCGCCGCTCCCAGCCCCCAGCGAACCGCGGCGGACCCCACTGCAATACGTTTCATCGATTTCCTCCGAAATTCGGCCATTTCGTGACCAAAGAAGGAGGCAATTATATCGTGGTTTCGTCATACAATGCGCCTGCCCAGAGCCTTGGGCATCTCAGGTTTTATTGAGGAGGGTGTTGCATGACAGCGGGTCTTAGTACCGGGAAGTCAATCGTCCGATTGTTTCTCGTACTCATTTTGATGATCGTGCCGGCGTCCGCGTGGGCGCAGGAAGCGACCGTCACGGGAACCATCACTGACGCGACGGGCGGCGTGCTGCCCGGCGTCACCGTTACGGCCGTCAACGAAGCGACCGGCTTTACGCTGGAAGCTGTGACGGACGAACGCGGCGCATTCCGCATGCCCGCACGCATCGGCACGTATCGCGTGACCGCGGTGCTCGCCGGCTTCACGGATGCGACGCGCGCCGGCGTGCCGCTGTCCGTCGGACAGACGGTCACCGTCAACCTGCAGCTGAACCCCTCGGGGCTGACCGAGTCGGTGACCGTCACCGGCGAGGCGCCGCTCATCGACGTCACGACGTCGAGCCTCGGCAGCAACATCAGCCAGGCGCAGATGGAAGAACTTCCGCTCAACGGCCGCAACTGGCAGGACCTCGCCATGCTCGCCGTCGGCAACAAGGTGAACGAAGTCGGCACGAACGAGATCGCGGCCGAAGGCGCGGGCACCTACCAGGTGAACGTCGACGGGCAGCAGATCACGTATGAAGGCGGCGGCCTGGGCAACGTCCAGGCGCGCTACAGCCGCGACGCGATTGCCGAATTCGAGTACATCTCGAACCGCTTCGATGCGAGCCAGGGCCGGTCGCAGGGCGTCCAGATCAACGCCGTCACCAAGTCCGGCACCAACAACTTCGCGGGCTCGTTCGGCGCCTACTTCCGCGACGACAAGATGAACGCGGCCGACCACATCGTCGGCTACGTCCTGCCCTACTCGAACCAGCAGGTGAGCGCCACGCACGGTGGCCCGATCATGCGGGACAAGTTCCATTACTTCCTGAACTACGAGAACGAGAAGCAGGACTACAGCACGGTGTTCACGACCCCGTACCCGTCCTTCAACCTGCAGTTCACGGAGCCCCGCGAGGAGCACAAGGCGGGCCTGCGGCTTGACTACCAGTTCACGCCGAGCTTCCGCCTCTCGTGGCGCGGCGCGCTCTGGCAGAACGACCAGTCGATCGACCAGGGCTTCGAAGGCAGCTCCGTCGAGCACCCGTCGTTCCTGGTGCACACCTACCGCGACAGCGACCAGTTCCAGTTCACCTTTACCAACGTGCTGGGCAGCCGCGCGGTGAACGAGATCCGGACCGGCTATGTCGGCCTCCGGAACCTCGAGGAGTCGAAGGTCCCGTGGCCGCAGCATCCGTCGTCGCAGAGCGACGGCATTCTCAACGGCAGCCCGATCCTGACGTTCCAGGGCTTCCGGTTCGGACCTCCGGGAAGCGTCCCGCAGGAGATCCAGCAGGGGAACTGGTCGTTCCGTGACGACTTCGGCACGTCGTTCAACGCCGGTGGGCGCCACGACCTGAAGCTCGGGGCGGACTACATCAAGAACTCCTTCTGGCTCCTTATCTGCCGCGACTGCACGGGCATCTACACGATGGACCTCGGACCGATTCCGGCGAACTTCGAACGGAATTTCCCGGTCTGGAACGACCCGGAGACGTGGAACCTCGACGCGTTCCTGCCGATCACCCGGCGTTATACGCAGGGCATCGGCGACTTCACCTTCGCGGTGGATCGTCACCAGATGGCCGGATGGATCCAGGACGACTGGCAGATGACCGACAAGCTGACCCTGAACCTCGGTCTGCGCTACGACCTGACGAAGAATGGGTTCGGCGAAGAGTTCACCTTCGATCCGTGGGTGCAGGCCGGCCGCCCCAACGACACCGACAACTGGCAGCCCCGCCTCGGCGCGGCGTACCAGTTGAACGATCGGACTGTCATCCGCGGCGGCGCCGGCAAGTACTACGCCTGGGTGACCGACCAGTCGGCGCACGGCACCAAATCGTGGGTGAACATCGTCGGCGTCGAGCTGATTCCCGACGGGCGCCCTGACTTCAACAGCAACCCGTTCAACGGCCCGCAGCCGACCTACGACCAGCTCGTGCCACGCACCTGCTGGGATCAGAAGGTGAACCAGGGCGGGGCGCGCACAGGGTGCATTCGCCGGACGGTCGGCAACAACCTGTCGAGCCCGACGTCGCAGTTCCCGTATTCCTATCAGGGATCGATTGGCTTCCAGCGGCAGCTCGGGACGCAGATGGCGGTTGAAGCCGACTACGTCTATTACAAGAGCTACTACAACATCAGCGGCGGGAACATCAACCAGTCGTGGAACGTCGATACGGGGGTCCCGTTCAATACGAACCAGATCGCCCGCCTGCCGTTCCCCGAGTGGGGCAACGTGAGTATGCGGCGCAACAGCCCTGGCGAGGACGAGAAGAGCCATTCGCTCCAGGCCGGTCTGACCAAGCGCTTCAGCAACCGGTGGCAGGCGTCGGCGACCTACTCGCTGACGCTCGAGTCCCGGAAGGACTACCCGGTGCTCGTGCCGGAGATAGCGGCGTTCCCGCAGACGGCCGGCGGCTGCCAGCACCCGATCACCTGGAACGCGGCCGGCACGGCGTGGAACTGCTCGACGCCCGTGAACTTCGCGGCGTTCGGCGTGGACGTCTACGACGGCTCCGAATGGTACCGGACGGGACACCAGAAGCACCGCGCGGTGTTCAACGCCATCTACGAGCTGCCGTACGAGATCATGTTCAGCGGTCTCTACTTCTACGGCGACAACGGCTACAACACGACGACGTCCGGCACGGACGTGTTCGGCACGGGCGGCGTGATCGCGGCCCGGACGCGCCTGGATCGGTCGATCATTCCACGCAACAACTTCAACAAGAAGGACCTGCACCGCCTGGATCTGCGCGCGATGAAGCGCTTCAGCTTCAACGGGCGTTACTCGGTGGAACCGATGATCGAGCTGTTCAACCTGTTCAACCGGGCGAACTTCACGACCTGGGTGCTGAACGAGCGCAACGCGCGCTTCCTCGAGCCGGACGCCGCGGACGGCATCGCGTATCAGCCGCGCACCGTGCAGTTCGGGTTCAGAGCGCGCTTCTAATCGGCGGGTGATCGGGGCCGGGCGGGATTCGTTTCCGCCCGGCCATTTATTTTTCAGGAGACACGAGATGAAAGTACGTTCACTGACGGTCGCGCTCGGGGGCCTGCTCGTCGCGGCGCTGATCCAGACGCCGGGCAACGCGCAGGGACGCCAGGGCGGCCAGGCCGCCGCGCCGGCCAACGAGACGCTCAGCGCGAGCTTCCGCGGCAGCAAGGCGCGCGACTGGGAGTTCCAGAAGACGGCGCCGATCAAGGTATTCGACAACCTGTACTACGTCGGACCCGGCAACGTGTCGGTCTGGATGATTCCGACCACCGACGGCCTCATCATTTTCGACGCGACCCAGGAACCGCTGGTCGATCACGTCCTCGACAGCATCCGGAAGGTCGGCTTCAACCCGGCGGACATCCGGTACATCTTCCTGACCCACGGCCACCTCGATCATTTCGGGGGCGTCGGCAAGCTGAAGGCGGCCGCGCCGAAGGCGCGGATCGCGACGCTCGAGGAAGACTGGGCGCTCATCGACACGTTCTACAAGAACGTGGCCTCGGGAGCCGCGGCGAAGAACCCGAATGCCCGCGACCCTGGCATCCCGTTCTCGCGCGATCTCGTCATCAAGGAAGGCGACGTGATCACCCTCGGCAAGACCCAGATCAACGTCTACAAGCTGCCCGGCCACACCGCCGGCTCGCCGTCCTTCACGTTCACCGTGTATGACAACGGACGGCCACACAAGGCGGTCCTCTTTGGCGGTCCGGGCCAGCGCAACGGCGTCGAGGGCGGCACGCAGTTTCTCCAGAGCCTCCGCCGTCTCAAGACGGGCAAGGAGTTCGCGGACGTGGAAGTGCCGGTGCACGTCCACAGCCACCTGAACACCTATCCCGATCCGCGCGGCGGCACGGTGTTCGAGCCGGCGATGCAGCTGGCGAAGCGGCAGGCGGGCCAGCCGCACCCGTTCGTGATTCCCAAGCAGTGGAGGGAGTGGCTCGACATCGCCGAAGCCGGGACGATCAAGTACGTCGAAGAGGCGAAGGCCGGAAAAGCCGCGCCGGTCGGCAACTAAGAACCAACCACAAAGGAACGAAGAAGACGAAGGTCACGAAAACCCATTAAAGGGTTTCGTGATCTTCGCTACCTTCGTGTTCTTCGTGGTTCCCGTTACGGCTTCAACGACGCCAGATACGCCGTAATCGCAATCAGATCGTCTTCGGTCAGCTTCTCGACCGCCGGCTTCATCATCACCGCCATATCGCCGTTCCGGGCGCCGACCTGGAAGTCATAGAGCTGCCGCGCCATGTACCCGGGATGCCGGTTCGCGAGCGGCGGCGCGATCGCCGTGCCGCGCATGTCGGGACCGTGGCAGGTGCCGCACGCCTGCGTCTTCCCGTTGCCGCCGGTCGTCACGAGCGTCTCCCCCGCCTTGATGCTCCCGGGCGGGACGTACGCCACCAGTCCGACGCGCGGGTTGCGGAGCATGTTGGCCTGATACGAATCCTCGGGCATTTCAACGATGCGCCGGCCGATCGGCTCGGTCGCGTCGCCGGGGGCATCGAGGAACAACCCGTTGATGGTGGCGGTGAACACCGGGACCGTCGCCGATTCGACGACGCGGATCCAGGGTTTGTAGGGAAGCGAGGCGAAGTACTCCGCCGCCAGCCGCGCTTCCTCAGGCGTGAGATTGCGCGCCATGGCCGCCATTTCCCACGCGTTGGCCTTGTTGACGTCGGCGCTCTTCCGCTTGCCGTTGGCCATCTCCGTCAGCTGGCGCAGGAAGTAATCGACAGTCAGGCCGGCCACCGGCCCGTTCTGCATCAATCCCTGGCCGTTCGGGTAGTGACAGATCGCGCAGGCGCGAAAGCGCGTCGCCTCTTTGCCGTTGGCCACGATCGGCGGCATCGGCGGGTGATCCTCCGGATACCAGTCGGCGGGCCGGTAGGGTGAGGTGATCTCGGCAACCGTGAAGCTCTTGCCCGTTCCCGGAATCGTGAGCCGCTCCCCTGTCTGGTCGGTCGGCATGCCGCCCGGGCGGTCGCAGTCGCGCGGCGTGTTGCCGGGGCACCGGTTCGACCAGTCCTGCGGCATCTTCGGCAGCTCTTTGTAGCCGTACGCCCACAGCGGAAAGCCCGGCTCGAGCACGCGAAACCGCGGCGCCTGGCCGGATAACTGAACAGCCCCTGCCGCCGCGAGACCGATTACACAGGTGAGAAAGAGGATGCGTTTTGTCATGGATGGTCCGCCTGCCCGGGTTTAGGATACCCGAACATCTTATGACCGGACCTGTCCTGCTTCTCGTCGCTCTCGTCCTCGGCCAGACCACCGGTCCGTGGGTCACGCTGTTCGACGGCAAGAGTTTCAACAACTGGACGATGACCGGCAACGCCAACTGGCGGATTGCCGACGGCATCGCTGAGGCCGACGTGCCACGGGGATTTCTCGTCTCACGTGAGTCGTACGGCGACTTCGAGCTGCGCGCGGAGGTCTGGACGCGGCCCGAATCGAACGGCGGCATCCTGTTCCGGATTACCGATGCCCGCGACCCGGGCATCGAAAACGGGTACGAGCTGAATATCAACGACACGCGGAAGGACCAGACCGGGCGCACCGGATCGATCGTCAACATCGCGCCGCCACTGGTGAAATTCGATTCCGGCAACCAGTGGGTCACCGTCGAGATTCGGGCGGTTGGGCCGACGATGACCGCGAGACTCAATGGCGTGCTCACGGCCGAGGCGACCGACGCGAAGTACGCGCGCGGACCCGTCGCGCTGCAGGCCGCCGGCGGGCTCGTGCGCTACCGCAACGTCCAGATCCGCGAAATCAGGTAGTATCCTCACGCAGTTCGGCCGGACACGTCTGACCACGTCTTTCAACGGAGGTTCGTGATGGGTACGTCGCTTACCACGCGGGTATTCGCAGCGGTCGTCGTCGTCGTCGCCGCCGCCGCGGCTCCGTCAACCCAGGGTGTCCCGAAGCTCGATTCCTACGACGGCGTCGCCGTGCGGATCCTGCAGAGCAACAACGCGGGCAACGTGCATCACATCATCGACCCCGCCACGAACACGGTCGTGGGCCTCCTGCGCGGGTGCCCACACGCGCACAACCTGACCACGCATCCCGACGGACTCTATTACTACTGCGCGAACGAGCAGGAGAAGACGGTCGACATCTTCGATACGAAGACCCTCCGGCAGGTGCAGCAGATCAAGCTGTCCGAGCGGCCGAACAAGATCGTCGTCAACAAGAAGTACAAAAAGCTGTACGCCGGCATCCGCAACCGCACCGCAGACGGGCGCTCGCTGGTGGACGTCATCGACCTCAATACCCACACGCTCATCAAGAGCATCCTGGTCCATCACCCCGTCCACAACACCTACGTGACACCTGACGACAGTGTCGTGATCGCGGGCCTCTCGGGCGAGGTCCAGCCGGGCGAGCCGACGATCCAGGCGATCGATCCGCGGACGGACGAAGTCATCTGGGGCATGGAGATTACCGGTCACCAGCAGTACGGCCGGACGCACCACGAGGTGCGGCCGATGGCATTCGAAGCCAATGCCGACGGCTCCACGAAGCGGCTCTTCGCCCAGGCGACCGGGCTCAATAGCGTCTTCGTGTTCGACTGGAAGACACGGAAGCTCGAAACGATCCTGTCGCCGCCGCCGCTTCCGCCCTGGCAGCAGAATGCCGACGGGATTCAGAACAGCGACTCGCACGGCCTCGAAGTGCTGCCGAACCGTTCCGCGGTGTGGGCGTCGAGCCGGCTGGATAGCCGCATCTATGGATGGTCGCTGCCTGATCTCACGTACATCGGCGCAATTGAAACGGGCCCGACCGCGAACTGGATGACGTCAACGCCCGACAGCAAGTTCATGTACGTGGCGATCTCGGGCTCGGACTACACCATCGCCATCGATCTGCAGAAGAAGGCCATCGTGTCGAAGATCAAGACCGGCGCACGGCCGGCCCGCATCAGCACGGCTGTCCTCCCGGCCAACCGGGCCGAAAACACGACCGCGAGCCGCTGACATGAAGGCGTACGCGAACGTGACGCGCTGGTGCTTCGCGGCAATCCTGGTCGCGGTGTCGATGGACGCGGGATTCGCGCAGTCCACGCCGGCCCCCCGCCCCGCCGACATCGAGTCGTATCGCACGACGATCGAGCCGCTCTTCATGCGGGGCCGCGGCGGCACGATGCCGGGGTTCGCGTCGTGCGTGATGTGCCACACGTGGCAGACGAAACTGCGCTTCCAGCTCGAAACGCCGGCGACGCCGGCCGGATGGAGCGCGGAGCAGACGCGCACGAACTTCGAGATGATCACGAAGCTCGTGAACACCGCCAGCCCGGAAACGAGCCGCCTCCTCGTGAAACCGCTCGCGCCGGCGGCGGGCGGACTCGGACATACCGGCGGGACGTTCTGGCCGAATCGGAACGACGCGGAATACCAGACGGTCCTGAAGTGGATCCGCAGCCTGCCTGCGGATCGCTACGTGCCGGCGCCGGAGCCGGCGCTCGACTTCACGTTCTTCCGTTCGTGCATCCAGAAGGTCTTCCAGAACCCGAAGGAGGGACAGATCCACTGCAGCAATTGCCATGGGGCAGGGCAGATGGGTTTCGCGCCCGTACCGGCGGCCGGCCGCAAGGAATGGGATGACGCCGAAGCCAGGCGTGCGTTCGCGGTGATGACCCGGCTGGTCGTCCCCGGCAATCCCGTGCAGAGCCGCTTCCTGCTGAAGCCGCTGCATCCGGATGGCGGCGGATCGTACGCGCACAACGGCGTGCGCCGCTGGCAGACCCAGAAGGACCCAGAGTGGCAGATGATCGCGTCGTGGGTGCGCGGCGAGAAGACCGGAAACAGCTGTAGCTAAAACAATTTCGCGAAATCACTCCACGGGATCGGCTTCCCGTGGATCGGCACGATCGTCGCCACGTCGTGCCGGAGCCGCTGCACCTGGTTGAAGAGCGCGCGGTTCATCACCGTCGGCGCCGATGGCAGTCCTTCGTGCGTGTCCAGTAGATCCGCCTCGACGACGATCCGCTCGTTCGGCAGATAGGCCATCAGCATCCCCTCGACATGCTCCAGCGGGTGCACGTATGAAATGTGCATGATGCGCTTGCCGTCGGTCAGCATGTAGTTCTCGGTCACCCGCTCCCAGTAATACCCTTCCGCGAGCTCCGTCGGCGGCATCAGCGAGACCAGGTCGGGCTCGAGGGTGCGCGGCCGGTAGTTCAAGATGTCGTTGTTGTAGAAGACGTAGTTCTTGTAGTGCGTGACGATCGTCGCGCCGATGTGCATGTAGGTCCGCAGGCCGCCGATGTGATCGCCGTGCTGGTGGGTATTGACCACGTATCGAATCGGCTTGTTGGGAATCAGCTTGACGATCTCTTCGATGACCGCGAGGTTGCGCTTCTCGTCGAGCGGCGCCTCGATGACCGCGATCCACTCGCGGAACTCGACGGCGACACTGTTGTGCGACGCGCCCCCAAGGAGATACACCCCGTCGGCCAGCTTCGTCGTCTCGACGCGCACCGGAAAGGCGGCCTGCTGCACGTTCGCCGGAACGGCCGCGGCGTCGGGGCACACATTCGCCTGAACGGTGTCCATGAAACCGTCGAGCGCATTGTGGCCGCCGTTCACGTACTGGGACGCGTAGTTGTCGTCCCAGCCTTCGTGGTGATGCCACGTCAGAGGGAACCGAATCCCGTTGCCGGCGTCGACGTACTTGCTGCCGTACGCAGTGTTGGTGTTCTCGTGCTCGTAATTCGTATCCCCGAAGGCGGGATCGTGCACGTTGGTGTGGATGCGCTGAACGATGTTGTCCTTGTTGATCGTCGCGTCCACCTGATACTTGCCGAGCACCGTGATCGACACGACGGTGACGCGCTCCGGGATGGCGGTCGGACCGTCGCGGCCCATCTCACCGAGCTCCCACCGCCACGACGCCTTCGGGTTCGCGCCGGGGAGACGCGCGGCCTTGAGGAACCCGTGGGGATTCGACACCCAGAGATCGAGGAGCCAGCGCTCGGCGTCCTCGGGCCGTGCCGCGACTGCCGGGGCGCCCGCCCCGTCGTGCGACCAGCCGAACTTCCCGTTCACATAGAAGGTCTGCCGCTCGTTCTTCTGAACCGGCGTGCCGCCGATCCAGCCGAGACCGAACTTCCAGGACGCGGGGTTCTGCCCCGGCTTCCGGTCGATCTCCTCCTTCATCGTTCCCGCGTCCCAGTTCATCGTGCGTGAGTAGCGGGTGAAGGGAATGCGGGGCCAGTCGACGCCCACGTCGGCGAACCGCTGCTGCCCGACCGCGCCGGTGTAGCCGCGCGTGCCGGACACCGTGACGCATTTCAAATTGTCAGTGCCGATCGCCTTCGCCGCCGCAGCGATGACCGGACCCGGATCGACGTATCCCGGCGGCAGCTGCTGCATCGAGGCGGTGGCCGTCGCGACGATCGCCAGTGCGGTCGCGATGAGAAATCTCGGGCGCATGTACTTTGACCTCTGACTTGTGACTTCTTACTTGTGGTCCAGCGTCCCGGTCCGATCCTTGAGCAGGATCACGCAGACGAGGCTGATGAGCGAACAGATCGCCATGTAGACGGCGATGGCCGTCGACGTCTCGAACTGGCGGTACAGCAGGACCGCGATGATCGGCGCGGGGCCGCCGGCGGTAATCGACGCCAGCTGATAGCCAAGCGACGAACCGCTATAGCGAAGCGACCCGGGAAAGCTCTCGGCGATGAAGGCGGCCTGGGGGCCGTACTGCATGTCGTGCAGCGGCAGCGCGATGAAGACCGCCAGGAAGATCAGCCCGATCGATCCGGAGTCCAGCAGATTGAAGTAAATGAACGGGTACACGACCATGATCACGCACCCGATGCCGATGATCCGGCGGCGGCCGAACTTGTCCGAGAGGTGGCCCATCGTCAGCGTCATGGGCAGCGAGAGCAGCGCCTGCAGCATCACGAAATTGAGAATCGTCGCGCGCGCCATGCCGAGCTGCTGCGTGGCATACGTGATGATGTACGTCGTGAAGATATAGAACTGCACCTGCTGCCCGGTGCGCAGGAACATCGTGAGCAGAATCTCGCGCCAGTTACCGCGCACCACGTCGAGCAGCGGCGTCTTCGCGAGTTCGCCGCGCTCCTTGAGGTTCGTGAACACCGGGGTCTCGAGCACGCCGACCCGGATGTACATGCCGACGAAGACGAGCACGATGCTCGCGAGGAAGGGCACACGCCAGCCCCACTCGATGAAATCGGTCTCGCTCGTCGTGAGCGTCATGATGGCGAGCGCGCCGTTGGCGAGCACCATGCCGGCGGGCGCGCCGAACTGCGCGAAGCTCGTGGTGAAGCCGCGGCGCTTCGGGCTGGCCCACTCGCCCGCCATCAGCACCGATCCGCTCCACTCGCCGCCGACGCTCAGCCCCTGAAAGACGCGCCCAATGGTCAGGAGCACGGCGCCCCAGATCCCGATCGTCTCGTAGGACGGAATCAGGCCGATGCCGACGGTCGCGACGCCCATCATCATCATCGTGATGATCAGCAGCGACTTCCGGCCCACGCGATCGCCGAAGTGGCCGAAGAGCGCGGCGCCCATCGGCCGGGCGACGAATCCGACGAAGAAGGTCGAGAACGACAGCAGCGTCCCGATGAAGGGGTCGCTCTGCGGAAAGAACTTCTGCGGGAAGACGGTAGCGGCGGCGACGCCGTAGAGGAAAAAGTCGTACCACTCGATCGTGGTACCGACGGCGGACGCCGCGACGGCGCGTACGAGCTGTTTCTTTTCCGGGGCGTCGGCCATGAGGACGGGTGAAGTTACCATATTCCCTCGTGACATCCTCCACAGCCGCCGCCCTTCTCGTCGAAGGCGAGCGCATCATGGTCGTCTGCAACGCGTGCCGCTATTGCGAGGGGTACTGCGCCGTGTTCCAGGCGATGGAGCGGCGGGTCGCCTTTCCGGCCGCGGACATGAACTACCTCGCCAACCTCTGTCACAACTGCGGCGAGTGCCTGTACGCGTGCCAGTACGCGCCGCCGCACGAGTTCAACATCAACGTGCCGAGGAACCTCGCGCAGATCCGGCTCGCGTCGTACGAGGCGTATGCGTGGCCGTCCTTTCTCGGCCGTGCCTTTCGCATGCACAGCGTGGGCACGTCGCTCGCGGTCTCGGGCGCGATGATCGCCGTGATGGCGGCGGCAACGGCGATCGCCGGGAGTTTCGGGGCGCCGGCCGCGTCAGCGGACTTCTATGCCGTGCTGCCGCACCACGTGATGATCGGGATGTTCGGGTCGGTGTTCACCTTTGTCGTGGCGGCGCTGGCGATCGGCGTGGCCAGATTTCGCAAGGATGCGGCAGCGGGTCCACGGGGCGATGAGACCGCGCCTCGCCGTGGAGCCCGCTCCACGTACCGAGCCGTGAAAGACGCGCTGACGCTGAAGAACCTGCACGGCTCCGGCGCGGACTGTACGTATCAGGGCGAGGAATCGCGGACACCCTGGCGGCGGTGGTTCCACCACTGCACGTTCTACGGATTCATGCTGTGCTTCGCCTCGACGTCCGTGGCGGCCGTCTACCACTGGCTCGGCTGGTCCGCGCCGTATGGCTATACGAGCGCGCCGGTCATTCTGGGGAGCCTCGGGGGCTTTGGACTGCTCATCGGCCCGGCCGGCCTCTATGGCCTGAGTGTCGCGAGAGACGGGGAACTGACCGACCCGGTCCAGCAGCCGATCGATCGCGGGTTTATCCTGCTGCTGTTTCTCACCAGCTTCACCGGCCTGGCGCTGCTGGTCCTGCGCGCGACCCCGGCGATGCCGGCGCTCCTGATCGTCCATCTGGGCGTCGTGCTGGCGCTCTTCGTGACCATGCCGTACGGCAAGTTCGTACACGGTTTCTACCGCACAGCTGCGCTCGTCCAGCACCACCACGAACGCGCAGGCTGAAGCCTGCGCTCTACATCCGATTCGCTGTCCGCAGCCGTAGAGCGCACGCTTCAGCGTGCGCGTCCGACGTGTTATCGTCACGCCTGAAGGAGACACTCATGCGACACCCCGTTGTGCTCGTGATGCTGGCGTTCGCGTTCGGCGTGAATCTGTCGGCGCAAGGCACCGATTTCAGGATCGCGACGCTGACGCCGCGGCCCGACTTCGTCAGCGGCGGTGACGCGCCGATCCAGGTGCAGCTGCCGGCGTCGGTCGACGTGACACAGGTGCTCGTCACGCTGAACGGGTGGGACGTGACGCCGAGTCTCCATTTCAACAGCGCCCGCAGGACGCTGTCGGGGGTCGTCGAAGGACTTCAGCCAGGACCGAACACGATTACGGCCAGCACACGCGACTCGGGCGAGCGCGTGCAGCTGGATCTGGTGAATCATCCCGCCGTCGGTCCCGTGTTCGCGGGACCCCACGAGACGCCGTTCATCTGCCAGACGGAACAGTTCAAGCTGCAGAACGGCGAGCTGCTCGGGAAGGCGCTCGATGAGCACTGCTCGATTGCGACGCGCGTCGACTACTACTACAAGTCGACCGCCGGCGGAGCGCTGAAGCCGCTGGCGGGGACGGCCGTTCCCGCTGACGCCGCCCAGGTGACGACGATCGGCGGCGCCGCGGTGCCGTTTATCGTCCGCATCGAAACCGGCACCATCAACCGCGCCATCTATCAGATCGCGATGCTCCACAAGCCTGGCGATCCGGAGCCGGCCTTCACGACACGGTCCGCCGGCTGGAACGAGCGCCTGATCTATACGTTCGGCGGCGGCTGCACGAGCGGCTGGTACCGCCAGGGCGCCGGCACCGGCGGGGTGGTCGACGAGGTCATGCTCCAGCGCGGCTACGCGGTGGCGTCGGCGTCGCTGAACGTCTTCGGCAACAACTGCGCGGAGACGCTGGCGGCCGAGACGATGATGATGGTCAAGGAGCATTTCGTCGAGGCCTACGGCGCCCCGACGTTCACCATCGGGTGGGGCGGATCGGGCGGCTCGTATCAGCAGCACCAGATCGCCGACAGCTACCCGGGCCTCCTCGACGGTCTCATCCCGGCGCGCAGCTTCCCGGACCTGAATTTCGGCACCGTGCCCTTCATCACCGACGCGCGGCTGCTGAAGAATTACTTCGACAAGAGCAAGGTGGCGTTCACCGACGAGCAGAAGCGGCTCGTGAGCGGGTTCGGTGAATGGGCGACGGCGGCCGCGGTCTACGACGATGCGGGGCGCATCAGCCCGACCGAGCACTGCTCCGAGGTGATCCCCGAAGCGATGCGCTATCACGCGACGCAGCGGCCGAAGGGCGCGCGATGCGACGTCTACGACCACGCGGTCAACGTCTTCGGCCGGGATCCGAAGACCGGTTTCGCGCGCCGGCCGCTGGATAACGTCGGCGTGCAGTACGGACTCGCCGCACTGAACCGCGGCGCCATCACCACCGCGCAGTTCCTCGATCTGAACGAGAGAATCGGCGGCTTCGACAACGACGGCAACTTCCGCGCGGGCCGGACGGTCGGCGACCTCGAGGCCATTCGCGTGGCGTACCAGTCGGGACGGCTGACCAACGGGGGCGGCGGACTCGCCTCGGTACCGATCATCGACTACCGCGCCTACCTGGACGACACGGGCAAGGGGAACGTCCACGTGCGCTATCACTCGTTTTCGACGCGCGAGCGCCTGCGCAAGGCGAACGGCCACTCCGACAACTTCGTGATGCTGACCGACGATCGGAAATGGGGCGACTCGCTGCGCGCGCCCGTCGTCCGCGAGGCGCTGACCCAGATGGATCAGTGGCTGACGAAGATTGTCGAGGACACGAGCAGCGACGCGCCGATCGAGAAAATCCGCCGCGCGAAGCCGGTGGACCTCGTGGACGCCTGCTGGACGCGCGACGACAACCCCCGGAAGATCGTCGAGCCCGCGCAGTTCGGCGCCGGCAAGTGCGACGAGCTGTACCCGGCCAACTCGTTCCCGCGCCACGTCGCCGGGTCGCCGGTCGCTGGAGATGTCATCAAGTGCCAGCTCAAGCCGATCAGCGCGGCCGACTATAAGGCGGCACTCAGTGCGGCCGAGACGACGCGCCTGCGCCGCATCTTCCCTGACGGGGTGTGCGACTGGTCGAAGCCGGGCGTCGAGCAGCAGAAGCCGGCAGGGACGTGGCAGCGGTTCGGCGTGCAGACGGCACCCCAGACAGCCGCGCGAGACTAGGGACTGGAAACCAGAGACCAGAGACAGCCATGCGCAAGATACTGACAACTATTCTTCTTGCTGGTGCGGTAACGTCGACGCCTCTGCTGAATGCGCAGCAGGCCGAAGCCCCCAATCCGGAGGCGCCCTGGTGGGCATACGGGTTCCAGTGGGCGCCGAAGGCGGGCGAAGAGGCGCGCGAGTGCGGCGTTCCGACGCCGATTTCCTGCTTCAACCCGAGACCCATCCCGCAGCTCGAGGACGTGCCGCGGATCCTTCCAGGCGCGCCGAAGCCGTTCAGCCGCAAGCAGGCCTCCGAATGGTGGGGACCCGCCGACTGGTACCCCAACGATCACCCGGCGATGCCGGACATCGTGTCGAAGGGCGCCGAACACAAGGGTGTCCGCGCCTGCTCGCTCTGCCACAGCGCGCTTGGCAAGGGCCGCTCCGAGAATTCCTCCGTGGCCGCGCTGCCCGCCGCGTACTTCCTGCAGCAGCTCGAGCTCTTCAAGACCGGCCAGCGGAAGAGCGCCGATCCGCGCAAGCTCAATACGAAGGAAATGATCGCGATGGCGAAGGCGCTGTCGCCCGAAGAAGCGAAGGCTGCCGCCGAGTACTACGCCTCCGTGGCATGGACGCCCAGGGGCAAGGTGGTCGAGACGGCGAATGTGCCGAAGTTCCGGTCCGCGGGTGGGCTGTATCTGCCTCTCGAGGGCGAAGCGACCGAACCGATCGGGATGCGCATCATCGAAATGCCGAATCGTCCCGACGACCTCGAGTACCTCCGCGACCCGAAAGCCGACTGGACGATCTACGCCCCGGTAGGGAGCATTGAAAAAGGCAAGGCGCTCGCCACCACCGGTGGCGGAAAGACGATGGCGTGCGGCGTGTGCCACGGCCCGAACCTCAAGGGCCTCGCCAGCGTTCCGCCCATCGCGGGCCGCTCGCCCACGTACATGACGCGCCAGATGTACGACATGCAGCAAGGGGCTCGCGTGAGTCCGCTCATGAAGGCGGTCGTCGCGAAGCTGACCAACGAAGATTTCGTGGCTATCGGGGCGTATCTGGCTTCGCTGGAGTAGCCCCGGGCGCGGGCAGCTGCCGCAGCGCGTCTTTCCATTCGGCCGCATTCGCGCCGACGTACATCTCGTCAGGAAAACGCCGGTACCGCATCATGTTCTCGTAGATGCGGGCGTCGTAGATGTTGTTCGCCATCCCCGCCAGGTACTCCAGCCGCAGGTTGCGATCCGTGTTGATCTGCGCGCCGGCGACCCACGGGCGCAGGTCCGATGCCTGGCCCGCATACGTCGCCAGCAGCCCTGGCAGGCCCTGGATCTCGACCTCCCGCAGCGCCTGATCCACCCGGGCGTGGTCGGGCCGCGCCAGCCGCGTGTACAGACTCTCCGGCTCGATACGCAGCGGTTCGTTCTTCGCCAGCAGCACCACGTCGTAGCCACGCCCCGACGCGTACTGGTTGCTCCAGATCGTGCCGTTCGGGAACACCTCGAAGAACGTGGCGATCTCGCTCTTCACGACCTCCTCGCTGCTCTGATAGAGCGGGACCCACTGGGTGACGATGCCGCCGGGGTTGAGATGCGCCTTCACGTGCTCGAAGTATTCGCGCGTGTACAGGGCCGCGGACCCCTTCACCCATGGATGAATCGGGTCCGACGTAATGACGTCGAACTTCTCGCTGGTCGTCAGAATGAAGTGCCGCGCGTCGTCGGAGACGATCTCGACGCGGGAATCGTTGACGACGTCGTTGTTCTCCTTGCTGAAGAACGGCGCGATGCGCTGGGGGACGAGCGGCTCGATCTCGCAGATGACCAGCCGCTGGACGCTCGGGTGCAGCACGAACGATCCGGCGGTCACGCCGGCGCCAAAGCCGACGACGAGCACGCTCTTCGGCTCGGGGTGCATCAGCGCGGACACATGGCCGAGAAGCCGCTGGAGCCGCATGTCGAGGATTTCGCTCGAGGCCTCGACCTTGCCGCTGACGTGAAAGTTGCGAACGCCGTCTGCGCCTTCGGAGACGGCGACGGACGAATTCAGGCCCTCGCCCTGGTACAGATAGCGATCGCCGCGGAACGTCGTAATCTGCCGGCCGTAGGCGATCACCTCGGGAGGTACGGGCGCCATCGTCGCGGCCGCCACGATCCCGATCAGCAGTGCGGCGGCGCCGAGACCGGCGCGCCGCGATCCGGACAGCGGCGCGTCGGTGGCAGCGGGAGCGACGACCATCAGCAGCGCCGCGGCCGCCGCGGCCCACACCAGGATGCGTTGCGCGTCGAGCGTGCCGAGCGCGGGAACGAGCGCCAGGCTGAACGCGAGCGCGCCCGCGACCGCCCCGATCGTGTTGGCCGCGTACAGCCGGCCGACGAGCCGGGCGGAATCACCGGCACCCGGCGCCGCGGCCGCCAGCGCCAGCGGAAAGCTCGCGCCCCAGAAACAGGCGGCCGGGAGCACCGCGAGCACGACGCGGAGCATATCGATCTGGATGTTGAACCAGGGTCCCCCGGACAGCGCCGGATCGATCGGCCAGTACGGAAACGCGCGCGCCATGAGCGCCGCTGCCCAGGCGGCGCCAAGCACCACGCCGACCTGCGACATCGCGAGCAGCGCCCCCGGCCTCGGCGAGACGCGCGCAAGCCACGCGCCCGCCGCGCTCCCCAGGCCGAGCCCGGCCAGGAAGACCGCCGCGATCATCGAGAAGGTATAGACGGTGCCGCCGAGCAGGAGGGCGAGGATCCGCGTCCAGATCACCTGGGCGCCGAGCGCCGTGAACCCGGAGAGCGCGGTGACGGCATAGATCGGCCACCGTCCGATACCAGCGGCGGCGCCCCGGTCCCCCACCTCTTCCCGCGGCGTGTACGCCGAGCGGCCCGCCAGCATGAACGCGACAGCCGCCACCGCCAGGTTCATCGCGACGGCGACATACGTCGCCACCGACATGTCGAACACCCGAAGCAGGTAGAAGCCGGACAGCAGGGCGCCGGCGACGGCGCCGGCGATGTTGCCGCCGTAGAGGAGACCGAGCCAGGACACGCCTTCCGGGGTATGGCCAACCCACCGCGCCACGGCGGGGAGCGTCGCCCCCATGAGGATGGTCGGAGGCAGGAGCAGCACCCCGCAGAGGACGCCGCGCAGCAGGATTCCGGTGAAGCCGGGGCCTGTGCCCGGGGCGAGAGCGTTCCCGACCGCCGGAAGGCCGAGCAGAATGACCACGCCACAGACCGCAATCCCGATCTCGAGAAACGCGTAAACCCTCAGCGGATGCTGGACTTGCGGGATCAGCCGCCCGGCCAGGAGGCTTCCAAGGCAGAGGCCGCCCATGAAGGTGGCGAGGAGCACACCCAGGGAGACGGCGGTGGCGCCGATGACCAGCTGGAGCAGCTGAAACCAGACCACCTCGTAGATCAGGGCGGCGGCGCCGCTTCCCACGAAAAGCGCCAGAATCAGCGGCATCCGGGATGGGAGCCTGGGATCGTCGGCGGTCTTGGTCCGCTCCTTCCGGTCGCGCATGCGGCGGGTACTCTACCTGATTCACACAATTTCCCCCCCGGAACGGCCCGATTGACGCGGTTGGGTCACCGTGTTACAAAGCGTCACTCCTTACAGGGCGTAATCCGCGAGGACTCCGCCCTGTCGGGTGCCGTTTTTTCCATCGCAGTAGGAGGTTAGTTTTGATGCTTTCGCCGGTGCTCTTTGCACGCCTCGGCCGCGCAGTGTGGACCATCGCACTGTGTACGCTGCTGGCTGCCCCGCTCGCCTATGGGCAGTCCACCAGCACGTTCAACGGCCGCATTCTCGACCAGGGAGACCTCGTCCTCCCCGGTGTCACTGTCACCGCCACCAACGTCAACACGGGTGTGGCGCGAACCACCGTCTCGAATGAGCAGGGTGTGTACTTCATCGGCGGGCTCGAGCCTGGAACCTATCGGGTTGAGACCGACCTGGCCGGATTCGGGCCGTCGGTCCGGGACAACGTGCGCCTGGATGTCAACTCGGTCCTGACGATCGACTTTCAGCTTGGCGTCGCCGGACTCTCCGAGACGCTGACCGTGACCGGCGAAGCGCCGCTCATCGAAACCACGCAGTCGAAGGTGGCCAACACCATCGAGACGACGGAAGTCCAGAACCTGCCGATGATCAACCGGACGATCAGTAGCATGCTGGAGCTTCTGCCGGGCGCAGCGCCCGTTGCGCCGCTGCACCGCACCAAGGAGAACGTCGGCACCGTGTCGTACGGCGGCTCACTGGGCGGCAACATGACCATGTCGGTGGACGGCGCGGACAACCGCGACCACCACTACAGCGGTCCGCTCCTGACCTTCACGACCGAGAGCCTCGAACAGTTCCAGCTCTCCTCCAGCCAGTTCACGGCGGCCGACGGCCGCACGGGCGGCGCCGCGGTCAGCCTGGTGACGAAGTCGGGCACCAACAACATGGACGGCTCGCTCTTCATCTATCACCGCGACAAGAACATGACGGGGAAGGACTACTTCACCAAGCAGGCCAACGGCGAGAAGGCGCCCTTCAGCCGGCAGCAGTTCGGCGGTTCGATCGGCGGCCCGATCGTCCAGAACCGCATGTTCTACTTCGGCGCGATCGAGCAGCAGAACGAGGAAGTCGGGCGGTTCGTTCCCGCGTCGCAGTACAACGAGCTCGCGGTCGTCGTCCGCGCGGTGAACGCCGGGCAGGTCCCGAAGGGCTACGTGAATCCCGACCACCCGCGCATCGGCGAGCAGCCGGGCGGACTGCGGACCTATTCGGCGAAGGTGTCAACGCAGCTGAACAACAACCACTCGCTGATGGCTCGCTATGCGGGTCAGAACGAGGGACGCGATTCGGTCACCTGGACGACGAACAACGATGACGGCCAGCCGGACGACTTCAAGATCGACGCGTTCAGCCTGGTCGGCCAGCACAGCTGGGTGATGGGCAACAACGGGTTGAACCAGATCACGGTCCAGGCGAACCACGTCGATTATCTCGCCGACGTCTGGGATCGTTTGACGGGCAAGCACTACACCGCCGACTTCCCGAACGTGGACATCCTCTCGCCGCGGCTCTCCTTCCCCAGCGTCAGCACGGGCGCGGGCGGCGACGGCGGCACGATCGCGGATCGGTCGGTGTACCAGTTCAAGGACGACGTCTCCCTGCTGAAGGGCAACCACTCCCTGAAGATGGGCTTCAACTACAACTTCCTGCACCAGTTAGGGATTCTGAACGGCAACGAGCACTTCGCCACGCTCGCGTTCTTCGACGATCCCTCGGTGATCCTGAACAACACCAACGGGCGGTATCCGCAGGGCTTCCAGACGCCCGGCATCGTCTCGTCGTGGCAGCAGGCCAACGGCGGCGCCCTGAACGGCGTGGGCTACTGGGCCGACACGTTTAACAACGTGCAGCAGATCTCCACCTGGTTCCAGGACGACTGGCGCGCCTCGTCGCGGCTCACGCTGAACCTCGGCGTCCGGTATGACACCGACTTCAACCTGATGGACGAGAACAGCTTCGATCTGAATGCGACGCGGATCGTGCTCGAGGCGATCGGCAGCCCCTACGGCGCCTCGCCGAAGGCGCCGCGGCTCGACATCTCGCCGCGCGTCGGTTTCGCGATGGACCTGCGGGGCGACGGCCGGCGCGTGCTGCGCGGCGGCTACGGGATGTACTTCGACCAGTACAACACCGCGGCGGCGGCGGGCGACATCACCGCGCAGGCGCGGCGGCCGCTCAACGCGCTCGCGACGCTGACGAACACCGCGATCGGCGTCGGGCAGCTGGCGACCTACCGGTTGGGCATCGACCCGCTGCCGGCGCAGCCGACGGAGGGCAACAGGCTTCCGCTCGGCTCGCAGGGCCAGTGGATCGACAAGGACATGGTCGACCCGCGGACGCACCAGTTCCACATCGGGTACGCGCATGAGCTGATGGCGGCCACGACACTCGCCATCGACTACACGCACGTCGAGGGGCGCAACGAGAAGCGGCAGCTCAATATCAACCCGCTGATCAACGGACGGCGCCTGCTGGCGGACGACTTCCAGCGCGTGTTCGGCAATCCCAACTACCTCTCGCAGGTGCGCATCCTGTCGGGGATCAACGAGTCGCGCTATGACGCGTTGACGTTCCTGTTCCGCCGGCGGATGGAACGCTTCACGATGCAGGCGCACTACACGCTGGCCGGGTCGTATTCGTACGGCGGTTCCACGGGGAACCGGTCGGGCGCGGCGCTCCCGCAGATATGGGACCAGCCGTTCGCCGAGGACGAATGGGGCCCGAACGGTCCGGACGAACGGCACCGTTTCGTCTTCACGGGCGTCATCGAGGCGCCGTGGGGCATCCAGTTCTCGCCCGTCGTGCAGGCGGCGAGCGCCAGGGCGTACAACCTGACGGCAGGTTCGGATCTGAACCGCGACGGCGTAAACAACGACCGCTGGGTCGATCCGGCGACCGGCACGCAGGTCGCCGTCAATGCGGCCCGCGGCGACAACACGTTCAACGTCGACATGCGGACGACGAAGTTCATCGAGCTCGGAGGTGCGACGCGCGTCGGGTTGTTCCTCGAGGCGTTCAACATCTTCGACAACGTGAACTTCGGCAGCGCCTACAACGGCAACGGCCGCAGTCCGGCGTTCCGGACCCCAACCGGATTCATGCCGCGTCTGGGCATTCCACGACAGGTACAGGTCGGGGCCAGGTTCCTGTTCTAAAGGCACCACAATCGGGCACGTTACGAAGGGCCGGCATGTGCCGGCCCTTCGTGTGTACCGCGGTGTACGGGTGTATTATTCGGGCGCTACAGCCCCGTTTATCCCCGGACACAAGGAGGAATGCGTATGCGGTTCGGCCTTTCCATCTGGCGTTTGGCAGCACTCATGGTGCTTCTGAGCACCGGACTGGCCTTCGCCCAGGCCTCGAGCACGATCAACGGCCGGGTACTCGATCAGGGTGATGCCGTCCTTCCGGGCGTCACCGTCACGGTGACCAACACCGCCACCGGCGTGGTCCGCACGGCCGTCACGAACGACCAGGGCGTGTACTTCATGCCGGCGCTCGACTCGGGCGTCTACAGCGTCACGACCGACCTGCCGGGGTTCGCGGCGGCGCCGCGCAACGGCATCAACGTCGGCGTCAACCAGACGCTCACCATCGACTTCCAGATGACGGTCGCGGGTCTGCAGGAATCGCTGACCGTCACCGGCGAGGCGCCGCTCATCGAGGTCACGCAGTCGAAGGTGGCGTCGAGCATCGAGGCGACCGAGCTGCAGAACCTCCCGATGATCGCGCGCAACGTCAGCGGCATGCTCGCGCTGCTGCCGGGCGCGGTGCAGATCGAGCCGACGCACCGCAGCAAGACCAACGTCGGCAGCGTGTCGTACGGCGGATCGGCCGGCACCAACGTCATCCCGAGCGTGGACGGCGCGGACAACCGCGACAACCAGTTCGGCGGGCCGCTCCTCGGCTTCTCCACGGAAGCGCTCGAGCAGTTCCAGCTGGCGACCAGCCAGTTCAACGCCGCGGACGGCCGCACCGGCGGCGCGGCACTGATGATGGTGACCAAGTCGGGCACCAACGAGCTGCACGGCTCGGCGTTCGGCTTCGGCCGCAGCGACAAGCTCTCCGCGAAGGACTTCTTCACGAAGGAAGCCGGCCGCGCGAAGACCCCCTACAACCGCGCGCAGTTCGGGGGCGCGGTGGGCGGACCGATCATGCAGAACCGGACGTTCTTCTTCGGCGCCGTCGAGCGCATTCAGGAGGACTCGGAAGTCTCCGTGCCGGCGAACCTGGTACGCGAGAAGGCGTTCCTCGTGGATGCGGACGCACGCGGCCTCATTCCGAAGGGCTACATGAACCCGAAGAACCCGACGTCGGTCGCGCAGCCGTCGCGCGTGCTGCTGACCACGGGCAAGGTCAACACGCAGCTGAGTAACGAGCACAGCCTGATGGTGCGCTACGCCGGCCACGAGGACTACAAGGGCGCCTCGACGTTCACCCCGTCCAACGACAACCGCGAGCCCGAAAAAACGGACATCACGATGTGGAGCCTCGTCGGGCAGCACAACTGGGTGATGAGCAACTCGACGCTCAACCAGCTCGTGGTCCAGATGAACAGCCTGCAGCGCCTGAGCGACACGACCAGCGAAATCACCGGCGAGTCGTACATGGTGAACTTCCCGGACGTGAAGCTGTTCCCGCTGCGCCTCTCCTTCCCGTCTGTGAATACCGGCGCGGGCGGCCAGGCCGGGTCGATCACCGACACGCAGCTGTATCAGATCAAGGACGAGGTCTCGATGCAGACCGGCACGCACGCCGTGAAGTTCGGCGTGAACTACAACTTCCTGAAGGACATCGGCCTGATGAACGGCAACGGCCTCTACGGCGTGCTGACGTTCTTCCACGATCCATCGGTGATCGCGAACAACTCGAACGGCCTGTATCCGCAGGGCTTCCAGACCCCCGGTGTCGTCCGGCAGTGGGAGCAGGCGAACACGGTGCTCGCCGACTCGCTCCTGAACGCGCACCAGATCGCGGCCTGGTTCCAGGACGACTGGCGCATCACGCCGCAGCTCACGCTGAACCTGGGCGTGCGTTACGACATCGACCTGAACTTCTACGACCAGCCGCACTACGACAATAACGCGACGCGGCTGGCGCTCGAGGCGATCGGCAACCCGTTCTCGGCGCTCCCGAAGACGCCATTCGGCAGCATCTCGCCGCGCTTCGGCTTCGCGTACGACCTCAGCGGCGACGGCCGGCGCGTCCTGCGCGGCGGCGGCGGGGTGTACTGGGATCAGCTGAACATCAACGGCGGCAACATCTCGGACATCTATTCGCAGAACAAGCGGCCGCTGAACGTGCTGGCCACCCGAACCAATACCGCGATTGGCGTGGGCCAGCTGTCGACGTTCCGCTTCGGAGTAGACCCGAACCCGCCGGTGCCGTCGGAGTCGAACTCGCTGCCGCTCGGCGCGACCGGCCAGTGGCTGGACCCTGAGATCAGCAACCCGTACAACATCCAGGGACACATCGGGTACGCGCACCAGTTCGGATCGAGCACGAGCCTCAACATCGACTACACGCACGTGGAAGGCCACAACGAGTTCAGGACGATCAACATCAACCCGATCGTCGGCGGGCGGCGCGTGCTCGAGCCCGACTTCCTGCGTGTGTTCGGCACCGCGCGGTACCTGAACGCGGTCAACATCTACAAGTCGATGAACAAGTCGCAGTACGACGCGCTGACGTTCAAGGTGATGCGCCGGATGCCGCGCGTGACGCTCCAGGCGCACTACACGCTGGCCGGCGCGTACGCCTACGGCGGATCGATTGCCGCCCGCGGCGGCGTCGGCGTCCCGGTGGACAACTTCGACCCGTTCAACGAGAGCGAGTGGGGTCCGACCGGCAACGACGAGCGGCATCGCGCCGTCGCGATGGGCGTCTTCGAGACGGTGTGGGGTGTCCAGGTGTCGCCGATCTTCCAGATCGCGAGCGCGCGGCCGTTCAACCTGACCGCCGGCTCGGACCGCAACGCCGACGGCCAGAACAACGACCGCTGGGTCGACCCGGCCACCGGCCAGGCCGTCTCGCTCAACGCGGCCCGCGGCGACAAGACCGTCGTGTTCGACACGCGCGTGACCAAGTTCATTGAACTGGGCGGCGCGCGGAGGCTCGGGATCTTCGCCGAGTTCTTCAACCTGTTCGACACAGTGAACCTGGGCAGCTCGTACAACGGCAACGGCAGCAGCGCGACGTTCCGGCAGCCGAGCGGCGGGTTCGTGCCGGGCATCGGCTATCCGCGCCAGGCGCAGCTGGGCGTGCGCTTCCTGTTCTAGGCCCTCTAACGTAGGGGCCGACCTTAAGGTCGGCCCCTACAGCGACACGTGATACAACGAAGGGCCGGCATCAGCCGGCCCTTTCGTTTGTACCGAGGAGATTCCACATGCGTCGCCTGGTTATCGGAGGTCTACTGCTCGCCATGACGTCATCCCCCGTTCTTGCCCAGCGCCTGGGCCTCCCGCCGAAGGACACCCTCACCGCCGAGCAGCGCGCCGCCATGGAGGAATTCCAGAAGCAGCGCGGTGTCGGCATCTCGGGTCCGTTCGAGCCGATGCTCTGGAGCCCCGAGGCCATGATCCGCGCGGCCGCGATGGGCACGTACCTGCGCTACAAGAGCGTGTACTCGCAGGACCTGAGCGAGTTCATCATCCTGCTGGCCGGACGCTCCTGGAGCCAGCAGTACGAGTGGTCGGTGCACTACCCGATCGCCCTGAAGGCCGGGGTTAGCAAGGCGATCGCGGACGCGATTGCCGAAGGCCGGCGTCCCGCCGGGATGTCCGCGGACCAGGAGATGCTCTACGACTTCACGACCGAGCTGATTCAGAACAAGAGCATCAGCGATCCGACCTACGCGCGCGTCCTGAAGCGATTTGGCGAGAAGGGCGTGATCGATGCGGTCAGCATCACCGGGTATTACACGCTGCTGGCGATGGTGCTGAACGTGGCGAGGACGCCGCCGGACAAGGGCGTGCCCCTGCTGCCTGCGCTGCCCCAATAGAACGAGATTGATCATGATCTTTCAACGCGCCCTCATCATGGCTGCGCTGGCCCTTGCCGGTACATCGGCGTTTCCTTCAGCCGTGCTGGCCGGACAGGGAACGCCAGCCCGCGTCGTGCCCCGGACGGCGGACGGGCGCCCCAATCTCGAGGGCATCTGGCAGGTACGGAACAGCGCCTCGGCCAACCTGGAGAATCACCCGGCACGCGTCGGCCAGCGGCCGGGGCTGAGCGTCATCGACGGCGGCACGATCCCGTACCAGCCGTGGGCGCTGACCCGCAGGCGCGAGAACCGTGCCGGCGGCGCGACGGCCGATCCACTCTCGCAGTGCTTCATGCCCGGCGTGCCGAGGATCATGTACCTGGACTTCCCTTTCCAGATCTTCCAGACACGCGACCACGTCGCCATGACCTTCGAATGGCAGCAGGTGTACCGGCTGATCCCCACCAACGGGAGCAAGCCCGCCGACGGATTGACCTTCTGGATGGGAGATTCGCGCGGGCGCTGGGACGGCGACGTGCTGGTCGTGGAGGTCACCAACCATGACGAGCGCACGTGGCTCGACAGGGCCGGCAACTTTCACAGCGATGCGCTGAAGGTGACCGAGCGTTTCATGATGATCGATGCCGACACTATGCAATACGAGGCCACGATCACCGATCCAAAGGTGTTTTCGCGGCCGTGGACGATCCGCATGCCGCTGCACCGCCACCGGGACATGGCGCGCGTGCTCGAGTACCAGTGCCGGGCTGAGATGGAAGAGGCCAGCGGCGACTTCGAGCGCGAGCCGCGGACCTGGTACTCAGGCGCGGAATCGGCCGCCGTCGCCGCTCCCGCGCCGGCGTCACCGCGGCCGTCGGCCGCCGCCGCATCGCGGCCCGATGTGAACGGCTTCTTCCAGGCTGACGCGGGCGGCGCGAACTGGGGGTTCGAGAAGCACAACGAGCCGTTCACGCCGGGAGGCCGCGGCGTCCTCGTGGAGCCGCTGGCGCTGCCCTATCAGCCGTGGGCGAGGGACGAGAAGGTCAGCCGGAACCTGCCCGAACGCGGGTATGACGATCCGACGGCGCACTGTTTCGTTGGGGGCGTCCCGCGCGCCATCTATGTGCCGTCGCCGTTTCACATCGTGCAGACAGCGACTCACATCGTCATCCTCCACGAGCGGATGTCGTGGCGGATCATCCCGCTCGACGGGTCGCCATTTCTTCCCGACACCATCCGCCTCTGGATGGGCGACTCGCGCGGGCGCTGGGATGGCAGCACCCTCGTCGTCGAGACGCGGAATCTCAACGGCAAATCCTGGTTGAACGAGGTCGGCGACGTGATCAGCCATGCGGCCTACGTCGTCGAGCGGTTCACGCCCGTGGAGGGCGGACATCTCCAGTACGAGGCGACCGTCACCGATCCGGTCGTCTATACGCGGCCCTGGACGATTGCCATGCCGCTGCGACGCCAGAATGGCGAACTGCTCGAGGTCGCCTGTCTCGAGGACAACCAGGACCTGAAGCACCTGAAGGACATCCGGGATGCGGCACGACGAGGACAACGATGAACAATGCGAAGGCGCGGTGCGGTCGTGTGGTGGCGGCGGCGGCGTTCATCGGCAGTGTGCTTGGGGCGCTGGTGTCGCCGGCCGGCGCCCATCACTCGTTTTCGGCCGAATTCGACATCAACAAGCCGATCAAGCTGATGGGGGCGGTCACCGAGATGCGCTGGTCGAATCCCCATGCGTGGATTTACATCGACGTCAAAAGCGCAGACGGGAAGGTCGTGAACTGGGCGGTCGAACTGAGCGCCGCCAACCAACTCTACCGCCGGGGCTGGCGGCGCGAGGACGTCGTGGTTGGGGCGGTGGTGACCGTGGAGGGGTGGCTGGCGCGCAACGGGACGCCGACGGTCAACGCCAATACGGGGCTGATCCAGCTCCCGGACGGCCGGAAGCTGTCGGGGGGCGCTCCCGGCGAGACGGGGCCTCGGTGATTCGGTGAGCCTGCGTGGTTATCCGAGGAGCCGGCCGCCGTCGACGACGATGGCGGTGCCGGTTGACGCCGTCAGCGTGGCGGCGGATACCACCGCCCGGCCCACGTCTTCCGGCTGAACGAGACGTCCCAGCGGCGTCTTGTCGATGTACGCCTGGCGCCACGCCGGGTCCATCCCCTTGATGAACTCCGTGTCGACGAGGCCAGGGCTGACGGTCATGACGCGGACGGAGGGCGCGAGCGCGCGCGCGAGCGACACGCTCATCGTATTCAGCGCGGCCTTGGACGCGCAGTACGCGACGTTGCTGCCGATGCCAAGCGTAGCCGCCACCGACGAAATGTTGACGACCACCCCGCCGCCCCGCTGTTCGAGCAGGCGCCGCAACGCGCGGATGGTGGCAAACGGTCCGCGCCAGTTCGTCGCAAAAATCTGATCGATCAGGCCGTCGTCGAGCGCGTCGAGATCCTCATGCGGGACGAACCGCGTCGTCCCCGCGGAATTGACAAGGACGTCCACGGTGCCGAACCGCTCGGCGAGCTGGGTAGCGAGGCGCTGGAGGCTGGCGGGCGCGGTGACGTCGGCCTGCATGGCGGCATGCCCTGTTCCGGGCAAAGAGCCGGCAAGGGCTTCGGCTTCAGCCTGCTTGCCGCGGTAGACCGCGACGACCTGCGCGCCCGCCTCGGCGAGCGCGCGGCAGATGGCGACCCCGATGCCCCCCGTGGCGCCGGTGACGACGGCGACCTTGCCTTGGAGTAAACCGCTGTTCACGCTTCTGGGTGCTTGGTTCTCAGTTCGTGTTCAGGTTCGGGGTTCACTGAGCCACCCCCGCCTTCGCGTACTTGCGCACGCGATGATCCGCCTGTTCTTTGTGCCCCCAGAAACGTTCGATTTCGCAGAGCCGCGAGCAGTACTCGCCGATGATGACGGTCGCTTCCGGCGTCACGTGCTGATACGTCACCGTCTTGAGGAACTTTCCGACCCAGAGTCCGCCGGTGTACCTGGCGGCGCGCCTGGTCGGCAGGATGTGGTTGGTGCCAATCACCTTGTCGCCATAGGCGACGTTGGTTTCCGGGCCGAGGAAGAGGGAGCCGTAGTTTTTCATCCGCTCGAGGAAGTACTGCGGATTGCGCGTCAGGATCTCCACGTGCTCACTGGCAATTTCGTCGGCGACCTCGACGGCTTCCGCCTCGTCATCGACAAGGATGATCCGCCCGTAATCGCGCCACGATACGCCCGCGAGGTCCGCCGTCGGCAGCACCGTCAGCTGGCGCTCCACTTCCTTGACGACGGCGTCGGCCAGCGCCCGCGACGTGGTGACGAGCACCGCCGGCGAGTTGGGTCCATGCTCGGCCTGTCCGAGAAGATCGGTCGCGACCATGTCGGCAGACGCGGTGTCATCGGCCACGACGAGGATTTCGGTCGGACCGGCGAGCAGATCGATGCCGACGCGGCCGAAGAGCTGCCGCTTCGCTTCCGCAACGTAGGCATTGCCCGGCCCGACGAGCATGTCGACCGGAGCCATGGAGGCGGTGCCCAGGCCCATCGCGGCAATCGCCTGGACGCCGCCGAGAATGTAGATTTCGTCGGCGCCGGCCAGCGCCATCGCGACGATGGTCTCGGGGTGCGCGCGCCCTTCGTAGGGAGGCGTGCACGCGATGACGCGCGGCACACCGGCGACCTTGGCGGTCAGGATGCTCATGTGCGCCGACGCGATCATCGGATAGCGGCCGCCGGGGACGTAGCACCCCACGCTCTGGATCGGGATGTTCTTGTGCCCGAGGGTCACGCCCGGCATCGTTTCGATCTCGACGTCGCGGAGCGCATCGCGCTGGGCTTCGGCGAAGACGCGGATCTGACGCTGAGCGAACTCGATATCGCGCCGAACGCCGGGATCGACGCGCTCCAGCAGCTCGGCGATCGCCGCCGGAGACAACCGGAAGTCTGCGGGGGCCCAGCGATCGAATTTCTGGGAATAGGCGCGAACGGCCTCGTCGCCCCGCGTCTCGACATCCTGGAGGATCGACTCCACCGTCTTGCGGACGGCGTCGTCGGCCGCGCGCGACGCCGCCTCCGTGATCCCCGTCTTGAGGTCTGTGGCCATAGCTCGCGAATCATGGCATGCGGGAGGTAAGATGAACAACTCTCAGGGGAGCAGCATATGACTCGCGCCGGACGGCATTTCCTCCAGATTCCGGGACCGACCAACGTTCCCGACCGCGTACTCAGGGCGATGGATGGCCCGACGATCGATCACCGCGGGCCCGACTTTGCGAAGCTCGGGAAAGAGGTCCTCGAAGGACTGCGGCCCATCTTCCAGACCAGGGGCGCGGTCGTTATTTACCCCGCGTCCGGCACCGGCGCGTGCGAGGCGGCGCTCGTCAACACCCTCTCGTCGGGCGATCGCGTCCTCATCATGGAGACCGGCTGGTTTTCGCACATCGCCTGGCGCGAGACGGCGACCAAGCTGGGACTGCAGGTCGAGTACGCGCCGGGTACGTGGCGGCGTGGCGCCTCCCCTGAAGATCTGGAGCAGCGGCTCCGGGACGACAAGACACACACGATCAAGGCGGTCGTCGTCGTCCATAACGAGACCTCGACGGGTGTCGTGAGCCGCATTGCCGATCTCCGCAAGGCGATGAACAGCGCGCGGCATCCCGCTCTGCTCATCATCGACACCGTTTCGTCGCTCGGATCGATCGACTATCGCCACGACGAATGGGAAGTCGACGTCACGGTGACCGGCTCCCAGAAAGGGCTGATGCTGCCGCCCGGTCTCGGGTACAACGCCATTTCGGAGAAGGCGCTTGCCGCGAGCAAGACGGCGACGCTGCCAAAGGCCTACTGGGACTGGGAGCCGATGCTCAAGAACAACGCATCGGGATACTTTCCCTACACGCCCGCCACCAACCTGCTCTACGCCATGCGCGAGGCGCTGGCGATGATGCAGGAAGAGGGGCTGCAGAATATTTTCCGCCGCCATCAGCGGCACGGCGACGCGACGCGCGCGGCGGTCCGCGCCTGGGGCCTCGAGATCATGTGCGAGGACCCGCGCGAGTACTCGAACTCGCTCACGGCCATCTACACACCCGAAGGTCACGACGCCGACACGCTGCGCGCGCTGATCCTCGACAGGTTCGACATGTCGCTCGGCACCGGCCTCGGCAAGCTCGCGGGCAAGGTGTTCCGCATCGGCCACCTGGGATCGTTCAACGATCTCATGCTGGCCGGTACGCTGTCCGGCGTCGAGATGGGCCTTCGCCTCGCCGGCATCCCGCACACGCCCGGCGGCGTCCTTGCGGCGCTCGACACGTTGAGCGTTCCCGCATCGAAGGCCGAACCGGTGATGTCCTGAGGTGCAGCTCGCACCCCTCCCCCTCAGTTCCCACGCGAAGCCGGTAGACACTTTCGGGCGCAGCGCCGAGCTCGAACAGGCGCTGAAACGCGCGGTCGCCGGCGAAGTCCGCTTCGACCGCGGGACCCGCGCTCTGTACGCGACAGACGCCTCCAATTACCGCCAGCCGCCGATCGGCCTGGTGATCCCGCGGGACGAGAACGACGTCATCGCCACTGTGGCGCTCTGCCGCGAATACGGCGCGCCGGTGCTGTCGCGGGGCGCCGGCACGAGCCTCGCCGGCCAGTGCTGCAACGTCGCCGTCATCCTCGATTTCTCGAAGTACATGCACCGGATCCTCGAGCTGGATCCGGCGCGCCGCATGGCTAGAATCCAGCCGGGCGTCGTGTGCGACACGCTGCGGAACGCGGCCGAGAAGTTTCAGCTGACCTGGGCGCCCGACCCCTCCACGCACAGCCGCTGCACGCTGGGCGGAATGATTGGGAACAACTCCTGCGGCACCCATTCGCTGATGGCGGGCAAGACCGTCGACAACATCCAGGAACTGCGCGTGCTGCTGTACGACGGAACCCAGCTGACCGTCGGCCCGACCAGTGATGCCGAGCTCGCGGCCATCATCGCGGGAGGCGGCCGCCGTGGCGGGATCTACGCCGGGTTGAAAGACATCCGCGATCGCTACGCGACACTGGTCCGCGAGCGTTTCCCGGACATTCCCCGCCGCGTCTCAGGCTACAACCTGGACCAGCTGCTGCCGGAAAACGGTTTCAACGTGGCGCGCGCGCTGGTCGGCAGCGAAGGCACCTGCGCCCTGGTGCTCGAGGCGAAGGCGACGCTCATCCCCAGCCCGCAGCATCGCTCGCTCGTCGGCCTCGGATATCCAGACACGTTCCAGGCCGCCGACCACGTGATGGACATCCTCGAGCTGAAGCCGATCGGCCTCGAGGGCTTCGAGGGCATCATGGTCGACGGGCTCCGCAAGAAAGGCGCGCCGAACCTCGAACTCCTTCCGGAAGGACGCGGATTCCTGCTGGCCGAATTCGGCGCCGACAGCGACGCCGACGCGCAGGCGGCGGCCGAGCGGCTCGTCGAGCGCCTGAAGAAACAGCCAGGCGCGCCGAACATGCGGATCTACACGAAGGCCGAGTCGCGCCACGTGTGGCGCATCCGCGAGGCGGGACCGCGCGCGGCGATTTCTGCGCCGGGCATGCCGCCGCGGTACGAGGGGTGGGACGATTCCGCCGTGCCGCCGGCCAATCTTGGACGCTATCTCCGCGAGCTGCGCGCGCTGCTGGACGAATACAACTATCAGGCGGCGTATTACGGGCACTTCGGCCATGCCTGCATCCACATGCAGGTCAGCTTCGATCTCAGAAGCGAGGCGGGCGTCCGCACCTACGGAGAGTTTGTCGACCGCGCCGCCGACCTCGTCGTGAAGCATGGCGGGTCGATCTCGGGCGAGCATGGCGACGGACAGGCCCGCGGCGCGCTGCTGCCCAAGATGTTCGGTCCCGAGCTCATGGAAGGCCTGCGTGAGTTCAAGCGCCTGTGGGACCCGGACTGGAAGATGAACCCGGGCAAGTTGATCGACGCCTACGCGCCCACGGAAAACCTGAAGCTGGGCGCCGACTATAAGCCTCACGACCCGCCCACGCACTTCAAGTTTCCCGACGACAGCGGATCGTTCGCGAAGGCGACCCTGCGCTGCATCGGCATCGGCGAATGCCGCAAGCAGGATTACGGCACGATGTGCCCGAGCTATATGGCGACGCTGGAGGAACAGCACAGCACGCGCGGCCGCGCGCACATGCTGTTCGAAGTCCTCTCTGGCGAGATCATCGACGGCACGTGGACCAACGAGCACGTGAAAGAGTCGATGGACCTCTGCCTGTCGTGCAAGGCGTGCAAGACAGAGTGCCCGGCCAACGTGGACGTGGCAACGTATCGCTCGGAGTTCCTGTCGCACTACTACGAGAAGCATGCGCGCCCGCTCGAAGCCTACGCCTTCGGCTGGTTCGATCAGTGGGCGCGCCTCGCGTCGGGCATGCCGCAGCTGGCCAACTTTGGATCGCGCGCGCCAGGTCTAAGCGGTCTGATGCGCAAGGTCCTTCACCTGGCTCCGGAGCGCGAGCTGCCCCGCTTTGCCACGACGACGTTCAAGAAATGGGCAACGCAGCACGATGTCCCCGGCTCCGCGGACGTCATCCTGTGGGGCGACACGTTCAACAACTACCTGCATCCAGAGACGAGCATCGCGGCGTATGAAGTCCTCACGGGCGCCGGATTCCGCGTGGGGGTGCCGAAGGGACATCTCTGCTGCGGCAGGCCGCTGTACGACTTCGGGATGCTCGACCGCGCCAAGAGCTACCTGCGTCAGGTGATGTCGGCGCTTGGCCCGGACATCGATGCCGGCCGCCCGCTTGTCGTCCTCGAACCGAGCTGCGCGTCGGTCTTCAGAGACGAGCTTCGCAACCTCTTTCCGGAAGATCCGCGCGCCCAGAAGCTCCGCGCCCAGACGTTCGTCCTGAGCGAGTTCCTGACAAAGTACGCGCCCGACTATGCGCCGTCACTGAAGCGGAAGGTGCTGCTCCACGGCCATTGCCACCAGAAGGCGATCATCAAGATGGATCATGAGGTCGCGCTGCTCGAGAAGCTCGGCGCCGAGGTGCGGATGCCGGATGCCGGGTGCTGCGGGATGGCGGGGCCGTTCGGATTCTCCGCGGACAAGATCGACGTCTCGAAAGCGATCGGCGAGCGCGTGCTTCTCCCCGCCGTCCGCGCCACCTCCGACGACACGCTCATCGTCGCCGACGGTTTCAGCTGCCAGGAACAGATCTCCCAGCTCACCGGCCGCAAGGCGATCCACCTCGCCCAGGCACTGCGCCTCGCCACGTAACCGCTCGCGTACGTAGTGTCCGGCTTCAGCCGGACCGTCTCGAACGATTCACATCCGCCGGCAGCTGAGACCAGGTGTCTCGACTCCGCCAGCCGCGCGGCTCGCCCGCTGAGAGGCGTAACGCCTGATCTTGTTTTCGCAAAGCCGGTTCCCCGGCGACCGCGTCGGCCGGCTCCGCGAGACACCCGGTCTCACAGCCGGCGCTGTTCAGGACTGAAGGCGACGCGGGACGAGACACCTCAGATGATTACAGCCCTGGCGCTCGGCTACTGATTCGACACGTAAGCGCCTCAAAGCCGGTGCGGTTCAGTTGCGCGCCCGGCGGCCACCGCACCTCACCAACGTCGGGATGGAGCTGGATCATGAAGTGGCTCCACGGCAGGTTCTTCGGTTGGATCGCGTAGGCCGATTCCGGTACGTAGTTCATGGATCCTTTTTTCGGCTTTGTTCGATTGCGAAGAAACAACGCTTGGATGACGACTTCACGGAGTTGAATTGTCACAGTAAAGGCGTGGAGGTGGTGGATCTTCCGAAGACTAGGGATTCTCGAAAACCCAGAATACGTAAATTCAACTCGTAGAGAGTCCTCTTTGGCGTATTTGGCACGACCGACCCACATCTCAACCCTGTTTGGCGGAAGCCAATCATCGCGTAGCTTCGTCCGTTGCGCTTGTGTGAAGAACGGCGCAGCTCCTGTCGCCGCTACATCGGCGTGGTCCAGGATGATGGACTTGATCGTCGTCCAAATAATGAGTGCCGTGCATTGTTCGTCTGTGAAGATCTTCGGTTCGTCTGGTTTTAGAATTAACTGAGTGAGTAGGGGTTTGACTTGATTCTCGATCTGACTCATCCACTGCGTGTTGCACGGTGTGCATACCACTGGCAGTCGAACATTGATGCGCTGCGCCGGGCCGCCAAGGCGCGCCGCGCCGCTGCGTGGCTTAGTCGAAATCCGGAAATTTCTCGCTCCGAGGCCCTGAAGGAGGCGCGACAGCCATGATGGAAACAAATCCTCAGGGCTCATGGGTTCGACTGTCGGCCCGCAGAACGCACACTCGTTCATCGACGTTTTCTAGCTATCCGCTTTGAGCGTGATGCTTTCGCCGCCACGGAACATCGAACACGAACGTGGAACTTGGAACCCGGAACTCAGAACGGCAGCGTTCTGCGTTCCTGTTCTACTTCCCCAGCGCGCGCTCTTTCCAGTACCACCAGCTGCGCGGGTAGACGATCGGCTGGCCCGGACCGGAGGACTGGCCGCCGAGCGGACCGGCGTCCACTGATGTCAGCATGTTCACCGAACCGCCGAGTGCCATGGCCTGCGCCTGCACGCGCGCGTTGACGTCGAGGAAGATGGCGCGGCTGACGGCCTCCGGGATGCTCGGGCCGACGACGACGAAGCCGTGGCCGCGAAGCAGGGCGACTGGCCTGTCTCCGAGTGTCTGCGCCAGCGCGGTTCCGAGCTCGTTGGTGCTGACCAGCATGCCGGCCGACCCGGGCACCTTGCGGATCTCGAACATCGGCACGGTGCCGCTCACGGTGCCGCCAAGCATCCATGTCGCCATGTGGTAGACGGGCCGAAGCGGGATGTTGGAGACCGCAAACGCCAGGATCGACGGGGTGTGCGCGTGCACGACCGACATCACATCCGGCCTCGCCTTGTAGATCGCCGCGTGGATGAACCGCTCGGAGACGCCAACCGGCGGGGTCGCCGATACGGCTTTGCCCTCCAGGTCGTACTCCACGAGATCCGCCCCTGTCTGCAGCGACGGCGCCAGATCCCGGCCCAGGAGAAACCGGTCCTGGCGCTCGGGATGCCTGACGCTGATGTGTCCGAGACCGTCGACGATCGCTTCGTGCGTCAGAATCTGATTGGCGACGATCAAGTCGTCAACGATCTGCATGACCGTCGGGGGCGCCGGGCTCGCCGTTGTCTGGCTGGGGATGGCTTGTCCTGATATCGCGACCGGCATGGCGATCCATGCCGCCAGCGCTGCCGCCGCCATGCCTGTGATTGTTCCGCGTACACCCGCCATCACGACCTCCTTCGGAAGTATCGAGCGGGGGTGAGTCTATCGCGATTCGCGGGGCGGACCTGACAAGGTCCGCCCTACGGCAGATGGAGCGGGCCTGGCATGGTCCGCCCCAGGCCCAGGGGGGCTAATTCGGGCGGACGGGCACGCCGAGCGTGCGTGTGAAGAGGTCGACGAATCGCCGCGAATTGGCATCGAGCGCGACTTCCGCGTTCGCCGGGCCCCTCGGGGCGATCACCGTGCGGCCTTCTTCCGGCGCCTCCTGGCGGACTTCAATGGAGACCCGCGTAAAGCGGAGCATCTCGTCGTCGGCGATGACTGTCGCGGCAAGCGGATCCCACGCAAACAGCGTCCCCTGGTCAATCAGGTCGTCGACCGTGGCGAGGACCTGCGTGACCACGCGCGCCAGCGGCCGCTGGGAGGTCTGGAGCTGACGCTGCAACCCGCGATCGATCGCCACCTTCTGCGTGGCGTCGAGCGGCACGAGCCGGATGGATGCGCCCGACACGAACACGCGGCGCGCCGCCTCCGGATCGATATAGAAGTTCCACTCCGCGCTGGTGTTGTCGGCGACGCCGCCATCCTCCAGGTTGCCCGGCACCTTGATCGCCCCGCCCATGATGACGAGGCGGTCGATCGTCTTCGCGGCCGCCGGATTGAGGCGGAACGCTTCGGCCAGGTTCGTGAGGCCGCCGAGCGCGAGGACCGTCACCGGACGCGCCGCGTCGCCGAGTCGCGCCGCCAGGAATTCCGGCGCCGGCTGTGAGGCCGCCGTGCGACGCGTCTCGGGAAGTTCCACGCCAGGCAGTTCATCCGACAGGCGGCGCCAGTCCTCCGGGAACGATCGGTTGCCGCTCAGCGGCGCCGTGCGGCCGATATGGACGGGTACGTCGGCGCGTCCCGCGAGCTCCAGCAGGCGGAGGATGTTCGCCGCCCCCGCCTCGGCGTGCGCGAGGCCCGTCGTGATCGTGACGGCTTCGACGCGGGTCCGCGCCGACGACAGGAGAAACGCGAGCGCCATGAAGTCGTCTGGCCCTGCGTCAGTATCGACAATCACCGAGATCGGCGCCTGGCGGGCGTCGGCGGGCGTGGTCATGACGGCCACCAGCAACAGCACACCAGCAACAGCACACCGGCGACGAGCAGGACCGACGTCGCAGCACGGCGTGTGCTCATACGCCCTCGACCGCGATCAGCCGCGCGCGCGCGGCCCGCTGCCGCAGCGCAATCAGCGGACGGTAGGCCGGGGAGGCGTACCACGCCTTGAGACGCGCCATGTCGGGGAACTCGATGATCACCAGGCGCGCGGGATTCCAGTCGCCTTCGAGAACCTCGGTGGCGCCACCGCGCACGACATATCGCGCACCGAACGGCTCCAGAGAGGCCGGGAGTGCTTTCTTGTATTGCTCGTAGGCGCCGGCATCGAGCACCTCGACGTCGGCAATCAGGTACGCCGCCATGCCGCCCTAGCGGGGAATCACCGCGGTTTCGGCGAGCCCGATGTCGAAGGCGATCCGATCCTTCCCCGGGACGGCGCGCGAGATGTGACCTTTACCGGTGGTGTCCTCGGCAAGGAGGATGCTGCCGGGACCGAGCCGGATCTTCCGTCCGTCTTCGAGCTCGATCTCGCTCTCGCCCGCCAGCGTCACGACCATCTGACGGCGCGACGCGGGATGGAAGTCGAGGAAATAGTCCGGGGTCGTGCGCCTCACCTGCAGCGTGGTCAGCGGAATCGCGGCCGCGACATCACTGCCCTTGTCGCGCGGCTTCAGCGGCAGGTCGAACTCCTCGACGCGTGTCTTGCCGTCCGGACCTGTGTAGATTCGCGTCACCTTGACGGGGGTCTTGCCCTGCGCCTGCACTTCCGCGCCGGTCATCCATCGGGCGCCCGTGACAACCCCGAGGGTCGGAATCCACCCCAGCATCAACAGGCCGCACAGCGTTTTCCAAAGGGCTTTCCACAGCAGCTTCTTCATGACCTCAGTCCTTTCCTGACACCTTGCGCACCGCATCTCCGACGCGAACGGATCCGGGCTGCACCACCCTGGCATTGATGCCGCGGAGGTTGAGGGCCCGCCCCGTCGGCGAATTAACGAACGTCATCGCATCGAGCCCGAAACGCGACACGAATTTCCGGCAGCCGGTGTGCGGCACGTCCGTCACTTCGATCACGGCGGATCCGAGCGCCAGCCGCGTCCCGGCGGGCACATTCACCACGCTCAGGTCGAGATCGACGTACACCTGATCGCCCGCGAGCGGCCAGCGATCCGGATCGCCGGCGACGAGCTCGGTGACACGCGCGTTCATGAGCGTGAGCTGCGTGTCCGCATCCGCGCCGCGGCGGCGGCTCCAGCTGTCGCCCACCAACCCCGCCTTCGGGTCGAGCTCCGCCTCCTGAACGACTTCACGATCGTTGGGCGCAGGCCTGCGCACGATCAATCGCACGACGCCGGCGTCGGAGGGCGACTGCCGGATGCGGCCGAGGCCGGCTTCGAGCTCTGCGGTCGTCAGATGCTCCATCGCGTTCGGCGTCATGCGGACTTCGCCTTCACTTCCGCCGCGCGCGCCTTCACGAGCCGCTTCAGCAGCGCCACCGGCAACGACGCGTCGAGTGGAAACTGCACGGTGCCCTTGGAGGTCTTCAATCCGGCGAGCGCCGTCGCATGCGTCCGCCTGATGGCGTCGGTGATCGGGAAGAGGCTTGTGTGATGCGTGAACGCGGCATAGTAGACAAAGGGCCGGCCGTTCAGCGTGAACGCGGGAATGCCGTACGCGAAGGCCTCTTCCGCCGCCGGTGCCACGGCACGGATGGCAGTCCGCATTTCCTTCAACCGTTTTCTCGACGCGGGAGGGAGCGCTGCGAGATAGGCACGTACCCGTTCTGACGGCCGGGCTGCAATCTTCACTCCTGTACCCGACGGGCTCATTCTTCGATCTTTGATCAGATCACGACCGGCGGCCGTTTACGTTTTGCGTGCTCAATTTCGAATTGCGGCGAGTGCGTCCTGTCGAAGGACGTGGCCGCCGTACCGGCCCGTCCAGATACTCCCGGCCAGCGCGAGCAGTCCGCACCCGACCATCAAGGCGGCGGGGGCGGTCACGCTTGCCATGTCGCGAATCATGGCTGTCGCTACGAGCGGCGCGGTCCCGCTGAAGAGCGTGAAGCTGATATTGAAGACGAGCGACACGCCCGTAAATCGGATACGCGTCGGAAACAGGTCGGTTAAAAGCGCGGCGAAGGAGCCATTCGTCAGTCCCGCCACCAGCCCGGCCGCAGTGAGCAGCAGCGTCAGGTTGACGGCACGCGTCTCGAGCGCGGCATAGAACGGATACGCGAACAGCACGAGCAGCGCGACACCGCACCGCAGCAGATGGCGCGGCGGAATCCGCGTGCCGAGCCATCCTGTGAGGAGAATCCCGACGGCCGACGCCATGACGCCGATCGTCTGCGCATAGACCGCCTGCCGCGGATCGTACTGGAGCACGCCTGAGAGATAGGCGGGCAGGTGCGAGAAGAACAGCCCGTTGAAGCAGGCGGTGCCCGCAAGAAGTGCGCACCCGACGAGAACCGGCGCCGTGAATGTCCGAAACACTTCCTGCAGCGGGGCACGCGAGGCCAGGCCGCGCAGCCTCGCGAACTCGGGCGATTCCTCGAGGGAGCGGCGCAGGATGAAGCTGAGGATGCCGCCGAGCCCGCCCAGCACGAAGGCAATGCGCCACGCGAGGACCGGAACAGATTCGGGCGGCAGCAGCGTTCGGAGCGACAGGCTCACCCCCGTGGCGACCGCCACGCCCATCGTCACGCAGGCGAAGACCACGCCGCAGACGAACGGCGCCTGGCGCGGAACTGTCTCGACCACGTACGTGAGCGCGCCCGGCAACTCGCCGCCCAGGCAGAACCCCTGGACCAGCCGGAGCGCCACCATCAGCACGCAGGCCGCGACGCCCCACTGCGCGTACGGCGGCACGAGGCCCATGCCCAGCGTCGCGCCGGACATCACGAACACCGACCAGAGAAACACGCGACGGCGTCCATATCGGTCGCCGTAGTGACTGAGGACGATCCCGCCGAGCGGCCGCGCGAGATAACCCGCGGCGAACGCGCCAAAGGAGGCCATCAGCGAGACGAGCGGCGAACTGCTGGGGAAAATCGCGGACGCGATGTCGCGCGCGAAGATGCCGAAGATGACGAAGTCGTAGAACTCGAGGGTGCCGCCGAGGCTGGCGAGCAGCACGATGCGCCAGCCCGCCGCCGTGATGCCGGCGGCGGTATCGGATGACGAGACCTGCGCCGCGTGCAGAGGATTACCGCGCCGACGCGGTGGAAGGCGCCGTGCCGCCAAGACGCCGGCCGCCGATCCAGACGGAATTGATCTTCCGGGTATTCAGGATGTCCTGCAGCGGATTCGCGTCGAGCACGACCAGGTCCGCCGCCTTACCGGCCGCGATCGTCCCGACGTGATCGAGCTTCGACACCGTCGCCGCAGCGCCGGTGGCTGCGACGATCACCTGCATCGGCGACATGCCCGCCTTGGCCATCATCTCGATCTCGACTTGTTCGAAATAACCCTGCCACCGGCCCTCGTCGGTACCGCTGTCGGTGCCCATCGCGATCGTCACGCCGCCGTCGGCGAGCAGCTTCAGGTTGCGCGTGCCCTGCGCGAGCGCCTTGCGAATGACGTCGGTCTGCGGATCCTTGCGAATGCCGTCCTGGAACTCCGGCTTCCTGATCATCTCCACCTGCTCGCCATACACGGGCATGCCGCGCAGGAAGAACGGATCCTTGAAGAACGCCGGCGTCTGGTCGTAGACGATGAGGGAGAGATCGCGCGTGAGCGTCGGAATGTAGCCGACGTTCCGGCGCTTCATCTCCGCGATGAACGACGCGGGCACGTCCTGGTCGCGCACGCTGTGGGCGATGACGTCGACGCCATGGCCCAGCATCATCTCGGCTTCCTTCAGGAAGAAGATGTGCGCGTTCGCGCGGAGGCCCCGCTTGTGCGCCTCGTCCACGAGCGCGCCGTAGAACTCCGGCGGCATGGTGTTGGCGACGTGCGTCTTGATGCGATCCACCTTCTGATCCGCGTAGCGGCCGACCGTCGCGCGGACTTCCGGCTCCGTCTTCAGGCCGCGAATGCTGGCGCCGGAGGTATAGACGCGCGCGCGGTCGAGGGCGCCGCGGTCCTGCTCGTCGCGAAGCGCGATCAGCGCGTTCGTTTCCTCGTTGGACGTCTGCCCCAGGCTCACGACGGTCGTGATGCCGTACGCGGCGTACATCCGAAGCCGGCGTACCAGATCGTCGCGCATAGGCATCGCCTTGGTCTGGTGCTGCACGTGGCCGTGCGCGTTGACTATCCCCGGCATCACCGTCTTGCCGGCGAGATCGATTCGGGTGGCTCCGGCCGGAATCTGGACGGCGGAGGCTGCGCCTGCGGCGGCGATGCGGCCGTTGGCCATGACGATGGTCCCCTGCTCGATCGGCGCGCGGCCGGTGCCGTCGATGATGCGAACGCCCGTCAGCGCCGTCACCGCGCCGCCCGCGGCGGGCGCCTGTGCGGCAGGCCGCTGGAGTGCGGCGGCGAAGATGACGAGCAGAATCCCAAGGGCGACGGCGACGCGCGTCAAGATGCGGGACATGGCGTTCTCCTTCTTTCGCGAAACTATAGCCCTATTCGCCGCGGCGCTGCAGCAGCTCGATCTTCACGCCCCACGGGTCTTCGGCAAAGGACATCAGCACGGGAGAAAACGCGCCTGGGGGCCCCGGCTGGGGTTCGGTCGTAAACGTGATGCCCTGCTGCCGGAACTCTGCGGCTCTGGTCATCAGATCGGGCATCCGCCAGCCGATATGGTCGATCGTGTGGCCGCGGCTCGGCTGTGCCGGTCCCTTGTCGAGGAACACCCACACGTTCCCGTACTTGATGCCGTCCAGCTTTCCTTTGAGGCTCGCCTGCTCGCCGCCAAAGCGCTCCAGATACCAGCGCCGGGTCTCGTCCGGATCCGGCACCCGCAGATGCACATGATGAAACGCGGGGGAACCGGGTTCTTCCACCAGCTGGATGGTCGCACCCCACGGGTCGGCGATGTAGGCGAAACGGCCAAGTCCGGCGGCGGCGGTGACCGGCGTCGTCACTGTCACGCCGTCCGCCTCGAGCGACGCCGCTTTTGCGGCGACGTCGGGATACGACAGCGCGATGTGATCGATGGCCGATCCGCGGCTCGGTGCCGGCGTCGCGTTCTTCAGGAAGATGGCGCGCGTCTTCCCGAACCAGATGCGATCCGTGTTGTCGCCTGGCGTCGCGCCCAGGTGCTGCACGTACCAGCGCGCGGCGGCCTCGGGATCGGGCACGCCAAGGTGAACCTGGTCGAAGATGAGTGTTTCGGTCATCGGGGTAACGCCACTCCAAATTTGTCCGCGAACGGTTTCAAGGCGTCGATGATACCGGGGTACATCTCGACGCCTCCAGCCAGCGCGGCGCGCCGCCGCGCCATGGCGTTCTCTCCGGGCACGCGGACGCGCTCGACGCCGGGACGCGGCGCGTTGTCGCGGCAGGCCTGCGCCAGCCACCCGGTCTGCCGCACGAATGCCTCGCGGCCGCCGAACGCGGCGGGGTCCATCACCTGGACGAACGCGCAGGCGCCCCATCCCTTGGGATCGTCCGCGCGGCCGAATCCCGCGAGTCCCTGCGTGAGCGCTTCGGCGATGAGCGCCCAGCCGTAGCCCTTGTGACCGTGATCGAGGCCGCCGGCGGGCAGGATCGACCCGCCAGCCGTGAGTGCGGCAGGGTCGTCGGTTGGCATGCCCGCCGCATCGAGGACCCACTGTCCGGGGAACTTCCGCTTCTCGCGCACCATCCGTGCGCCCATGTTGTTGGTCGTGATCGAGGCGCTGGTGTCGACCAGGATCGGATCGCCCTCGGTCGGAATGCCCATCGCCACCGGATTCGGCGTGAACAGCGGCTGCCGTCCCCCGAACGGCGCGACCGTCCGCTGTGATGGATCCGTGCTCGACACAATCGCGAGGTACCCCTTGTCGGTCGCGCGCGGCAGGTACGCCGCAAGGCAGCCGATGTGGTGGCTGTTGCCGATCGCGACCGTCACGGTGCCGTACTGCCCCGCGCGCTCGACCGCGAGATCCATCGCATTCGAGACCAGCCAGACGCCGGGCAGCCGCTGGCCGTCCCAGGACACACAGGCCCCGCGGTCCGACACCACCTTCGGATCGCCGCTCTTCGCCATCGACCCGCTCTCGATTTCCTGCAGGTAGCGCGGCGCGAGCGCCAGGCCGTGCGTGGTGTGCCCCATGATGTCGGCGTCGACGAGAACCGTCGCGCTCACCTCCGGCTTGTTGCCGTCGAGCCCCGCGGCGCGGAAGAGGGCCGTGCCGAAGGCGCGCAGGTCGCTGGCAGCGTACGTACTCATTCGGCGAGCTCCCGCATGACGCGAATCAGATCGGATTTGCCTTCGAAGCCGATGCCCGGCAGATCAGGCATCTCGATGTGGCCATCCTGGACGCGCACCGTGTCCGGAAATCCGCCATACGGCTGGAACAGATCCGGGTAGCTCTCGTTGCCCCCCAGCCCCAGCCCCGCGGCGATGTTAAGCGACATCTGATGGCCTCCGTGAGGGATGCAGCGCCGCGGCGACCAGCCGGCGGCCTTGATGACCTCGAGCGTTCGCAGGTATTCGCACAGGCCGTAGGAGAGCGCGCAGTCGAACTGCAGCCAGTCGCGATCGGGACGCATGCCGCCGTGACGAAGCAGGTTGCGCGCATCCTGATGGCTGAACAGGTTCTCGCCGGTCGCCATCGGCGCCGGATAGAACTCGCCGAGCGCCGCCTGCAGGCTGTAGTCGAGCGGATCGCCCGCCTCCTCGTACCAGAACAGCGGGTACTGCCGGAGCATATGCGCGTAGGCGATCGCGGTCTCGAGAGTGAACCGCCCGTTCGCGTCGACGGCGAGCTGCGCCTTGTCGCCGATCTCGCCCAGGACGGCGTCGATCCGCTCGCGATCCTCGTCGATCGGCGCCCCGCCAATCTTCATCTTGACCACGGTGTACCCGCGGTCCACGTAGCTGCGCATCTCCTTGCGGAGCGCATCGAGGTTCTTGCCGGGGTAGTAGTAGCCGCCCGCCGCATAGACAAACACGCGCGGGTTCGCGACCGCCCCATACCGGTCGGCCAGCAGCCGGAACAGCGGCTGGCCGGCAATCTTGGCGACGGCATCCCAGACCGCCATGTCGATCGTGCCGACGGCCACCGAGCGCTCCCCGTGTCCGCCCGGCTTCTCGTTCATCATCAGCGTCCGCCAGATGCGGTCGGGATCGAGATTGTTGCCGGTGTCATCCAGGAGCGTCCCGGGGTCGGCGTCGGTGACGCGCGCGGCAAATCGCTCGCGAATCAGTCCGCCCTGGCCGTAGCGGCCGTTGGAATTGAACCCGTACCCGACCACCCGGCGCCCGTCCCTCACCACGTCGGTGACGACGGCGACGAGGCTGACGGTCATCTTGGTGAAGTCGATGTAGGCGTTCCGGATGGCGGACGAAATCGGTTTGGTGGCCTCTCGGATTTCGACGATACGCATGAAAAGGACCTATAGCCTATCGCTAAAGCCCAAAGCCTTTCCTGAGGTTAGAATGACGCCTCCATATGGAAATCAGACCCACCGCAGTGACGACGCCCGGCCGGAAGAAACCGATCTATACGGTGCTCTACGTCCAGGTGCTGTTCGCCATCATCATCGGCATCATCCTCGGCTACGTCGCCCCCGAAACCGGCGCCGCGATGCGCCCCCTGGGCGACGGCTTCATCAAGCTCGTACGCATGATGATCACGCCGATCATCTTCTGCGTCGTCGTCGTCGGGATCGCGAAGATCGGCGACCTCCGGGCGGTGGGCCGCATCGGCACCAAGGCGCTGATTTACTTCGAGGTGGTCTCGACCATTGCGCTGGTCATCGGCCTGGTCGTCGTCAACATCATCAAGCCCGGGGTGGGCATCAACGCCGATCCGGCGTCGCTCGATGCGGGAGCCGTCGCCTCCTACGCCAGTACGGCCGAGCAGCTCAGCACGACGCAGTTCCTGTTGAACATCATCCCGAACACGATCGTGGGCGCCTTCGCGGCCGGCGAGATCCTCCAGGTCCTCTTCTTCTCGGTCCTCTTTGGCATTGCCCTGCTCAAGGTGGGCAGCGCGGGACGGCATCTCCTCGACATCATCGACCAGTTCTCGCACGGCCTGTTCGCGATGATGAACATGCTCATGCGGGTCGCGCCGATCGGCGCGTTCGGCGCCATGGCCTTCACGATCGGCCAGTACGGGATCGGAACGCTGCTGCAGCTCGGCGCGCTGATGGCCGGCGTCTACCTGACGTGCGTGTTCTTCGTCGTCGTGGTCCTCGGCCTCATCGCGCGGGTGGCGGGCTTCAGCATTCTCAAGTTCATCCGCTACATCAAGGAAGAGATCTTCATCACGATCGGCACCTCGTCCTCGGAAGCGGTGCTCCCCCGGATGATGGCGCGGCTGGAGTACCTGGGCTGCTCGCGCCCCGTGGTGGGTCTCGTCATTCCGACCGGCTATTCGTTCAACCTGGACGGCACGTCGATCTACATGACCATGGCCGCGATCTTCATTGCGCAGGCGACGAACTCGCCGCTGTCGATGGGCGAACAGATCGGGCTGCTCGGCCTGGCGATTCTCACGTCCAAGGGCAGCGCGGCGATTACCGGCGGCGGATTCGTCACGCTGGCGGCCACACTCGCGGCGTTTCCCGCGGTGCCCGTCGCCGGCCTGGCGCTGATTGTGGGCATCGACCGCTTCATGTCGGAAGCGCGCGCCATCACCAACCTGATTGGCAACGGCGTGGCGACGGTCGTTGTGGCGAAGTGGGAAGGCGCGCTCGATACGCAGCGGATGACCCGGCTGCTGAACGGCGAGGATCTCGACGATCTGCCGGAGCCGAAGGCGGCCCCGGCAGGCGTGTAAGTAAGGCCTAGTTGGTTCCGAGGGCCGCCAGCCGGCGGCCCGCAATCCACACTGAATGGATCTGCTTCGTGTTGCGGATGTCCTGAAGCGGGTTCGCGTCGAGCACCAGCAGGTCGGCGACGTTGCCCGGCGCCAGCGTGCCGATCCGATCGAGCCGCATGACGCGCGCTCCGTTGCCGGTGGCGGCGGTGAGCGCCTGCATCGGCGTCAACCCTGACTCCACCAGCAGCTCGAGCTCCATGTGCTCGAGGTACCCGAGGAAGCGGCCGAACGTCATGTTGTTCGGGACGCCGCCGTCGGTGCCCATCGCGATGGGAATGCCGGCGTCGGCCATGATCTTCACGTTCCGCTTCGCCTGCACGAGCGCCTGCTTGATCGATTGCGCGACCTTGTCGTTGCGCACGCGCTGCTGGAACTCCGGCGCGCTCACGATGTCGACGTGTTCCTTGAAGAGCGACATGCCGCGCAGGAAGAACGGATCCTTGAACCACGCGGGCGTCGACTCGTAGACGAACACGGTGACTTCGCGCGTGAGGGTCGGGATGACGCCGACGTCGCGCGCCTTCATGTCGGCAATCAGCTCGGCGTCCACGTCCATGTCGCGCACGGAATGCGCGAGGACGTCGGCGCCCTTCTTCACGACCGCTTTCGCGTCGCGCAGGTAGAAGATGTGCGGCGTCACGCGGAGTCCGCGCTTGTGCGCCTCCTCGACAATCGCCCCCCATGTCTCGGCGTCCATGTTGCCCGGCGGGTCGTCGAAGTGCAGCTTGATGATGTCGGGCTTGATGTCGGCCACGCGGTTGGTCTCCGCGCGCGCTTCCTGCGCCGTCTTGAACCGGCGGACGCTCGCGCCCGACGTGAAGACGCGCGAACGATCCAGCGTGGTGGCGGTCCTCTGCTCTTCGCGCAGTTTGATCTGCTCGAGCTCGTCGTCCTTATTCGCGCCGAGACTCACGACCGTCGTCACGCCGTAATTGGCCGTCATCCGCAGCTGGCGGATCAGGTCCTCGCGAATCGGGATCTTCGGGTCGAGCCCCTTCTGGGCGTGGCCGTGGGCGTTGATCATGCCGGGCATGATCGTTTTGCCCGCCATGTCGACGCGCGTGGCGCCGGCAGGGATGGTGGGATTGGCGCCGACCGCGTCGATCCGGCCATCGCGCATGACGATGGTGGCCTTCTCCATCGCGGGCCGGCCGGTGCCGTCGATGACGCGCGCGTTCATGAGCGCCGTCACGCCGCCGGCCGCCGGCGTCTGGGCGGCGGTGCGTTCCTCGATGAGAAATGTTCCGGCAAGCCCCAGCGCCGCAGCGCCAAGAATCGCCAGCCGTAACGAAATCGGCAGCATACGAACTCCTTTGGCAGTTGTAGAGCGCACGCTTAAGCGTGCGCGCTACATCCGTATCGATGAAAGCGATGAAAGCGTAGTGTCCGCCTTTAGGCGGACCAGGTCAACGGCGGCGAATCGCGGCGGCGCGAGCCGTGTTTCCCTGCCGTTCAAGGGCATCCGCAAGGCCGTCGAGCGCCGGCCGGAGCGTCGGCGCCAGGAAAAGCGCATCCGAGAAATGCCGGACAGCGGCATCGGTGTCACCGGAGCGGAGCGCCACGGTGCCAAGGTTGACGTGCACGCCCGGGTCCGTTGGCGCCAGCCGGCGCGACGTCTCCAGCGCCACACGCGCGAGGTCGTACTGCTCCAGCGCGGCATGCGCGCTCGCCAGCAGGTTGAGCACGTTGACATCGGCCGGCGTCAGCACCGCCAGCTGCCGGCCGGCTTCCACGACCTGCGCGAAGTCTCCCCGTAAGTACGCGAGCCGCGCGCGGATATAGAGGTGTACCGACCGCTCGGGTGTGGCCTGCTCCGCCACACCGAGCAACGTCGCCAGTGCCTCGTCCGATCCGCGATCGGCGTACATGGTCGCGAGTTGCAGCAGCGCGGCGGGACGGCTGGGATTCGCGAGCACGGCCTGTCTCGCCGATTCGGTCGCTTCGTCGGATTTCCCGAGCGCGCTCTGCACCGCGGACAGCTGGACGAGCGCGCCCACTGCGGCCAGCGTCTGCTCCGCCTCACGCAGCCGGCCCGCGCGGGACGCGGCTCGTGTGAGCCCGTTCAACGCCACGCTGTCGTCCGGCGAGAGCCGCACGGCCAGACTCAGATCGAGAAATGCCAGCTCCGCCGCATTGGCGCGCAGCTGCATCAGGCCGCGGTCGCGGAAATCGGCCGCGGTCGCAGCCGAGGCAGCGCTGATCACGGCCGGAGGCGGTGAAGCCGACCCCACGACCGCACGCAGGCTGTCGACATTCGCCTGCTGAAAGCGTCCGTAGACGGCACGCGGCGCCGTGTATTCCAGCTGCAGACGGTCGTCGGTCTGGATGACGGCATTGCCGGCGAACTGCCGCAGCACCTGGCCTCCTGCGACGTACAGACTCAGCACGCTGAGCGGGTTGCGCACGTCGATCTCCGCGAGATCCGCCGCGACGCCGGGCCGCGCCCACGCGCCGGCGATTCCCGCGTCGAGCGCCGGAATGGGCCCAGCGCCGCCGATCAACAGCAGATCGCTCTCGGCGACGAGCCACGCAGTGCCGTCCGGGAAAACCGAAAGAAAGGTGGCGACAATCGACTGCAGGTCCTCCTGGCTGATGCTGTAGGTGTGCGCCCACTGCGTCAGCAGCCCGCCGGGCGCCAGGCGCTCGCGCGCCGCCAGGAAGAACTCGCGCGTGAACAGCGTGGCGACGCCGGCCATCCACGGATTCGACGGCTCCGAGACGATGACGTCGTACGTGTCGGGAGTCAGGTGCAGGTGCGCGCGGCCGTCGCCGACGATCAGCCGCGTCCGCGGATCGTCCAGCGCGTTGTGATTCTCCGTGGCAAAGAAGCGCGAGGCTTCGACAACCTGCGGCGAAATTTCAATGACATCAACGCGATCGACCGGGTGCGTTAGTGCCGCGCCGAGCGTGACGCCGCTGCCGAGTCCGATGATGCCCACGCGGCGCGGGTCCGGATGCAGGAGCAGCGGCAGGTGCGCGAGCAGCTTCTGTGTGAGCATGTCGGCGGCGTTCGACGCATCGACTTTGCCGTCGATGGCCAGCGAGAGCGCGCCAGGAACCTGCCGGACGGACACGGTCCCCGCCGCGCCTTCGCGGTAGTACACGAGCTGCCCCGCCTCGAGCCCGGTTTCGATGTCCCCCTCCGCCAGCGCCGCGGCATACCGGTACCCGCCGTTCGCGAGCCGCGCGGGATTCCACGGCGGCATGAACAGCGCCGCGACAGCAACGCCTGCAGCGGCGGCGGCAAACACGTGGCTGCCCCACCGTCGCTGCGTGGCCCCGAGTCTCACAATGGCCCATCCGGCGGCCAGAAGCAGTCCGGCGCCAATCCGGATAGTCCCCTGGAGGCCAGCGGCCGGAATGAGGACGAAGCTCCCGAGCAGCGCCCCGGCGATCGCGGCGGAGGTGTTGATCGCGTACAGGATCGACACGCGCCTGGGATCGGCATCCGCCATCGCGAGCGTCAACGGAAACACCGCGCCCAGCGCGATCGTCATCGGCATCTGCAGCGCGACGACCAGCAGGAGCTGGCGCAGGAAGACCGCATCGAAGGTGACGTCTGGACGGCTGACGGCCGCTGCCATCATCAGCGGGACGCGGTCGACGACGAACCCTGCGGCGAGCGCGGCGGCGGCCGCGGCAATGAGCGCGGCGCCACACAGCGTGACAACGCTCCGCGGGGCGACCGCGCGGCGCGACACACGCATGGCGACGATCGCCGATCCGATCGCCATGCCGGCAATGACCGCCACGAGCATCGCGCCAAACGCATACGTCGTCGGACCGAGCACCATCGCCAGGATGCGCGTCCAGGTCACCTGGAACAGCAGTGAGACGAGGCCCGACACTGCTGCCGCGATAAGCGCCAGACGCACAGTCGTGGGGTGGGCCTGTCCGACTGACTGAACGTTGTGCGTGGAGCGGCCCCCGCGGTGCACTGTGTCGCGACGCGCAGTGCGTGCGAGAGCGATCGCACCCACCGCGGCGGCGACGTTCAGGACCACGCCGACGAGGGTCGTCCCGGAGATCCCGAGCGCCGGCAGCAGGACAAAGCCCGTCAGCGCCGCCCCGATGGCGGCGCCGGAGGTGTTGGCGGCGTAGAGCGCGCCCGCGCGATCCATCCATCGCACCGCCAATGGATAGGTCGCGCCCATCGCCGCCGCAGGGACTGCAAGCAGGACGAGTGCAAGGATGCCCATCACCACGTCAAAGAGACGGCCTCCCTCGCCGGCGTAAGCCCAGACGAGCGCGGGTCGGGCGGCGGTGAGCACGAGCGGCAGGAGCAGCGCGCACGCCGCAATGCCGAGTTCGAGGACGGCGTAGGCCCGCAGGGCCCTGGCGGGCGGCCACGCCCCGGCGTCCCTGCCGACGGCCCTGCCGGCGCCCCACGACCCGAACGCCAGTCCGCCCATGAAGGCGGCGAGCAGGATGCCGACCGCGGCGGCGGTGTGGCCGACGGCCAGCGTCAGGAGCCGCAGCCACAGCACTTCGTACAGGAGCGCGGCGGCGCCGGAAATCAGGTAAATGAGGAGAAACATCCGCCTGCGCCTGTCGGCTTCGGCGGACAGGGGCCGGTCGAGTCTACCCTTGAGAGCCCCAGGACCGCGTGCTATCGTCTGTTCCAGTTGCGGAGGGAGAGTTTCATGAAAGCAAAATTTGTCCTGATCCTCGTCGCCGGCGTGCTGGTGTCGACGCTGACCACGCAGGCGCACCATTCGTTCGCCGCCGAGTTCGACATCGACAAGCCGATCACCCTCCAGGGTGTGTTGACCAAGATGGAATGGGTCAACCCGCACGGCTGGATCTACATCGACGTGAAGGAAGCGGACGGCAAGGTCGTCAACTGGGCCATCGAAGCGGGCGGTCCCACGGCGCTCCTGCGCCGCGGCCTCCGCAAGACCGATTTCCCCGCGGGCGTCGAAGTGAAGGTTGAAGGCTACCGCGCCAAGAGCGGTGCGCCGAAGGCCAACGGCCGCAGCGTCACGATGAAGGACGGCCGCAACTTCTTCCTCGGCGCGTCAGACACGCCCGGCGGCCAGTAGCCCGCCGCGCCTCGTCGATCGGAGCGGACGACCCCGTGGTCGCCCGCTCCCCTGTTCATCTCGTATAGACCGGCACCCCGCCTCGGCGCGAACTTCCGCCCCGCAACAGATGCGCCAACCTTTACTGAACTATCGCGCAGATGGCATAGGCGGTCAGAGTGAGGCTGCGGTTGCCGCCGCCTGACTCTGCGTTGGTGCCGCTGACACTCCAGCTCGTCGAGCCACTGTTCACGGAATTGAACACCTGCATGTACGCGGGATTGGCATTGCTGCCGGCGGGCACCCCGGTGGTTGAGCCGCCACCAATCACACTTCGTCCTGACGGACACATAGCGATTGCTTCGAGCGACGAGTGCGCATTTCAAGTTCGACGAGCTGCAGGGTGCCACGTTTGCCGACCGGGTGCAGTGGGCGCAGGGGGTCGGGCTGCAATACATGACCGTGGCGGACCTTCCAGTGCGAGCCACCGTCCCGGAATGGGAGCATCTATTCGAATTGCTGAACACCATCGGCGAACGAGTGAAGGCCGAAGGCATGCAGCTTGGCCTTCACACCCAGAACGACCTCTGGCGGTCTATCGATGGACTGAGCGTGATGGAACGACTGTTGGCCGCCGTGGACGCTCAGAATTGCCGCATACAGCTGGACCTCTCGACCACGCAGTCCATGCAGGTCGACCCGGTCGGGTTCCTGCGGCGGCGCGCGGCACGATGCTTTTCAGTGCACCTCCGCGACGCGCCGACACCGGCCACGCCGGGTGGATATGTGTTTTCTGTGCCTCTCGGCGAAGGCGTGCTCGATCTTCCAGGTATCCTCGCCGCGGCGCGCAGCGGCGGCATAACGAACTTCGTCGTTGAGATGCAGACACAACCACCGGCGGACCCGTTCGACGCCCTGCGCCGAAGCGCCCTGTATATTCGCGGCCTCCCTTAGTTCGTCCCAGTCCCCACCGGAATCTCCAGCACGTCGTGCTGGGCCGTGGCCTTGCCGCCCAGGTCAGGCAACCCGCCCCCTTCAGGCTTCCCGCTCACCGTGTGCAACCGGTTGCCGATGAACGCGACGGCGTTGCCATGAAGCGCGCCCGGCATTGACGGCAGGATGATCCAGCGGTTGGCCGCCGGGTCGTACGCCTCGAGCGCCCGGTAGCTCGCGTGCAGCCGGTCGTTCTGCAGCTCTCCCCCTGCCACATAGATCCGTCCGTTGTACGTCGCCCACCCTCCCCCGCTCCGCGCGGTGGGCATCCGCGCTTTCACGCCGCCCCACGTATCGCGGACCGGATCGTATTCCTCGACGACGTCGGTGTTGCTGGAGTGCGTGACGTGGGCCGCGCCGAGGCGGCCGCCGATGACATAGATCTTCCCGTTGACCACCCCTGCGAACGCGTGATTCCTGGTCGTCGGCATCGGGCTGCGGGTCGCCCACGAGTTGGTCGCCGGGTCGTAGACCTGGTTGACGCCCACGACACGTGCGGGGCGGCCTCCGAAGAGCGCCGTTTCGGTCGAGTTCTCCATCAGCATCGCGCCGCCGATGACGTGGATCTTGCCGCCGACTTCGGCGGCCACGGCCGAACACCGCTTGATCGGCATGGGCGCGAGCGCGCGCCAGGTGTCGGCAACCGGGTCGTATTCAAACGAGTTGTCCACCGGCTCCCACCCGCCCATGCCCGGTCCGGAGAGCGGCCGCTGGCAGCCGCCGAAGACGTAGATCTTCCCGTTGTACGCCGTCTGCGCCTGATGGTGAATCGGGATGGGCATCGATCGCTTCTTCGTCCAGCGGTCCGCGGACGGGTCGTACTCGTAGACCATCGCGGGCGCCGCGCGGCCCGCCGCGCCGAAGCCGCCGATTACGTACATGCGGTCGTTGACCGTCGTGCCGTAGAGCTCTTCCTCCGGCTCAGGGAACGGTGCTGCCTTCGACCAGCGGAGACCCGGGTTCTGCGCCGCAAGCGTACTGGTCGCCGCGACGATGATCACGAGAACGAGGGCGCGTGCGCTCATCGAGTACCTCCCCTCTGTCCGAGCTCCAGCACATCATGGGACGCGGTTGCCGGGTCCACCGCGTCCGGCGGCCCGCCCGAGCGGGTCTTCCCGCTCACGGTATGGAGGCGCGTGCCGATGCAGGCCATGGCGTTGCCATGGACCGACCCCGGCAGCGACGGCAGGACTTCCCACGTATTGGTGGCCGGGTCGTACTCTTCCAGCGCCTTGAACGCGGCGAAGAGTTCGCGCGTGATCCACTCGCCGCCGCCCGCGTAGATCTTGCCGTTGCACACGGTGTAGCCGCCGCCGCTGCGCGGGGTCGGCATCCGTTCCTTCACGATCCCCCACAGGTTGGTCGCCGGGTCGTACTCCTCGACCGTGTCGATATTCGTCGTCGCCGGAATGTTGCCGGCACCGAGTCGTCCGCCGATGACGTAGATCTTGCCGCTCACCGCGCCAGAGAACGCGTGGTTGCGCGTGGTCGGCATCGGGCTGCGCGAGGTCCACGCGTCGGTTGCAGGGTCGTACACTTCATTGCGGCCGCTCACACGCGTGCCGCGTCCGTTTTCGAGCGGCTCGAGGCCCCCAATGACGTAAATCTTGCCGTCGACCGCTTCCGCGATCGCGGAACACCGCTTCACCGGCATCTGAGCGATCGCGCGCCATGTATCCGCGGCAGGGTCGTACTCCCACGCGTTCTGGACGCCAGCCTCGCCGCTGATGCCCTTGAGGCAGCCGCCGAACACATACAGCTTGCCGTTGAGCGGCGCCTGCGCCTGGTGATGCACCTTGATGGGCATGTCCTTCTTGCGCGTCCATCGGTCGGCCGCCGGGTCGTATTCGACGACGAGGCCGGGCGCGTTGCCGCCGACGCCGAAACCACCGAGGACATACATCTTCCCGTTGATCACGCTGGCGTACAGCTCCTCTTCCGGCACGGGGAAAGGCGCCGCCTTCGACCAGCGGAGCGCAGCGCCCTGCGCGGACACTGGAGCCTGCGCCGACGCGGCCGTCCAGACGAAGACCATCGACGTCGCCGCGATTCCGATCAGCAGCCGCCTCAGAGATGAAGGCATTCAGTTCTCCTTGTGTGCGGCCATTATCGTCCCGCGCGACCAGATGTCAAGCGTGGTAGATTCGCCGCCATGCGACGCACCACCGCGGCGATTGCTGCAGTTCTGTTCGCCGGCACCCTGACCACCTTCGCGCAGGCACCGGGGCGATGGATCACCGGCAAGTTCGCGCCTATGCCCGCGCCCGAAGAGGAAATCACCGCCGTCGTCTCCGGGGATCGGCTGTACCTCATTGGCGGCAACCGCGGCGGTCGTCCTGAGTGGCCGCGCCACGTTGTGGAGTACAACCTCGCCACCAACACCTGGACGACGAAGAAGCCGACGCCGTTCTCCGGCGACCACATGTCGGCCGCGGCGCTCGGCGGAAAGATCTATGTCTTCGGCGGCCAGGGCGAGGGCGGCGTCAACAAGCCGCTGAACACGACGTGGGAGTACGACCCCGCGGCAGACGCGTGGCGGCCGCTCGCGCCCATGCCGGCCGGACGCACCGCAACCGTTGCCGTGGAGGCCGGCGGCCGCATCTACGTCATCGGCGGCAACACGGTGGCCGGGCTGACCGTCAGCACCAACGATGTGTTCGATCCCGCGCTCAACCGCTGGGAAAGCCGCATGACGATGCCCACGCCGCGCAACCATCCTGCAGCCGGCGCGGTGGGCGGCAAGATCTACGTGATTGGCGGACGGCTCGCCGCACCGAACATCGGCGGGTTCCTCTCGAGCAACACCGACGTCGTCGAGGAATACGACCCCGCGACCAACGCGTGGCGCGCCATGACGAAGATGCCGACGCCGCGGAGCGGCCACGGCTGGACGACGCACCAGGGCCGCATCTACGTGGCCGGCGGCGAGGTGCGCGACCATCACATGGACGCGATCTTCCGCGACGTGGAAGTCTTCGATCCGGCCATCAACGACTGGTATCGCCTGCCGGGGATGCCGACCGCACGACACGGCGTCAACCTGGCGGCGTACGGCAACCGCCTCCACGCGATCGGGGGCCACCTGGCCTTCGCGGCCACCGGCGGAACAGACCTGCACACCCCGGCCAACGAGGTCTTCGAGTTCAGGTAGAGTACGGCCATGCGGCCCCGCATGAGCCGGTTGGGCGCACACGCGCTCGTCGTGCTGCTCGCGCTCACAGCGCCTGCGGCAGCGCAGGTGACCGATCCGTTCGACCACCTGCACCTCGCAGTCCCGGACGTGGAGCGGGCGCGCGAGTGGTACATCCAGCACATGGGCGGGAACCCGGGTGAATCGCCCGACACCGTCGGCTGGGGCGCGTGGCCGGCCGATCACCCTCTTCCCATTCAGCTCCTCTTTCTCCTGGCGCCGGGCGCGAGGCCCAGCGCGGGAAGCACGATCGATCACATCGGATTCTCATTTGCCGATCTCGACGTCAAGGTAGCGGAGCTCCGCGCGTCGGACGTGAAGATCGTCAGTCCGATTGCCGACGTGCCCGGAATCGGCAGGCAGGCGGTTGCCGAAGATCCGTGGGGCACAAAGCTCGTCCTGCTGCAGGATCCCGATGCGCTCGGCATCCATCACGTCGAGCTCCGCGTACCCGACCCTGATGCCTCCCTGCGGTGGTACGTCAACGCGTTCGGCGGAGATCGGGTGAAGTACAAAGGCGTCGTCGATGCGGTCCGGTATCGGGATCTCGGCGTCTTCTATGTCTTCGCCGTGAAGGACGACCGAGCGGAGTCCGGCCCGGGACACGTGATCGACCATCTCGGCTTCGGGCCGATCGACCTCGACAAGGTCGTCAATGCGCTGACTGCCCAGGGCGTGACGTTCATTTCGAACCCGAACCCGCGCATCAATCCCGGCTGCCGCTTCGTGCTCGGGGACGGCGAGGCGGCCTCGTCCGGCGTTCGCCGCCTCTACTGCGCCCAGCCCGATCAGCTCGCGCACCGCGTCGTCTTCCTCGAAGGACCTGGCGGCGTGCGCATCGAGCTCGTGCAACACCTCGAAGCCGGCGGGCACTAACGCGCCGTGCTGAATCGCGTCATCGAAGCGTCCCTTCGTAACCGGATTTTCGTCCTTCTCGCCGCGGCCGGCCTCGGCGCCTGGGGCTGGTGGGCAGCCGGCGCAACTCCGATCGATGCGATTCCCGACCTTTCTGACAACCAGGTCATTGTCTTCACGGAGTGGCCGGGCCACGGCGCCCAGGAAGTCGAGGACCAGGTCAGCTATCCGCTGACCGTCAACCTCCAGGGACTCGCCGGCGTGCGCGTGGTGCGCTCGCAGTCGGCGTTCGGCTTCTCGATGATCTACGTCATCTTCGAAGACGACGTCGATCAGTATTTCGCCCGGGCGCGGGTGCTCGAGCGTCTCGGACTCGTCGCGACATCGCTGCCCGAGGGCACGACGCCCACGCTTGGCCCTGATGCGACGGGTGTCGGCCACGTCTTCTGGTACACCCTCGAAAGCGATCGCCACTCCCTGCGGGATCTGCGCAGTCTCCACGACTGGTTCGTCCGCTATCAGCTCAACGCCGTCCCCGGCGTGGCCGAAGTGGCGTCGATCGGCGGCCAGGTGCAGCAGTACCAGATCGATGTCGACCCGAATCGCCTGCGGACGTACAACGTCTCGATCGGCGACGTCGTCGAAGCCGTCCGCAACAGCAACCAGAACGTCGGCGGCAACGTGCTCGAATCGGGCGGCACCTGGTCGATCGTCCGCGGCGTCGGGCTGCTGCAATCGGTCGAGGACATCGAGCAGATCGTCGTCGGCGCCACCGGGGGCGTACCAGTCTCGGTCAATCAGATTGGCAGCGTGCAGATCGGCGACGCGTTCCGGCTATCGTCGCTCGTCAAGGGCGACGCCGAGGCGGTGGGGGGTGTCATCGTCGCGCGCGCGGGCGCGAACGCGCAGGCGGTGATCGACGGTGTCAAAACGCGCATCGAGCAGATCAGCGCCGGGCTGCCCGAGGGGGTCCGCATCGTCCCCTTCTACGACCGGTCCACGCTGATCCAGCAGGCGGTCGACACGCTGCGCACCACGCTCCTCGAGGAAATCCTGCTCGTGACGCTGGCGCACGTCATCTTCCTGATGCACCTGCGATCGATTCTCGTGGTCACGCTGCCGCTCCCGCTGGCGGTGCTGATGTCGTTCCTCGCGATGTATTACACCGGCATCTCGTCGAACATCATGAGCCTCGCCGGCATCGCCATTGCCATCGGCGTGCTTGTCGACGCCGGGATCGTCGTGACGGAAAACGCCTTCCGGCAGATGGAGCGGACCGGCATCGACGTCCGCGACCGGCGCGCGGTCTGGACCGCGGTGCTGCAGTCGACGCGGCTGGTGGGCCGGCCGGTGTTCTTCTCGATGACGATCATCGTGCTGGCGTTCGTGCCGGTCTTCGCACTCACCGGCCAGGCGGGCAAGCTGTTCCAGCCGCTCGCCTTCGCCAAGACATTCGCGGTGCTCGCCGCCACGCTGCTCGCCGTCACGCTGGTCCCCGTGCTCTGCACGTTCCTGCTTGGGGGGAAACTGCACGACGAGGGCTCGAACCCTGTGATGCGGGTGCTCCGCCGGTTGTACGAACCGGTGCTGCGCGCGGCGCTCGCTCACCGCTACGCCACCATCGGCGCGGCCGCGCTCGTGCTGGCGGGGGCGCTCATCGTCGGCTCCCGGATCGGCAGCGAGTTCATGCCGCCGCTGAACGAAGGCGACCTGCTTTTCATGCCGATCGCCGACCCGAGCGTCTCGCTCGAGCAGAACACCGACATCGCCCGCCGCCAGAACGTGGCCCTGATGAGCGTGCCCGAAGTCGAGTACGCGGTCGCGAAGGTCGGCAGGGCCGACACGTCCACAGACCCGTCGCCCCTGAACATGACCGAGACGATCGTGCACCTGAAGCCGCGCGAGGAGTGGCGGGCAGGCATGACGCTCGATCGGCTGCGCGCCGAATTGAGCGAGGCCGCCGCGCTTCCCGGCGTCACCAATATCTGGACGATGCCGATCATCAACCGCATCGACATGCTGTCCACGGGCGTGCGGTCGGAGATCGGCGTGAAGATCTACGGCAGCGATCTGACCGTCCTCGATCAGACAGCCCGGCGCGTCGCCGAGGTGCTCCGCGGCGTCCGCGGCGCCGCCAACGTCTATCCGGAGCCGCTGATGGGCGCGCAGTACCTCAACATCCGCGTCAATCGCGAGGCCGCCGCACGCTATGGTCTGAATGTCGCAGCCGTTCAGGACGTCATCGCCACGGCCGTCGGCGAGCAGGTGGTCACCCAGACGCTCGAGGGCCGGCGGCGGTTCCCGGTACGCGTGCGATACGCGGGACAGTATCGCGATGAGAGCCAGACGCTCGAAAACGTCCTCGTCGCCGCGCCGTCGGGCGAGCAGGTCCCGCTCGGCCAGGTCGCCACGTTCGAGCAGACCCGCGGCGCCGCGATGATCACCTCGGAAAACGGGCTGCTGCTCGCCACCGTCCTCCTGAACGTCCAGGGGCGCGACGTCGGCGGATTCATCGACGAGGCGCGGGCGGCGGTTGCCTCGCAGGTGGCGCTGCCGCAGGGATACTTCGTAGGCTGGAGCGGGCGCTACGAGAACCAGGAGCTCGCGCGGCAGCGGCTGCAGGTCATCGTCCCGATCGTCCTCGTCGTGATCTTCGCGCTCCTGTACTTCATCTATCACTCGGCGCTCGAGGCGGCGCACGTCATGCTCGCCGTTCCGTTCGCGCTGACCGGCGGCGTCTACCTGCTCTGGCTGCTCGGCTACAACTTCTCGGTCGCCGTCTGGGTCGGGTTCATTGCGCTGTTCGGCACGGCCGTCCAGACCGGCATCGTCATGGTCATCTACCTCGACGAGGCGGTCAGGAAGAAGATGGCGGATGTCGGCGGCGCGCTGACGCGACGCGATCTTCGCGAGGCGGTGATCGAGGGAGCGCTGCTGCGGCTGCGGCCGAAGCTCATGACCGTCTCGACAGTCGTGGCGGGCCTGCTTCCGATCATGTGGAGCGAGCGCGTGGGCGCTGAGGTGATGAAGCCGCTGGCGACGCCGGTGCTCGGCGGGATGCTGTCGTCGCTCATCCACGTCCTGGTCGTCACGCCGGTGCTCTTCTACTGGATTCACGAGCGACGAGCAGCTGATGCGGCTGGGCCACACCTCGATACATCCAATGAGTACGTAGGGCGGGTTCCGCTCCGCGAAGACGCCAGCGGACCCGCCGTGTGGAAGGTCGTCGCCGTCCTTGTCCTTGCCACCGTACTCGGAGCCGGCTGGTGGTTGTGGAACCGCAATCCGACGACAGAGCCCGCGGGTGTCGTAATCGAGACGGTCCGCAGCGGCGAGATGACGATTACCCTCTCCAATCCAGGCGGCCGGCTTCCGCTGGGCGCCGCGGCATTCCGGATCGAGTTCCGATCGACGGAAACCACTGACCTTGTGGACGTTGGCACAGTGCGGCTGGCGGCGCTGATGCCGATGCCCGGCATGCCGATGTCCGGAGGCGTCACGGTCACGCCCACCGGCCAGGCTGGTGTCTACGAGGCAACGGGAAACTTCGGCATGGCTGGCGCGTGGCAGATGACCATCGAATGGAACGGACCGGCGGGACGCGGATCGGCCGCCCTTGAGGGGAACGTGCAATGACTCGGATGACATTTCTGGCTGTGGCCGCCCTGCTGACATTCGCCCCGGCATCTTTCGCGCAGGAGATGACGGTGGAAGAACTCGTGGCGGCGGCGCTACAGCAATCGCCCGAGCTGCGGGCGGCCCGCGCCGAGATCGCGATCGCCGCCGGCCGCGTCACGCAGGCGGGCCTGCGGCCCAACCCGATGGTCTCGAGCAGTCACGAGCAGGGTGGCGTCGACATGGCCACGACGATGATCGGCGCGGAGTGGCCGCTGGCGCTGCGTCGCCGGGCGGCGCGTGTGGCGGTCGCGCAGGGCGCCGCCGACATCACCGCGCTCTCGATCCGCGAACGCGAGCGGCTGCTCGCGTCAGCCGTGCGCGCACAGGCGGGCCGGTTGCTGGCGGCGCGGCGAACGCTCGAGATCGCGTCGGAGGCGCTCGGCGCGGCCCGCCGCCTCCGCGATCTGCTCGACAGGCGTGTGGCCGAGGGCGGTTCCACGAAACTCGACGCGAATCTGGCCGCCGTGGAGGCGCTTCGGCTCGAAGCGGACGTGGCGATCGCGACCGGAGATCTGCAGGCGGCCACGATTGAGCTTCGCGCGCTCTCGGGCATCCCCGCCGACGCGCCGCTGGCGCTGCGCGACTCGCTCGAAGGACTCGCCGCGGCGCCGGTGCTGCCGAGGCTCACGGCGGCCGCCGCGCTCGAGGCGCGCGCCGACATCCGCGAGGCGCTCGCGCAAATCACGCTGGCCGATGCGCGACTGGACGCCGCCCGGCGGGAAGGACGCACGGACATGACGCTGGCGGCGGCGTACACGCGGTCGAAGCAGGGCTTCGACCTGTTTGCGTTCGACCACCACGGCCTGCGCCAGCCCATCCAAGATATCTTTCATACCGTGACGCTTGGGGCGAGGCTCACGATGCCATGGTTCGATCGCAATCAGGGAACGATTGCGGCCGCGCAGGCGGAGCGTGCGGGAGCGGAAGCTCTGGTGACCGCGCGCCAGCGGGCCGCGCGCGCCGAAATCGACGCGTCGCTGGCACGGGAGCGCGAAACGCGGCGCGCCGTCGAGCTGTATGCGGGTGATGTCCGGACGCTGGCAAGGCAGAATGTCGAGGTCATGCTCGAGGCGTACGACCTGGGGCGCTTTCCGCTGTCCGACGTTCTCGCGGAGCAGCGCCGCTATCTCGATGTGGAAGCTGGCTTTACCGCCGTCCTGACGCGCGCGTACGAGGCGCGCGCGGCGGTGGCCAGCGCGTTCGGGGAAATCCCGTGAACGAATCGAGGCTGCCGCTTCTTGCCGGCGCTGCCTGTCTCGTCGCGGGGCTCGGCATCGGCTACGCCGTCTGGGGCACCGGGGGCGAGGTCGCGAGCGGAGACCAGATGCCCGCGGAGAGCGCCGCACCCGCCGGCGCCGGACACCAGCACGCCGCAGGCGGCGGACCAGCTCCGGCGCCCGCGGGCGCCGACGGCGGCGACATCAGCGTCACGCTGACGCCCGAGATGATCGCGCGCACCGGTATCAAGACCGTCGCGGCCAGCACCGGCACCACGATCACCACTCTTCGCCTGCCCGGCGTCGTCCAGCCGAACGCCTACCGCGAAGTCGCCGTGACCTCGCTCGTCTCCGGCCGTATCACGCAGGTCAGCGCCGAGCTCGGCGCGCGTGTGGGGGCGCAGGATGCGCTGGCGACGATCTACAGTCCCGAGCTCGCCGAGGCGCAGACCGCCTTCATCGCGGCGCGCGCCGAACAGGTGACGCACCAGCAGCGGCAGACGCGCACGCAGCGGCTGACGGCGATCGGCGCCGCCACGCGTGAAGAGCTCGAAATGCACGAGGCCGAGCGGGCCCAAATCGACGCCGAAGTCGAGATCGCCCGCTCGAAGCTCACGCTGCTCGGCATTCCGGAAGAACGCACCCAGCGCCTCGCGGGACCGCAGGATGTGGTGACCACGCTGGCAGTGCGCTCGCCTCTTGCGGGAGTCGTCACCAAACGGGCGGCGAATGTCGGGCAGAACATCGACCCCGCCACACCCCTCTTCACGATCGTCGACCTGTCGAACGTGTGGGTCATCGCGGACCTGTACGAGCGCGACTTCGCCCGTGTGCGGGTCGGCAGCCCGGCGACCGTCACGAGCGGCGCGTATCCGGGCGTCGTCCTTCGTGGACGCGTCAGCTACATCGACCCGCAGGTGCAGCCGGAGACGCGCACCGCGAAGCTGCGAATAGAGCTGCCGAACGCCGGAGAGCGGCTGCGGCTCGGCATGTTCGTCGACGCGCAGGTGGGGGAATCGGAGCCCCGATCGGGCGTCCTGGTGCCGAAAGCGGCGCTGCAGGCGGTCGGGAGCGGCACGGTCGTCTACGTGGCGGATGAACGGGAGAACGGCCGCTTCGTGGAACGAAAGGTCGAGGCCGCGCCTTCAGCCGATGGCCAGTCACTGATCGTCGCCGGCCTTCAAGCCGGCGATCGCGTCGTCACCGAAGGCGCCTTCTTCCTCAGGGCCGAGCGCGAGCGCCGCCAGGGCCGGTAGTTGGTGGTTGGTGGTTGGTAGTTAAGGACGCACCCTGACGTACTTTCGCAGCTGCCTCGGCCTCGGTTCCCCGCCGTAGATATTTCCCTCGCGATCGACGGCCACGAACTCCGCGCCGTTTCCCGCGACCTCCCGCGGGTCGGCCCACGGGAACGGGATGAACTCGCTCACCCACCCCGTCCGCGCATCGCCGATCCGGATTCCCATGTCCCATCCGGGATTCTGCACGTTGTCAGATTCGGAGTCGGCCACGAGAATGCGATCGCGGCTGTCGAAGAAGATGCCGCTCGGCCGGCCGAACTGGAGCCACTGCGCGAGGAACTTCCCTTCCTGATCGAACAGCTGGACGCGATTATTGAACCGATCCGCCACGAACAGCCGGCCGCGCGAGTCGAGCGCCAGTGCGTGCAGCGTGCGGAACTCGCCCGGGCCGTAGCCGGTTCTGCCCCACTCCTTGACGACCTTGCCGTCCGGCGAGAACTTGACGATGCGGTTGTTGCCGTTTTCGTTGTGGCCGTCGGCGACGAACACCTCGCCGCCAGGCGTGACGACGACATCGGCCGGTGATGCGAAGTGGGTGGGCCCGCTCCCGGCAACACCAGGAGTGCCGAGCGTCATCAGCACCTTGCCGTCGGGACTGAACTTGACCACCTGATGTCCCCGCTTGTCGCCCTTCGGGATACGTTCGGTGGCGACGGCATCGGTCACCCACACGTTCCCGTCCGGATCGATCGCAATGCCGTGCGGCCAGATGAACATGCCCCCGCCGAAGCTCGCGACGACGCGCCCTTCGGGCGAGAACTTGTAGACGACGTCGACCTTCGAGTCGCGGCATTCGTCGCCGAAGCGCGCCGGGTCGGCTAGCGCCTCGCACCGGATGACCGCCCAGACGTGGCGGCCGTCAGGATCGATGATGACTTTGCCGACGGCGCCCATGGCGCGGCCGCCGGGGAGCTGCGCCCACCCGTCGACCATGCGATAAGGATTCGGCAGCGGCTGCGCGAGTGCCGCAAGCGCCGATGCGGCGATGAGCGCGGCCGCGGCGAAAACTTTCAGCGCCTACCTCCGCGCCGCCATTACAGGCGCGAACTTCTGAATCCGCTTGGCGTGCTCGACTTCGCCCGTGTAGATGTTGCCCTTCGAGTCCATCCCGATCGCGTTGATCCAGTGGAGCATCCCGGCGTAGCGGCCGTTGCCGCCGAAGGAGCCGAGCGTCCGGCCGCTCTGGCGGTCCAGGATCCAGACCTTGTTGTTGGTGCCGTCGGCGACGTACAGGAACTTCTGCTGCGGATCCTTCGAGATCACCAGCTTGTAGGTCGTGCCGCACGGCGGCAGCTTGGGATTATTGAGGCCGCCGCACCCCTCGCCGACGCGCTGGCCCGGCGTATTGGGTGAGACGTAGAACTCCTTCACGAACTTCCCGTCGGTCGTAAAGACCTCGATGCGGTTCTGGCCGCGCTCGCCGATGTACACGAGCCTGTCCTTCGAGATCTCCACGAAGTGCAGGTCGGGGACGAAGTTCCGTTCGTCGGGCGGCGGCGCCCCGGTCCACGTGTACGGCGGGATCGGCTGGTTCGACACCTCGCTCAGCGGCATGCCGTGGCCGCCCCATCCGCGCTTGTACGCGCCTGTCGACGCGTCATAGATGAGCACGCGCTTCTGCTGAATGATGTACAGCTCGTTGGCGACTTCATCGAGCTGGAAGCGGCCCTTGTTAATCAGGTATCCGGTTTCCTGATTGTTCTCGGGCATCTTCGCCGCCTCGGGCGGCGGCCGGTGGCCGAAGTCCCAGACGAATTTTCCCTCGCGCGTGAACTTCAGGATGCTGTCCTGCGGATTGGTACCCGACACCCAGACGAACCCTTTGGTATCGGCAATGACCGTCTGCAGGTTCGTGGGCCACTGCGGATGATGCGCGGCGTTGCCCCAGGCGTTCACGACGCTGCCGTCCTGATCGAGCTCGATGAGCTCGGGCCCGCGCACACAGCACTCGATCCGCCGGGCAGTGCCGTCGCCGCCGATCTCGTCTCCCTCGGCCGCGTTGGCGCGGTTCAGAAACCAGATGTGATCCAAGTGATCGACATGGAGGCCCGTCACCTGCTGCATGCTCCACCGGTTCGGCAGCGGCTTCGGCCAGAACGGATCGACCCGGAACTGCGGCGCGCCGGCCTCGTCGACCGCCTGGCCCGGCGCCTGGCGCGATTCGAGCGCCGCCGTGGCCAGCACGGACGCCCCGGCGAACGCCGCGACGGCGGCCAGCCGCCTAGCGCGGGAATTCAAATGCATCATGGGTTGGCACGTTAAGCGGCTCGCCGCCGCTGAAAGCTGCAGTCAAGTGGCCGCTGATGACATGGAAGCGGTTGCCAATCACGCCGCCGCCCTGTCCGTGCCGCGCCTGCGGCAGGAATGGATACGCCGTCCACGTATTCGTGGCCGGATCGTAGGCCTCGAGCGCGCGCGACACGGAGTTATTGATGCCCGTGATGCTCTGTCCCCCGGCCACGAAGACCCGGTTCTGATACACGCCGACGACGCCGCCGTCGCGCGGGGTCGGCATGCGGAGCTTCACGGCGCCCCACCGATCCGCGGCGATGTCGTACTCCTCGACGAGGTCCGTGGTGCTGCCGGTGGCGACGGACATCGATCCGACGCGGCCGCCAATCACATACACCTTGCCGTTCACCGCGCCCACGAACATGTGATTGCGCGCCGTCGGCATCGTCTGTTTCGCCTGCCAGGTGTTGGTGGCGGGGTCGTACATGTGATTGAGATCGAGCACGCGGTGCGGCTCTTCACCGGCGAGCGGCTGGTTCTCCATCCCGGGATACTGAGCGACGCCGCCCATCACGAAGATCTTGCCGCCCGATTCGACCGCGGCGGCGGCCAGCCGCCGAACCGGCATCGGCGCCAGCGCTTTCCACGTGTCGGCCGCGGGGTCGTACTCCCAGCTGTTGTCGATCGGGAACTGCGTCGGCCCGCCCGCCTGCCGCTGCACGCCGCCACCGAAGACGTAGATCTTGCCGTTGAAGCCGACGACCCCGTTGTGGTGTGCCGGCTGCGGCATCGGCTTCTTCGCTGTCCAGCGATCGGCGGCCGGGTCGTACTCGAAGACATTTCCCGGGGGCGCGCCCTGCTTGCCGCCCTGCGCGACCGGATTGCCGCCAAACAGGTACAGCTTGCCGTTCACCACGGCGCTGTCCCACTCTTCGTTGGCCTGCGGGATCGGCGCGAGGCGCACGTAGCGCCCCTGGCTCTGGGCGCTGGTGACCGCCGTGGCGGCCAGAAGAACGATCGCAATAATTCTCCAGGTCATCATTCGCGTCCTATCTGCTTCCCGTTGCGCCGGCAGGGCGTGCGAACTCGAAGGCTTCGTGCGCTTCGGTGGAACCGGGGCCGCCGCCGCCCGTCCCGCTCTGCAGCTGGCCGCTGACGGCGTGGAAGCGGTTGCCGATGATGCCGCCCGCGAACCCGTGCCGCGGGACCGTCATCGGCGGCAGGAAGTACCAGCGGTCGCGCGCTGGATCGTACGCCTCGAAGTTGCGGAACACGCCAACCATCTCGCTGTCGAGATATTCACCGCCAAGCGTGTAGATCAGCGTTCCGTCGGTGCCGTACGCCATGCCGCTGCGCGGGTAGATCATCCGCGACCGGACTCTCCAGCGGTCGGTCGCCGGGTCGTACTCCTCAACGGTGTCGATGGCGCTCGAGCCGACGAACGACCAGCCCACCCGGCCGCCAATCGAGTAAATCTTTCCGTTCACCGCCGCGCCGGCGTGGTGATTGCGCGGGACGTTCATCGGTGTCTTCGTCTGCCAGGTATTGGTCGCCGGGTCGTACACCTCATTAGTGGCGACGGAACGGTGCGGCACGGTGGCGCTGATGGAGACGTCTTCCTTCTGATCGGGGTGGTAGCCGGCGCCGCCGATGACGTAAATCTTTCCGCCGATCTCAGCTGCGAAGCCGCCGCCGCGCTTGGTGGGCATGCCGGCAATCTCGCGCCACGTATTGGTCGCGGGGGTGAACTCCCAGGAGCGGTTGGTCGGGAACCAGTTGTCGCCCTGCGGAGTCGGCTTAATGCCGCCGCCAAAGACATACACCTTCCCGTTGTAGCCAACCATCGCCTGGTGATGGACCGGCATCGGAATGTCCGGCTTCTTCGTCCAGCGATCCGTGGCGGGGTCGTATTCGTTGAACCAGCCGGCAAGCCCGCCCGGCGCGTTCTGCCCGTAGGCGCCCAGGATGTACAGCTTGCCGTTCACGATCGCGGAGCCAATCTCCTGCGTCGGCTGCGGATACGGTGCGAGCCGCACCCACCGCCCGTCAGGCGCCTGCGCCGCGACCGTCATCTGCGCCGCCCCGGCGGCAACCGCTGCCGCTCCGAGCAGCACGAGCACACGTGTGATGGTTGACGACATGAACGTTTTCTCCTTCACGGCCTACTGCCCACTGCCTACTGCTTACTAATTACTGACTGCCGGCGCCTGGACTTTTCCTTCCAGCGCCTTCCAGAGCCTCGCGCCTTCCACGACCGACCGGCCGTGCGACGGGGCGATGCGATCGACGGCGAGCTTCAAGCCGCGCACGCGCTCGCCGAGCGCGGCGTAGTACGGCGTGACAATGCCCGGCGGGGGATCGTTGGGCCTCGGCTCACCGAAGTCATTGAAGATGTCGGTAATCATCAGCAGCCGCTCCTGCGGCAGGTACGACATCAGCAGGTTCGCGGCGTGACCGTTCGGCACGTGGTAAATCTCGAGCGAGCGGGTGCCGTCGCTGAGGACGAACTTGTCGTCGACCCAGACGAAGTTCGCCGGCCGCGGATTCCGCGACAGCGCATCGGGCGCCAGCGTGTGCGGGTTCTTCAGCACCGTCTGCTCGTAGAAGCGCCGGTTCATCTCGTGGCTGATGATCGTCAGCCCTTCCGAGACGAACGCCCGCACTCCCGCCGCGTGGTCGCCGTGGTGGTGGCTGTTGACGTGATACCGGATCGGCTTGTTCGGCACGAGACGCCGGGCCTCGGCGAGGTTGGCGAGCGCGCGCGCCTCGCTCACAGACGACTCGATGAGGACGGCGTAATCGCGCAGCTCGACGAGCTGGCTGTTCGGATCGGGCGTGCCCGCGAGGTACCACACGGCTGGCGCGATCAGCTGCCCTTCGGCGCGCGCCGGCTGCGGCGCGGCGGCGGGCGGGACCTGCATGGTGACCGGCGCGTTCGGCTGGACGTCGCTGACGGTCAGCTCCAGCGTCGGGAATCCGCCCTGCCGCTGCACGATGCGCGTGGGGAACTGCACGCCGCCGAAATCGCGGTAGCCGGAAAACACTGTTTCAATCAGCGTGTCGCCCAGGATCGGATTCGGCACCCAGGTGTCGATCCGGTCGATGAGCCGCTGCGGGTTCACGTACCCCTCGACCTTGAACTGATTCCTGGCCGTGAACGAGATCACCGTCATCGTGCGGCCGTCCACCCGGCGCGAACTGATGGAGGGCGACGCAGCGGCCGCCGCCTTGATGAAGCCGTGCGGAGTCAGCGCAAGCGCGCCGCCGCCCCAGCCTGACGTGTTCGTCACGGTCGCCGCGGCGCGCGCATCCGTGTAGAGCGGCTGGCCGCCGCCCCCGCGCGGGGGCGTCTCGAACTGCCTGCGCACCGTCTCCTCGCGCGCGACGCCGCGCTCGAAATCGACCGCGCGCGAATACGTGGCGCGGAACTTCGGATACGCCACATCCGGACGATAGTTCTGTGCGAACGAGTAGGTGAAGCCGGTGCCGGAATACTGGACGGTCCTGAGGTCGGTCGCGCCGAGTGCGCGGGCGACGTCCGCGACGACGGCACTGGCATCCTGCAAGGCGGCGGTCGCGCCGAGCGCAAACGCTGCCAGAACCGCGAGCCGAAGAGGCGCCGCAAATGTCATGGATGTCCGCAGGGGGACCGTTTTGGAGGCTGGATTATAGTCTGAAACCCCGCGTGATGGCCCCGCTCCTGTACGCCGTGTTCTTCGCATCGGGCGCCTCTGCGCTCGTCTTCGAGATGCTCTGGTTCCGCCAGGCGGGACTCGCCCTCGGCAACAGCATCTGGGCATCGAGCGTTGTCCTCGCGGCGTTCATGGGCGGGCTCGGGATCGGCAACGCGCTGGCGGCGCGAGGGGGCGCTCGCGTCAGCCGTCCGATCCGGCTGTATGCGCTGGCCGAGGCGGCGATCGCGATCGCCGGCGTTGGCGTGGTGCTCCTCTTTCCCTGTCTGGGCGTCCTGCTCGCTCCTGCGCTCCGTCCGCTTCTCGATCACGATCTGCTCAGCAACGTGGCCCGCCTGGCCACCGCGTTCGTCGTGCTGATCGTGCCGTCGACAGCCATGGGCACGACCCTGCCGCTCGTGACCCGGGCGCTCGCACCGCACGCCGGTCAGTTCGGCCCGGTGCTCGGGCGCCTGTACGGCTGGAACACCTTCGGTGCCGTCGCCGGCGTCCTTTCCGTCGAAACATGGCTGGTGGCCGCATACGGCGTGCGCGGAACCGCGCTCCTCGCCGGCATGGTGAATCTCGCGGCCGCCGCCGTCGCCTTCTGGCTCTCCCGACGACTGGAGCGACACGTGGGGTCAGACCCCATTCATGCCGCGGGGGGTTCCGGACGTCTGAGTCCGGGGATTCGCCCATGGCTGCTCGCGGCGTTCGTGTCGGGGTTCGCTCTGCTCGCGCTGGAGGTGATCTGGTTCCGGCTGCTGCTGCTGTTCGTCAAGGGACATGCCGCGGCGCTCGCCTGGATCCTGGCGCTCGTCCTTGCCGGCATCGGCGCGGGAGGACTCATCGGGGCAGCGTGGCTGCATCGACGGCCGTCGGCATGGCGCGCGGCCGGTCCCGCGGCGTTCACCGCTGGCGCGGCCTGCGCAATCGCGTACGCCCTGTTCCCTCGCGTCGTCGGCACGGCAGGTGCGCTCATCGTCGAGACAGGCGACGTCGTCCGCACGGCCGCTCCTCTCGTGCTGCCGGTGTCGATCGTCTCCGGCATATTTTTCACACTGGCCGGCGCGGCACTTCGCCGGCACATAGACGACCCTTCCGCGGCCGCCGGCGTCCTGACGCTGGCCAACACCGCCGGCGCCGCGCTCGGCTCGCTCGTGGGCGGGCTTCTGCTGCTTCCATGGCTCGGTGTGGAGCGAAGCGTGGCGCTCATCGCGGCCGTCTACGCCGTTGCGGGTCTGAGCCTGTGGCGACAGGCGCCGCGAGCCTATGCCCTGGCCACGGCAGCGGTCCTCGTCATCTCCCTTGCGCTGTTTCCTTTCGGCGTGACGTCAGCGCTTGTCTCGTCAGCGGCCTCCCGCTGGCTCGGCACGAATGAGGAGGCGCGCATCGTCGGCGTCCGCGAGGGACTCACCGAAACGATCGTCTACTTCGAGCGGACGTTTCTCGGCCAGCCGCTCTCGCATGCGCTGCTGACGAATGCCTTTTCGATGTCGGCGACGAGCTACGGCGCCCGCCGCTACATGAAGCTGTATGTCTACTGGCCGATGGCGGTCCATCCGGACCTTCGGCGCGCGCTGCTGATCGGCTACGGCGTCGGCAACACGGCCAAGGCGATGACCGACTCGCCCGGCCTCGAGTCGATCGACGTCGTGGATCTCTCGCGCGACATCCTTGACCTGAATCGCATCGTCTATCCGGCCGGCGCCGATCGTCCGCTGAACGATCCGCGCGTCCGCGTGCACATCGAAGACGGCCGGCACCTGCTGCAGACGACAGACCGGACGTTCGATCTCATTACGGGAGAACCGCCGCCGCCCGGCATTGCCGGCGTCGAGCACCTGTACTCACGCGAATATTTCGACCTGATCCGCGGCCGGCTTGCCGACGGCGGCATCGTCACCTACTGGCTGCCGCTCAGCGACCTCACGGACGCCAGCGCCCGGTCCGTGATCCGCGCGTTCTGCGACGCGTTCGTGGACTGCTCGTTGTGGAACGGATCGGGCACACACGTGATGCTCGCCGGCACTCGCGACGCCGCGCCCGTGTCGGAATCGCTCTTCTCGCGCCAGTGGCTGGACCCGCGGGTCTCGAGCGAAATGGCGCGCCTGGGCGTGGAGCGGCCCGAGCAACTGGGTGCGCTCTTCATCGGAGACGCCGACTATCTCCGCTCGCTCGCCGCCGATACGCCCGCGCTTACCGACAACCATCCGAAGAGACTCGAGGCGCCCGTTGCGCCGCGCGCTGCCGACGACGCGCTTCTCGTCGAACTCGCCGACACGGCGGCCGCGCGGCAGCGCTTCGCGGCGAGCGCCTTCGTGGTACGCGTATGGCCGGCGGCGCTCCGCGAGCGTTCACTCCCGTACTTCGACGCCCAGCACGTGATCAACGCTCACCTGTACGGCAACACGTCGTCCAGCGCCATCGAAGACGTCCACGCAACCCTCACGACCACTCCGCTCAGCACGCCGGCGTTGTGGCGGCTCGGCAGCAATCCCGACATTCAGGCGGCCATCGAGCGAACGCCGCCCGGGGCCAGGACCGATCCTCGGATGCAATTCCACATCGGACTCCGCCTGCTATCGGAACGTCGCTATGCGGAGGCAGCGGACACGCTGGGCCGCGCGACAGCGCTCGCCGAGAACGCCGTGCCTCGGATGGGCCCGATCGCGGACAACGCGTTCGCGCTGCAGATATACGCCCTCTGCATGGCCGATCAGCGCGGCCTGGCGCAGGAGCGTGTTCGCGCCCCGTGGCTGCAATCGCTCGCGGATCGAGGCATTACCGACCAGGACTCCGAGCGGAATGCGCCCCTGCCGCCCTACTGGACGTGGATGAACGACACCTTCGGCATCGATCCGCGGCGTCCTTGACAGGCTCAGGTTCGGCGCTATACTGGCGCCGCATTCCCCACATCGCGCCCATCACGTCAACGGAGGAAACATGCGTCAGCGGTTGTTCTCACGGCGTTCGGGTCGCTCCCTGGCGGCGCTGCTGCTGGCTTTCATCGTCGCGATGGTGCCGCTTGCGGCGCAGACCACCAACGGCGTCATCAGCGGCGTCGTCAGCGACGCGCAGGGCGCGGTCCTCCCGGGCGTCTCGCTGACGCTCCGAAATGCCGAAACCGGATTCACGCGCATGCTGGTCACCGAAACGGACGGCCGGTTTCGCGCCGGCGGGCTGCCGCCAGGGCGCTACACGGTACGCGCGGAGCTCCAGGGCTTCGGCACCGTCGAAGTCACCGACATCACCGTGACGGTCGGCAGCGAAGCGGTCCGCAACGTGACGATGCAGGTCGAGGGCCTGCAGGAATCGGTCACCGTCACCGCCGAAGCGCCAGTCGTCGACACCACCATGACGGAGGTCTCGGGCGTGATCACGCAGGAACAGATGCAGATGCTGCCGCTGCCGTCGCGGCAGCCCATGGCGCTGGCGCTGTTGATGCCGGGCACGAGCGCCGACGCGGTGCGGCCGCGCAAAGCCAACGCGAACATCGGCGCCGGCGCGTTCACCATGGGGAGCGCGCTCCTGGTTGACGGCGTCTGGAACAAGGAAGGCAATACCGGGGAGCCGCGGCAGGATTTTCCGCAGTCGGCGATCCGCGAATTCAAGGTGTACGTCAGCCAGTCCCCCGCCGAGTACGGCTGGACGGCCGGCGGCGTCGTATCGTTCGCTACCAAGAGCGGGACGAACCTCTACACGGGTGAAGTGTTCGAGTACTTCCGCGACAAGGCGCTCAACGCCATGAACCGCTTCGAGAAGGCGGCGGGCAGCGGCAAGCCGGATTACCGGCGCCACCAGTTCGGCATGGCGCTCGGCGGCCCCGTCGTGCAGGACCGCATCCACTTCTTCACCGCGGCGGAGGGCACCCGCGAAACGAAGTTCTTCACGGTCAGCACCGGACGGCCCGACCTGTACGGCAAGCTGGAGGGGACCTACCCCGAACCGGAATACAACGCCATGGCGTTCGGCCGCGGCGACGTGCAAATCAACCAGGAGCAGACGCTCTTTGCGCGCTATGCGTGGCAGAACTCCGACTTCGACTGCGAGTTATGTGGAGGACGCAACGCGGCGTTCTCCGACACGGGCATCCAGCAGAAGCGCTACTCCTTCCTGCCGTCGCACACGTGGGTGATCTCGTCGCGCATCCTGAACGAAGTGCGCGGCCAGTGGACCAACTACCACTTCCGGCAGCACCCGCCGGGCGTCGCGCCGCAGGAAAAGCTGTACGACGATTCGGGCGCGCGCACGGCGCCGCTCACCCAGGTGTTCAGCTTCCCCAGCCTCGTCTGGGGGTCGAACGGCAACTTCTACACAACCCATCGCTCGCGTGAGATTCGAAACGACATGACGGTCTCTCTCGGCCAGCACACGATCAAGGCCGGCGGCGACTATCAGGACCTGTCGTTCGAGGGAGACAACCGGCCGAACCTGGGCACGTGGACGTTCCGAACGGATCAGCCGTTCGATCCGACCAACCTTGCAGCCTTTGTTCCGGTGGCGGGATCGGTCCAGCAGTTCACCGCGTCGCTCCTAAAGCTGCCGCGCCTGTCGCCGAACGCCATGTGGAGCGTCTACACGCAGGACGAATGGCGGCCGATTTCTAACCTGACGCTGACGCTCGGCCTCCGGTACGACCGGCAGTCGAAGGTATGGAATGAGTTCCGGAGCTTCACCGATAAGAACGACTTCCCCACCACCGGCACCGCCACGCAGCTGCCCTTGGTCGATCTGACGAACCGCGGCGACGGGAACAACTGGGGGCCCCGCGTCGGCCTCGCGTGGGATCTCGGCGATGGCGGGACGGTCGTGCGGGCGGGGTACGGCGTCTATTTCAACCCGCAGAACATCCAGATGGCCGGCCAGGAAGTCAACAACCTGCAGCAGCTGAACGTCACGATCGCGAACCCGACGTACCCGGATCCGTACGGCGGTCAGGACCCGGCCCGCTTCATTTCCGCGGCAGCCCAGAACATCACCATCCTGGCCAACGATCTGGAGAACCTCGAGTCGCGGGCGTACACGGTCGGCTTCTCGCACGAGCTGCTGCCCCTGCTCGCGGTCCATGTGGACGGGGTCTATAACGCGATGACGAAGGCGTCGCTGGCCGTCGATGTGAACCGGCGCGCGGGCGACGTGCCGACAGCGCCGCGCCGGATGACCCAGTTCCAGCGCGTGAACCAGTATCAGAGCATCGGCTGGCTCGACTACAAGGCGTTGCTGCTGCGGCTGGAGAAGCGGCTCGCGAGCCGCCACATGTACATGCTGTCGTACACGCTGGGCGACTCGTTCGGCAACCTGCCTGGCAGCACGACGACCTTCACGACGACGCAGGCCGAGGCACCGGGGCTGGACGATGGCCCGATGTCGAGCGACCGGCGCCACACCGTCGTCGCGAGCGGCTCCGTCATGCTGCCCGCAGACGTGCTGTTCAGCGGCGTCTATACGTATCGCAGCACGATGCCGTTCACCGCCACCGCGGGCGTCGACATCAACGCCGACGGCAACATCACCGACTACGTGCCGGGCACGACGCGATCCGCGTTCAACCGCGGTGACAACGATCAACTGATGGCACTCGTCAATGCCTGGCGCGTCTCGCGAGCGCTCGCTCCGCTCTCGGTCGATCAGATCGACACCAACGACTACGGGTCGCTCGACGTCCGCGTCAGCAAGACATTCCGGGTACAGGGGCGCCATTCGCTCGAGCTGATGGCGCAGGTGTTCAACGTGACGGGGCGCGACAACCTGCAGGCGACCTGGGGCACCAACGCCCTCTCGAACGCGTTCGGGCGCATCACGCAGGCATTGAACCGCCAGCAGGCGGAGCTCGTCATTCGCTATGCATTCTGATCGAGTCGTACAAAGGAGACTGTCTATGCCGTCACGCCGCGCATCGCTCGTCTGGATCACCGCGTCCATCGTCCTGCTCCTCGCCACGAGCGGTCTCACGCAGGCGCGCTGGGCCAGACTGGCGCCGTTCCCGGAACCGGACGAGGAGCTGTACGGCGTGGCCGCCGGCGGAAAGATGTACGTGCTCGGCGGGTTCGGCGCGGGCAAGGCACGCGGCGCCGTGTTCGAATACGACCCGGCGGGCGACCGCTGGACCAAGAAGAAGCCGATGGCGCGGCCGGTTCACCACCAGGCGATGCTCGAGTACCAGGGCAAGATCTACCTGTTCGGCGGCTTCGTGTTCCCAACGACCGGCGCCGGGTGGGAGCCGGTCGACAACGCGTGGGAGTACGACCCGGCCGCCGACACGTGGAAGGCGCTCGCGCCCATGCCGAGCAAGCGGGGCTCCGCCGTGGTCGCTGAAGTGGGCGGCAAGATGTACCTGATCGGAGGCGCGACGACGGTCGAAGGCTCGAAGGAGCCGGCGATCAACGGCAACGGTCCTGCCCGCGTCGTCACGACCAATGACGTATACGACCCGGCGACCAACACCTGGCAGAGCCGTGCGCCAATGGCGCTTGGCCGCAACCATGCGTTTGCCGGCGCCGTGAACGGCAAGGTCTACGTCATCGGCGGGCGCGTCGCGCACGCGTTCGTCACCGTCTCGAGCAACACCGACATCGTCGAGGAGTACGACCCGGCGACGAACATGTGGTCGGGGCTCAAGGCGAAGATGCCGACGCCGCGCAGCGGCGGAGGCTGGGGCACGTATAACGGGCGGATCTACGTCGCGGGCGGCGAGGTGGCGACGCCGGACTGGGCCGGGGCGTTCCGCGCGCTGGAAGTGTACGAACCGGCGACGAACAGCTGGACGAAGATGCCGCCGATGCCGATGCCGCGCCACGGCGTCGCGGGCGCCGTCCTCGGCAACCGGCTGCACCTCGTGAGCGGGATGATCACGTCAGCCGCAGCCGGCGCGGGCCAGGATCCGAAGATGGAAGTCCACACGTCGCTGCACGACGTAATCAACCTTCCGTAGGGATCAGGGATCAGGGATCAGGGATCAGGGATTCGGCGACGCTCCCGGGAACCATTTGAAGCCGAGGTCCTGCGCGCCCTTGATGTGATTGAAGTTGCCCTCGTGGCAGGCGTGCTCCCATGACTCGACCGCGTACGGATCGGGCTTCGCGTTCGCATTGCCGCCGCCCCCACCACCGCCCATGCCCTGGCGGCGAATCGCCGCGTTCATCTTCCAGGGCCGCGTGAACGCCGCCGGATCGTCGATCGTGACCTCGTAGTCGATCGTGTTCGCCTCGACGAGGCGGAAGCGCTCGGTGATGCGCGCGTTCTCCGTGTAGAAGTTGCCGACGCTGTCGAGCCACATCTTGCCGTTGAAGTTGGTCGATTCGACGATGAGCGTATCGCCGTCCCAGCGGCCGCGCGGAACACCCATCCAGAACTTCGCCGTCGAGCCCGGCCGCGCGCGCGCGTCCATCGGAATCCGCCGGTGGTAATGGCCCCAGCCGAGCATCTGCACGACGTAGCCGGGTGTCTGCACCAGCTCGAACCCGCGCTGCGAGTACCGCGGCACGTTCTTCAGGCAGAACGTCTGCGGATCCATGAAGAGACGATTCCCCGTCTCGCCCGGCCATCCGCGCGCCAGATTCGCGCGGTGACTATCGCGCTCGGCGAGCGCCCATGGCTGATACGGAATCCGGCCATCGGCGGGATCAGAAATCCAGCTCTCGAACGGCGGCGTCGTCACGTCGATGTATTCGGTCTCCTCGATGATGTCGCCGCTCCAGCTGCCGCCCCAGCGGCCCTGCAGGTTCGGTTTGCCGTCGGCAAGGCGAGGCGGCGTGAACGCCGGCAGCTTCGCCTTCCGCTCGAGCCACGTCTTCGCGCCCGCGCCCTTCGGCGTGTCGCGCGCGAACATGCCCTGGGCCCCCAGCGCTGCCGGAAACATCAGCGCGGCGCACAGTGCGAAGCACTGAAGAAGGCACAGTGCGAAGGTACGGATGGTACGGCGGTGCGAGGTTATTTGGGCCATGACTCCTCAATCCAGTAGGCGTAGCAGTCGTACTCAAGGAGCTCCGCATCGCGCTCCGCGCGCCGGTACAGCGGCATGCTCATCTTCCATGGGCGCGTAAAGGTCTTCGGGTCCTCGACGGTGACGTCGTACGTCATGTGATTCGGGCCTGTCGGCGTGAACCGCTCGATGACGTGCAGCTCTTCGCTGTGGAAGTTGCCGGCCTTGTCGAACCAGGTTTCCGCCGTGAAGTGCACCGTGTCGACGACGAGCGTGTTGCCGTCCCAGCGGCCGCGCGAATCGCCCATCCACCATTCAATCGGCCCCTCGGGGTGCGGGTTGCCGTTCATGTAGATGTGCCGCAGCGTGTGGTTGTACTCGTACAGGATGTTGACCTTGTCCGCCTGCTGCACGATCTGAAACGGATGCGGCATGTAGGTGATGCGCGGCACGCCGGACAGCAGGCAGCGCGCATCGGGGTCGAGCTTGGCCCGATCCGCGAAGTTCTGCTTCTTCTTCTCCAGTGCTTCGGGTCGATACGGAATCTCGTTGCCCTCCACGACTCCCTTGCCCGCGGGCACGCCGAGCGTCGCGTGGTGATCCTGGATGTCCCAGGAGGCCGCGTTCATAACCTGCCAGATACCCTGCAGGTCGGGGTGACCGAAGGTGGTCTTCGGAGGCGCGTAGGCCGGAGCCTGTGCCGCCGCCACCGACGGAAGCATCAGAAATACCGCAATAAGAAGGAAACGCATGGCAGGCGAATTATAGGGGGTCGGAGGGCATTTGAAGAGGACAGTTCGGCTCCGGCCCCATTAAAATGACGGCCATGCGACTGCTGACATTTGCACTGATCTCCGTCTGGGCGGCCGCCACAGGCGTGCACGGACAGGCGCCCGTCCCTCCGCCCTGGGCCTATGGCTACAACGAGCCGGGTCCCGAGCCGGCTCCCCCGGCCTGCAGCAAGGAGATGAAGCCGCAGGACTGCGCGCGCCGGCAGACGCTGCGTCCGATGGACGTCATTCACAAGATGCCGGGCAGCATCCGCACGTTCACCGAATACCAGGTGCACTACGACTTCGGCCCCGGCGACTGGTTTCCCGAAGATCACCCGGCGATGCCGGAGATCGTCGCCCGCGGCCGCGAGAGCGACAAGCTTCGTGCCTGCAGCCTGTGCCACTACCCGAATGGCCACGGCCGCCCCGAGAACGGCTCGCCGGCGGGACTCCCGTCCGAATACATCCTGCAGCAGCTCCAGGCCTTCAGGAACGGGACGCGCCGCAGCGCGGATCCGCGCAAGGCCAACTCGAACGAGATGATCCAGATCGCGCGCTTCCTCTCCGACGCGGAGATGAAGGAAGCGGCGGCGTACTTCTCGGCGATCAAGCGCCGGCCCTGGGTGGAGGTCAAGGAGACCGACACGGTGCCGAAGACACGGCCGGGCGTGAACGGCCTGTTCCTCCCGCTGCCCGGGAATGACACCGAGCCGATCGGCAAACGGATCATCGAAGTCCCGCAGAATCCGGAGACGACCGAACGTCTTCGCAACCCGCGTTCCGGATGGCTCGCTTACGTGCCAACTGGCAGCCTCGCGCGCGGCGCCGAGCTCGTGATGAAGGGCGGCGGCAAGACCATCCAGTGCACGCTGTGCCACGGCGCCGATCTGAACGGCATGGGAGCCGTGCCCGGCCTCGCCGACCGCCAGGCCAGCTACATCGTCCGGCAGCTCTATGACATGCAGGCGGGCACGCGCGAGAGCCCGATGATGAAACCGGTCGTGGCGAAGCTCACCGAAGACGACATGATCGCCATCGCGGCGTATCTCGCGTCGAAGTAACAGGACCTACTCATGAAAAAGACACTCGCTCTGATCATCGCGGTTGCGGCGCTGACTTCGGTTTCGGGCCAGGCGCAGGACAGTAAGGCGACGCTCGACGCCGCGGCAAAAGCGCTCGGCGCCACGAATCTCCGCACGCTGGAGTACTCAGGCTCGGGATACGACTACGTCTTCGGGCAGGCGTACCACGGCACGACACCGTGGCCGCGCTTCAATGTCCCGGCCTACACGATGACGATCGACTTCGCGGCCAACGCGGCGCGGGACGACAAGCGGCGCGTTCAGCTCGAGAATCCAGCGCTCGGCGGCGGATTCCAGCCAATCTTCGGCGAGATGCGGCAGATCTGGGTGGCGAGCGGTCAATACGCGTGGGACGTCGCGGGCGGCAACGCGGTCGCGCCGCGGTTTCGCGACGACCGCCGTGCCGTCGCGGCAGGACGGCTGGAGCAGATCACGCTGACGCCGCAGGGCTTCATCAAGGCGGCGATCGCCAATAACGCGACCGTCAGGACCGAGAACGTGCGCGGGAAGACCACGACGCTGGTCGCGTTCACCGTGCCGGGGGCGAGGTACGAGGGCACGCTCGGCGAGGGGAATGTCGTCGAGCGGATCGAGGGGTGGTTCGGCAGTCCCGTGATGGGCGACACCACCATTGAGGCCATCTTCACCGACTACCGCGACGTCAACGGCATCAAGTTCCCCGGCCACATCGTCCAGCGGCAGGGCGGGTATCCCCTGCTCGACGTCTCCGTGACGGACGTGAAGGTCAATCCCGCGATCACGATCGACGTGCCGGAGAACATCCGCAACGCGAAGCCGGAGCCGCTGATCGGCACGCCCGAGCGGCTGGCGGAAGGCGTCTGGTGGGTGCCCACGTATGCGAAGAGTGTTGCGGTCGAATTCCGCGACCATATCGCCATTATCGAAGCGCCCGAGCACGAGCCGCAGTCGGTCGCGGTCATGGAGGCGATCCGCAAGGCCATCCCGAACAAGCCGATCCGCTACGTGATCAACACGCACTCGCACTTCGATCACATCGGCGGGCTGCGAGCATACGCGGCCGAGGGCGCGACGATCGTCACGCACCGCGACAACGTTCCCTACTACCAGCAGCTGTGGGCCGGATCGTGGACGCTCAGCCCGGATCGGCTCGCGAAGTCAGGACGCGCGCCTGTCTTTGAAGGGGTGCTGGGGAGCCGGACGATGACCGACGGCTCGCGGTCGATGATCCTGTATCACTACCCCGGCAACATGCATAACCCGGGGATGCTGATGGTCTATCTGCCGAAGGAAAAGATCCTGATCGAGGCCGACTCGTTCTCCACGCCCGCGGCGCCGCTGACGGCGCCGCCGAACGGGCTGGCCAACATGCGCCACTGGTACGACTTCGTCCAGAGCCTGAAGCTGGACGTCGATGTGCTGGTGCCTATTCACGGCGCCATCACGACGATGGATGCACCGAAGAACATCGTGGAGCGATTCTCGCCGAACGGGACGAGATAGGAACCTAAAACTCCCAGGCGTTGGCGGCGAGGAGCTTCCTCGTCGCCGGCGCCGTCAGGTTCCTGACAAATGCCCGCGCAATATCCTCGTTGCGCAACCCCGCCATGACGACCGCGTCAAACATCGTGTAGTTCTGGATTGATGCGGGCAGCGGTCCCGCGTACACGATCGCGCCCTTCGTTTCCTCGGCCGAGCGCAGGATCTCGCTGATCTGCGTCATTCCGATCTCATTACCCCGGCTCTTCTCGACCCGCTCGATCATGTCCGCGCCGGTCGTCAGCTGCACGGCCTTCGCCTTCACCTGCGCGGCGATCCCGAGCTTCTCCAGCAGCTGCACCACATACACACCCGACGTGCCCTGGCTGTAGACGATCGCGTCGGCCTTGAGGAGCGCTGCCTTCAGCGCCTCCACGCTCGACACATCAGGCCGCGGGCCGCCGCGCCGGATGGCCACGCCGACACCCACGCGGCCGACGCGCACGCGTGTGTCCGCGATCGCCTTGCCATCCTTGATCGCCTGATCGACCGTCCCGCTGGCGGACACCAGCACATTCACACCGGTGACGGTCCCCGCGGCGAGCCGCCGGTTGATGCTCGGCGACGTGTCGAACTCGACCTTCACCTGCGGACCGCCGCCCCTGTTGAGATCCTCGACGATGGATGTCAGCGGACCGACGATGGCGTTGGTGGAAAGGACAGAGATCGCGTAGGTGCCCTGCGCCACCACCGACGCGCCGGCAAGCACGCCGGTGATCACGACGGTGAGCGCAACAACGTATAGACGCGTTCGATTCATGACGATCACCTTATCTGGTAAACACGTACACCGCGCCAGCATCGCGCGTGGCGTTGTCGCGCCCGTCGGCGCCCATCGCGGCTGCCGCGAGCATCCGGCCATTGGCACTCAACGCCACCGCGCTGCCAAAGAGATCGTACTCCGCGGCGTCAGGTGCTTTGACGTAGGCGTCCTGGCGCCAGCGCGCGCCGTCGCGCACGCCGTCCCGCACGAAGACGTAGACAGCGCCCGACTCCGGCGCGGAGGCATCCGCGGCGGCAGGGTTCACCCCCGTGCCGCCTCCCGGCTGCTGCGGTGCGCCTGCGGCCAGCACCGACCCGTCGGCGCTCAGCGCCAGGCGCGTCCCGAATGTGTCGTTCGCGCGGATATTGGACGACTTGATATAGGTCTGGAACGTCCATGTTGCGCCGCTGCGGGCATAGACGTAGACGGCGCCGGCAGAATCTTCCGCGATGCGCGTCCGATCCATCGCCTTCCGGTCGGCCTGCCACGGCACCGCACCGACGCCAGGGTTGAGGCCGTCCTCATCGACCGACGCAATCGCCATCGTGCTGCCGTCCGCGCTCAGCGCGATTGCGGCGCCGAACGCGCCCTGGGTGGTCGTATTCGACGCTTTCACGTAGGCCTGCTGGCGCCAGACGCCGCTGGTCCGCGCCATCACGTACACCGCGCCAGATCCATTGCTGCGATTGTCCGATTCGTCCCCGCCCACGCCTTCCGCGCTGCTGTCCTCGTCATAGCCGCAGACACCGAGCGTATTCCCATCACCACTCAGGGCGACGGAGAATCCGAACATGTCGCCACCCTGCGTGTTGGACGCCTTCAGATACGCCTGCTGAGACCAGGTGCCGCCGGTCCGCGCGAACACATAGGTGGCTCCCGCCTGGTCGGCGGAATTGTCCGTCTGGCTCCCGCCGACGCCAGTCGCACTGCTGTCTTCGCCGATCGCGCCCACCGCGAGCGTATCGCCGTCGTCGCTGAGCGAGAGCGAGTAGCCGAACCGGTCCCCTTCGGCGATGTTCGACGCTTTGAGATAGGCCTGCTGCGTCCAGGTCGTGCCGCTGCGAGCGAAGACATAGACCGCGCCCGCACCCGGCGCCGACTCGTCCGCCTGGTTGCCGTTGACTCCCAACGCACCGCCGTCCTCGAAGTTCGCGCTGACCGCCAGCGTCGTGCCGTCGCCGCTCAGCGCCACCGTGAATCCGAACTGGTCGCCCGCCTGTGCGTTCGACGCCTTGATGTACGCCTGCTGCGCCCAGCCTGACCCCGAAGGGGCGAACACGTACACGGCCCCGGCCTCGAACGCCGTCTCGTCCTTCTGGTTGCCGTTGATGCCGCGCGCGGCGCTGTCTTCGTGCGTCGCACCGACCACGAGCGTGCGGCCGTCGCGGCTGACCGCGAGCGCCACACCCGTGAGCGCGTCACCCGCGCCGAGATGATCGTCTTCCCCCGCATTGGAGGCGATCAGCACGCCCGCTGGCGTCCAGGATCCTGCCTGCTGCGCCGCGGCGCCCGTCGCCACGATCGTCGCCACAATCGCGGCAAGCGCGCACGCCGCCGCCAACGCTCGAACCGAGGGCATGCCGCGGTTACCGGCGACCGCGCCTGAGGGCGTCGAGGGAGTAGCCGTCGTACGCCACGGCGGCCAGCAGCGGAAGAAACACAATCATGTACGTGAGCTGCGTCGTCGCCGTCGCGAACTGCTGCGAGAGGCAGGTGCCGAACAGCAGGATGATGAACAGCATCCCGAGGCCCGTGAGCGCCTGGCGCAGGAAGAGCCCGAGGATGATGAAGGGTCCGATGATCGCTTCCGTATACAGGATGGCGTAGGACGCAACGTCCAGCAGAAAGACCGGGAGAAACGTGTTCGCGAACTGCTCGTGCAGCCGCGTCTGGAAGGCGCCAATGTTGGGAATGCGCGTCCACCCGTGCAGCATCATGTTCACGCCCATGCCGACGCGGGCGAGCGCGTAGGCGAGCGTGATGTCTGCGTCGCGGAGCCGGCTGCGCGGGGCGGTGGTCGTGACGGGGTCCAGGGTCTGAGTCATATTCCTCTCAGCGATCGTGACAGTTGAAGCAGACCTGCGTCTGCGCTTCACGTTGTGTCGTTGTCGTGATCGGGGCAAACGGCAGCTGCGCCGTGTGGCAGAGCGTGCACTCGTATTTCCGTTCGACAACCGTCTTGTGCGACACCTCGAAGTGCCAGAAACCGTCGCGGGGTTTCGCCAGGAGCGGCTGAAGATCGGCGGCGGTCCGTGAGGGCAGCGTTGCTGATGGCGTCGCGTCCGAGAGGATCCGTCCTGCCGGTGCCTGCGAGAGGTCACGGCTGCTCGTGACGCGCCGCAGCTCCGCAATCGTACGTCCCGCCAGGCGGCCCGTCAGGATAGCCGGTCCGAGAAACGCGCCATCCATCCCATGGCTGCCGTTGATACCGACGCTCCCGGTGATCTCGCCCGATGCGAAGAGCCCCGGTACGGGCTGGCCGGCGCGATTCAGGACGCGCGCCTGCAGGTCGATGGCGACGCCACCCATGTTCTTGCGCGTCATCGGAAAGAACTGCACCGCATAGAACGGCGGCTTCGCAATCATGGTGGGCGGCTTCTGGCCGCCGCGGAACCGGCCGAAATCCGTGTCCACGCCCTTCTCGATCATGCCGTTGAAGCGGGCAATCGTCTCTCGAAGCTGCGCGGCGGGAAGCTTCGCCTTCGCAGCGAGCGCCTCGAGCGTGTCCGCCTTGTGGGCGGCGTCCGGGTTGTCGAGGATCGGGTGAACGTCCATTGGCGTCTGCACCCACGCGGCGCCGCGCACGCCGAAATTCTCGCGCGCCGCCTCGTCGAAGACAGCCCAGTAGCTTGACGGCTCCTGTTGCAGCAGATCGACCAGGATCGTTTTGTCGAACCCGTTCTCGTTCGTGAAGCGGCGCCCCTGCGCGTTCACCCAGATTGCGCGGCTGTTGCCGCCGGTGAGCGCGTGGATGCGCTGGCTGTCGCGCGGATCGGCGAGGCCGTCGATGTAGATGTAGTGGCGATCGATCCGGCTGAGCGCGGCACCCGCTTCGACGGCCATGTCATGGCCGGAGCCGGTGGCGCTGATCGCCGAACCAATGAGCAGGCGATCCGGCCTCGGAAGACTTGGCGTCCAGTTCGCCAGCACCCGTTCGAGATCGCTCTCGAAGCCGCCCGTCGCGAGCACCGTGTGCGGCGCGCGGAGTGTTTCGGTGCGACCCGTGCGCAGATGCCGGACGGTCACGCCCTGCACGCGTCCGTTCTCGACCACCAGCCGCTCGGCTTTCGCGTTCCAGACGAACGACACGTTCGGCATCGCGAGCGCCGTCTTGAAGATCGGCATGACCAGGTGAATCGAGCGCCCTTTCGTGAAGTGAATGCGCGGGACGCTGTTGGCCTGTCCCCCGCCGACGCGCACGAACTCGACGCCCATCGCCGTGACCCAGTCGTAGATCATCGCGCGCGAGTTCTCGACGTAGAACCGGGTCCACTGCGGATCGGCGTCGACCGTCCACTGCATCCAGTCCTTGTAGGCCGCGTCCGAAGAATCCTTGACGCCGTTTTTCTCCTGAAGAGGCGTGCCGACGAGCGCGACGCCGCCGGCGAGTACGGCGTGGCCGCCGGCCACCGAATTCATGTCGAGCACGAGCACGTTGAGGCCCGCGCGGCCCATCTCCACCGCGGCGGACAACCCCGCAAGTCCGGCGCCGACGACGATGGCGTCAGGCTGCGCCGGCTGCTGCGCCTCGGGCACATCGCCGGAAGCGACGAGCGCGGCACCGACGGCGAGAAGGATGATGAATTTGCGCATACGGAGCATAAAAAAAGGGCCGGGCGGATTCTACTCCGCCCGGCCCAACCTGGCTACGCAGCTACCGAGCTGCCCAGTTACGTTCTTAGAACTGCAGCCGGAACCCGAGCTGCATCACACGCGGCGAATACGACAGATTCGCGCTCGCGTTCGGCAGCCCGTAACGCGGGCTGCTGCGGTCAAGCACGTATGAGGCGAAGTTGTCGCGGTTGAACAGGTTGAACAGTTCCAGCATGGCATCGAGCTCGAGGGTGCCGGGGAGCGGGATGCGCTGCTGGAAGCGCGTGTCGACGCGGTGAATCGGATCCTGCACGAAGCTGTTGCGTGGAACGATCGAGCCGTCCGCGCACAGCCGGGCGGGTGCGCCCGGCGCCTGGACGAGACGCCGATCGCCGCCGCAGACAACGTCCTGCCGCTGGCCCGATCCGAAGAAGTAGAGCCCGCTCATCTGGAAGCCCTTGGCGACCTGCCAGATGCCGTTGAACACCGCCCGGTGCCGCTGGTCGGTTTCCGCCAGCCCATACTCGCCACCGAGGTCCGGGGCCACCGCAAACGGCACCAGTACCTGGCCGCTGATCGGCTGCGACGGATCGTCGTTCTTCAGCCGCCCCAGGGTGTAGTTGCCTGAGAACTGCCAGTTGCTGCTGAACCGCTTGGTGAACGTCGTCTGCAGCGCCTGATAGTCGGACCGCCCCGTCCAGGCGTAGTAGCCAATGGCATCCCACTCCGGGTAGAGACGGCGCGAGATATCCGAGAACGGATAGTTGATCCCCGTCGCGGGGTTATAGGTCAGGTTGGCGTTCGGGTGAAGGATCTTCTCGTGACGGCTGCGGTTGTTCACGAAGTCCACTTCGACCGCCATGTCGGTGCCCAGCTGCCGCTGGAAGCCCAACGACATCTGCCATGTGTCGCCGAGCTCGCTGTACGCGGCGGGCGGAGAGAGTTCCTCGCTCGCCCGGCGCAGGCACCCGGCCCTGGGGTTGACGTCGCACATGAGCGCGAGCGCCTGGGCCAGGGTCGGCGTCGGCCCGTTGAACGGGTTCGTGGCAAAGTCCGCCCGGCCATCGTTCGTGAGGGTGACGTATGCCAGCTGCGTGAACCGGGTCGAGTGCGAGTGATGGCTCCCGATGATGTCGGGATAGTACAGGCCGCCCCCGCCGCGCAGCACCGTCTGGTCGTTCAGCCGGTACGCGAAGCCGAGACGCGGCTGGATGTTGTCGGTGTCCTCCGGCCGGTTCGGCAGCATCCAGGGCGCGTAGGAGACCGCCTGGTTGTTGGCGTTCTTGATGAAGTCGTAGCGCAGACCGAGGTTCAGCGTCAGGCGATCGGTCAGCGACCAGTCGTCCTGCAGCCAGGCCGCGTACTTCGGATGGTCGTGGCGAACCGGGAAATCATCGGCAATGCCGATGGTGTACGTCCGGATCAGCGGATTGATGGCGTTGAAGTTCCAGGTGTCCACGTTGAACGCATCGGGGAACCAGGCGGCCATCTGCGCGGCGGACGGCAGCGCGCCGGCGCGCGCGTCGATGTTGCCCATGCAGCGCGCGCAGTTGGCAGACGTCCCGCCGAGCCGCAGGATTTCGGCGCCGATCTTCATGTCGTGGCGGCCCTTGGCCTCGAGCGACAGCGTGAAGTCGTCGCGCAGCGTCCAGACGTCCTGGAGCTGGTAACGCGGCCAGTTGTTGTTGCCCGCGATGCTGAAGCCCGTGAAGGTGATACGCGGGTGACCGTTGGTGATGCCGCGGTCCTTCAGCCAGTGGTTCGACCAGGTCGTCAGGTTCCGCTCGCCGAACTTGAAGCTCGCCGGACCGAACTTGATCTCGTTCACGGCGCTGTTCGACACGACCGACGTCAACTGCGTGACCAGGTTATTGGTCTGCTCGTTCAGCGTGCCCGACCCGGCGGGGTGATTGCTGCCGAGGAGGCTGAACGGGCTGAGCACCCGGGCCGTGTTGCCCTTCGCCATGAAGCGGTGCGCCGACGAAATCTGATAGTCGAGCCGCAAGGTCGCCATCTTCGTCGTTTCCTGTCCCGACAACGAGAGATTGAACTGGGGGACGAACGTGGTGGCGATCGAGGTCTTCGGCTCCCGACGGTACTCGTAAGCGAAGAAGAAGTGCATGCGGTCGCGCAGGATCGGGCCACCGGTGGTCCCGCTGTACTGCTGTTCCGAACCGGGGACCACGACACCGAGAACGGGGTCCGCGGCGTTCCAGTCAGAGTTCTGGAAGTAGCCGCCGAATGAGCCCGTGTAGGCGTTCGTGCCCGAGCGCGTGATCGCGTTCACCTGCACGCCTGAGGAACGGCCCTGCGTCGCGTCGAACCGGTTCGAGATGAACTGGAACTCGGCGATGGCGTCGCGGCTGAAGCGCGGCTGCTCGCCGGGACCGATGTTGTTGGTGACCTGCTGCCCGTCCATGTTGAGCTGGAACTCACGGACGTCGCCGCGGTTCGCGACCGGCGTCGAGCCGCTCGCATTGGTGCGGTTGCCCGGGGCCAGGAGCGCAAGCGTGGTCCACTCGCGGCCCTGCACCGGCAGTTCCTGCATCTGCCGCGGATCGATGTTGCCGCCGATCTGTGACTGCTCCGTGTTGAGCAGCGGCGCCTCGCCGGTGACCGTGACGCTTTCCGCGACGCCCGTGACGGACATCTGCAGGTTGACGCTCGCGGTCTGCCCGATCAGCAGGGTCAAGCCGCTGCGCGAGACGGTCGCAAAGCCAGCGAGCTCCGCGGTCATGCGGTAACCGCCGACGCGGGCGGGTATGCGGAACATGCCGAGTTCGTCAGTAACCGCCACGAACGTGTTGCCCGTGGCTTCATGAACGGCCGTGACGGTCACGCCCGGAAGCACGCCGCCGGTCGTGTCACTCACCGTTCCAGTAATCGTCGCTTCCTGCGCAAAGCCCGTCAGGGGCAGTGCCAGGATTGCCGCGACAACGACAACCCATTTTGTAAAACCAAACTTCATGAATCCTCCTCTCCCCGAAGACAGCTGTAGCCAGCTGCTGATTCAGGGGCGACCGAACTCTACGGGTATTCCGGGATTCCGTCAATACCCGTTTTACATGCCGACGGCCGGCGTAAACCATTGACGGATTTGGAAATGCGGCCGATCGTCCATCTCAATGGATCCGATCGGCGAGGCGCTCACGGATGCCCTCAACTGCGCGATTTTGCAGGCGAAAGCGTGGGTGCCCCCACGCTTTCGATCCGTAAAATTGAATGTCTTACAGGAGGGCGGCGACAGCCTTCCCGACGTCCGGCGTCGACGCCTGGCCGCCAAGATCGCGCGTCAGGACCTTTCCACCCGCCACGACCTTCTCGATCGCCTGCACGACGGCCGCGCCGGCGTCCTCGTGTCCGAGGTGATCGAGCATCATCGCGCCGGTCCAGATCTGGGCAATCGGGTTCGCGATCGCCTTTCCGGCGATGTCCGGCGCCGAGCCGTGCACCGGCTCGAACATCGACGGGAATTCTTTCTCAGGATTGATGTTGCCGCCGGGCGCGATGCCGATCGATCCCGCGACTGCCGGTCCGAGGTCGGAGAGGATGTCGCCAAACAGATTGGAGGCGACGACGACATCGAACCAGTCCGGGTGCTGGACGAAGTGGGCCGTGAGGATGTCGATGTGAAACTGCGCCGTCTTCACATCCGGATACTGCTTCGCCGCCAGCGCGAACCGCTCGTCCCAGTACGGCATGCTGTGAATGATGCCGTTCGACTTCGTCGCCGACGTGAGGTGCTTGCGCTTCCGCTTCTGGGCGATGTCGAACGCGTACTTGATGACACGATCGCATCCCTTGCGCGTGAACATGGCAACCTGCACGGCGAGCTCGTCGGCGGTCCCCCGATTGAGCCGCCCGCCAATCTCCGAGTATTCGCCCTCGGCGTTCTCGCGGACGATGATCATGTCGATGTCGGCGGACGTCCGGCCCGCGAGCGGCGATTTCACGCCCTGCAGCAGGCGAACCGGCCGCAGGTTGATGTACTGCTGGAAGCCGCGCCGGATCGGAATCAGGAGGCCCCAGAGCGAGACGTGGTCGGGGACCCCCGGGAAGCCGACAGCGCCGAGGAAAATGGCCTCGAACTTCTTCAGCTGCTCGAGCCCGTCCTCGGGCATCATTGCGCCGGTCTTCGCGTAGCGCTCGCAGCTCCAGTCGAACGTGGTCCACTCGAACTCGAAGCCGAAGCGCTTGCCCGCCGCTTCAAGCACGCGAATGCCTTCGGGGACGACTTCCTTGCCGATTCCATCGCCTGGAATGACCGCGATCCGATGTCTCATTGCACTCTCTGGGTGGTGGTTGGTGGTTAGGGGTTAGGGTTGATGGTAAGGCGTTAGCTTAGCCAATGGCAGCTTCGACGGCCAGCGCGATGCGCGCCAGGGCGTGCGTCTTCCCCCGCCGCCCAACGAGCTGCAGCGAGCACGGCATTCCCCCGCCCGTGACACCACACGGCATCGCAATGGCGGGATGGCCCGTCACGTTGAACAGTTGCGTGCACCGAAGCATCAGCGCGCGGACCTGCTCGTCGCGGCCCTCGATCGACACGGTTTCCGCCCCGATGGGCGGCGCCGCAATCGGCATCGTCGGCAGCAGGAGCGCCGCCCGCTCGCCCAGCGCGGCGTCGACTTCCCGCACGAGCACCCTGCGCGCGTTCTGCGCGCGGACGTAGTCCTCAGACAGGATGTAGCGTCCCATTTCGAGCCGCCGGCGGACGACGGGCGTGTAGCGCTCGGGCACGCGCTCGAGCATCCGTGCGTGATACTCGGATCCTTCCGTCGCATGGATATGGATGTAGACGGCCGCGGTCAACGCCGCATGCGGAATTTCCACCTGCTGAACGGCGGCACCCGCCTCCTGGAGCGCCCGCACCGAGGCGTCGTACCGCGCCCGCACGTCGGGCTCCATCACTTCGCAGAAATAGGAGTCCGGTACGCCGAACGTCATGCCCTTCAGGGAGGCCGCGCCGATGCCCTGGGGAACGCTCACCCCGGTCAGCACCTCGTGCACCAGCCACGCATCCATGACGGTCCGCGCCAGGGGACCGACGTGATCGAACGATCGGGCCAGCGGCACCACACCCGCGGCGGACACTTCGTCGTAGGTCGGCTTCAACCCGACGAGGCCGCACGCGGCGGCGGGAATGCGGATCGACCCGCCGGTGTCGCTGCCGAGCGCGGCGACGGCCATCCCCGCGACGATCGCCGCGGCCGAGCCGCCGCTCGAACCGCCCGGCGTGCGCGACGGATCGTGCGGGTTCCGCACGGCGCCGAACGCAGAGTCTTCGCTCGTCGTGCCGTACGCGAACTCATGAAGGTTCGTCTTCCCGATAAGGACGGCGCCGGCATTCCGGAGGTGCGCAATCACGGGCGCATCCGCGCTGGAGATGTGGCCCTCGCGCACGCGCGACGCGGCCGTTGTGGGAACGCCTTTAATGTCGATCAGGTCCTTGATGGCAATCGGGACGCCGTGCAATGGCCCGCGATCCCGGCCGGCGGCGCGTTCGCGATCGGCCTCGGCCGCCTGACGGCGCGCCTCGTCGCCCATCACGGTGATGAACGCGTTCAGGGCGTCGTTGCGTGCCTCGATCGCCGCGAGGCAGGTCTCGGTGACCGTCGCGGCGCTGATGTCTCCGGCGCGCCAGCGGCGGCCGAACTGCTCAATTGTCGGTGTGACGGGTGTGTCCGGCATTCCCTACGCTCGCGTTGCTCGCTCGGGACAGGTCGCTCAGTTCATCCACGATCGCGTCTGGCTGCTCGGCGAAGTCGGCCTTCCGAAGCGCTTCAGTGGATTTCGCCAGAGCGCGAAGAAGGGGCTCGAGCTCCGGGATCCCGCGACGCTTCGCGTCGGCGATGGCGGCGTCAAGCCAGGTTTGGATGTCCATAGTAGGCAGTAGGCAGTATGCAGTAGGCAGTGAGCAGAAGACGTACAGAAAAAAAGCGGTAGGCAGCGTGAACGCTGCCTACCGCCTACCGCCTACTGCCTACTCGTTAGAACGCGAGCCGGAAGCCGAGCTGCATGACGCGCGGCTGGAACGCGATGTTCGCGTTGAACGACGGCTGACCGTAGTTCGCGTTGCTGCGCTGCGTGGTGTACGACCCGTAGTTTTCGTGGTTCAACAGGTTGAACACCTCGAAGATCCCGTCAATCGTCACGCTCCCGGCAATCCGCTGCCGCTTCTGGAAACGCACGTCAAAACGGTGAATCGGGTCGCCCGTGATGTCGGCGCGCGGCCAGATCGCCGCGCCGCCGGTCGCCTGGAACGCGG
>CAMDNQ010000012.1 GCA_945903265.1 Candidatus Sulfopaludibacter sp. SbA3
CGTCCACCGCGACAGGCGACGCCGAGAATCCTTCGCGCTGCGCGACGCCAAGTCTTCCCTGCCATAACGACTGTCCCGTTGTCGCCGACAGCGACGTGACGATGCTCGCCATGTCGTTGATCATGTAGAGCTGCTCGCCGTACAGAATCGGCGACGGCACAAACGGGGATCCGCGGGGACTTTCCCAGGCGAGATGCGTGCGGCTCACGTCGCCGCTGCCGCCAGGCTTAATCGCCAGCGTCGGCCCGGCACGGCCGGACGAACAGAACACCATGCCGTATCCGACGACGGGCGTCGGGATGACTTCGTACGTCGTGCCGCCACAGCGCCACAGCTCGCGCCCGGTGATCGGATCGTACGACGTGACGTGCTGCTGGCCGTTGACGATGATCTCGTCGCGCTGCCCGGCGCGAATGGCGATCGGTGTGCCCCACCCCACGCTGGCGTCCCGGCGCGTCCGCCACAACTCGCGTCCGGTTCGCGTATCGAACGCCGCGATGAACGAGCCGCTGAACTGATCCTGGTAGAGGACGATCCGGTCTCTATAGAGAAGCGGTGATCCCGCTGCACCGTGATACGCGTCCATCGGGCCGAGGTCGCGTTGCCATGCGAGCTTGCCGGTGAAGTCGAATGCAAACAGTCCACGTGCGCCGAACAGGACATAGACGAGCCGCCCGTCAGTGGCCGGCGTGGACGAGGCGTGGCCGTTCTTGTAGTGGGCGCCCGAATCGGTCCGTCCCGCGGGTGCCGGCGTTTCCCAGAGCAGTCGGCCGTCGCTTCGTCGATACGCGAGGAGCGACAACTTCCGGCCGCCCTCATATGACGAGGTGACGAAGATGTGGTCGCCCCAGACGATCGGCGACGAGTTGCCGGTGCCGGGAACCGGGGTCTTCCACAGCACGCCCTGCGTGGGCGACCACGTATCCGGATACCCGGTGCCGGTCGCGAGGCCCTGCCCGGAAGGCCCGCGCCACCGCGGCCAGAACTTCATGCCCTCACCCTCGTCCGCGATCATGCGGACAGCAGGCTCCTGGCCTCGAACTTCGGGTATCGGCGTCAGGGAGGCGCCCAGCGCGACGGCGACGGCGAGAAGGAGGCGGATCATTCGGTTCGGAGTGATTGCAGCACAGGTGCTCGTGAGACCAGGCGGGTCGCTGCGAGCGACGATAGCAGACCGGTCAGGAACACCGCAAAGACAACGAGCAAGCCGGCAGTACTGATGGGAAGCCGCCCGCCGCGCTCCACGAGGGTGGGGGCAATGGCCACCGCCGCGCAAATCGCACCGACACCGAGCCCGCCGGCGAGCAGCAGGATCGACTCGGCGGCGGCCATCAGCATGAAATGCCCGCGGCGAAAACCGAGGGCGCCCAGCATGGCCAGTTCCCGGCGCCGCTCGATGACGTTGCGCAACATGACCGCCCCAAGTCCAACCGTACCCAGCAGCAGACCAAGGCCTCCGAGCGTCTGAAACGTCGAGAGGTACGTGTTTTCGACACGATGGAAGGCCGCCAGACGTTCCGCCGTGCCGGTCGCATCGCCGCCGACATCCGTCAGCGCATCTTCGACGCGCACCGCCAGCGCACCGGGTGTTTCGGGCGAATCCACCAGAAACACCTGATACCCCTGTTGCTCGGGGAAATGCTGGACGAAGTTCGCCTGCGACATGACCAGCTCGCTTTGAAACAGGCTGTCCCTCAGAGCGGCCACAAACCGCACGGTGATCTCGCGGTCGCCGAACATGATCGTCAGCTCGTCGCCCAGACGCTTGTGCAGGACATAGGTGAGCGAATTCGCATCGACGACGACGGGAATGGCCCCGGTGGGGTCGGGGAGCTGCAGCAGCAGCCAGGGGTTCGCGCGCTCCTGGTCATTCGGCGCGAGGGAATCCTGAAACGCGAATCGTCCCTGCTCGATGAATGCGTCGCTCGCGCCGAGGATGCGTGGCCGCGTAGGCACGTACAGATTGAGACAACTCGTGTCGTCGCCAGGCAGCAGCCGGAACGGTTCGAACGTGGCGCCGGAAAATTCCACAAGGTTTAGAGCCTGGCGGCCCTCTTCGGTGTTCGGATCGTGCGCCACCGGAACGAGCGTTTCGACGAAGAGCGCGTAGCCACCGGTGCCGGAGGACCGGGTGGCATCAACCCCGCCGTCACGGCGGAAGGCATCCACGGCCAGCAGGATGAACGTCGCCGATGCGATGACCGCGATGGAGAGCACGCTGCGGGCGGGCCTGTACGTGGTGTTCCGCAATCCAAGCCGCAAGACGGACGGCCAGCCACGCCCCCAGTCCCGACCCCCGACGCCTTCACCCCCTCGGCGGCGGAACAGTTCTCGCCGGAACAGTTCTCGGCGGAATAGTGCGCTGCAGAAACAGAGTCCCGCCGCGAGCAACAGCGCGCCTGCGCCGAAGAACGACCCGGCGGCCGGAATGAGATTCGCGCTCGCCGCGCCAATCAGCGCGACACCGGCCACGGCCAGCACGGCGCCGACGCCCGCCTGCCGGCCGCCGGAGGAGACGCCGGCGCGATCACCGTCGACCGCGAGCTGGCCGGCGAGCAGTTCGCGCTCGGATAACCGGCCCAATCCGCGAAGCGTCCACCAGATGCAGACAAGCGCGGCGATGACAACCCCGGCCGCGCCCGCCAGCAGCGAGACGACGGACACGTGCAGCGTCAGCGCGCGCGTGCCGATGGCATCCACCCACCACGTGCGAAGGGCCGTCACCAGCAGCGCCGCATATGCCACGGCACCCGCCATGCCGAGGACGCTGCCGATGCCGGACACCAGGAACCCTTCGGCCAGGAACAGGCGCCGCAGTGCCGCAGGCCCGAACCCCACCGCGCGAAGCAACCCGATTTCGCGCGCGCGCTGATCGACACCCAGCTTGAAGAACAACACCGCCAGCAGAAGCGCCGACACGACGAGAAAGAAACTGAAGTACACGAAATAGGCGCCGAAGTCGGTGGCCCCGCGAGCAGCGGCCACGCCTTCGCCGCGAACATCGCGCACAGCCAGTCCGGCCGCCAGCGGGTCGATTCCCGCTCGCAGACGCACTTCGTAATCCTGCTGGGCGTCGTTCAGCGTCTGTCCTGTCGAGGGAGCGAGGCGGATGGACGTGACGCCCCCGTGGCGCGATCGCCAGAGGCGCCGCCCCGTCTCGAAGTCGACGAACGCCTTGGGGGTGGTGCGGTGCTCGTTCCAGTACTCCTCGTCGCGCCGCTCGATCCGCCGCAGGTCGAGCGGAAACGGCGGATCCCAGTCGACGATCGTCGGGGAGTCTGTAATCCCGGGATACGCCGGCGCCATGTCGCGGTCGCCGGCGGCAATCGGCACAATCGCCGCCACACGGAAGTCCGCCGACTGCGTGGCAAGCCGTCCGGTGTCCTGCCAGACGTAGTACTCGAGCGCGACCGGGTCACCCACGCGCGCCTGAAGCTCCGTCGCCGCCCACTCGTTCAGCACGATCGCGGGACCGTCGACCGCCGCGAGATCCGGAGTCACCGACGTCAGGTCGGTGGCTGTGACCAGCGAATACGGAATCTCCCGATCACCGGTGCGCATGGTGTTGGCGAGATACGTCAGCAGCGGCTGGCTCTCGCCTGCTCCCAGCGAAAGACCAGCGGCAGCGGACGCCTGCTGATCCGTCATCACGCCGGCATCCGAGGTCACCGTGAGAAGGTTGCGCGCCGGGAGCGTCGTCACGCGGAGGCCAAGGTCTGTCAGCGCCGCGGTCCGGCGAATCACCTCCTGCAGTGCGCCGGCCCCGCCAGCGTCGGCCCCGTCAGCACTCGCCCGATCAGCGTCGCCACCGAAACCAGACACGAGCAACGTGTTCACGCGCTCCGGAACGTCGAGCTCCTGCTGCACCTGCGAGAGCGGCACGAAGAGCGCGCGGAGGGCCGCCTGACGCTGCTCGAGCGAGAACTCGCCAAGGGCATCAGCCGGGACAACGCCAACGGCCGTAAATCTCATCGTCCGGCCGGCATTCTCTTTCCGTCCGTGGAGCGACTCGAGCGGAATGTCCGAGGGGCGCTGCACCCGAACGAGCAGCGTCGCGCCGCCGGCCGCCCCGAGTTCGTCCGCCAGCGCGGCACTCATCAGCGCCTCGCCCTCTGCAGGACCGGATCGTCCGGTGCCGTGGAACATCCAGAACCGATCGTCGACCGCATAGACGCGGACGTCGCCAAGTTTGCGGCCGCTCTCCTGGTTCGTAGCGATGGCTGGAAGCACGATCAGCGGTACGACGCCATCGAAGCCGCGGCCAAACGCAGCGTCCGATTGAACGTCCGCGGCCAGCGCCTCGCGGAAGAACCCGCTCGACACCACCACGAAGTCCGTCTGGCCGAGGCGCTGAGCAGCAAGGTCGCGGAGCGTGCCCCGGACGGAATCGCCCACAAGCAGCGCGCCCGCGAGCACCGCGACGGCGGTCGCCACACCGGCGATGGCCGCAAGGTGCGACCGCCAGTAGTACGCGAGGTTCCGGAGGATCAGCGTGCTGGCGTTCATCGGCGCATTCATCTGCTCAGTCACCTCCTGAATGCGCCAGCGCGCCCGAAGGAATGCGCACGACGAACGCAGCGGCGGCGAGCGACGCGGTACAGGCGGCCAGCGTGTAGAACGCCGCCGCGTACGACCCGGTCGCATCGACCGAGGCGGCGAGCAGCAGCGGACCGACCGCCGACGCGATCACCGTCATGGCCTGGGCGGCGCCCTGAATCCGCCCGAGGTGCCGGCGTCCGTACGCCCGTCCCCAGAAACTGAAGAAGACGACCATCACAAAGCCGCCGGCGATGCCCATAGCCACCGCCTGGATCATGACCTGGCCCGGTGTCGCCACGCGAGCGAGGCCGATCAGCGCACCCGCGAGAATCACCAGCGCGGTCACGGCCACGGCGCGCAGCGACCCGCGACCGGCGAGCGCGCCTGCCCCGAAGTTCCCCGCCAGGCCGGCGATGGCCGTCACGGCGAGCGCCTGATGAAAGACGGCCGGCGCGAACCCGCGTTCCGCCAGAATCGACTCGTTGAACAGGCCGATACCGGAGGCCACGAGTCCATACACAGACGTCGCGAGCGCGAACACCCAGAACGCCGGCGATCGCAGCGCCTCCCCCAGCGTGGCATCGACACCCGCTGCCGGCCGCGGCGTCTCGTCGCCGTCAACCGAGAGTCCGACTGCTTCGGGTGACGATCGGTCCAGCAGCCACGCGACGGGTGCGACCCCGGCCATGAGGGCGAGACCGACGACGGCCCATGCGTTGCGCCAGCCGGTGGTCAGCACCAACCCACCGACGATCGGGAACGCCGCCATGAAACCGACGCTCATCGCGACCGCGTAGACCGCCATGGCGCGCGTCAGGCGCCGGCGGAACCACTTCCCCACCATCGCGAGGCTGACGATCGAGAGCGAACTCTGTCCGAGGCCCCGCGTCAACGTGACGGCGACCAGCATCATCGCCAGGCCTGTCGCGCGGCTCATCGCGAGTACGACCATCCCGAGCGCGAGCACGATCGTGGTCAGGACAATCCGGCTGCCCGCGCGGTCGAGCCATCGCCCGATCCCGACGCAGAAGAGCGACCCGATCAGCGTCGCCACCAGATTGATCTGGGCAAACGTGACGCGGCCGATGCCCAGGTCGCGCATCAACGGCTCTGTGATGAGCCCCAGGCCCTGCGTCCGCCCGGGTAAGGTCGCCACCATCCCGAGCGCGGCAACCCCCAGCGCCACCCATCCGTAATAAAAGGGCGGTCTCACGCCAGCACCTCGATCCGCGCATCGGCCGGTACGCGCACACGCAGCGCGCCGGGCCGCGTCCGCACGGTGATTTCGGCGGAGCCGACAAACGGTTCCCCGTCCACGTGATAGACCACCGGCTTTGCGGAGGTGATCGTGATCTCGGCAGCGCGCCGGGTTGTGACTCCCCTGATACGAGCGATGTGCCCGGCAAAGATCCTCGGCACCTGTACCAGTGCCGCCAGCGGAGATCGGGCGGCGACCACGACCACGTCGAGTAACCCGTCGTTGAGTCTCGCCTCAGGCGCGATCAGTGCGCCATTGCCGTACTGACGGGAGTTGGCGATCGCAATGAGCAGGGCACGGACGCGCACGGCGTCGCCGTCCGCGACAACGGTGTGTTCGTCGGGCGTGTAGGAGAACAGTTCCTGCGCCGTGATCGTCAGATACTTCCGGAACCCACGGATGAGCAGCCCCTCGGTCGCGAACCGGTGGGCGACGCGGGCGTCGAGACCAATCCCCGCGACGTTGAAGAACAGGTGGCCATCAAGCTCCCCGGCATCAATCTGCACGTCGCGACCATTCAGCGCGACGTCGATGGCGCCGACAGGATCCAGTGGAATGTGCAGTTCGCGGGCGAGCCCGTTGCCCGATCCGCTGGGAATGATGCCCAGCGTGGCGTCGCGGAAGGCCAGGGTGGACGCGATCTCGTTGACGGTGCCGTCGCCACCCCACGCGACAATCGTCGTGGTGCCCTCCCGCAGCATGGCGCCGGCGATTTCGCACGCGTGACCGGGACGCTCCGTCAGGACGACATGGGCATCGAGTCCGCGCGCGGCCAAGAGCGACGCGGCGAGTTCCGCACGCGCGCGGGCCACGTGCGGCCGACCTCCCGTCCCGGAGATCGGATTGATGATGATCGCGACACGGGCCAAGGGTGCTTGTGACCTTTGACCTGTGACCTGTGACTTATTTCTTCAGTCCGCGCAGCAGCTTGGGTTGCACGAACCAGCTGAGTGCGCCGGCGCGGCGGGACGTCAGGCTCTCGAGGTCGATGCGGCACGCGCCGCCTTTCTTGAACGGGAGCGCGCGCCCGGCGCCGATCAGATGTGCGGCAAGCTCGCCGAGACCCGGCTCGTGTCCGACGACCGCGATCCGCCGGCGCTTGGCGGCGCGATTGAGCTGGGCCATTACGGACCCGGGTGCGTGCCCGGGCGCCAGGGCGTCCAGCGTCCGCACGGTCGGTTTTCCCGGCAGGCCTGACGCCATCAGCTCCGCCGTCTGCTTGGCGCGAATCAAGGGGCTGGTAAAGATCTCGTCGACTTCCACGCCCATCTTCCGCATGCCCTCGACCGATTCCTTGAACCGCGCGATACCGCGAGTCGTCAGCGGGCGTTTGTCGTCGTCGGGCCAGTCTTCGCCGCGTTCAGCAGCAATCGCATGACGAACCAGGTACAGCGCGCAGGGGCCGGCCATCTATGCGGCGGACGCCGACGCGCCGGTCGAATCATGGGGAGCGGCGGCCTTCTCGGTCGTATCGCACACCGCGAGCAGCTTGCGACGCATGGTGACGTAGCGCCCGTGAATCTGGCGGCACTCGGTTTCCAGATGCCGGACCAGATGATCGAGATTGGCGGAGATGCGAAGGGTCGGGGCCTGCGGCGACCCCTGCAGGCCGCGGACGCGGAGAATCAGCACCTCTAGATCATGCATCCGTCCGAGCAGATCCTGCACCTGTTTGAGTGTGCGAATCTGCGCCACGGCGCGCGATCCGCTCAGTTCCCGCGACACTTCGAGCGCGTAGCGCAGTTTCTTCACCGCGACGCGCACCTCGTGCAGCCGATCCGGCAGGTAGATGGCCCCGGCGTTTTCAATGGCTCCACGCAGCCGCGCGGCCCGCCGCGCGGAGCGGATCCGCGCGCGGGCGATGCGTTTCGGGTCTCTGGCCCGCGGCCGCGCGGGATGCGGCTGGTGCTTGCGCGCGGCGGCCACCAGCTTCCGGCTAAGCCGCTCGACGTCGACATGCGACACCTCGGACTGCATGTGCGCGTGCACGCGTTCACGTTCCAGCCGGATTTCCTGCTTGAGCCGCGCGATCGACGCGGCCGGCACGGCGCCGCCCGTGCTCAGCTCGTCGAGCGTCTGCAACGCGACGTCGAGCTCGCGGACAGGCCCGAGCGCGCGCGTGAGACGCCGCATGCGGCGTTCGAATTTCCTGCCGCGCGCGCCGGACACGATGAGCGGCACGGCCTCGCGCAGTCGGCGCGTCGCCACTCTGGCTTCATGTACCCGCGCGACCTCGCCCTTCTGCGCGCCGGGTAGCGATCGCTCCAGCGCCAGAGCGCGCTGGCGGATCACAATTTCGGCCGGCGACGTGGTGCGACGCGTCATTGTGCCTACTATATCCCTGCATGCGCATAGCGGCGATCGACATCGGGACGAATTCCGTCCACATGATCGTGGCCCGCGTACGCCCCGATCTGTCGTTCGAGATCGTCGATCGCGAGAAGGCGATGGTGCGGCTCGGCGCGGGCGGGCTCGACGGCCGCGCCCTTACGGCCGAGGCGATGACCGCGGCGCTGCAGGCGCTGTCCACGTTCAGGAAGATTGCCGATTCGCATCGCGTCGACAAGATCCGGGCAGTCGCCACGAGCGCGACGCGTGAAGCGCGGAATGGCGGCGAGTTTCTGTCTCGCCTCGCGAAGGAGACGGGCATCCGGCCGCGCGTCATTACCGGCGCCGAGGAAGCGCGGCTGATTCACCAGGCCGCCGTCTACGGCGTCGACGTCGGCAGCGCGCGCGCGGTCGTCATCGACATCGGCGGCGGCAGCGTCGAAGTGACGCTCGGCACCGGCTCCTCCGTCCAGCTCGCACGCAGCTTCAAGCTTGGCGTCATCCGGCTGTCGGAACGGCTGGTGACCACCGACCCGCTCTCCAGCCGCGATGAAGGGCGGCTCGAGAAGCACATCCTCGCGGAGGCCGGCAGCTACTGCGATCAGATCGCGGAAATCGGGTTCGATCGCGTCGTCGGTACGTCCGGCACGATCCTGAGCCTTGGCGTCATGGCGACGACCGCCGTCAGGGGCACGCCTCCCGCCGAACTGAGGAACCTGCGCGTGTCCGCGAAGCAGATCCGGCGCGTGCGGAAGGAGCTGCAGAGCCACGATCTGGAGGGCCGTCTGGCGATTCCTGGCCTTGATCCCCGCCGCGCCGACGTCGCGGTCGCGGGCGGCATTCTTCTCGACACGCTGCTGCGCCGCCTGGGGGCCGAGGAGCTGACGCTCTGCGATCTCGCGTTGCGCGAGGGGCTCGTCATCGACTACGTGCGGCGCCACAAGCGGGAGATTGCGCAGGTCGATCGCATCCCCGACGTCCGGCGCCGCAGCACCATCGAGCTTGCCGAGCGCTGCAACTACTTCGCGGTGCACGCGGACCAGGTCGCGCGGCTGGCGCTGGCGCTGTTCGATCAGACCCGCGCGCAGCACGAGCTAACCGATCGAGAGCGTGAGTTGCTGGAGTACGCGGCGTTCATGCACGACCTGGGCACCCACATCAGCTACCCGCGCCACCACCGTCATTCGTATTACCTGATTAAGAACGGCGACCTGCGAGGCTTCGAGCCCGACGAGATCGAAGTCATGGCGCTGGTCGCCCGGTACCATCGGCGCAGCACGCCAAAGAAGGCGCACGACGAATATGCGTCCCTGACGCCAACGCTGCGGAGGACCGTCAGGATTCTGTCGGGCGTCCTCCGGGTTGCGGAAAACCTCGACCGGAGCCATGCCCAGATTATTTCGGCGGTCGAGCTTCAGGACCGCGGCAGCGATGTGCTCGTCCAGCTGAGGACAAACGGCGACGCGGAGCTCGAAATGTGGGCGGCTTCCCGGAACGTTGCACCGTTCGAAACGCTGGTCCGAAAGCCCGTCCGCTTCGCCGCGGCGAAGCCGTTAACACGGAATTAACACGGCGGCAATCGGCGCGTAATCGCGGTCGCATAGCGTGAAGGCATGCGACATTCACTGTTACACGCTGCCCTGCCCGTTCTCCTCACCCTGACGGTCGCCTGCGGCGGCGGCACACCAGCCCAGCAGGAAGGCGAAGCGGCGCCCGAGGCGCTGATCACACTTGACGGGTCGAGCACCGTGTTCCCGATCGCCGAGGCGGTGGCCGAAGAGTACGGCAAGGCGAATCCGGACGTGCGCACGCCGACGGTCGGCATTTCCGGCACGGGCGGCGGCTTCCAGAAGTTCTGCCGCGGCGAAACCGACATCAGCAACGCCTCGCGGCCGATTCGGCCCGCGGAGATCGAAGCCTGCAAGACCGCCGGCATCGAATACATCGAAGTCCCGATCGCGTACGACGGTCTCGCCATTGTCGTGAATCCGAAGAACACGTGGGCGACGACGATTACGGTCGCCGAACTCAGGACGCTGTGGGCCCCGGAGGCGCAGGGCAAGGTCATGCGCTGGAACCAGGTGCGCGCGTCCTGGCCCAATCGCGACATCCGGCTGTTCGGCGCCGGCGTCGATTCGGGCACCTACGATTACTTTACCGAGGCGACTGTTGGAAAAGAGGGCGCCAGCCGCGGCGACTTCACCTCCAGCGAGGACGACAACGTGATCGTCCAGGGCGTCTCCAGCGATGAGCTCGCGCTGGGCTTCCTCCCGCTCGCGTATGTCGAGCAGAACCGCGAACGGCTGAAGCTTGTTCCGGTCGAAGACGGGAAGCCGGATAACGGTGCGGGCCCCATTACCCCCACGGCGGAAACCGTCCGGAACGGCACGTACCAGCCGCTCTCGCGGCCCCTCTTCGTCTATATCTCGCGGAAAGCGGCCGATCGCCCGGAAGTACAGACGTTCGTCGAGATGTTCTTCAGCCGGACGGATCTCACGCAGGAAGTCGGCTACATCGAGCTGACGCCGCAGATCTATGACCTGGCGCGCAAGCATTTCGCGGATCGCAAGACAGGCACGGCGTTCGGCGAGGGCGGCTCTAAGGTCGGCATGACGCTCGAGGCGCTGCTGGCCAGGGAAAAGTGAAGCTGAAGCGCTTCGAGTTCCTGATCGAATGGGCGCTGTTCCTCTGCGCCCTGCTCTCCGTGGGCACGACGGCCGGCATCATCCTGGTGCTGGCTGTCGAGACGTTCGCCTTCCTGCGTGAAGTTCCGATCACCGATTTTCTCTTCGGCACCGAGTGGACGCCGCTCTTCGCGACCCCGAGCTTCGGCGTCCTGCCGCTGGTGTCCGGCACCGTGCTCGTGTCGGCGATCGCGATGCTGGTGGCCCTGCCCTGCGGCCTGCTCAGCGCCATTTATCTGAGCGAGTACGCCGACCATCGCGTCCGCCGCGCGATCAAGCCGGTCCTGGAAATCCTCGCGGGCGTGCCGACGGTCGTGTATGGCTACTTCGCGCTGCTGTTCGTCACGCCGCTGCTCCAGCGCGTCATCCCGGGCCTCGCCGGCTTCAACGCGCTCGGTCCCGGCATCGTCATGGGCATCATGATCCTGCCGCTCGTCTCCTCGCTGTCCGAAGACGCCATGCAGGCGGTGCCGCGAAGCCTGCGCGAGGGGTCGTACGCGCTGGGCGCCACCAAGATGCAGACGAGCCTGCGCGTGGTCCTGCCGGCGGCGTTTTCCGGGATTACCGCGGCGTGCATCCTGGCTGTCTCGCGCGCGATCGGCGAAACGATGATCGTGGCGATTGCCGCCGGCCAGCAGCCGCGGCTCACGTGGAATCCCCTGGTTCCGGTGGAGACGATGACCGCGTATATCGTGCAGGTCAGCCTGGGCGATACGCCGCAGGGCACGCTCGAATACCGGACGATCTTCGCCGTCGGCATGCTGCTGTTCGTCGGCACCTTCATTCTGAACCTTGTCAGCGCGTGGCTGCGCGAGCGGTACCGCGAGGAGTACGCGTGATCGAGGCGACGCTCGCCCGCAGCGCGGCCACGGCACGGCGCCGGCTGCTGGACATCTGCTTCCCGGTGCTGGCGCTGGGAATCCTCTGCGCGGCGCTCGCGGCGCTCGGCGCCCTGATCGCCGACGTGTGGGGAGACGGCGCGAGCCGCCTGTCGTGGGATTTCATGACGGGGTTCCCCTCGAGGCGCGCAGCGGACGCCGGAATCTGGCACGCACTGACCGGCAGCGTGTTCATCATCCTCCTGACGGGCGCCCTGGCAGTCCCGATCGGGGTGGCGACGGCGATTTACCTCGAGGAGTACGCCCGGCGCGGCCTCTGGTCGAAAATCATCGAGATCAACATCACCAACCTGGCGGCGGTGCCGTCAATCATCTACGGCCTGCTCGGCCTGGGGCTCTTCGTGCGCGCGCTGGCCATGGGACGGAGCGTCCTGGCGGGGGCATCGACGCTGGCGCTGCTCGTCCTGCCGGTCATCATCCTGTCGACCCGCGAGGCACTCCGGGCGGTTCCCGGCTCTATTCGCGAAGGGTCGTACGCCCTGGGCGCGACCAAGTGGCAGACCGTCTGGTATCAGGTGCTGCCCGTCGCGCTGCCGGGGATCCTGACCGGGACGATCCTGGCGCTCTCGCGCGCGATCGGAGAAACGGCCCCGCTTATCACGATCGGCGCCCTCACTTTCGTGGCATTCGCGCCCGACGGGATCTGGTCGCCGTTCACGGTGCTCCCGATCCAGATTTTCAACTGGGTCTCGCGTCCTCAGCAGGAGTTCCAGGTGAACGCCGCTGCCGGTATCATCGTCCTGTTGGTCCTGCTCCTGACGATGAATGCCACCGCCATCTGGCTCCGGGACCGTTTCCAGAAGAAGCTGACATGAGCGCCAGCATTCCCATTCCCTCGCTCGCCGGCATCGCCGCGCGCGGTGCGCAGCCGGCCATTCAGGGCCCGCCGAAGGTGCAGGCCGAGGCGCTCAACTTCTTCTACGGCGAGACGCGTGCCCTGCAGGACATTTCCATTAACATCCAGCCGAATGTCGTGACGGCCTTTATCGGTCCGTCGGGATGCGGCAAGAGCACGTTTCTCCGGACGATGAACCGGATGAACGACATCATTCCTGGCACCCGTGTCGAAGGGAAGCTCCTCATCGACGGCACGGATATCTATGGGCACGGCATCGACGTCGTGTCGCTCCGGCGCCGCGTCGGCATGGTGTTTCAGAAGTCGAACCCGTTCCCGAAATCGGTCTTCGACAACATTGCGTACGGACTGCGCGTCAACAACATGGACGGCAGCCGCGCCGAGGTCGAGGAACGGGTCGAGCAGAGCCTGCGGCAGGCCGCGCTCTGGGACGAAGTCAAGGATCGGCTCCACGATTCCGCGCTCGCCATGTCGGGCGGCCAGCAGCAGCGCCTGTGCATCGCGCGCGCGCTTGCGGTCAAGCCCGACATCCTGCTCATGGACGAGCCGGCGTCGGCGCTCGATCCCATCGCCACGCAGCGCATCGAAGAGCTTGTGTACGATCTGAAGAAGGACTACACGATCGTGATCGTGACGCATAACATGCAGCAGGCCGCACGGGTGTCAGACTTCACCGCGTTCTTCTGGCTGGGCAAGCTGGTCGAGTACGATCGGACGCAGAAAATCTTCACGAACCCGGGCGAGAAAACCACCGAAGACTACGTCACAGGGCGGTTCGGATAACGATGGAACGAGTCCGTCACTTTCAGGAAGAGCTGGAGGCGCTTCAGTCGCGGCTGCTCGAAATGGGCGGCCTCGCCGAAGAGCGCGTGCGCGCATCGGTGCAGGGCCTCGTCGTTCGCGACACCGCGTTCATCGACAAGGTGCTGCGGGGCGACGAGCCGATTAACGAGCTGCACATCGAGATCGATAACCGGTGCTTCATGCTGCTGGCGCTCCACCAGCCGATGGCCACCGACCTCCGCGCAATCGTGGCGGCGGTCAAGATCAACACCGACCTCGAGCGCGTGGGCGACCTGGCGGTCAACATCGCCGAGGCGGCGCGCCGGTACGCGAGCCATCCGCCGGTCAAGAAGCTGATCGACATCCCCCAGATGGGCGACATCGCCCAGGGGATGCTGCGCGACGCGCTCGATTCGTTCGTCCGGCGCGACACCGTCCTGGCCCAGCAGGTCCTCAACCAGGACGACATCCTGGATGCGCTGAAGACCCAGGTCTTCCGAGAGCTCCTTACCTACATGCTCCACGACCCGACCACCGTGGAGCCGGCGCTGGACCTGATTCTGGTCTCCCGCCATCTGGAGCGGATTGGCGACCATGCCACGAATATCGCGGAAGACGTGATCTTCATGGTGTCGGCGCTGGATGTCCGGCACCAGCCGGGGCAGCACCAGTAACGCCGGACCCGCCAGCTACCAACTACCAACTGGAAACCGATAGAATCTATCGGATGGGCGAGGCACCGCTCTGCGTGCAGTGCCGCCGGGATCCGGTTCACGAGCACTGGCGGCCGTTCTGCAGTGAACGGTGCCGGAACGAGGACCTGGCGCGGTGGGCCGACGGGCGCTACCGGGTCGCGGCCGAGCCAATCACCGAACCTGAAACCGACGAACCTGTGGACTGATTCTCTTCATCATGGCCGATACGCTCACGATTACCGACAACCGCACCGGCAAGACGTACGACGTGGCGATCACGGACGGCACGATCAAGGCGACCGATCTGCGCCAGCTCAAGGCCGTGGCCGACGACCCCGGCCTCATGACGTACGACCCGGCATTCATGAACACGGCGAACTGCCGCAGCCGGATCACCTTCATCGACGGCGATAAGGGCATCCTCGAGTACCGGGGCTACCCGATCGAGCAGCTGGCGGAACATTCCACCTATCTGGAAACCGCGTATCTGATCATCTTCGGCGAGCTGCCGACCGCCGCGCAGCTCCAGACGTGGACGAACGACATCACCCTCCACACGATGCTTCACGAGAACATCAAGAAGCTGATGGAGGGGTATCAGTACGACGCGCACCCGATGGGCGTCTTCCTGAGCACGGTGGGCGCGTTCTCGACGTTCTACCCGGACGCGAAGCAGATCTTCGACGAGCAGTCGCGGCGGAAGCAGATCCACCGGCTGGTCGCGAAAGTCCCGACCATCGCCGCCTACGCCTACCGCCACAGCATCGGCCGTCCCTACAACCAGCCTGACAACGAGCTCAGTTTCACCGGCAACTTCCTGAACATGCTGTTCCGGATGACCGAGCTGAAATACAAGTCCAACCCGGTGCTCGAGAAAGCGCTGGATGTGCTGTTCATCCTGCACGTGGACCACGAGCAGAACTGCAGCACCAGCGCGATGCGCAACATCGGCAGCTCGCACGTCGATCCCTATTCGGCAATGGCCGGCGCCGCGGCGGCGCTGTACGGCCCGCTGCACGGCGGGGCGAACGAAGCGGTGCTGCGGATGCTCAACGAGATCGGCAGCGTCAGCAACGTGCCGGCGTTCGTGAAGCGCGTGAAGGCGGGCGAAGGACGCCTGATGGGCTTCGGCCATCGGATCTACAAGTCGTACGACCCCCGCGCGAAGATCATCAAGCGGACCGCCGACGAGGTGTTCGAAGTCACCGGCAAGAATCCGCTCCTCGAGATCGCCATCGAGCTGGAACGGATTGCGCTTCAGGACGAGTACTTCGTGTCCAGGAAGCTCTACCCGAACGTCGACTTCTACTCCGGCCTCATCTATCAGGCGATGGGCTTCCCGGTCACGATGTTCCCGGTGCTGTTCGCGATTCCGCGGACCGCGGGCTGGATTGCGCAGTGGGAAGAGATGCTGCTCGACCCGGAACAGAAGATCGCCCGGCCGCGGCAGATCTATATCGGCTCACCCAAGCGCGATTACGTACCGCTCAAGAAACGAACCTAGGATGCGATCCGCCGCCGCGGTCGTCGGTGCGCTTCTGGTGGCCTGCGCGGTGAATAACCCGGCTTCGATGCAGACGGCCCCACTGAAGTTCGACAGCACCCGCGCCTACGAAGATCTGCGCCGCCAGGTCGGCTTCGGTCCACGGCCCTCCGGATCGGCGGCACTCGGGCAGACCCGCCAGTACATCCTGGCGCAGTTGAAAACCGCCGGTGTGGCCGCGCACGAGGATGCCTGGGACGCGCAGACGCCCATCGGACCCATCCGGATGGTCAACATCATCGCGACGATCCCCGGCCGCCGGACGGATCGAATCGCGTTCGCCACCCACTACGACACGAAGCTGTTCCGGGACTTCCGGTTCGTCGGCGCCAGCGACGGCGCCTCCTCGACCGCGGGCGTGCTGGAGCTCGCCCGCGTGCTGCAGGGCCGGCAGAACGACTACACCATCGAGCTGCTCTTCTTCGACGGCGAAGAGGCGGTCGTCGACTGGTACCGCAACAACGACAACACCTACGGCAGCCGCCACTACGTCCAGAGCGCGCAGAAGGCCGGGACGCTCGCCGGCCTCAAGGCGCTCGTGCTCCTCGACATGATCGGCGACCGCAACCTCACGATCCGCCGCGACAGCAATTCCACGCGGTGGCTGACCGATCTGGTGTGGGCGTCGGCGGCGCGTCTCGGATATCGCGCCCAGTTCCTGCCGGACGACACGACCATCGAGGACGACCACGTCAACTTCGTCAAGGCCGGCGTGCCGTCCGTTGACATCATCGATCTCGACTATCCCGCCTGGCACACGGTGCAGGACGACCTCGATCACGTCAGCGCCCGGAGCCTGCAGATTGTGGGTGACGTGGTGCTGGACGCGCTCCCGCAGATCGAGAAGCGCCTGGCATCAACGAAGTAGGGATCAGGGATCAGGGATCCGTTAGGCGTCGAGGCGCGTGGGACGCGGCCGGGCGTGCTCGATCTCGGTAAGGATCTCCTGTTCGGTCAGCACCGTAGACGACGACTTCGCACGGCGGAACACTCTGTCGACGAGGTCTTCTTCCGCCTCGATGCCATGCCGCTCCAGCCAGAACACGACATTCGACTTCCCCGACATCGGTCCGACCTCGATTTCCTGGCATCGGCCTACCAGGCGTGCCGGCACTCCTGAATAGACGGCATCCATCAGCGCGGGGTCGCCCTTCCGGAACGCCTTGATGACCGCTGCGGCATGGACGCCGGTCGCCGTCCGGAACGCATCGCGGCCGAACACCGGATAGTTATCGGGGATCGGCTCGCCGGTAGCGTCCGAGACCGCCCGCACCAGCTCGTTCAGGCACCCGAGGTCACGGTCGATCCAGCGCATGAGCACGAGGTTCACGAGCAGGAGGTCGAGCGGCGTGTTCCCGACCCGCTCGCCAATGCCCATGATCGTGCCGTGCACGCGCGAGGCGCCGGCTTCGAGCGCGAACAGGCTGTTGGTCGTCCCCATGTCGCGGTCGCGGTGTCCGTGCCAGTCGATCCCGACATCAGGGTTTCCCGATTCGTCGATGACCGAGCGCGCGAAGCGGACGAGCGCCCGTGTGCCGTCGGGCGTGGCGTGGCCGACGGTGTCGGCCAGACAGATCCGCGAGGCCCCCGCCCGGATCGCGGCGAGGAACAGGCGGCGCAGGGTCTCCGGATCGGATCGCGTCGTATCTTCAGTGATGTACATGACGCGCAGGCCCTGCCCGACCGCGAATCCGATCGCGTCTTCCGTACAGCGCTGCAGATAGTCGACCGACCAGTCTTCCGCATACAACCGGATGGGGCTGGATCCGATAAAGCAGCAGCATTCGATGTCGAGGCCGGTCCGCTGCTGGATGTCGGCAATGGGCTGAATATCGCTGACGACCGTACGCGCCGCGCACTGCGCGTGGATGCCCAGCTTCGCGTCGACGATTTCGCGCGCAAGCCGTTCGGTGTCGCGCACGACATGCGCACCGGCCCCCGGCAGGCCGATGTCGGTCGTGTCGATGCCCAGCCGGTTCAGGAAATGAAGGATCTGAATCTTCTGCGCGATCGACGGCGTCCGCACCGACGGCGACTGAAGACCATCCCGCAGCGTCTCGTCGCACAGCATGACGACGGGCGGCTTCGGCGAAGGTGACGCGCGGTTCCAGTCGTAAATCAGGCCGTCATGCACGGCGGGATCTCCCGATGAGTGCGGCCAGCGCCACGCCGGCCGCCAGCACCGCGCCGCTCCACACGAGTCCCTGGTGAACCGACTGCCGGACCGCCGGCTTCACCACCTCGTCAATCGCCACGGACTGACGCTGGCCCGCTGCCGCGTCGCGCTGCAGCGCCACGTACCGGCGGGCACCGGCCGCCGTGACGCGATCCTGTACGACTGCGAACGTGATGACAGCCGCCACCACGGTGATCAACAGAATCGTGCGGGGGCGGCACGCCATTGGGCCCTGATTATACGGGCCTGCCTCTTGCTTACGTCACAGGGCGAGAACCTCTTCACTTCGACTTGCTCGGCCACTGCCGGGAGGAACCAAATGCACATTCGCGACGTAATGACAGCCAATCCCACCTGCGTGTCACCCGACGACAGCATTCAGAACGCCGCGCGCATCATGCGGGACGAAGATACGGGCGTCGTACCTGTTGTGGAGAACGGCCGTCCAGTTGGCATCGTGACCGACCGCGACATCGTCGTGCGCGCGGTTGCGGAGGACGGACAGCTCAACCGCTGCATCCGTGACATCGTGACGGGAAACATCGTTTCGGCGAGTCCCGACATGTCCACGCGCGAGGCGGCTGAGCTCATGAGCGAGCATCAGGTGCGCCGGCTTCCGGTCGTGGAAAACGATCGCCTCGTCGGTATCGTCTCGATCGGCGATCTGGCGGTCAAGGAAGGCCGCGACAGCCGTGTCGGAGACGCGCTGCAGCACATCTCCGAAGGGGTCAAGGAGCGAAATTAGCCGACAGGAAATACCAGAGCGCCACGAGGACCAGGATGACGATGGCGACCACCATCGTCATCGGGCTCCTGCGCCTGGGCGTGTCGAAGAGCGATCCTTCGACGGGCGGCTTCACGCGCGGCTCGGTCGTCGCTTCGCCGCATCGGTAACAAATCAGCGCCTTCTCGGCGATTTCGGTCCCACAATTCGTACAGATCATCGTCGTTCACGCTTCTCGGCTTCTATCTTCTCTGTTCGTGTTCAGGTTCGCTAGCGGAACCGGCCTACGAGGACTTTCGAATCTGCTGCGCGACTCTCGCGAGCTCGACGAGGATCGCTTCGAGTTCCGCCTGGTACTGCTCTTCCGAGAGCAGCGCCTTTCGCGACTTGAGCTCCTCGAGCCGGCCTTCGAGCAGCCGGCGCGCACGTTCGAGGTCGGCCGCCGCCGGATTGGTGATCGTGGCGGACGCGGGATCGGCATCGAAGTACATCGCGCGCGCCATGACCCCGTCTTCGCCCGGCGCATCCGCCTCACGGCCGACGCGGTCCCCGTTGTCATCGAGCAACGGACGTTCTGTCGACAGCTGCCCGCGCTGCTCGTAATGCTCCTTCACGCCCGCGCTGGCCGACGCAAACGCTTCCCAGAGGGAGATTCGTCCGTTCTTGTCCAGGTCACTGGACAGATCGGCGAGCGACCGAATGAAATATTCGGGAAAGACGGTCGCAAAGCGCTGCTGCGCCGAGTCGGTGGCCGTGATGATGACGCGTCCGGCGCGCGAGAGCTCCTCGAGAAACGGGTAGCTCGATTCCGTGGTGTTGATGACGACGAGACGGCCCGCGATCCCGTCGATGGCCTCTTTCCACTGCGGCGCGTTGAGGTCGGGGCCAACCAGGTTGAACTTCGCGTCTGCGCCGTCAAACGTGCCGTGGCCGAGGAGCACCAGCATGAGGGTGTCGTCGCGCGTCACGCGCCGGCGCAAATCCCCCAGCAGGCGCCGGACGTTCTGCGCCGTCGCCTGGGAGGTGCCCGTGCTCTCCTCATCGAGAATCGCCACGTTCGCATCGGGAACCAGAAAGTTCGACGTCAGAAAGACCGTGAGCTCATTACGCCACTGCTTCTGCTGCTCCGCGTACTTCTCGCCACCCGACGCGCCCGACACGATCACGACATAACGCTCGCTCGCGAAGGACGGGACGGCGGCGAGGCCAATCAAAACCCAAATCCCAAAACCCAAAGCCCAGCCCTTCACCGAAGCCCCCAGCGGCGGCGAAGAATCCATTCGCTGGCGAGCAGCAGCACGATGGCCATGAACACCCAGGGTGTGTGCCAGAGCTCTTCCAGCCTCGGCGGACCTGGTGCCGCCGCCGACGCTGCCAGCAGTGCCGGCAGCCGTCCCGCATCGGCCGCACTCAGGTACGCCCCGCCGCTGGCGGCCGCGACGCGCTTGAGCACGTCTTCATTGAGGCGGGGATCAGCCATCTCCGGATCGCTGCCGCCGATCAGCAGCCATCGATCGTGCGTCCCGAGCGGTTCGCCGCCGCGCGTGGCGGTGGCCGCGACGCGATAAATGCCAGGCGCCTCGAACGCGAATTCTGCGGCATACCGGCCGGTTCGCGCATCGGCGATGCGAGCCGGCGCATCTTCGACGTGGCCGTCCGGGTGCGTGATTCGCAGCGGCACGTCCGCGTCGGCGACCGGCGTGAATTCGTCCGAGCGGACCTCGACGGCGATCGTGGTCCGGCCGGCCGCCGCGGGCACGATGGTGCTGGCGACGCGGGGGGGCGCGCCGCCCGCGATCCAGCGTCCGGCCTGGCGCCAGAACATGTCGTAGCTGCGGTCGGTGGACGGCATCTGCATGCGCCACCGCCACGACGCCTCGCCCGCGAACAGCATCGATCGCCCCTGGCCGTAACGCTGCACCGCGACGAGCGGCCTGAGGCCATCTGGACCGCTGACGAGCGCGAGCGCCTCGGCGCCAGGGCGCAGCGCGCCGAGTGCTGTCACCCCTGCGAGTGCCGGCAGCGCCGCCCAGCGCTTCTCCATGCTTTCAGGCGTGCCGTCGAGTCGCATCACCGGGTGTGCCTGGCCGCCGGACGTCAGCCGCACCGTCGGCCGCGATCCGCCCGCGGCCGACGCGCGCACGACGCCCGTGCCGCGTCCGGTCAGCTGGAGCGGCAGCACCTCGTCGAGCGGTGTGCCGGCGTATCCCTGCTGCGCGAACGACCGCGCACCGAAGACGAGCAGCCCGCCGCCGCGGGTGTCCACGAAGTCGGCGAGCATCTGCAGCTGGGCGCGCGGGAGCGCGTCACCCTCGAGATTGGCGAGGATGACCGCGTCGTATTCGTAGAGCGCCGCCCGCTCCTGCGGGAAGCCGGTGGCCAGGCGCGGCGCACGAGCCCCGTCCGCCTGCACAAAATAGGTCGCATCGCCGCGGGCGTCGCGCCCTTTGCGCACGACCGAATCGAGCTCGATCCCGGAATCGGTCATCAGCGCGCGCTTGATGAACGCGTGCTCGAACCCGGGTGCGCCCTCGATCATCAGAATGCGGCGGCGGCGTCCCGGCGGCTCGAGCAGCACGCTCCGGCGGTTGTTCTCAATGACCGACTCGCCGGCGGCGGACGGAATCTCCACGGTGTAGACGGCTGCCGTGTCCCGCGGCGGCGACACCGTGAAGACGGCGCGAACCGGACTGCCATCGGCGGCGGGCGTCACAGGACGCACGTCGATCGGCTTGCCGTTCTCGAGGATACGAATATCGAACGGCGCGGCGCTCCCGCGACGCACGGCGGCGACCGTCAGATCTACTGACGATTCGGCGAGCGCGACTTCGCCGGCGGATACATCGATCACTTCCAGATCGGCATCGACGGCCGGCGTTCCAAGACCAACTGCGTAGATGGGCATGGCGCCGTCCTGAACGAGCGCGGCGGCCTCTTCTGTGCCGGTATCGCCACCGTCCGAGAAGACCAGAACACCTGCCACACGGCGTTCGCGATACCGCTCGCGCAGCGCCCGCAGCGCGCCCGAGAGATCGCTCTGCGTGTGCGTGGCCGACACGCTGTCAGCCTCCAGCGGCGCGAGGCGATCGCCAAAGGTCCAGACTTCGGTCCGGAAGCGCTGCTGCAACGCGGGCTGCATCTCCTGGAGCAGCTGCCGGGCCGCGTCGAGACGCGGGCGGCCGTCAACATCGGACAGGCCCATGCTGCGGGACGCGTCGAGCAGGATGGGCACGACCGCGTCGGTATCACCCGTGGGAGGAACAACGCGAACCGGGCGCAGCAGGCAGATGACGAGCAGCAGCAGCGTGAGCGCGCGGAGTCCCACGAGGGCGGCGTGGCGACGCCGGCCCAGCGCCCCGATCGCGCGCGCGTACGACGCCCACGCGATGAGGCCGATGCCGGCCGCGATGAGCAGCAACATCCACCAGGGAAGCGCGAGCGCGAATTGCATCGCTACTTCTCCCTTGCCTTGCCGCCTGTGTTGTCTCCAGAGGCGAGCGCCCGGTAGTACTTGTCGACCAGCCGCCGATAGGCGTCGGGGACGCTCTGTGACGCCCCCGCGTTCAGGCGATCGCGTGACTGCTGCTGCCGGAGGCGCTCGGCCGTCGTCTGCTCCGACCGCTCGAGCGCGGCGGCGAGCTGCACTTTCAGCTCATCCCACTTGGTGAAGTCCTGTTTGAACCCTTCGGTCCCGGGCGCCGAGCGCCCGGGGTTGAAGCCGTCGGCTTGCGGCGGCACCAGACTGTCGTCCTCGCGCCTGAGCTCGTTGAGGAGCTCGCGCGCATCATTCCAGGGCTGGTGGCCTCCGGTCTCCTGACCCGAGCCTCCAGGCTGCGCGCCGCGACCGCTCTGCTGGCCGCGCCCCTCACCGCCGCCGTTTTTCATCTCGGTCAGCTGCCGATCGAGGCTGGCGAGTTGCTCCCGCAGCTGACGCACGCGCGCCAGCTCTTCGCTGAGCTGCTGCGACGCCTCGCCCTGGCCACCGGCGGCACCCAGGCGATCGGCCAGGCGCTCCAATCCGCGCGCAATCTGTTCGCCTTCCTGTCCGGCGGCTGCCCCCTGGCGCTCGGGACGCGCGGCTTCGCGCATCCGCTGCGACAGCCGCTGACTGTCGACTTCCTGCGCGGCCTGCGAGGCGGCTTCGCGCTCGCGCGGATCGCCGCCGCGGCCTGCGCCTCGGCCAGCGGCGGCCAGCTGGCGGACGGACTGCTCGAGCCGCTCCGCGCGCTCGGCCAGCCGCTCCTGCTCCGATGCCGCGCGGCGCGCCTGATCCTGCCGCTCGGCGGGCGAGCCGCCGCCGGTGCCTGCCTGATTCCCGATGCGGCGCTGCGCTTCCGCCAGCTGCCGCGATTCGAGCGCCATCTCGCCGAGCGCCCGCCGGCGCTGGTCCGGCTGCTCGCCGCGCAGGCGCTGTTCGAGCTCACGAAGGCGCTCCGCCGCCCGATTGCCGCGGGCGCTGGCTTCCTGCGGATTGTCGCGGCGCAGCTCGCTCGTTGCGCCCTGCATGTCCTGGGACGCCTGCTGCAGCTCGCGGCTCGCCTGCTGGTCATCCTGGCCACCCGACTCGCCAGCGCCGCCTGCTGTCCCTCCAGAGCCACCGCGCCCGCCGCGGCCGCGTCCGCTCTGCGCCTTCTGCTGCATCTGGCGCGCGAGTTCCTCGGCTTCGCGGCGGAGCTCGGACTGCTCGCGCGTGAGACGTTCGAGCTCGCGCTTCAGTTGGTCCTGTGGCATCGACGCGCGATTCCTGGCCAGCTGCTCTTCGCTGCGATTCAGGGCGTCCTGCCGCCTCGCCAGCTCCTTGACCCGATCCGCGTCCGCATCCGACTGGTTCTCCTGGCCCTGGCTCTCGCCTCGACCGGGCGTCTCGTAATTGGTCTGCTGCTGGCGGGCAAGCTCGCGATCGAAGAGCGACGACATGTCCTGCTGCTGGCGATTGCCTCCGGGGCGGCCGTTGCCGTTGCCCTGCTGCTGGATTTCGCGGCGGCGCACTTCGGCCTGCGCGCGAAGCAGCTCGTTCAGGGAGGTCATCTCCGGCGGCAGGGCGTCGGCGGTCTTCAAGGCGTCGAGCCGTTCCTGCGCGCTCGCCATGGCGGGCACCGCACGCCCGAGTGCCTCGGCCATCAGGTCAGGTGCCGTTGGTGCGGCTGCTGCTCCGCGCCCCGCCGGCAGCCGGCGCCGGCGCGTCTCGTTCGCCTGCCGCATGTCGGCGAGCATCCGCGCGGTGCCCGTCCGCACGTCGTTCTGTGCCTTCCACACGCTGCGGATGTCGCCGGCGGACTGGGCACCCGCCTGCCGGCCGCGGCGATCGAGATTCCACGTCGCCGTAATCACGTCCTTCTGGGCCTGGATCAGATCCTCCAGCGCCTGTTCGTCGTTCCCGCCACCTGCGCCGCCCTGGCTCTGCGAGGCGACGAACTCCTCTTCGAACGGCTTGACCTCGAGAAAGAAGATGTCGCTCCGCGCTTCACTGGCCCGCTTGCCGCGGCTGACGTCCCGGGCGCGCGCGTAATACGAGACGACATCGCCCGGCTTCACGCGCAGGTCCTCGAGGTACAGCATCCGGTTCCCCGTGACGGCGATGCCACTGCCGACGCGTGTGAACGGGACGACCTTTTCCGCACCGCCTGCGACGGCATACACAAGGTCCAGCGAGGCGACGCCGAAGTCGTCATCGGCCTGCGCTTCTATGGCCACCTCCTCGAGCGGCGTGACCTGTCGATCGGTGGCGGGACGGGTGACGCGCACATCGGGAGGGCCGTCCTGCAGCGTCCGGATGAAGTATTCGGTGTCGCCAGGATTTTCGAGACCGTCCGCATCGGCCAGGGCGACGCGGTACGAGCCATCCTCGACGATCGTCATATCGCCTTGAAGCGCGTTCAGATCGGCACGCCATGTCAGCGCAATGGCGTCGCCCTCCGTCAGCGCGAGCCGCGCGGTACGAACAGGCTTCGTGGGACGGACCGTGATGCGGACACGCGTGCCGGCGGGTCCGTAGACGTCGCCGCCATCCTCCTCGTCGCGCGGCTTCATGCCGAACGCCGCCGGGTACTCGTAGTGAAGATCGATCTGCTCGACCCGGGGCCGATAGAGGACCGTCACGGCATACTCGGTGGACGTCGTCCCTGCGGCCGTCACGACGTAGTGGAAGTCGCGATCGACGCGCTCGACGGTCGTCGTGAAGCCCTCGGCGGATGGCTCCATCGCAAGGTCGCGCCATTCGGACCCGACGGTCAGACGCAGCAGCGGCGCGACCGGCACGCCACTCGACACGCGGGCGATCACGCGAAATGACTCCCCCTCGATGACGCGGGCATCGCCCGGCCGCACGTCGAGTCCCAGCCGCTCGGGAAAGAGATAGATGCCTGCCGCGCGAACGGCCTGACCGGCCGGCGGCGCCGACAACACCATGGCCACCGCGAGCGCCGCAACCGCGACAGCAGCCACCGCCGCACCCCGCCGTAGCGTGAGCCGGCTGATCACGCGGTCGAGATCAAGGGATCGGATCTGCTCGGTCGCCTGGTGGACGACGGCCGCAGACATCGGACCGCCGCCGGCGTCGCTCCCGGTCGAGAGCGCCGTGACCAGCGAATCTTCGAGCTCCTCGCATCGCTCTTCGATGAGACGCGCAATCTGCATGTCGCGCGGACGGGATGCGAGCGACAGGGCCACGGCCACGAGCGGCGCCAGGACGAGTACGCCGGTCACACCCCACAGCAGGATCAGTGCGGCGCCCTGCGGCTGCATCAGCCAGTGCGCAAGAAGCGCGCATGCCAGGACGACGCAGGCCGCCGCGGCGGTCCGCCACGCTGCCTGCAGAAGGCGCATCGCCTGCCAGCGGCGTCGCACCCGCACCAGGAGGGCGAGAAGTTCCGGATAGCCGTCCATCAGCCCGGCCTCCGTCCGATCAGTCCTTCGCCGACAAGCGTCAGCAACATCAGGAGCAGGCCGTATCGCCACAGGCCCTGCCCGTCCTCACGCTGCTGGTCCGCAACACCAGCCTCCTGGACCGTGAGCGTCTGGATCCGCGCAACGCTGTCGCGAAAGGCGTCGGTCGTGATGACGCCAGGATCGGATTCACGGGGATCGATATTGATCGCCACCTGTCGCGTGCCGATCATCACGACGCCCGTCGACGTTCCGTGTCCGGGCAGCTCTCCGACGAGGTACTCCGTCCGCGCGGCGCGCGAGGCGGCAAGGTACCGCACCGTCTCGTGCACGAAGGGCACAAACGATGGCTGCAGTGGAAAGTCGTTCCAGCGGTAGTTGAGATCCGAGGCGAGCAGCAGCACCCGGCCCTTGCCGGTTCGCTCTTCAATCACCGCGGGCGTTCCGTCTGTGTACCGCGCGATCACCGTGCCTTCCGCACCCGCCTTGAGCAGCGCCGACCGCGAAAACGTCACATTACTCAGGGTGCCGGCGCCGCCGAACAGCCGGAAGACGGGATGCCGGCTGTCGTCGGGCGCGAAATTCGTGGCCACGGCATCCCGCACCTGCCAACCCGTCTTCACGACTTTCGCCGGACTCTGCGTCAGCATGTCGGGCTCGACGTCGGGACCCGCAGCGACCAGCATTCCCCCGCCCGCCTCCACAAATTGCGCGAGGCGCTGCCGGCCTCGCTGATCGAGGCCGCGTGATCCGAGGATCGCGACGACGTCGACGCCGCCAAACGTCCTGTCGTCGAGCGAGGAAAGCGCCGCGGCCGCAATCGAACGAAACTGGAATCCGCCGGCGCCTCCGGCAATCGTCAGCGCGCGTTCGAGATACAGCGAGTCGGCGGGGTTGCCGGAGGCGCTCACGGCCAGCACGAAGATGCCGCCATCGCCGTCGGCCACGGCGTAGCGCACGTTGTCGGCGGCGTATCCGCGGGCATCTGCGATCGTGGCCGACAGTGGCCCCGACAGTGGCCCCGAAAGCGGCCCCGAAAGCGGCCCCAACACGATGCCGGCCACAGCCAGCCGGGCGTCCGCGCTCCCCTGTGGCGGCACAGTCAGCGGCACGGCGCCAAGCCGGCGTTCGCCGGCGGCAAAGACGACCTGCGCGGTCGCCGCGTCGGCCGAATAGTTCGACAGCCCCGCAATCGCCTCGCCGCCTTCGATGCGCAGTGACGTCAGCGCGAGGTTGCCCGACGGCATAACGACCGGCTCGACGTCGACGGTGACGTTGTCCGGCAGGGCGCCGTCAGTCATCCCCGTCGCCCATCCACTCTCCTGGAGGTCGGTCACCACGACGATGCGCCCGGGACGGCCGGCCAGTTCCTCGCCCGCGCGGCGAAGCGCCGCGGCGTAGCTGGTGGCGCCCCCGCCAGGCTGCAGCTGCGACAGGGCGGCCAGAGCGAGGCTGTGATCCGCGGCGAGCGGAGACACCAGGTCGGCGGTATGCGCGAACGACAGGACCGCCACCGCCTGCGTGACAGGGACCCGGCGGATGACGTCGGCAGCGCGGGTGCGAACCTGTTCGAACTGGCCCGGCGCCGTGAGGCTGGCAGAGGTATCCACAAGCACCACGGTCGCCCCGTCCGCCAGTGCCGACGATGCGGACGCGAAATAGGGACGGGCAAACGCGAACGCCATCAGCGCCAGCGCCGCGACACGAAGCGCCAGCAGCACGAACTCACGCACGCGCCGGCGGCGGGACTGCTCTACCGGCGCTTGGCGCAGGTACCGCATGGCGGCGAAGTCGACTACCGGCTCCGCGCGCCGATGGAAGAGGTGCAGCAGGATCGGAATGGCCGCCGCAACAGCACCGGCAAGGAATAGAGGCGCGAGGAACGACAGACCGAACATCAGCGCGCCCGTCCTCTCGTCGAGAGATACGACATCAGCGCAAAGTCCAGCGGCGTCGACGTATCGACCAGCGAGTAGTCGATGCCGCACGAACCCAGTTCACGCTTGTACCGCTCGATCGCGGCATTCAGCGACTCGAGATAGCGCTCCCGCACGACCGATGGCACGGCCATCACTTCGTCGCCGAGCTCCATGTCGCGGAAGCGGGTCGCCCGTTCAAAGGGAAACGTCAGTTCGGCCGGGTCGAGCAGGTGAAAGACGATGACGTCGCTGCCGCGGAACCGGAAATGGCGCAGTCCGTCGATGATGCGCTCGGGTTCATCGAGCAGATCCGAGATGAGGACGACGATCCCCCGCTTACCGATCCCTTCGGCCAGCTGCTGCAGCGGCCTCGTGACGTTGGTCTTGCTCCCTCCCGCGATGCTGTCGAGGGCGACGAGAATCGACCGGAGATGGCTGGGACGCGCACTCGGCGGCGTCATCGACACAATGCGCTCGTCGAACGTCGTCAGGCCGACGGCGTCGCGCTGTCGGTTCATCAGGTACGCGAGCGAGGCGGCCAGCATCGACCCGTAACGCAGCTTCGTCACCGCGTGGGATCCGTACGACATCGAGCCGCTCACGTCGAGCAGCAGGTGGCACTCGACGTTGGTCTCCTCCTCGAACTTCTTGACGTACAGACGGTCGCTGCGCGCGTAGACCTTCCAGTCGATCGTCTGCAGCGGGTCTCCCGGCAGATACTGCCGGTACTCCGCGAATTCGACGCTGAAGCCTTTGAAGGGACTGCGATGGAGGCCGGTGAGAAAGCCTTCGACGACCGTGCGCGCCTTGAGCTCGAGCGTACCCAGGCGGGAGAGGATTGCCGGGTCGAGAAACCGCAGTTCACTCGCGCCCCGACGCTCCCCGACGGTCATACCTCGAGCCCGCTCCTCGGCACCGGTACCGCCTCGAGCAGCCGCGAGACGATGCTGTCGGAATTGAGATGCTCGGACTCCGCGTAGAAATTCGTGACGATGCGGTGGCGCAGAATCGGCGCCGCCAGCGCCTGGATGTCCTTGATCGACACGTGGTGGCGGCCGTGCATCAGGGCGCGCGCCTTGCCGCCGAGAATCAGCGCCTGGGAGGCCCGGAGGCCCGCTCCCCACTTGACGTATTTGTCGATGAAGTCCGGTGTCCCTTTCTCGCCGGGCCGTGAGGCCGCCACCAGCCGCACGGCGTACCGTGCCACCTCGTCGCTCACCACAACCTGGCGGACCACCTGCTGGAACTCGAGGATGTCGGCGCCTGCGAGCACCCGCGACACCGACCGGAGATCCGCGCTCGTCGTCTGGGTGACCACCCGCACTTCGTCGTCTTCCGGCAGGTAGGTCATGACGACGTTGAACATGAAGCGATCGAGCTGCGCTTCTGGAAGCGGATACGTCCCTTCGAGCTCGATCGGATTCTGCGTCGCGAGAACAAAGAACGGCCGCTCCAGCGGATAGGTGCGGCCGGCGGAGGTGACGTGATACTCCTGCATCGCCTCGAGGAGCGCCGCCTGTGTCTTTGGGGGTGTCCGGTTGATCTCGTCGGCCAGGATGATCTGCGCGAAGATCGGCCCCTGGACGAAGCGCAGCGTGCGCGTGCCATTCTGCTCGTCGAGGATCTCGGTGCCGGTAATGTCGGACGGCATCAGATCGGGCGTGAACTGAATCCGCTTGAACCGCAGGTCCAGGATTTCCGCCACGGTCTTGATCAGCAGCGTCTTCGCAAGACCCGGCACGCCGGTAATGAGACAGTGCCCGCCCGTGAAAAGGGCTACGAGGACCTGATCCACCACTTCGTCCTGCCCGACGATGACCTTGCGGAGCTCCGAGAGAATCCTCTCGCGTCCCGCCTGGACCACGGCGGCGAAATTTGGCACGGCGACAGTCATCAGTGGGTCAGGGTGTAGACGATTTCGTTGATGAACATGCGGTAGGCGTCCGCGGTGTGCTTCAAGTACCCGGGATACTCCTCGGCATTCGACCATTCCACGCCGTCGCCCATGTCGGTATTCCAGTTCGCGAGCACGAGCGGGCGGCCGCGGTCGTCGAGGATGGCCCTCAACCGCGCGACGAAGCCGCCTTTCTCCCACGTGCGCCCAGCGAAGAACGACCCGAGCCCCGGGGTCTGCGGATAGCCCGTCAGGTTGTAGAACGACGTGTAGATGGGATGCGGCGGCTCGAGATCGACGATCTCCCGGTCGGGGAATACACGCCGCATTTCACTGGCGAAGTTGTCCCACTCATACGGGCCATGAAAGTCATCGAACGTGGCGGTGCCGCCGCGCAGCAGGAATTCGCGAAGGATCGACACTTCCTCATCCTCGAGGCGCAGGTTGCCGGGCTCGACGAAGTAGAGCCACGCGTGATCGAACAGCTTCGGGTCCTTCAGCGTGAGGACGATCGGATCGTTGACCTCAATCGCCGTCGCGGTGCGGAGCCGCCGGGAAAGGTTCTGTTCCGCCGCGGGCGCGTCGATCGCCCACGGCTCGCCCCAGTAGTCGACGCGATATCTGTTATCGACGGTGAACGCCTGGTAGCGGATGCGGACGAAGGTCCACTGGAGGCCGGCAAACCGCTCGTCCTGCGCAAGCGGCATCTGCGCGATCGCCTGCGACAGGCGCGAGGAATCGACGAACAGCAGGCCGGCACAGACCGCCGTCAGCACGAGTCCCGCGCGACGGGTCGTCTCCCGGGTCGCTGCCCGAATCACTGCGCAGCTCCGGACGGCTGCGCGGTCACGACCTTCAACAGCAGATCCTGCGCCCGCTCGAACGACGGCGCGATTTCGAGCGCGGCCAGCGCCTCGCGCTTTGCCTCGCCAAACTGGCCCGCCAGCACATACGCTTCGCCGAGATCGGCGTGCGCAGCCGCACGGTCGGCGGTCCCCGCAGCCAGCGCGGACCTCAGCGCGCGCAGGGCGAGTGGAGCGTCTTTCTGCTGCAGCGCGTACCGTCCCACCGCCGTTTGCGCCTGGGCGTCGAACGGATCGATCTCCGCGACGCGCGCGTAGGCCGCTGCGGTGCGGGCGGCATTGCCCAGCGGCGCCACGAGGGCGGCCAGCTGCCGCGCCGACTCCACGTCGGACGACTCGACGGCCATGACCGCTTCGAGCGCCTGAATCGCCCGAGCCGTATTTCCTTGCTCGGTCGCCACCGCCGCGATCATCGTGTTCGGGTTGGCCGGCCCGATCGCGATGGGCACCAGTTTCGCGGCCCGCTCGAACGCCTGAATGGCACCGGTCAGGTCGCTGGCGTTGTACAGGCCGCGCGCGAGCGCCATCTGGGCGACGAAGCTGCCTTCATTCGCGGCGGCGATGGCCTTGATCTCGTCGAGCCCGGCCTTCTCGGGAATCTCTGGGCCGCGGAGCGCGCGACGGATGTCCGCGTACTTCTTGTCCAGCCACCCGTTGACACCGCGCTGCACGTCGTCGAGCGTCACGTTGAACGCTTCCTTGAACGCGGCGTCGGTTTCGAGCCCCTTCCCGTAGGCCCGCAGCATCCGTCCGAGCGCGGGCTCACCGTAGGTCGCGATCAGGTACTCGATCACGTGCGCCGCGTGCGCGTAGCTGATCGAGGCCGTTCGCGGATCGCTGATGGCCTCGCCGATGTCTTCGAGCGTCGGGAGCTTCCCAGCCTCGAGCGCCCGCACGAAGTCGAGCGTACGTTCGTGGCCCCAATGGGGACGCGCACGCCGCTCCTCGAAGTCGGACATGCCCTCCGACAGCCAGCGCGGCACGCGGTTGTTCGACATCTGCAGGCTGATGACGTGCGCCATCTCGTGCCAGAGCGTGGACGCCCACAGGAATTCGCCGGGCCCTCTCGCGCGGGGCGAATCAAGCGTCACGACGCGGCCAAAGCAGGCACCGAGCGCGCCGATAAAACCGGGCAGGCCGATGGTCCGCACCGCGAAGTCGTCGTGCTTCGGGAACATCTCCAGCAGGATGGGACCCTGTGGCTTGAACTGGTACAGCTTCGAGAGCGTATCGAGCGACTGCCTGGCAAGGGGCACGACATGCTCGCGCATCACCGCCGCTTCGCTGGGATCGAGACGGACGACAAGCTCGCCGTCGCGAATCGTCTCAAACTTGTCGACGCTGTCGAGCATGGCGAGCTGATTGAAGACGACGATGTCGTAGGGGTCGGCCTTGAAGGCGGTCTCGAGCGCCACGCGCGCCGCCCCTTCGTCGCCCGTGCGCAGCAGGTGGGTCCCGATATCGGCAAACGCCCGGATGTTGGTCTTGTCGATCTCGAGTGCGCGCTTCGTGAGGCCGACCGCTTCGTCGAACCGGTAGTTCCGCGCCATGTGGTCGCCGGCGACGCGGTACACATCCCCGTAGCGCGGATTCAGCTTCAGAACGCCCGCGACGGCGGCATCGAAATCCATCGTGCGGGCCTCGAGCAGCGCGATGGCCGCATCGAGCGACCGCGCTTCGAGGCTGTTCGGATTGACGGCCAGCGCTCTGGCGATCGACTCTTTTGCCTCGCCGCGCTCGCGGTTGTCCATCGCCATTTCGGCGAGCAGAAGATGCGCGGGGACAGAGCCCGCATTGACCTTGAGCGCCGCTTCGACGGCGCTCTTCGCCTCGGGCGGATTCTCGTCGAGCAGCGTACGGGCGAGGCCGAGACGGGCGGGTCCGTACAGCTGATTCGCCTTGAGCGCCGCCTGGAACGACGTCAGCGCCTCCGGCCGGTTGTACTTTTCGAGAAAGAGCTCGCCCCACGCGGTGTTGATCTCGGCGTCGTTCGGGGCCAGCCGAATCGCATCCCGGAAAAAGCCGTTGGCATCCTGGAACCGGCCAAGTGCGCGGGCAGCGAGTCCGAGCCGCAGCAAATCAGCGGGCGTCGTGTCGTCGCTCTGCGTCAGAACTGTCTGGAGGGTGCGGGCCGCCTCGGCGCGTCCGAGGTACTGCTGCAGAAGACCCCACTCGAGTGCTGCGTCACCGCCGGGACTGGTGGACGCCGGCGCCGCCAGCAATTTTTCGGCCTCGGCGTAGCGGCCGCGGGCCATGTGCGCCTTCGCGCGGAGCGCAACGGCGCGCTCACCGCTTTCGGACCTCAATAGCGATTCGATCTCGTCGTACTGGCCCGCGTTGTACGCGCGGGCTGCGGCTGCTGTGGGGGAATTGTCGGCCGCGGGCGTCTGGCCGGACGAAGAGGTATTTACGGCAACGAGAAGCGCGGTGCAGACCGCGAGCAGTCGCCGGCGGGTGAATACCTCACCCCGCGGTGTCTCGCGGTCGCCAGGCATCGGACGGCCAGTATATGTCACCACTCGTCCAGCTTCGGTCGAGACTCATGAGCAAGTGAGGTGCCGCAGAGCGCGATTTTCGACGTGGATTCGCCTCCAGATGAGCAGGCTGAACAGCACCGTCGCCACCGGGCCCGCCACCCGCGCACCGACAAGCAGCGCCATGCTCACCAGCTCGCCCACTACCGCGACATAGTTCGGATGACGAATCCATGCGTACGGCCCCCGCACCACCAGCGGTTCCGGTACAACGAGCACCCTGAACGTCCATCGATCCCCGAGCGACGCAATCGCCCAGAACTTGAGCGCCTTGGACGCGACCATCAGGAGGGCGCCGGCGATTGTCGGGACGCCGATGGCCGGGCCGAATATCGCGCCTTCGATCGCCATGAGGACGAATGACGCCGGATAGGCCCATTGCATCGTGCGATAGACATCGACGGCCGGCTCGACCGCGCCGCGCCCGCGCAGGGCAGTTTCGTTGCGCCGTGAAACAGACGCCTCGACGGCCATCACGAGCAGGACGAGGCCGAGCGCCAGCATGGAAAGCGTCAGCGGCGTCATGCGGGACGCCTCGCCAGATTCACGTCTCCGGCCGCAGCCACCAGCGCGCGAACGGCGGCCGGCCACCGCGACCCCAGCGCCGCGGCGACGTCCAGGGCCGCGGGCGATCCCACCAGCCACCGGAGTGTTCGATTCAACCGCCACTTGCCCGAAAACTCGCGGCGGCGCACGCGCAGGAGCTCTCCGTACGCCGGCTGGCCTGTCGTCATTTCTCTCAAGGCGGCCTCGGCCGCGAGCATCCCCCCGCGGACCGCGAACCGGAGCCCGTCGCCGGTCATCGGATCGACGAATCCCGCGGCGTCACCCGCCAGCAACAACCCGGGCGCCCCCGCGCACGCCGCATCGACAGCCAGCGGACCGAGCACGACCGGCGGCGTCACGCGGCTGGCGCCGCTGAACCGGTCGCGCAAACGGCCGTCGTCGCGAATTGCGGCGGCGATCATCTCCTCGGCAGGAACGCCGCCAGTATCCATGTGCACGAGCTCCCGCACGACGCAGACATTCGCGAGGCCTGGCGCGACCGGCGCGATCCCGAGATACCCGTCGGCTCGAATGTGCATCTCGCCCCGCGTGGTCATGGCGTCGATGCCGCGAAAGTACGCACCATACGCCCAGCGCTGCGGAGACGACGCGAACCGTGTCAGTCCAAGCGCGCCTCCGAGCCGCGAGCCTCGTCCGTCCGCGGCGATCACGATGTCGGCGTGCACGTCCTCGTGCCGGCCGCGGTCGTTGACCCGGATGCCTGCCACCCGCGCCGTCTTTGGATCGATGACGGGCGCATCGACACGCACACCCGACGTCAATCGTGCGCCGGCCGAGACCGCCGCGGCGAGGAGCGCCGCATCGAACTCTCGGCGCTCGATCGCTGCCCCGCACACACCGAGGGGATAGTCAGCAGCGATCGCGGCGCCGTGAGGTCCGGTCACCAGCATGCCGGTCACGGGATGGGACGCGTTCCGCACGGCTGCACCTACGCCCAGCGCATCGAGCATGGCCAGCGTGCCTGGATTGACCGTATCGCCGCAGAGCTTGGGTCTGGGGAAGGTCGCGCGGTCGAACAACTCGACATCGACGCCCGCGCGCGCAAGCACGAGCGCCGCAACGCTGCCGGCGGGACCCGCGCCGACCACCACGGCACGATGGCTCACCTCTCGACTCCCGCTCGGGGTGACCCTGAGCTTGGTCGCAGGGTCACTGGGCCCGGCCGAGCACCAGCGCGCTGTTCTTGGACCCGAATCCGAGGCAGTTGCACAGCGCGGCTTCGATCTGCGCCTCGCGGGGCACGTTCGGAATGAAGTCCATGTCGCACGCCGGATCCTGATCGTGCAGGTTGATGGTGGGCGGAAGGATGCCGCAGGTCATCGCGAGCGCAGTCGCCACCACGCCTGCCGCTCCGCTCGCGCCCTGGGGATGGCCGATCATCGATTTGGTCGACGACCCCGGCACCGCATCCGCGTGCCGTCCGAAGACGCGGCGCACGCACCGCGATTCAATGGCGTCGTTCAACTGCGTCGAGGTGCCGTGGTAATTGACGTACCCGATCTCCTCGGGACGACGGTTCGCGCGCGCGAGGGTCGTTTCGATGCATCGCACGATTTCCTGGCCATCGGGATCCATCTGGACCCTGTGAAAGGCGTCACAGGTTGATGCGTACCCCTCGACACGGGCATACCGCTTCGCACCTCTGGCAATGGCGCGATCTTCACGCTCGAGCACCACCATCCAGGCGCCTTCTCCCAGGACGAATCCGTCGCGGCCACGATCGAACGGGCGCGACGCCTCCGCCGGCCGATCGTTGTAGTGCGTGGAGACCGCCCGCATCCGCGAGAAGCCGAAGATCATCCCGGGCAGCACGCAGCCATCGGTGCCTCCGGACAGGATCGCGTCGTACTCGCCAGACCGAATCAGGGCCGACGCGTATCCGATGGCATCCGTGGAGCTCGTGCAGCCGCATGACAGGACGTGGCTCTGCCCGTGGAGCTGCAGCGCAATGGAGATTTCGCTCGAGACCATCCCGCAGATGCCGCACGCAATCGCATACGGGGTGACGTGCTTCCCTCCGGTCGTGAAGAAATCCTCGTACTGCTTTTCGCCGACGTCGATGCCGCCCCCGCCGCTGCCGATCACGACGCCCGCATTGGGTTCGCCCGCGCGCAGCCCCGCATCGCCCCACGCCTCGCGCGCCGCGATGACACCGAAGAGCGCCGCGCGGGAATACCGCCTGGGGTCCGCGTGTCCCTCTCCGTTGTCGCCGTCGAGCGGCGGCGCATCGTCAATCGACACAGGGGGCACCGACGCCGCGACGCGGCACGGCATCGAGGACGCGTCGAACTCGGTAATGGCGCGGCATCCGCTGATACCGCGGCTGACGTGATGCCAGTACGTATCGCGGCCGACGCCGTACGGAGACACGACCCCGATGCCACTGATGACGACGCGCGGCGCACCGTTGAGGGTCATGCGGTCACTATAATAGCGGCCGTGCACGACGATCGGTCCGCCTTTGCGAGCGTGTTCCGATGGGTTGGCGCCATCCTCTTCTTCGCCTCTCTCGCCTATTTTCTTTTCACGTATCTGACAACGTTCGGCATCGCCGCGACCGGCGCGGCGTCGATGCGGGCTATTACGTGGAACGTCGCGCTGTTTACGATCTTTGCGCTGCACCACAGCGTCTTCGCGCGCACCGGCATCCGCGACTGGGTAAGGCGGACATTTCCCGACCTCGAACGTTCGATCTATGTGTGGGTGGCGAGCGCTCTGTTCATCGCGGTGTGTGCATTCTGGCGACCGGTGCATGGTGTGGCCTGGAGCGTGACGGGGCCGGCCGCGTGGGGGCTCTGGGCACTTCAGGCAGCCGGCGTCTGGCTGACGCTGCATAGCGCGCGAGCGCTTGATGTTCGGGATCTTGCGGGATTACGTTCCGTGGCGCGCCACACGGAATTCAAGACATCGGGACCGTACGGCTGGGTACGACACCCAATCTATTCCGCCTGGTTTCTGATGGTGTTCCCGACGCCTGAGATGACGGGGACGCGGCTCGTCTTTGCGGTGGTGAGCTGCGTCTATCTGCTGATCGCGATTCCGCTGGAAGAACGAACGATGCGGGCCTCACCCGACGGTGGGTACGACGGTTACATGCGAAAAGTGCGCTGGCGCCTGATACCTTGGCTCTACTGAACTCGGAACCCGGAACTCGGAACCGGGAACGCGTTCTTTATTCGTCGTAGTCTTCCTTCGGCAGCCCTTCGTACTGATCGAGCGAGACGATCGACTGATGCGACGGCAGCTCGAACCGCTTGCCGCACGTCTTGCAGGTCACTTCGTCTTCCGCGCGGATGAGATGGTCCTTGACCTTCGCGAAGAGGGCACGGTCGCGCTCGTCGCCGCCGCCAGGCATCTGGGGCTTTCGTGTCCGGCGGACCCACCGAATCGTGTAGTCGTTCGTACGGCGGCACCGGGGGCACTGCAGGCGCGCCGGACGCTGCTCCGGCTTTTCCGTAAAGAAATGTCTCTCGTCCACGGAACGAGAGTAGCACTGATAAACTGCGATCAGTGCCCGACCCGACGCCGCCGACGCTCCCCGCGGAGCTGCCGGTCCTCCCCCTTCGCCGCACCGTTGCGTTTCCGCTGACGCTGCAGCCGCTGGCGATCAACCGTCCAGTGTCGATTGAATCGGTGAACCGCGCGCTGGCGGCCGACCGGCTCATCCTGCTGCTGCTCCAGAAAAACGACGAGGACGATCCGACCCCGGAGGACGTCTCGAATGTCGGCACCGTGGCGGTGATCCGCCAGATGGCCAAGGGGGGCGGCGGCGTCAACGTGGTCATCGAGGGGGTCGCGCGCGTTCGCGCCGACGTCGTCACGCGGACGGGCACCTCGATGCGCGCGCAGATCACGCCGCTGCCGGAAAGCGTCGAGCGGACGATCGAAGTTGACGCGCACGTCCGCCGCATCCAGGAACTGGTCGAGAAGGCGATGCCGCTATCGACCGGACTCGCCGAGGAATTGCGGACCGTCGTCATGAACATCGACGACCCGCTGCGGCTCGCGTACGTGATGGCGACGCTCCTCGACATCAAGCCGTCCGATAAGCAGCAGCTCCTCGAAGAGAACGACCTACTGAAGAAGCTGCAGATGGTCGTCTCCGCTCTGACGCGCGAGATTTCGCTCCTCGAGCTGAAGGGCAAAATCGAGTCGCAGGCACAGCAGGAGATGACCGACGCGCAGCGGCATTACTACCTGCGCCAGCAGTTGAAGGCGATCCAGCAGGAACTCGGTGAAGGCGAAGGCAACGAGCTCGCCGAGCTGCGCAAGCGGATCGAAGACGCCAAGCTTCCCGAATCGATTCTCGTCGCCGCGATGCGCGAGGTGGACCGCCTGGCGCGGATGGGACCCTCCTCACCCGAGTCGCAGATGCTGCGCACCTACATCGAGTGGCTGCTCGACGTGCCCTGGTCGGTGATTACCGAGGATCGCCTGGACCCGGTGGAGGCGCGCAGGGTCCTCGACGAAGATCACTACGACCTCGACAAGGTCAAGCAGCGCATCGTCGAATACCTGGCCGTCCGGAAGCTCAAAGGCGACATGAAGGGGCCGATCCTCTGCTTCGTCGGGGCCCCCGGTGTCGGCAAGACCTCGCTGGGCCAGTCGATCGCCCGGGCGATGTCGCGCAAGTTCGTGCGCATTTCGCTCGGCGGCGTGCGCGACGAGGCGGAAATCCGGGGACACCGGCGCACATATATCGGCGCCATTCCCGGCCGGATCGTTCAGGCCCTCAAGCAGGCCGGATCGATGAACCCGGTCTTCATGCTCGACGAGATGGACAAGATTTCCGTCGGCTACCAGGGCGACCCGGCGTCGGCGCTGCTCGAGGTGCTCGACCCGGCCCAGAACAACACCTTCCGGGACCATTACCTGGAAGTGCCCGTGGACCTCTCCAAGGTGCTGTTCATCGCCACGGCGAACCAGCTCGGCACGATTCACCCGGCGCTCCTCGACCGGATGGAGATCATTTCCCTCAGCGGCTACACCGAGGAAGAAAAGGTCCACATCGCCCGTAAGTACCTGCTGCCACGGCAGATGAGCGAGCACGGACTCCCCGACGGTGCGATGGACCTGACCGATCGGGCGCTCGCGGTGATCATCTCGGAATACACCCGTGAGGCTGGCGTCCGGAACCTCGAGCGCCAGCTCGGCACGATCTGCCGTAAGGTCGCCGCCCGGATCGCGACGCTTCCGCCGGGGGCGCCCGCCATCGAAAAAGCGGTGATCGACGGGCCTGAGGTCGACGATTATCTCGGGCCGGCGCGCTTCAAGAAGGAGCTGGCGTTCCGTACATCCCGCCCGGGGGTCGCGACGGGCCTGGCGTGGACCGAAACGGGCGGCGACGTGCTTTTTATCGAAGCGACCTTGCTTCCGGGCGGAAACCAGAACATCATTCTCACGGGCCAGCTCGGCAACGTGATGCAGGAATCGGCGCGGGCCGCCGTGAGCCACCTGCGGTCGCGGGCCATGGAGCTGGGCATCGCGCCGGAGTTCCTGGCGAAACATGACCTGCACGTCCATGTGCCGGCCGGAGCCATTCCGAAGGATGGGCCGTCGGCTGGCGTAACGATCGCGACAGCGATCCTGTCGGCCGCGCGTAACCGCGCCGTGCGGCAGGATGTCGCAATGACCGGCGAGATCACTTTGAGCGGCCTGGTGCTTCCCATCGGCGGAATTCGCGAGAAGGCGCTGGCGGCCCGCCGGTATGGCATCAAGACGGTGATCCTGCCGGCGCTCAACGAACCGGATCTCGAAGAACTGCCGGAAGAAGTCCGGCGCGACATGACGTTTGTGCCGGTCGAGACGCTTGATCAGGTGATCAAGGTGGCGCTCCCGGACGGAGACACTGTGACAACCCCCGACACCCTAACGGCCACGCACGATCACCCGGAACGATAAATTTGGCAGCAGCGATCGTCTTCTACGTCTCGGGACACGGCTTCGGCCACGCCTCACGCACCATCGAGGTCATCAACGCCATTCTCGTCAAGCGCCCAGAGACGCGTATCGGCGTCCGGACGGGGGCGCCCCGCTGGCTCTTCGACCTGACGGTCAAGGGCAAGATTGCGTTCAGCACGCTCGAGACCGATACGGGCGTCGTGCAGAGCGACGCGCTGTCGCTCGACGAAGCGGACACGATCCGCCGGGCGTCTGCCTTTCACAGCGATCTCGTCACGCGCGCGGCGAGCGAAACCCGCATCCTGCGCGAGCTGGGTGCCGGCCTGATCGTGGGAGACATCCCGCCGCTGGCGTTCTCGGTCGGCGCCGCCGCCGGGATTCCGTCGATCGGGATGGGCAACTTCACCTGGGACTGGATCTACGCCGACTACCCGCGCGTGCGCCTGGCGCCCTCGCTCCTGCCGGCCATCCGCACCGCGTACGGCAAAGCGTCGATGGCGCTGCGGCTGCCAATGTCGGCCGGGTTCGAGAGCTTCTCGAACGTCAAGGACATCCCGTTCATCGCCCGTCACGCCACGAAGACGCGCGAGGAAGTCGCCAAGGCGCTCAAATTGCCGACCGAAAAGCCCTGGGTGCTGATGTCGTTCGGCGGGTACGGCGCGTCGAGCATCGACATGGATGTCGTCGCCAAGATGAAGAAGTACATCGTCCTCAATACCATTACCCAGCCGTCCGGCCGAGCCCGCAAGGACACCCCGATGATCGACCGCAAGGGGGCGCTCGTCTCGATCAGTGAAGAGCCGATGTACGACCATGGCGTGCGGTACGAGGATCTCGTGGGCGCGGCCGTGGCGGTGGTCACCAAGCCTGGCTACGGCATCATCTCGGAGGCGATCGCGAACGACACCGCGGTCCTGTACACCTCGCGCGGCCACTTCCCCGAGTACGAAGTGCTGGTCGAGGAAATGCCGAAGTATCTGAAGTCGGCGTTCATCAGTCAGGAAGATCTGTTCAGCGGCAAGTGGGATTCGCCGCTCGATAAGCTCCTGGCGCAGACGCGGCCGAAGGGCGCGAAGAAGCCAGACACCAACGGCGCCGAGGTGGCGGCGGACATGCTGCTCCAGGCGCTCGACAAGCCGCCGAAGAAGCCGCGCGGACGGCCGAAGACGAAGGTCTAGGCGGTCCGTTCACTCTTCTAGATTCTCGCTGCTCGGTTCGTGTTCAGGTTCGGGGTTCGAACGCCTTTGAACGTGAACACGAACGGAGAAGAGAGAATCCAGAACCGCGAATTCACTCCTTAATACAGGTAATCAACGACCAGATCGGGGGGACGTTCACCTTCTCCACCGAGAGTGGGCGGAGCCCCGTCTGCTCCAGCAGCATCTGCCGATCGAGATCCGCCTTGAAGCCGATGTGCACGGTGGCGGGCGAGATCGCCTGCTCCATCCGGGCGAGCAGGCGGTTCGTGCTGCGGAAGTGATTGAGGATGACGATGCGTCCTCCGCGGCGGCAGACCCGGCACATTTCGCGGACGACGGCGACCGGGTCGGGCACGACGCTGACCGTGTACGGCGCATACACGCGATCGAAGGACTCGTCGACGAACGTCAGGTGCGCGGCATCCGCCTCCAGCAGCCGGATATGCGTCAGCCCGGCAGCCCCAATGCGATCCCGGGCGCGTTCGAGCATGTCCGATGAGAGATCAACGGCCGTGACCTCGCAGTGCGGCGGATAGAGCGGCGCGTTGATGCCTGTGCCCGCGCCGACTTCCAGTACGCGATCGCCAGGCTCGATCGCCAGGCGCTCAATCGCCTTGACCCGGCCCGGCTGCAGGAGCGGCCCGAACGCGATGTCGTAGACGGGCGAGAGGTACGCGTAGACGCGATCGACAAAGGCGTTCCCCACGGTGGCGACCGAGAGGGCGTCTGCGCGCGAGTTGTGCGGGAAATGGTCGTGCCGCCGAAGGGAGATGGCCATTAACAGCCCTTCGATCCATGGTCCGTGCCGCCTTCGCGCCGTATTCGACGCCGCTGCGCGGCACGCGACGAATTACCGAGCTACTTGTTGCAGATCACCAGCGACCACAGCGGTGGCATGCTGATCTTCTGGACGAGCACGGGACGCAGCTCAGCTTGCGCCAGGAACTCCGGCAGGTCGAGATCCGACTTGAATCCAATATGGACCGTCAACGGAGACAGCGCACGGTCGAGACGCGACATCACCGGGCTGGTGCTCCGGAAATGGTTCAGGATGACGATCTTGCCGCCGGGCCGGCACACCCGCCGCATTTCCTGGACGACCTTGATCGGGTCCGGCACGCAGTTCACGAGATACGGCGCGTAGACCACGTCGAACGAGTTATCGGGAAACTGCAGCGCCGCCGCATCCATCTGCATCAGGCGGATGTGGGAGAGGCCCTTCTTGATGATTCTGGCCCTGGCCTTGTCGAGCATCGGATTGGAAAAGTCGATGCCGGTGACGTGGCAATGGCGCGGATAGAGCGAGGCGTTGATCCCAGTGCCGACGCCAACCTCGAGCACACGGTCGCCGCGACGGATGCCGATTTTTTCGAGCGCGAGCAGCCGGCCGGGATGGAGGATCGGCCCAAAAATGACGTCGTAGACCGACGCCAGCTTGTCGTAGACGCCATCGACGAAATGGTTATCGATCGCGACAACCGACAGCGCCTGGCTGCGGAGGTCGGCCCGAAACTCGTCGTTTTCGCGCTCGAACAAGGGCATCCGATTCTCCAGTATGGACCAGCTAAATTGCTGAGAATAAAGACTTTACTGATGAGCGGTCGCGAGCCGTTTTCGCGAAGCCGACTGGGCACTATACAACAATTTGGAGGGGCCCTGCGGCCAAAACATGCCGCTCAGACGGCGGCCAGAATGCCGTCCAGGACCTCAACCGCGCCTTCGGTCGAACCCGACGGGGCCGCGACGTGCACGCCCTGCACGCTCCCCTTGAGCGCGCAGCCGACCTCGCGCGCGATCGCGACGCCCTCGGCCGCCTCGGCGGCCGGACTCCCCGCTCCACGCATCCGATCCAGCACCACCTGCGGCACGCGGACGCCCGGCACCTCGTTCGCCATGAATTCGGCATTCAACGCGCTCTCGAACGGCCACAGCCCGAGAATGATCGGGATCCGCATGGACTCGATGCCGCGGGCGAAGCGCTCGAACGTCGCGGTGTCGAACACCGGCTTGGTCACGGCGAACTCGGCCCCCGCCTCCACCTTGTAGGCAAACCGGCGAATCTCGCTCTCGAGATCCTCGGCGCCAGGGTTCACCTGGACACCCACGTGGAACGACGTCGCGGTCCCAATCGATTGCCCGCCGATATCGAGCCCGTGGTTCAACCGCGTGACCACGTTGGTGAGGCCGATCGAGTCGACGTCGAAGACCGCGGTCGCGTCCGGATAGTCGCCAACCGCCCGCACATCCCCGGTGACGATCAGCAGGTTGCGTACGCCCATGGCATGCGCGCCAAGCAGATCGGACTGCATCCCCAGCAGGTTGCGATCACGGCAGGAATACTGCAGCAGCGCCTCGATGCACGCCTTCTGCTGCACGAGCACTGCGAGCGAGAGCGCGCTCATGCGGCTTCCACGCTGGCCGTCCGGAACGAGGACGGCATCCACGCCGCGCGCTTTCAGCGCGCACGCCTGTTCGATGAGCCGATCGCTGGCATAGCCGCGCGGCGGGGAGATCTGCACGATCGTCGCAAATCGGCCCTCGGAGAGAGCGCGCGCGAACTGCGATCGCTCCGCCTTGGGAACGACGGCCACGCCCGGATCGGGAACCAGGTGGGCCTTCACGGCCGCGGGGGCAGCGCCGCGCGTGCGCGCCACGCCGGATGCCGCGGCTTTGACCGCGTTCTTGATCTGGCGGATGTGCTCCGGGGTTGTGCCGCAGCATCCACCGACGAGACGCACGCCGTGCGTCACGAACCGGCGCGCGTACGACGCCAGGTACTCCGGCGACGCCAGGTAGATGTTGCGCCCCTCGATATCGCGGGGCCGGCCGGCGTTCGGCTGCGCCGACAGGCGCGCGCGCGTCACTCCCTCGATCCGCTCGATGGTTTCGAGCATCGGTGCCGGTCCGATGCTGCAATTGACGCCGATGACGTCGGCAAACGGCTCGAGCGCGGGCGCGAACTGCTCGGGCGGCGTGCCGTCGAGCGTGTTGCCGTCCTCCTCGATGGTGACCTGCGCGACGATCGGCAGCGCGCAGACGCTTCTGATGGCGGCAATCGCGGCCCGCACCTCGCCGAGGTCGCGGAAGGTCTCCAGCACGAACAAATCGACACCGCCGGCCACAAGTGCTTCGACCTGTTCCCGGAACAGCGCCTCGGCTTCGTCTTTCCCGGTCTTGCCCCACGGCTCGATGCGGATGCCCAGAGGGCCAATCGCGCCCGCCACGTACGCCTGGTCCCTGACGACCGTCCTGGCAAGGCGCGCCCCCTCGGTATTGATCTCCCGGAGTCGATCGGCCAGCCCGAAGCCGCGCAGCTTGATGCGGTTCGCTCCGAACGTGTTCGTCTCGATCACATCAGCGCCTGCGCGGAGGTAGTCCTGATGGACCTCGGCCACGCAGCTGGGCTCGGTCAGATTCAGCGCATCGAAGCAGCGGTTGATGAACACGCCCTTGGCATAGAGCATCGTCCCCATGGCGCCGTCGCACACGAGTACCCGCTGATCAATTGCCTCGAGAAACGGTGTCATGGGTCGTCTGTATTATCGCCTACTGATCGACCTTCCGATACGTCAGCGACCCCGCATCGATGAGCAGGTACGACCGGTTTATCCGATCGATGCAGACGGAGCGGATGCCCTCGCGCGTGGTGTCCACGAAGCGATGATGATGGCCGCACAGATGCAGCCGCGGCTTGACGGCGGCCAGGAGCTCGTTGATGACCGGCTTTCCCGCATCCCGCCGCTTGTCGGTGGGAGAGGCCTCCTCCGGGACGACGATGAAGGGCCGCGGCGCCTCGTGGGTCATCAGAATGTCGACATCGGCCAGCTCGCGGCACGCCTCGACTTCCTCGCGAACGAAGTGCCGGCGCTTGTCGTCCTTCGACCTGTGCGGCAGCTGCGCCGCCGGGATGTCGTACCAGGTCGGCGCGTACGTGCCGCCGATGCCGGCCACGAGCAGCGCGCCAACGCGCGCGGACGTACCGTTGCGGATGTAGTGCAGGTTAGGTGGCAGGGGCACGCCGGCTTCCCACTCGGCGATGCGATCGAACTGTTCGTTGTTGCCCTTGATCCAGTACAGCGGCGCCGGAGGCTCCGGATACGCGCCCGTGATGCTCGCCACGTCGCCTACGCAGATCCAGAGGCGCACGTCGTCGTGCCGCGCCATGGCGCGATAGAGCGCATCGAAGTTGCCGTGGATATCGGCGACGGCGCCGATGAGCATTGTGACGGCGTAGGGCGCAGGCTTAAGCCTGCGCTCTACATCTGCTGTGACGGCTTTGCGTTGGCCGCGCCGGGCACCAGCAGATCCGACTTGTCCCAGATGAAGTCGTCCTTGCTGTAGACGGCCGTCTCGTAGTCCTTGCCCATGAAGATCGCCGACACGGGGCAGGCTTCTTCGCAGTAGCCGCAAAAGATGCAGCGCGTCTTGTGGATCTGATAGAGCGACGCGTAGCGCGGGCCGGCCATCACGGTGCCGTCGTTTTCCGCCGCCTCGAGATAGATCGCGTCGGCCGGACAGGCCACCGCGCAGAGCCCGCACGCGACGCACTTCTCGAGGCCGTTCTCGTCGCGCATCAGGACCTGTTTGCCGCGGAACTTGGGGAACATCGGGATCTTCTCGTCCGGATAGTTCACCGCCACCTTTTTCTTGAACATATGGCGGAAGGTGGTGGCGAGACCGACGAGGATCGGCTTAATCATGCGAAGTTCATCATAATACAATGGCGACCGTGCTCGAGACGCCTGCATTCCTCTCGCACGATCAGTCGCTGCTGACGACGCTCATCGTCAAGCTCGCGGTGATGGCCGTGCTTGCGACGATGCTTGCGCGGTTCCGGCAGTTCCGGCACATCCTGATCTTCGAGCGGCGGAACTGGCAGGACCGGCTGGTCTTCACGCTCGCCTTCGGGCTCCCTTTGATGGCAGGCGTCACCGCGCGTCTGCTGCTCAACTACAACGCCGCCGATCTGACGCTCGAGGGCGCCTTCCTCGCCGGGCTCATCGCGGGCCCGTACTCGGGCGCCATGGTCGGCGCCCTCGTCGCGTCGCCCGCCGTCATGGGCGGCGAGTTCATCGCGCTGCCGTTCGCCGTCGGCTGCGGGTTTGCGGGCGGCGGCCTGCGCGAGGCGTGTCCGAAGGAAGCCATCTGGCAGTTCACGCCGTTCGTCTTCGTCGATCTCGGCAAGCACCTGTGGCACGCCGTACGCCGGCTCGAGCCGAACTGGCAGTTCGTCCTTCTCGCGGCGCCGGTCGGCCTGGAACTCCTGCGGCAGGGGCTCGGCTACCGGTTCGGCGCGCAACGGCTCTTCTATCTGAACTCCCCGTCCGTCTGGATGACCGTGCTGGTCGTCCTTGCCGCGGTGCTGGCCGTCGCCACGCCAATCAAGATCTGGAACAGCGCCCGCATCGAGCACCGCCTGCAGGAGCAGGAGAAGCTGCTGCTCGCGGCGAAGATCGAGGCGCTCAAGAGCCAGATCAATCCTCACTTCCTCTTCAACACACTGGCGTCGATTTCGTCCCTGATCCGTTCGCAGCCCGAGACCGCGCGCACGCTGATCATCAAACTGTCCGGACTCCTCCGCCGGCTCATTCGAAGCCACCAGCACTTCGTCACGCTGCGCGAAGAACTGGAAGCGATCGACGAGTATCTCGACATCGAAGTGGTGCGATTCGGTTCCAAGCTTCGGGTGCAGAAGGAGATCAGCGCCGATACGATGGAGCTCATCGTGCCCAGCATGCTGCTGCAGCCACTCGTGGAGAACTCCATCAAGCACGGCCTCGCTCGGAAAATCGGGCCTGGGTCGATTGTCATCCGCAGCTGGCGCGACAACGGCCGGGGCGTCATCGAGATCGAGGATGACGGCACCGGCTTCCTGCTCGACCGGTTGAACCAGACCATGTCGAGCGGCATTGGCCTCGCGAACGTGCGCGAGCGCCTGCGTGTGATCTACGGCGCCACGTCGCAGCTCACGCTGACGAGCGAGCCGGGCGTCGGCACGCGCGTCCGCATTGAGCTGCCCGAGATCGTCGCCGTCGAACAGATCACCGCATGAATCAGCCTGCCACGCTCGTACTCCGCGTCATGGTCGTGGACGACGAGCAGCTTGCGCGCGAAGAGCTGTGCTACCAGCTCGAACGCCTGGGCGAGGTGGAAGTCGTGGCGCAGGCGGGCAACGGGCTGGAGGCACTGTCGGCCGTCGAGCGCTCGCAGCCCGATGTGGTCTTCCTGGATATTCAGATGCCCGGATTAAACGGGTTCGAAGTGGCCCGGCGTCTGCTCGAGAACCCGGACCATACGCCGGCGCTCGTCTTCGTGACCGCGTTCGACCAGCACGCGGTCGAAGCGTTTGAGGTGAACGCCGTCGACTACCTGCTGAAGCCGGTGGACGCGGGACGGCTCGAGCAGGCGCTGGTGCGCGCGCGCCGGCGGCTGAGCCTCGATCGCCCGGGGCCCCTGAACGACCAGCTGGAGCAGCTGGTCAAGATGATGTCGAATCGCCAGATTCGGCGCGATCAGGTGGCTGTCAAGGTCGGCGAGCGGTTTCTCCTCGTCCACGCCGAGGAGATCATCTATGCATCGCTGGCCGATGAGTCGATTAACATAGTGACAGGCCAGGTAACAGGAACGTCCAACTACCGGACTCTCGACGAGTTACAGGCGCGGCTCGACCCGGAGGTGTTCTGGCGGGTCCACCGCTCGCACCTGGTCAATATCAACAAGATCAAGGAGATTGTCCCTTGGTTCAGCAGGAACTACATCCTTCGGATGAAGGACGCGAAGGGGACGGAGATCCCGGTCAGCCGAGCCCAGACCAAACGGCTCCGGGAATATCTGAAGCTCTGACGCCGCCCGACCCGTCCGTCGTCGCGAGCGACGCAGCGCCTATGGAAGCTGCGGCACCGGACATGCGCCTGGCGATCGACGATCGGTCCGTCGCGTTGATGCATCGTCTCAACGTCTGGAAGGACGAAGCGGTGGCGTGGGTCAAGACGCTGGCGTCGGCGGCGGTCTACGCGACACTCATCGTCACGTTCGGATTCCAGGTGGCGCGCGTCGAAGGCCAGAGCATGGCGCCGACGCTGGCCGACCAGGATCGGCTCATCGTCAACAAGCTGGCGTACCGGTGGGGCGAACCCCGGCGCGGCGACATCGTCATGTTGTATTACCCGCTCGACCCGAACAAGTCATTCGTGAAGCGGGTGATCGCGGAAGAAGGCGACCAGGTGCGCGTCGTCGACGGCGACGTGTTCGTGAACGACGTCGTCATGCCGGATGATTTCGTGCCGCCCGAATACCGCAGCCATGACGACTTCGGGCCCTCGGTCGTGCCGGAGGGCTATTACTTCGTGATGGGCGACCATCGCAACAACAGCTCCGACAGCCGGCACTGGGGCTTCGTGCCGAAGAAATACATCATCGGCAGAGTGCAGCTGCGCTGGTGGCCGATACCGACCGCGCACGTCTTCTGAGCGGCGACCGGTACGCGCAGGTCGTACGCGTCCTCTATCGCGTTTTCTTCCTGAACCTCGGCGTCGCCGTCGTCAAGATCACCCTCGGGTACATGACCGGGGCGGTCTCCATCCTGTCGGACGGCTTCCACTCGCTCACTGATTCCGCCTCGAACGTCGTCGCGCTGGTCGGCGTCTCGATCGCGCGGCGACCGCCGGACGACAACCATCCCTACGGTCATCGGAAGTACGAAACGATGGCCTCACTCGGCATCCTCGTGTTCCTAGTGATCGTCCTGGTCCAGGTGCTGGCCGCGGCGTACGACCGCGTCATCAACGGCGGCACGCCGCGCGTCTTTCCCGAGGGGATCGCGCTGATGACGATCACACTCATCGTGAACGTGTTCGTCGTGCTGTACGAGCTGCGGGAAGCCAAGAGGCTCAACAGCGAGGTCCTGCGAGCCGACGCGAAGCATACGAGGAGCGACGTGATGACCTCGGTGGCGGTGCTCGGGGCGCTGATTGGCGTCTGGTGGGGATATCCGCTGCTGGACCCGCTGGCCGCGATTGTCGTCGCGGTGTTCATCGGGCATGCGGGGTGGGAAATCGTGCAGGAGGCGTCGCGCATCCTGAGCGACGAGATCGTCATTGCCGAGGATGAAGTTCGTGCTGTCGTCGGGACCATTCCCGAAGTGCTCGGCTGCCACAAGATTCGCACACGCGGCGCCTCTGACCATGCATTCATGGATCTTCATCTGTGGCTCGACGGGCAGACGCCACTCGACTCAGCGCACGCCACTTCCCACATCGTCAAGGATCGCCTCATGAAGCGCTTCCCCCAGCTCGTGGATGTGGTCATCCATATCGAGCCACCGCCTCCGTCGTAGGCACTCGCCTTGCTGTATCGCCAGATATGGCGAATCACGAACTCGGCCAGACGGAATCGATCGGCGGACTGATGCGCGGGATCCTGGCGGATCTGCGCACGCTGATTCACGAAGAAATCGCGCTGGCGCGGATCGAGCTCAAGGAGCAGGCGGGACGCGCGCGCGGCGTCGCGATCAGCTTTGGGGTCATGGCTGTGGCGCTGCTGCTCGGAGTCGTGTTCCTCCTGGCGGCGGCCGCCACGGGGGTCGCGGATCTGATGAACTGGCCGGCCTGGGCGGTATTCCTCGGTCTGGCGGTACTGCTCAGCGTCGTCAGCTTCGTCATGCTGTCGTCGGGGCGAAAGCAGGTCCACGAGATGACGACGGTGCCCGGCGAAACAGTGACCACGATGAAGGAGAACGCAGCATGGATCGCGAAGCGGCTTTCATCCGATCGGAAATAAGCCAGACGCGGGCGGACCTCGACCGCAAGATTTCCCGGCTCGAGGCGCGGGCGCGCGAGCTCACGCCGAGGCGCTATGCCACCCGGCTTGCGCACGAGCGCCGTGTCCAGCAGATTGCCGGTGCGATCCTTCTGTGTGCTGCGGTGCTGTTTGCGTGGAAGCGGCGCCCGCGACGGGCGCACGCGTACTAGGTCTTCTTCCGGCGGTACGAACCGGAACGGCCCCCGCTCTTTTCGACAAGGCAGATGTTCCCGATCACCATTTCCTTGTCGACCGCCTTCACCATATCGTAGATCGTCAGCGCCGCCACCGACACAGCCACCAGCGCTTCCATCTCGACGCCCGTTTGCGCGCTCGTGCGCACGCGCGCTTCGATCCGATAGCCGCGCGCCGTGGGCGTGAGATCGACGCCGACATGGGTCAGCGGCAGCGGGTGGCATAACGGCACGAGCGACGATGTCTGCTTCGCGGCCATGATTCCGGCCAGACGCGCCGCCTGAAGCGGATCCCCCTTCGCCACGGCCCCGTCGCGAATGAGCTTCAACGCCCCACGGCTCATCGTGATCTCGCCGCGGGCCAGCGCCTCGCGGCTGGTGACGGGCTTGTCGCCGACGTCCACCATCTTCACGCGGCCTCGCGTGTCGACATGCGACAGCTTCTTAGCCACCGGCTTCGCCCTGGGCAAGATAGAACGACAGGCTCTCGAGCGACACCGTGAGGTCGACCATCTTCAGCTTGACGTGGTCCGGCACCTTGAGCGCGCCCGGGGAGAAATTCAGGATCGCCTTGATCCCGGCGGCCACAACGAGATCGACCACGGGCTGGGCATGGGTCGCGGGGACGGCCACGACGGCAATGTCGAAGCGCTCGCGCTTGACCAGCCGCTTCAATTCCTTGACGTCGTGAATCGGCACGCCGCCGCGCGACTCATGGCCGATTTTCTCGTTGGCAGTGTCAAACAGCGCCGCAATCTCAAAGCCTTCCTGACGGAAACCTGGATAGTCCGCCAGTGCGAGGCCGAGGTTCCCCGCGCCCATGATCACGACGCGCAAACGCCGATCGAGGCCGAGAATCTGGCGCAGGTGCCGGCGCAGCTCCTTGACGTAGTATCCGACGCCCCGGACGCCGAATTCGCCGAAGTACGCGAGGTCCTTGCGGATCTGGGCGGCGTTGAGATGGAACTGCTCGGCAAGCGCCTGCGACGAGATCGTCTGCACGCCGGAGACATCGAGCTCGTTGAGACAGCGAAGGTAAACCGACAGTCGATTGGTCGTCAGCTCAGACACCTGGTCGGGCGTTTGGCGACGCTTGTTCGGCCGATTCACAAGCTCCAATGCTACCATCTCGCGCCATGTCCGACTGGAAGCCGTACGTGCCGCCAACGGAGTCGCCGGCGGAATTTACCGCGAAGGCGATCGGGCTTGGCATCGCCTTCGGGCTGCTCTTCGGCGCCTCGACCGTGTACCTCGGGCTCCGCGCGGGCCTGACCGTCAGCGCGTCGATTCCGATTGCCGTCCTCGCGATTTCCGTCCTCAAGAGGTTCGGCGGATCGACGATCCTCGAGAACAACATCGTCCAGACGATCGGTTCGGCAGGCGAGTCGGTCGCGGGCGGAGTCGTCTTCACCATCCCGGCGTTGATCTTCCTGATGCCGTACGGCCCCGATTACTTCACGTACGTCCGCATCACGATGCTCACGCTCGCCGGAGGCATCCTCGGCGTGCTGATGATGGTGCCGTTGCGCCGCGCGCTCATCGTCAAGGAGCACGGGACCCTGCCCTATCCCGAAGGGACCGCGTGCGCCGAAGTGCTCGTCGCAGGCGAACGCGGCGGCAGGCTGGCGGCGCTCGTCTTTGGCGGCCTCGGTGTCGGAGTTCTCTGGAAGTCGCTCTCGTGGATCTTCAATCTGTTTCGAACCGAAGTCGGCTACGTCATGCCGCGCACGAGCCAGTTTCCCAATGCGACGATGGCGGTGGACATCTCACCCGAGTATCTGGGCGTGGGGTACGTCATCGGGCCCCGCATTGCGGGAACGATGGTCGCCGGCGGCGTTCTGGCGTGGCTCGGCCTGCTGCCGCTGCTGACGATCCTCGGACAATTCATCACGGAGCCGTTTCCACCGATTCATCCGAACTTCGCCTTGAATCCGGCGACCGGCCGGCCGTTCCTGATTTCCGAGATGGACCCGGGACAGCTGTGGAGCGCGTATATCAGGTATATCGGCGCGGGGGCGGTGCTCGCGGCCGGGATCATCACGCTGGTGCGCACGATCCCGACGATCGTGTCGTCGGCACGCGGCAGCCTTCGTGACATCACGGGTGCGACAGGGGTCGGCGGGACAACGCGGACGGAGCGCGACATCCCCATGCCGTTCGTGCTGGGAGGCTGCGTCCTGCTGGCGCTGTTTCTCGTCGTGGCGCCAGGCCTGCCGACGCAGGGCAACGTCTTCGCGGCGCTGCTGATTCTCGTCTTCGGGTTCTTCTTTGCGACCGTCTCATCGCGCATCACCGGCATCATCGGATCGTCGTCAAACCCGATCTCCGGAATGACCATCGCGACACTCATCCTGACGTGCCTGCTGTTCGTGGCACTGGGATGGACCGGCGATATCTACTCACCAATCGCGCTGTCGGTCGGGGCGATTGTGTGCATCGCGGCGGCTAACGCCGGGACCACCTCGCAGGACCTCAAGACCGGATACATCGTCGGCGCGACGCCTCTCTACCAGCAGATCGGTCTCATCATCGGCGTCGTCACGTCGGGCCTGATCATCGGCGTCACGACGCTCTACATGCACCAGGTGTTCGGCATAGGGTCCCAGGACGTGCCGGCCCCGCAGGCGACGCTGATGTCGACCATCATCACGGGCCTGCTCAATCAGGACCTGCCGTGGGGCCTCGTGCTCGTCGGCATCTTCATCACCGTGACGCTCGAACTGTGTGGCGTCCATGCCCTGTCGTTTGCGGTGGGCCTCTACCTGCCGATTGCCACGACCGCGCCGATTTTCGTCGGCGGACTGGTCCGCGCGTGGGTCGACCGTGGACCGGGCACGGTCGAGTCGGATGCCGGAGCCGGAACATTGTTCAGCTCTGGACTGATCGCCGGCGGGTCGATCGCCGGCATTCTGTTCGCGATCCTCGTGGGAACGGGCGCTATCGCCCCGCTGGCGGCGATCGGTGCCGCGTTTCCGGTCTTCGCTCAGGACTCGGTGGTCGGCCAGATTGCGAGCGCGACGCTCTTCGGCGCCCTCGCCGTCATCGTCGCCCGCATGGCAATGCGCAAAGTACAATGATGATGTGAGGCTCCGTGGCACGCTCGCGGCACTCGCGCTCCTCATCATCGCGGTAGACGCGATCCCGCAGACGGCCGTCCGCCGTCTCGCCACTGTCGCCGCCCTTCGGCAGTATCCCGGCTACTACCACATGCAGAACGTGCTGCTCCACGGCGAGCTCGTGGAAAGCGGCCCACGCTTCGTGCTTCGCGGAGGCGAGGCTGAAATCGCGGTCGTCCTGAACAATCAGAGCACGCCTTCGGGCATCGTCGAAGTGCGCGGCCAGTTGATCGACATCGGACGATTCGAGCCAGGCGACGCGCGCGTGCAGGCGTACACCGGTCCGTTGTCGCTCGCGCCCGAGAACTGGCCTCGTCCGGGCGAGGAGCTCGTCATCAACGTGACGAGCGTCGGCGAGGCGCAGCTCGCGACGACCCCGTCGGTGCGCGGGCTCGCGCTCCAGCCGTGGCGCTTCGACGGACAGCAGGTGACCATCGTCGGCGAGTTCCGCGGCCGGAATCTTTTTGGAGATCTCCCGAGCGCGCCTGGGAAAAGCCGCTGGGATTTCGTGCTGCGTATGGTGGACTCTGCGGTCTGGGTCACGGATCTCCGGCCGCGCGGCCGCGGTTTCGACCTGTCGGTCGATGCCCGCGTCGATACAGGCCGGTGGCTGCAGATCACCGGCACGGTGGGTCAGGATCGCGGCCTGGTGACGCTGACAGGTACGACAATCGCCACCGCGACGCCGCCGCAAATGACCGCCGCGCCCGATGAGGATGTGGCCGCGCCCTCGGTACCGATCGAGCCAGGCGAAGTGGTCTTCAGCTCCCCGACCGAAGGCGATGTCGACATCCCGCTAGCCAGCAGCATCCGCGTGCAGTTCTCGCGCGGCCTCGACCCTGCATCGATTGCCGACCGGATTCGCGTCTCCTACGTGGGGGGCGCAGTGGCCGGCGAACCGCCCGCCCCGCTGGGCTTTACGTTCAATTACGACGCGGGACCGCGGTCGATCGAGATCAACCTCACGAGTCCTCCTGAGCGATTCCGGACTATCCGCGTGGAGCTGTTGGAAGGGATTCGCACGTTCGACGGCGCGCCAGTCACGCCGTGGGCGTTAACCTTTTCGGTCGGCGGTTAGCTCCCGCTTCGTGTCCCACACCGAGCCTTCATCCAGCAACGCCTGAACCGCACCGCGCACCCGTGCGATCAGGTCGTCCCTGTCGGCAAGCGTGAGGCCCGCTGTCGGGATAGCCTCCCCGATTCGCACGCTGACTTTGACGGGGCGTACGAAGGCACTCCCCTTCCGCATGGCCGCCCGGCCGCCCTGGACGGCGACGGGGACGATCGGCGTCTGCGCTTCGATGGCCATGATGAAGCCACCCTTCTTGAATGGCAGGAGAGCGCCGGTCCGGCTGCGGGTCCCTTCCGGGAATATCAGAAACGAGCGGCCCGAACGCAGGGCGGCGGCACCGCGCGCAATCGATGCCAGCGCCTTGTCCCGGTCGCCGCGGTCGATAGGCACGAATCCGCCAACGTCGAAGATCGTCCCCATGATCGGGAACTTGTGCAGCTCGGCCTTGTAGAGGACGTGCAGCTGGGGGTGCAACACCTTAAAGAGGAGCGGGGGGTCGACGTTGCTCTCGTGGTTCGAGCAGAACACGACGGCTGACGAGGGCACCCGCTCGCGGCCGGCTACGCGATAGCGGATCCCGGCAAGCGTGAGCGCCAGCCAGACGCCGCCGTGTCCCAGTGCGTACAAGCCGCGCTTCCACCGCAGCACGACCCCGACCACCAACCCGAGAGGGCCCGCAACGGCGATATACGCCAGGATGACGACGTAGGTGACGAGGGACCGGACGACGGCGAACATGTCGGACAACTTATTCAGGCCACAACGATTCGACAAGCCGATTCGAACACACTGTACGAAAAAACGCCCGGGAGACATGCTCCCGGGCGGGCATAGAGGGCTAGGGCAAAGAGAAAGAGCTTAGGACGCGCGAGCGGTTCGCCGCGCGACCGCGATGACCGCCGCCTTCACAGGCTTGGTGATCTTCGCGCGCGTCGCGGCGCGGGCAACGTTGCGCGCTTTGACCATGAAGCACTTCTCGAGGGCGCGGTCGACCTTATCCTCAACCGCCGCCACCTTTTCGCGCATGACTTCCGAAATTTCCGAGATGATGAGCGCACGCGCCCGATCCAGCATCCGCTTCTCGCGGAACGACAGGCTCTTGGACTTGCTCAGGAACGTCAGGCTCTTGAGGACATCGGCCATGTCGTAAATCGACCCGGTGCGCATCTTGTCCGAGTTGTCCTTGAAGCGCCCCTTCCAGTTCTGGTGGTTGTCGATCCGGCCATCGCCCAGGAGGCCGAACAACCGCTCGACTTCTTCGTCTGTGATGGCCTTTCGCAGGCCGACGTTATCGACGTTGGCGACGGGGACGAGGACAGTCGTGTCGTTGGACACGATTCGAAGATGAAAGAAACCGCACGTGGTACCGAGAATCGTCTTTTCTTCAACGCGTTCGACGATACCGAGCCCGTGGTTCGGGTAGATGACCTTGTCGCCGACCTGGAATGTCACGTTTCCCCCGTTGGAAGGTTGGTGGTAGGACCGGACTCGCGCCGGGAATTGCACTCACGAGTATAGCGCAGGGCGCCCTCAGAATCAACGAAATATGGCCGAAAAACGTCGATTTTGCGCACTTCAGCCCTGCTGTTGGACCGTTCAACGCCATTCGTTTACAGCCGTGGTGTGCCGTTAACATGCGGAAATTCCGACATTTGTGGGCGGCTGCACGAATCGTCCTTCGTCCGGAAGCCCCCACTCGAAAAAGTGCAACCCTTAGTCGATCCGTGTAAGGGATCGGTAAAATCGCAGGGTGCGAACCCTCCTGGCGGCGTCGCTGGCGGCCGCGATCGCCCTGCCGCAGGCTCCTTTCGTCGCCACGCCACAGGACGTCGTGGATCGAATGCTGGAACTGGCCGTCCTGCGGTCCTCAGACGTTGTGTACGACCTGGGATGCGGAGACGGCCGCATCGTGATTGCCGCCGCGCAGCGCTACGGCGCCCGCGGCGTGGGCGTCGACATTGACCCCCAGCGAATTGACGAGGCGAGACGAAACGCAAAGGCGGCCGGAGTGGCGCATCTGGTCACGTTCCGGGTAGAGGACGCACTTCAAACCGACGTCTCTGAGGCCACCGTCGTGACGCTGTACCTGGTCGCCTCACTCAATGCGCGGCTGCGTCCGCGGCTCATGAGCCAGCTCCGTCCAGGAGCGCGGATCGTGTCGCACAACTTCCCTATTGGCGACTGGGAGCCGGACACGGTACACCCCTTCACGAGCGTCGACGGACAGTCGCGCACGCTTTTCCGCTGGAATATTAGATAGGGATCAGGGGTCAGGCTCGGGCGACCGCGAGCTCGACGATCTCTTCGATCAGCTGCGTGTACGTCCGCCCTGACTTGCGCGCCGCCATGGCGAGCTCCGCCTTCGATGCGAGCCAGGGATTGGGATTGACCTCGATCACGTGCACCTTGCCATCAGGCTGCAAACGCATGTCGACGCGGCCGTAGTCGCGCAGCTCGAGCGCTTGATACGCAGCCACTGCGGTCTGATGCAGGGTCTGGACGAGCTCGTCGGAAAGGTCGGTGGCGATGGCTGATTTGGTGTCGCGGTAGGCAGCCGTCCCCTTTCCCCACTTCACTTCCGCCGCCGCGATGCGCGGGGTCCCCTCGGGAAGCTTCGATAAATCAAGCTCCACGATGGGGAGCGCTTCCGGTTTTTCGTTGCCCAGGACCCCCACGTACATCTCGCGTCCCTCGATGTATTCCTCGATCAGGACCGGGGAATCGAAGTTGGCGTGGAGCCAGTCGATGCGTTCCATCAGCTCCCGGATCGAATTGACCACCGCGCTGAATTCGATGCCGATCGACCCGTCCTCGCGCGCCGGCTTGACGATGACCGGAAATTCGAGGTCGTGCGAAAAATCGAGCCGTCCCCGAAACGATTTCGCGAACGTTGGCGTGTGGATCCCATGGAACGCGAAGATTTTTTTCGCGACGGCCTTGTCCTGCGCCAGCATCAGCCCATGGGTGCCCGAGCCGGTGTATTTCCTGCCGAGCAGCTCCAGGAATGCCGCGATCTTGTAATCGGCGGTGTCGTCCTCTGCAAAAGATTCCGAGAGGTTGAAGACCAGATCGCATTCGGCTTTCGCCAGGCCCAGCAGGCTCTTCTGCGTGCCATCCAGCTCGTACAGGATCGGCTCGTGGCCAAGCTTCGTCAGCGTCTCGGCGACCTCTTCCTCGACTTCCTTCTTATCGAGGGTACGGACGACCGGCGACTTGTCGCCCGACGCTGGTTCATCGTCGTCATCGACAAGGACGCGGTCGTACAGAACGACGATTTTGAGCTTGCTCATTCCCTGGTTGGTAGTCGGTGGTTGGTGGTATGGTAGTTTAAGTCTCAAAACGTCCGCGCGTCAGAAAATTCATCGCAAGCGTCGTGGCGAGCACGGTGACCTCGACCAGGTACCGCGCCTCTTCGCCACGCTCGCCCCACAGTTTCATGCGCTGGCACGTCCGGCAGATCGAATCGATCAGGGCGCGAACCACCGGCCGCGGGACACCGGTCCAATACGTGATTTTCTCGACGAGCTCAGGGCGATGCTTGGTAACGATATCGCCCGCCGGCACGGCTTCCTTCCGCTTGCGCGTCAGGAAGATCTGCGGGAGATGCGCGTCGAGGGCAATGTCGATGCGCGCCTGACGCTCCTCCCCCGCGGCCTCGTAGAACTGCTCGACGGTGACCTTGATGTCGTCGGGCGTGATGTCGACATCGCCGGTCTTGACGATCGGTTCGACGTCTGCGAGCGCGCGGGCGACGCGTTCGACGTACCGCAGCTTCTGCATCGCCGGCCACCCTTTGTAGCGGCGGCGCCATGCGCTGCGAGGGGTCAGCCAGACCGCAAACGTTTCGGCAAAATCTTCGTCGGGATGCTTCTGCGCGTACCACCCCTCGATGTGGCGCACGAAGCTGCGGCTGAACGGCACCGGCCGATAGTCGTCGCGATACGGCCTGAAGAACGGTCCAAACAGGCGGCGCCACTCCGGGGTCGTATAGAGGCGGTACGCGTAATTGAACACGTGCCCCGCCTCATGACGCATGTACATCATGACCTGGCGATCCGTCTCGAGCGTATCAGCCGCCTTCTCGATTTTTCGGAGCTTTGAATCGGCGAGATAGAACGGAATCCCGAGGACGGGTTGCTGATCCGGACAACCCCATTCGTCGGTCAGGTAGCAGACAGGACGGAAGTTCTTGAACCCGCGCCGCTCGAGCTCCTCGTAGAGCTGACGGATGTAGCCCTCGACCGGCGACCCCTCGACACGGAGGCCGAGCTCGCTGACTTTCTTCCCCAGCACGCCTCGGATCTCTGGATCGAGCGACTCGAACTTAACCACGTCCTGATCTTAGTTGGTAGGCGGTAGTCGCCTGGCCGGTACTCGCTCCTCGGCAGGTGGTTCAGCCCTAGCGCTCGGGGAACCGCTCAATCCGCTTGTCGTCTTCAAGCCTGGGCGGTTCCTCCTTCGGTTTCCGGCTGTCTGGATCAGCCGGCGCAGCCGGAGGATTTAATGGCGGCGCGTTCGGTGGCGGGCTCTTCGTTTCCGGCAAGGCCATAACCACCAACCACCAACTACCAACTACCAACTACCAACCACAAACTAGCTGGCGCACTCCCCGTCCATCACTTCGGGCGTGAATGCCTCGGTTTCGCCAAGGTCGATGTAATCGGCCGGCGTCAACTCGTCCGGAACGACAGTCGCGAGGTCCTGCAGCACGTCGGTCGCTGCAGCCGGGCCGATCCGCCGGTAGAACGCGCCAAGCGACTCCTCAGCAACCCGCTGCTGCCGATACAGGCCAATCAGGCGATCGAGTGCGTCTGTCAGACGATTGACCGGCACCTTCGACACGACCTTGCCGAACTGGGCGCCATCGCTGTTCACGCCGCCTCCGACCAGCACGAAGTACTGCGGCACGGCACGTCCACCGACTTTGCGAACGCTCCCTTGGAAGCCGATCCCGGAGATGTGGTGCTGACCGCATCCGTTCGGGCATCCGCTGATCTTGATGTCGCCTGACGGGACGGCATCCACGAGCTCAGGATGCGCACTGAGATACTCGGTCAGGATGCGCCCGAGTCCCCGCGACTGCGTCACGGCGAGACGGCAGCTTTCCGCGCCAGGGCAGCTCGTGACATCGGCCACCGTTCCCGCATCGCCGGCACCGAGATTCGCAGCGCGGAGCCGCTCGTAGAATGCGGACACCAGCTTGACCGGCACCCACCGGAACAGAATGTTCTGGTCGATCGTCAACCTGACGGTGCCATCGCTGTAGGCTTCGGCGAGGTCGGCGATGACCTGCGCCTGGCCGGCAGTGAAATCGCCGAGCGGGAGCCGGGCCGTCACCATCACGAAGCCCGCCTGCCGCTGCTTCCGGACGTTGTGCCTCGTCCAGCGCACGTAGCCATCGGGCAGGGTCTGGAGTTGTACCGTCCCCGGCATGATCCCGGGGCCGGACACGGGGCTCACGGCCAGCGCTGCGGCCATCTGCGGCGTCAGCGGCGCCGGCTTCGGCCAGTCTGGTGCCTCTTCAACCGGCGGTGCGGACGCGGGGAACGGCAGGCGGGCGCCTCCCTCCGCGCGGAACTCCGCCAGCGCCTCCTCGAACTTGGCGCGCCACGCGTCCCAGCCGAGCGACTTCATCAGGAACTTCATCCGGTTCCGCTGCGGGTGCTTCCGGTCGCCGTTGCGGTGGAAGACTCGCAGGACCGCTTCGGCCACGTCGAGCATCTCCTCCGCCGGGAGGAACTCGTACAGCACGGGCGCGTCGATCACCATGATCGCGGTGCCGCCGCCGACGACCACCTTGAAGCCGCGCTTCCCGTCGACGATGCGCGCGTGCCAGCCGATGTCATGAATCGCCGCGACAGCGTGGTCTTCGGGGCATCCCTCGAACGCGATCTTGAACTTGCGCGGGAGCGACGCGGCGAGCGGATGCCTGAGGAAGTACCGTGTCAGCGCCTCGGCGTACGGAGTGACGTCGAAGATTTCGTTCTCGGCGACGCCCGAATACGGGCATGACGTGATGTTCCGGACCGAGTTGCCGCACGCCTCGCGCGTCGTGATGCCCGTTTCGGCCATGGCCCGCATCGCGTCCTCGGCATCACTCAGCTTGACGAAGTGGAACTGGACGTTCTGGCGCGTGGTCACGTGGCCGAATCCGCGGGAGTAGCTGGTAGCCACGCCCGCGAGCGACCGCAGCTGCGCGGATGTCAGGATGCCCTGCGGGACTTTCACCCGCAACATCTGGACGTCGTCCTGCCGCTGGCCGTAGGTCCCGCGCAGCAGGCGGAACTTCCGCCAGTCGTCGGGTGAAATCTCGCCGCGCTCGTACTTGCCGAGCACATCGACGAACTCGTCGATGTCGTGTTCCTTGGCGAACCCCGTACGCGGACGGCCTACCGCCGTCGCCTGATCAATGACCGACATGCCTCACCTCGTCTCCTGTAGCCGCAGTGCGCGCCAATCTCGCCCGAATCTTCACCACTTCTCCGATCACCAGGACGCCCGCCGCGCCAGTTGGAGGTTCAGCGGCGCCCATCTGATCGAGCCGCCCGGTCCATACCCATTCGTCAGGCATCGACGCGCTGCAGACGATCGCCGCGGGTGTGTCCGGCCCCCAGCCGTGTCCTATCAACTGCGCCGCCAGCGACGCGCGGGCGCCAACGCCCATCAGCATCACGATCGACAGCGAGTTGGGGCGGACCGCCCCAAGACTGTGATCGACCGTCGCGTCCGTGTGGCCAGCGAGCACGAGGAAGCCGGACGCCACCCCGCGATGCGTGATGGGAATCCCCGCCATTTCCGGCGCCGCGATCGCGCTGCTGACACCCGGCACCACGTCGAACGGAATCCCCGCCATCGCCAGCGCCAGGGCTTCTTCCCCGCCCCGGCCGAACACGAACGGGTCGCCGCCCTTCAGCCGCACGACGCGCTTGCCCTGCTTGGCAGCTCGAATCATCAGCCGGTGGATCGTCTCCTGGGGCACGCTATCCCGCCGTGCCCGTTTGCCGACCGAGAAGCACTGGGCCTTCGTCGCGCGCCGAAGCGCATCGACATCGACGAGGGCGTCATACAGCACCAGATCGGCCTGCTGCAGCCTTCTCACCGCCGCGACGGTCCACAGATCCGGATTCCCAGGCCCGGCCCCGACGAGAGACACACTCCCGGGATCGGGGATCCGGGATCGGGGATCCGAAGGCCGGATCCCGGGGCCCGCATCCCGGTAAATGTTGTTGAGCGCCTCCAGCAACTGCGGCCGGCGCTGCTCCATCGGCACGCCCTGCTGCTTCCACGCGGCCCGTGCCGCGTCCGCAGTGGCGAGCCACAGCGCCAGGTCCGGCGGCAGCATTGCGTCGATGCCTTCGCGCAGCAGCCCCGCAAGCGCCGGTGCGCGGCCGTCGGTCGAAATCGCGATGGTGACGCCATCGCGGCGCACGACGCCGCCAAGATACGCCGTCGCATGCCGCGGATCGTCCACCGCGTTCACGAAAATCCGTCGCTCGTCCGCCGCCGCCCGCACCCGCTCGTTGACGTCAGGCGGCGCCGCGGCGACCACCCACCAGGCGCCGTCGAGATCCGCCGGCTCGAATCCCCGGCGAACGATGGCCACGGACAGCTGCTCGATCTCCGGCACGACCTGAGGCGCCACGACAGTCACGTCGGCACCGGCAGCCAGCAGCGCCTCGAGTTTCGAGGCCGCCACGGGACCGCCGCCGACCACGACGGCACGACGCGACTGAAGATTCAGGAATGCTGGAAACATGCGTCTAAAAAGCAAAAAGCCCGGGTGTCTGTCCCGGGCTTCGATCCTGTTCGTGTTTGGGCTTTTCTACGAGTGACCCGCACGGACCGCAAGCGCCGGGACTTGGGTCCCCCGACAACACGCGCAGGCGCATCCGCACATCTTGAACACGATGAGTGATTTTACAGCGGCAAACCCCACAGGGTCAAATAGTTACGCCCGTGCGGCGGCGGGCTGGGAGGCCTGCGGTGCCAGCGCGCGCTCGAAGTCCGCCAGGCTGCGTCCGATTCTGGTCGGCTGGGCGACCCGCCCCATCATGACTTCGGCGGTCTTGTAGCCATTGCCGGTGATGCAGACCACGACGGACTCATTCCGCTTGATCACGCCCTGCGCAATGAGTTTCCGCGTGACCGCCAGCGTCGTGCCGCCGGCAGGCTCGGTGAAGATGCCCTCCGTCTGCGCAAGCAGCTGAACGGCATCCAGAATCTCGGGGTCGGTCGCCGAAGCGCCGGCGCCTCCCGTCTCGTGGACCACTTTGACGACCTGGAATCCGTCGGCCGGATTGCCGATCGCCAATGACTTCGCAATCGTGGCCGGCTTGACGGGCTCAGGGAATTCCAGCCCGGCGTCCAGCGCGTTGATCACCGGCGACGAACCCGCAGGCTGGGCGGCGTGGATCTTCGGCAGCTGGCCGCTGACCAGCCCGATTTCACGCATCTCACGGAATCCTTTGTAGATGCGCGGCAGGAGCGTTCCCCCGGCGACCGGTGACACCACATGGTCCGGGAAGCGCCAGCCAAGCTGCTCCGCGATCTCGAAGCCCATCGTCTTGGCGCCCTCGGCGTAGTACGCGCGAAGGTTGATGTTGGCGAACCCCCACCCATACCGATCGGCGATCTGCGTGCACAGACGGTTGACGTCGTCGTAGTTCCCCTCGACCGCCACGACGTGCGGCGCGTAAATCGCGGCGCCCAGGACTTTCGCGGGCTCCAGATCGTGCGGGATGAAGACGTAGCACGGAAGCCCGAGACGCGCGGCGTGCGCGGCGACGCTGCCGGCAAGGTTGCCGGTGGACGCGCACCCGAACACCTGGAACCCGAGTTCCACGGCGCGGGTGGCCGCAATCGACACGACGCGGTCCTTGTACGAGAACGTCGGATGGTTGACTGAGTCGTCTTTGAGATACAGCTCGTCGACGCCGAGCTCACGCGCCAGACGGGTCGCCCGCACGAGCGGCGTGAAGCCGGAGTTGAAACCGGTACGCGGCTCCTCGACCGGCAGCAGTTCGAGATAGCGCCAGAGCGACCGCGGACGCGATTCAATCACGCTCCGGGTCATGACTTTCTTGACCGCGGCGTAGTCGTACGAGACTTCAAGTGGGCCAAGGCAGTCAGCGCAGACCCACAGCGCTTCTGCCGGATACGTCGCGCCACACAGGTGGCAGGTCAGGCCCGCGACGAATTTCATACCGTTCTCCCCTGGGCCGAGGCCACCGCCTCGCGTGTCGCCTCCGATGACTGGTGGACGCCGAGCGTGCGGACCGTCACCGGGCAGTTGGCACGCTCGTAGATGGATTGCAGCAGCCGCTCGAGGCGATCGAAATCGCGCCGCGCGAGCACCGCGACCGACGGACCGGCTCCCGACAGGAACGAGCCCAGAATCTCCGGATCGTCGAGCGCCAGCACGGTGTCGAGCTGCGGAATCAACGCGGTCCGCGCTGGCTGATGCAGCCGATCGCGCACCGCTTCACGCAGACGGCCGTAATCGCCTTCCTGCAGCGCGTGCACGAGTCCGAGGACGCGCTGCAGATTGAACACAGCATCTTTCCGCGGAACCGAATCCGCCAGCGCGGCTCTGGCTTTGGACGTCGACAGGCCCACCGACGGCGTCGCCACGATCAGCCGCAGTTCCTCGGGCCACTGCCACCGCAGCGCGATCGGCTCCTCGCCCTCACGCTCGATCACGGACGTGAGTCCGCCGTGCAGTGCCGCCGCCGCATTGTCGGCATGTCCCTCGAGCGACGTGGCGACGGCCAGCAGCACGCCGTCCGGCAGCGGTTGGGTCACGCGCTCGAACATGCGGACGCCCGCCACCGTCGCGGCAGCGCTGCTGCCCAGGCCGGCGGCCATCGGAATGTCACTTTCAGCTTCGACAAACACCGACGGCGTCTTGAGACCGGTCCATCGGGCCATCGCTTCGAAGGCGCGTTCGACAGAATTTCGCCCGCGGACGGCCGGCGTGCTCTTGACAACAGACAGCGTCGTCCCGCCGTCGTCCCGGACATCGACAACCCGGAGGCGCAGGTACAACTGCACGGCCACGCCGAGCGTATCGAAGCCGCCCCCGAGGTTCGCCACGGAGGCCGGCACGGTCACCAAAGTGCTGTTAAGTGACACGAACTACAGAAGATACCACTTACCCCTTCGGGTCGTCGCCAACGAGCATCGGAAGGGCGAGCGGAGGCTCGGCGTGGAAGTCGGAACGCGCAATATCCTGAAGCGCCGCCCGGAGGGCAGGCTCCTCGCACGCCTCGACGGTGATCACAAATGGCAGGGCGTCTTTCGGGTACCCGGGCTCCTGGAGCACGGCATCGAGATTGATCCCCTGATTCGCCAGCGCCGCCGCGATCGATGACAGGATCCCCGGCCGGTCCTGAACGACAAAACGAAGGTAGTACGGGCGCGGAGGCGGCGGAGCGATTCGGCCGGCCGGCCATTCTTCTCCCCGCTCGTGCGTCCGCTGCGTCAGGGAGAGGAGGTCCGACACGACCGCGACGGCCGTTGCCGGCCCACCGGCGCCCGCGCCGCTGAAACTGTTTTCGCCGCCGTAGTGTCCGGCAATTGTAACGACATTGTTCGCGCCCTTGTTGAGCCCGAAATGCGAGCCCCGCAAGACGAGCGCGGGACCGACGAACGCATGGAAGTCGGGCCCGTCGGTTTCAACCATCGCAATCTGGCGGATGGTGCATCCCAGACGGCGTGCGTACCGGAAGTCGGCGGCGGAAATCGTACGGATGGTCTGGCGAGGAATATCCTCGAGCCGCAGATGCCGGCGGAATGCAATTCCCGCGAGCACAACGAGCTTCGCTCCCGCGTCGTGGCCATCGACGTCGGCGCTCGGATCGGCCTCCGCATAGCCAAGCCGCTGCGCATCGGCGAGCACACCGGCCATCGCCTCGTCGCTGGCCGCCATCCGGCTCAGGATGTAGTTACACGTGCCGTTGAGAATGCCGGACACTCGCAACAGCCGGTCGCCTGCCAGTCCTTCCCGCACGCCGTGAATGAGTGGCACGCCCCCGGCCACCGCGGCTTCGAAGCGAAGCTGCGTCCCGCGCGTCGCGGCGAGATGCAGCAACTCCGGCGCGTGGGCAGCCAATAGCATCTTGTTTGCCGTGACAACGGCGGATCCCTGTTCGAGCGCACGCCGAACCCAGGCGCCTGCGGGCTCGAGACCGCCGACCACTTCCACAACGGCGTCCGGCTTCGAGGCGAACAGCTCGTCGATGCTGTCCGTCCAGACGACGGATGACGGCACCCAATCGGCCCGCTTGCGCGACACGCCGCGGTTGAAGATGTGTGTGAGGTGGAGGCGGTCGGCGAGGTCAGGCCGTTCGACCAGAATCCTGGCCACCGACCCGCCCACCGTGCCAAATCCGAGCAGGGCAACGCGCAGCGGTTTCGTCTTCATGCAGAGTAGGCGTAGGGACAAACCAACGTTAGCATAGGGCGATGTTCACGGTCGCCGTCGTCCAGGACCATGCGGATGCCGACGTACGCAGCAATGTGCAGCGCGCGGAAAAGCTTGTCCGCGAGGCGGCGCGGCGCGGCGCACAGATCATCTGCCTGAAGGAACTGTTCAACTCGCTCTACTTCTGCAAGTCGCAGCAGTGCGACCGGTTCGACCTGGCGGAGCCGATTCCCGGCCCGACGACGGATGCGATGCAGGCACTCGCCAAGGAACTGGCCGTCGTCATCATCGTGCCGATCTTCGAACGCCAGGCCGCCGGCGTCTACCGGAACTCGGCGGCCGTGATCGATGCTGACGGGACGCTCATGGGTGCGTATCGCAAGATGCACATCCCGGACGATCCGCTGTTCAACGAAAAGTACTACTTCACGCCCGGAGACGGGCATCTCGACTTTCATGGAGAAGAGCCGGGCGAGCCGGGGGGCTTCCGCGTCTGGAAGACGCGCTACGCCACCATCGGCGTCCTGATCTGCTGGGACCAGTGGTTTCCGGAGGCGGCGCGCATCACGTCGCTCCTCGGCGCGCAGGTGCTGTTCTATCCGACGGCGATTGGCTGGCACCCTGCCGAAAAGGACGAATGGGGCCGCGCGCAGGTCGATGCCTGGCGGACGATCCAGCGGTCGCACGCCATCGCCAACGGGGTGTACGTCGCGTCTCCGAATCGCATCGGCCACGAAGACGAACCGGGTACCAAGGGCATCACGTTCTTCGGGCACTCGTTTATTGCTGACCCGTTCGGTCGGTACGTTGCAGAAGCCGGTGAGGGTGAGGAGATCGTCATCGCGCAGTGCGACCCGGCGTTGATCGAGAGCGTCCGCCGGAACTGGCCATTCCTCCGCGATCGCCGGGTCGATGCCTACGGCCCGATCCTGAAGCGCTACCTTGGAACGTGAACGACAAGTCTTTTCGTTTCCGGATGCCTGCGGAGTGGGAGCCGCATCGCGCCACGTGGATCGCGTGGCCGCATCACGAACCCGACTGGCCGGGCAAGCTGGCCGCGATTCCGTGGGTCTACGCGGAAATCGTGCGCATCCTCGCACAGCATGAGCCGGTTGAAATCCTCTGTCACGATTCGACCGTCCACGCACGCGCGAGCGAGGCGCTGGAGGCGCACGACGTCCGCCGCGACCGCGTCCGCCTGCACGATGTGCCGACCGACCGCGTCTGGCTTCGTGATTCGGCGCCGGTCGGCGTGCTCGACCGCGCAGGCGCGCCGGTACTGCTCGACTGGGCGTTCAATGCCTGGGCGAAGTACGACAACTGGCAGCACGACGCGCGTGTCGGAGACGCGATTGCGCACGTAACCGGACTGCCGCGTGAGACTCCGACACGGCCCGACGGCACGCCGATCGTGCTCGAGGGGGGCGGGATCGACGTCAACGGACAGGGACGGATCCTCGTCACCGAGGAGTGGCTGCTTACGGACATCCAGGTCAGGAATCAGGGCCTCGGCCGTCAGGACTACGAACAGATTTTCAGAGACTGGCTTGGCGCGACGGAGACCATCTGGCTGGGGGAAGGATGTGTCGGTGACGATACGCACGGACACATCGACGACGTGGCGCGGTTTGTCGGCGCCGATACGGTGGCGCTCGCCGTCGAGCAGGACCCCGCTGACGAGAATCACCCGCGGTCGATGGATAACCTGCGGCGGCTGCAGCACGTCGCCGCCTCAGGCAAGGCGGGCCCGCTCAGGGTTGTCACGCTTCCTTTTCCGCGCCCGGTGATCATGGAAGGCACGCGGCTTCCGGCCAGCTATCTGAACTTCTACATCGCCAACGACGTGGTCATCGTCCCTACGTTCAACGATCCGAACGATCGCGTCGCGCTCAATACCCTGGCGGATCTGATGCCCTCGCATCGCATTGTCGGCATTCACGCGGTGGACTTGGTGTGGGGACTTGGCACGCTTCACTGCCTGACGCAGCAGGAGCCGGCGCCTCTGTCCGCGCGAAAAGTCAACTAGCGCCCGATCGCTAACGCGACGGTGAACGCCCGGCCGGGCATCGCCACTCCCGCCACTTCCTGGTACGAGGCATTCGCCAGGTTCGTCCCTTCCACGCGGACGTCGTACCGGCCGAATGCGCGACTCAGCCGGGCATCGAGCAACGCGTAGTCACTCTCCCCCGTCGAGCGCGTGCGATGGCGGTATTCAAGCCGAGGCGCGAGTTGTACGCGCTTCAACAGAGGGACGGATCCGGCGGCCACGAGGCCGTGCGGCGCATAGTCCAGGACATATTTCGAAAGCTGAGACACCGCCGCGGCGGTCACGTCGAGGAACGTATACCCGGCCTGCACGAATGCGCCAGCCGCAAGCGTTCGTCTCAGCGCGAGCTCGACGCCGACGGTATCGACGTCTCGAATGTTGTAGGTCCGCCACCGCTCCGAGGTATTCGGACGGAGCCAGTCAATGACGTCTTCGTCCAGCCGACCGAAGACCGTTGCGTTGACCTGCCAGCTGTATGACACAAAGAGATCGACGCCCGACTCTCCTCCCCACGAGGATTCCGCTCCAACCTCGGGTCGCGCCCAGTTCGCCGGGTCCGAGTAATACCGCTCGGTGAAGGTTGGGACTCGAAAGGCCCGACCGCTCGAGGCGCGCACCCTGACGTTGGACGCAGGCCACCACGCGGCCCCGATCGAAGGACTGACTGCGCTGCCGAACTCGGTGTAGCGATCGACGCGCACGCTCGAGTCGAACTGCACGGTCGTCCCGACCGCCTGCCGCCATTCGGCGAACGCGCTGACCCGGCGCGTCGTGTGGTCGCCGAGATTGGACGAGCGGATCCAGTCGGCGCCGAGCTCCGCTCCACCCGCGACCGACGCCCGTCCTGCAACCGAACGCGATACGCGAAAAGACCCGATGGCCGCATGGGTCCGGTGGCGATTTTCCGCCACGCCCGGCCGCCGCACATCGAAAAGAAAATGATCGCCATGGGTACGGTACGAACCTGTTCCACTGGCTTGCCATCCCCGCCAGGAACCGAATCGGCGCTCGGCGGCTAGGAAGGTCTGGTTCGTCCACTCGTGCGACGGCGCATTGCCGTAGAACCCGTTTGCGCCAAAGTCTTTCCATAGATAGGACGCCAGGACGCGCGTGTCCTCGCCGATCGCCGTTCGGGACGTCACCCCTGCAGTCGCAAATCCGCGTTCGAACATGAACCCGGACGAACGCTCGACGGATGCGGCGAACAGCTGTCGCACTGATCCCGTCCTGGCGGACACCTGCCCGCGGCCGGCCACGAGCCCGAAGCTTCCCGACTGAACGACGCCGGACGCTGAATCCCCACCGTCGCGCGTGATGATATTGATCGTGCCGCCGAAGGCGTCGGCGCCGAACAGCGACGACCCGGGGCCGTGGAGGATTTCGATGCGCTCGACGGCATCGAGCGGCACCGGAATATCACCGTTGTGATGACCCGACTGCGCGTCATTCAAGCGCACTCCATCCACAAGCACCAGCATCTGGCCGAAGTTCGCGCCTCGCACCGCGAAATCGGTCTGGACACCACGCTCGCCGCGGGCGCGCACATCGACCGTCGACACCAGCCGTAGCACGTCGGCTACGCTGTGCACAGGCAGCCGCCCGATCTGGCCGCGGTTGATGACCGTCAGCGTCCGTGTCACCGAGCCGACCTCGACCGGCACCGCCGCAGCGGTCACCACGACGTCTTGCCGAAAACCGCCGGCAGGACTCTGCGCAAATGCAGACGGTGAACACGCGAGTGCGATGACGACAACAGCCGAGCACGCCGCGCCTTTCATTTCCATCGGATGAGCGCCACGCCGACGACGAGAAAGGCCGCGCCGATCAGCCGGGTCGCGGACAAACGATGCACGGTGGCGCCCAGCCAGCCGTAGTGATCGATGAGTAATGACGCACCCAGTTGTCCGACAATCGTCGCCGCCGAGAGGACCGCGACCCCGACCGTTCGCGTCAGGACGATGGCCAGTAATACATACGTGGCACCGAACACCCCGCCGAGCCAGACCCATTTCGGCGCAGTCCAGAGGGCGGGACTCGGCGCGGCCGGCTGCCCAAGCAGGATCGAAATGCCGAGTGCCGTCAGTCCGACGACGATCGATACGGCGAAATTGATGTTGGCGGCCCAGAGCGGCGCCATCGTCGCGGCCCCGAGCCCGGCATTCACGGCGATCTGCGCGCCCACACCGGCGCCGGCAATCACGATCACCAGGATGTAGAGGTTCGTCATTGGCCCGATGATCGCATGGATGCGCCGTATGCCCCGCCTTCTCGTCTCAATTGCGATCGTTGGATTTCTTGCCGGCGACAATGCCTCTTCACGCGCCTTGTCACGCCCCTCATCCCAGGCGCCGGCGCTGTCGTGTGTCGCTGCAGGCGCACTGGTTCGTCTGCCCGGTGTGATCGAGGCGAGTGGCGCCGCAGCGAGCCGGCGCCACCCGGGCATATCTGGACGCACAACGATTCCGGCGACCCGGTCGTGTTCGCCTTCGACGCGGGAGGCAAAGCCCGGGCGCGCGTGACCGTCAGCGGAGCGACCGTGACGGACTGGGAGGATGTCGCGCTGGGTCCATGTCCACAGGGCACGTGCCTCTACATTGCCGATATCGGCGACAACAATCGTGCGCGGCGGCAGATCACGATTTATCGGGTCCCCGAGCCCGCGCTCAATGCGCAGACGACCGAGCCGGCGGACGTCATGGTGTTGACGTATCCAGACGGCGCGCGCGATGCCGAGGCGGTGTTCGTCACCGACGGACAGTTGTTCGTCGTCTCGAAGACCAGTCCAGCGCTCACCGCGCTCTACCGGGCGCCGCTCGGCGGCGGGAGCGCCGTGCTCACCACGGTGGCAAAGCTTCCACTCGATCGCGTGACCGGTGGAACGATCTCGCCGGACGGAACGTGGGTGGGCCTGCGAAGCAACGAGGAGTTGACGGTCTACCGGACCAAGGAACTGACGAGTGGGAAGAGCGCCGTGGCGCGCCGTGTCGCCCTGACGCCGTTTGCCGAGCGTCAAGGGGAACGTGTGGCCATCGGCGGCGACGGGATGATCTATCTCGTGGGCGAAGGCACGGGCGGAGGCGGCACCCTCGTGCCGATCCGCTGTCAGCTAGGCTGACGTTCGAAACGTCCGACGCGGAGCAACATCGCCGCAGCGACGGCGAGGATCGAAGCGGAGAAACTCAAAAGCGCCCCCATCTTGGCTTCATCCAACAGCCGTCCGGGCGGGAACGCGGCGGTGGCGAAGAACAGCGCGACCGTGAAGCCGATCCCCGCGATGATTCCGACCACGACCATCTCGCGCCAGGTGACCCCCGCGGGTTTGTGCAAGCCGGCTGCGACGCAGATGGCGGTGAACAGAAGAATGCCAATCGGCTTCCCCGCCAGAATCGCAATCAGGACGGTCCACGTACCTGGACCGACGCTCGTGACGGCAACGCCCGCGTTGACCAGACCGAAAAAGAACAGGATGACGTGGACCGGCAGCTTCCACCACTGCTCGAATCTGGTCAGGGGATCGTGAAGATGCGGTGCGTCGACGAACAACCCCGGATCGCGCTTCGCGTGAGGCAGGAACGGAATGATCGGCACCAGCGCCAGCGCTGGGTGGAGTCCCCCGCGATAGAACGCCATCCAGGACACGAGACCGGCGCAGGCGATGTACGGCCAGAAGTTCATCGTGCGGGCGCGTCGCAGTAACCACGCCCCGGTCATCGCCACCCCAAGCAGAATCCCGAATTCGACCGGGCGTACCGTTCCAACCGGATAGAACGCCGCCAGCAGAATCAGACCCAGCGCATCGTCGGCAATCGCCAGCAGCAGCAGGAACGGAATGCCGGGATGGCGCGCGCCCAGCACGAAGCGCGCGACAAGATAGCTGAACGCCATATCCGTCGCGCACGGAATCGCCCAGCCGCGCAGCAGTTCCGGCATGTTCGCGGACTGCGCCAGCGCAACGTAGATCGCCGCCGGGGCGGCCATGCCGCCGACTGCCGCCAGCATCGGCACTGACGCGCGACGCGGCGAGTGCAGCGCGCCACCGGGCGCTGTCGCCTCGACGACTTCCTTTGTCGCGAGGGCGAAGAAGAAGACCATCGCGATGTCGTTGACGAGGAAACGCAGGCGATGCGCGACGGCCGTATAGCTCTCTGGCGCCGCGTTGGCCCAAATGAGGGCCGCGACCGCGCCAGCGACCAGGAGTCCGGAGTTGTCGACGAATCGTCGGAGCACGTGTGAGGCGGCCTGTCTGTGGAAAGGCTCGCAGTATACTGAAGACTCGCGATCACTCCGGCCGGAGTGGTGAAACTGGCAGACGCGCCGGACTCAAAATCCGGTGGCCGCAAGGCCGTGTGGGTTCGATTCCCTCCTCCGGCACCACCTCACAGCTCGTCCTTTTTGAAGGTGCGAGCGTCCCCGCATACCGCTGTGCTCACCGAGGCACACAAGATGCACACTTCCGTCGACAGGACGCGGAGCCTGCCACCTCCGCTCCCTGACGACAACGCGCACGCCGTGTAGATTCACCCCTCGCGGTGACCGGCGTGCCAACTGAGGAGGAAGAGGCATGAAACGCGTGACCATTTTTGCGACCGCAGCCGTTCTGGCTTTGATGGCGGTCTTTTCGTTGACGGCGGCGGCGCAGCAGCCGGACACCCGCGACCGCACCATCATGACGTTCAGCAACGCGGTTGAGCTCCCGGGTATGCGGCTCGAAGGCGGTACCTATGTATTCCGTCTGGCGGATACCCAGGGCCGCAACGTCATCCAGGTCCTGTCGAGTGACGAGATGAACGTGCTCGGCCAGTGGCTCTTCATCCCGGCCGAACGGCTCGAAGTATCAGGCGACACGGTCGTCACGTTCCGCGAGACGGCGGCGAATACGACGCCGGCCGTACAGTTCTGGTATTACCCGGGCGAGAAGATCGGCAAGGAATTTATCTACCCGAAGGACCAGGGAATGCGGATTGCGCAACGGACGGGTGTTGCAGTTCTGACCGAGGACGGCCGCGTGGAGGCCAGCGCGCAGACTGCGGCAATCGCTGCCGCCCCTGTGTCCGTGCAGGCCGAGGCGCAGGTTGCGGAGCCGGCGGTTGCGGTTGAAGCCAGAGCCGGTTCGACGGGCGTTGTCGAAGGTGCCGGGTTGCCCGCCGAAACAGCGGAACCTGTAGGGACCTCCGGGCAGGCGGTTCGCCAGGAGTCGACGATGGCTCAGAACACGACGCCCGCGCAGACCGATTCGTACGCGCGGGACAACAGCGGCGCCAGCAATGAGCTGCCGGCCACGGCAAGCCCGCTCGCATTGAGCGGCCTGCTCGGCCTGCTGTCACTTGCCGGCGCGATGGGACTCCGCGCGTTCCGGCAGTAAGCCAGACGCTGGTGGTTGGTAGTTGGTGGTTGGCCGTTCGGTCAACCGTCGACTACCGACGCCTCATACTGAACAAGTGGTTTTTACACAACGTGTATCAATGACACGAATTCGCCTGCTGTGTCTGCTGCTGACAGGAGTCGTGTCCGTTCCAGTCCTTGTAGCCCAGGGGACGCAGGACGCCGCACCGCTCTTTCGCGCTGAATCCGACCTCGTGGTCCTGCATGTCAACGTGTTCGATGGCCGGTCGGACGCGGTTGGTGGTCTTCCGCACGACGCGTTCCGCGTCTTTGAAGACGGGCAGGAACAGGCCATCACCTTTTTCAGCGGCGCTGATGTCCCCGTCGCCGTGGGGCTCGTCCTCGACAACAGCGGTTCGATGATTGCGCGTCAGCGCATGAGCATCGCCGGAGGACTCGCGTTCGCCAGATCCAGTCATCCTGAAGACGAACTGTTCACGGTGCATTTCAACGAACACGTCGCATACGGACTCCCCGCGGGGCTCGCGTTCACGAACCGCGAAACGCTGCTCGAAGCAGCCTTGTCGCGCTTCAAGCCTGGAGGGAAGACAGCGCTGTACGACGCAGTGATCGACGCGCTCGATCACCTCGAGGAGGCGAGCCACCAGAAGCGCGCGCTGGTCGTGCTCTCGGACGGCGAAGACAACGCGAGCCGTCACAGCGAAGACGACATGATGAAGCGTGCGCGCGACGGGGACGCCATTATTTACACCGTCTCCAGCGCCAACCCGCGGCATGGTCTGGGGGGCGATCCCGGCGTTCTGCGAAAACTGGCCGGCGCCGCCGGCGGCGTGGCGTATTTTCCCGATTCGGACAAGGAAGTCGTCGAGAGCTTCGACGACATCGCGGGGAATATCCGGCGCGCCTACAGCATCGGCTACGTGCCACGGAATGACGACCATGACGGCGGCTACCGGCGTGTGAAGGTCACCGTGCGGATGCCCGGCCGTTCCAATCTGCGAGTGCAAAGCCGCGATGGCTATCGGCCGCCTGATCACGCAGACGCTCGATGAGCCCGGCTTCGTCGGCGCGCCGTGCGCCGACCGGAGCGGCACACGAGCCTTCGTCTGGCTCGAGCGGCTGCTGGTGCTCATCGGCGTCGCTGCCCTCGGATACTTCCTTTACGTCAGCGTCGAAACACGTCTCTATCAGGCGATGGAGAATCGCGAGCTCGACACGATCCTTGCCGCAGGTCCTCCTGCGATGCCGGCGCTCCTGGCGGCGCCGGTCATCCCGGGATCCGCGATCGGCCGCATCGAGATTCCGCGCCTCGGTGTCTCGGCGGTGATCCGAGCGGGAGTCGACGCGCGCACGCTTCGGCTGGCGGTAGGCCATATCCCGGGCACTGCCCTGCCTGGACGCAGCGGAAATACCGGCCTGGCCGCGCATCGCGATACGTTCTTCCGCAAGTTGCGGGACATCCGTACGTTCGACGAAATCCGCATCGTCACCGCGGCCGGCACGTTCTCGTATGAAGTGGAGCGAACCCGGATCGTGAAGCCCGAGGACACCTGGGTGCTCGAGGACACGAGCATCCCGTCGGTGACGCTCGTGACCTGTTACCCCTTCACATACCTCGGCTCGGCCCCCGACCGGTTCATCGTCCGGGCAATCACTCCGGCTGCGCCCCCCCGCCAGTAATATTCTTCAGCCTGACGGCTGGTACTTGTTGGGCCTATTGGCTTTATAATTCTGGAATTAATCCGTCCCTATTGTTGGGTCGGCGATCGCATCGATGATTATCGCGGCGTTTAATCCCAAAGGCGGCGTCGGCAGAACCACGACGGCCGTCAATCTCGCCACCGTCCTCGCGGGCACGAAGCGGCGCGTCCTGCTCGTCGATCTCGAGCCGGAGATGAACGCTTCCATCTCGCTTGGCGTCCGGCCCCAGCAGTCGCGGCCGTCGGTCGTCGACGTCCTCCTCAACGAACGGCGTGCGAGTGACGCCATCCGCCGCGTCAGCGGCATCGACAATCTCTTTCTGCTCACCGGCTCCACCGAACTCGCCGACATGGATGCCCGTTTGCGGAACGTGCGCCAGCCGGAACGCCGCCTGGCGGATTCCATACGTCCGCTGGCATCCGAATTCGACGCGGTCATCATGGATGCCCCATCGGGCTATTCGCTGATGTCAATGAGCGTGCCGATCGCCGCCGATCATCTGGTGGTGCCAATCCGCGCGGACTACCTGGCGCTCGAATCGCTTGCACACTTTCTCCGCTGGTATCGCCAGCGGCGAACGTCGCGCAAGGCCCATGCGGACGTGATTGGGATTCTGTTGACGATGGTAGACCACCGCCGCAAGGCGACCCGCGAGATCGTCGACATCATCCGCGCTCACAACAAGCGCGGCGTGTTTCGCACCGAGATTCCCGAAGATCCGCGTGCCGCGGAGGCCCCGTCCCACGGGGTGCCCCTGGTCGCCTACGCCAAGTCGCGCGCGGCGCGGGCGTACGTCGCGGTGACCGACGAGCTCCTTGCACGGCTGCCGCGGCGCCCTCGCTGACGCGACTGCCTTGCGCGCGCTCCCGTACCTGCTTTAGCATGGAGCCGCTCCGCGGTTTTCTCAGCTCCTCTAATTACTTACGTAATGAATGAATGATTCCGTCGCGTGTCACCTGGGGTGGCACAGTGAGGTTCTGGCGTAGACCATGGCATTGCGAACCCCCACCAAATTGAAACGGATCGGCAAGAGCGGCGAAGACATCTTCGTGCCGCGCGGCGAGAGCAGCGAGGTCGCGAAACCGAAACGCCGCGGCCGCCGCCCTTCGCATACCGAACACTGGACCAAAGTCACGGTCGTGCTGTTCGACCGGCAGATCGTCTTCCTGGACAGGCTGAGCGCGGACATCCGCGCCGCAAGCGGTGTGGCGATCAGCCGCGCCCACGTCATACGCGCGCTGATCGATGCGTTGAGCGAATCGGATCTGGATTTGACCGGGACGCGGTCGGAAGCTGATTTGAAGGCGATCCTCACGGCCCGCCTGGGGCGATATCGCACGTAAGTCGGTCGAGGCGGTCGGGCGTTCTGGCTCGTCTCGCCTGTATCATGTCCTCATGAGCCCTGCCTCCGCGGGCGTCAGGCTGCACAAAACCGTCGGCGTCCGGGTGGGTCACCTCCAGATCGGCGGCGGAGCGCCTGTTGCCGTCCAGTCGATGACGATGACCGAGACCGCTGACGTGGCGGCTACGGTGCGGCAGTGTGTCGAGCTGGCGGAAGCGGGGTCCGAGCTCGTACGCGTCACCGTGAACAACGACGAGGCCGCGGCGGCCGTGCCTGACATCAAGCGTCGCATGCTCGACGCGGGGTGCACCGCGCCGTTGATCGGCGACTTCCATTACAACGGGCACCTGCTGCTCACACGGCATCCGGCCTGCGCCGCCGCCCTCGACAAGTACCGCATCAACCCCGGGAATGTCGGGACCGGCGCGAGGCGCGATGAGCAGTTCGCCACCATCTGCCGCGTGGCCATCGACCATGGCAAGCCTGTGCGGATCGGCGTCAACGGCGGTTCGCTGAACCAGGACCTGGTCCTCGCCAAGATGCAGGAGAACACCGACCGAAATCTGGGCCGGAGCTCCGAGGAAGTCCTGAACGAGTGCATGGTGATCTCGGCGCTCGAATCAACCGCCCTGGCGATCGAAACGGGCCTCCGCAAGGATCAGATCATCATTTCCTGCAAGGTGTCGCGGCCGCGCGACCTGGTCGCGATTTATCGTGAGCTCGCGCGGCGGACCGAGCAGCCGCTGCATCTCGGTCTCACCGAGGCGGGTATGGGCGTCAAGGGCCTGACGTGGTCCGCGTCGGCGATGTCGATCCTTCTCAACGAAGGCATCGGCGACACCATCCGCGTGTCGCTGACCCCGCGGCCGGGCGGCGACAGGCGCGAGGAAGTATACGCCGCGTGCGAACTGCTGCAGGCGCTTGGCCTCCGATCGTTTTCACCAAGCGTGACCGCATGCCCCGGCTGCGGCCGCACGACGAGCAGCACGTTCCAGGAACTGGCCGAACGTACGCAGGACTACATCCGTTCGCAGATGCCCGTCTGGAAAAAGCAGTACCAGGGCGTCGAAGAACTCACCCTTGCCGTGATGGGCTGCGTGGTCAACGGGCCGGGTGAATCGAAGGCCGCGAACATCGGCATCAGCCTGCCGGGAACCGGCGAAGCCCCCCAGTGCCCCGTCTACATAGACGGCGAGCATTTCACCACCCTCCGTGGCACCTATGACGAGCTCGCCGACGGTTTTCGGAGCCTCGTCGACAACTACGTCGCCACCCGCTATTCGCCTCGCTGACCATGACAACCGCGGCCACGTCCACGGCGGCGCGGACCATGGAAAGCGTCTGCCCGCTCGATTGCCCTGACTCCTGCAGCCTCGACGTGACCGTCGCAGACGGGCGCGTCGTCGCGATCGATGGATCTCATGCCAACCCCATTACCGGCGGCTTCATCTGCGCCAAGGTGCGGCGATTTGGCGAGCGCATGTACGGCCCCGATCGGCTTCTCTATCCGGCGGTGCGCACAGGCGACAAGGGGCAAGGCAGCTTTACTCGCGTTTCGTGGGACGAGGCCATCGGCCTGATTGCCGATCGGATGCGCGACGCACGTGCGCGCTGGGGTGGCGAATCAATCCTCCCGTATTCGTACGGGGGATCCAACGGACTGCTGACGCAGGACACCAGCGACGCAACATTGTTCCGGCGGCTCGGCGCCTCGCGGCTTGCGCGGACTGTCTGTGCGGCGCCGACCGGCGCTGCCAACATGGCGCTGTACGGCAAGATGCCGTCGGTCACCTACGAGGACTTCCCCGAGGCCAGACTCATTGTGATCTGGGGAGCCAATCCGACGGCCTCAGGAATCCACCTGATTCCGTACATCCGCGAGGCACAGCGCCGCGGCGCCAAGCTCGTCGTCGTCGACCCGCGCGCGACCCAGCTGGCGCGCCAGGCGGACATCCACCTTCCGGTCCGCGTCGGCACGGATCTTCCGGTGGCGTTGTCGCTCCATCGGTATCTGTTCGAAGACGGGCGTGCGGATGATGCGTTCCTCGCCGCCCACACGACCGGAGCCGAGCGGCTGCGTGAGCGGGCGCGTCCGTGGACATTCGAGCGGGCCGCCGCCGAGGCAGGCATTGACGCCGGAATGCTGCGCGCGTTTGCCGAGTTGTACGCGACCACAACCCCCGCGCTGATTCGCTGCGGCTGGGGTCAGGAACGCAACCGAAACGGCGGAAGCGCGTCGATGGCGATCCTCGCGCTGCCGGCGGTGGCGGGCAAGTTCGGCGTCCGCGGCGGCGGCTACACCATGAGCAACTCGGCCTCATGGAACATCCCCCGCACCTGGGTCCGGAGCGACGAGGCGCCTACGCGGACGATCAACATGAATCTGCTCGGGCAGGCGCTCGAACGGAGCGATCCGCCGATCTCGGTGCTCTTCGTCTATAACAACAACGCGGCGGCGACGAGCCCGAACCAGCGGAAGGTGCTCAAGGGGCTCGAGCGGGACGATCTCTTCACCGTGGTTTTTGAGCAGGTGATGACCGATACCGCGCGCTACGCGGACGTCATTCTCCCGGCGACGACATTCCTGGAAGGATACGAGCTCGCCCGCAGCTACGGGTCGTTCAGCCTGCGGCTGGCGAGACCCGTAGTCGATGCCGTCGGGGAAGCGCGACCCAATGCCGAGGTCTTCGGCGACCTGCTCGAGGCGCTCGACCTGGGCCAGGCAGACGAGCCCCGAGGCGAACTCGAAGAGATGCTGGATGTCCTGTCGCGGCTCCCTGAGACGATCGGGAGCGATCTGCGCGAGCGCGGCGTCGCGACCCCGCCATACGGCGGGCGTCCGATCCAGTTCGTGGACGTGTTTCCGCAGACCTCCGATCGGAGGGTCCATCTGTTCTCCGAGGACCTCGATCGAGGTGCACCGGCGGGTCTGTACGGCTATCAGCCGGATCCTGCAACGGCCCGGTTCCCGCTTGCGCTCATCACGCCGGCCAGCGAGCGCACTATCAGCTCGACGCTCGCGGAGCTGCCGCGTCCGGACGTGCAACTCCTCATGCATCCGGACGATGCCTCGCCGCGCGGCGTGGCGGACGGCGACGCGATCCGCATTTTCAATGAGCTGGGCGAAGTGCGTTGCAATGCAGCGCTCGGGACGGGGATCCGCCCGGGGACGGTGTCGCTGCCCAAGGGGCTGTGGTGCCGGCATACCGCGAACGGCCTGACGGCAAACGCCCTCGCGCCGGACACGCTGAGCGATCTTGGCGGAGGCGCCTGCTTCAACGATGCGCGCGTGCAGATCGAGCGCGTTCAGTAGCTGAAAAAGAAAATCAGATCGAGGCCGCCGCGCTCTACGCGGCGGAACGTCACGCGCTGCGTTCCGTTGGAGGTCTCCGCCACCGCACCCTGGAGCCGCAGGAAATCAGCAATCTGGTACTCAAGGATGAGTTCCGTCGCTTCCGCCGCCCCGAATCCCTGGCGGACGCGAACGAACAGGCGCTCTCCCACCTGTTCCCCGATGCTCAGGCTGGGTCCGGCGCCCGCGTCGCCCTGCGCCTGAATCTCGAACTCGTCGAGCTCCAGTGCGTTGGCGATCGAGCGCGTCAACCCCGACGCGAGATAGCCTCCCGCCAGCGCTCCCGCGCGCTCTGCCAGCGACACCTGCTGACCTTCTCCAAGCTCATTGATCGGCAGATTGAACACGATGAGCGACAGGATGTCAGCCTGGTCGAGCGGGGGGTTGCTGCTGAACGTCAGCTCCGGCTGAAGCAGCGTGCCCTGGACGCGCACGAAGGTTTCGACGCCGGAGATGATCCGGCGCGCGCGGAGATCGAACACGGGGTCGATCTCTTCCTCGCCGGCAAACCGAATCCGGCCGTCACGCAGGATGTCGAAGCGGCGGCCCTGAAATGTATAGCTGCCTCGTACGGTGTTCACTTCGCCGGTCAGTCGCGGTTTGCCGCCGGGCGCCTTCTGCACCTGCACCGCGCCGCCGACCGTGACGTTGAGGTCACCCATGTCAATGGGCGCATTGATGGGGCGCATGTCCGTGCCGCGTAGCACCAGGTTGCTTGGCACGGCGATACCCACGTTGAGCTCCAGCGCATCCAGGAGCGCCGTCTGAAGGGGCACAGCATCGGTCGCAGCCGGCGTGGGTTCGAACGAAAAAGCTTCGGTAGCATACGGATCCGCGGTCGCCTGTTCCAATACGCGCGACACGTCGATGGTCCCGGATTCAACTTCAACGAATCCTTCCACGCGGGGTTTCCGCAATTCGCCGGTCACGCGTACGTCGGCGTCGAGCTTCAAGTCCGCGAGCGGGTTGTCGATGACCTCGAAGTTCTCGGACTGCACCCGCACGTCTACGGCGCCGACTTCCCGCTCATGCACGGCCAGCGTGCCGCCGACTGTCATGACCTGCTGATGCTCGTCGACGATCCGCATCTCGCTGATCGTCACGGCGTCGCTCGTCAGATCGATCCGCGTATCGAGCCCTGTGTAGGCGGTCCCGAGATCCGGGATCGCGAACGTGCCGCCGCGAATGTCGATCGTCCCGTCAAAGTGCGGGTCCTGGCCGGTGCCGGTGACCTTCACGTTCGCCTGAAGCGCGCCGGTGACGTCGGTCACGTATGTCGTAAAGCCCTGAATCACGCCCAGATCGACCTGATTGCTCGCGATCTGGATGTCGATCGCCTCTCCCAGTGCGGGAGCGTCATGCCCCGTCGCGCCTTCGGGAGCGGGGCGGAACAGAGACAACGGTGCATAGCCTGCGGCCGTCAGCCATGCCGTCGGAGACTGGTCCAGCCGGACGTCGATCTTCATCCCCTGTCCGAGGTAATCCAGCTTGCCCGTCAACGCCTCGAACATGAACGCGCGGAACGCGCCTTTCCGCAACGCGAACTCCCCTTCGATCCGCGGATCGCTCATCGGGCCAGACACGACAGCGTTGGCGTCGAGCCGCCCGGCAATTTCCTGGTTGGTAAGGAGGAGCTGATCGAGCTGCGACACGTCGACATTCTGTGCCCGCACCCTGAGCACTTCTGTTGAAGACCCGATGACGCCATCCGCGTCGATGCGCTGGTCACCGCTGACCAGGCTGACGCCCTCAACCCCCAGACGATCCGAGCCATAGCGAATCGTGGCGTCGGTGCCTGGAGCCGTCCGCCATTCCACCTGCTCCGCTTGGAGCACGAGATTTGACACGTGAATTTCCTGGTGGTCGGGGTGCAGCACGGAGACACCCTGCGCGGCGAGGTGCCGCATCCCCTCCTGCGCCGTCGCGTTGAACTCCAGCCGTCCCTCGGAATAGGTCGTGTCGGCCGTGAGCTCGTTGATGCTCTGGCCCGCGACCTCGACGAACGTCGCGTCGCTCTTGGCCTGGATCGTCGCGTCTTCGAGGGTCAGGTTCGGCACGGCGATGTTGAACGTGCTCGACAGCTCGAGCGCGCCGGCGTTGGCATAGCCGACATTGCTGCCCTGCAGGGTGCCCTCGGCGCGCAGCTCCGACGCGTTGCCGGTCACCGTGGCATCCACGATGGCCGCGCCGCGCAGCGGACGGCCCAGCGTTTCCCCAAGCCTCTCGAACGAGGGACTTTCGACGTGCATCGTGAGGTTCGACGAGCCTGTCTCGTTGAGCGCGATGGTGCCCTCCCCCATGGCGTTCAGGTCTGGACCGGCGATGTCGAACAGCTCCAGCTGCCCCTCGCGGTTCGCGTACTGTCCCTGGAACGCAGCCTTGTCGATCGCCAGACCCATGACCTCGGACGCCGCCAGGTCAACGCGTCCGGCGGTATCAACGGAGTCAATTGTCAGACCCGCCGCGTATCCCCGGATGGTCGTCTCGAGGTCGTGCGTCCCGGTCAGGTTCGCCTTCAGCCGCTCGTTGCGGGTCACAACCGCCGGGTCGAGGCCAGCGAATGACCCCGCCGAGGAGACGCGCATGTCGCCGTCGGCGACGTGGGTCGTGAATTCGATTTGCGGGAACGTCGCGCCGAACATCTCGGAGTCGAGGGCCGTGCCGGTGGCGTCGAGCGTCAGTGGATAGCGGCCGCCACCGATGCCGGTCAGGTCGAATGTCGCGTTAATCCGTCCGCGAAATCGCGCGTCGCTGATAGCGGGGATGGCGAAGCCGCGGCCGATCTGCTCGACGTCGAGCCCCTCGACGCGGCCCTTGGCCGCATAGCGCGGCGCGCCGCCGCCGAATTGAAACTCCGCTGTCGTACCCGGGGCAATCGAAGCGCCCGCCAGCGTCGAGGCATCGAACGCGAGGGTTCCTGCATACACCCCGCGGCGGCCGCTGACGGTGTAGGCGAACTGCAGATCGCTCGGGGCGCCAGGCATGTTCAGCTGCGGCGGCAGGTTCCGCATGTCCAGGCTGGCGGCGCGACCGCTCAGATCCAGCGCCACGGGCTGACCGAATGTGACCGTCCCGACGGCTGTCGCGCGCCCGCCATATCCGTCGCCAGCGCCGTTGACGCGGACCACGTTTCCGTCAATGCGCCCGCGCGCGTTCACGTTGCGCGCCTCGTACCCCGCGACACGTGCGCGCGAGGCACGCAGCGTATAGGTGCCGCGCAGCGGGGCACCCTGTGACGGCAGCACCATGTCGATCTGCGCGTCACCGGTGACGTCGCTGGTGACAGTCGTGGGATTCGCCGCGCGGCTGGCGCCTCGAACGAGCGGAGCGATGTTCATGCGCGCCATCGCCAGATGACCCGTGACGCGACGCTCTGGACCGTCGGCATCGACCGTCAGCTCTCCGTTGAGGTCACCGAGATTGGCCTCGCGCGCCTGGAGATCGACCACCAGCCGCTCCATCGGCCCGCGCGCGGTGACCTGAAACGCAGGCTGCAGGAGGTAGCCCCGCAGCGCCGGAATAATGCGGCTGATCTCCTCGATCGCCACCTTGTCGGACGACGCGTTGACGTCCACGACGCGCGCCTCGCCAGCAGATGTCGTCACCGAACCGTCCACACGGAACGCGCTCTCCTCGGTTCGTACCGACACGTTCTCGAATTCGAGTGCGCCGGGCGTCCGCGTGATGACGCCAGAGAGCGCGTTGAGCCCGATATTCGGCTCCGCGGCGCGGAACGACATATGGGCGAGGTCGACGACCAGCGCATCTTCGTCGCTCGTCACGCCGATGGACGCATCGATCCGTTCGATGCGCTCTGGAATATCGACCCCCGACGTGCCCACCGCGTCCTCGATGTACATCGAACCGTCGCTCACGCCGATTTCGCCGATTTCGATCGCTCGGCGCCCGCGAGGCCTGTCCGGCGTGCGCGCCTTGATCAGGCGCGCGATGTTCCAGCCGTCAGCGGTCCGCTCGACTCGAAAGACCGGCTGGTTCAGGCGGATGTCGTCCAGGACGACGTCTCCGCGGATGAAGGTGAAGGCGTTGTAATCCAGGCCGACGTCCTTGATGGCGACGACCGTCTTCCCGTCCATGACCACGTCGACATCCTCGAGTTCGAGGCCGAAGAACAGATTGCCGTCGAGGCGGCCGATCGACACCTGACCATTCACGTAGTCCTGGGCCTGCCGGACGACGAAGCGGCGCAGCCATTCCTTGAACCAGGCGGACTGCGTCACGATGATCGACATTGCGGCGGCGCCGACCACCAGCGTGCAGATGAACGCGATGACCTGAAGGGAACGGCGTGCGGGCGACATGAAGTTCTAGAACGCCTGTCCGATGCTGAAGTGGATCCGCCAGTGGCGCTTTTCGAGCTCGCCATTCACGCGCAGCCCTTCGATCGGATTGAGCTGGTAGCCGAAATCCATCCGCGCCGGGCCGACGGGCGTGAGATACCGGAGCCCCGGACCGACGGCATAACGCAGATCGTTGGCGTTGAAGTCCCACGAACGGGACCAGACGTTGCCGTAGTCCGCGAAGGCCACGACCCCGAACTTGCCCCAGGCGGCCGTGCGCACCTCCGAAGAACCTTCGACCATCGTATGGCCACCGATGGGAAGCCCGAATCCGCTGGTCGGGCCGACCTCGAGCCGCCCCCATCCGCGGATACTCGACGCCCCGCCGAGGAAATAGCGCTTGTAGAAGGGGACGTCACGATCGAGTACGCCTGCGGCGTCGATGGTACCGAGCCGCATCCGGTTCGCAACCACAAAGGCGTTCCCCACCGGCAGGTAGTGGCGAGCTTCACCGCCGACCGCCCAGTAATTGAACGAGCCCGGCAGCCACTGACCGGCCTGCTCGATGTGGCCGTTGAGCACGTATCCACTTCGCGCGTCGAGGAGGTTGTTACTGGTGTTGCGGCTCACATCGAACGCAATAGCCGAGAGCGTGCCCCTGAAGGTGCCGTCGGTCGGATCGAGCCCCAGCGCGATCAGCTCGTCGCGGATGGTGAAGTCAAGCAGCGCCTCTGGGGCGACGGTGCTGCGCTGGTATTCATTGATGAACCCGACCGTCCAGAAGTTCTGGGTGTTGGCCTGGTGACGCAGCGTCACGCGGCCGCCGAGCGAATCGAGATCGTAAACGGGCTCGGCTGCCTGCCACGCCTGCCCGTCGACACTGAGTGAAAAGTGCGGGCTCAGGAAAAACGGTTCGCGATACTCGGTTCGGACACCGCGGTCGAGTGACGACCATTTCGCTTCGAATCCCGCATGCCGCGCGTCACCGGCGAAGTTATTGTGGTCCCACCGGACACGGGCGCGGGCCTGCTCCTCGGTGCCGTAGCCGACGCCGAATGTCACCCGCTGATGCTTGCCCTCGGCCACGGTGACCCGTACCGGCACCTCCGGCATCTGAGGAGCCTGGTCTTCCTGCGACTGGACGTTCACGAACTCGAACAGCTCGAGCCCGTACAGCTTCCGCTGGCTTTCCCGCATCTCGCGCCGCGAAAACACATCGCCCGGCTCGAATGTCAGCTGCCTGCGGATGATGTTCTCGTCCACGCTGACGGCGCCTTCGATCTCGATCGGACCGAAATGGGCGAGCGGCCCGGGCGTCGCCTCGAACACGACGCGCCGCGCCTTCTCGCCCGCGTCTTCCTCGGCGATGGTCACCTCGGCATGCGGGTAGCCCCTGTCGCGGAGTTCGTTCAGTGTGCGCTCTCGCGCGGCGCGGGCCAGCGTACGGTCGAGCGGTGCGCCGACGCGGATCAGCAGGGATTCCCGCAGATTGTCGCGATCGTCTGACGTCAGCACGTCGAATCCGGCCAGCTCGACGGCAGCAACGCGAATCGGTTCCCCTTCAGAGATGTTGACCGCGATATCGACCTTGTCCTGGGCGCCATTGAGTGCGACATCGAACGACGTCACGCGCGCATCGGGGAATCCGCGATCGGCATAGAACGCCTGGATGCGCTTCAGGTCGGCGTCAAACGCGCGGCGATCGAAATAGCGCTGCCGGCCCCAGGGGATCCGCGAGCCTCTGCGTGTCTGGAGCACGCTGGCGAGCGCAGCCTTGTCGACCTGTTCGACGCCGTTAAAGTCGAGACTGGAGATCTGGATCTCGCCGTCTTCGCGGCATCCAGTCGCTGCAATGGACAGCGCCAGGAGAAAAAAGGGAAAGAGCCGACGCACCACGGACATGGCGCACGGTCGAGTAACACACAACGTGCCAGAGCCCGGCAGCCCGAACGGGCCTAGGCCGACTCAGCTGCGGCCGGTGGTCGTCGGCCGGCTGGATGCGACGGCGAGCATGATCCCCAGGCCGATCGCGATGACCGAGGAGATGCCGAGCCAGACTGGCGGGATTTCGGAAAGGATGCCGGATTCCCACAGCGCCCACGTGGCGCCGATGAGGAGCACGAAATAGCCAACGAGATAGACCGTCAGAAAACGCATGACCGGTGGTGAAGCAGGAAGGGGGCCAGGCCTTTCGGCCTGGCCCAGAGGAACTACTGGATGACCACGGCGAGGTGGGCGCGGCGATTCATCGCGCGTCCTTCCGCCGTGTTGTTGTCGGCAATCGGCCGCTCTTCACCGTAGCTGACGGTGCGGAGCCGGCCTGTCGCGATACCGCGGCTCACGAGATAGTCGCGGACCGAGTTGCTGCGGCGCTCGCCGAGCGCGAGGTTGTATTCGACCGTACCGATGCTGTCGCAATGCCCCTCGATCGTCACGTTGAGCGTGGGATTTGCCTGCAGCTTCGTGATCGCGTCGTCGAGGATCTTCAACGCGTCCGGCCGCAGGTTGAAGCGGTCGAAGTCGAAGTGCACATCCTCGAACATCAGCGTGGCCCGCCGCACGACCTGCAGGTTGACGGTGCCGGTCGCGGTCCCGCCACGGTTATCCTGCGCGGTCACGTTTGCGGGCACGTTGCCTTCCTGGTTCGGCGCGGTCCACACCGTGTTCGGCGCCGTCGGGTTGTTGAACGTCCCCTGTGGCGCCGCCCACTGATACGTCAGCGGGTCGCCGTCGGGATCCGTTCCCGTCGCGGTCAGATTGCTCGTTTGACCGGGTTCGACGGTGCACGGATTACACGACAGCGTCAGCGTCGCGGTCCGGTTCGGTGCGGGCGCAGGCGCGGGCGCCGGCGTGACGGTGTTCGTCACGGTCGTCGTTTCCTTGATCACGCGAACGCGCTGACGCGCGGGGGTCACGCCGGGATGCCACCCAATGCGGATGTCGAAGCCAAACGGGCTATGGTCGATGTCGAGCCCTCCGACCGTTCGGCCGCCTGTGCCAAAGCTGTAGTTCATCCCGCCATGCACGAACAGGCCATTCGACGCCTGCCACACGCCGCCGACTTTGAAGTTCGTCGGATCGGAAATGGGACTCATGAGCGGCGCGATGCTGCCGTCCTCAGCGACGTACGGCGGGTTGAGGACCAGCGTGTTGTCCTTGATGACAAACTCACCGTGCCATTCCACAAGCGCGCGGATCGGGCTACGGGTCGGGAACCCGGCGCCGATACCCCATTCGATACCGTCAGAGACGCGGAACCCGTCCGGGTCGCCACGGAGAACTGCGCCGGTCAGACCGGTCAATTCCACCGAATTGTTGAATTCGCGACTTGCGACCAGACCGAGATGACCGTCCCAGTCGTTCGTGCTGGCCCAAGTCGATCCGCTCGGGAATTTGACCATGATACGCGGCGCAAGACTGAGCGCATCGCCGCGCGACTGCGAGATCAGGTTCCATTTGCCGCCGACAATCGCCGGGCCGCCGAGCGTCTTGGACCATCCGCGCCGAACGTACGGATACTCCTGCGAGACGCCGCCGAATACCGGTTCCGAGGGAATGAACGTCGGCCGCACGTCGCGGTCGAGACGCACGGTGCGCCATGATCCGAACAGCTCGAAACGATCCCCGAGCGCGACGGCGCCCGTGAATCCGATCTGGCTCACGTCGGTCAGGCCCTGCCGCCGATCGAAATTGGCTCTGAAGACGCTGAACGACCAGCGGCCGGAGGGCATGGTTTCGGCCGTCGGGACAAACCAGAGACCTGTATCGCCGAAGAACGTTGGCAATCCAGGCCGCGGGGTCGTGTCACCCTGCAGGACGATCTCGTCCTGGGTGACAGCTGTTTGGGTGGTGGTGGTGGTGGTCGGCGTTTGCGCGGCCGCGGGCCACGCGAGCAGCGCCACGAGCGCAGCGATTGAGAATATACGCACTAGCACGTCTCTTTCATTAGCCGGTCAAAGTCGGAGCGTCGAACTCTCAATCGGTCGTCAACGCGGCGCGGTCCATGCCGGAAACATGGGTCGTGCCGGTTACGGAACCCTCAAGCGGGGCTCCCGGTGGGATGAGCCGCCCGCGGCCGCCGCGGCTGATCTGCCCGCCTTTGCGGCCAGCTGCGCGCGCTTCATCCGGTGTCCATTCGTGCGCCGTGCCCTTTTCGTGAGCGGCGCGGCCTCCCTTGCTGGCGATTTCTCGCTGCTTGTCGGCCGACATCGAGGCAAATCCACGGCGTTCCTTGCGTATTCCGTCCACTGTACTCCTCCTGTTATCCAGACCGCCCCGCCGGCGGCCCCGAGCAAGACGGTCGGGCTACAAGAGGTGTGCCGCTCAGTTCGATACGCACATACGATACCGTAAACGCCACTGATTCAGTGACCTAACGCCGCTTCGCCAGAATTTCGGCGATGAACGCACTCTGACGTGGAACCTTACAGTAGAGGTTGGAACATGAATCAACTTCCAACAAACAGAGGTACGATTTGGCGATGGCTAATTGCGGACCCGCTCCCCAACCCTCGGCTTCCGTCGCCAACAAGAGCGGCCGGACGGTCCACTGCGTCAAGTTCCAGAAGGATCTGCCCGGCCTGGATGCCCAGCCATGGCCCGGTGAGCTTGGCGCACGCGTCTTCGAGAACGTGTCGGCGCAGGCGTGGAAATTGTGGGAGGACCGCATGAAGATGATCCTCAATGAGTACCGGCTGATGCCGTGGCAGAAGGAAGCGCAGACGCTCATCGCCAAGCAGATGGAAGACTTCTTCTTTGGCGAAAGCGCCGCTCTGCCGCCCGGCTACGTGCCGCAGCAGGCCAAATAGTTAGGTCACCACCGCGACCTCGCGGTCGATGACGAACCGTAAACGGCCGTGCGCTTCCCGCAGCGCAGTTTCGACAATGCCCGCCGTTGCACCTCTCGCGAAAATAAACCCTAGGTAGGACTTCCCTTCCGGCAGCGGAATCAGCGACGCATCAGGCTTTGCAGTAATCCGTACCTCCTCGACGCCGGGAACGCAGGCCGCTTCAGGCACGCCTTCGACCCGACGAAAGACTCCCCGCTTCGGGATCGGGATCATCATGACGCCCGATGCCGCGGATTCGCGCAACAGCTGCGCGACATCGCGTCCGAGAGCGTGGCGGAGCAGTAATTCCTCGAGCGAAACCGGGTCGCCGTCCAGATCCGCCGGGTCGCAGAATCGAAGCACACGCGAGCACAGGCCGCCAATGGGACGGGCGGCGACTTCGAGCACGTACGCCGTTTTTCCATCGAGCCGGCATTCCGCGTGGATGGGACCATGGCTCAAGCCGATGGCGCAGGCTGCTCGTTCAACGGCCGATTCAATGCGGCGCTGGTCGTCCGCCGGCGCCGATGACGGCGTCAGATAAATGGTTTCCTCGAAGAAGGGACCATCCAGAGGATCCGGCTTGTCGAAAATGGCCAGGACCCGCAGCGCGCCGTTCGTCATCACCCCTTCGACCGCGTACTCCCGTCCCGGGATGAACGATTCGATCAGCGCCCGCTCATGGGCGGAATCCTGCTCCTTCCGCACATCCGGTGAGTGCAGGAGTGCCGCCAGTCGCTCAAATGCGACCACGAATTCCGCCTCGTCATTGACACGCATGACACCACGGCTGCCGGACAGCGCCTGTGGTTTAACGACCAATGGAAAGGACAACCTGCCAGCGAGGGCGCGAGGATCCGCGTCGATCGCGACCGACTCGAAGACGGGCGTGGGCAAGCCGGCCCGCTGAAGCGCCTGCCGGGTCAGCATTTTGTGACGGCTGACGGCCGCCGCTTCAGGGGAATGCCACGGCAATCCATAGCGCTGCGCCAGGCGCGCGCCGAGCACCACCGGCCTATCGCCAACTGCCACGATGCCGTCCGGCGGTGGTCCGCCGGCGTCAATCACGGCGTTCACGGATCGCTCCTCATCGTGGAATCGGACAGGGATCGCCTGGTCCCACCACGGATCCTCGATTTGATCGCAACGGTCACTCGCGAAGATCAGGCGGATGCCGAGCTTCGCTGCCGCCTCCCCGAACGCCCGGATCTGATATCCGGTGGTCGTCGCAAGCAGCAGGACGCGCTTCAGACGATCTCCATCGGCTCTGCGCAGCAGTACCAAGGCTCGCTGACGTACGGAACAGCGCGGGTCCGGCTGGCTCCCGCCACACGGGGCGGGACGCCGGAGGCCACGCGAGCAACCGCGGAGATGTCAGCGAATACGTCAGCCCTGGAGCGCGCCGCGCCATCCCGCACGATCGCCATCACCGTCCGCTGCAACGCATCGACGCGCGCGTCTTCGTGGGTCCACGGCCAGGTCAATGACGCCGCGTCATACGTAGACACCCGGCCCCGAACGTCGGGTAATTCAAGCAGCGGCGAGTCCGCGGTCACCAGAAGCCGGATCGCAAGCTGGATCGGCGCAACCTCGTGGATCAGATCGAGATCCTCCAGCGCAGCCAGCAGCTCGACGTACGCGTCGAGCGTTGTCCATGGCGTAAACGGGATGAATGTCGGGGTCAGCGTGAGCCCGGTTCGGCGGCACAGTGCCACCGCGCGAATGAAATCGGCGCGCGTGTGTCCCTTGCGCAGCCGCTGCAGCACGGCGTCGTCTATGGATTCGACGGCGCTCGTCACGAAGAGACACCCCGTATCGCGAAGCACCTGGACCATCGCCGCATGATTCAACAGGTGCTCGATCTTGATCGTGACGTCGTATGTGAGCTGGGGACATTCGGCGTGCAGCCGCTCGACCAGGCGCCGCGCATGCGTCGGGCCGTTCAGGAAATCAGGATCGCCGAACGAGATGTGTTCCGCACCGCCGGCAACCTGTGCGCGGATGTCCGCCATGACCACGTCGATCGGGACAACCCGAAACTGCCCGCCGTAGACCGGCACCACCGGACAGTGCCGGCAGAGATGCTTACATCCGCGGGTTGCGTCGGTACTGCCCATCGTCCGGCGGCTGCCGTCGGGCATGCGGAGCGACGCGTAGCTCTCGAGCGATGGCAGCCCGGTGCGGTCCGGCTGGATGAACGCGAGACGCGGCAGTCCGTCCCCTTTGGGATTTGGGATTGTGGATTTGGGATTTGATGACGTCGCCCACGCCACTAAATCCGCTTCCGCTTCCGGGCCGACGATGTCGGCGATGCCCAGTTCGCGTAGCCAGGCCGCATTGAGCGGCGCGTACAACCCGTACGCACACAAGCGCGCGGATGGATTGATGCGCCGCACCCGCTCCACGATCGGTCGGACGAGCCTGGTCGCCGTGTGCATCGGCAGGTAGAACCCCACCAGTGACGCCGCGGCGATCTGCTGGTCGTCCAGCGGTGACCTCGAGGTATCGGCGCACTCCACTTCAACACCGGCCTTACGGAGCCACGCAGCGGGCGACGCCAGCCCATAGGGCTGTCGGCCGAGGTCATATGTTGAGATGAGCAGCGCCCGCATCCCTACATTGTATGAATAAGGGCTATTCTCCTCATTGGAGGAGCATTGCGTGAACCCGAACGCCGGCCAGCCTGAGACTGCCGCCGCTCTGCGGCATGACACGTCGTTTTTCGGTCACCCTCGCGGGCTGTCGACGCTCTTCTTCACGGAAATGTGGGAGCGCTTCAGCTATTACGGCATGCGTGCGCTCCTCATCCTCTTCATGACCGCCGCTCCGGCGGCTGGCGGGCTTGGCTTCGACACGGCAACCGCCGGCGCCATCTACGGGCTCTATACGTCGATGGTCTATATGACGACCCTGCCCGGCGGGTGGATCGCCGACAGGCTGATCGGACCGCAGCGAGCCGTGCTCTACGGCGGGATTCTCATCGCGGCCGGCCACTTCAGCATGGCCGTGCCGTCATTGACGACTTTTTATTTCGGTCTGTGCCTCATTGTCATCGGCACGGGGTTACTCAAGGGCAACGTCAGCGTCATCGTCGGCCGCCTGTACGCGGCAGACGATCCGCGCAGGGATGCCGGGTATTCGATCTTCTATATGGGGATCAACACGGGCGCCTTCATCGCCCCGCTGGTTTGCGGATATCTCGGGCAGCGTGTCGACTGGCACGCGGGCTTCGGGGCCGCCGGTGTCGGGATGGTCCTCGGTATCGTCCAGTACGTCGCGGGCCAGAAGCATCTCGGTGACGCCGGCCGATATCCGGCGGCGTCGGCCGCGGGTGACGACGCGGCGCGGCAGCGCCGAATCGCGGTGCGGTGGACGGTCCTGACGATCGCCACTCTCGTGGCCATTGGCGTCGGAGCCTACACGGGAATGCTTCCGATCACGCCCACGCAGGTCGCAGATGCCGCCGGCTATTTCTTGTTGCTCCTGACGGTCGCCTTCTTTGGGTGGCTCTACCTGAGTCCCGGATGGACGCGGGCTGAGCGCAACCAGCTCTATGTGATCGGCGTACTGTTCGTCGGAGCGGCGTTGTTCTGGTCGCAGTTCGAGCAGGCTGGTTCGACATTGAACCTGTTCGCCGATCGGAACACGAGAAACACGCTGCTTGGCTGGGACTTCCCGAGCACCTGGTACCAGGCGCTGAACTCTCTGTACATCATCGCGCTTGCGCCGCTCTTCGCGTGGCTCTGGGTCTGGCTCGCGCGGCGTCGCCGGGAGCCGTCGAGCCCGGCGAAGTTCGGCGTCGGGCTCGTGCTTGTCGGCGCAGGCTTCGCCGTGCTGGTTGGTGCCGCCGTACTCGCCGAACGTGGCGTGATGGTGAGCCCGATGTGGCTCGTGGTTGTGTATTTCCTGCACACGTGTGGCGAGTTGGCCCTGAGCCCCGTGGGACTGAGCGCGATGAGCAAGCTGGCACCCGTGCGCATCGGCGGCCTCATTATGGGAGTGTGGTTCCTCGCCAGTGCGGTCGGGAACTACATCGGAGGCCGCTTCGCCGGGCTCTACGAATCCATGACCCTTCCCAGCCTCTTTGGGTCAGTGGCGATTTTTGGCATCGCAGCCGGCGTGCTGCTTCTCATTCTTGCGCGGCCGTTGGGCCGGCTCGCGCACGGCGATCGGTAGGCCGTGGCACTCGACGAATACAAGAAGAAGCGGGACTTCAAGCAGTCGCCGGAGCCGTCAGGCAGCCGCGTCCCGACATCGCCGGCCGGTCGGGCGTCGCGGTTCTTCTGCGTCCAGAAGCACCTCGCGAGTCACCTGCACTACGACTTTCGCCTCGAACACAACGGCGTCCTGTTGTCGTGGGCGGTTCCCAAGGGGCCGTCGCTCGATCCGTCGGTCAAGCGGCTGGCAATGGCCGTCGAGGATCACCCGTTCGACTACGGCGAATTCGAGGGGGTGATTCCCTCCGGGTACGGCGCCGGTATCGTCATGCTGTGGGACCGCGGGACCTGGACGCCGGAAGTCGACGACGTGGATGCGGCGCTGACAAAGGGCGACCTGAAGTTCACGCTCGACGGATACAAGCTGAAGGGATCCTGGGTGCTGGTGCGCACCAAGGGAGGCTGGGCATCGAGCCGCGGCGGCGATCGCTCGTGGCTGCTCATCAAACATCGGGACAACTGGGCTGGCGAGGTGGATATCGCGGAATTCGCTCCGCACAGCGTCAAAAGCCAGGGCGATTTCGCGGACATCCTGTCGAAAGGCAATCCGGACATCTGGCAGTCGCACCGGCCTGCTCAGGGCGGTGAAGCGGGTGCAATGTTCGAAACAATCGTTGCGCGGGCGCTCGAGATGAAAACCGGGACGCCGGCCACACAGGCGCCGGCGAAAAAACAGGCCGTGAAGAAGAAAGCGACAGCAGCGAAGAAGAAGAGCGCTACGAAGAAAAAGCGCTAACGACCGGATCCTCACGCAGCAGCCGCTGGCTGAGAATCGTCCAGACCGCAAACGCCAGCCGGCGCCGATCGTGCCGCGCGATATCCGTACACCAGAACCGCCCGAGCACCGCTTCGGTCTCCCCCTCCAGCGTACCGACTTCGAGCGGCTCCTTGTTTTCCGATGCGTACCGCGCGAGGGCTTCGGCCGAGGGCCGCCCGGTATTGGCCACGACGACATCGACCGGCCGCCCAAGCGCGTCAGACACCCAGCGCGCCGAATCGGCGGCCGTAAAGCCGCGCATGCCGCGCCCTTCGGTCAGGAGGTTGGCGATCAGGATGATCGGACCGTCCATGTCGGCCAGCGCTTCGCGGACGCCGCGCACCAGCAGCGGCGGCATCAGGCTGGTGAAGAAACTGCCCGGACCGATGATCACGGCGTCAAAGGTGCGGATGGCGTCTGCCACCGTCGGATGGATCGACGCCTCCGGCTCGAGCCAGACGCGCTTGACCTGTCGACCGCGCGACTGTCCCGCGTCGACCTCGACTTCGCCGCGTGTCTCCGTTCCATCGCTGTATTGCGCGCAGACTGACGCCGGTTCGGTACTGATCGGCAACACGCGGCCGCGGCATCCCAGCAGCAACCGCAGCCCGTCCACCGCTTCGAGGAAATCGCCGCTGTACTGCTCCATCATCGACAGCAGCAGATTCCCGCCGGTATGTCCGCCCAACCTGGTGTTGGCTTCCAGCATCGGGAGCCGGGAGAGGAGGACGCGACGCGCTTCGCGCTCGTTCCGCGACAGCGCCAGCGCACACTTGAGCACGTCCCCGGGCGGCAGAACGCCCAGCTCGTCTCTAAGCTGCCCCGAACTGCCTCCGCTATCGAACATCGTGACGACCGCGTTGACGGTGAGCCAGGGATTTGTCTTCAGGCCGCCCAGCAGGCTGGGAAGCCCGGTTCCGCCGCCAACACAGCCGACATTGAACTCGCGCAACTGCATCGTTCTGATTCTAGACGCAACGCCACGGCCGGGTTGGCGCCGCCAGGCGCGGCGATCCGCTATGGTCTAATGAACACATGAAACCGTGGCGGCACGCCGCCGCTGCGCTCGTCGCGGACCTCACCCGCATTTTCGCCGGCCGTCTCCGCTCGGTCGTCGCCTATGGTCCTCACCTCGAAGGCGACGATGAAGCGTCCCTTACCTGTCTCGCGCTGGTGGATTCGATCGGGATGAGCGATCTCGACGCCTGCGCGCGGCTCGCCGGGCAGTGGGAACGCCATCGCCTGGCCATCCCGCTCATTCTGGCCGAGCAGGAATTCAGGCGGTCGCTCGACGCGTTTCCGCTCGAGTACGGGGAAATCCTGCGCGCGCACGAGCGCCTGTTTGGCGACGATCCGTTCACGCAGGTCACCATCAGCCACGAAGACTTGCGGCGCGCCTGCGAAACGCAGGTCAAGAGCCATCTGCTCCACCTGCGCGAGGGCTTCATTGAATCCGGCGGCCGGCCGCAGGCGATCGCCGACCTGGTGGCGGCGGCCGCACCGGCATTCGGATCCCTGCTCCGGAACGTCGCGCGCCTCAACGGCGGCCCCGACGCCAGTCGCATCGAGGCCACACGGGAGGGTGGGCGGCTCGCCGGCATCCCCGACGCCATCGTCAGCGACATTCTTGCCCTCGAGCGCAAGGCGACAATCCCCACAACCGATCCCGCGCGGCTGTTTCCGCAGTACCTCGCCGCCGTCGAAGACCTGGCGCGCGTCGTAGACACGTGGCGCAGCTAATCCTCGTCCTGCTGCTGGCAGTCGCGCCGGCCGCGGCGCAGGAGCTGCCCGAGCTGACCGCGCCCGTCAACGACTTCGCCAACATCGTCGATGCAGACAGCGAGATGGCGATGGAAGCGCTCATCCGCTCGCTTCAGCAGGCCAGCGGCGACGTGGTCGTCGTGGCGACCGTCGATACGTTCGCGCCATACGGCGACATCCGTGAGTACGCGAACCAGCTGTTCGAAAACCGAGGGCGCGGTATCGGACAGGCGGGGCGCGACAATGGGCTGCTCGTCCTGCTGGCGGTAAAGGATCGCCAGGTCTGGGTGGAAACCGGCTACGAGCTCGAGCAGTTTATTACCGACGGCTTTGCAGGCGACACGAGCCGGAATGACATGGCGCCAGAATTCCGGCGCGGCAATTACGGTGCGGGCTTGTATGCCGGCGTGGCGCGCATCATCGGCCGCATCGCCGAGCGGCGCAACGTCACGCTCGAGGGGGTCCCTCGCGATGCCGTGCCGGCCACGCCGACCGCCGGTACACCTGGCGGTATCGTCATGGCCATCTTCATCGCGTTTATCGTGCTGAACGCGATAGCGGCGCGCGCACGCGGAAGGCGCAGCGTCGGCCGGCGGTGGGGTGCTCCGATTGGCGGATGGACCAGCGGCGTCGGACCATTCGGGGGCGGCTTCGGTGGCGGGTTCGGCGGCGGAGGCGGATTCGGCGGTGGATTCGGGGGATTTGGCGGCGGACGCAGCGGCGGTGGCGGCGGCGGCGCCGGATGGTAATGGAGGAGGCAGGGACATGATTCGACAGCTTCGAACAATTGGCACGCTCGCACTGCTGCTCGTCGCGGGAGCAGCATCGTCTGGATGCTCGTACAACCAGTTCGTGTCGCAGGAGGAAGCCATCAAGACGCAGTGGGCGCAGGTCGAGAACCAGCTCCAGCGGCGGAACGACCTGATTCCCAACTTGGTGGAAACCACGAAGGGCGTGGCGCAGCAGGAACGTGATGTCTTCGGACAGATCGCCGAATCGCGCGCCAGGCTTGCCGGCGCCCAGACACCCGAGCAGACGATGCAGGCTGCCAACGAACAGAGTGCCGCCCTCGCCCGTCTGCTCGTCATCGTCGAGAATTACCCGCAACTGCGATCGAGCGAGACGTTCAATCGCCTGATGGATGAACTGGCCGGCACGGAGAATCGCATCGCCGTCGAGCGCATGCGCTACAACGAGCGGGTCCAGGCGTACAACACGTCGCGACGGCAGTTCCCGTCAAACATCACGGCCAGCATCTTCGGCTTCCAGGAATACGCCGTGTTCAACGCGCCGCCCGAGGCGGAGCGCGTCCCCAGCGTCACCTTCGAGCGGTCATAGGAGATGCCTCTCGTCGATGCCCTTCTGCCGGAGTTCGACAACGAGATGACGAAGACGCGAAAGGTCCTGGAGCGCGTACCGGATGACAAACGCGACTGGAAGCCCCACCCGAAGTCGTTCTCACTGGGCGCGCTGGCAACCCATGTGGCGAATCTCCCAAACTGGGGATCCGAGACGTTGAATCGCTCGGAGCTCGATGTCGGCGGTGCTCCTCCGCTCGCGACTCTGCCGTCGACGAGCGACATCGTGGCCGCCTTTGACAAGAATGTGGCGGACGCACGCGCGGCCCTGTCCGGCAAGACCGACGCCGAACTGGCCGCGATGTGGTCGCTTCGATACAGCGGACGAACCCTCTTCTCGATGCCGAAGGCCACCGTGTGGCGTTCATTCGTGGTGAGCCATCTCATTCACCATCGAGCGCAGCTGACCGTATATTTACGTCTGCTCGATGTCCCAGTCCCTGCGATCTACGGACCCAACGCAGACGAACCTGCTTTCTGAGCCGGCGAGTACCGATCGGCGCCGCCTGACGATTCCGCTTCTGGTGGTGGGCGGAGCCCTGTTCGTCGTGCTGGCAACGGCCAACGGCGCGGGCTATCGGTACGGGACGTCGGACCAGGCCTTCTACATCCCTGTGATCACGCGAGCGATCGACCTGTCTCTGTTTCCTCGTGATGGCGCCGTCATCGATGCGGAAGGCCGGCTGATGCTCATGGACGAGGTGATGGCCACCCTCGTCTTCGGGACCGGTATTCAGCTCGAGACAGCCTTCCTCGCCGGGTACGTCCTCTCGATGCTCCTGCTCTGGACGGCCGTCACCCTCATCGGGTCGCGGCTCTACCGTCACACGTGGGCGGTCATGGCACTGGGCGCCGCGCTGACCTTGCGTCATCGGATCCCGCGGACGAGCGCAAACTCCCTCGAGCCCTATTTCCATCCACGCATGCTCGCCTTCAGCCTCGGAGCACTGGCGATTGCCGCGGTCCTCTACCGCCGTGACCGCACCGCCATCGCGCTGGTCGCGTGTTGCGCCGTCGTTCACGTGACGACCGCCTTGTGGTTCTCGGTCCTCGTTGGCGTTGCGCTGGCGGTCCTGGAGCCACAGTGGCGAAGGCTTGGCTGGCTCGCATTGCTGATGGCGGCGGTGGTGCTCACTGCGGGGGTGATGTTCGGGCCGCTCCGGGGAACCCTGACCGCGATGGATGACGTCTGGCTGCAGGCAGTGGCGAGCAAGGATTCGCTCTTTGCCACGCAGTGGCCTGTCTGGGCATGGGCGGCGAACTTTGCGTCGCTTGGACTCCTGTGGTGGACGTACCGCGTGCGCACGCAGCGCGGTGACGCGACAGCGATCGATCGGGCGCTGGTGTGGGGTGCGACGGCCCTGGTGGGCGTGTTCGTGGCGACGCTCCCGTTTGTCGCGGCCGGCATCGCACTGCCGGTCCAGTTTCAGATTTCGCGCGTCTTCTGGCTCGTGGAATTCGTCGCGGTCGTCTACGTGATCGGCGCACTCGCGGACGGACCGACGCGGGCCATCCGCATGGCCGCCGTTCTGGTCCTCGTGGCATTCTCTGCCGGTCGTGGGCTGTACATCATGTTCGTCGAGCGGCCCGAGCGGCCGCTGTTTGAAATCGGCCTCTCCGAGACGCCGTGGGACGACGCCAACAGGTGGCTCGCGGCGCAGCCGCGCGACATCCACGTGCTTGCGGACCCTGGCCATGCCTGGAAGTACGGCACCAGCGTCCGCGTGTCAGCCGAACGCGACGTGCTGATTGAAGAGGTGAAGGACTCGGCGCTGGCGATCTACTCCAGAGAAGTGGCGGCGAGAGTCGTCGAGCGCACGGCTGCAATCGGCAATTTCAGCGAGATGTCCCCCGATGGCGCCAGGGAGCTCGCCCGGCGCTACGACCTGGACTATCTGGTCACCGAGAACGATCTGCCGCTGACAGAAGTCTTTCGCAACGCGCAGTTCCGAATCTACGATCTTCGATAACTGCCGACTACCGACTAGGGCTTGCCCGGGGGAAGGACCCTTCCCTGCATCTTCATCCACAGTTCATCGACATCTGTCGGATGCAGCATCTTGGTCATCCAGACGATCTGACCCATGTGCGCAGCGTTGTGATGCGTCACGTGCAGCAGAATCTGCGCATAGGTCGTCAGCTTCCCGCTCCGATCGGTCGTCTGCATCAGCTGCGACGGCTGCATCGCTTTGAGCACGTCTTCCGTGACGCGACGAGCATCGGTCCACGCCTCGACAATGGCCGCCCGCGAATGGCTCCCGCGGGCGGCAAATTCAGCGGCGCGATCGCGTGGCACATCACGGCCGTCTATGACGTTCTCGAAGTAGTACCGGTTCGAACCCGACAAGTGCAGGACGAGATTAGCGACCGCATTCGACCGGTCATTGGGACGCCACCAGAGCTCATCGTCGGTGAGGATGTTCAGGCAGGCATCGATCTGCCCCGGATAGTCCGTGATGAGACGCAGCCGGGACACGTGAAGGACTGTCGACTCGAGATCGTGGCTCATCGCGCGATGGTAAGCTCAAATCACACGCGATGTCATTCGTGACCTCGGAGTTCCGCCCCCGCATTCGCGGCGGCCACCGCCAGACGCTGTACGCGTGGGCCAGAAAACGACGCTTCTCGAATCTGCCGGACCCGGTTGAACGGTATTTCGACGTCGCAGCCGACACCCGCGTGCTCGCGCATTGCCACTGGCATCCCGACGCCAGGCGACATCCCACCATCCTGCTGCTCCACGGTCTCGAAGGGTCGAGCCTCGCGCATTACATGTGCGGAATCTCCGATAAGGCATGGACCGCCGGCTGGAACGTGGTCAGGCTCAATCAGCGGAATTGCGGGGGCACCGAGCATCTCTGCCGCGGGTTGTATCACTCGGGGCTGACGCACGACCCGCTGTTCGTGCTGCGTGAGCTGATCGCACGCGATGGCATCTCCTCGCTCGCGGTCGCCGGGTATTCACTCGGCGGCAATCTGGCTCTCAAGCTCGCCGGCGAACTGGGTGACTCGGCGCCACCGGAGCTGAAGGCAGTCTGTGCCGTGTCGCCGACACTCGACCTCGCACGTTGCGTCGATACGCTGGAGCGACCGGGTAATTTCGCGTACCAATGGAACTTTGTTCGAAATCTGAAGTCGCGGATGCGGCGAAAGATGATGGCGGTGCCTGGCGTGTACTCGCGCGATTCCCTTCGGCGCATCTGGACGATCCGCCGCTTTGACGACGTGTTTACCGCCCCCTCCCATGGGTTCAGGGATTCGGCTGACTATTACTACCGCGCTAGCGCCCTGCGCGTCGTCGACCGCATACGGGTGCCGACCCTCATCATGACCGCCGAGGACGATCCCTTTGTGCCCGTGGCCCCTTTCACGCACGCGTCAATCACGGGCAACCCGAACGTCACAGTTGTGGTGACACCCGAGGGAGGGCACTGCGCGTACGTGGAAGGCCCCGACGACAGGTACGACGGCTATTGGGCCGAGCGCGAGATCGTCCGGTTCGTCAGCGCGTCAATCAGCAGTCGCGCGAACTGAGGCCCCTTCCCGGACTCTTCGTGCTTGAAGTACACGAAGACGTCGCTCCGGCCTTCCGTCGACTCGGCGATGACGGTCGCCCAGCGCTCGATGCCGGCAGGGTCGTAGCCCTCGTCTCGCAACCGGAAGTATCCGTAATCCGCCGTGACGACCACCGGCGTTGAGAGCTTCTCGCTGTCGGCGACGCAAAGCGCCAGATTGCGGGCATGCAGCCGCTCATAAATCTCGTCGTCGAACCATGACGGGTGGCGGAACTCGAACGCGGCACACACCCGCGGCGGGAATGTCTCCAGGAATGCATCGAACAGGGCGATGTCCTTCTTGAGGTTCGGCGGCAGCTGAAACAGCAGCGCGCCGAGCTTCGGCCCGAGCACGGATGCCGTCTCCAGGAACTGCCGCACCTTGTCGCCGCAGTCGCGCAGCCGCGCATCGTGCGTGATGCGCTTCGGGGCCTTCAGCGTCAGCTTGAATCGTTCCGGCGTGGCCGCGTTCCATCCCTGGAGGATCTTTTCGGTCGGCGCACGATAGAACGTGTAGTTGATTTCAACCGTCGGGAACTGTTCTGCGTAAAACGGAAGCATCTTTGACGCCGGCAGCGTGGCCGGATAGAAGGTGCCTTTCCATTCCGGGTAGTTGTACCCGGACGTGCCCACCCAGATCATTTGGTAGAGTTAAACACATGCAGTGGCGGGCCGGCATCCTGATCGCAGCGATCGCCGTGGGCGCATGCAGCCGCGCGCCAGAGGCGCGCCAGTTCGAAGTCCGCGGACAGATTCTCGGCGTCGACGCCGAGCGCCGCGAGGTCCTGGTCGACCACGAAGACATCCCCAACTTCATGCCGGCGATGGTGATGCCGTACAAGGTCAGCGACGCGGCGCTCCTCGAAGGCAAGAAGCCCGGCGACCTCATCACCGCGACGCTCGTCGTCGAAGAGGTCGATGCCTATCTGTCGTCGATCACGACGACGGGGCATGCGCCCATCAAGAATCCTGGCGCCGGGCCTGCCATCACTGATGCCGATCTCCTGAAGACCGGCGACGCGATCCCGGACGTGACCCTGACCGACGAGACCGGCGCCAGTCGGCCTCTCTCGTCGTTCAAAGGCCACCGCGTCGCGCTCACCTTCATCTATACCCGATGCCCCCTTCCCGATTTCTGTCCGTTGATGGACAAGCACTTTGCGCGGGTTCAGCAGGAGATTCGCAGCTCCCCGGCCCTGGCCGACGTGCGCCTGGTGTCGATCACGCTCGATCCCGAATTCGATACCGCGCCGGTGCTCCAGAAGCATGCACGCGCCGTCGGCGCGGCTCCTGCGACGTGGACGTTCCTGACCGGCAGTCGCGACGACGTGCGCGCACTGGCAAAGCGGTTCGGCATCATCACCGAACCCGGCGAGTCTGCGGCGATCCTCGTTCACAATCTGCGCACCGCCGTGATCGACGCCGAGGGCCGGGTGGCTGCCGTTCACTCCGGCAACATGTGGACACCCGCCGAACTCGTCGCCGACATCAAGACACTCTCCACTCCCGCGCACTAAGGGGGCAGGTCACGGCATTATGAAACTCATCGTTCAGCCTGACGACGGTATCGCCCCGCTGCTTGGCGCCATCAAGAAGGCAAAGACGCGCGTGGACATGGTGATCTTCCGGTTCGATGTGTCGGAGATCGAAGATGCGCTGGAAAAGGCCGTCGCGCGCGGGGTCGAAGTGCGCGCACTCGTCGCGCATACGAACAAGCGCGGTGAAAAGAAGCTCAGGCAACTTGAAGATCGGCTGCTGGCGCACGGCGTGACCGTTGATCGCACCGCCGACAAACTCCTTCGCTATCACGGAAAACTGCTCGTCATCGACAACCGGCGGGCGTTCATCCTTGGCTTCAACTACACCTATCAGGACATTCAGAAGAGCCGCAGCTTTGGTGTGATGACGGCAAAAAAGCGCGTCGTGGCGCAGATCCAGCAGCTGATTGCGGCCGACGCCTCGCGACAGCCCTTCGAGGGCGCCCTGCCGAACCTCGTCATCAGTCCTGAGAATTCCCGCGCCCGGCTCGGCGCGTTCATCAAGAAGGCACGGCGCGAACTCCTGATTTACGACGCGGGAGTCAGTGACGACGCGATGATCGGGCTTCTGAAGAAGCGCGCCGCCGCCGGGGTGCGCGTCAGGATTCTGGGCACGCTTGAGAAGAAATGGCGCGGCGGGGACCTCCGGGTGGGAGAGGTCGCCGGCAAGAAGCTGCACGTGCGCGCCATCATCCGCGATCGCCGTGACGCCTTTGTCGGCAGCCAGAGCCTCAGAAAACTCGAACTGGACGAACGCCGTGAAGTCGGGATTATCGTCAGGGACGCCGCGGTTGTTCGCCGATTGGTAAACATTTTCCGGGGAGACTGGAAGAAACGCCGGCGGCCGTAGTCACTCCATTGCCCGCCTTACAACGCTCTCCCCTCCCGCGCACTGATCCAGTTGACCCGCTTCCGCTGCCGTTCACGCCGGCCGAACGCCGCCTGATCGCCCGGCTGCGAACGCCGACGGCGATCCAGCGATGGCTGAACGCACTCCGGTACAACAACGAAACGGGCGGGGAGACGCTCCGGACATTCCGGGGCGTCGTCCGGACGGGCACGGCGCACTGTCTCGAAGCGGCCCTGTCGGCAGCGGTGATCCTCGAGCAGCACGGGTACCCGCCGCTGGTCCTCAGCTTCGAATCGATCGATCTGCTGGACCACGTCATCTTTGTCTACCGCACCGCGTCTGGATGGGGGTCGGTGGCGCGATCGCGCGATCCAGGACTGCACGGCCGGAAGCCGGTGTTCGCCACGCCGCGCGCGCTGGCGCTCAGCTACTTCGAGGGGTACATCGATTTCACCGGACGTATCAAGGCCTACGGGGTTGTCGATCTGCGGGTCCTCGGCAACTATGAATGGCGGCTGGCGGACGGCAACGTCTGGAAGGTCGAACGGCTCCTGCTGGACTGGCCGCATCGGCGCATCAGGTCATCGGACGCGCGGGCCAATCGGTTGCGGAAACGGTACCGTGCGTTCCGGAAGGCGCACGGCTACAAGCCATGGAAGTACTACACGGGCCGCGACCGGTGGACGGGGCTGCCGCCGGAATTCAGGCACCGCGGCTGATGGCTAATCGAGGTCGAAATCGCGAAGCGGCTTGGTTACCGGCTCTTTTTCTGCCTGACGAAGCGCTTCCTCGAACCGCCGTGCGAGCGCATCGTCGCGTCCCTTCTCCGCTTCGACCGACTGAGCAAAGAGCGCCTCGCGGCGCGCATCCTCGGCTGCGAGGATTTTTGTCGCCGCGTTCAGCTCTGGCTTATCGCCGCGTTCCGGCTCGTGATGCGATATGACGCGCCTCAGGTTCGTATCCACGACCAGGGTCGAGCGGCAGCAGGGACACGTAATCTCGAGCTCGCTCTTCAGCGTGGCCATGCGAGTATTGTAACCACCTACAGGCTGCCGGCTACCGACTACCAGCTACCACCTAGATGACCACCCTTCGAGTCGCGACCTACAACATTCACCGGTGCCGGGGCCTCGACGGCCGCACGAGCGCCTCGCGGATTGCCGATGTCATTCGCGCGATCGAGCCCGACGTCATTGCGCTGCAGGAAGTGATCGGCGCAAGCCCCAGTTCTGCGGGCCATGCCGAGGAACTGGGTGCGCTGCTGGGCATGGGGTGGGTGATGGCGCCGACACGACATCTGCGGCACGCGCTGTTTGGCAACGTCGTGCTCAGCCGCCTGCCGATCATCCATCACGCGCAATACGATTTGTCGTGGAAAACGTGCGAGCCGCGGTGTTGTCAGCGCGTCGACATCCAGGTCGGCGCCAACACCCTGCATCTGTACAACGTGCATCTCGGGACCGCGTTTCTCGAGCGGCGCTATCAGGCGGGACGGCTTAGCGCGGTGGTCCACGATCGCCGCATAGGCGAGCCGAAGATTGTCCTCGGTGATTTCAACGAATGGATGAAGGGACTGGCGACGCAGATGCTCAGCGAGCGGCTGAAGAGCATCGACCTCCGCAAGCATTTGCGCCGTCGCCGCACCTATCCGGGCATGTTTCCGGTGGTGCACCTGGATCACATTTACTACGAGGGGAAAGTCGAAGTCACGAAGCTGGAGTTACCGCGGACGCGTCTGGCGCTGATGGCGTCAGATCACCTGCCGCTCGTGGCTGAGCTGAAGGTGTCGTTCTAAGGGTTCGCTTTAACCTTCTTCTTCGTACTCTTCCTCTTCGAGAGGAAGAAAACGGGTCGGCGGGCGCAGCGCTTCGCGGAAGTCATACACGGGGAGATCGCGCACGTGAAGAGACATCACGCAGTGCACGCCTTTCTCGTCGATGACCACCGTCACGGGACTGCCCTCGACGCCCTCGCGGAACGTCAGCCGGCATCCGCAGGCGAGACGAGCGTGCGTGAACCCCTTCAACATAGGCGGATCATACTACAGCGCCGATTCGATGTACTGCTGGAACTGCTCCTTCGACGCGATGCCGGCGTGCTTCTTCAGGATCGTTCCGTCGCGCGCGACGATGACCGTCGTCGGCAGACCCCACATCGGGCCAAACGCCTTCTCGACATCGTCACGGTTGTTGCCGTCGAGCAACGGGTAATTCACCTTCAGTTCGTCGGCGAACGTCTGCACGCGCGTGAATTCGTCGAGCACGTCGATCCCGACGACGACGAGATCGTTGCGATACTGGTCCTGCAGCTCCATCAAATCCGGAATCTCCACGCGGCAGGGTCCGCACCACGTCGCCCAGAAGTTGATGAGGATGACCTTTCCCTTGAACGACTCGAGGTTCACGTCGACGCCATTGCGATCCTTCAGCGTGAAGTGCAGGGGCGCCGGCTGACCGACCGCCAGTCCGCTCTCCGGTTCGGCGCCCGACCCATCCGCAGCCGGCGGAGGTGCGTCGGGATTGACGGTGGGGCCCGAAAGCATCGTCAGCAGGACGAGGGCGGCGGCGACCGCGCCCATCCCCAGCCAGGCCTGGGTCCGGCGGCTCATCCCCCGCGGGCTGTCCCCTGGCGCGGGCGTTTCCGGTTCGACTGGGAGTCCGGCGGGCGCATCCATGGGCCCATTATCCTCCACAGGGAGCCGATCTCATCGGTACGTCCTTTGCTCCCCGCCGCGTTACGACCTTCTTTGGCGCCGCGATTAGGATATGTAGGCCGGGCCCTTTCCGGACCCGGTGCGGCAGTAAGATGGCTCGCATCGAAATGCCCGGCCCTTCGAGGAGATTGTTCATGCGCAACCGCACGTCGCGCGGAGTGTCCCTGCTCGCCGCAGCCTTCGTCGCGCTTCTGGCCCCGACGGCCGCCCTCGCGCAGACCCCCTTCATCCCGTACTTCGGGAAGAACCAGATCCGCTACGACAACTTCGAGTGGCAGATCTACAACACCGATCATTTCGAGATTTATTACTACCCGGCGATCGAGCAGCACCTCGAGCGGATCGCGGGCTATGCGGAGAGCGCGTACCAGCACATCAGCTCCGAGCTGAAGTACGACCTGGCGTACAAGATTCCGCTGATTCTCTTCAAGACGAGCAGCGAGTTCCAGCAGCAGAACGTCATTCCAGGCGCGGCGCAGGAGGGGGTCGCGGCGTTCGCGGAGCCGACGCGGTATCGCATCCTCATGCCGATCGATGAACCGCCGGATCTGCTGTACCGGCTGATCGTGCACGAGCTGACCCACCAGTTTGAGTTCGACATCATCCCGACGTCGTTGATCCGCAGGAACATCCCGCTCTGGGTGAACGAGGGGCTGTCGGATTACATGACGGGGCTGTGGCGCCCGATCGACCTGATGATGGTCCGCGACGCCGCCGTATCCGACATCGTCCCGAAGATGTCGGAGATGGAAGGCTACGGCAACATCGGCAACGTGCGCATGGTCTACAACCTCGGCCACGCGCTGTTCGAGTTCGTCGAGTCGCGGTGGGGCAAGGAAGGCATCCGCCAGTTCCTCTTCTCGCTGCGCAAGTCGGTCATCGGCGGGGGCGAGGATGCGTACCAGGAAGCGTTCCGCCTGACGCCGGAAGAATTCGACCTCGAGTTCGACAAGTACCTCAAGGACCGGTTCAAGCCGTTCCGCGACAAGGAACGGCCGGCTGACTACGGCCGGAACCTCGCGCCCGATCCGGAGGAATCACGATTCATCGGATCGGCGTCGATCGAACCGTCGCCGTCGGGCGATCTGCTCGCCATGGTGACATTCAACCGGCGCGAAGGCGAGATGGACATCGTGCTCGTGTCGTCCAAGGACGGGGCGCCGATCCGGAACCTCACCGCCGACTTCGACCAGGACCTCGGCTTCGAGTTCATCATCACGCCCGGCATGCGGTTCAACAACGTGCCCTGGCTCTCGTGGCATCCGTCGGGCGATCGGATCGCCTATTTCGTGCGGCGCGAGAAGTGGCGGACGTTGATCATGCAGAACGTCCTCAACAGCGACATCGAGGAACGTTTCGAGCTGCGAGAGGTGGATGAGCCGGAGTCACCCGATATCTCTCCCGACGGCACGAAGGTCGCGTTTGCCGCGCTCCAGAACGGTATCGGCGACATCTTCCTGCTCGATGTGACGAGCCGCGAAATCACCAATCTCACCAAGGACGGGTTTGCGGATTCGGGCCCGACGTGGTCGCCTGATGGCCGCTCGCTGATCTACGTCGCGCGCGTCAGCGGCAACGAAAAGCTGTTCCGGCTGGATATCGCGACCGGGCAGAAGACGCAGATCACCTTCGGCACGCACGACGATTCATCGGCGCAGTTCATGGACGCCGAGACCGTGGTCTTCTCCTCCACCGCCACCGACCCGGCGCAGCCGGTGACCCCCGAAGTCTCGCGCAACGGCAATGTCTTCAACGTGTGGACGCTGAATGTGAAGACCGGACAACTGCGTCAGTACACCGACGCCCTGGGCGGCAATGCCTCGCCGGTCGTCCTGATGAACGGGTCGCAGGAGCCGCGCATTGCGTTCGTCAGCTACTACAAGGGCGAATGGGAGCTGCACACGCTCGACCGGCGCGACCCGATCGTGACGGCGTCCAACTCGGATTTCGGTGCGCCCGGGCCGATCATCGACTTCCAGGCGCCGCTGACGCACACGCTGATCACGGAAAACAAGCGGACCAAGGGCACGTGGGAAAAGATGTTCCTCGACGGACGCCCGCCGGTGAACGTTGGCGTCACGAGCAGCGGTGACGTGTTCGGCGGCTCCGCCGTCACCTTCAGCGATGTGCTCGGCGACAAGCAGATCAGCCTCTACGCCGCATCGATCTCGCAGTACCGCACGATGGCGTTCTCATATTTCAACGCCTCGCGGCGGTTCAACTATTCGTTCCAGGGCTACTCCCAGACGCAGTTCTTCTACGGGGCGCTCGAGGGCGTCTTCTACGACCCCTCGTTCTCCGGGTTCATCGATCGCGACCTGTCGGTTGCCACGCGGACGGTCCGCGGCGGCACCGCCTTCGGCATCTGGCCGATGGATAAATACCGGCGCCTCGAGCTCTCTGGCGGGGCGCTCCAGTACCAGGAAGAGTTCAACGACCCGAGCCTGCAGGCGTACTCGGAGGGATACCAGGAGCAGCAGTTCGGACGCCAACTGCTGCGCAGCGGCCTCTACATCCCGATCGGCCTGACGTACGTGCAGGAAACGACGATCTTCCGCGAGTTCGGTCCTCTTGCCGGCAACACGATGCGCCTCTCCTACGAGGTCGCACCGAATATCGGCGACACGCTCGGGCGGCAGACGGCCGATGTCGACCTGCGCTACTACATGCGTCTGGGCGCGACGGGACTTCTCGCCCTCCGCGGCAAGGGGTTCCGGAGTTGGGGGGATGCTCCCGACTTCATGTATTTCGGCGGCAACTCCGAAATGCGCGGCTACGAATACCTCGAATTCATCGGGTCGGAAGCCACATTCCTCAACGCCGAGCTCCGCTTTCCATTCATCGAGGCCATGCTCACGCCGATCGGCATCCTCGGCGGTGTCCGGGGCGTGCTCTTCGCCAACATGGGCGGCGCCCGGTTCGACGGTCAGCCGTTCAAATGGCTCTCGAACAACCGGGAGATGTATGCGCCCGTCGTCGGGTTCAGCCAGACCTTCGGCACGCAGGCCCCGATCTTCGGCCCGGCCGCGCCCGTGGACGGGCTGCGGCTCGTGGACGCCCGCGCGTCGTACGGCATCGGGCTCGAGACGTTCGCCCTGGGCTTCCCGGTCCACTTCGACTGGGCCTGGCGGACGCTGCTGAACAAGGAGTGGGAGGATCTGCGGTTCTCCGCCAGCGGAGGCAGCGCGGCCTTCCGCAAGCCGCGATTCGCGATGTGGATCGGGTACGACTTCTAGTTGGTGGTTGGTGGTCGGTAGTTGGTGGTTCTCGCTAACCACCCCTACCGGCCGCCGTCCTCACGGTGGTACAGCGTTGAAGAAATAAGGGACCTTCAGGTCCGCCACGTCACTTGCTGACGGCGAGCCGGACGCCAAGCCCCACGAAGACGACTCCCGTTGCGCGCTTCACAATTGCGCCGTACGAACGGTGCTCTCGCAGCCGGCGGCTCGCGGCCGACGCGCCCCACACCAGCACAAGACACCAGATCGTGCCGTTAAAGATAAATACAGCGCCCAGAAACAGGAACGGCAGGACGTGCGACCCGGCGGTCGGAGCGACGAACTGCGGCAGGAACGCCATGAAGAAGAGCGCGACCTTCGGGTTCAACACGTTCGTCAGGAGCCCCGCGCGGTAGATCGCCCAGCCGCGTTCCACGGGGAATACCGCAACGTCGCCACGCGCAATCGACCTGTCGAGGAGCATCCGTAGGCCGAGATAGATCAGATACCCGGCGCCGGCGAATTTCACGAACAGGAACGCCGTCGCCGATGTCGCCAGAATCGCAGAGAGTCCGAACGCCGCGGCCAGCGTATGGACGACGCTGCCCGAGGAGATCCCAAGGACCGACAGCACGCCGGCCCGGCGCCCCTGCGAGAGGCTCCGGCCGACGATGTACAGCGTGTCCTGGCCGGGCGTGATGTTGAGCAGCAGACCGCTGGCAATGAAAAGCGCGAGGTGCTGGGTACCGAACAGCTCCTGCATCAACGGGATGGCTTCGACAACAGCGCGCGACTCAACTACCGACTACCAACCACCAACCACCACCAGTCGCTACCGGCTGCCGGCGAGCACCGGCGTCGCGAATTTCACCAGGCGCAGTTCGCTGCGTGCCACATCCATCGACACGCGGTATTCGCTCAGGAACCGGTGGCCGACGATGCCCCCGACCTGAAAGCCGAGCAGCACGCTGGGCGCCCGAAGGTTCAGCACCGCCAGTCCAACGTTGCGGTACTCGATTTCGTCGAAATCGAGGTTCACGCCAGGCAGCAGGAACGCATCCGCATCCATCCCTGACATACCGAACACGCGAAGCGGGATCCGGCGCGACGGGGTCATCGCCAACGCGTTGGCGGTTTCCGCGCTGATCGAGATCAACTCGCCGCCCGTATCGACGACGAAGTACGCCGGATGCGTCGAATTGAGCAGGCCGCGGACCAGCGGGAGGCGGTTCATGCGCATCGGCAGCACGAAGTCGGCCTGCGCCTCGTCCTGCGGAAGGCTGCGCGCCAGAGTGATTTCGCGACGCTGGTAGTCGATGACCACGGACAACCCCATCGCCAGCGGCGACAGGCTCTCGCGCTGCCAGCGCGGCAGCGCGTTCCGTACGGCGCCGCGAATCGCAATCGGGACGTTGCGCATGCGCAGGCTGCCGATTTCGATGGAATCCGCCCGTCCCATGTCGAGCCGGCGGAGCGACGGAATGCCGACGCCCGCGGTCAGCGTCGACGTGATCGCGCCGATGCCGGCGCGGCGGGCGGTCTGATCGGAAATGCCGGTCCGCTCGGATCCGGTGTCGAGCACGAACTCGACGCCCGTCCGGTTGACCCGTCCCTGCACGACGATCTTCCTGTCGACCAGCTTGAACGGCACGCGATAGCTGCGGTTCTGCTCGCCCTCAATCTGCATCGGGACGCGACCTTTGAACGCGCGCAGCAGGCGGACCTTTCCCTGGAAGATCGCGGCCATCGGGTTGTCTTCTTTGGGCGCGCGCTCCGGCAGCAGCGCGATGTACCGCTCGAACGCGGCCGCCGCGTCCTCGTAGTTGTGGAGGCGCTCGTGAATCAGGCCGACCAGCGCGTGGATCTCAGCGTCCTTCGGTGCCTGCCCCGCCACGATCTGCGCCTCGGCGAGCGCCTCCGCGAGACGGCTGTGCGTGACCAGCGAACGCGCCAGGCCGAAGCGGGCGCGCGTGGATTCCGGGACGGTGACGAGCGCCTGCCGGTAGGAGCCGTCGGCCTCGTCGAATTGTCCGCTCGCCCACTGCGCGTCTCCACGAAGCGTCAGCGACTCGGCATCGGGAACGGCGCCGGCATTGAGCAATTCGGCTTCGCGCAGGGCTGTGTAGAACTCGGCGATGCGCAGCGCGGCACGCACCTTACTCTTGCGCGCGCGCGTCGCGAGGCCATGGTCGTCGGAGTGGGTGGCGGAGTCGAACGCGGCCATCGCTTCCCGGTACCGCGCCGCGTCGTATAACTGCGTTCCAATCTGGAACTGGGCCGCCGGATCGTCTACAGGCGTCTGGGCGGCATGAAGGACCAACGTTGACAGTGCGGCGGCGGCCGCAACCGACAGGACCACGAGACCACGGATGGGTGACATCGTATTTTTGCCTGCTCCTAGCGCGGTAACCGGGTTACGCCTGGTAGTACTCCGAGTTCTTCGGGATGAAGTGCGCCCACTTCTCCGGTGTTTCATCGAGCGAGAAGATCGCTTCTACCGGACAGGCCGGCACACACGCGCCGCAGTCGATGCACTCGTCCGGATGAATGTAGAGCATCTCCGTCGACGCGAATGCGGGTTCGTCCTTCCGTGGATGGATGCAGTCAACGGGACAGACATCCACGCACGCACTATCCTTTGTGCCGATGCACGGTTCGCAGATGATATACGCCACGCTGGTCTCCTCGCCGAGGGGGAAGTATAGCTCGTTGCTCTGCAGGCACATGGCCACGGCCGCGCTGGTCGTGCTCGCCCTCTCCGCCGCAGCAGCCCAGGCGATCCCGCCGCGTGTGCCACAGGGTCTTCCACAGCGTCTTCCACAGTGGCGCGAGGCGCCGGAGTATCTGCGGCCGTTCGCGCCCGCTGGCCCCAGGGCAGGCGCCGTTCGTATCTTCGTCTCACCCGACGACCTCGATACCGCGCTCCAGCGGCTGAACATCGAGCCGGCAGTCCGCCCGGAGGGAATGTGGGCGTCCCGTCCCGCGCCCCCGCTCGACGCGTTCGGACAGGGCGGCACGTACGACCGGTCCAGGGTGACCCGCCTGTACGGCGCGGCGCGGCCGCGGGTCGCGCGGGGCACGACGATCGTCGATGGCACGCGGGAGTTCTGGACGCTGATCTCTCCGCACCCGGATGCGGCTCTGGAGCGACTCGAGGGGGGCACCCTCCTTCTGGTCTTGCGCTACGATGGCGGCGATCCCAGATAGCACGATGCGGTTTGTATCATCCCTGACCAACCGGGTCTTCCTGGCCTGCACGCTCCTGGCGATGCTGTCGCTCGGCTTCGCGTTCTACTTCGTGAACGAGCGGGCGGCAAGCGCGGCGGAAGACGAATTGCGCCGCGGGCTCCTCGAAGCGGGAAGCCTCGTCGATCAACACGATGCGACGAGAACGGATCACTTCACGCGCCTCGCGCGCGTCGTCGCCGACCTGCCAAAGCTGAAAGCGGCGGTGGAGACCGGCGATGCCCCAACCGTGCAGCCGCTCGCGGACGAGTACCGCGCGGAGGTCAACGCGGACCTCCTGCTCCTGACGGGCCCCGCGGGCCAGGTGCTCGGGTCCGCAGGCGCCGAGAGTGAAAGCGTCGCCTCGGCGTTCAAATCCGCCGACCTGCAGTCCACCGACGAACTCTCGATGTTCACGCCGCACAGCCGCGGCGTCCTGCAGCTGGTGAGCGTCCCCATCCTGCTCGACGGCGCCATTCCAGAAATTCTCGGCCGTCTGACCGTCGGCCTGTTTCTCGACAATCGGCTCGCCGCCGAATTCAAGAATCTGACCGGAAGCGAGATCGCGTTCGGCGCCAACGGGCGCATCCTGGCGGCGACCCTCCCCGACGAGGTCCGTCCGGGACTCGAACGGGCGCTTGGTGCGTCTGGCGTGTCGTCCGTCACCCTGGGGGACGAAGATTACCTGGCGCTGTCGAGGCCGCTGCTCGGAGGCACACCCGCGAGACCCGATGCGCCGACGGCCCTCATCCTGCGCTCGCGAACCGAACGGCTGCAGTTCCTCAACGCCATTCGCGCCGCGCTCGCTGGCCTGCTCGTGGTCACGCTCCTGCTGGCCACCATCCTGAGCTACGGCGTCGCGCTGACGATGACGCGTCCCCTCGCAGCGATTACCAAGGCGATGCGGGATGTGGCGGCCACCGGCGATCTCAGCCACAAGGTCCCGCTGCGGACGCGGGCCTGGGACGACGAGGATGCGCGGACGCTCGCCGCGTTGTTCAACACCCTGACGGAATCGATCGCGCGATTCCAGCGCGAGGCGGCGCACCGCGACCGCCTCTCATCGCTCGGGAGGCTGTCGACGGTGATCGCGCATGAGATCAGAAATCCGCTGATGATCATCCGCGCGTCGCTGTCGACGCTCCGCCGTGGCCGACTCTCCCCTGCGGAACTTCGCGACGCGGTCTCCGATATCGACGAAGAGACCACGCGGCTCAATCGTGTCGTCACGGACGTGCTCGACTTCGCACGGCCGATTCGCTTCGAATGCGCGGACACCGACGTCAACCGCATCTGCCGCGCCTCCGCCGACGCCGCGTGGGCGGGGGCCGCCGCCGAGCCCGTCGTCTTCGACCTCGACCCGGCAATCCCGCCGGTCGTCACCGACGCCGAGCGGCTCCGGACGGCGCTCGTCAACATCCTGACCAACGCCAGGCTCGCCGTCCGCGAGGCGGTGCGCACCGATCCCGTCGGAGAAGGTGTGGCCGCGGTCGCGGTGCACGAGCAGGCATCCGTACGCCTGCAGACACGGCGCACCGGGTCGACGGTCACCATTTCGGTGCAGGATCGAGGCGAGGGCATCAGCTCCGAGGACATGGCGCACATCTTCGATCCCTATTTCACGACACGGCGCGCCGGCACCGGGCTCGGTCTCCCGATCGCCAAGAACATCATTGAAGGCCTTGGCGGGACGGTCGCGGTCTTCAGCGAGCGCGGAACCGGCACCGAGATCCGCATCGAACTGCCGATGGCTTCTGGAGCCCACGCATGACGCCTTCGCACGGCACCATCCTGATCGCCGACGACGAGGAGAAGATCCTGAAGCGCCTGGGGCGGGCGCTCAGGGACGAGGGCCACGAAGTCGTCGAGGCCACGACCATCCGTGAGGCGCAGAAGCAGCTGAGCGAGCGCCCGTTCGACCTGCTGGTCGTCGATAACGTCATGCCGGATATGACGGGACTCGAGCTGATTCGCGAGGTCTCCCAGACGATGACGGTGGCCGAGCGGCCGCAGATCGTCATGATGACGGCGCACGGCTCAACGCAGATCGTCCGTGAGGCTTTCAAACTCGGGGTCGAAGACTTCCTGGAGAAGCCGTTCGAGGTGGACGAACTGATCGCGCTCGCCCGCCGCGCGGTCAAGAGCCTGCGGCTCCAGACGGAACGGCAATACCTGATCAGCGAGCGTGACGCCGAGTTCAATCATTACGGCATCGTCGGCCGAAGCCGTGCGATGGAAGACGTGATCAAGCGCGCCGAACTGGTGTCGGAAACCAAGAGCACCGTGCTCATCACCGGCGAAACCGGCACGGGCAAGGAGATGGTGGCCCGCCTGATCCATCACCGCAGCCCGCAGCGCGAGATGCCGCTCATCAAGGTGAACTGCGCGGCGATTCCCGAGACGCTGCTCGAGTCCGAATTGTTCGGCCACATGCGCGGCGCCTTCACCGGCGCCACGATGACGAAGCGCGGCAAGTTCGCGCTGGCCGACGGAGGCTCAATTTTCCTCGACGAGATCGGCACGCTCACCATCGCGATCCAGTCGAAGCTGCTCCGCGTCCTTCAGGAGCGCGAGTTCGAGCCGCTTGGGGCCGAACGCACGCAGAAGGTCGACGTGCGAGTCATCGCGGCCACGAACCGCGATCTGAAGCAGATGGTCACCGAGGGGAAGTTTCAGGAAGATCTGTACTACCGGCTGAACGTGATCCCGATCGCGATTCCGCCGCTCCGCGAACGCCGCGACGATATCCCCGTCCTCATCGATCACTTCGTCGACAAGCACCGGCAGCGCACCGGCAAGCGAATCGACAAGATCGAGGACGATGTCGTGAAGGCGCTGCAGCGGTACGAATGGCCCGGCAACGTGCGCGAG
>CAMDNQ010000013.1 GCA_945903265.1 Candidatus Sulfopaludibacter sp. SbA3
CAAGATGGAGTTGTTTGATTACATCGAAGTGTTCTATAACCAACGGCGCCGGCACTCGACGCTCGGCCAGATCAGCCCGGCCGCGTTCGAACGACGGGCCACTCAAGCGGCGTAGCTAAACCGTCCACCAAATCGGATCAAGCTCACTCCCGGAAGCTAACGCGCGGGTGAACTGAGACTTATAAATGGCGCGCCCGGAAGGGCTCGAACCTTCGACCCCCGGCTTAGAAGGCCGGTGCTCTATCCAGCTGAGCTACGGGCGCTCTGTGTAACCGGGTTGAATCGATCCGCGATTACCGGAGATCCGGTTCGCCCATCACGAACTCGGATTCATCCGCCGACTCTGCGGCCGGTGTGTCGAGTTCGGTCGACCGGGACCGTCCGGCAGATCTTCGGCGCTCGGCGGGACGTGAGGACGCCCGGGCGGCGCGTTTGCGCGGCCTCGGAGTCTCCGGGTCGTTCTTCTTCTTCGCCGCCGCCGCCTTGGCCGCCTTCGCCGGCGACTTCTGCTTCTTGCCCCCGTTCTCGATCTTCTTGACGCGCCCGATGGCTTTCGCGAGCGTTCTGGCTGCCGCGTGGGCGGCCTTGCGCGCCTTCCGCGACGCCTTCTTCGCCTTTTTCGACTCCAGACGGGCGGTCTTCAGCGCCGCTTTCGCGCGCTTGGCCCGTTCCTTCGCGGCGGTTGCGGCCCGTTCGCTGGATGTCTTGTCGCGCCCGGCGGCCTCTACCGCCGCTTTTGCCGCTTTTGCCTTGCGCATGTTCGAATCGACGTCAGCCATCTCTGCCTCTCTCGGCCGTTCCGCTGGCCCGAAACGCTGAGCATATAACAACGGCATAAAGCGCCGCCCAAGTGGTATCGTATCGGCGCTCATCCATGCAGTTTCAACGGAGAACGCTATGTTCCTACGCTCATGTGCCGCTGCCGCTCTCGTCCTCCTCACCTCTCTCCCTGCGCTCGCGCAGGTGGAGTGGAAGGAGTTCACCAGCCAGCAGGATCGCTTCACGGCGAATTTCCCCGGTGACCCGAAAGTCACGGAGACCACGTTCACCTCGCAGTTCGGACACCAGCTGAACGCGCGCGTCTACAGCGTCGATCTCGGCAGGGACCACAAGTTCTCGGTCACGGTGGTCGACTACAGCAATATCACCGAGCTCGGTCTCGCCAAGCAGAAGGCGTGTCCGGCCGGATCCGAGGCATGCCGTGGCGGCAACGGCGCGCCGGGCAATTCGACCGGCCCCGGATACTCGAAGGCCGACAGGGCCGGCGCGATTACCTTCGCGACCTGGCAGTTTCTCCAGCGCGACGCGAAGCTGACGCACCTGCTCTGGACGAACATCAGCCTCGTCGTCGGCCACCAGATCCGCATGATCAATAACGCCGACAAGTCGCAGATGGCGGGGTCGATCTTCATGCACGAAGACAAGCTGTATATCGCGGAGGGCACCGTGCCGGCGGGCTATCCGGAACCGGGATTGTTCTACCAGTCGCTCGGCTGGCTGGACGAGAAGGGCGGCGGGGTCCGCTACTCGGACTTCTACTACAACGGTGCGGTGAAGCCGTCGACCGGGCGCTAACCTTACTGGGTCGCGCCGGCGAACCGCTGGCGCGACCGTTCCTTCGCCTTCCGCGCTTCTTCCTCGCGATTCCGCGGCGCCGCGGTCGTCGTCATCGACGACACGAGCCGCCGCGCGGCGTCCGTGACTTCCTCGACCGCCCGGTCGAACGCCGCCTCATTTGCCTTCGAGGGCTTATTCATTCCGCTCAGCTTTCGCACGAACTGGAGCGCGGACGCGCGCACCTCGTCGTCGGTCGCCGGCGGTTCGAAATTCGCCAGGGTGCGAATGTTGCGGCACATACGCCAATTATCGCGCAGGCTGCCCGCCCCGGGAGGCGTGAGCGGGCCGGGGAAGCCTGCGCTCTACAGCCCCTCTTTCAGAAACGCGAGGAGCGGGGGATAGGTCTTGTCAGGCGATTCGAGGTGCGGCACGTGGCCGAGGCCCGGGATGAGATGCAGCCGGCCGTTCGGAATCGTTTTCGCCGCGACGGCCATCCGTTCCTGAAACAGCGCGGCGGAACCGGGCAGCACGTCTTCAGCGCCGCCGAAGACCAACGTTGGCGCCTTGACGTGCGTCCAGTCGCCGACCACCGGGTCCTGATAGATCACCTGCCCGACCAGCGACTGCACCATGGCCAGCCTCGGCCATTCGGCGCCGAGCGTCCACGCGTACCGGATGCGCGCGTACTTCTCGAATTCGGGCGTCCACGCCGATTCGTTATGTGCGACGTAGCGCATCAGCGCCGCCTTGACGGTCTGATACGTGGACCCGAGCGTCTGCGCGTACGCCTCATCCACGCTCCCGGCCGGACGGGTGAACCGCTGATCGACCAGTCCGATCGGGTTGTAGAGCACGACACGCTCGACCATGCCCGGATACTGCGTCGCGAACCGCGTCGCGAGCATCCCGCCCATCGAGTGCCCCACGACCATCACCCGCTCGATCTTCAGGCTCTGAAGGATCACGCGCGTGTTCCGCGCCATGTCGTTGAAGTTGTAGGGGATGATCGGCTTCGACGACCGCCCGTAGCCGATTTGATCCGGCGCGACGACGCGGAAGCCTTCCTTGCGGAGCGCGTCGATAAGGCTGCCGAAATAAAAGCCGGCGAAGTTGTTCCCGTGGAACAGCACGATCGTGTGACCGTTGGGCGTGCCGGCCGCCGGCACGTCCATGAACGCCATGCGGACGTCCTGCCCGTATACCGTCAGCGGGAAATACGTGGACGGGTAGGGATAGGGCACGTCCTCGGACGTGATGCTGCCCGGCCGGACGTCGGAGGGCGCAGTGACGGGACGCGACTGCGCTGCTGCGAGAGGTGCCGTCAGAACAACGGCCAGAACAAGTATGCGCAAGCTATGCATCAATCCCGGATCCCCGATCCCTTATCCCTGATCCCTACCGCGTCGTCGTCACCGGACCGCCTCGGAGGTCTCGCAGGTCGACGGTATTCGCCTGGTCGATGATCTTCGCGAACGCGCGCGCCGACTGCTCCAGCCCATAGGCCGGCACCGCCGACGCCGTGTCCATGTCGGTGTGGTACACGGTGTGGTCGATGATGTGGAAGCTGGGCGCGTCGGTGAACACCTCGCCCAGTTCGCCGCCGGGCCGTCCTTCCGGCCGCGAGTAGAGCGCGATGCCGTATTCCCTGAACGTTTTGAGAACGATGTCGCGAAGCCGGTCGGTGCCGCCGACATACCAGCGGCGCGCACTGACGTGGTTCGAGGTGATCAGCGTCTCGCCAATCAGATAGGTGGCCACCTGTGCGGTGTGCTCCAGGTTCACGAGGAGCGCGGTTTTGGCGAACATCGCCTGCATGTTGTTGTGCACCCACGCAATGCCCGCCTGCTCGCCGGACGGTGAGTGGTGCGCCGCGGTCGTGAAAAACGTCATCGTCCGCCGCCGCTGGGCGCGCGGAATCTTCGCGTAATGCTCGGCAAGCGCCACGAGTGTGGCCATGCCCGAGGCATTGTCCATCGCGCCCTCGAAGAATGAATCGACGTGCGCCATCAGGGCGACGTTTTCATCGGTGGCGCCCGGAAGGACGCCCCAGACGTTCCCCGTCTTGAGCCCGTTCCGCATGTCGACCGCAAGCCGCATCGCGAGCGACGGTGATTCCTTGCGTTCGATCATCCCGCGGATGACCTTGCCGTCTTCGTCGCCGATCATGAACACGGGGACGCGCGCGGGGGCCGCCGTACCGCCCGCCTGCGGCTCGTTCGTCACATTGCCGGGGAAGCCGACGATGACGAGCACCGCCGCGGCGCCCGCTTCATCGGCCCGCCGCACCGCGCCCAGCGTCAGCGCGGTGTTGCCCCGGCCGCCAGGGTTCGGGAACCCATACACGACGACTGCCTTGCCCGATACGTTGCGATCCGCGAAGTCCGCGGCGGTGCCCATCCCGAGCCAGATTGGGTCGAACGTCACCGCCCCCTTCGTTGCCACCGAGTTGAACAGCGGAAACGCGGTCACGAGCTTCGACGTCTTGCCGGCGCCGGTGGCCGAGACCTCCCACGACGTGGGGAACCACTGCTCGGGCATGTCCATTTCCTGGATCCGTACCTGCTCGAGCCCGATGCGCTTGAACTGCGCGGCCACCCACTCGTTGGTCATGTGCTCGTAGGGGGTACCCGCGATGCGTCCCCAGTATTGATTCCCGTCGTCCCGGCTCTTGCGCGAGATCGCGGTGATCTCGTTGATCATCGACTTGATGCGGAAGCCGTCCAGATCGTTGTAGGCGGTGTCGCCCGCGGGATACGGCCACTTGAGGAACTGGTCGTCCTGCAGCCAGTTCGGCGGAAGGTACCGGCCGCGAGGGAGGTCGGGCGCCGGATCGGTCAGGCGGCCTTCGGTGACGACGGCCGGCGTCTGCGGCCGTTCCTGGGCAAGCGCCGTCACCACGGACAGCACGCCGGTGACCGCGACGAACATCAATGCCGGTACGAGCCGTGTCATAGCGATCTCCTCCAGGCTACCGCGCCGCGGTAGCGGTCTGGCCCTTGAAAACCTCGTCCATGGCGGCCTGGACGCATTTCTCTCCATCCGCGCTCGACACACCCATCGCGCCGATGACCTGGCCGTTGAGCATGAGCGGCAGGGCGCCCGGCTGCGGAAAGTCGTTCATGAACGTCGGGGCCAGGTTCTCTCCGCTGCGCACGATACGGTTGGTTTCCGAGGTGGCGCGGCGCCAGCGGAGCGCCGACTTCGCCTTCAGCAGCGCCGTGTCGATGGCATTGGCCGCGGCGCCTTCCATGGCGTGCGATTCGATCAGGTTGCCGCCCCAGTCCAGGACGGCCATGGCGACCACCACCTTGTTCCGCTCGGCCCAGGCGGTGCAGGCGTCGGCCAGCGCCCGTGCGCCGGCGCTCGAAATCATCTTGATATCGCGGGTCAGGGGACGCTCCCGGGCGGCCTGGGCCGCTGCGGCGGTGGCAGGGGCTCCGGCTGCCAGTACGGCACAAATCACGGCGACGAGGCGGTTGGACGTGCGCATGTGATGCCTCCTTCCTCTATGGAGGAGCACTATAGCCGAACACGCCCGATGTATCGTTCTGATCACGTGGCGGCGATTCGCGGGCAGGTCGTAGTAATTGGGGGCGGGGCAGCGGGCATCATGGCGGCCATTTCCGCCGCCTCTGCCGGTGCGTCGACCACGCTTCTCGAGCGGACGCGCGACGGCGGCCGCAAGATTCTCATCAGCGGCGGCGGGCGCTGCAACATTCTTCCCGTGCGCCTCGACGAGTCCAGATTCATCACCGAGTCGTCGCGCCCGGTGCTGCGACGGATGGTCCGGTCGTGGCCGCTTCATGAACAGGTCGCGTTCTTCGAGCGCGAGGCCGGCATCCCGCTCGTCGAGGAATCGGAAAGCGGAAAGTTGTTTCCCGCCAGCCAGCGGGCGAAGGACGTTCGCGACCGGCTGTTCGCGCTCGCGCGCGAGCGCGGCACGCTCCTGCGAACCGATGCGCTCGTCGTCGGGGTCGATCGCGCGGAGGCCGGCTGGCGAATCAGCCTTGCTGACGGCGACATCATCGAGGCCGACGCCGTCGTGATTGCGACAGGCGGCTTGTCGGTGCCGAATACCGGCAGCGACGGCATGGGCCTGCGGTTCGCCGCCGCGCTCGGGCACACGATGCGGCCGACCTACGCGGCGTTGACGCCGCTCACCGCCAAGCCGGCGCCGTTCGGCAAGCTCGCGGGGGTGTCCCTGCCGGTGACGCTGTCCGCGCGGGCAGGGACGGAGCGCGCGTCGGCGACTGGCGGTTTCCTCTTCACGCATGGCGGATACAGCGGCCCCGCCATCCTCGACGTCTCGCACGTGGCGGTCCGCTCGCGCGTGAGCGGCGGGGCTGCGAACGTTGTCGTGCGCTGGACGCCGCTTGGCGATGAGGAATGGGAGCTGGCCCTCCGTCCGCGCGGCGCGCGCACGGTGGCCGCCGCGATCGCGGCCCATCTGCCGGAACGGCTGGCGAGCGCCCTCGTCGAGTATCTCGGCATCGAGCGCAGCCGTCCGCTCGCCAACCTCACGCGGCCCGAGCGGCTCCGGGTGATCGAGATGCTCGTCCGCGGCACGCTGCCGTGGAATGGCGACGAAGGCTACAAGAAGGCCGAGGTCACCGGGGGCGGCGTGGACCTGTCGGAGGTGGACCCGCGCACGCTCGAGAGCCGCCGCCACCCGGGCCTCTTCCTGTGCGGCGAGATGCTCGACGCCTTCGGCCCGATCGGCGGCTACAACTTCCTCTGGGCCTGGGCGACCGGCCGCGCCGCCGGACTGGGCGCAGCCGCATCCCTCAGTTCGTGAAAGATCCGTCCGAGCGCCGTCGTGGTGTGGTCGGAGGCGTCAGGTGCGGAGATAGTCGCCCTGCCAGTTGCGGATCATCTTCTTGATGGCGCGCCCGTCGGTGATGCGGTCCACGAGTACGGTGCGCACGAGATCCGGCAGCTCCTCGTCGCTCGCGAAGCGCAGCGCGACGAGCTGCTTCGGCGTGAGCTCGTTGATCCGCGGACGCAGATCCGCGGACAACAGCTGCGCGAGCCGTAGCCGCATCTCGAGCCGGATGACGCGGTCCTGCACCCGCAGCGCGAAGATGCGTGCCAGGAAGAGCGCGATGAGCGTGGCGATCGTGAGCAGCAGGAACATCAGCCGATCGACTGAGAAACCGGTCGCCACCCGCCACGCGCTCCAGAAAAACAGAACCGCGAGGATCGGGAACGCGACCATGTGAAACGCGGGGACCCACTTCGTGTGGTTCGCGTACGTCTGCGTTGGACCTGTCCCGAGCGGAGTCGAGGGGTTAGCGGCCACTGGCACTCCTCAGCACGAGTTTCTGCATCCCCATCCCGGTCGCGGCAACGTAAAGATTGCCCTTCGAGTCGGTCGCGATGTGATGGCCGCCGCCCACGGCGCCGGCAGGCTTGATCGCGCCGGCGATCCGCATGCTCTTGCGATCCACGATCTGGATGTCGTCTCCATTGCCGACGTACAGGAAACGCTGTTCCGGATCCGCCGAGAACGCCAGGTCACGAGCGAACGGCGTGTCCGTCTTGATCACCTGGTTCACGTACTTCCCGGCGGGTGTGAAGACCTGCACGCGCCGGTTTTCGCGATCGGCGACGTACACCAGGCCATCCTTTGACACGCGCAGCGCGTGGACGGTGTTGAAGATCTTCGGACCATCGCCGGCCGGAAACTCCTTTGGCGTCCTGACGGCGCAGCTGTCGTCGTCAACCGGCTGGCCTCCGAAGGCGCCCCACATGCGTTTGAACGCCCCGGTATCAGGATCGAACACGATGACGCGCGTATTGCCGTAGCCGTCCGCGACGATCAGCTCGTTCGTTTGCGGATGCACCTGCAGGTCGCCCGCACGGTGCACGTTCGCGGTATCCGCGTTGCCCTTGCTCTGATTGCTCTTGCCGATCTGCAGGACGAATTTCCCTTCCTGCGTGAACTTGACGATCTGGTCGTCCGCGACCGGCCTGACGCCCTGGATGCCGTTGGTAGGGCAGTTGTTGCCGGTGATCCAGACGAACCCTTTCGGATCGATGTGGATTGCGTGCTCGCGCTCCGGCCACTCGTAGCCGGTCCCCGCGCCACCCCAGGCCTTGATGAAGGCGCCGGCGCCGTCGAACACCATGACCGGCGGCGCCGCCATCTTGGCGTCTTCCGGCTTGAGCAGTGTCCTGGGGCGATGCAGCAGCCAGACGTTGTCCTGCGCGTCGATCGCGAAGCTGGACGGATCGCCCGTCTTCCACTTTGGCGGCATCTTCGGCCAGCCCTTGTCCACTTCGAAGACAGGAAGAGAGATGGCGGGCGACTGCGCGGACGGAGCCAATCCGGCCAGCAGGACCATCGTGACGAACAGACCGAGCGTGGCGCGTGTCATTTTCACCATCCGATGACCATGTCTTTCGTTGCCGTGTTGAAGCAGACGGGCGTGCGGTAGAGGACGTCGAGCGTGCGCGTCTGCGGCGACGCCGCCCTGATGGCATACGCCGGCGGATAGTTCGAGGCCCACTGCATCGTGCCTGCGCCGTCGTGATGGCCAAGGAAGACGGTGGACGGCTTGAAGGCTTTCACCAGCTCGACGAGCGGCGGAATCCCTGCCTCGAACGCGAAATAGGGAAGCATCGCGACATCGACGCTGGGGACTTTTGCCATCAGCGCGCGCTGGCCGTCGGTGACCGGGCCCGGGCTGTCGGCAAACATCACGCGGAAGTTGTTGCCAAGTGTGAAGAGGTAGTTGATGACCCCCGTCGTGGCGATGTTGGGGTCGCGGCTGCTGCGGGCGCGGACGGCGTCGGCCTGCTTCTGTTCCTCAGGGGAATACGGCTGCTGGAGTGCCGCTTCCTGCACCGCGGCATTCTGCTTCTCGAGAAACCCTGCGGGAAGCGTGGTCGCGATCACGTTGTGTCGGCCAAGCACCGCTTCGACAGTCACGCCTGGAAACTGCAGCACCTCGCCACCCTTGACCGCGCGAAACTGCTTTGCGGAGAGACCCGCCTTCGCCAGGAAGTCCCCGGCCGATGGAGCGGCAATGACCTGCGCGCCGGTCTGCTTCGCCACGGTGGGCGCGTCAGAAATGTGATCGAAATGCGGATGACCGACGAAGATGGCGGTGGCCTTCTTCAGGTCCGCCGGCGCGACCCCAATCGGATGGCTGCGCGGCACCCGGTCGTAATAGGTGTCGAGCAGGAAGACGTTGCCGCGATAGACCAGCTCGTAGTTGGTGTGGCCCAGCCACCGGATGACAGCGGTGTCTGGATCTTTCGGGGCCGCTCCGCCGGCAGCCACCGGCGTGAGCGCCTGGCAGGCCGGATCCTGCTGCATGGCCTGGCGCGGCGACTGCGCGTCGAGCGACGCGGCCGCGAGGAGCGCGATGACGAGCGCTGCCGGCGATGCTGCCAGGAGCCTAGTTGCCAACGTAGAGCTCCCGCGTCACGGTGTTGATGCAGACCGGCGCGCGCAGCAGCGGCGCGATCGCCTTTGTCTTCGGGAACTCGTTCCGAATCTGCAGCCCGAGCGGGCCCATCGGCATGTCGAGCATGCGGTTGCGATGGCCGTCGTGGTGCGTGGGCAGCATCAGGTCGGGCTTGAAGAGACGGATGTACTCCATCGTGATCGGAGGGGCGAGCTCGCCGCCGTAGTAGGGAATGAAGCCGACGTCGATCTTCGGCCGTCCCTGCATGATCTTGCGTTCCTGATCGGTCGTCGGCCCCGCGCTGTCCGTGTAGAACATCGTGAAGCCGTTCTCGAACGTGAAGAAGTAGGCGATCGTGCCTTCCTTGATGATCCGCTCGCGTTCCTCCGGGGTCGTCGGCACCATGCCGCCCAGGCGGCGGTCGTGCGCCTGCTGTTCTGGCGTCAGCGGGCCTTCGAGCGCGATGGCCGCCGCGGCCGCGCGATCCTTCTGCATGTATTCGCCCGGCACGATGTTGTGGTGGCCGAGGACCGCTTCCACGGCGAAGCCCTTGAACCTGAATGTTTCGCCGCCCAGCCCTTTGACGGCCGCCATCTTCTTGTCGTCCACGCGCCCGGTCCCGCGCACCCATCGCATCGCAATCGGATCGGCGACGACGAGCGCCCCTGTCTTTTCGGCGATATACGGCGCGTCCCAGAGATGCTCGCCGTGCGCGTGGCCGAGCAGGATGGCGTCCACGTCCTTCGTCATCATCTCCGGCGTGACGCCGCTCGACTCCCACCACGACAGGGTGTCGATGCCCGCGTCCAGCAGGATGACGTTGTCGCGGTACGCGAGCTCGTAGTTCGCCACGCCCAGAAAGCGCAGAACGACGACATCGGGATTGGACGGGCGCGGGCCGCCGGCGGACGTCGGCATCAGCGTGGTGCAGGCCGGCTCGCGGTCGAGGGTCGGATAGGCCGTCTGCGCTGTCGCAGATGTACCCGTAGAAGAGGCGGCGAGACACAGGAGTGCGGTCGTGGCGATGCGAAAGGTGTGCATGGCGCGCCTACTGTAACTCAGTCCGTGCCACAGTGGGCACCGCCTGCGGCCGCAGGATCGACGCCCCGATTCCCGCCGCAAGAATCAGCACCACGCCGCCCAGGATGTAGATATGGAAGTGATCGCCCAGGAGCTCCCTGAGCCATCCGTGCGCCAGCATCTTGACGCCGATGAGCATCAGCACGAGGGCGAGGGAGTACTTCAGATAGTGGAAGGCATCGAGGGCCTCGGCCAGCGCGAAGTACAACGAGCGGAGCCCGAGAATGGCGAAGGCGTTGCTGGCGAAGACGAGGAACGGGTCGGCCGTGACCGCCAGAATCGCGGGAATGGAATCGACGGCAAAGAGCAGATCTGTGGCTTCGACAAGGACCAGCGCCACCGCGAGTGGCGTGAGCAGCAGCGCTCCTGCGCCGTCGCGGACGATGAAGCGGTCCCCGTGGTACTCATCGGTCACAGGGAACCATCGCCGAATCAATCGAACGAGTCGCCCCTGCCCGGGATCGGCCTGAGCCGTGTCGAGGAAGAGCATCTTCACGCCGGTCGCGAGCAGGAAGACGCCGAACACCGGAAGCATCCAGTCGAACCGCGCAATCAGGTGCGTGCCGAGCACGATCATCACGCCCCGCATGACGAGCGCTCCGAGGATGCCCCAGAACAGGACCCGGTGCTGGAATGCCGCGGGCACCGCGAAGACCCGGAACAGCATGGCGATCACGAACATGTTGTCGACGCTGAGCGATAACTCCACGACATAGCCGGTCAGGTATTTGATGACGGCGTTGCCGCCGTCGTTGATCACGCCGTCGGGCAGCGCGGCTGTGCGCTCGACCGGATCGGGAACGGTGCCGAGTCCCGACCACTGCTGGTCGTACGCGTAGAAGATGACGACGGCGAAGAGGGCGGCGGCCGTCATCCAGACGAGCGACCAGGAGAAACCCTCGCGCGCGGTGACGATGCGGGATCGGCGATGAAAGACGCCGAGATCGAGTGCGAGCAGGCAGAGCAGGAGCGACACGAAGAGAATCCAGACGTACATCCACTACCTCCAGACGGAGCGGTGGACGTACAAAGAGACGCCACGCTCCGTATCTGCGTGGTAGTCTCGCGATTCGCGCTTGAATTCGACCGGAAGCTGAACGCTTCGTGGTGACGACCGGATTCGCCCGCCGTGCGGGCCGCTACTCCCTACCTGATTTCAGCCAGCGTAGCTCACGCCCTGGATCATGTCAAAACGATCAGCGGTCGCCGACCGGATGCGGCGCCACCACTTCGGCGATCACCCGCGCGATACTGCCATCGAGCGCCGGGCCACTTCCTGTGGCCGCGAGCAGCCGCACCAGGGTTCGAAGCGAGGGGTCGTCGCTCTCCCGCACGCGGGAGAGTCTGCCCGTGTGCGGATCCCAGTACAGACCGACAACCGTTGGACGCGCCGGGTCCTCGAGCCACGCCCGCAGCGTCTCGCGGGTCTCGGGTTCCCAGAGGCTGGCGCGGCAGCAGCTCAGGGACGAATGAAAAATGATGCGTGCGCGGCGGCTGACGCCGGCGTCGGCAAACGGCGGCCGCACGGCAAACGGCATCGAAAACTCGAAGCTGCCCGCCGGCACGCCGGCCACGATCAGGGTCCCCGGCGCTGCCGCCAGCGCCTCCCGCTGAAGATCCACGACCGCACGCCGGGCGACCAGCGCGCGCTCGTCCCACTCGGCCACAAGCGCCTGCACCTGCATGACATAGACGGCCAGCACGATGGCGGTCGCCGCCGTAGCGCACACGCGCGCGCGCATCGTCTGCCGGCGCCAGATCGCCTCGAAGGCGATGCCCGCGAGAATGGCCCACCCGGCCGATGCAAGGTAGGCGTGCCGCGGCGACGCGTACGTCGACATCAGCGTCGGTGCGAGACAGAGGCCGATCCAGACGGGCCCGAAATAGATGGCCGGCCGCAGCCACCACCATCGGTCACCCGGCACCGGCCTGGCGCGTGTCGCGGCCCAGCCCACGCCCCCCAGGATGACGGCGATCGCCAGGCCCCAGAGCGCCACGTTCGACGGGATCTCCGCGCCAAACACGACGCGCATCAGGTGGTCGCCCGCATCGTTCAGGAAGATGCCCGGACGCGCGGCTGTCAGCTGGCTTTCACGGGCGACTTCGCCGAAGAGGACGTATCGGAGCGCGAGGTACGCGACCGTCAGCACCGTGTGCGGAAGGTATGCGGCCCAGTGCCGCGGCGCCAGCCCTGGAGGGCGCCGCTCGACGAGCCAGTCGTACAGCACCAGAGCCGGGACGAGGATGATCGTGTTCTGCTTGGAAAACAGCGCCACGAAACACCACACGATCGACCAGACGTACGCCCCGCGTGTGCCAGTGCGCCGCCAGCGGATCCAGGCGAGGACCGCGGCGACGTAAAACAGCGCGGGCATCGAATCCACGCGTCCCGTGATCCACGCTACGGTTTCGGCCTGATTCGGCAGCACGACAAAGACGAGGGCAGCCACCGTGGCGGCGACGAGGCTGACGCGCGCGGCGTGGAGCGCGGTGCCCCAGACGAGCAGCGCGGTCCCAGCGTGGAACGCGATGTTGATCGCGTGATTCGGCCAGGGCGTGGCGGGTCCGAGCAGGGCGGCGGCCTGATAGGTCACGGCGACGAACGGACGCACTTCGTCTGGTGTGAAGCCCCAGATGTTGTCCATCCAGGACGTTACGAACCATGTCGGGAAGTACCCCGCCGGCTTCTGGGCGAGCAGCCAGACGACCCCGAAGTCGTCCTGGATGAAGTAGTTGTCGATGGTGGCGCCGTAGGCGAGCGCGGCGGCCAGGACGATCGCGCCGGCCGCCAGGGCGCGTCCGCTCATCGCAGCCTGCGCTCGAGGATGAGGCGGATCATGCTGGTGCCCGTCCGGACGGCGCCCGAGAAGTTTCCGGTGATTTTTGAATCACCGATCCGCCCGCGGTAGTTCACCGGGACCTCGATGATCCGCAGCCCTCGCTTCAGCGCCGCGATGACCATCTCGGGAAGGAAGTGTGAGCCGCCGACCGTGAAGTCGTCGAGGATGCGGACGAGCGCATGGCGATGGGTGAGTCGCAGCGTGCAGCCACAATCGGTCAGCGACGGCGCGCCGTAGAGCATCTGCAGGAGCTTGGCGACCGCCCAGTTGCCGACCCGGAGAAACCACCCCATGTTGGCCTGTTCCCAGATCAGCTCGCGTGTCGTCCGGGTTCCGCAGACCATGTCGAAGTCGTCGGCATAGGCGAGCAGCTTGAGGACGTCGCGTCCGACAAAAGTCCCGTCCGGCTCCGCCATGATGACGATGTCGCCCGTCGCTTCGCGAAGACCCCGCCGCAGCGCGTGGCCGTAGCCCTGCGCCGCTTCGTGAACGATCCGCGCCCGTGTCAGCTTCGCCTGGGCGACCGTGCCGTCCCGCGAATTGTTGTCGACCACGATCACTTCGTCGACGATGCCCGGGAGAAAGAAGTCGTCGACCGCTGCGCGGATGTACTGCTCCTCGTTGTAGGCGGGAAAGATGACGCTGACGGTCTTCGACTCGTACACGGGCTACCCGCGCGTGGCGACAACGAGCATCTGGCCCGCCATCGGCTTGATTGGGGAATGGAGGTATGCGGTCACGATCCACCGGGTGATCGGGAGGCGCGTCTGACGCATCGAATACGGCAGGAACTTCGGCCGCACCTCGTCGATCGTGAAGCCGTGCGCGCGCAGCAGCGCGGGAAGCGAGACGTCGGTGAAAATCGAGCGATGGGTGTAGTCGTCGAAATAGTGCCGCGCCGCATATCGGAAATTCGGCTGCACGATCACGAACCGGCCGCCCGGCTTCAGCAGCCTCGCGACATCGTCGACGACGGCTGCGACTGCCTCGGGCGTGAAATGTTCGAGCACGTTCGACGCGAGTGCCACGTCGAAGGAGGCGGCGGGGAAGGCCCCGAGCTGGCTGGCGGCGTCGAGCACCAGCGGCTCCACTCCCGCCGCGGCATGCGTGGCCATCCCGGGCCAGATATCGAGAGCGACCCGGCGCGTGGCCCGCACGTTGTTAATCCAGTCGCAGTAGCCGGCGCCAATTTCGACGACTGCGCCGTCTGCAGGAATCCAGCGGGCCAGGTAGTCGGACACCGCCTGCCAGACAACGCGTCTGGACGGGTCGGGGGTCAGGTGGGCATCGTGATAGGTCGTCACACCCGCCACGCCGCCGGCAGGTTGCGCAGGATTTCGATCCCTTCGAAACGCGCGCCTGTGCGGGCGCCGTGGCGGCGCACCCACGCGGCCATCCGGCTCAGCCCATCGGCCAGCGGCGTCTCGTCACGGCGTCCCGACACTCCGCGGACCTTGGCGTGTGAGGCATACGCATGCTGCACCTCGCTCCGGGGCGCCAGATGGACGACGTTAGGGGCGGCGCCCATGGCGTCCGCGACGGCAGCCGCCAGCTGATTCAGCGTGTACGGCTGGTCGGCGCCCAGGTTGAAGACATCGTTCAGAAACGCATCGCCGTCCACCGACTCCGCGATGACAGGGGCCACATCGTCGATGTAGCTGAACGCCCGCGACTGCGCTCCGTCTCCGAAGATGGTCATCGGCTTCCCCTGGAGAATCTGGTTCATGAAAATGCCGATGACGTTGCGGTAGGGATCGCCGATGTTCTGCCGGGGACCGTACACGTTGTGCGGACGGAAGACGACGTATTCGAGGCCGAAGAGGTCACGACACGCCTTGAGCTCGAGCTCCACCGCATGCTTGGCAATGCCGTACGAGTCTTCCGGGTGCACCGGCGTCTCTTCCGTCAGCGGCAGGTCCGCATGCGTGCCGTACACCGCGATGGACGAAGTGAAGACGAATCGCCGCACCCCTGTATTGATCGCCGCGTTGAGCAGCGTCACGCTGCCGATCACGTTGTTGGTGTAGTTGAAACGCTTGATGAAGTGGCTCAGGCCTTCCGCGGCGTAGGCCGCGAGGTGCACGATCGTGTCGAACTTGTGCTCCGCGCAGAGACGGTCAACCAGCGGCGCGTCGACGACGCTGCCATGCACGAAGGACGCTGCGGCGGGGACGTTGTCGCGGTCGCCACCGGACAGGTCGTCAAGAACGGTGACGGGGTGGCCGCGCTGGAGCAGGGCATCCGCTACGTGGGAGCCGATGAACCCGGCTCCGCCGGTCACGAGTACGCGGCTCATGGTGGAGGCGGGATCGTATCACGCCGTCCTCCGGGAGCTCGCGCGTCCGGTCAGCGAGTCGTCCAGACGATATTCGGCGCCAGCCGTGCGGCTTCGATTCGGGCGCGGATCGTAGCGGCGTCCTGCGCGCTGAACTGCCAGTCGCCGGCGCTGCGGCGGCGCAGCTCGCGCTCCCGCCAGACAGGCCGCATCAGTCCCTGCCCGCTATGCGCATGCGACGCAAGCAGCAGGTGACCGAGCTCGTGCGCGATCGCATGACCGAGCAGCTCCCCCTCGTCGGCGCCGGCCGACTGTGACAGCCGCTGGACCCGTTGAAAGTAGATCGTGGCAAAGACGGCCGAGCCAGTGGCGATGTCCACCAGCGCGTCGCCAAGCGCATGCGGTCCGCGGCCGGAGGCATCGGCGGTGCGGACGATGCGCACGACGTACTCGCCCGCCAGCGGCGCGTCGCACCGGACGGTCAGGCTGCCGACCGCACATTCCTCCCACCGGACGGCCACCGACGCGGATCGAAGCGCCGACTCGGAGGTCGTGAGCGCGGTGCGTGTGGTCGCCGCGTCGAGGCCCGCCACGTCATACACGCGAACGATGACGGGGTACGGCTGCTGAGGCTCGGCCGCCGCAACGGTGGCGATTGCGACGACAAGCGTGGCCTGCAGCGCCGCCCGCAGTGCTGCCTGCTGTGCCGCCTGAAAGGTGACCTTGCCGCGATCCATGCGGCAAGGGTGAAGCCCGGCGCCGGGTACCTCAATGCACTGGAGGTGACATCAAGGTGACCCGGAGGTGACTTCGCTATCTGGCAAGCAAGGTGTTCGCGCAGAAATGTCGCAGGAAGGTGATGCTCGATCAGTCGAAGCTGATCGGATGTGCGGGGGTCGGAGTCTCGTCTAGTGCACGACTTCGGCATCGACGACGTCGTCTTCCTCGAGATGCGGGATCTCGAGGGAGCGGACGGCTTCAATGGCGGCAGCGAACGTCTGGTCGACGCACCGGTCGACCTGTGACACCCGCAGCCGCTTTCTCGCGGCACGCAGGGCGCGCAGCACCTGCGCCCGATCGAAGCGCTGGCCCTGGCAGTGGTCGCAAAAGCTCATGTCGTCCGGTGCCTCCGCACCCAGTTCTACCAAATCGGCGATCCGGGCACAAATGCCGGGCGCTGCGTCGCAAGAGAGTCGCCAATGCAGGCGGGGGCCCGGAGGGGACGGAGGCAACGGGACGAAATCACAGGAGGAACGGAGCAACGGAGACGCGCGGAGGGACGCCGATGAAGCCCGCCTTCGGCGGGCTGATGGAACGAGTGAAACCCCAATTCTCAAGCCCCTTGACGATCCGCCTGGCTTGAAATTGGGGTTTCACTCGTTCCATCCCGCGCAAGCGCGTCATCGGCGTCGTTCGCACGCTAACTTCATCATCCTCGAACGCCGCCCGGGTCATCTCCGTTCGTCTCCGTTTCTCCGTTCCTCCTGTGATCTCTTCCCGTTCCCTCCGTAGTCTCCGCTACCTCCCGCTGGCGGGTTTCGCGACGGTCTCCAGGTACTGCAGCGCCTCGGAGGGCACGCACATCTGTTCCTCCAGCTCCTTCCCGCGCTTCAGCATCTGCCGCGATGCCACGAACGGCTTCGTGTACATCTCTGGGTCGGTGATCGTCACGGTCTGTTCCAGCGTGTCGGCATCGATGCGGCGGTACCTCTCCTCGACGCGGCCGCCGAGGCCATGCGGGTGTCCGTATTCATCGCCCCAGGTCGTCTCGGGAGCGCCCACCGTGTCGATCACGAACGTGAAGTCGTCTGCCCAGCGCCCGATCGAGTAGCCATACCAGCGCGGGTCGGGCGACTGGGGCGACGTTCCGCCGGCATCCTTCGGCAGCGTCCGCCCGTCGGTCCAGATCTCCCGGAACACGCGTTGGTACTGCAGCAGGTGCAGGGTCTTCGCGGGCGTGTGCAGGAATTCCATGCCACGCAGTTCGTGGAGCACGCTGCGCGGAAAGCCGAGCGGATCGCAGGTCACGAGCGGGTCGTTGGAGTCGGCGACGGGCACCGCTCGGTCGCCGTACATCGGCTTCGACGCATCGAACAACGCCTGTCCCCTTGGGGTCATCGGCGCGGTCGGCTCGAGCTCCGGAGCGGGGCCGGGGCCGAGCCACACGCCGCTGATATCGCGTCTCGGCGCCGGCCCGGCCGGCGCAGCGGGTGACGCCGTGGTCGAGCTCGTCACGCGCTGACCGGCTTCGATGGTGACCTGCGCGGCGTCAGTAGTGATCGCTGTCGTTGCGAAAAGTGCGGCGGCTAGCAGGGGTAATCGCATCACGTCCTCCGGAAACGGACCGAAGGTATCATGTCGGACACCATGAGTCCGATACGGAACATCGTCGCAGGCGCGTGCGCCCTCGCGGCGCTTGCCGCGCCCGTAGCGGCGCACCATTCGGCGGCCGCCTATATCGACACCTCCATCGTGATCGCAGGCGCCACGATCACGAACGTCATCTGGGCGAACCCCCACACGATCATCAGCTTCGACGTGAAGGCAGGGGAGCGCGCCGGCTCCTGGAGCGCCGAGGCGGGCAGCCCGTCGGCGCAGACGCGCATGGGCTGGAACCGCAATTCGCTCCGGCCTGGCGACCAGGTGACGGTGACACTCTTCCCGGCGCGAAACGGCGCGAAGGTCGGGCGACTGTCTCACGTGATCTTTGCCGACGGGAAAGAACTGCTCGATAGTCAAAGCACCCGCGAACGTCCCGGCCAATAGGAGCACCTCCATGCGCTGCAGCTGCATTCTGATTGCGTTGCTTCTCGCGTCGCCATCACTGGCGCACGCACAGGGGCGAACCGACGACTACAAGCGCGATGTCGCCGCATCCGTCGACAGCATGGCGAAGCTGGCGCAGGAGATGGTCGATTCCGTCTTCAGCTTTTCCGAGCTGGCCCACCAGGAAGTCGAAACCTCCCGCTATCTGACCGCCGTCCTCGAGAAGAACGGGTTCACGATCCGCCGCGGCGTGGCCGGCATTCCCACGGCCTGGGTCGCCACGTGGGGCTCCGGCCGGCCGGTGATTGCGCTCGGGTCGGACATCGACGGCATTCCGCAGGCGTCCCAGAAGCCGGGGGTGCCGTATCGCGAGCCGTTGATTGCCGGTGCGCCCGGGCATGGGGAAGGGCACAACAGCGGCGTGCCGCTCAATATCGTCGCCGCGCTGGCGGTGAAGCGGATCATGGAGCGGGACAAGCTGCCGGGCACGCTGATGCTCTGGCCCGGGGTTGCCGAGGAGCTGCTGGCGTCGAAGGCCTGGTTCGTCCGCGAGGGCATCTTCGCCGGCGTCGACGTCTGCCTGTTCGCGCACGTCGGCAACAACCTGCAGGTCTCCTGGGGATCCACGACCTCCAACGGCCTTGTGTCGATTGAATACAGCTTCGACGGCGAGACCGCCCACAGCGCCGGTGCACCCTGGCGCGGACGCAGCGCGCTCGACGCGGTGGAGCTGATGAACGCCGGGTGGAACTATCGCCGCGAGCATCTTCGGCTGCAGCAGCGCACCCACTACGTCATCACCGACGGCGGCGATCAGCCGAACGTCGTGCCCGCCCGCGCCACGGTCTGGTACTTCTTCCGTGAGACGGAGTACCCGCGGATCAAGGAGATGTGGGATATGGGCAACAAGATGGCCGAGGGCGCGTCCCTGATGACCGGGACGGCGTGGACGTCGCGGATCATCGGCGCCGCCTGGCCCCAGCACTTCAACAAGCCGGTGGCCGAGGCGATGTTCGCCAACATGCAGCGCGTCGGTCTGCCGGCATGGTCAGAGGACGACCAGGCCTTCGCCAGAGCCGTGCAGAAGGAAATCGCCGCGCCCGTGCAGACCGGTCTCGAGACCGAGCTGGCGAAGCTCGAAGAGCCCATCAAGGACGACGATAAGCGGGGTGGGGGATCCGACGACATCGGCGACGTGTCGTGGACTGTGCCGACGGTGACGCTGCGCTACCCGTCGAACATCCCGGGGCTGCCGGGGCACAACTGGGTCAATGCGATTGCGATGGCGACGCCCATCGCCCACAAGGGCGTGGTCGCCGGCGCGAAGGTGCAGGCGATGACGATGATCGACCTGCTGACCCGGCCGGAGCTCGTGACGCAGGCACGCGACTATTTCGTTGGCGTCCAGACGAAGGACCAGACGTACACGCCGTTCATCGCTGCCGATACGCCGCCGCCGACGTGGCTGAACAGGGAAGTGATGGACCGGTTCCGGCCCGAGCTGCGGAAGTTCTATTACGACCCGTCGCGTTACGCGACGTATCTCGAACAGCTGGGGGTGGCGTACCCGATGCTGCGCCGGACGGAGCCGAGGCCGTGAGTTGAACGGCGTGTCGACCGGTGTCGCGACCGGCGGCTCGAGTTTTCCTGCTCTCCGGATTCCCGATTATCGAAAGTTCTTCGCGGCCGGCGCGCTCTCGATGGTGGCCGACAACATCGAGCACGTCATCAGCTACTGGGTGATGTTCCAGGCGTTTCACTCGCCGGCGCTCGCCGGCTTCGCGGTCATCAGCCACTGGGTGCCGTTCCTGCTCTTCTCCTTTCATACCGGTGCACTGGCCGATCGCTACGATTGCCGGAAGCTGATTCAGATCTCGCAGGTGCTCTACGTGGTGGCGTCCGCGAGCTGGGGGCTGCTGTTCCTGTTCGACGCGCTGCAGATGTGGCACGCGGTAGTCATCCTGCTGATCCACGGCGCCGCCGGCGTCATCGCCGCACCCGCCATACAGCTCATCATTCACGACATCGTGCCGCGCGAGCATCTGCCGAGCGCCATCCGTCTCAATGCCAGCAGCCGGTATTTGTCGATTCTGCTGGGGCCCGCGATTGGCGGAGGACTGATGCTGCTGGTCGGGCCCGCGTGGGGCCTGCTGGCGAACGCGCTGATCTACCTGCCATTCACGTTCTTTCTCCTGCGCGTCCCGTACACCGGTCACGCCTCGGCTGGCGGCCCCCGGCGCGAGCCGTTGCGATTCGCGGACGTCGCCACTGCATACGCCGCCGCCAGGAGCGAGCGGCGCATTATGACGATGATCGTGCTGGCCGGCGCGTCGTCGTTTTTCGTCGGCAACGCCTTCCAGGCGCAGATGCCGGAATACGCGCAGTACCTCGGCGCCGACAACACGGGCGCCAGGTACAGCATTCTGCTCGCGGCGAATGCCGCGGGGGCGATCGCCGGCGTCGTGCTGCTGGAAAGCGCGGCGGTGCTGCAGGTGAGCGTGCGGAACGCGCTCGTGTGCGCGGCGCTCTGGGCGACCGCCATGGGTCTCTTTCCGCTCACCGCCAGTTATCCGTTGGCGGTGGCGCTGCTCGTCGTGGCCGGCGTGTTCAGCATCGCGTTCACGTCGATGGCGCAGACGATCGTGCAGCTCCTCGCACCGGTGCCGCTCCGCGGCCGGCTCGTCGGGTTGTTCAATACGGCCATGCTCGGCTTGCGCGCGGGTGCGGGACTCACAATCGGCATCGCGGGCTCGTTTATCGGCGTCCGGCTGTCGCTGGCGCTGTCCGCGCTGGCCGTGCTCGTCGTCGCTGGCGTGCTGTTCGCGCGCGACTCACGGCCGGCCATTTCGTGACGGCATTTTGACGACGGCTGAGGTAGGTGTAGCATCGCCGCCGTGAACACCTCGGTCGTCTGGGTTGCACGGCCGTCCACCCCGAAACTTGATTCGTGGCTCGGAAAAGTGCGCGCCGCGGGGCTTCTCCCGGTCCGAGTCGATTCAGCGGATGCGGCGCTGCAGGTGCTCACGCAATTCCGGGCGGGCGTGGTCGTGTATCACGCCCCGATTGAAAATGGCGCGGGCGACTGCGAACGTCTCGTCGCCACGGGCGCGGCGATTGTCGCGGTGATCGACGAACCGCGGTACTCCCAGATTTATCTGTCGGTAGGATGCGCGGCGGTTGTGGGGGATCGGTGCCCGGGAACGGCGCTCGTGGATATTCTGAAAAACGTCGCGGCGGGGAAGAGGAATCTCGTGTGGCCGGAAACGGCCGCGGGATCCGCTCCCGCAACAGCGGCCGGTTAGTCGAGCCGCTTCGCCATCCAGACCTTCTTGCACGCCAGGCAGGCGTACCACGCGCGGCGGTGGCTGGCGTATTCGAAGCTCATGACGCCTTCGTGGTCGCAATGCGCACACCGCGTGGTCGGCCATTCCCGCATGCAGTCGGCAGGCACCGCCCCCATCCGTAGCCGGATCATCCGACTGAGCCGGGAATAAATCAGGTTCGGGGCGAACGGCTGCAGGAGAACGGACCCACACCCCGCCATGATGGCGTCCGGGACACACGCTGGTTCAGCCGTCAGCACCAGGACCACTGGCGGAACACTCAATGCGCGTGCCCGCGCGATCAGAACCAGGGGAGCGCCGTCAGCGCCGTCGAGCGCCACGACGAGTGCCGCCGGCACGGCGCGGGTCATCCGCTCGAGTGCGGCCGCAATGGAGGCCGTCACGACCCGGAACATGCTGCTGAGCACGGACACGTATCGATCAGCGTCTGCGTCAACGACGAGCAGGTCGAGGGTGCCGGTATGCGCGGCCCCCGTCAAGGATGTCGACACGGGACTCAAACTCTACAGGAAACGCGCAAGATACCCGGTTCTTTTCGGCGCACTCGCACCCGCACACCATTTTTGCTACGGTTGTCGTGTGGCCGGGCCATACACGAATTGATGACCACTGATCTGCAGCGGCGACGCCGGAGCGATCTTCCCGAATTCATCCAGACCGAGCTCGACGTCGATGCGCTCGCCACCGAGATGTTCGCCCGCTATGCCGGGGAGCAGGACATCGTGGTCGAGGGCGTTACCTACACCAAAACGTTTTTCAGCCCTGAGTACTGTCCCGACTTCCGCGTCATGAAACTGGCGGGCACGCTGGCGCTCCGCGTGAACCAGCGGGCGGTCGAGAGCCCCGAGACGGTCGAGCCGATGCGCGTGACGGTGCCGGAGATCATGCTGGCGGCGCTGCTGCACGACCTTGGCAAGCAGCATGAAGACTGCGCGCCGTTCCTCCAGCTGCTGGAGCAGACGGATCTGCGCGGCGCGACGACGGCTGAAGCGACCGCCCGGAAGCAGTATCTGCTCGGCATCGTCCGGGACGTGCACTGCCGGAAGGGCCCGTGCGTGATCGATCGGCTGGCGGACGCCGGCCGCCCCGAGCTGAGCAACCCCTTCATCGTGACGGTCGCGCGGCGGCACGGCGACGATTACGAGGTGAACCGCTGCACCAAGCAGGGCTGCTGGTGGGCGCGGGAGATTAACGTCGTGACGCTCGCCGACGATTACGACGCGTTCACGTCCGAGGGACCGGAACGGGCGTACAAGGCGGATCGGCTGTCGGACGAGGATGCGCTGGAACTGATTCGGAAGGGCGTGGCGCGAGGCCGGTATGAACCGAACCTCGCGCAGATCTTCATCGAGGACGTGCTGCCGAGCTAGGCGCTGGCCGCCTTGCGCGGGATGTCGGCTTTCGCGGTTCTCGTGCGGAGCTTCTTGATGCTCTGTTCCAGGCGCTCCGCGAGCTCGCGCTCCGCCCGGAGCGACTGCAGCGTGTTCTGCACTTCCTGCATCGTGAAGTCGATGCTGGCCATCTTCTCCGTCAGCAGGTCGATCGCCGACTTCTGCTCGCTCAGCGTCTCCAGGTTCACACTCACGTCATCCAGCAGGTTGGAGATCAGGTTCGCTTTGGTCTGGACCTCGTCCACCGTGTGACGCCGCGCTTCGATCGCCGACAGCTTCTCCTCGGTGACGGACGCGGTGGCCAGCATGGTCTCGATCTGCTGCTTGACCGTCGTCACTTCCTCGCGATGATCGCTGACGAACTGCAGGTCGGCCTTGCTGCGCGCGCTGACCAGGTGGACGCTGTCGACCTGCGCCTTGACGGCGGCGACGATCGCTTCGCGCTCGATGATGGTCTTGATGGTCTGGTCGAGCCCCGCCGCCTTGTCGACCACTTCCGCCACCTTCGATTCGACGGCGGCGACCTTCTTTTCTGAGAAGATCGCCTGCGCACGGCGCTGTTCGAGCTGGCGGAAGAGCGCTTCGGCGCGCTTCAGCTGATCCTCGGTGGCGTTGACCTGCGCGCCCACATCCCGCTGGCGCGTCTGCACGCGTGCGAGCTCGGAGACCAGCTCCTCCTTGGCGGCGCCGGCGCGGGCGAGCTCCTCGCTCAGGCCCTGCGTCTGCTTCATCCGCTCGTTGGCCTCAGCCACGAGCGTGCGGCCCAGGTCGACGCTTTCCGCGAGACGCGCTTCCTGTTCACGCACCACCGTCTCGTCGCGCTTCACATCGAGGATCTGCGCGTGGATGCGCTGCGCCTGCTCTTCGAGCGACGTGAGGCGATCGATCACGGGCAGCAGCTTCTTCTGGCGGGCCGCCACGGCCTCGACCTTCTGCTGGGCGTCGAGGGTCTGTGCAATCACGGCGTCGCACTGGCTCTTGACGGTGTCGAGCTCACCGCGCCGCTCGATCTGCTCGGTCAGCTTCGCATCGACGTCGCCGGCCAGCGCGCGCAGCGAATCGACGCGCGTCTCGAGCTTCTCGACGAACTGCATGCGTGACGCGACCTGCGTGATCTGGGCGTCGAGGTGGCTCGAGATCTCGCCGAGGCGCGATGTCTGCCTGACGCCCTCGTCCACGAGCGCGAGCTTGCCGTTGATCGCGTTGAGGGTCGCGTCGAGCTGCGGCGTCCGCGCCATGAATGCCGTCATGCGCTCGCTGAAGCTTTCGAGCGCCGTGCGATCGCCCGACAGCTTGTCGCGGAGCTGCGTCATGTCGGCATAGGACTTATGGAAGTCCTGGATCTGCTGCCGCAGGGCATCGAGATCCTGACGGCCGCGGAGCAGGGCGTCGTGCTGCTGCGCGGTGCGCTTCGACAGCTCGTCCACCTGACCGAGCCGCTCGTGCAGCGTCTCGAGGGTGGCCTGTTTTTTCGAGAGGTCATCCGCGTGCGTCGCCAGTCCCTGGAAGTCCTTGTTGAGAACGTCCACTTTCTGGTGGAGCTGCGACAGGCTGCGCTCCTTGATTGCGAGCGCCTCCATCCGCGCTTCGGCCTCGGCCGCCGTGCCCTGGAGGGCGCGAAGCCGGGTTTCGAGCGCGTCGATGTCTTTCTTCTCGAGCGACACCCGATCGAGCGAGGCGCGCAGGCCGTCCATCAGCGTGCGGCCATCCTTCTCGAACCGGACGGACTGTCTCGCGAGATCGTCGCGCGCCTTGGTGATCGCATCGACCGTGACGTTGGTCTGCTGGACGAGCGCCTCGATGCGGCCGACGGTCTCTTCGCTCTTGTGGGCGTCTTTGAGCGCCTCGTTCAGCTTGTTGATCTGGACGTCCATGCTCCAGACCATCTCGTTCAGCCGGTTGGCTTCGAGGACCGCGCGCTCGACGGTGTGCTTCTGGCCCTCGAGCGCCTTGGCCTTCTGGGAGACGTGCTCGGCGAGGGCGTTGAGGCCGGAGAGTTTCTCCTCGGTGGTCTTGCTCAGCTCCTGGAGCTGCATCAGGGGACCGAGCTTCTTCTCGAGGTCCTTGACGGTCTCGGCCGCCGCGGCTGAATCCTCACGCACCTCGCGGGAGGTCTCGCGCAGCCGCGCGTAGTCCTGCGCCAGCTGTCCCGCGGTCCCGCGCACCTGGTCGAGCTCGCCTTTGACGCCGGCCGCCTGCTTCAGCGTCGTTTCGATTTCCTGCTGCGACTGGCGGAGCTGCTTGCGGAAGTCCTGGAGGGTCGTCTGCTCGCGCTTGAGGGCTTCGATGCTCGCCTGCGCCTCGAGGGCGTGCGAGGACAGCTGCTGGATCGACTGGCGGTGCTTCTGGATTTCGCTGTCGGGGGCGATCAGCTTTTCGGCGCTCTCCTGGGCCCCCTTGGCGGTGCCGAGCAGCGCCTCGATGCGCGTGTCGATGTCCGCGAAGCTGCGGAGCCGATCTTCCAGCCCGGCGACGCGCGTGTCGACCTCCGCGATCTTGCCGGCGGCGGCGACGGTCTTTTCGTCCACCTCGCCCAGCGACTTGCCAATCTGGGTGAGGCGCGAGCTGCGCATGGTGATCTGCGTCAGCATCGTGTTGAGCGCGCTGCGTTCTTCCTTGGCAGCGGCGATCAGCGTCTGGAACTCGTCGGCCTGCTTCTGGGCAGCCTTGTTGCCGCCGGTGAGGCCTTTAAGCGCATCAAGCATGGATCTTCCCCTTGCAGAGTCTGGTGGAGCAGAGAGGATAACGGCAGAGCGGGGCCCGCTCAAGGGTTGTCTGCCACTTTATTTTCCGGAATTGCACGGCTCTGCGCTTGTCCAAGCGCGTATCCCGGCGCGCGCACGCGCTGCTCGACTGTTTCCGGGGTCGTCCTGCTGTGCTCGACACGGGCCTTACACTGAATAAGTCCCTCGAATGCAAAAGGTTATGCGTATCCGTCCTGTTGTGTGCGCCCTCGTATTCAGCATCATCACGCCGGCCATGCCGGCGGACGCCGGCTCCTCGGCCGACCATGTCGAGGCCCTCGACCGCATGATGGTGTACCTGACGCCAGAAAACGCGCGCGCGTCCGCCACCATCCGCCGGGTCTATCGCGATCATCTCGACCTGCTGGCGCTGGATGGATTCAAGGATCTCGAAGGCGCGCTGGCCAACGGCGGCGTGGCGCCCCTTCCCGAAGACCCGGCGCGCTTCAATCTGATTCCGCGCCTGGACGGCCCACACCCGATCGGCGAGAAGGATCTGCGGAACCAGGCGAGCTACCTCGCCGCGCGCCCGGCGACGCTCGGCGTCCTGCTGGAGCTGGCGGCGCGCGTGACGTCAGGCCCGGTGGAAATCACGAGCCTCGTGCGCCACGGCGCGTACCAGGAAGCGCTGCGCGCGACGAATGCCAACGCGTCGACGTCGCTCCCCATGCACACGATGGGGCTGGCGTTCGACATCGCGCTGGTGAACACGCCGCTGGAGACGGTGTACGAGATTCGAAGGGTGCTGCGCGGGATGCGCGATGCCGGCGACCTTCTGTTCATCGGGGAACGCAAGCAGCTGGTGTTCCACGTGGTGCCGCACCCGGCCCGCCTGGGGCACTTCAACGACGTCTATACGCGTGCGATGGGAGCGCCGTCGGCGAACCGGGCATCGGTCGTCGTCGCGGAGCTGAGCGAGACCGCCGCGCGGCCAAGCGGTCTGGCGACCGTCGTCACAGAGGTCGTCGCCATCGCTCCCGGCGACGATCGCCTGCTCCACGAATGGGACACCGCGCTCCGTGCCGTCGAGCCGGTGCCCGTTGACGAGACCTTCGCCGCGAACGCCGGCATGACCTCCGGCGCCGCGATGCTCGCCCGCGGTCTCCTCGCGCTCATCGCCGCGCTCGGCACGGCGGCCTATCGCATCTTCGCGACGTGAGATGATCGGGTCCGAGGACCCGATTGTTCCCCTACCACGACGAGAATCAGACCCAGCGCACGCCCTACGTCACCTTTGCGCTGATCGCGATGAACTGCGCCGCGTGGTTGATGGTGCAGGGCGCGGGAGGTGAGCTCGCGCTGGCGCAGTCGGTCTGCGACCTCGGCCTCATTCCCGGCGAGCTGATGGAAACGATCCCGCCCGGCACTCCGTTCCCGATGGGGGAGGGCGTCGCGTGTCTCACCGATCCCGGTCCGCAGTATTCGCACGTCGTGACGTCGATGTTCCTTCACGGCTCGTGGATGCACCTGCTCGGGAACATGTGGTTCCTGTGGCTCTTCGGCAACAACGTCGAAGACTCGATGACGCGTCCCCGCTACGTGGCGTTTTATGTGCTGGCAGGCATCGGCGCCGCGCTCGCGCAGGTCTTCGCGAATCCGATGTCTGAGGTGCCGATGGTCGGCGCGTCAGGCGCCATCAGCGGTGTGATGGGTGCCTATCTCGTGCTGTTCCCACGGGTTCGCGTGTACACGATGATTCCGCTCGGGTTCTTCCTGCAGCAGGTGGCGCTGCCCGCCTGGGTGATGCTGATCTACTGGATGTTCCTGCAGTTCGCCGGCGGCATCATGAGCATCGCGGCAGAGCAGGGCGGGGGAGTGGCGTTCTGGGCGCACATCGGCGGGTTTGTCGCCGGTGTCGTGCTGGTGAAGATCTTCGAGCGGCGGGGACGCGTTGCGGCCCACACCGCCGAACGCTGGGCCCCGCGTGAATTGAAGTAGCTAGTCCGGCAGGGGACCGACGTACTCGACCTGTAGTCGGCTCCCGGCAGTCCCGACAGGGGTGGCACCTGTGGGCGAAATAGGCAGCGGGAGTCCCCACGGGAGATAGGCGTTCGTTGCGGTGGCGCCCACTAGCGCATGCACCTCGAACGTGTCGCCTGCGTTCAGTGGCCACGTAACATCGGCGGACTGGTCCCTCAGGAAACCGGATGACGTCGACGCAATGCCGGTCTGTCCCACTGAAACCGCGTGCCCGTTGACAACAACGCGGACAGCAATGACGGCCGCCACGCTTGTCGACCAGTACGTCAGACGGTAGAGCCCGCCTGTCCGGGCCGTGAACACGCCAGAAGGCGTGACATCGATGTGGCCTGCAGCCGTACTGAAGTCGTCGGTAGAATCCGTGCAGTACCTGATCCACGTTCCCACGCCGCCGCTTCCGGCGGTGCTGCAGCCACCGGACCAGATGACGGGAGTGGCCGCCCCGCCGCTTCCGACAAGCCCGCCGACAGTCGCTTCGAGTTCCTGCAGCGAGGTCTCGAGCGCATCGACGCGGGGCGACAGATCGCCGTCCAGCGTGTTCAGGTCAGTTCGCACGCCCGCGATCTGTTGTTCGACCTCCGCTTTCGCGTCCGCAATTTCGGCGACGAGGGCCGCCATGCCGCGCGCTTCGACCGCGTCGATTGCCGCGCGAATCTCAGTGAGCTGATTGTTGACACCGGCGAACCGGGTGTCGGTCGCCGACTGGAACCCACCGAACTGGCTCTCGAGTCCGCCAAGCCGGCCGTTCAGGTCATTGATCTGCCCCTGTAGACCGCTCAGACCCGCAACCGTGGCGCTCAACGAATTGAGCTGCGTCTGAAGCGCGGCGAGCTGTGTCTGGAGCGCCGCAAAATTCGGCAGCGTGGCGATCTGCGCAAGGACCGCGTCGACGACCGCCTGCACACTCGCGATGCTGCCGGGCACGCCGTTCGAATTTCCCCGGTTGCCCTGGGCATCTGCCGCCGGCGCCACCATCATGCACGCCACCGCGAATGCGAACGTTCTCACGCGAAGCATCTGTCAGCCTTTCAGTTGGGGTCGGAATTCGAGCGACAGTATAGCCACTGGTGGGTTAGGAGCGACATGTGCCGGATCCGCACAGCGAAAGAAAAAGGGGTGAGCGGAAGACCGCTCACCCCTTTCAGTGCCTAGTGCCTGGTGCCAGGTGCTTGGGGCGTGCCTGGTGCCTGGTGCTTCGTTCGCTACTTCGCCAGCGGATTCGGGCGAATCTGGAAGTGGACCGCGAAGGGCTTGGTCCCCTTGCCGCCTTCGAGGAGCCATGGCGTCCGGTCGCCGTTAGCGGCCCAGATTCCGCGGCCCTTCCAGCCCGCCTTCGGATCGTCGATGCGGCCGTCGAGACCCTTCGCGTAGAAGCCCATTGGGTACGGCACGCGCAGCGTGACCATCTGGCCGTCCTTCACGGCGATCAGTCCGTCGTTCAGATTGCCCGTCGCGACCGGGACGTTCTCGCCGAGGCCCAGCGTGTTGTGCTGGTCCACCCACGAGTAGTAGCTCGACTCGGCGCTGTTGTCGCCGATGCCGCGGAAGCCCGGGCCAGGGAACTTGTGCAGCGTCCAGCCCTCGGGGCAGTGGTCGCCGGTCGCCTTCGGGCCGCTGAGCGGACCCTTGCACTTGCGCCGATCGAAGGCGCCGAAGTGTCCGCTCGCCAGCGACACCCAGACGACGCCGTTCTTGTCGATGTCGCCGCCGCGTCCGCCGAAGCCGGGCGCCGGGACGTTGTAGATCTCCGTGATTGCGGTTTCTGACGGATTCGAGCCGGGTACCACGCGCACGACCGCGCCGGGGTTGGTCCAGTAGGTGCCCCAGATCGACCCGTCCAGCGGGCTCGGCATGACCGCGTAGAAGCCGGCGTTCACGCGCTTGTCCTTGGTCGGATCCACCGGCTGATCGGGTTCGACATACGCGTCGCGCTTGCCGTTGCCGTTCGTGTCGAGGACCATCGCCGTCCAGCCCTGCGACCGCACGATGTCGCCGGTCTGGTCGTACATCTTCGTGTTGATCCAGCCGAGCACCGGACCACCGCCGCTGAACCAGACCGTTTCATTCGCGTCGTATCCGAACTGCGGATGGTGCGTCCCGAAGCAGAGATCCAGGAACGTGTATTTCTTCGTCTTCGGATCGAAGAGGCCCGCCTGGCGCGTGCTGCGCTCCATCGGGAAGGCCTTCGCCGACGGGTGGGTCGAGCCCTGCCTGCAGTAGGCGGGATTCTCGGGCGAGCGGTTCGCCGCCGTCATCCAGACGCGTCCCTGCCGATCGAGCATGGAGTTGTGGTTGTTGACGTGTGTATCCCACGTCCGCCTGTTCCCCCAGTACGCGGACGGCTGCAGCGGATCGAGCGCCGCCGCGTGTCCCGGCCCGAGCGCCAGCGGCGCATCTTCGCTGACCGGTATGCGGAACGTCGTCCAGGTGTTCTTCACCGGATCGAGGATCGGAATCTCGTCGGAGGAGTACTCCGGTGACCCGTACAGCGGGCCGTAGCCATTGACCGTCGGATTGCGGCGGTCGCTCGAGATCAGGTCGTGGAGGTACTTGTCTTCGTAGTACCAGTCGCGCAGCGTCACGACGAGGTTGCGCTCCGCACCCTGCGGGCGGGGCGGCGTCGCGAACGGCAGCTCGCCGGCCTTGATGCGATCGGTCCAGTCCGCGAAGTTGCGGATCGAGGCGGATCCCAGCGCGGAGAGCTGGCCCATCATCTGCGGGCCGGACTGGCCCGACTGCACACGGCGGATCCACGCATCCTGCGACGACAGGTGCGCGAAGTCTGCGGGCATCGTCCGCGTCGACAGCTGCCCGAGCTGGTGGCAGCCGACGCAGCCGCTGTTCTTCATCGAGTACAGCCACCGCTGCTGGTTGACGTTGTTGGCGATCCCGCTGGCCGCCGGGTTGGCGAACTCGGCCTCCGTCGGAATCTTCAGCATCGAATACCAGTAGATGGCGGGGTAGTACTGCGCGGCGGCGGCCGGCGTCGGCGCGACCTTCGCGGTGATGTTGACGATGCGGCCCGGGGCCGTTGTCGTCTTGTCGCTGTCAACCAGCCCATACCCGCGCGCCCACACCGTGTAGTTCGCCTTCGGCAGATCCGGCAGCACGTAGCGGCCCTGATCGTCGGTGACGACGCTCTTGATGTAGCGCGACTGCATGTCGCGGGTTTCGGCAATGACCCAGACGCCGGCTTCCGGCCCCTTCGGTCCGGTGACGACGCCGCCGATGTCGTCAGGGTCGATCTGCGGCGCCGCGGGCGCCTGGGCGTGCGACACCGTGAGGACCATCGTGGCGATCAGAGCAATGGTCGCAGCCCCGAGGAACAATCGAAGTATTCGATTCACGCGCATACATCCTCACTAATTGGTGAATTTGCGTGCGGCCTGCAGTTCGGGCCGCTGGGTATCCGCCTCGCGGGCGGTGTCGAGCAACTGACTGTAATACAGCCGCGCCTTCGCGCGGTCGCCGGCGACCTCAGCGGCGCGCGCCGCGCCGTAGGCACCCCGGAAGCGGCCCGGCTCCTTCTTCATCGTCGCTTCGAAGGTCGGGATCGCTTCGCGGGCGCGTCCTGCGGCAAGGAGCATCTCGCCGTAGAGTTCGCGCGCCGGTGCGAGCGGTCCCGGGGTCACGGCCGCTTTGTCCGTGGCATCTTCCGCGTCGGCGGCTGCCTGCATCTGCGCGAGGCCGTCCATCGTGCGTCCGGCGGCGAACGCCTGCCAGGCCAGCGCGACGCGGCGCTGAATGTCCACCTGTTCGGCCCAGTACGCGTCGTTCATAGCCTGGAGGCGATCGCGAAGCTCGGCGAGGCGCGTGATGTCGGGCGTTGCCGCCTCCGGCCGCCCGCCGCGCGCGGCGCCGAGGGCGCGCGCGAAGTGCGTGATCGCTTCCGTGTGGGGCGTTGCCGGTGCGGGCTGCACCGTCAGCGCCGCCGCGGCATCCCAGTCACCGCGCTCGAGCGCGAACCGCGCTGGAATCGCGGCGGCGGCGAAGGTGTTCGCGCCAGGCATGCTCTGGACGACCGCTGCGCGCGTGCGCGCCCCGTCCGCGGCACGGTCGCTCCCCATCTGCAGGTAGGCGTACGTCTGATAGTCGAGTGCGTGCAGTTCCGCATTCGGGTCCTTGTCGGCGCGCGCGGCATCGGCCGACTTCAGGTTGGTATCGATCGACTCCTTCCACGAACCCAGGCGCGTGAACGTGTGCGACGGCATGTGGAGCGCGTGCGGCGCGCCTGGGGCGAGCGAGGCGTAGCGGCGCGCGGCGACGAGCGCCCGCGCGGCGAGCGGCGGCGCGTCGTAGGCGTGGATGATGTAATGCGCCAGCCCCGGGTGCTGCGGCATCCGCATGAACAGCGGGTCGAGCATCTCGGCCGCCTGGAGCAGCTTGCCGTAAGTCTTGTCGGTCGGCAGCGCCGTCTGGGTGATTGCCAGCGCGTAAAGCATCTTCACTTCGACGTCGTTCGGGCTGCTCTCCGACGCCCCGCGCATGGCGCTCTCGTACTTGAGGACGCGGTCGCGGTGCGTGGCGGGGTCCGGCGAGCTGTAGAGCAGCGCCAGCGCCTCGATCAGCGCACGCTCGCGTGCCGCCGGCGCGCCCGTCGTTTTCGCCTTCTCGATGGTGGCGGATCCGCGCTTGACGACCTCGGCGTTCTTGATGCCGGCGTAGGGATTCCCCCACTGGCTCAGCGCGATGCCCCAGTGCGCCATGGCGCACGCCGGGTCGCGCTGCAGCACCGATTCGAATGTCTTGATGGCTTCGGGGAACCAGAAGGAGTGATAGTGCGCGACCCCCGTGTTGAAGTCGTCCCGGACGGCCGCAGCGCAGGACGTCTCGAACTTCACGTACACCGCGCCGATCTGGTCGGCGGCAAGACGGGTGTGCTCCGCGCCCTGCTGCGCGAACGCGGCGGCGGGCACGGCGCCAGCCACGGCGCCAGCCACAAGGGCGAGAACGAGCCGAAGTCCTGTAATCACAGCCATATAGCCGCTGAGAATACCTGACGATACCCGCTCTGTCCATCGGGGAGTTCGGCTACAATCGCGAAGAGGAGAGCGCAACTCATGCACATGTATTTCATTCGTGTTTCTCTCGTTGGACTGGCGACGGTCCTCATGATGGCGGCCCCCGCTGTCGCGCATCACGGGTGGGGCGGGCAGGCGGAGCAGGAATCCACATTGACCGGGACGGTCGAGGCCCCGGTGAGTCTGGCCGGACCGCACGGCGCGATGAAGATCAAAACATCAGACGGGCAGGTGTGGGACATCACGCTGGCGCCGTCGAACCGCACGGCGGGCGCCGGGCTCAAGGAAGGCGTGCTTCCGGTCGGTGCCACGGTGACCGTGAGAGGCCACCGCAACAAGACCGCGAACCGCTTTGAAATGAAGACCGAAGCGGTGACCTGGAACAACCGTACGTTTACGGTGTATCCAAATCAGCACTAGGCACGCCCTGCTGTTGTAGCCGTGCGCAGCATCCTTCTCGCGCTTGAAGGATCTGCGCTCGGCGTCTTCGTGCGCGAGTCCGGCGTCTGGACCTACGCGTTCCTCAACCTCTTTCACATCCTCGGCGTATCGACCCTCTTCGGTTCGATCCTCATCCTCGATCTGCGCCTGCTGGGCCTCGCGCGCCGGCTGCCGCTCGCGGACCTGTCGCGTTTCACGCTGCCGATCTCGAAGACGGGTTTCGCGATCGCCGCGGCGACAGGCGTGATGATGCTCTCGACCAACGGGGGCGAGTACATCGGGAACCCCTACCTGCCGATCAAGTTCGCCGCGATTGGCGCCGGTCTCGTGAATATCGCGGTCGTGAGCCGGCTCGACGCGTGGCGCTCACTTGGCACGCGTGAGCTGACGCCGCGCGAGACCCGCATGCTCGCAATCGCCGGCGGCACCTCGCTCATCAGCTGGCTGTCGGCAGTGACGGCCGGCCGGATGATTGGTTACTGGTAGATGGTTCTGGCGCTCTGCGCCGCCGAGATCCTGACGCTGGCGGCGTTCGCCATGTTCCCCGCGCTGCAGCCGCTGCTGCGGATCGAGTGGGGCCTGTCCAATACCGCCGCCGGGTGGATCAGCGGGATCTATTACGTTGGCTATACGCTCGCGGTTCCCGTGCTCACCGGCCTCACGGATCATGTCGATCCGCGGCGCGTCTGGCTGGCGTCGGCCGCGCTGACCGCCGTGGCGGCGTTGCTGTTTGCCACTGTCGCTGACGGACTGACAGGAGCGCTGGTGTGTCAGGTGCTGGCCGGGATCGGACTGGCGGGTACGTACATGCCGGGCCTGAAGCTGCTGGCCGACGCCGTCGAAGGTCCGCGGCAGGCACGGCTCGTCGCGTTCTACACCACCTCGTTCACCATCGGTTCGGCGCTGTCGTTCTACATGCTCGGTGCCCTGGCCGACGCGGTGGGATGGCGCGGGGCGGTTCTCGCCGCCGCCGCCGGCCCGGCGATCGCGGTCGCCATCGTGGCGGCGGCCGTCCCCGCGCACGCATCACGACGGTTCGCGTGGAGCGCGCTCTGGGCGCTCGACTTCAGGCCGGTGCTGCGCGCCGGCCACTCCATGCGCATCATCGGCACGTACGCCGCGCACATGTGGGAGCTCTTCGCCTATCGCGCCTGGCTTGTGCCGTACCTGGTGTTCACGGAGCGCCTGCGGGGATCACCGGACCCCGTCCGGCCGACAACCGTCGCCGCCTTCGTGTTGCTCATCGGTGTCGGGTCGAGCATCTTCGGCAATGAACTGAGCGTCCGCTTTGGCCGCAGAACGGTGGTGACGACGGTCATGGCTGCGGGTCTGGTCCTGAGCGTGCTCGTGGGTCTTGCCTCTCAATCCGCGTGGCCCGTCCTCGTCGTCGCCTGCGGCCTGTACGGGGTGATCGTCACCGCCGATTCGGCAGCTCTGACGTCGGGCCTGATCGCGACGGCGGCGCCCCAGGTTCGAGGTGCGACGATGGCGCTGCATTCCATGATCGGCTTCGCGGGCGCGTTCGGCGGGTCGCTGGCGGTCGGCGCCGTGCTGGATGCGATGGGCGGCCAGTCGGCGCACAGCTGGCTGATCGCGTTTGCCGTGATGGGTCTGCCCGCCATCGCGGGTATCTTTATGATTCGCCGCGACTGACGGGTTGATGGTTGGTGGTTGGCGGACGTAACCAAATGACGCATATCCCGCTCACGATCGCGACGACCGACTACGACCATTTCCGCGACCTGCGGTTCGGACTGGTCAGGACGGAAGGCATCGAGCTGACCTGGCTCAACTTGGGCCACCACGAGTGCTTTGCGCGCTTCACCGCCAATCGCGAATTCGACCTCTCGGAGCTCTCGTTCGCCAAGTTCTGCGCGCAGGCGAGCCGGCCGAACGCCGACATCGTCGGCCTGCCGGTGGTCTGCTCCCGTCTGTTCCGCTTCTCGTCGTTCTACGTCAACACGAAGAGCGGTATCCGGAACGCGAAAGACCTGGCGGGGAAGCGGGTGGGATCACCCGAGTGGGCGCACTCGGCTGCCGTCTACATGCGGGGGTGGCTGCAGAACGACGTCGGCGTGCCGCTTGCGGATGTGCGGTGGTATCAGGCGGGTGCGAACGCGCCGGGCCGCGAAGAGAAGGTGGAGCTGAACCTCCCGGCAGGCGTGACGATCACGCGCGTGGCGGATCGGAGTCTCAGTGAGATGCTCGCGGCAGGCGACATCGACTGCGCGATCATCGCGCGGCCGCCGACCTGCTTCCTCGACGGCCATCCCGATGTGGTGCGCCTCTTTCCGGACTACGTCGACATGGAAGAGGAGTATTACGCGCGCACGAAGGTCTGGCCGATCATGCACATCATCGCGATGAAGAAATCGATCGTGGAGGCACATCCGTGGACGGCGCGGAACCTCTACAACGCATTTCTCGAATCGAAGCGGCGATCGCTGGAGCGGCTGCTCGACCCCGCCGTCTCACGCTATCCGGTGCCGTGGCTCGCGACGTACGCGCGGAGGATGCGCGACGTAATGGGCGGCGACCTCTTTCCGTACGGCATCGAGGAGAACCGCCCGACGTGGGAGCAGATGGCGCGCTACACCTTCCAGCAGGGCATCGCGCACCGGGAAATGAAGCCGGAAGAGATGTTTCCCACCGGAATCATGACGAAAGTCATCATCTAGCCACTTGTGGCACTATCACCGCGCCTGGAGGGCACCATGCGAATGATTTTTTGTGCGCTCGGTCTCGTCATCGCCATGCCGGCACTTGCCAGCGCCCAGGAGTGGGAGCTGTTCACGAGCACGCAGGACGGGTTCAAGATCGACTTTCCCGGAACGCCGAAAGTGGCGCAGTCGACATGGAAGACGGAGCAGGGCTATGTGCTCCCGTCCCGTGTGTATAGCGTCGAGCGCGGCCGTGAAAAGTATTCAATGACCGTCGCCGACTTCAGCGGCATCGAAGCGATGGGGATCGCGCGGAACAAGACGTGTCCCGCCGGCGCCGAAACGTGCCAGGGTCAGATGCAGGGCATCCTGCGGCCGCTCATCGGGCCCGGCTACGCCATCCAGGACATCCGCGGTGCGATGACGAACGCGGCGTTCAGATTGATCGAGCGGCCCAACGAGAAGCTGACGGCGTACATCTGGAACTGGCAGGACCTGGTCGAAGGGTTCGAGCTCCATTTCACCAACGCGGCCGCGAAGACCCGCTCCATGTCGTATATCGCGATGCACGAGAACAAGCTCTATGTGATGGAGGGCACGGTGCCCGAGGAGTATCCGGAGCCGGGCCTGTTCTTCCAGTCGCTCGGATGGGTGGACAAGGACGGCAACGGCGTCCGCTACGAAGGGCTCTATATCAATCAGGTGCACGGCCTGCGGATGGCGCCGGTCCCACCGGTGCGGCGTGCAGCGCCGGGCAATCCGCTCCCCGACACGGCGCCGCCCGGCAGTGTTCGCTAGTCTGCCTTCGGCAGGGTCCGCTAGCCCGGACGGTATCGTCGAATTGCGGCGACCGCGCGCGGGGGCGCGTGCTACTGTCATGACTGAATGAGTAGCAGTGCCGCGGCGCAGCCCTACGGATGGGTTGGTGCCGTGGTGACCCGCTTGTCCGCGCTCGTGCGCACGCCGCGTGGCGCGACCGCACGGCGTGAGCTCGACCAGCCGGAGGAGGGCGAGCTTTTCGAGGGACTCCAGGACGTCCTGCGCATTGCCGTCGACTGCCCTCCGGGAAAGTCAGGCGACGACATCAAGCGCTCCGCGTGCGAGCTCATCGAAGCAGATTCGGCGAGCGACCGTTCGTCGAAGCGGCGCCGCCTCCTCAATCTCATTGCTAGGGTGGAAGAGCGGCGGTCGCGCGGCCGCGGCCACCGCGACGACCCGAGCGCCGCCCTGCTTCGCCGCCTGACAGACGCCCTGCGTCGCCCCTGACAGCCGCGGTCGCCCGCCCTATTCATCCGTGCTACACTGACGGCGTCACGTTGGATCCCGCCGAGTTTGTTCTGCTGCGTTCTGCTCCGAGTTGCACGCGTCCAGAAGTCATCGACCCGACAGCCTCCAACCAATTGAATGGATAGTGCAATGAGACTTTACGTAGGAAATCTGTCTTTCAACACGGAAGAACAGCAGATTGAAACGCTCTTCGCCACGCTCGGCGAAGTGTCGTCGGTTCGCCTGATTCGCGATCGCGACACCGGCCGCTCGCGCGGCTTCGGGTTCGTCGAAATGGCGACCGAGGCGCAGGGCAAAGCGGCGTGTGAGCAGCTGGATCAGCAGGACTTCGAGGGGCGCCGTCTGACGGTGAACGAAGCGAAGCCGCAGGAGCGCAGCGGCGGCGGCGGTGGCGGCTTCTCGAAGGGCCCGCGCCGCGAGGCGCGCTGGTAAGCGCGGAGGAGAGCATGACAGGAAAAATTCGCACACTTCGGGTTGACAAGGGTTTCGGGTTCATCAAGGACGACAGCGGGAACGACTACTTCTTCCATCAGAGCTCGATCTATGGAGAGGGCATCGAGAACCTGCGCGAAGGCGACGGCGTCGAGTTCGAAGTCGGTGAAGGACCGAAAGGCCCGCGCGCCGAAAACGTTCGCCGGACGACGACCTAGGCAATCGGCATCCGCAAGGATCACCGACACGAGAAAGGCCGGGAGCAATCCCGGCCTTTTTGTGTGTACCGGCTTCCGGTGAGCGGAGCTGACGTCCGTTCAGGGGCAGGGTCACAGCCACACGATGCTGACGGGCAACACGTCGGCGCGGAAATGCAGCTGGGCTGGGAACTCCACCTTCGCACGAATGGCTTTGTTGCAGTTCGGCTCTCTGGCACCTGAGGCGCTCACGCGTCGTGGCGTACCATGGCGACATGGGCGAGACGGCGGTCCGCGGTGCAGGGTTAGTGATGACTCTCACGTACGCGGCTCTTGTCGGCTGGCTGTATGCGCGGCAGCCTGCCACTATCGCTGAGATCACCGGCGGGCTGTCTGCCGCGGTTGGTGCCTATCACGTCGATCGGGACGCGTTCGACAACGGCCTGCGCTATTTCCGCAACGACCAGTTCGTGGAGGCGCGCGCGGCGCTCGAACGCGCCGACCCCGCGCGACGCGACCCTCGCACTCAGTTCTATATCGGCTACTCCTACTATCGCCAGGGTTGGGGCCGTTTGTACTCCGACGACACGCTGTACCGCCAGGGTCTCGAAGCTGCCGAGCGCGCGCGGACGCTCGCCCCTGAAGAACGATTCGTCGCAGACGATCCCTCCCAGCACATTCACACCGCCGACGAACTGGCGGCGGAACTCGAGAGCGGACTGCGCCGGGAGCCCGCCGACTTCAATCCGCTACGGATCCTGCGGGAGCGGAAGTGACGGTTGCGCGCGAGGCGATCTACCTCCCGGCACTCTGCCTGACCGTGACGCTGATCGGGGGACTGCGGCCTGGAGGTCCGACCGTGTTGCCGCCACCGTCGCTGTTCTCGCTGGTGCTGGCGGTGCTGCTGTTGGGCGTCCTGATCCAGAGCGGCGCGCTGGCTCCGCGACGGCTGCTCGATGCGTCGCGGTCGTCGCTGCAGAATCTGAACGGCGTCGTGCTGCTCGGCACAGTGTTCCTGGCGGCCGCGCAGACGTTCTCACTGCTGACGCCAGAGTCCGGCCTTCCACGCGTGCTCTTCGGGATCTATTTTCTCGTGCTGCTGGTCAGTACGTGGGCCGCGGCTTCCGACCGTATCCGGGTGCTGCGAAGCCTTGCCGTCACATTCGGTGCTGCCTTTATCTTGAAGTTCATCGTGCTTGACGCATTGTCCGAGCCAACGGCCGGGCGGCTCGGGCGCGTCCTCCAGTTGCTCCTCGAGGGTGTGACGCTGGGCGCGGTGACGCAGGCGGTGCAGCACCCAGCGAGCGGGTACCTGGCGTTCTTCACGCTGGTGCTGTTCCTGCTGGCGCTGGCACTCCTTCCGGCGCGCGCGGGCGGCTCGAGCAGCGCGCAGGGAATGGTCGTTCGAGATTACTGATACGACATGCCCGCGGGGGAACCATGGCCTCGTGAAGCGGGACGTCGCCGCACCGGCGTCCAGGCACAGCGTCCTCCGCGCCCGATAAGCGCTCCTCGCGGATCCGCACTCTCGCGCGTTATTCCAGTACCCTGTCTGCTAAACTCGTTAAACAGGTCCCGTTGGTGTAGCTGGCCCAACACGTCGCCCTTTCAAGGCGAAGATCGCGGGTTCGAATCCCGCACGGGACGCCATCTTCCCTTCATCGATCACATCCCTAGGTCCCGCAGAACGTGCGGTAGCGTCCTCCGCCCGAAGCCGGCGCGCTGAACGCCGGCAGATCGCGGTGGTGATCATACGGAGTGGCCAGGACTTCGAGCAGTCGATTCATCACTGACACATCACCCCGGCTCGTCGCGGCGAGAAGCGCGTTCTCTACGTTGTGATTGCGCGGAATGACCGCGGGGTTGTGCTGCTGCATCAGCACACTCACCTCGCCAGCAGACTGCGACTGGCGACTGCGGCGCGCCTTCAGGCGGAACTGCCAGGTTTCCAGGTCAGCGTCGCGATTCGCGGCATCCTCGACGAGACGCCCGCTGGTGAGCGACCGGAAGGTATTCGTGAAATCAGCGGATCGCCGGTGCATCCACGCGAGCAGGTCGCCAACAAGCGCCGCGTCATCGGGCTCCGGTGCGAACAGTCCCAGCTTGCCACGAATCCCATCGAGCCAGTGGCGCTGGAAGAGATCGGGAAATCGATCGAGCGCCGCCGTGGCCTGCTCCACCGCGCGGTCGGCATCCGGGTCGAACAGCGGCAGCATCGCCTCCGCAAGCCGTGCGAGATTCCACTGCGCGATGGTTGGCTGGTTGCCGTAGGCGTACCGCGCACCCGCGTCGATGGAGCTGAACACCGTGGCGGGATCGTACGCGTCCATGAAGGCGCAGGGGCCGTAGTCGATCGTTTCGCCCGAGAGCGCCATGTTGTCGGTGTTCATGACGCCATGGACAAAGCCCACCAGTTGCCAGCGCGCAATAAGGGACGCCTGGCGTGCAAGGATCGCCTCGAACAACGCCACATACGGAGCGGGCGACTCGACGAGATCCGGATAGTGGCGTTGCAGGGTGTAGTCAGCCAGCGCGCGCGTGGCGCTCTCGCCTCCGTGCGCCGCTGCCCACTGCATGGTGCCCACGCGGATATGGCTGGCGGCGACCCGCGTGAGTACCGCCCCCTGCAGCACCGTCTCGCGATAGACCGGTTCACCCGTCGTCACGACCGCCAGGCTCCGCGTGGTCGGAATACCGAGCGCGTGCATCGCCTCGCTGATGATGTACTCGCGCAGCATGGGGCCGAGCGCGGCGCGACCGTCACCGCGCCGCGAAAACCGGGTCGGACCTGCGCCCTTCAGTTGAACATCGAAGCGTTCGCCCGACGGGGTGATCTGCTCGCCGATCAGAATCGCCCGGCCATCGCCAAGGGACGTGAAGTGGCCGAACTGATGACCAGCATACGCCTGGGCTATTGGCCGGCTGGCTTCGGGCAGAGCGTTGCCGGCAAGAACGCCGGCAAGAGTCTCCAGGCCGGGGCGCTCCAGCGCCTGCGGATCGAGCCCAAGCGTCGCCGCAAGGGGTCGGTTGAACGCGATCAGGTGCGGTTCGCGAACTGCCACCGGCGTGGCAGGCGAGTGGAAGAGCTCCGGAAGCCGCTCCGCGTACGTGTGCTCGAGGTGCCAGCCGGCCATTCGATCATCATAGTTGCGCGCGAGCGGATGCCCGCCGAGGAGTCATGGTTGAATCGGGGATCCGCCAAGGGTTAGAACTCGACGTGGGTTTGCGCGAGAACCGCTGCGAATTCGCGCGGCGAGGGACCTCACTACTTCTTCACTTCTTCATTTCTTCCCTGGTGTCGTTTTGCGCCGGCGGTCTGCCCATACGGCATCACAATCGGTGCATCGCCACGCCACCGATTTGGCCGTCCCTTTCAACGTGACTTCGCGCTTGATCGTCCCCCCGCCGCATTCTCGGCAGCGCGCGTCTCGACGGGCCTGAATCTGTCTTCGCTTCGCCATGGGGTCCAGGCTGGGTGCGGGCCTATGGCGATTGGTCGTTATCAGGCGGTTCGTGAGAGCCGCTCCGAAACAGGGGACTCTCAGGGTAGTACGCACGTCGTGCCATAGACCGGCGGACGTGGTCGCGAACGTCTTCGGCCTCCCGGCACGTTTCGTCGACGCGGTCTAGCAACCGTTCGAGTGCCTGGATCCGCTCCGCTTCTTCGTCCAACATCGCACCTCAAGCGATAGCAATTTGTCTGCCGAGCTACCGCTCAGCTTTCGGGATGGAACGAATTGTCTTAGACTTCCGTTTGTGCTCCCCCATTCGAAATCGTTAGTAATTCTTCTTGTTGAAGACGACGCCAGCCTGCGGGAACTCTATAGAACCGCCCTGACTGCCGAGGGATATGCGGTTGTGGCCGTTGAGGACGGGGTCGACGCCCTTCGCGTGATCGATGGAGCAACAATTCCCGCGGCCGTCGTCCTCGACCTGGGCCTGCCCAGGCTTCCAGGACGTGACGTGTATCAAGAATTGAGGGCGCGCGCTGACACGAGCGTGATTCCGATCGTGGTCGTCACCGGTGGCGACACGCGCGACCTGAACCGCGCGGAGTTTGCGTGCGTTCTGGAGAAGCCGATCTCCATGGAGGCGCTGGTCCAGGCCGTTCGGCGATGCATCGCAGCCCGCGTGGTCTAATCGTTCGGCGTTGACAATCGAAACGATGCGCCTAATCCGGTGAGCGACGCCGTACCGCTCCAGCAGAAAAACTACATCACGCCGAGCGGCTTCCAGCGGCTCCTCGATGAGCGGCGGTTTCTGCTCACCAGGGAACGGCGTGCAGTGACTGCCGTCGTCGCCTGGGCGGCGAGCAACGGCGATCGCAGCGAGAACGCCGACTACAAGTACGGCAAGCAGCGGCTGCGCCAGATCGACCGGCGGATTCGTTTTCTCACCAAACGCATCGATGCCGCGGACGTGGTGGACCCGGAAGCGCCAAGAAGCGGGCGCGCGGCGACGCAGGTCTTCTTTGGCGCGACGGTGCGTTACGCTAACGCCGCCGGATCAGAACGCCTCGTCTGCATCGTCGGTCTCGACGAGGTCGATACAGATCGCAACTACATCAGCTGGCGATCGCCGCTGGCGCGCGCGTTGATGAAGTCCGGGCCTGGCGATTCCGTGGTTCTGCGTGCGCCCGGCACGACGGAGCGGCTGGAGATCCTCGAGGTGCGATATGCACGCATCCCCGTGGAGCCGTTCAGCGAGCCGCCAGGGGCCGAGTCCGCGGCGAAGGCTGTCCTATGAAAACTGCTGTGAAAGTCGCTGTCGGAATGGTGGTGCTCGCGATCGTCGCCGTGCTGTTCATCCGCTCCGTCCGGAGCACGCGCGCGGAACCGTTCGACGTTCCACGTGCGAGCCTGACCGGATGGATGCTCGTGACGCAGCCGTCCGGCGATCCGCTGCGCGCATGGCTGGCCGTGAGCCCCGCGACGCCGCTCGCGGCATCGCTCGGTCGCGAGATCTTCGCGCGCGGCGGCGAGTCCGTGAATTACCCCACGCCGGCGCTCGTGCCGCTGGTGCTGCAGAGCGAATTCGATCGGGCGTTTGCCGGCGCGGTCGCGCCGGAGACCATCCTGAGCCTCGCGCGAGCGGCTGGGTTCGAGTCGATGGAGTGGCAGCCGCGCTGCCTGGGCTACCGGCGGGTCAGTGAGCCGGGGCTGACGAGAGGTCTGTACTTCCTGCTGTTTGAAGCGACCACGTTCGATCGCTTCCGCGAGCAGCTTGCAGGGTTACTGCAAGGGTCAGCGCGGACCCTGTTCGATCCGGTCGCCTTGTCGCCGGTGCTGGTCGTCGCCGGACTCGACGGGGACTTCGGCCGCTGGATGCCCCTGCGAGCGAATCCGGACGTCGACTGTCTCGCGCCCGTCGACCTCACATGACACGACTGCGCTAGAAGCGCCACGCAAGGCCCACGCGGACGGGCAGCATCGCGAGGACGCCGTCGTTGCCTTCCATCGCCAGAAGGCCCCGCACATCGCCCAGCAGGCTGAGTCCCTGCCGCAGGGGCACGCGCAGCCCGCCACCGACGTACACGACGCGAAGATCGTTTCTGACCGGGTCTGGAAAATGGGCATTGACGTTGGGCCGCGAGACCCCGCCGCCCACGCCCGCCAGCACGAACGGCGACACCCGGTCCGCCGGCCGCAGTGCGAGGCGCAGCTCGCCGCTGACGAATGTCAGCGTCCCCCCGCGGGTGACGCTGGAGCCGCCGGGGAAGCGCTCCTGCTGAAACGGTAAATGAATCCGCTCCGCCATGACGAGCAGCTCCAGCCAGGACAGCGGCGAGTACCCCACGCCCGCCGACAGGACGTTCCCTTCATCGATCAACGTGAGGCCGGCCGCGGCCTGCAGACTCAGTCGCTCCGATGCCGCCGACGTCTGGCCGGTGGCGGACGTGGGCATCAGCACACACAGCAGTGACACCGCGGTAACCATCGCCCGGAAACATGCGACGCGAGACACGACGCTTCCCATACTTAGCATTCTGACCCTGCTACTATTCGGGCGCGAGCCCATGAGCAAAAAATCAAAGACACGGCGGCAGTCGAAGACCGTCTCGGAAACACACGCACTCCGGTCGGGGCCCAACTGGCCGCTGCTGGTCGTGAGCGCCCTGGGCATCGCGCTCACGGGATATCTGTCGTGGACGGCATTCAGCGGCGGCCCCGTGCAGGGATGCGCCGCCGGCGGGGGATGCGACACGGTCCTCACGAGCCGCTGGGCGACCCTTCTCGGACTGCCGACGGCGCTTTGGGGGCTGATGGCGTACCTCGCGCTCGCGGCCATCGCGTTCATCCGCCGGGAAGACCGGCACTGGTCGTATGCCTGGACGGCGGCGTTGTTCGGCGTCTGCTACAGCGTCTACCTGACCGTGGTGTCGCTCACGATTCTCGGCTCCGCCTGTCCGTACTGTCTGACGTCGCTCGCGCTGATGACCGCGGCGCTGGCGCTCGTGGCCGTGCAGCGTCCTCCCGCGATGGCGCGCCGTTCATGGGCGGGGCTCGTCGCCGGTCGAGGCGTGCTGGCGGCGCTGGTGATTTTTCTTCTGCACGCCAATTACGTCGCGCCTCAACCCGAACCCACGGGGCCGGAGGATCCGGCGATCCGCGCGCTGGCGGAGCACCTCGCCGACGAAGGCGTCCTGTTCTACGGCGCGTCGTGGTGTCCGCACTGTCAGGAGCAGAAGCGGCTCTTCGGGGCGTCGGCAGATCGCCTTCCGTACATCGAATGCAGCCCCGCTGGACCGAATACGCCGCAGGCGCCCTCGTGCACCAGCGCCGGCGTCCAGACGTATCCCACGTGGATCATCAACGGGCGGGCGACGGTCGGAGAAGTGTTGAGCCTGGCGCAGCTGGCCGACGCATCAGCGTTTCCAGGGGCCGCCAGCATCAAGTAGCGGCATTACAATGGCTTCAATGCTTCGCGTACTGATCGCAAGTCTTGCGCTGCTGGCCGCGTCCTGCGGCGGCGGAAATTCGTCGCCCACGTCGGCCACGCCGCAGCCGCGCGGCGAGTTCGCCCAGACCGACGTGCGTGTCGGGACCGGCGCCGATGCGACGCCGTCGCGGCGGCTCTCGGTGCACTACACGGGCTGGCTGTACGATCCGACGCGTCCGGAACAGAAGGGCGCGCAGTTCGAGACGTCGGTGGGGCGTGCCCCGTTTGCGTTCACGCTGGGGATCGGTCAGGTCATCCGTGGCTGGGATCAGGGCGTCACCGGCATGAAGGTCGGCGGCCTGCGCCGTCTTGTGCTGCCTCCGGAGCTGGCCTACGGCGCGGGCGGCTCGCCCCCCGTCATTCCTCCGAACGCGACGCTGGTCTTCGAAATCGAGCTGCTCGACGTCCAGTAATCCGCCCCCGAAAACCCGACCAACTCAGCCGAAAACCGGGTATCCTTTCCACCGCCGAGGGGCCTGACGGGAAAAACGCGTCACCCTTCGGATGTGGGAGAGAGTGACATGAAGAAAGTATTGACCGTCGTCGCCGCGTTGTTGATCCTGCTTCCGGCTCTGGCCGCCGCACAGGGACGTGTGGAAGGGACCATCTCCGGAACCGTTACCGATGAAACGAAGGGCGTGCTGCCCGGCGTCACGGTGACTGCCAATAATCCGCAGACCGGATTCACGCGCGAAGCGATTACCGACGCGGAGGGCACGTTCCTCCTGCCGCTGCTGCCCCCAGCCCAGTACGAGGTCGTCGCCGCGCTGCCCGGGTTCAGCACGTTCCGGCAGATGGTGAATATCGCCGTCGGTTCGGAAACGCGGCTGGCCATCGGCCTGAGCGTGGCCACCCTGCAGGAATCGATCACCGTCACGGGTGAGGCGCCGCTCGTCGAGGTCACCAAGACCGAGCAGGGCTCGTCGCTCAACTCGAACGAGATGATGAACCTGCCGACGACGAGCCGCAGCTACCTCGCGCTGGCGCAGCTCAGCCCGGGCGTCGTCAGCCAGGGCGGCGGCTTCTCCGCATCGGGGAGCCGCAACACGCAGAACAACTTCAACGTCGACGGCATGTCGAACAAGAACCTGAACGGCGGCGGCGACTTCGGCCGCGTCAGCCCCGAGGGCATTCAGGAGTTCAACGTCGTCACGCAGAGCTATCCGGCCGAGTACGGCGGCGCCACGGGCGGCGTCACCAACGCGGTGTCGAAGTCGGGCACCAACAACCTGACCGGCTACGGTTTCTGGTACCAGCGCCACAACGCGTTCGACAAGCCGCCGTTCAACACGCGGGCGGCCGCGGACGGCACGGTCGAGGCGTTCCCGGTGGCCGCGGCGAACTTCACACGCCGGTACGTGCGCGGTGTGACCGTGGGCGGCCCGATCATCCGTGACAAGGCGTTCTTCTTCGGCGTGGTCGACGTGACAAACAGCCACGTGAAGCGGCTGCGCACGCTGCAGAACAACACGATCAACGTGATGAAGACGTTCCTGCCGGATCTGCCCGACGTTGTCGGCCAGGACGCAACCGACTTCAAGAACTGGGACGCCACGTCGAACGGGAAGTTCGACTACAACCTGTCGTCCACGAACACACTGTCGTTCACGGGCAGCCTCTTCAAGAGCTACAACCCGGCGGGGTCGGTGAACGGCCGCAGTTCGCTGTACTCGACGACCGAGCAGCGCCAGACGACGAAGCGCGCCGGCGGCGGATTGAACTCGGTGCTGTCCGACCGCACGCTGAACACGTTCCGCGCGCAGTATTTCCGGAATGACTCGAACACCAAGTACCCGAACCGCGGTGGATTCGAGAACGTGGGCAACTGGCAGCCGGGTATCGTCATTGCCGGTGCCACGGGCGGCAACTTCGGGCTTGGCGAGCTGGGCACGATGCCGCATGCGAACCAGTGGGAGACGCACATCGAGTTCCAGGACGTGGCGACGCTCTATCGCAACAACCATCAGTTCAAGATGGGCGTCAACTTCATGTGGGTGGACATCCTGCAGTACTCGCACTACTACGGCCTCGGCGAGTGGCGCTTCAGCGACCTGAACGCGGTGATCGCGGGCCGGCCGTCAGGGTTCGTCCAGAGCTTCGGCTCGACGGGCGCCTACATCGTGTCGAAGCACGTCAGCGGCTTCGTGCAGGATGAATGGCAGCCGTTCAGCAAGCTGACCGTGAACTACGGCGTGCGCTATGACGTGATCGTCCTGCCGGGGGATCTGTCGAGCGTCGAGCTGCCGCAGCCGGCGTTCAACCAGGCGACGGGGCAGTTCGACACCAAGACGGTCAGCAACAGCCGCATGCGCGGGTTCCAGAACGACACCAACAACTTCCAGCCGCGGGTTGGATTCGCCTATGCGCTGAATGACAAGACGCTCATTCGCGGCGGCGGAGGCCTGTTCTACGGCGCCGCGCATTACGGCGAGATGGCGCAGGGCTTTGCCAACAGCATCGATGGCTACGCGCGCTACGACTTCCCGTCGGTGGAAGCCGCGGCGATCTGGTCCGGCCTGCGGGATCCGGCCAGCCCGCTCTACAACGGCGGCCGTCTCCGTCTCGCCCAGTCGTACCGCCGCACGCTCGAGGCGCAGCCCGGGCGCACGTTCAGCCAGTTCTTTCATCCCAGCGACTTCGAGGTGCCGAGGTCGATGCAGGCGACCTTCGGCGTCGAGCGCCAGCTGAATACGTGGCTGTCGGCGTCGGGCACGTTCCTCTGGAACCGGGGCGATGGCGACTACCGCTCGCAGAACATCAACCCGCCGGCGGCGCAGTTCTTCCCGGCTGGTGCGACGCTGCCGAGCGGCGTCATTACGCCGTTCGACGTGAACTACCGCCCGGAGAACGGTGTGCGGCCGGACCCGAGCCTGGCGAACCTCTACACCTATACGATGGTGACGCGCACGCGGTACAAGGGCGGGTCGGTCGGGCTGAATGCCCGTCGCGGCGGCCTGCAGCTGCGCGGCGCGTACACCTACAGTGACTCGTGGGATGACGGCTCGGACGTCTCGACGCGGCTGCTGCCATCGGACTCCGACTGCGTGCCGTGCGAGTACGCAAAGTCGATCCTGAGCACGACGCACCACTTCCGTGGGGCAGTGGTGTACCAGCTGCCACAGTCGCTGCCGTTCTACGCGCGCAACTGGCAGGTGTCGGCCATCCAGGCGGCGCAGAGCGGCGCGCCAATCCTCACGATCGCGTCGTTCGACTTCAATAACGACAACGTCGTGACGGACCGCCCGTTCGGCGTGCCGCGCACGGCACTCGTCGGCGAGGCGCGGTACACGACGGACCTCCGCATCGCTCGATTCTTCCCGCTCCGGTCGGACCTGCGGGTGGAGATGTTCTTCGAGATGTTCAACGTGTTCAACGCGGCGAACTTCACCGGCTACGACGCCAACCTGTATCGCCTGCAGGCCGGACGCTACGTGCCGTATGCCGACTTCGCGGCGTATCACAACGACGCGGCGAAGCTGAATACCGGGTTCAAGCAGGGACGGGACAAGATCGACCCGTCCGAGATTGGGCTCGATCCGAAGATTCGCCGCACCGGCGTCGGCGATCCGCGACAGGGCCAGATCGGATTCCGGTTCCACTTCTGAGGTTCGTCGCTCTCCTGCTCGTGACGGGGGCCGCGCTTGCCGCGCAGACCCCCGTCACGGGTCTTCCCTTCAATACCGCCCGTCCCATCCTCGAGTCCCTCAGGGACGACCTGCGCCCGGCCGAATTTCGCGGCCGATCGATCGCCGCGATTGAAGCGGACTGGCCCGCGTGGGTCGAGCGTCGCAACCGCGAGATTCGCGCACGGGTCGAGCAGGGTGACGAAGACTCCATCATCAATTTCCTCCTGTTCGGCACGACGTTCACGAGCGAGCCGCGATTGACGGAGCAGGACCTCGCCACCGGCTTCGTGAGCCGGCGCCCGATCGTCGAACGCCGGATCGCGGATCTTGTCACGGGGGCGGCGGCGCCGGCGGGGAATGGGCGGCTCGAATTCGTGCGCGCCTTCGCTGCGCGGAAGGGGATGGACCTGTCGGCGCCTGCAGCGCCGGCCGCGCTCCGGACGTATCTCGACCAGGGCGTCGCGCGAGTGGCGGCGGAGCGCCGGGAACTGGCCGAGCGGGCCACGGCGGCGATCGAGCGCGTCCTGACGAATCCCGCAACCGGGTTGCCCGAGGCCGCGACGCTGTACGCGGACCGTGGCCTGGCGTCCGATACCTCACTGTTCATCGACTTTGCGGTCGATGCGGCACTCGAAGCGCTCAAGGCGAACGCCGTTGTCGCGCCAGGGATGGTCAGGCGCGTGGCGATTGTCGGTCCCGGGCTCGATTTCGCCGACAAGCGCGAGGGCTACGACTTCTATCCACAGCAGACGATGCAGCCGTTTGCAGTGGCGGATGGACTGCTGCGGCATGGCCTCTCACCAGGCGGAGGGGCGGCGATTGCGGCGTTTGATGTCAGTCCCCGTATCATCCAGCACCTCGAGACGGCGCGGACGCGCGCGGCGGCAGGGGACGGCTACGTCATCCAGTTGGCGCGCGATACAGCGGTCGGATGGAACCCCAACCTGGTGGCGTACTGGAAGCAGTTCGGCGGGCGGATTGCCACGGCCGTCCCCGCGGCGGCGCCACCCGCCGGCATGCCGGTGGAGATGCGCGCCGTCCGCGTACGGCCCGAGGTCGTGCGCGCGATCGAGCCGCGCGATGTGAACGTCGTCGTCCAGCGCGCCGGAGAGGCGCCGTTCGACCTCGTCGTGGCGACCAACATCCTGGTCTACTACAACGTCTTCGAGCAGTCGCTCGCGCTGGGGAACATTGCCAGCATGCTGCGGCCGGGCGGCATCCTGCTCACCAATACTCCGATCTTCCAGCTTCCATCGATTCCGCTCACGCAAGTGGGATTCACTGACGTGCTGTACACAAAGGAATCGAGCGGCCGCGATCGCATCTTCTGGTTCCGGCGCGAGTGATGATTGAATATCTCCATGACTGAATCCGCGTTCGTTGCCCCCGCCCGGCGTCTTACGCTGGCCGGCGCCAAGAAAATGATGCAGACCGCGATCGGCATGGCCGAGAGCGAGCGCATCGCGATTGCCGTGGCCATTGCCGATGCCGGCGGACACCTCGTCCTCCTCGAGCGGATGGACGGCGGTCGCTTCCACACCGTGCACTCGTCGACCACGAAGGCCGTCTGTTCGTCGTCCAACAAGCGCCCGACCGGCGCGAAAGGCGCGCAGGCCCAGGCGCTGGATACGGCTCACGCCATCGGACTCGCCCTGGCAGCGGGACCCGAACGATGGACGGCGATGGAAGGCGGCTACCCCATCATCGTGGACGGGGAGTGCATCGGCGGGATTGGCGTGTCGGGCGGCAGCTGGGAGTTCGACGATCGTGTCGCGCGCGCGGCTGTGGAAGCGATAGGCGCGAGCTACGAGATAGACAAGAAATGATGTTCACACTTCTGGATTCTGGCTTCTCTGTTCGTGTTCAAGTTCGACGTGGTTCACGGTCAGTGTGGCCTGGCCCCGAACACCGAACGCGAACATGAACATGAACACGAACCGAGCAGTGAGAACGGAGAAGCGTGAACGGCCATAGTCCGGTTCGAGTCGCCTGCCTCGGCATGGGGTGGTGGTCCGACGTGCTGGCCGACGCAATCGTGCGCTCGGGACGGCTGCAGATCGTCTCCTGTTTCACGCGGTCCGACGAGAAGCGGCGCGCGTTTGCGGCGAAATACGGCTGCGAGCCGGCGGCGAGCTATGAGGCGATGCTCGCCGATCCGAGCATCGAGGCGATCATCAACACGACGCCGAACAACATCCATCTCGAGACGACACGCGCGGCGGCCCGCGCCGGGAAGCACGTGTTCCTCGACAAGCCGATTGCCAACACCGTGGCCGAAGGACGCGCCCTCACGGAGGCGTGCCGCTCGGCCGGCGTCATCCTGGCCCTCGGCTATCAGCGGAGGCGGGAGACCCATTTCCGATGGGTGCGCGCACGCATTGACGCCGGTGAGTTCGGCCGCCTGGTCAACGCGGAAGCGAACATCAGCCGGGATCGCCTGGGCAAGATCGACCTGACGTCGTGGCGCTATCAGGCAGCCGGCATGCCGGGGGGCGTGCTCCTGCAAATCGGCATTCATTACACCGACGTGCTCGAGTACCTGATGGGACCCGTTGTGGCCGTGACCGGGAGGCTTGCCCAGCTCGTCCTGCCGGGTGACAACCCCGACGTGGCGAGCGTCGTCCTGGAGCATGAGAGCGGTGCCCTCTCCACCTTGAATGCGAGCTACGCCTCCTCGGGCGAGTACTATCTGCTCAACGTGTACGGCAAAGAGGCGACGGCGTTCTACGATCTGCATCAGGGCCTGCGCTACGTGAAGCGCGGAGAGAAGGCGCCGTCTCCGGTGTCCTGCGAGCCGGCCGATGCGATCGCGTCGGAGCTCGACGAATTCGCTGCCGCGGTCCGGGGCGAGGGCGCTCCGGAAATGGACGGCGAGAAGAGCACGCGGTCGCTGGCCGTCGTCCTGGCGGGCATTCGATCCGCACGTGAGGGGCGCCGGGTCGAGGTCAACGAGATGATGGTGGCGGCGTGAAACGGATCGTTCTTCTTCTGGCGCTGGCCGCCTGCGGCACGGCGGTGCACGCGCAGTATCCGCGTCAACCCGTCGAGATGACCGTCCTCTTCGGCGGGTCGAGCGCCACGATCGCGCAGGTGCTCGCGGATGCGATGGCAAAGGAGCTGGGCGTCTCGGTGGCCGCCGTGAGCCGGACCGGAGCGGGCGGCGCGGTCGGTTATTCCTACGTCAGGTCGAGCGCGCCCAACGGCTACAACATCGTCTGGAACTCGAATTCCATCAGCACCGTCTTCCATAGCGGCAACATTCCGTTCGATTACCGCGCCTTCGATCCAGTCGCGCGAATCGGCATGGAGGTTCCCGCTCTGGCTGTCCGCGCGAACTCGGGGTGGCGGACGCTGAAGGATTTCGCGGCGGCGGCGAAACAGAAACGGATGCGCGTCGGCATTTCCGGACGCGGATCGTTCGTGCACCTCGTGTCGGCGGCGCTCTTCAGCAAGATGGGGATCGACGTGATCTATGTGCCGTACGGCCAGGGGACCGCGCCGGCGGAGCTGCTGGGGGGACGCGTCGACGCGGCGCTGCAGTGGCCGAACCAGTTCACGGGACAGGTGAACGCGAAGCAGCTGCGAGTGCTGGCCATCACCGGCGCGAATCGGATTCCCGTCCTGCCGGAGGCGCTCACGGCGAAGGAGCAGGGATACGACCTGGACCTCGTCATGTGGCGCGGAATCGCGGTCCCGAAGGGCACACCGAAGGACACCGTCGCGAAGCTCGAGGCGGCGGCACGCCGCGTCGTGGCGTCGCCGCGTTTCAAGGACGTGAGCCTCAAACTCGGATTCGAACCGGCGTTCCTGCCGGCAGCCGAGTTCGGCGCCCTCATTGCCCGCGACGACGCCTCGATTGCGGCGCTGATGACGCAGCTGGGCCTGAAGAGAAAGTGACGTGACGCTCGGGGTCGTCTTGACCCTCCTTGCCCTCGTGTGGCTCTGGCTGGTCAACACCTACATTCCGGCGGTCGCCAGCGAGGGGGAGCCGGGGCCGCGCGCGCTTCCGTTCCTGCTCGGCATCATCCTCGCGATTCTTGGCGTTGCACTTGCCGCTCAGAAGTACACCGCTCAGAAGTACGTAGGGCGGCTCCCGCCGAGCACTAGTGGCGAGGCGCAGGCGGACCCGCCGGCAGGACCGCCAACCACCCGCACCGCATTCGCGACGTTCGGGTTGCTCCTGGCCTACGCCTTCCTTCTCGACAAGATCGGTTTCATCTCCGCGACGGCCGCGCTGATGCTCACCGCGATGGCCGGCGTGCTGGGGATGCGGCGCTGGGTATTCATGACCGTGTTCGCGGTGGCGTTTGCCACCGGCACGTGGCTGGTCTTCAACACACTGCTCGGCATTCCGCTCCCGCGGGATCCTTGGCTGGCGTCGCTCCAGTAGCGCACACGTGGATCCGTTCCTCCAGGCTCTCGCCACCGCCACGCAGCCGGCCGTGCTCGCGGCCACGACCGTCGGCGCGATTGTCGGCCTGATCGTGAGCGCCATTCCGGGCCTGACGTTCTCCATGGCCCTGATCCTGGTGATGCCGTTTACATTCGGCATGGAGCCGGTGCCGGCGATCGCGATGCTGTTCGGCGTCTATTCCGGCGGCATGACGGGCGGGGCCGTGTCGGCGGTCCTGATCGGAATCCCGGGAACGCCGTCAGCGGCCGCGACCGTCTTCGACGGATATGCGATGGCGCGGAAGGGCGAGGCGAGTGTCGCGCTCGGCGCGTCGGTGATTGCCTCGGCATTCGGGGGACTCTTCAGTCTCGGCGTGATGGTGCTGCTCCTGGAGCAGGTGGCGGCGGTCGCGATCCAGTTCGGCCCGGCTGAAATCTTCGCGCTCGTCCTGTTCGGCCTGTCGACGATCTGTGGCCTGGCCGAACGGTCTCTCCTCCGCGGTCTGACGGCTGGCGTGCTGGGCCTGATGGTCATGACGATTGGTCTCGACGAGCTTGACGGCGTCGGACGACTCACGTTCGGGACCGTGGAGCTCCAGCAGGGCGTCCACATGCTGGTGGCGATGATCGGCCTCTTCGCCGTCCCGAACGTCATCGAGGCCTTTGCGAACCACGGGCGGGTGACGCGGGAGATCGTCACCGAGGAAGTGCGTGGCCTGCTGCCGTGGTCGCGCCTGCGTGGCTACTGGGGCCTCATGACGCGCGCGTCCATCATCGGGACGATCATTGGCGCCGTGCCCGGTGGCGGCGGGCCGATCGCGTCGTTTCTTGCCTACGACCATGCGCGGCGATTCAGCAAGCATCCCGAGGACTACGGACACGGCGAGATCGGCGGCGTGGTTGCCCCCGAAGCCGCCAACAACGCCGTCATGGGTGGGGCGCTCATTCCGCTCCTGAGCCTGGGGATTCCGGCCGACGCCGCGACCGCGATCATCCTGGGCGGACTCCTGATCCACGGCCTGGAGCCGGGCCCGCTGCTGTTCCAGAACAGCCTCGACATCATCTACGCGCTGTATGTGACGGTCATGCTGTCGTGGGTCGTCATCCTGCTCGCGCAGGTGGTCGGCATCCGCCTGTTCGTGAAAGTGTTGAAGGTGCCTGCGCACCTGCTCGGCGTCTGCATCCTGGTGCTGTGCGGCATCGGCGCGTTTGCCGCGCGCAATTCGGTGTTCGACGTGTATACGATGGCGCTGTTCGGGCTCGGGGGCTACCTGCTGCAGCGCGTCCGCATTCCGGTGGCGCCGGTCGTCCTCGGATTGGTGCTCGGTCCGACGCTCGAGCAGCAGTACCGGACAGCGCTGATCCTGAGCGAAGGCAGCCACCGCATTTTCCTGGAGAGCCCCTTCGCGCTCTCGATGTTTGGCCTGACCGTGCTGTTTGCCGGCTGGCAGATCTGGTCGTCGTTCCGGGCGCGCCGCGGCGCGCCTTCATCCGAGGTGATTTCCTGATGCAAGCACGTGTCGTGCGGATGGCCGCGCAAGGCGGCCCTGAGGTTCTGAAGATTGAAGACCTGCCAATCGCCGAACCGGCGGCGGGCGAAGCGCTCGTCCGCCAGACGGTGGTGGGCGTGAATTATCTCGATGTCTACCACCGGTCCGGGTACTACACGCTGCCGGTGCCCTGCAGTGTCGGCAGTGAGGCGGCCGGGGTCGTCGAACGCGTCGGGCCTGATGTCACCGAGGTGAAGGCGGGCGACCGGGTCGTCTATGCCGGCGGCGCTCCAGGGTCGTACGCCAGTCACCGCAACGTCCCGGCGGGTCGGCTCGTCGTGATCCCGGAAGGGATCTCGGACGAGACGGCGGCGGCCGTGATGCTGAAGGGCATGACCGCGGAGTACCTCCTCAATCGCTGCTACCCCCTCAAGGCGGGGGAGCACGCCCTGTTCTACGCAGCCGCAGGCGGTGTCGGTCTGCTGGCCGGGCAATGGGGGAAACATATCGGCGCGCAGATGATCGGCGTCGCGGCCGGATCGGACAAGTGCCGCCTGGCACGCGAACATGGCTATAGCGAGGTCATCGACCGCACGAAGGAAAACATCGTCGAGCGGGTGAAAGCGATCACCGGCGGGGCAGGTGTGCCTGTCGTGTATGACTCGGTGGGGAAGGCGACGTTCGACACGTCGCTCGACAGCCTGAAGCCGCGTGGCTACTTTGTGTCGTTCGGCACGACGACAGGTGCGCCCCCGCCGATCGAGGCGGGAGTGCTGCAGAAGCACGGCTCGCTCTACTTCACGCGCCCCACACTCGTGACCTACTGCTCGGCCCGCGAGGATCTCGTGAAGTCCGCGGGCGCCGTATTCGACTTACTGAAGAAGGGCGTGCTCACGGTCCACATCGGCGCGCGCTATCCGCTGGCGGATGCCGCGCGCGCCCATGCCGATCTCGAAGCAGGGAAGACCGTGGGGTCCTCCCTGCTGATCCCATGACTTAAGGTGCCGGTTCAACCGTGAACGGCGGCAGGTGCGGCAGAAAGATCGGCGGGCGCGTCGGGTAAGCCTGTTCGGTAAAGTTCGTGGTTGAACACGGTGCTGCGCCGCCGCGTCTCGATCGGATCGTTACGAATGTGAGGGGGGCTGAGAGATCCGGCGCGTAGACGTCAAAGCCACCGGTTCGCGACAGCACAGACGTGATCGGCAGTGTGTAAGAGGCGTGATGCGGCAGGTAGCTTTGGCCGCTGCAGTCATTGGACGTGAACCACAGCGCTTCTCTGGACGTAATCGTATCGCGCTGGATCCGGAGAACGAATACATCCGAACCGGCGACGATCAGAACGCTTGGATAGAAATATCCGGCTGCGTCGCCGGCGACTCCGATCACCTCGCCAACTTGAGTTCCGGACGCGTCCAGAACCCGCAGCAACTGCCGGCCTGGAGGTCCCTGGGGACCTTCCGGTCCCTGAGGACCGGTTAAACCATCGGCACCGCGAGGACCGTCTGTGCCATCGGCTCCCTGGGCGCCAGCCGCACCGTCGACACCATTGGCCCCAGCAGGTCCGGCGGGTCCAACGGGCCCCTGTGCGCCGGTCGCGCCCGCATCACCCTGCGTCCCCTGGGATCCCTGAACACCCTGCGGACCGGGATCTCCCTGAGGGCCTGTCGCACCCTGCGCGCCCTGAGTTCCTTGCGGACCCTGAGCACCCGCGGCTCCCTGTGCGCCTGCCGGTCCGGCGGGTCCGGCTGCGCCTTCAGTTCCTTGCGTTCCAGCGGCGCCGGCAGGTCCGGCCGGTCCCTGAGCCCCCGCCGGTCCCGCGGGTCCTGTCGAACCCTGAGGCCCGGGAGGACCTTGAACGCCCGTCACGTTCCACGCGACTCTGACTTCCGAGTTGCTGCACGCCTGTGCCGGCGTCACCAGTCGCATCTGTCCGTTGGGGCCAACGCAGACTTCGACCACGCCGTTCGCTCCGAGCGCGAGATTGGCGCCGCCGCCCCGCTGGGCGTACGCCGGTGGCGCGAACAGCGCGAAGAGAGAGAGCGCGGTCGCGCCGATGAGTGCGGAACGCATGATTACCTCAGTCATGATTATCGGCCGCGAGCCCTGGCGGGCGTTCACATATCTGCGTACCAGAGATTTGGGGCTATTATCCGGGCACCATTTCATCCTGGAGGCATTCATGAGACGGCCTGTTCCCGCAGTCGTCGCGTTCATGGCGGCGGCCATCGTGATACTCCCCCCAACGCGCGTCGCCGAGGCGCAACAGCCGGCGGCTGCCACCGCCGGTGGGTGTCCCGTCGAACCGGCCCGGTTCCATGCCTGCGCACTTCAGAGGATGAAGACGTTCACTCCGCGGCGTACTGCGGACGGACAGCCGGATCTCCAGGGGCTGTGGAACCGGACGGTCACCTCCCAGGACATCGAGGAGCACGGCGCCGACGGCTTGAACATACAGGCCGGTCCGAGTCTCGTGGTGGACACGCCGGATCGCAGGATTCCGTATCAGCCCTGGGCGCTGGCATTCAGAAACGCCATGGTCGCCCGCTTCATCTCGCCGCTCGCCGCCTGCTTGCCGCCCGGGCTGCCCAGGCACGTCTATGCGCCGGCCGCCCATCAGATCCTCCAGACGCGGGAATCCGTCGTGCACATGCTGGAGTACTCACATTCATATCGGGTGATCCCAACCGTCGATCGGCCGCACGTTCCAGCCTCGCTTCGACTCTGGCAGGGCGATTCGCGCGGCCGATGGGAAGGGAACACCCTGCGCGTCGATGTGACCAACCAGAACGGCCTGACGTGGTTCGACAATGCCGGGAATTTCGCCAGCGAGGCGCTGCATGTCGTCGAACGGTTCACCCTGCTCGACGCGGACACGATTCACTACGAGGCGCGGCTTGACGATCCGAACGTCTACACCCGGCCGTTCACCATCGCGTTTGCCCTGGTCCGCAACACCACGCCCGACTTCGAGGTGTGGGAGCAGGCGTGCCATGAGGGAAACCGGAGCGTCGAAGGTATGCTTGAAGTCGGCCTGAAGCCGTTTCCGGGAGTCAGGCCGCCGCGTCAATAGCTGCATGCTGTCCAAACTGCTCGACAACAACCGCAAGTGGGCGCAGCGCATCCTCCAGAAGCATCCTGATTTCTTTGCGACGCTTGCCAGCCAGCAGGCGCCGAAGTACCTCTGGATTGGCTGCTCCGACAGCCGCGTGCCGGCCAACGAGATCGTCGGCCTCAAGCCCGGCGAGCTGTTCGTCCACCGCAACGTCGCCAACGTCGTGGTCCACAGCGATTTGAATTGCCTCTCGGTGCTGCAGTACGCCATCGACGCCCTCGGCGTCGAGCACGTCATCGTCTGCGGTCACTACGGGTGCGGGGGCGTCCGCGCCGCGTACGAGCGGTCGACGCTCGGCTTGATCGACAACTGGCTTCGCCACGTGCAGGATGTGGCGGATCGGCACGCCAGCGTGCTCCAGCGTGAGTCTGACGATGAGGCGCGCGTCAACCGCCTCTGTGAACTGAATGTGATCGAGCAGGTGCGCAACGTGGCGCAATCGACGGTGGTGGGGGACGCCTGGCGCCGCGGCCAGCCGCTCGCCGTGCACGGGTGGATCTACGGGCTGCAGGATGGGCTCCTGCGCGACCTGCACTGCACGCGCAAGAGCCCTGAAGATGTCGACGCCGCTGCCGGTTCTATCGCGCCGCCCGCGTCGTCGTGGCGGCGGGGGGATTGAGCGACGCCGCGTAGGCCGACACGTTCATCATGTCCGTCAGCGACATCTTCGCCACGATGGGCGTCATGAGCTCCGCCCACGGACCCTTCCGGGCGCCCAGCTTCATGTCATACAGCTGCCGGGTCGTGTAACTCGGCGAGCGTCCGGCCAGCGGCGGAACGGGGCCCAGGCCTTCGAGGCTCGCGCCATGGCACGTCGTGCACTGGTACGTGGCGGCCAGCATCTTTCCGCGATTGATACTGCCTACCGGCACGTAGGCCGTGTACCCCATGTGCGTGTCGCGCGCTTCCGCGCGCAGGTGGTCGTCCGGCACTTCGACGATCTGTTCGCCAATCGGCTCCATGCCGCCGCCCTCAGCAGCGGGCACCGGCATGTGCATCCCGCCCTGGAGGCGCACCTTCGGGGCAGTCCGCGATTCGATCACCTTGATCCGCTTCCCGTACGGCTTGGCCGCGAAGTATTCGGCGGCCGCCCGGAGCTCCTCGGGAGTCGCGTTCTTCGCGTAGGTGATCATCAGGTTCGTGTTGTTCTTCCGCGGGTCCGCGCTGTCGCGCGCGCCGCTCTTGAAGTCTTCCATCTGCTGCAGGAAGTAGGCGACCGGCAGGCCGTTGACGCTGGCATTTTCCGGGCGCCCGCCGCCGTCAGCCAGGTGGCAGAAGCCGCAGGCACGTACGAGGTACGTCGCGTCCGCCGCCGGGCGATTGAACCTCACGACATCAGGCGCGCCGACATGTTCTTCGGGCCGCCAGTCGGGAATCTCCTTGAGACCGCGCAGCTGCCCACGCGTGAGCGTGCGCTCGACGCCGGGGATGCGGATAACGGCGGTGTCGTCTGTTGGCAGCGATGAGGGAGGCGGGGGCGCTCCAGGAGGGTTGGGCGGGGTATACGCCCACTCCGGAAGATGCACCGGCGGGGGAGCCGGCGCGGCAGCGGGAGCAGGTGCAGCCTGCTGTTGCGCGACGACCGATCCCCCGAGTCCCCAAAGGGCAACAAGTACGACGGCGACGACAGCGGACTGCGTCCTGGTCATATGCGTACTCCTTAGCGCGTGCCCCGCGGCGCGGCCGGCGCCGGCGGCGCGAGCGATGCCGCGTAGGCCGACACGTTCATCATGTCCTGCACAGACATCCCGGCGACCGCCGGTTTCATGACTTCGGCCCACGGCCCGCGCCGGGCGCCCTGTTTCATGTCGTACAGCTGCCGCATCGTGAAGCTCGGGGATCGACCGGCGATTGCCGGTATCGGGCCGAGCCCCTCCATGTTCGCTCCGTGACAGGTCCCGCACTGAAACTTCGTGGCGACCTGTTTGCCGCGAGCGAGGGTTCCTGGCGGCACGTAGGCGGTGTAGCCCATGCGCGTGTCGCGTACTTCCGCGCCCAGGTTGCTGTCCGGCACCTCCACGATTTCGGTGGCCTTGATCGGGACCATGCTGCCGCCCTCCGCAGCAGGAATGGCCATGTACATGCCGCCCTGCAGACGCACTTTCGGCGCGGTCTTCGATTCGACGACCTTCAACTTGAGCGGGTACGGCTGCTGCGCGAAGTACTCGGCTGCGGCCCTGTCCTCCTCAACGGTCGTCGCCTTGGCGATGGCGACCATCGTGTTCGTGTTCGCCTTGCGCGGGTCAGCGCTCTTTCGCAGCCCATCCCGGTAATCCTGCATCTGCTGGATGAAATAGGTAGGGTGGTACGCGCTGATCGGCGCGTTCTCGGGTCGTCCTGAGCCGTCAGGCGTATGACAGAGGGTGCACTGGCGGGCGCCGGTTTTTCCGAATCGGGCGATGTCCGGCAGGGTCCCGTGACGATCCTCGGGATACCAGTCCATCGTTTCCTTGACGGCCCGAAGCTCGCCGCGCGTGAAGGTTCTGGCCGTTCCCGGAATAGAAATCACGGCGTTGTCGTCGGCCGGCAGCGTCGCCGGTGGCGGTGGCGCGCCGGGCACGGGAGGGGTGTACGCCCACTCCGGCAGGTCGGCGGGCGGCGGGGCCACCGGCGCGGCAGCAGGCGCAGCCTGCTGTTGCGCGACGACCGAGCCCCCGAGGGCAATGAGTACGACAGCGACGACAGCGGACAGCGTCCTGCTCATGCGCGTGCTCCTTTAGTTGGTGGCGACGGCCCCGGATCGATACGTCTTGCTGAAATTATTGCGGGTGTTCGTCACCGTGAACGTGCCGTCCTGCTGCGCGCTGACCTTGAACCAGTACGACTTGCCGTTGTGCACCGGCGCCGGCGGGGCCTGTGTGCCCTGCGGCGGAGCCACCCACGCATCCTTCGGAAGCGCCGACGGCTCTTCGTCGAAATGATTGCCGACGAACATGCCGGGCACCGTGTACTCGGTGCCGCTCAGCAGTGAGAAGTGCGACTGCCAGACGTCCTCGAGACCGGGCGAGTTGAGCAGAATCCGCATCGCCTCCGGCTGGCCGCCCTTGCGGGTGCCGTTGTTGATGATCGAGACGCGCGGGCTCAGGCCGTGCACGATGACGTCCGAGTTCGAGACCATCTGCCCGTGGTGGCCGACGAAGAGCACGTCCACTGAGCCGATCCGGTTCATCGGGCACATCAGGTCGCCCTCGATGTTCCAGGTGATGTCACCCGGGTGCACCGCGCGCCAGCGGCCGAACGTGATGTGGCTGCCCACCGACTGCGCGTTCTCGGTCGTGTCCACATCCTGCTTCTTGAACGCGGCGCAGTAGGGATTGCGCTGGCCGCCGCCCCGGAGATTCGACTGAATCGTCTGGGTGCCGGAGCTGATGATCGTCCACTCCATGCCCTTGACCGGAAGCTTGTCGCCCGGCTTCACGATGACGCGCTTCGCCTTCGCCGTCAGCGCCGGATACACCTTTGCCAGGAACTCGGTCGACGCCGGCTGGGGCTGGACGGTGTCGCCGTGGTCGTAATAGGCACGAATCGGAATCTGCTTCGCGAGCTCCTCGAGCGCGCCGAAGTGATCCCCATGCCAGTGCGTCGTGATGTGATGATCGATCTGCGTCAGGCCGGCGTCCTTGATCGCCTCCATGATGCGGCCCGCGTCGCGCGCCGCCGCGGCGCCGCCGTTGCCCGCGTCAATCAGGACTGACTCGCCCTGGGGCGTGACGAACAACGTGGCGTTGCCGCCCTCCACGTCCACAACCCAGATGTCGAGCGTTTTGCGCGCCTGCGCCGACAAGAGCGTCGCAGAGACGAGGAGCCCGGCGATGACTACGAAGAAACGTGCGCGCATGGTGTCTCCTTACTTGAGCGTGATCGGGGGAAGCCGGTTCGAATAGATATCGTCGTACCGGACACGTTTGCCGCCTGCGTCGAGAAAGCTGATCGACTGTGTGAACAGCCCCGGGTCCGGCGCGCCCGCGGGCACCGTACCATCCAGGACGTACAGCCGGTTCTCGTGCAGATAAATCGATGCGAAAGTGACTGTCTTGTTCGTGTTGATCAGGTTGACCTGCTGACCCGCGACACGGTCGATGTGGTGCCAGGCGTCATACGTGACCTTGGCACCCGGGCGGTAGCGATAGAGCTTGGTGGCGGCGTACTGCACCGACGCCATGATGTCGATTCTCCAGTAGCCGCTGCCCTGGAACGACGGCGCCTTCGGCGTCGAGTAGTACTGCTTCTCGGCGCCGCTGTAGTCGACGACGGTGATGGAATACTTCTCGGGTCCACGGAACGCGGTGTAGGCGCGCGCGGGAAGATTCAGGCCGAACTCCGACACCCAGGTGATCGTCTCGACCTTCGGCTGTCCCGGCATGTTGATGGAGAAGCGGTCGTCGGTGCTGAGGAAGTCGGTCCACTCCTGCGCGAACGCAGGAGCGGACTGACCGATGATGGCGAACGCCAGGATGAGCCGCGCGAATGTGATGGCCATGCTCTCCTGCTGACCGCCTGGCTACTGACCGCGCCCGCCGGCCGGGGCCTGCCCGCGGCCGCCGCCCTGTCCGCGGCCACCACCCACGCCGCCATCGCCGCCCTGGGGCTGCGGTGGTTTCATGGTTTCGGGCGGCAGCTTGTTCGAATAGATCTGGTCGTAGCGCACGCGTTTGCCCTCGGCGTCGAGGAAGCTGAGCGACTGCGTGAACAGCCCCGGCTCCGGGCCCTTCGCCGGGACGGTCCCGTCAAGGATGTACAGGCGATTCTCGTGAAGGTAAATCGCGACGAAGGTGCGTGTTCCGTCGGGGTTGGTCAGGTTCAGGTGATGCCCCTCGACGAGGTCGATGTAATGCCATGCGTCGTGGGTGACCTTGACGCCCGGCTTGAAGCGATAGAGCTTGGTCGCGGCGTACTGAATCGACCCCTGAATGTCCATCATCCAGTACTCGGCCTGGCGGAACGACGGCGGGTGCGGCCTGGCGTGGTAGAGCTTCTCGGCATCGCTGTAGTCAATGACCGTAATGCTGTACTTCTCGGGCCCGGCGAACCCGTTCTTGATTACGGTGTGCACCCGGCCGGGGAACACCGAGCCGTACTCGGCCTCCCACCTGATGGTTTCCACCTTCGGCTGACCGGGCATGTTGACCGTGAACCGGTCTTCACGGCTGGTGTAGTCAATCCAGTCCTGGGCATATGCCGAGGTAGAGAAGAGAATCAGGATAAGAACGGCTGGAATCAATCGCATGACGCGCATGGCTAGGCCCTCCGGCTGGGGAGCATTCTGTGCGGCAAACGTCAATGAGTCAAGGACGCACGGGCGTATAATCCGCCAGTGATCCGGCCGGCAGCGATTGTCGTATTTACGCTGATTTGCGGCGGTTTCGCCCGAGCACAGGCGCCGGTACCGATGGCGGCCGAGCCCCATCACAAACAGCTCCTGTACGCGGCGCACATGCGTCTCTTCGAGATTCTCGTGCCGCCAAGGACCACCACCCTCGACCATTCCCACGATCGCGACGTCGCCGTCGTCGCACTGGGCGAGACCACCTTCCGGACGCGTGTGACGGGAAAAGAGTGGGAGATGCCCCGCAGCTACGTACCCGGCGGCATCAATCTGGTCACCTATACCGGGGCGGCGGGCGCTCATGCCCTGGATAACGTTGGCAAGACGGCCTATCGGGTGCTGGCCGTCGAGAATGTCCGCGCGGGGGGCTGGACGCTGCCTCGCGTGATCGAGGCGCCGGCGACCGGGCTGCTGCAGCAGTCGCGGGCGTTCGCTGTCTACGAGGTCCGTCTCACGACGTCCGTGCCGCAGACCGCCCACGTACACCAGCAGCCAACGGTCGTCGTCCTGCTGTCGGGCGGCGTGGAGGTCCAGGGTGGAGGCGGCGAGTCAGAATTCAGAATCGCTCCGGGTCGCTGGTTTCATTCGGCGCCAGACCAGCCGCACGCGCTGTCGCTCATCGGCGCGTCCGATGCCCGGTTAATAGAAGTGGAGGTCCGGTAATCATGTTCATGCTTCGTTCCGCTCTCATGCTCACGATCGTTGTCGCCATCGGCGGCGCATTCCCGCACACGGCAGCCGCACAGACGACGCCCCCGCGCGGGATCGTCAAGATCACGGGCGAGCTGTACCGCGCGCAGAACGACAATCACTACACGGTCTTCCTCGTCACGCCGGACGGGATCATCATGAGCGACCCCATCAACCGCGAGTTCTCGCGGTGGCTGAAGGCGGAGATGGCGACGCGGTTCAAGGTGCCGGTGCGGTACGTGCTCTACACGCACCATGACTGGGATCATGCGTCGGGCGGAGTCGTCTGGGCCGACACGGCGGAGTTCGTCGGCCACCGCAACATGTTCGAGACACTGGCGCTGCCGGGCGGCGTTCATCCGCTTGCCGGCGGCTCGCTCAAGATGGATGCGAACCAGAACGGCGTCATCGAAAAGTCGGAGGCGACGGGCGATACGGCGCAGCGTTTCTGGCTGTTCGACGAGAACCGCGACGGGCTGCTGAGCGGTGCGGAGATGGCCCGCGGCGCGTTGAGCGATGTGTATCCGCCCAACGTGACGTTCGCCGATCGTCACACCGTCACGCTGGGCGGCAAGCGGGTGGTCATGGTGCATCTCGGTAATGCACATGCGCCCGACAGCGCCGTCCTGCATTTCCCGGACGAGCGGGCGGTGTTCAGCGCGGACATCGTGCAGGTGAAGCGGTTGCCTGGCGGGCTGGCGCCCAACGTGGGCGACTGGATCGATGCGCTGAAAACCGTTCTGTCGCTCGACTTCGAGCACGCGCTGACGGGGCACGCGCTGGCGGGGACGAGAGCAGACGCGGAGGGACTGCTGCGCTACCTGCAGGACATTTCCACCGGAGTGGCTGCCGGAATCGGCGCGGGACGAACCCTGGCGGAGATCCAGAAGTCACTCACGCTGGACGCGTACAAAGGGTATGACCGCTACGACATGCTTCGCGCGGAACACATCGCGCAGGTATACCGCACGATCAAGGGCACGAAATAGCGGTCGAGTTAGCCGGGCACACCTCATGCAGGGAAATACCGTCATGCACAAGCCGCAGGATGCTCACAGCCACAGCGACCAGGTAGATGCGCACGCCGACGATTCAGATCTGCAGAAGGGTGCGATTGAAGGCTCGCCTGACGGAATGGCCAACGAAAATGCGGAAGGCGCCCTGGACGAGGGCGGCCTCCCGCAGGATGAGGTAGCGATCGCCCAGGACCGGATCGGGGCGAACGTCGACGAAACGCAGGGCTAGTTCGTCTTCGTCGCGGTCCAGTTTTCCGCCGGTCCGCCGGATCGCAGTGCTCCGTCGATCCGGGCGCCGGCCACCTTGCCGGTATATTCGGCGGTCCCGACGAGGAACCGGATCTGGTCGCCGCGAAGTTTCCCGCTCTGGATCGGCTTCCCGTTGAGGGTGCCCGACAGCATCTGATACTGCTGCTCGAGCACCAGATTGCCCTCGGCGGTACGCCACGTCCCCGCCACCCTCGCCGGCACAATCCACAGCAGCGCCGTGCACCAGGCGCTGCAGTTGTTTTCGATCGTGACGGTTTCATCCGCCGACCATCCCTCGATCCCGAACGTGTTGGAGACGATCCGGCTGCCGGGACGAAGGTTCAGGAATTTCTCGCGCAGCTCCAGCATGTTGCTCGGCAGCAGGAAGAGCGCCATCACCGACGCCTTCGAGATGTCGGCCTTGTACATATCGCCCTCGACGAACGTCGCCTTGCCAGCCACGCCCGCGGCCGCGGCGTTCTTCTTCGACAGCTGCACCATGTTGGGGTTGTATTCGACCCCCATCGATGCGGCGCCGCGCTTCGCGGCGGCAATCACGTTGCGGCCGTCGCCTGACCCCAGGTCCATCACGTAGTCCTGCGCCGTGACCTTCGCCAGATCGAGCATCGCTTCGACGAGCTCCGGTGGCGTGGGCACCCAGACGACGTCCTTGCCGGCCTGGCCGACCTGCGGGACGAATTCCTCCTGGGCCGCCGGGGCGGGTGCCTGCTGCGCGAATGCGGGGCTTGCGACAAAAAGCGCGAGAACTAACCAGATCATGACCATTCCTCCAAAGCGGGGATTATATTCGGCCGGGGTCTCCCGTCTCTAGTCTCTGGTCTTTCGTCTAGCCGGTTCGTTCCGGCTCCCAGCGCAGGCCGAGCGTCAGGATGCGTTCGAGGAGCCGCTCGTAGGAGGTCCCGCTCACTTCGGCGGACTCGGTGAAGTCCTCGCCGTATGCGAGGTTGGGATTGGGATTCGCTTCGAGGACGAACAGCCGCCCTTCTTCATCCATGCGCAGGTCGACGCGGGCGTAGCCGTTCAAGTCGAGCGCCCGGTAGGTGCGCTTGGCGACCCGCTGGATGCGTTCGGCCGTCTCGGCGTCGAGCGGCGCCCGGTCGGTCATGATGCCGTGCCGTTTCTGGTACTGGGTGCTCCATTTCACCCGCTCGGTGGCAATGCGCCACTTGTTGTCGGGCATCTTGTCGAACGACATCTCCCAGACCGGATAGACGTCGAGCCGATGATTGCCGAGCACCCCCACGTACAGCTCGCGGCCGTCGATGAACTGTTCGACGATCGCCGCGGTGCCGAGGTTGTCATGAATGAACTGGACGCGACGCTCGAGCTGTTCTTCGTTCTCTACGACCGACGCCTGTGAGATCCCGGCCGACGCCTCGAAGAAGAGCGATTTGACGATCAGCGGGAAGCGCAGCTTCTTCGTGAGCCGCGGACGGCCGCCGCGCCTCACGACCGTGAACTCCGGCACACCGATGCGATGGTAGGCGAGCAGTTTCTTCGACAGCGCCTTGTCGCGCGCCAGAATCAGCCCCCGCGGATTGCAGCCTGTGTACGGCAGGCGCAGCAGTTCCAGATAGCTCACGACGTTCTGGTCGAACGTCGTGACGCCGGCAAACGCCTCCATCAGGTTGAAGACGATGTGCGGCTTGAAGAGATCGGCGGTCGGGCGAATGCTCCCCAGTTCGTCGTGGAGGCCGAGGACGCGCACCGTGTGGCCCATTTCCCGCAGGGTTTCGATGACGTCGTACTCCATCTTCCACTCGGCTTCGCGTACGTCGATGCCCGTGGTGTCGTCGGGCGGCACCAGGTGGTCGTGAACGAGCGCCAGAATGCGTAGTTTCTTCACTAGAGAAACACCCTGTGCCCGCCGCTGTGGAGATAGTTCATCGCCTGCACGGTGAGCAGCACGGCGAACTCCTGCCGCGCCTGGTCCTCGGACACCGCCAGCCGCAGCTTGAGCTCCTGGCTGCGGCCGATCATCTCCTCGAGCACCTGATCGATCGTGTACTGGTAAATCCCGGTCCACCCCGCGACCAGCCGCCGCGTCGGACGCCGGTTGCGGGCGATGAACTGCGCCGCCGTGATGTTCCCCGAAAATTCTGGCGACTCCGAGAAAAGCCGGCGCAGGTCGCGGTCGTAGAAATTCGGATGGTCGACGCCGTAATAGCGCCGCTTCGTCCGGTAGTGCTGCCGCAGCGTCTTCCGAAGCTTCGACAGCGGATCGATCTCCATGGGGTTGTTCACCGCCGCCGTCCTGCTCCGCACCGACGCCAGGAGCGCGTCCATGTATTCGAGCTTCTTCAGCGCGGGCCACCCGACGTACCGCTGCCGCCACTGGCTGGCCGGCGCGAGCCAGACCGCGAACGTTTCGGCAAAGTCCTCGTCGGGATGGCTCTGCGCGTACCAGGCGTCGAGATGGAGGACGTAGCTCTTGCTGTACGGCTTGGGGGTGTAGAACTCGGGATACGGCTTCGACGGCAACCCGAAGATCCGGCGCCGCTGCCGGCGGAGACGAAGACGGTAGGCGTTATCGATGGCATGACCGGCCTCGTGGCGCAGGATGCGCATGCACCAGTCGTACTCGCCCCCTTCCACTTCGAGCATCTGCGACTCTTCGAGCTTCGCCAGGCGCGGATGGGCCATGTAGAACGGGATGGCGATCGCCGTGGCCCCGTCAGGCGTAAACCACTCGTCCGAGAGGTAGAAGTGCAGGGAGAACCCGAGGCCGCGCGCGTCCAGGTCCCCGCGAAGCTCGGCCAGCCGTTCGGCGAGCGTGTCCTCAATCGACACCGGGAGATCGCACATCCGGATGTCGAGGAGCGACTCATCGTCGATGTCGTCGAGATGGCGGGGCGGAAGGCGGCGCACGAAGGGATGATAATGGAAGCCTATGCCCGCGACCGTTGACCAGAAGTACACGTGGAATCTTGCGGAGATTTATCCGGATGTCGCCGCCTGGCGCGCCGACAAGGCGCGGCGTGCGGCCGAGGTGCCCGCCATCAGTGCATTTGCGGGAACGCTCGGGTCGTCGCCACAGGCGCTGGCCGATGCGCTCGACGCGATCACGCGGCTCGAGAAGGAGATGTCGCGCCTGGGCGTCTATGCCGGAATGCTGTCGGACCAGGACACGCGCCTCAGCGAGCCGCAGGGGATGGAGCAGGAGATGCAGCAGCTCTATGCCGAGTTCTCGGCCGCGGCCTCCTATCTCCACCCGGAACTCCTGCGCATTGGCAGCGACACCATCGAGCGGTTCATCGCCTCCGAACCGCGTCTGCACATCTACGCGTTTCTCCTGCGGGACGTCCTCCGGCGGGCGGCCCACACGTTGTCCGACGCGGAAGAGAAGCTGCTCGCCGACGCCCAGCCGATGGCGGCGTCGGCGTCGAACATCTACGGCATCCTGACGAACGCCGACTTCCCGTATCCCACCATCACCACGACCGACGGGCGATCCGTGCGGCTCGACCAGGCGGGTTACGCGGAAGTGCGAACGTCGCCGAACAGGGAGGACCGCCAGGCCGCGATGTCGACGTTCTTCACGGCACTGGGCGGGTTCAGCCGGACGCTGGGGACGACGATCAATGCGAGCGTCCAGCGCTCGCTGTTCTATTCCAAGGCGCGCAAGTACGCATCGACCCTCGAGGCGGCGCTCGACCGCAACAAGATCCCGGTGTCGGTCTACATGCGGCTGATCGAGGGCGTCAGCAGCCACCTGCCGACGTTCCATCGCTACCTGCGGCTCCGCAAGCGGATGATGGGCATCACCGACGACCTGCATTACTACGACCTCTATGCGCCGCTCGTCGCATCGGTCGATCTGCGGTACACGCCGGAGGAGGCCCAGCAGCTCGTCATGAACGCCAGCCGTCCCCTCGGCGGTGAGTACGTCTCGGTCCTCCAGCGATCCTTCAACGAACGCTGGCTGGACTGGTATCCCTCCGAAGGGAAGAAGTCGGGCGCCTACTCGAACGGAGGCGCGTTCGACGTGCATCCGTACATCCTGCTCAATTACCTGGGGCAGTACAACGACGTGAGCACGCTGGCGCACGAGCTGGGGCACACGATGCACAGCTACTACTCGAACAAGACGCAGCCCTACGCCCTGGCCGATTACCCGATCTTCGTCGCGGAAGTGGCGTCAACCTTCAACGAGGCGCTGCTGATCGATTACATGCTGAAGGAGATCAAGGACGTGCCGACGCGGCTGTCGCTGCTCGGGAACTATCTCGAGAACATCAAGGCGACGGTCTTCCGCCAGACGCAGTTCGCGGAGTACGAGCTGCGGATGCACGACATGGGGCTGAAGGGCGAACCGATCACCGGCGAGGCGCTCGCCAGCGTGTACCTGGGTCTCACGAAGCGGTATTACGGCCACGACGCCGGCGTGGTCGTCGTCGACGATTACGTCACGCACGAGTGGAGCTATATCCCGCACTTTTACAGCGACTTCTATGTCTTCCAGTACGCGACGTCGTTCACCGCGGCGGAAATGCTGGCGGCGCGTGTCCTCGCCGGGGACGCCGACACGACGGCGCGCTACCTGGCGTTCATCAGCTCGGGCGGCTCGAAGTACCCGATTGATTTGCTGCTGGAGGCAGGCGTCGATATGACCACCGACGAACCGCTGACGGTCACGATGCGCACGATGAATCGGGTGATGGACGAGATCGAAACTATTCTGGGCAGGGACCAGCGCTGACGATTTGATCGACCCGGCTGCGGAAGGCCGCGGTCCACGCGTCCAGGTCCTGCTCGTCATCGGTCCCGCTGTAGAAGTCGTGGAAGCGCGCGTCCGAGAACATCCTGCGAACCTGCTCATCTGACAGCGCCGCCAGTCCCTGAGCGAGCTGCAACCGCCCGGCCTCGCTGATCTGCACATCGGGGTACGTCGCGCCACTGAATGGCAGGTCGCGCATCGTCACGCGGCACTCGCGCGCATCAAGCCAGATCGGCCGATCCCGCCACGCGGACAGATTTACCTTCACGGGCCCGAATGTCGCGCCCATGTCCTGGATCATCAGCAGCGGCTGCCCGCAGATGCCGTCCGGCGGCGCGGGAACCGGGTCGAGGCACACGAGTCGCTGGTTGTCCGACTTGTTGTCCCAGTGGGCCAGGAAGGCGGCGAGCAGGCGAAACGCGTCGAGGTCGGCGCGAGGCGCCTCCGATCGCGCGAGCTCGTACCAGGCCCAACCCTTTACCGTGTCGGTTTCGATGGCGGGCGCCTCGAATCGCGATTCGACCGATACCCACTCGAAATCGGTGTAGCCGCGCTCGAAACCGTCCGGTGCGAGCGGATGGGAGATATGCGCGAGCCGGAAAAGACGCGACAGCAGGAACGGAAACCGCGGACATCCGTAGCAGCGGAGTCGCGGGACGATGGTCACGTGGTCCGCCGCATACCCAAGCGTCGTCAGCAGGGTCGACGTCGCGGTTTCGGCATGAATTTCGGAGTTCCGCCCGTATTTCACTTTGACGACGTGGCCGCTTTCCAGCACGCAGTCGAATTTGGAGCTCGTGCCGCTCGGCTCATCGTAGGCGTAGCGGCACTCTACGAGGTCCGCAAGGGCATGGGCGGGGACCGCCTGGGTCGGCGAAAACGCGACATCGTCCAGGGAGACGGTCGCTGCCCTGTCGACGCGCGTCTGCGCACGGCGGAACGCGTCGGCTCGAACCGTATCAGCGGCGTCCTGGGGGATCAACCAGTCGGATGATGGGAGAGGTGCGTATCGGATCGCGTGGGTCGCGCGAAGCGTCGCGGGGGCAACGACCCACGTCGCCACGCTGACGAGTACCAGCGCTCCTGCGATGCCGCCTACGAGCCGACGCACGGCTCATCACAGAGCAACAACCGCGCCGCCTCTACAGAATGTTCTTGCCGAGCGCTGAGAGTGCCAGCTCGGTCGCGAACTCTGCGGTGGTGTTCCGCACGTCGAGGGGCGGGTTCACCTCGACCATATCCAGCGCGATCAGCTGCCGCGAGTCGGCGACGATCTCCATCACCATGTGCGCTTCGCGATAGTCGAGACCCCCTTTCACGGGGGTGCCGACGCCCGGCGCGATCGCGGGATCGCAGACGTCCATGTCGAATGACACGTGAAGGCCGCCGGTCCCGTTCGACGCCAGGGCAATGGCGCGTTCTGCAACGACGGCAATCCCGTCGCGATCGATGTCCTTCATCGTGAACACGTGGACGCCGGACGCTCGAATCTGCTCTTTTTCACGTTCGTCGAGGTTCCGGATGCCAAGGAGCACCGTATGCGTGGCCAGCACGGAGGGCCACGCGCCGATCGACGCGAGTTCACCCGGCTCGTTCCCGAGGAGCGCGGCCAGCGGCATGCCGTGCACGTTTCCAGAGGTCGTCGTCTCGGGGGTGTTCATGTCGCCGTGGGCGTCTACCCAGATCAGCCCGAGCGGTCTGGAGGCCGTGCGCTGCAGCCACGCCGCGCTGGCAGCCACGGAGCCGGCCGCGAGGCTGTGGTCGCCGCCGAGCACGAGTGGCAACGCACCCGCATCGAGGGACTTCAGGGAGAGGTCGTACAGCTTCGTGCAGACCTTGGCGATGTCGCGGATGTATTTCTTCCGCTTGTCTGCCGGACGCTTCGTCTCGGGGATCGGTGACGGGAGGTTGCCTTTGTCGACGACCGTCCGGCCCAGGGCGGCGAGCTGCTCCCCAAGTCCGGCGATCCGGAGCGCAGACGGTCCCATGTCGACCCCGCGCCGGCCGGCGCCGAGATCCAGCGGTACGCCGATGATGTGGACGGGTTTCACCGGGTCTTGTAACTGACCGACATGCCTTCGTGGGACGGCGAGACGATGGTGGTGAAGAGCGAGGGATGCGTCAGCACCGTGCGCAGAAACGGCTCCATGTCGTTCTTCTTGTTCACCACGTTGTGCGCCACGAAGACACCGCCCGGCTCGAGGCGGGGATACACGAGGTCGAAGAACTTCTGGTAGTCGGGTTTCCAGGCGTCGAGGAAGACGAAGTCGAAGCGGCCCGGCAGCTTCGGAATCTCGGCAAACGCGTCACCGCGGATCACTCGCACGACGTCCGTCAGGCCGGCGCGCCTGATATTGGCGTCGGCTTCCTTCGCGCGCTGCGCGTCGTACTCGACGGCCACGACGCGTCCGCCCGTCTCGCGCGCGCCGAGTCCCAGCCAGATGCCGCTGTACCCGCTCGCCGCGCCGATCTCGAGCACCGCCTTCGCGCCGCGGGCCGCCACCAGCATGCGCAGAAAACGCCCGTCTTCCTCCGACACCGCGAGCAGGCCCTTGTCCGCAGATCTGATGTTTCGAAGGACGCCTTCAATATGCGGCGTCAGCGCTCCGGTCGGGCGGCTGGTCTGTGCGGCGGGCACGCCTGTCCACAAGCTCAGCGCGACGGCGGTAACCGCAAGTAGGCGCATGTCCGGATTCTATGTTGCGCGGACGAATTCCGCCGCGTGGCCCGCCGTGGCGCGGGCGTCGGCGATGCAGTCCGGGATGCCGATGGCGCGGAAGCCGCTGCCGGCGACGAAGAGTCCAGGCAGCGCGGCGATGCGCTTCTCGATAGCCGCCACACGATCGAGGTGGCCGACGGTGTACTGCGGACTCTGCCGGGGAAACCGATACAAGCGCGTGATCAGCGGCTCACCGTCGATACCAAGGATCTCCGTCAATGCCTCCCGCGCCGTCTGAATCAGTTCATCGTCAGGCGCGTCGAGGCGATGAGGGTCGCGCCCGCCACCGAGGAAGCCGCGGACAAGCGCGCAGTCGGCGGGCGCGCGTCCCGGCCACTTGGAGGTCACCCAGGTCGCGGCCAGCAGGGGACTCCCCTCGATGCGCGGGACGACAAAGCCGGTGCCGTTGAGCGGATGGGCGATCTGCGATCGGCGATAGCCGAAGGCAACCGTGGCCGTCGACGCGTAGGGAACACCTTCGCAGAGCCTCGCGAGCGAAGGATCGATTGGACGCAGGAGCTCCGCCGTCACGTAGGCGGGTGCGCACATGATGACGCCGCGGGCGTTGACGGACTCGCGCTCCGTCTCGACTGTGTATCCGTTCGCCGATGAGAGTCCGGTGACACGCGCCGACAGCGTCACCGCGCCTGAGGGGAGCGTTGCAGCCAGTGTTTCGACCAGCTCGGCGACACCACCCGGAAGCGAGACGAACGCGCCCTGGGTGGAAGGCGTCACGCGCAGCGCGCGGATTGCGCGCAGCACGCTTCCTGACTGCCGCTCCGCTTCGACGAGCCGCGGAAAGAGCGCCGCGACAGACAGCGCATCCACATCGCCTGCGTGGATCCCCGCGAGAAGCGGCTCGGCGAGGTAGTCGACCGCTTCGCTGCCAAATCGACGCTGCACGAACGACGCGATCGACTCGTCCTGTCCGTCGCCGCGGGGAATCGCGATCTCGGCGGCCATCCGGATCTTGCCTCCCCACGAAAAGAGCGATCCCATGGCGAGTGCCGCGACGCTGACCGGGAAACCAAGAAACGATCCCTGGGCGAGCGGTACAAGCGATCCCTCCCGCAGCACGTAGGCGGTCCGGGGTTGCTGCGTGGAGATCAGGCGGTCGGCAAGTCCCAGCTCGCGGCAGAGCGCCACGGCAGCGGGCTTCTGCACGAGCAGCGCGTCCGGCCCGCCGTCGATCACCCAGCCGTCGAAGCGGTCGGTTCTGATAACTCCGCCGAGACGCGAGTCTGCCTCGAAGACATGAGCCGACACGCCGCGCAGCTGCAGTTCGTACGCAGCCGTCAGCCCGCTGATGCCGCCGCCGATGATGGCGACGTCAACGGCGCTGCGGTTCACCCTGCTGTCTTCTTGCTGCTCGGTGCGTGTTCACGTTCGATTGGTTCGACGGGACGCACTGTGCACGTATTGCGCGAGCATCTGGACGTGCTCGACCGGCGTGGACGGCAGGATGCCGTGTCCGAGATTGAAGATGTGTCCCGGCCGCCGGCCCACCCGGGCCAGGATGTCGTCGGTCTGCGTGAACATCCGGTCGGTCGGCCCGAGCAGGAGCGTCGGGTCGAGGTTGCCCTGCACCGCACGGTCGGAGCCGATGCGGTCCCACGCGACGTCCATGGGCGTCCGCCAGTCGACGCCGATGACATCGCCGCCGGCATCGCGCAGATCCTCGAGGATCGCCCCCGTACCCGTGCCGAAATGAATCGTGGGCACGCGCGCACCGATGGTCTCGAAGATCCTGCGGGTGTGCGGCAGGGCGAATTCACGGTAGTCCGCCGTATTCAACGCGCCCACCCAGGAATCAAATATCTGCACCACGTCGACCCCGGCCTCAATCTGCGCGAGCATGTAGTCGCCGACGAGCGTCGAGAGCCGTTCGCAGAGCCGGTGCCAGGCGTCTGGATGCCCGTACATCAGCGCTTTGGTTTTCGCGAAGTTCGAGGAATGTCCGCCTTCGATCGCGTACGACGCAAGCGTGAACGGCGCGCCCGCGAACCCGATCAGCGGAATCCGCCCCGCGAGCTCCGTCTGGATGAGGCGGATCGCGTCCAGCACGTGCGACAACGCCTCGCGCGGCTCGAACGTCTTGAGGTTGTCGATATCGGCGGGCGAGCTGATCGGCCGTTCGAGCTGGGGCCCCTCGCCCTTGATGAAATCAAAGGGGAGCCCCATCGGCTCGAGCGGCAGCAGCAGGTCCGAGAAGAGGATTGCCGCATCGACTTCAATCCGGCGGACCGGTTGAAGCGTGACTTCGAGCGCCAGCTCTGGCGACCGGCAGATATCCAGCAACGAATACCGCTCGCGCAGCGCCCGATATTCGGACATGTACCGGCCCGCCTGGCGCATGAACCAGACCGGCGTCACATCAACCGGCTCGCGCCGGCATGCCTTGAGGAATCGGGAGGAGGAAATCACGTCAGTCCCTCACGGGACTGCTAAGGAGTTCGCGCGCGAGCGTCACGAGCTCCTCCAGCCAGAGCGGTTTGTACCGCAGCTCGGCGCCGAGCGCCTGGATCTCGGACGCCTGCGCGTCATCGAGGTAGTAATCGCCCGTCACAATCGCGACAGGCGTGTTGGTCAGACCGGGAATGGCGCGGATCGCGCGAAGGAACTGGAGGCCGCTCGTCAGCGGCGTCCGCAAGTCGAGGATGACGGCGTTCGGCCGATGGGTCTGGGCGAGGTTCAGTCCCTCGTCGGCCGAGAGCGCGGCCCAGACTTCATATCCTTCGAGGCGAAGAGTCCGCGAAAATGTGTCCGTCACGCTTGCATCGTCATCGACGATGAGCACACGAGGCGCGGTCGTGCTGGGGAGGGAGGACACGACCCATTGTGGGGCGAACCAGATCTGTCGTCAAGGCGGCCGGAATTCTCATGCTATATTCAGCCGGTTTGAGCCGCCTTCGGAGTTCTCGTTGAGTCCAATCCTCTTACGGCCCGTTCGCGAGCAACTGGAGCACGACCGGGTGATTCGCCTGTTACAGGCGAAATATAAGAGAAAATTTGAAGTTTCCATCAACGTTGGGAACGAGCAGAAGGCCCCTGTTCCGATAGGGCAGTCGCCCTGGTTCCCCGATCTGGTGCTCCAGTCGACCGACAAGGGTCGCAAGATCGTCGGGATTGTCGAGGTCGAAACCTCCGAATCCGTCAATAAAGTTGAAGCGATGTCGCAGTGGGTCGCCTTTTCTCGGGCCCGTGCGCAGTTTCACCTGTACGTCCCGGCGTCGATGATCGACGTGGCGCGACAGCTCGCCGGCGATCTGAACGTGACCGTCAGTGAGATCTGGTCGTTCGATGTCCTCGGCGACCAGATCCGGTTCATGCTGATCCAGCGTGCGGCCGGAGTGAAATCGCTGGAAGACAAAGTCCGTGCGACGCCAGCTCCGCGCCCGGTGGCGGCCGCCCGGCGGCCCGCTGCGGCTGCTGCGCGAACGCGAACTGCACGGCCGGCCGCCCCTGCGCGGACCTCCTCGCGTCGTCCGGCGGCGGCGCCGCGGCGCAAGACGGCGGCGGCGTCATCGAAAGCGTCATCAAAAACGTCATCGAAAGCGCCATCGCGGAGCGTCGCCAAAAAAACCTCACGCACATCCAAGGCGCAGAAGCGCAAGTAAGCCGTGCCCTTTTTGCGGGTCATCCGCGACAAGCGCGGCTATGAAACCACCTACCTGATGCACTGGTACCGCGAGGGCGGCAGGCAGCGCTCGCGGATCCTGTATGTCTTTCGCAGCCCCGGCGGCGTTCGCGTCGGCCGCGAGCCGCTCGAGCCCGAGATCCTTCGCGTCCTCGAATCCCAGTACCCCGACATCGCCTTCGACTGGAAATCGGTCCTCGCAAACCGGCAAATCATCGAGAGCACTCCGGAGCCGCCGCGCCGCAAGAAGCGGCGAAGCCCCGACGGTGAGACGGTGGCACAGGCGCCCGAGGTGGCCGGGGTCGAGGCGCCGCCGGCGCCAGCCGCGCAGCAGCCGTCGGCTGCACGCGTGCCGATGCCGTCGGGCCTCCAGGGCTCGACGCCTGAAGAACAGATCGCCTTCCTGAATCACTGGTATCCGCTGATCAAGGAACGCATCCGTGTTCGCACCACCGATGCCGCGCGCCAGGAAGCGCTGCTCGCGCTCGCGGAGCGCGTGAATACCGCGGCGTGGACCGACGCCGACCAGATCGCGGCCGGCCTGGCCAGGGCCGGAGAGGCGCTGGAGCGGCTCTCCCGGGTGTTTTCACGGCGGCGGCGGCGTCCGCGCCGGCCCGCCAGGCCGGGCCCGCCTCCGGCGTCCGAACCGCCCCCGCCATCGGACGCGTAATGGACTGGCTCGCGCCGGTCGTCCTGCGCATCACGAATCTCGGGCCGTGGGCGCCGGTGGCCTTCGTGCTCATTTACATCGCCGCGGCGCTGACGATGGCGCCGGCATTTTTTCTGACTGTGGCTGCCGGGGCGTTGTTCGGCGTCTGGCAGGGGAGTGTCGTCGTCTTCGTCGGTGCGTCGCTGGGTGCTTCCGCTGTGTACGCCGTCGCATCGCCGCTGGCCAAATCCCGATGGATGGCCCGCCTGACGCGCAATCCGCGCATCGCGGCCGTCCGCGCGGCGATTGTGGGAGAGGGCGCGTGGGTGATGTTCCTGCTGCGCCTGTCGCCGCTCATTCCGTTCACGCCGCTCAATTACGCGCTTGCCCTGAGCGGCGTGCGCTATCGGGACTATCTCGTCGCCCTGCTGGGAATGCTTCCCGCAATTCTCATCTACACGTATTACGGGAAGGTCGTGGGCGACGTGGCCGCGCTGGCGTCGGGGGTGTCGCCGCCGCGTGGACCGGCCTACTACGCGCTCGCGATCGCGAGCGTCATCGCCATCCTCATCACGACGGCCCTCATCTCGAGGGCCGCGCGGCGCGCGCTCGACCATCGGCCGCCGAGTCCATAAGCCACTCGACCCGGTCGCCGGCCCGGCGGAGGATCTGCGGGGAAGAGCGACGCGATATGCGCGTCCGATCCGATGCCGAGCAGTGTCAGATCAAATGCCCACTCGGTCCGCGATGCAAATACCGTCTGCTGCAGCGTGACGTCATAGGCCCGGGCTGCTGCCTGGGCGTCGCGGCCGTCGGCAGGAATGGGGTGCACCAATCTGGCATCGACAGGCACGTGCGTGAGGAGCGCCGCGGCGGCCATTCCGTAATTGCTGTCAGGGTGGCCGGCCGGGACGTCACGCTCATCGCCCCAGAAGAACCGTATCTGGTTCCAGGCAAGTCGAGGCGCGTGGCGCTGGTGCACGGCAATCGCCTCGTAGACGTGGCGCGCGGTCGTGCCGCCCGTCAGACAGACCGCGGCCTGCCCGCGGATCTCCAGCGCGTTCGCGATGAGGTGTTCGATTCGTGCCGCCGGACTCGGCGTAGAGGGTGTGTTGATTCGCGTAGACGGTCGCGATCAAGACCGGAAATGGCGCCGTTCGATCGCGAGAATCTTGTTCAGCCGGCGCTGGTGGCGCTCTTCACCGGAAAACGTGGCGCCCAGAAATGCCGTCGCGATCTCCTCGGCCACATTGATCCCGATGACCCTCGCCCCCAGGCACAGCACGTTCATGTCGTCATGTTCGACGGCCTGATGCGCCGTGTAGACGTCGTGGCAGACCGAGGCACGGATGCCGGGAACCTTGTTCGCGGCAATCGAGACGCCTGCGCCGCTTCCGCAGACGATGAGCCCGCGCTCGGCTTTTCCGCCGAGGAGCGCGTCGGCGACGGCGACCGCGCAATCCGGGTAGTCGACGGCGTCGGTTGAATGCGTCCCGAGGTCGAGGACCTCATGGCCGCGCGCGCGCAGTTTGGCGGCCAGGTCCTGCTTCATCTCGAACCCGGCGTGGTCTCCAGCTACCGCAATCCGCATCGGCAGCTATCTTAGCCGGTTGGTATACTGCACGGCATGCGAACAGCCCCTAAACACCTGTCGGGCGTGGCAGTTGCGGTCGCCCTTTCGGCGGCGCTGTCGACCATGCTGTCGGCCGTCGCATCCGGCCAGGAGCCTCCGCCGCCCGCCCCGAACGGAGCCGGGGGGCAGGTGCCCCAGACGCCAGGGGCGACCTTCCGCGTCGCCGTCGACCTCGTGACGACCGACCTCATCGCGCGCGACGGGCAGGGGCAGTTCGTGTCGGATCTCAAGGTCAACGAATTCGAAGTATTCGAGGACGGGGTCAAGCAGGAGATCGTGTCGCTCGTCCTGACGCACGGCGGCCGCGTGTTCAACGTCCAGGCGCCGCCGCCGGCGCCCGTCCAGGAGGGCATCATCCTTCCCGCCGCCCGGCCCACCAATGACGCCGCGGGGCGCGTGTTCCTGATCTTCATCGATGACCTGCATCTCGACTTCAGGCTGACGCCGCGGACGCGCGATCTGATGACGCGCATGCTGCGCAACCTGATTCACGAAGGCGACATGTTCGGCATCGTGTCGACCGGGACCTCGTCGATCTCCGAGCAGTTGACCTACGACCGGCAGGTGCTGGAATCGGCGATCAAGCGCGTGACGGGCAGCGGATTGCGTCCCGAGGATTACATCAAGACCATTCAGGGCGCGCAGGGACCGGCCGAGCTGCGCTACCGCGCGCATGTCGCGTTCCGTACGGCCTACGACCTGATGCGGAACGTCGAGGCGCTGCGCAACCGGCGCAAGGCGGTCCTCTACATCAGCAGCGGCTACGACTTCAATCCGTTCCAGGAATCGCGCCTGAAGTATCAGAGCGAGATGTTCGGTTCGAACATGGACGACGGCAGCGGCAACAGCGGCGGCGATCCGTTCATGAACAACCGGTTCCAGGGCAACACGTTCGCCGAGGCCGATCTGGTCCGCGAGCTGTCGGAGCTGACGCGCGCAGCCAACCGCGCCAACGCGACGTTCTATACGATCGACCCGCGCGGGCTCGTTGCCGGCCCCGACATCGACCAGAACCTCGACAACATGTCGGAATGGCAGAATCACATCCGTGAAACACAGGACAGCCTGCGCGTGATTGCCGAGCAGACTGGCGGCATCGCCGTCGTCAACCAGAACGACTTCGACCGCGCGCTCAAGCGCATCGACGCCGAGACGAGCGACTACTACGTGCTCGGGTACTACTCGACCAATCCGGATCCGCTGAAGCGCACGCGCAAGATCGAAGTGAAGGCGAGCCGCACGGGAGTGCAGGTCTGGTCGCGCACCTCGTATACGCTCCGGCCGACTGCTCCCGCGCAGTAAGTCTGTTTAGTAGTTCTTCGGCGCGCGGACGGCCGACTCGAGCTGCGGCCGGATCTGCTCGAATACCCGCATCACCTCCGACACCGCGCGCGGCAGCCGCCGCATCTTGGGATAGAGCCAGCCGGTCTGGCGCCGCAGGGCGTGCCCGGAGATCCGGCTGCAGAACAGCTGCCGTGCGCGGACGTCGGCCATCGCCGCCTGCCACGGGATGATGCTGATCCCCACGCCGTGGCGCACCATCGCCTTGATGATCTCGACGTTCTCCGTCTCCATCACGATCTCGGGGGCGATGTGCTCGCGGGTGAAGAAATCTTCGACCAGGCGCCGGGTAATGGATCCGGTTTCAAAGAGGATGAACGGCTGGCGGGTGAGGTCGGCCGGCGTGATGTCGCGTTTGTTGGCCAGCGGATGCGACGGGTATGTGACCAGCAGGAGCTCTTCTTCCAGCACCGGGACCGCCTCGAGATCGGCCGCGTCCACCGGCAGCGTGACCAGGCCGAGATCGCCGGACCCCGATCGCAGCAGCGCAATCGATCGCTCGCCGCTGCCTACGGTGATCTTCAGATCGAGCTGCGGATGCGTGCGGCGCACTTCCGCCAGGAGCGACGGAAAGACGTACAGGCAGACCGTCATCCCGCCGACGAGCCGCATCGTTCCCCGTAACGATTCCTGCTTCTCGGTCACCTGCGCGACGGTGTCCTGGACGTCCTGAAAGACGCGGTGACTCAGTTGCAGGAGGGATTCGCCCGCGGGGGTGATCTTGATCCGGCGGCCGATACGGTGAAACACCGGCTCGCCAAGCTCCGCCTCGAGGAGGAGGATCTGCCGGCTGATCGCCGACTGCGACACGTGCAGCTTTTCGCCCGCCGCGGTGAAGGAGCCCGTGTCGGCAATCGCACGAATGATTTCGAGCTGGCGAAGATCCATCAGGCGGACTGGTCGATTGCCGCCTGCGTTCGCTCGACGGCCCGTTTCAGGTAGCCCTTGTCCATTTCAATCCCGATAAAGCCCACGCCAAGCTGCGCGCAGGCGACGGCGGTCGATCCCAGGCCCAGAAACGGGTCGGCCACCGTGGTGATGCGCGTCAGGCCGTGCAGGCGCAGGCACATCTCCGGGAGAAGGGGAGGGAAGGTCGCGGGGTGGGGGCGATCTTTTTCGCGGTTCTGAATCGTGTCGTATGGAATGAACCACGTGTTGCCGCGGCAGCGTACCCCGGAGGCCGCCGACGGCCAGCGTCCCACGTTCGACTGGTCCTGGTAGCGGACGCCGATGGCGCGCCGATCCAGAGGCGTGTGTCCCTTCGGCGTGAAGTGGAAGACGAACTCGTGGCAGTCGTGGAGGAACCGCTTGCTGTTGATCGGCTTGTAGTGGCCGACGGCCAAATCCTGCTGCAGGCCGGAGCGGGTGCCCGCCAGCGACTTCTCAATGGCGATCGACTTGATCCAATGAATCGTGTTCTGCAGGAGCAGGTGCGGTCGCGCCGCCGCCGCCACGTCCATGGCGGTCCAGGGGTCGGTCGGCTTGGCGCCGACATTCAGGAACAGCGAGCCGTCAGGTGCGAGCGCCTTCGCGGCACGGCGGATCCATTCCCCGGTCCACTCCAGATAGCGATCGCGGGGCATGGTGTCGTCATAACTTCGATACCTGATGCCGAGGTTATAGGGCGGCGACGTCACGATCGCGTCGATCGAACCGGCGGGAAGCGCCTCGAGGACGTCGAGGCAGTCGCCCAGGTAGAACCGATAGCGTGCGCGCCGGCCTGTGAGGGAAATATGCGGTTGCGGAGGGCGCGACACCATGGGGATTGTACCGCGCGGGTACACCCCCAGGCGTCAGCGAAAGGTCAGGAGGCCTTGACGGCGGCGAATGGAACGGCGGCGGAGCTGCGCTCGGCGGCGATCGTGTGATTGCGGCGATGGCCGTGCATGTCGCAGCCATGACCTTTTTCTTCGACGTATGTGAGCTCGCGGATCGTCGCTACTTCGCGATAGCGACCGATCACGCAGCCACAGGTGAGGGTTCGAAACTCCAGGAGCCGCACCAGACTCATTCCCCGATTCCTCCGCGCCCGACAAGAGCAAGTTCTGTACCGATGAGGTCGAACTTGCCACGCGGAGGCAACTGTCAGCGTGATCGAAGAAATCTGGCGCGATTTTCATCCAGCCGCATCGCGACGTCGTCGCGCCGTATTCGAGTCCGGTGTAGCGGACCAGCCACGGACTGTGGCTGCGTGGATCCGATTTCAATCAGTTGGATGGTGCTATCGTCTCGAATCATGCGAATCAGGTGTGCGGTTGCGGCACTGGCAGCGGCGGTCGCGATGGTCGGGCCGTGTTCAGCCCACGCGCAGACCGTCGACCCGGGCCCGCGGTTGATGAACGATCCGGCGGTTCGCGCGGCGCTGAATGATGTGCAGTTGAACGAGCCGGCGGCCATCGAGGAACAGGTGCGCCTGTGTGAGATCCCGGCCCCGCCGTTCATGGAGACCGCCAGGGCCCAGGCCTACGCCGACGCGTTCCGGCGGGTAGGACTGCGCAACGTCCGCATCGACAAGACCGGGAACGTCCTCGGCGAGCGTCCCGGTCGCGCCGCCCGCCCCAATCTCGTGCTGAGTGCACATCTCGACACCGTGTTTCCGGCGGAGACGAACGTGACGGTCACCCGGAAGGGCCCCGTACTGCGCGGCCCTGGCATTGGCGACGACTGCCGCGGACTGGCCGTCCTCCTTGCGGTCGTCCGCGCGCTCGACGCGGCGAAGGTGCAGACCGGGGGCAGCATCACCTTCGTTGGCACGGTCGGCGAGGAGGGGCTGGGGGACCTCCGCGGGGTCAAGGCACTCGTCAACGACACGCTGAAGGGCCAGGTCGATCGCTTCGTCTCGGTAGACGGCACCGGCTACGGAATCACTCACATTTCAGTCGGAAGTCTTCGGTATCGCGTGACCTTCGCCGGGCCTGGCGGCCACAGCTACGGCGCCTTCGGAATCGCCAACCCGGTCCACGCGCTTGGGCGGGCGATCGCGGGACTGGCCGACATTCGACCGCCGGCGGAACCGAGAACCACGTTCAATGTGGGACGGATCGGCGGAGGCACATCGGTCAACTCGATTTCCGCGGACGCCTGGATGGAAGTCGATATGCGATCGGCGAACCCGGCCGCGCTTCGCGACCTCGATGGGAAGTTCCATGCCGCGGTCGACGCTGCGCTGGCCGCGGAGAACGCCCGATGGGACCAGAAGGGCAGGCTGACCGTCACCAAGATGCTGGTCGGGGATCGTCCCGCGGGCGCCGTCGCCGCCGCGTCGGACATCGTGCAGCGGGCGGTCTCGGTCACGAGGGCTCTCGGGTTGCCCATCGAATTGGCCGAGGGATCCACCGACGCGAACGCGCCGATGAGCCTGAACATTCCCGCTATCACGGTTGACGCGGGCGGCAGCGGAACCGGCGCGCACACCCTCGACGAGACGTTCGATACGACGGACTCGTGGCGCGGAACGCAGCGGACGCTGCTAATTGCGATCGCGTTGTCGGAGTAGCAGCGCCCTGAAGCGGTCGAGTTCAGCCGTCCGCTGACGCGCGGCGGCGATCCGGGCCCTCACGATCCGAACGACGAGACCGGCATGGCAGACACCGAGGAACGCCAGTTCCTGCCAGATCGGCGCGACAGGGAAGGCGGCCGCGAGATTCAGGACCGCAGCGCCGATGAAGAGCGCGGAAAAGAGAGGGTCCACGCCGCCGCCCGGGAGTGCGGGGCCGACCGCCATCGCCGCCGTCTCCCACTGGGGCGCGTCCGGTCCCTCCTCGTAATAGACCTGCAGGTACCGTCCGATGCGCTCGACCCCGACGTGGAGCGCGTGGACCGCCTCGAAGCCCGCGACCAGAATCGCGAACGGAATCAGGACCGCCAGCGGCAGGTCGCTGAAGAGCACCAGCACGGCGGTCAGGGCCGCCCAGATGCCGATCGACGTGGCGGCGATGACGATCCTGGTCGTGCCGCGGGCCGAAATGGCGGCGCGAAGGGCAGTGAACTCGGCGGTTCGCAGGCTCATGGGTGCCTCGCCAGCCGGTCATTGCGAGAGCTCGACTGGCACCGAATTTGGTTCTGCCGAGCCGAAATGCCGCTGAGGTGACCGGAATGTGTACGCAAAGGGTAACTGTGAGGCATATGGTCCTGTCAAAAACGCTTGCACGCTACAGTTTCTTTGCTACAATGCCGACACTCTTAACAACTTGTTACGCAAGGGGTTGCCCGTGATCCAGGCCCGACCGATCGGCAAGATCCAACTCATCGGTGTGCTTGGCGTCCTTCTGACGTCGCTGCTGCCGTATGCGGCCGAAGGCCAGACGGCTGCCCCCCGCGGTCCGAGCGAGCCCCAGGCGCCACTGGCGCTGCCGATTGTCGACACACCGGCCGAGACGGCTCCCGCTGCAGCAACCACCACCCCCACTCGCCGCAAGATCACACACGTCGTCAAGCGCGGCGAAACGCTCTCATCGATTTCCCGGCGCTATCGCACCACTGTTGCCGCGCTGAAGGAAACGAACCGGCTGCGGGCCAACGGCATTCAGGTCGGCAAGCGCCTCGCGGTCTACACCACGCAGGCTGGCGTGCCCGCTGCTCCGCGTGCCGCCCGTGTGCCGCGTGTCACTCGCGCCACCCTGCAGGCGCGTGCGCTGCGTGAAGCGCAGGAGCCCCGATTCAAGCTCGACGCGGCCGGCTCGGAAGTTCCCGATCTTCGCGCTGAAGCCGCCATCATCTACAACCCCGAGACCGGGAAGGTGCTCTGGGAACAGAATTCACAGGACCAGCGGTCGATCGCCAGCATCACCAAGGTGATGACGGCGGCGGTGTTCCTTGAAAACGATCCGGATCTGACTGAGGAGATCGTCGTCCAGCGTGCGGACGTCTACCGCGCGTCGACAACCTATCTCCGCGCCGGCTACAAGCTGACGACCGGCGACCTGCTGCACCTGCTGCTGATTGCCTCGGACAACGCCGCCGCCCGTGCACTGGCGCGCGTGTCGCCGCACGGGGCGAAGGGCTTCATTGACCGGATGAATACCAAGGCGGCGGAACTCGGGCTGGTCAGCACGCACTACGCCGACCCGTCGGGACTGCTGTCCGACAACGTGTCGTCCGCGTATGACATGGCGCGGCTCATTGCGCAGGTCTCGGGCGATCACCGGATCGCGTCGATCATGCAGAAGCAGGCGCACACGGTGCAGGCGGGCCGCCGTCGCATCAGCATCCGCAGCACCAACCAGTTGGTGAGAGCGGGCGACGTCGACGTGCTGGGCGGCAAGACCGGTTTCATCAGGAAGGCGGGCTATTGCCTCGCCACGCTCCTCCGGCTGCCGCATGGTGGACCGCAGGTGGCCGTGGTGGTCCTGGGAGCCAAGTCGAACGCAGGCCGGTTCTGGGAAACGCGCCACCTCTTCAACTGGCTGGCAGGCAAGGCGCAGGACATCATTGCGCCGCCGGTTGAAGCGGCGACGGTTACGTCCAGTAACTAGTCAGTAGTCAGTAGTCTCTAGCTATATCCGCGCTGTATCGCCGCCGCATCCAGCGGCAGCGTCGCCACACCATCCACAACCGGCATCACAGGACGCGCTGCGCGGCGGCCGTCGTACGCCTTGAGGTAGCGCGTACAGACGTCACACGCGTAGACGCGGTACTGGCCGTCGGGCGTCGCGAATGACGTGACCTGCGTGCGGTCGCTGTTCCGGCAATACGGGCAGGTGAGAGGCTCGAACTTCCAGCGGAGCGCGCAGCGTCCGCATATGAGGTGCCGCTCGGCCGCCGACGTGATGACGGCGAAATCGGGCTCCCCGCCGCACACTGCGCAGTGGGGATGCGGCCACGACGCCAGCTCAGGGCGCTGCTGGATCACTTCCGCGCACCGCGACAGAAACGGCCGCATGGCGACAGTGAAGAGCTGATCGAAGGCACCGGTGTCGTGCAGCGGCGCCGCCGGTGCCGGGCCGTGGCCCACCGCAGCCGCATGCCGCAGCGCCGGCGCCCGGTACCAATCGCCGAGCACAGCGGTCAGCGACGCATCGCGTCCGAGCGCCTGTACCTGCTGATACTCCTTCTCCTCGAGCGCGCCGAAGCGCCGCAGGATGTCCGCCATCTGACGCACCACCAGGCGGAGGTCGCTCAGCTCCAGCGGGATATCCTCGAACCGGAGTAGAGGCGTGGCATCCGCCTGGTGACGCGCGAAGATTGCGGCGTTCAGCTCGAAGGAGGGAAGCGGGATGCGGCCCTGCACACGGCGCTGGACCTCGAGGAGTTCCAGGTGCAGATCCACAGCATCGCCAAGCTCGGGCTGCCGTTCCTTGAGCGCACGAAGTTCCGCCGTCTCTCGGGTTTCGGAGCGGCCTGGGGGAGTGGGACGACTTGCCACATGCCGATCATACAAATAACGTTGAGTCCGTGCGTATCCTGATGGTGGCGTCGGAAGCCGCGCCGTTTGCCAAAACGGGTGGCCTTGCGGACGTCCTCCTGGCTCTCCCGCGCGCCCTCGTGCGGCTGGGACACTCCGTCGACGTCATCCTTCCGCGCTACCGCGGCGTACCTCAGGGCGACCGCGCCGGCGTCGTCACCGTGAGCGACGAAGGCGCCGCACGTGAGACCCGGATCGACAGCGTCACCAGCCACGGCGTGAGGACGCTGTTTGTCGATCATCCGGCGTACTTCGATCGTGACCAGCTCTATGGACCAGACGGGACCGATTACCCCGATAACGCCGCGCGATTCGCCTTCCTCTGCCGCGCAGCGCTCGCATGGGCCCATCAGGGAACCCCCTCCTACGACCTCATTCACGCCCATGATTGGCAGGCCGGCCTCATCCCGGTGCTCCACCGCGGGCCCGTCGTCTTCACTATTCACAACCTCGCGTATCAAGGGCTCTTCGGCGCGGAGTGGCTGTCACGCATCGGCCTCGGGCGCGAACTCCTGGGGATGGACGCACTGGAGTTCTGGGGGCGCATCAGTCTTCTCAAGGGCGGGATCGTCTTCAGTCGTCTGGTGACCACCGTCAGTCCCAGGTATGCAGAGGAGATTCAGACGGAGGAATTTGGCTGCGGGTTCGACGGAATCCTTCGGAGCCGTGGGGCCGACCTCGTCGGCATTCTGAACGGGATTGACTACGACGAGTGGAACCCCGCGACTGACCCTTACGTCGGGGCGCCGTACGATGCCGCGCATCTCGACGGCAAACGGGTCGCCAAGCGGCAACTTCTCGACGTGCTCGGGCTGCCCTCCGGTGAGCGCGACCTCGATCGTCCGCTTGTCGGGATGGTGTCGCGCCTGGTCGACCAGAAGGGGTTCGACTTGATGGCACGGAGCACGGACGATCTGCTCCGCATCGATGCGGGGTATGTGCTGCTCGGAAGTGGTGACCGCCGCCACGAGGAGGAGTGGCGATCGCTGGCCGCGGCGCATCCTGGCCGTATTGCGGTGCGCATCGGCTTCAATGAGGCGCTTGCGCATCAGATTGAAGCTGGGGCGGACCTGTTCCTGATGCCGTCCCGCTTCGAGCCATGCGGACTCAACCAGATGTACAGCCTCAGGTATGGCACTGTTCCGGTAGTCCGGGCGGTGGGTGGGCTGTTCGATACCGTTCAGGACGTCGATTTACCGACAGGCACCGGCACAGGATTCACGTTTCACCCCTATACGCCGGCCGCGCTGGTCGAAACGCTTCGGCAGGCTATTCGCACGTATCACGACCGCGACGCCTGGCGACGCATCCAGGCCGCCGGGATGGGGCTCGACCTCTCCTGGGAGACTTCGGCCCGGAAGTATGTAGAAGTCTACGAACGCGCGACAATATAGGCAGGAATGTAAAGGCGGTCTTGTGGACCGCCAGGAAACCGAGAGAGAGACATGGCATCCGACAAACTCAAGATCCTGACCGATAGCAACTTCGACACGGAGATCAAGACAGGCGTCACCCTGGTGGACTTCTGGGCGGAATGGTGCGGCCCATGCCGGCGCATCGCGCCGATCGTGGAAGAACTGGCCGGCACGTACGACGGCCGTGCGAGCGTGGCCAAGATGAACGTGGACGAGAACCCGAGCGTTCCCGGCCGGTTCATGATCCGCGGCATCCCGACGCTGCTGCTGTTCAAGGACGGCCAGCTCGCCGACACGCTCGTGGGTCTCGCGCCAAAGGAAGACATCGCCCGCATGATCGAGAAACATCTCTGATGGCCGATCGGAAGGTCGTGATCATCGGGTCGGGCCCGGCGGGTCTGACGGCCGCGCTCTACACCGCGCGCGCGAATCTCTCACCCCTGCTGATCGAAGGCCTCGACGCCGGCGGTCAGCTCATGCTGACGACGATGGTCGACAACTGGCCGGGGTATCGCGACGGCATCATGGGGCCCGATCTCATGACGGAGATGCGCGCGCAGACCGAGCGCTTTGGCACCGAGATTCTCACGGGCAACGTGATGTCCGTGGATCTCTCGCGGCGGCCCTTTACGCTGGCGATGGGCGACGGCAGGAAGATCACCGCGGAATCCCTCATCATCGCGACAGGCGCATCGGCGCGCTGGCTCGACATCGGGTCCGACCGGAAACTCTCGGGGCACGGCGTCTCCACCTGCGCGACGTGTGACGGGTATTTCTTCCGCGGCAAGCCCATTGCGGTCGTCGGCGGGGGCGACTCCGCGATGGAGGAGGCGGTCTACCTGTCGCGGTTCGCGTCCAAGGTCACCGTCATCCACCGGCGCGACACCCTGCGGGCGTCGAAGATCATGCAGGACAAGGCGCTGGCAAACCCGAAGATCGATTTCATCTGGGATTCCGAGATCGCCGACATCAACGACGTCCAGAAGGGCGAAGTGACGGGGATCGTGGTCCGGAACCTCAAGACCGGCCAGCTGCGGGATGTGGCGCTCGACGGCGTCTTCATTGCCATCGGCCACACCCCGAACACCTCGCTGTTCAAGGGGCAGGTGGGGCTCGATACCAACGGCTACATCGTCACGCACGACGGGACGCGGACGAATATTCCCGGCGTGTTTGCCGCCGGCGACGTGCAGGACCACATCTACCGCCAGGCGGTGACGGCCGCCGGTTCGGGGTGCATGGCGGCGATCGACGCCGAGCGTTACCTCGAAGGCATCCCCGACGAAATGCACCAGCCGTCGACCGCCGCGCAGCTGTGAACGGGCGCGTTGCCGATCGCTAGTCGATCCAACCGCCTCCCACGACCACATCGTCATCGTAAAAAACGACCGCCTGGCCTGGGGTGATTGCCGGCTGGGGAGTCTCGAACTCGAACTCGGCGCGCCCGTGCTCCAGGGCGCGTACCCGCCCGGCGGCCGCCCGATGGCGATGGCGGATCTGCGCAGCGACAGGCGTCCACGAGGCAGGCGCATCGACGGCAATCCAGTTCACGCCTGACGCCATCAGCGTCGTCTGATCGAGCGCGGCACGCGGACCGACCGTGACCGCCGATGCGTCCACGTCAATCTTCAGCACGTAGAGCGGAATCGCCCCGGAGACGCCGAGTCCCTTGCGCTGACCGACGGTGAAGCGGTGAATGCCCTCGTGTGCCCCCAGCACGTCACCCTGCTGGTTCACGATCGGTCCCGCATGCGCGACTGCCGGTTCCTGGCGGGCCACGAAGGACGCGTAGTCGCCGTCCGGGACGAAACAGATTTCCTGGCTGTCAGCCTTGTCCGCAACGGTGAGCCCGAGGCGCTGCGCCTCGCGCCTGACCGCCGGCTTGAGCAGCGTGCCGACCGGAAAGACCGCCGCCGCCAGCTGGTCCTGTGTGAGCGAGAACAGGAAATACGACTGATCCTTGGCGGTATCCGCACTTCGCTTCAGCAGGATGCGGCCACCCGCGCGCGTCTCGACCCGCGCGTAATGTCCCGTGGCGACACGATCCGCGCCGAATCCCCGCGCTCGCTCCAGGAGCGTCGAGAACTTCAGGTCGCTGTTGCAGTGCGCGCAGGGGAGCGGCGTCCGGCCAGACGCATACTCACGCACGAAGTTCGAGACGACGGTGTCCTGAAACCGCTGCTCGAGATTCAGGATGTAGTGCGGAATGCCAATGGCCGCCGCGACACGACGCGCGTCGTGGAGATCGTCAATGGTGCAGCAGCTCCCGAACGACTGATTGCCGCTCTGGTCATACAACTGCATCGAAAGCCCGACGACGTCATGCCCCTGCTCGGCCAGGAGCGCGGCGGCGACAGACGAGTCCACGCCCCCGGACATCGCCACGACGATGCGGGTGTCAGGCACGAACCGGCACCCGGGTGAGGTTGCGCAGCTTTTCGACGACCGTCGGCAGGATCGCGACGACGCGATCGATCTCGGCCTCTGTATTCGCGGCACCCAGACTGAAGCGGATGGAGTTCTGCGTCCGGTGGGCGGGGAACCCCATGGCCTTGAGGACGTGCGACGGCTCGAGTGTGCCCGAGGAGCAGGCGGACCCGGTAGACACCGCCACGCCTTCGAGGTCGAGCGCAATCAGGAGCGACTCCGCCTCGATACGGTCGAAGCTGATGTTCGTGGTGTTCGCCACGCGCGCCGCGCGGGCGCCGTTCACCGCGGTGCCCGGAACAGCGCGCAGCACGGCGTCTTCGAGCCGATCGCGCAGGGCGGTCAGACGGAGCGCTTCGTCCGCCATCTTCCCGCGCGCACGCGTCGCCGCCTCACCCATGCCGGCGATGCCCGCCACGTTCTCGGTGCCGGCCCGGCGGCTGCGCTCGTGCTTGCCGCCGCTCATGAGCGGGAGCAGTCGAAGGCCGCGGCGAATCCAGATCGCGCCGACACCCTTCGGTCCGTAGAACTTGTGCGCCGAGATCGACGCGAGGTCGACGCCCAGGGCCTTCACGTCGAGGGCAATCTTGCCCGCCGTCTGCACGGCATCGGTGTGAAAGAGCGCGCCGCGATCATGCGCCAGGCGCGCGAGCTCCGCGATCGGCTGAATCGTGCCGATCTCATTGTTGGCGTGCATGACCGAGACAATCGCCGTCTGATCCGTCAGCGCGTCGCGCAATGCATCCGGCGAAACCACGCCGCTCTGATCCACGGGCAGCAACGTCGTCGTCCACCCGCGCTTGGCGAGCGCCTTCAGGGTGTTGAGCACCGCCTCGTGCTCGATGGCGGTCGCAATCAGATGGCGGCGGCCGCTACGCTCCAGCGCCTCCGCCACGCCCCGGATTGCGAAGTTGTCGCTCTCCGTGCCGCCGCTCGTGAAGACGATCTCTGAGGGGTCGCCGCCCAGCAGCGCCGCGACCGCGCTTCGAGCCTGATCGATGACCGACTTGGCCTTTTGCCCGAAATGATGGACGCTCGACGGGTTCCCGAAGTCCTCCCTGAGCACCTTCGTCATGACGTCCAGGACGTCCGGGTGAAGGGGGGTTGTGGCGTTGTGATCGAGGTAAATTCGCTGCACCAGGGGCTCTGTCCGGCATCGTAGCATTCGCGCTAAGTCCCAGCAATAAAACGCCCTAGACAATACTTTCGAGCGGCCGATATACTCCGTGGGCTCTGGCTCTGGCCGTCCATCTGTCCGGTTTTTTGGATCGTTAGAGGCCGAAAAGAAGCCCCGCTGATCGAGGGATGCAGGGCGGAGGACGCATATGTGGAAGCGAGATGAATCGGCTAAACCGGCGAGCGGAACTGTCACCCCCACAGGGCCGGTCGTCCAGAGTCAACAATCAAGTTCGTCGGCCTCGCAGCCTGAGACGCGGCCGCAGACGGGGAGAGACGTGGTGAACATCGGCAAATCGGTCGTCATCAAGGGTGAGTTGAACGGCAGCGAGGACCTCACGATCGAAGGCCAGGTCGAAGGCCAGGTCGAAGGCAAGATCGAGTTGAAGGACCACATCCTCACCATCGGCCCCAACGGCAAGATCAAAGCGCAGGTGTTCGCGAAATCGCTGATCGTGCTCGGCGAGGTGCACGGCAACGTCAACGCCACTGACAAGGTCGAAATTCGGGACGGCGGCTCGGTTGACGGCGACATCGTTTCCCCACGCGTGGCGATCGCCGAAGGCGCGCACTTCCGCGGCAGCGTCGACATGCAGCGCAAGGGCGGACAGCCGGGGCAGGCAGCGCAGCAGCAGCAGAAGCCAGCGGACAAGCCGGCCGACAAGCCGGCGCCGC